>CAJWPC010000013.1 GCA_913045225.1 uncultured Rhodobiaceae bacterium | reverse complement strand
TAAAAGTTGATAACAGACAATTAGATGACCTGGTGCTGCTTCGAAGTGATGGTACACCAACTTACATGCTCGCAGTGGTCGTGGATGACCACGATATGAATATCACCCATATTATAAGAGGAGATGACCATCTGAATAACGCAATTAGACAGATAAAAATCTATGAAGCACTTAATTGGACTCCTCCTATTTTTGGGCATATACCACTTATTCATGGAAGTGATGGCACAAAACTATCAAAACGTCACGGTGCCATTGGCGTAGATGCTTATAAGAATATGGGAATATACCCAGAAGCAATGAATAATTATTTATCAAGGCTTGGCTGGTCCCATGGCAATGATGAATATTTTTCTATGACACAAGCAATATCTTGGTTTGACGGAAGCTCTATAGGTCGCTCCTCATCAAGATTTGACATGCAGAAACTTGTTGCGGTGAATGGATATTGGTTGAAAAAACAAACCTTTGGAAGCTTATATAAACAAATTCTAGCTCATCATTCTCTGCGGGAAAATAAACAAGTGAGCATCCATTTCAAAAAGAGATTTAAGGTGTTGTTACCACATTTGTTAGAGAGATTCTCAATAATTAGCGAACTCACCTCTAAGATTAATTACATTATTTATGACGGTTGTCCCGAAATTGAAGATGAAGTTGCTAATTTAATTACTAAAGAGAGTTGTATTATTTTAAAATCATTCTCTAAAATTATCGAAAAGTCTCCAAATAATGCGGAATCTTTTGAGATTTTCATTAATAATTGGTTGTCTGAGCAAGAGCTAAAGATGAAGGACTTGGGCATTCCCCTTAGAATTGCTCTTACGGGCAGTAAATCTGCGCCCGCTATATTTGCACTTATCCAATCTCTAGGATTTGATGAAGTAAAATTGCGTATCAATCAGATTTGCATTTAGTTCTTTATTATGGATATAATAAGTCCAAAATATCGATATTCTAAATAAGAAAATATGCGAAACCTTAATTTGGGGCGTTTTTACAATTAACTTACTGGGGAAAAAAATGAATAAGTTGCAGCATAGTGAACATACAATGACACTGACCGACGACCTGACTGGCGAGTCAGTTAAACTCCCAGTAATGAAAGGGACAATTGGCCCAGATGTTATTGATGTGAGAACACTCTATGGAGCATCAAATAAATTTACTTTTGATCCGGGTTATGGCGTTACTGGCTCTTGTATCTCTGAATTAACCTATATTGACGGCGACGAAGGTATTCTTCTCCACCGAGGCTATTCCATAGAAGAGCTTGCAGAAAAATCTGATTTTTTAGAGTTAGCTTTCCTTCTTTTAAATGGTGAATTACCAAATAGTGCAGAGAAAGAGGAATTTGTTAATGCAATCACATTTCATACCATGGTGCACGAACAGATATCTACATTTTTTAGAGGGTTTCGGAGAGATGCTCACCCAATGGCAATTTTATGCGGTGTAACGGGAGCATTATCGGCTTTTTATCACGACTCAACTGATATTCAAGACCCTCATCAGAGAATGATCGCATCGCGTAGGCTAATTGCAAAAATGCCTACTCTAGCAGCAATGGCATACAAATATTCAGTTGGCCAACCGTTTAACTACCCCAAAAATAGCCTAAATTACGCTGAAAATTTTCTTCAGATGTGTTTTTCAGTTCCAGCAGAAGATTATATTCCAGATCCAATAATATCAAGCGCTATGGATAAGATATTAATTTTGCATGCAGACCATGAGCAGAATGCATCCACCTCTACAGTTCGACTTGCCGGGTCTTCTGGCGCAAATCCATTTGCATGTATAGCTGCCGGTATTGCCTCGCTGTGGGGCCCCGCTCACGGTGGTGCCAACGAAGCTGTTTTAAATATGTTACAAGAAATAGGTAATAAATCAAATATTTCGGAATATGTTAATCGTGCACGTGATAAAGAGGATTCATTCCGGCTCTTTGGATTTGGACATCGTGTTTACAAGAACTTTGACCCTAGAGCTAAAGTGATGAGACAATCTTGTCATGATGTACTGAATAAACTTGGTATAAATGATCCACTGCTTGAACTTGCAATGGAATTAGAAAATATAGCCTTAAATGACCAATACTTTATTGACAAAAAACTCTACCCAAATGTTGACTTTTACTCAGGTATAATACTTAAGGCGATGGGTTTTCCAACATCTATGTTTACGGTTCTTTTTGCACTTGCTAGAACAGTTGGTTGGATATCACAATGGAAAGAAATGATTGAAGACCCCATGTATCGTATTGGAAGGCCTAGGCAACTTTATACTGGTCCTGTAAATCGGAACTTTATACCGATGGCTGATAGGTAATATTTAAATTATATTCATTTTTTTTAAATAATGCACAATGGCGCTTTCAAAGTTTTCACCCTTTCCTCTCAACATTTTCTGTAAAAACTTTGAATTTTTTCTCATTTTAGTATTTTCAAAATCAATATTATTATAAATATCAATCAATGCTTCAGATAGATTTGCTGATGTCTGTTTTGACTGAAGAAAACAGGGATATACTTTTTTTTGAAGAAGAATGTTAGGAAGAATAGGATCCTTTTATTTAAATAGAAGTCGCATTAAAAAGAAATTTAA
>CAJWPC010000012.1 GCA_913045225.1 uncultured Rhodobiaceae bacterium | reverse complement strand
TATTATCAGAGTTATCTGTTGCAATTGATTCAAGAATCGTTAGGGCTTCCTCGTAGTTCTTTTCTTGCTTTAAATTGATTACTTCTTGTAGGAGTTCATCAACCTTTGTATCTTGAGTGTTAGCATGCTTATCAAAGAATTTTCTAAGTTCATCTTCTGTAATGTTGCCCATAAAGCCATCAATTGGTTTTTGGTCTCTGAAAGCAAAAACAGCTGGTATTGATTGAATACCCATTTGTGCTGCTATCGCCTGGTTTTCGTCCACATTTACTTTACAGAGTAAGACATTCCCACCAAATTCACCCACCATTTTTTCAAGTGTTGGTGTCAATTGCTTGCAGGGTCCACACCATGGCGCCCAAAAATCTACGATAACAAGACTATGACTTGACGCTTCAATTACATCTTCAGAGAATGATGCAGTAGTCGTATCTTTTATAAATTGGTTAATATCTGTCATTATAAAGTATCCATTCTAGACTTCTTCTATATAATAAGTAATAGCACAAAATCAATCACATTTAATGAATTATTTGCTAGTAAAATATACTAAATCCATATATAAAATTAGGTGTTTATTAAGCGGGCGTAGCTCAGTGGTAGAGCACAACCTTGCCAAGGTTGGGGTCGTGAGTTCGAATCTCATCGCCCGCTCCATCATCAAAACTTCAAATCCAATTTTTTCTCTGTTGAGGTTTTAGAAAATGTCATCTCAAAAAATTTTAATCAAAAATGGAACTGTTGTCCATTCAGATAAGGTTGAGGTCACTGATGTTCTAATAGAGGATCAGGTCATAGAGAAAATAGAAAATAATATATGTGTATCGGTTGATAGAGAAATTGATGCAACAAATAAATTAGTGCTACCGGGTGGCGTTGATAGTCATTGTCATATTGAACAGAGATCAGCATCTGGTTTAGTAAATTCTGATACATTTCTCTCTGGAACAACTGCGGCCGCACTCGGAGGAAATACGACCGTTATACCATTTGCAGCTCAGTATGAGGGTGACTCCCTGACAAACATTGTTCAAGAATATCACGAGCTAGCTGAAAATAACGCTATTGTAGATTACTCCATGCACATGATCATTGCTGGACCATCAGATGATGTTATTGATTTTCAGCTACCAAAGCTGATCAGGGAAGGTCATAGTTCAATAAAGATATTCATGACTTATGACAGGTTAAGAATCGATGATAATAATATTCATAGGATACTTGAGCAGGCGAAACAATGCGGTGCGATGGTATCAGTGCATGCTGAAAACCATGAAATGATTACAAAAAAAGTAAAAGAGTTGCTTAATAATGATTGCACGCATCCAAAGTATCACACAGATAGTCATCCAGTGGATGGTGAAGTAGACGCTTTCAAGAGGATCATAAAAATGTCCGAAGAAACTAAACAACCGGTAATGATTTTTCATGTTTCCTCTGAAAAAGGCCTTAATGAAATAAAAAAAGGTAAGTTAAGGGGGGTTCATTTTTTTGCTGAAACATGTACTCAATATCTCTCTTTGAACTCAAGTCTGCTCAACCAATCTAATATAAAAGAAGCTGCAAAGTGGATCTGCAGTCCTCCAGTCCGTGATAAGAGTGACTCTGAGGCATTATGGCATGGTATTGAGGGAAAGGTTCTCGATTTAGTATCTTCCGATCACGCACCATATAGCTTTGACGAAAAAGGTAAGTTTTTTATGGGTAATAATCCAAGCTTTAAAGAAATACCAAATGGTATGCCAGGGCTTCATTGGAGATTGCCAATTATTCTCAATAAGGTATTAAGAAAACAGTGCAACTTAGATTTGCATGATTTTATTCGGATTACCTCAACAATGCCTGCAAAAATATATGGTCTTTATCCTAAAAAAGGTGAAATTAGGATTGGTTCCGATGCTGATATTACAATCTGGAACAAAGATAAAAAAGTTACACTCACAGACGAGATGGTTGTTGATGGGTCAAAATATAACCCATACTCCGGATTTGAAGTATTTTGCTGGCCCGACGAAGTATTATTGAGGGGACATACAATTGTCAAAAATAATAAAATCATGGGAAAACAAAATATAGGTAAATTTTTGCCAACAAAGCTAAGTGATTATATTTGATTGTTAGTGCTTAAAATGTCTGTAACCAGTGAAAACCATTGACAGACCAGCATTATTCGCTGTTTCGATAACCTCTTTATCTCGAATTGAACCGCCAGGTTGGATTACGGCGACTGCACCAAATTTGATGGCTTCATCTAATCCATCAGAAAATGGAAAAAATGCATCAGATGCAATGACACATCCAGTTCTTTGTTTTTCGTCATTAATATTCTCATAAAATTTCTGTATTGCAATTTTTGATGAATCGACGCGACTCGTTTGACCCGCTCCGATGCCAATTGTCTTCATATTCTTTACATAAACAATAGCATTAGATTTTACATGCTTTACAACCTTGAATGCGAATATCAAATCTCTTATTTGCTCAGAATTAGGTTTGTTAGAGGTGACAGTCTTTAGTTCACTTTCATCAATTATAAATTGGTCTCTGTCCTGGACTAGATAGCCTCCATAGACTGACTTGAGTATTTTGTTATCTGATTTTTCATTATTGATTGTGTTAAACTTTATTACTCTGAGGTTTTGCTTATCAGATAGTACCTTTAATGCATCATCAGTGAAACCAGGTGCGATTACAACTTCTGAAAATATTTTTACAATTTCAGCGGCAGTGTCTGCGTCAATAGTAACATTTGCTATTAAAATACCACCAAAAGCACTCGTTGGATCACAAGATAGTGCATCAATATATGAGGCAAATAACGTATCTTTCTGAGCGACACCGCATGGGTTAGCGTGTTTGATTATGGCAAATGTGGGGCTATCTTTCTTAAAATCGTCAATCAGTTGCAGAGCTGCATCAATATCATTAATATTATTATAAGATAACTCTTTTCCTTGTAATTGTTCGATGGAGCCAAGCCCACTCTTTGAATTAATTTGTAATGCGCCTGATTGGTGAGGGTTTTCACCATATCTTAATTTTTTTTCGCTTATTATTTTATCTGATGACCGATTTTTCTGATCGGGGTTGAGGTAGTTTTCAAACCAATTTGAAATTATCTTGTCATAATTATAAGTTAATGTGAAAGCTTCAGCTGCGAGTGACATTCTATCACTTAATGATAATCCTCCATTTATCTCTAATTTTCTTACTAGATCGTCATATGCACCAGTGTGAGTTATTACCGACACTCTTGTGTAATTTTTTGCAGACGCTCTTATCATCGAAGGCCCCCCGATATCAATATTTTCAATAATTTCAGCAACGTCTTCTGTGGTTTCGACAATTTTTTGGAAAGGGTATAAGTTTACAACCACAAGGTCAAATTCCTCTATATTAAATTCTTTTATTGTTTCCTTGTCATCTGAATTATTCAATCTTGAGAGCAAGCCTGCATATATATTTGGGTGTAATGTTTTAACTCGACCACCCAAGACCTCGGGGAATTTTGTGATTTCATCTATTTGAGTGACCTCAATATTATTATCAACTAGTAGTCTTGCCGTGCCTCCAGTGGAGACAATTTCAATACCATGTTCCGCAAGGCTTTTAGCAAGCTTTACTATATCTGTTTTATCAAAAACACTAATGAGAGCACGTTTTATCTTAATAATATTATCATTCATACTCAGTTGTTTCCTCGAGGCTTGAATTACACATTAAAACTATTCTTGCATCTCAAGTTTTTCTATTAGTTCATCAAGATTATTCACATCAGTGTAGTCTTCACTCAAGCCACCCGTTCCTGATTTATTTTTACACGCAAAGAATGTGCATTCATCGTCCAATAGACGTATACCATGCACTGTATTTCTTGGAATAAAAATTAAATCACCAGCATCCGCGGTTGTTGTCTCATCTCCCAGTAAGACTGCCAGTTTACCAGAGAGAATATATATCCATTGTTCGTCATTCGGGTGATAATGCGGGGGCGGAACATCACCTTTTTTGTATGTTACAATGCCTACTTTAAGAAGATCCCCGGCATACTGGATCATTTTGATGTGTGGTCTTGCAACATCGGGCGTGGCTTCCATCTCATCTTTTCGGAAAATCGGCATCAAACTACTCCTAATTTTTACAATTGTAAGTTAATATTATTATTTTTTCTGAAGAATGGAAATAAAGAAACCATCATTTCCACCATCCCCTATTGTATTGGGCAAAATCCGTAAATAACCATTGGGGTGAATAAACTCTTGAAATATAACAAAATCCTTTTTTTGAATTTTTTTCAATTCAATGTCATCTCTTTCATCGAGGATTCTATCAATTTGGTATTCTCCTTCCTCCTTTTCTAATGAGCATGTGCAATATAGGAGAAACCCACCTTTTTTGAGAAGTTTAATTCCATTAATAAGTAATTTATGTTGAAGATTTGTAAGATAATCTAGATTATGGCTTTTTCTTCTCAATATGTCTGGATTCCGTCTCATGACACCAGTCGAACTGCATGGTGCATCAATCAAGACTCCATCGTATTTTAATTTTGAGCTCCATTTTGTACCATCGGCATGAATAATATCTGCTTCAAAGTTCAGTCTTTTAAGGTTTATTTTTAAAAGGCTTATCCGATCGATACTGCTCTCAATTGCTGTAACTTTTGCTCCAGCGTCAATTAAATTTGCTGTTTTACCTCCAGGTGCCGCACAAAGATCAACAATGTTTTTGTTACTAATTTCATTTTGAATAATTCGAACGGGCATGGACGCAGCAATATCCTGGACCCACCATTTGCCTTCATGGTAGTATTTTATATCTGGAATAAATCCATACTTTTTGAAACGAATATTTCTAGGCACAATACTTTGCCCACCAAGATCTTCAGCAAATTTTTCATCAATTTTTTTTAATGTTATGTCTAAAGGTGGAATATTGACTAATGAGCTCGCTATTTGATTTATTTCATCAGATGTATAATAGTTTTTCCACCTATCTAACATCCATTTGGGG
>CAJWPC010000011.1 GCA_913045225.1 uncultured Rhodobiaceae bacterium | reverse complement strand
AAAGCTGATATTTCAGCTCTACTTTCCAACGAAACTATGCATGCTAAACAAGATTATAGAGGCTTTAACAACGGCCAATTCTCTGCAGACGATAATAGAGTTAATGTAGCAGGGATAATAAACCTATCTGCGGGATTAAATAATCAACTAAAGTCAGGCGCGGTGATCTCTCTATCAGGTTCTGTTGAAATAAGGAATGACTTACCTTTCATATCAAAACCCATATGTTCAACTGGTATGACCTGTAATAGCGCGGCATATCTTGCTCAAGCAGAAGCGGCCCATCAAGATACTCAGATTACAGTTTCTCCTTCTGTGAATCTATCCTTCGTGTATGATTTCTAAATTATTGTAAATCAATTAGCTTAACTTCATAAACTTCTCTTTTGAAATCTCTAATTCATTTTTTTGGTTTGATAGTTCCTCCCGTAGCGCCCTTTGTTTTTCAATTACATCATGCGGTGCATTATCTAGAAACTGTTTATTCCCTAATTTTTTATCAACAACTGCTAAATCATCTAAAATTTTACTCAATTCTTTTCCAAGCCTTGCGAGCTCCTCCTCGGCGTTCACGACTCCCTCTAAGTCTAATCCAAAGCCCACGCCAGATATACTAAATTGAATAGCATGATCCGGAATCGCATCAGTATATTCAATAGTAGACACCCTTGCCATTCTTTGAATTTTAATATTATTCTCAATTAGTACATCGAGGTAATCATTTCCATCATTCAAAACTAAGAGTTTTGTTTTATTTGAAGGCGCAACTCTTAATTCAGATCTTATAGATCTAATTTCTGTTATAACATCAATTAGGAAATCAATACTTGATTTAGATTGAATAGCGTCATTGGAGACTAAACTAGGCCAGTTTGAGGTAACAAGTAACTCTTGTTCCTTTGTATAAATACTATTTAACTCTTCGGTCACAAAAGGCATAAAGGGATGGCAGATTTTGAGTAAATTGAGATAGGTATAAATAAGCGTTTGCTTTGTCTCTATAGAGTCTTCACTTGATTGAGTCATGTCATCTTTTATAATTTCAATGTACCAGTCACAAAATAGGTGCCAGGTAAATGAATATATTTCTGCCGAAGCATCATTGAAACGAAATTTATCAAGCGCCTGACTTACGTTCATATTTAAATTGTCTAACTCTCCCAGTATCCATTTATTTTGGTCCCGCTTAACATTTTTTGGATCGAAATTTGTATCTAGAATAATATTGTAAGTTGATATGAAACGCGCCGCATTCCAAATTTTTGTAATAAAATTTCTATAACCTTCAACGCGTGACTCAGCTAATTTAATATCTCGTCCTTGGGCAGCCATGGATGATAGGGTAAATCTTAATGAGTCTGCCCCGTATTTCTCGATCAGGCTTAAGGGATCGATGACATTGCCTTTCGATTTCGACATCTTTTGACCGTCTTCGTCCCTGACAAGTGCATGTATATATATCGTGTGAAAAGGGACATCATCGGTTAAATAGAGACCCATCATCATCATTCGTGCGACCCAGAAGAAAATAATATCAAAACCGGTGACCAACACATCAGTATTGTAGTACTTCTCAAACTCAGGTGTTTTTTCTGGCCATCCCAAGGTACTGAAAGGCCATAAAGCGGATGAAAACCAAGTATCTAAAACATCTTCATCCCGTACAAGATCTATATCTTTGCCATAATGGTCAAATGCTTTCTTCTTGGCTTCATCCTCATCCATTGCTACAAAAAAATGATTATCAGGGCCATACCATACAGGTATTTGATGCCCCCACCATAGCTGTCTAGATATGCACCATGGTTGTATGTTATCCATCCACTCAAAATATGTTTTTTCCCAATTTTCAGGAACAAATTGTGTTTTTTTCTCTTTAACAGCTTTGATGGCTTTTTTTGATAATTCTTTTGCATCAACATACCATTGATCTGTTAAATACGGCTCTATTACTACCCCAGATCTATCCCCATGCGGAACATTATGTAGATGTTTTTCAGTTTTTATAAGTGATCCGTCAGCCTCAAGGTCCGAAAGAATTTCTTTTCGAGCAACGAACCTCTCAAGTTTTTGATATTTTTTTGGGATAAAATCATCATCAACAAGGTGCCCACTTTTATCCAATATATTAAGCATTTCAAGGTTATTTCTCTTCCCCACTTCAAAGTCATTAAAATCATGAGCAGGTGTGATCTTTACCGCACCTGTACCTTCATCCATCTTCGCATAATCATCTCCAATTATTGGAATAACTCGACCCGAAAGAGGAATAATGGCCATTTTACCTATAAGCTTATTATGTTTTTTGTCTTTTGGATTCACCGCTATTGCCGTATCGCCAAGCATTGTTTCGGGACGTGTTGTTGCAATAGTAATAAATTTAGATTTATCATCTCGTAGCGGATACTTTATATACCAAAGATTACCCTCTACCTCTATTTGTTGAACTTCAAGATCCGATATTGCCGTTTCAAATTTTGTATCCCAATTCACGAGTCTCTGATCTTTGTATAATAATCCGTCTTCGTATAATTTATTAAATACATACAGAACAGCCTTACTCAAACCCTCATCGAGGGTGAACCTCTCCCTTTCCCAGTCACAAGATGAGCCAAGTCGCTTCAATTGATTAATTATTTGACCACCCGATTCCTCTTTCCACTTCCAAATCTCATTAACAAATTTTTCTCGCCCGAGGTCTTCTTTTCTTAAATTCCTTTCAGCATCAAGCTTTCGTTCTACAACCATTTGTGTAGCAATACCGGCATGATCAGTACCAGCTTGCCATAACACGTCTTTTCCTTGCATACGGTTAAATCTAATAAGTATATCTTGAAGTGTATTATTTAGGGCGTGACCCATATGTAGATTACCAGTAACATTTGGCGGTGGTATTACAATACAATAGGTTTCCTTTTGATTGTTTATATCAGTCGACGCAGAAAAACAATTCGACTCTTCCCATTGTGAGTAAATTCTCTTTTCTATATCTTGATGTATATATTTCTTTTCCATTACATGTACTGCAGGGTATTAATTTTACTGGGTTAGTTTACCTATTTTATTTAATAAAATATAATGCGCCTTCTGTTTCGAATTCATAATTTGAGCCATACTTATCAGATGCTCATTATACTTAATTTGGCTATCATAAATATCAAGCTGTGATGAAGATCCAACGTTGTAACTTTCCTTTTTTATTTCAATATCTTTTTCGTATATTTCTTTTTGATTATTTTCAATTTCATATTCTGTATTTAGCATCTCTATTTGGTCGAGCAGACTATTTATTTCCCTTTTGAGAGTGTTTATTTGGTCTTTCAGAATTTTATCATTTCTAATTATATCAAGATCAATATTTGACTCTTTGATATTCACTTCCTCGGATTCATATAATGGTATACTAATACTTCCAATAATTGAATACTCATCCGCTTGACCAGCGGAGTCAGTTGCATCCCAATTTCTATTGAATCCCACTTCTAAATCTACTTTTGGTAGGTTAGCTGATCTTTCAATCAGCTTACTATGCTCTAGAATTTTTAAATAAATCTGACTGGACTTGATTGTAGGGTTATTATTTACAGCGAATTCAATTAATGACTCCGAAGATAAATCAAGACTTCTATCCATTAATTCTGGATATTTATTAGTGCTCGGAATAGTGCTCATATAATCTAGGATCAGGTCCTCTTGATCGGAAATTGAAATCTGAATTTTTTTGAGACTAAATTCATATTTTGAATATTCAAGTTTTGCTTTTTCCAGATCAATATCAGAAATATCACCTGAGTTATGCTGTTGCACCTTGAAATCTAAATTATTTTTGGTAAGCATCAAGCTTTGTTCCGTCAGATCATAAGACTGCCTAAGGTGTATTAAATCCAAGTAAGAACTTATGGACTCTAGGTAAACGTTTTGTTTTAAAGCCTCAAATAGATAGTCCGCCTGTAGGGATAGATCATTAGCCTGTATTATAGAGTATTTTGTTTTATAACCATCGAATAAATTCTTTGACATAGTAAGATTTAGATTTCTTGGATTGAAGGAAGCTTCGCTACTATCGGTTTCTTGATGTTTCGCCCCAACAAATCCAGATAGTGTGATTGTAGGATCATTCATTTTCTTTGCTAACTCAATATCATTTTGGAATTTTTTAAGGTATTCAAGGTCAGCTTGAATGATCAGGCTATTTTCATTTGTTATGATCATAAGTTCATTGATTGATAAAGAATAAGAACTTACTGGCCTCAATATGATAATGAGCATAACTACAATAATTTTTTTGAAAATATGATTCATATTTTTAATATATCAGTATTTTAAATAAAGGGAACAACACTATAATGCTTTAAAAAGCAAACTCACTTTTACGTATAAAGTCTTTTGATATGTAGGGTACGGTTATTTCAAAATGATTAATTTGGTTCATATAATTGCCAGCTTTTTTGAGGATAACCATATATCCAATTTGCCCATCTCTCTTTATAGTGACTACTCTTCCGCCATCTTTTACTTGATCATTTATTGATTGTGGCACCAAATCAACAGAACCATTGATAAACACAGCATCAAAGAGTTCTTTCTTTTTGTATCCATCCTTAAGGCTGCCTTGATGCACCTTGATATTTTCAATACCAAGTTTCTTAATATTTTCTTTTGCTATATCAACCAATTCTTCATGTTGCTCAAGTCCATCAACTGTATCACAGATTTTTGATAAGATCGCGGATGTGTATCCAGTTAGGCAACCAATGTCAAGGACACTCTCATGTTCTCTAATATCAGCGATCTGTATCATTTTTGCAAATACCGCCGCGGGTAAGTAGTATCTACTCTCAAATTTTTTTTTCTGATTAAGGTATAGAATATTATCTGTGTAAATGGCAGATTGGATTATAAATTGACCAAAGCTCTCTCTGGGAATTGTAGCAAAAGCATTTAAAATCACAGGATTTGTTACAGCAAACGGCTTTATTTGGTTATTTACCATATTTAAACGCATGCTGTTAAAATCTGTCATAGTGTTCTACTTACATAAAAATTATTATTTAGATATATATTTTTTTTTAACCATAAACAATCATAAATATATGATTTAATTCACTAATAACAAGGAGGTCAGAGCCAGTCTGTATTTAGATTTTTTTATTTGTGTAGAACATATTTTTATATTAGTTTGAAATCAATTATGAGGGCCACGTGGCCGAACGGTTAGGCGCGGGTCTGCAAAACCCTTTAATCCGGTTCGACTCCGGACGTGGCCTCCAATTTGTAATTGCATTTATAGTATATAAAATCTATAAATACATTATTCCGGAGTAGCTCAGTGGTAGAGCAGTTGACTGTTAATCAATTGGTCGGGGGTTCGAATCCCTCCTCCGGAGCCAGAAAGAATATTGTTTCCCTTTTTGTTATAATCAACCAATGATATCTTTGTATTGCCTTGTAACATCATCGATATGATTCTGTAACGGCTCTGTGTTATAATCTAGTATTTTGCATACCGTATAAAACGTGGAGTTTTCAGTTACCAGTTGCAGAGACAATGTCGCTTGATCTATCGAGTGAGATATCACCGTGTTCCCCTCATGAAGCTCACTCAGTGTCAACTTACCCATACCATCCAACTCAGCAACAGTAATTTCTCTTGGGTATGTCGGGCTGACCTCTAATTCCATTTTTGATTTGCTAACCTCAAATCTAACAATTCTGGATTCAATATCATCCGAGTTTGATATTCTTAATATCGAAATAGCATTAAAATATTTATCTAGCCCAAAGCGTAGTATTTTCTCAGCATCAGTATTTCTGGTATTATTGGCACTGAAGTCTAAATTTAAATAGCATTTTAATGTGATATTGGGCACTTCGCCTGAAACACTACCCACAGCTGTGAAGTGAAAAATAAAAGCCAACGCAATTATCAATAATTTTTTCATACAAAACTATATCACTCGACTGAATATTTGACAAACCAACTATATGAAACATATTTATCAATAGAATAAAATATATTTGCATACTAATATGTAGGCAATAAATTGCCGTAGTAACTCAGTTGGTAGAGTGCTTAATTCGTAATTAAGAAGTCACAGGTTCAAGTCCTGTCTACGGCACCATAAAAACCAAATTAATTCATTGCATTAATTGGCATAGAGGATTGTTTGACTTAGATAATTTTAGTCAGTACATACGCATATAATATTAGCGTCTGGGCTTGGATCTCCCCCTGCTTCTGCTATTTTCTCAGACTCATTTTGCATATGCTCCTGAAGAGCTTCCATGCTTGGTGTGTGTAGAACGACATGTATGGTTGACTCATCGGCTAATTCATGACCACGATATATTGTTTTTATACCATATTTGGACTCTCTGAGCTCTCCCACTTCATCAAATACTTTAACCCAATGATTATATTCTTTTGTTATCTTCCCTTTTATTACTAATGTTGGCATTTAAAATCTCCGTTTAATTAATATAATAAAATGTACTCAAAGATAAATCATATTGTCAAGAAGACCATCACCTTTATCTTATAGATTTGAGGTAAGGAATCAATCTTATTTCTTTCGATTTTTGAGTTCTTGTAATTCAAAGATACGCTCTAAAATTAGATCTTCAAAAGACAGATTGCTGTTAAGTTGTTTGCATTGATAATTAAGTGTTTCATTTGAATATATGTCTTCAATATTTAGCGAATATGTCTTTCTATCCATGGTAAATTTATGTGGAAATTTAGCTGAATCTCGATTTATATAGTATCTATTTTGAATTACCTCAATATCAAATGAATATATTAATTCAGCTGATACATCGCCTTCGCTCCATGTATTGAAAGCAATAATATCAGCATATCCATGATTTTTTTCTCTTAATCTTGAATTTCTTTCAATCATGTTTAGACTTTCAGGCGAAATTTGAAGATAGAAACCTTTATCTGTTTTAGCGCCTGAAGAGTCTATGTACTGACATGAGTATTTACTATGGCTAACCTCGGTTAGGGTGATATCTGAGAAGTGAGTATGACAAAACATTATAAAAACAGTGATTATAAGCTTTTTCATAAGAAAATTTAGAGCTAACGGTAAAGAAAGGCTATTAATAATATAATTGAAATCGCAACGGCATAGTACTTAATTAGAAACTTTGACTGCCTATTGTGAACGCCTAAGTATTTATCAAATAGCTTCTTCATTGTCGGAGTCATAATTTATTGGCTTGTTTCGTTAAATTCTTCACTACAATCGAACCCATCTGATATCTCCTAAGTATTTATATACTATTAGAAACTTCGTGATTTAGTCAAAGCAATTATTAGTAATATTATAATCTAATATGTTAATGATTACGTAATAATTATCTAATAAGGTATTATTATGGAAAATATTAATCCAAAAATTATTGTAAAAGCCATCGAAAAAATATTACTTGCAACAATTGCTGTTTTGACAATTATTGCAACGGTCCAGGAAATAATAAAAATTTATGAGATTGGCACTGTCACACTAGCAGATCTTCTTTTGTTATTTATTTACACCGAAGTGCTTGGTATGATTGGTGTTTTCTACGCAAGTAATAGAATACCCATTACACTTCCATTATTCATCGCGATGACAGCTATTTCAAGATTGATTATATTACAAGGAAAAGGGATGGATGCTTCAGTGTTGCTTTATGAAGCTGGTGCAATCCTTATAATTGCAATTGCTTGTCTTGTTATACGCTACCGACCAAACAATCAATATGAATATCAAGGCGAGCCTGTAATTGAAAAAGATGATTAATCACTATTTTTATACATATTATTAATATTCATACTTTTTAAATGATGCTGTACCTCATTGCAAATAACCTAATAATGGTAAGCTTTGGCGTTATAGTATTCTTTTCATTCATTGTGGCCCCGATAACATTTATCACACTTGACTTAGATAATGCGGGCACATTTATCAGGAAAATCTTTCCATTTTACTATGGATTCAATTTATTTTGTCTTATTCTATCCCTACTAATCGCATTGGTTGATGGGTCATTTGCTGTTCGCTATCATATTGTATTATTATGTGTATTTTTATTTCTATTTACTCTTTTCTACTTAATGCCGAAAATAAATAAATACAGAGATAATTCTAATGATAGGATGTTTAAAATCACACACAGGCTTTCTGTGATAATAAATTATATTCAGCTCGTCCTCCTTGCAATCATTGCTGCGGGATATTACTAAATCTAGTCCGATATCAGGGTTGATTTTTCAATCATAAACGCTATCTTATTACAGTAAATAATGGTTATAATTTATGGATACTTACGTTTTAGTACATGGCGCTTGGCACGATGGTAATCTACTAAAGGATGTTGCGGAGGCTATCGAGTTAGATGGCCATAAAGTCCACTTGCCAACGCTGAAGGGTAATCAAGATGGTGACTCAAAGAATGTGGGACTTGATGATGCAATAGACTCACTTATTTCCTTTATCAACACAAACAACATCGAGGATTGTATACTAGTGGGTCATTCTTATGCAGGAATGGTCATTACTGGAGCATTCGACAGATTAGGTAAAAAATTCATAAAGAGATTAGTTTACTGGAATGCGTTCGTACCAAACCCTGGTGAGTCACTAAATGACATGACACCACCCGAATATATTTCATTATTTGATCAAATTGTTCAAAAGGATGGAAGTGTCAGTTTGCCATTTCCCATTTGGCGTGAGGCCTTTATTAATGACGGCGATCTTGAATTAGCTCAATCAACTTATAAAAAGCTTAACCCTCATCCATACAAAACTTTTACAGATCAAATCCAATTATCTCAAACACCTGCCGAAATGCAAATTGGCAAATCTTATATAGTTTGCCAAGAGGATATCGCATTGCCTGCCAGCCTCCCTTGGCATCCGCGATTATCACAAAAACTTGGCCTTTATAGACTTGTATCGATGCCAGGAAGTCATGAATCTTGTTTTACAAATCCAACTTTATTAGCAAGGAAGATGATTGAAGCTGGTCAAGACTAGTATACGCTAATTGCATTTCAATCAATAAGCACCTTGCGGTAATGTTAATTATGATGAGATAAGTGATGTATCTACGTCAATTGGTAAGGTGAGTTTCATTATAGAGGTTTTCAAAGTAAGCGTATAAGCCTTCGCCTCTATTTTCAAGGACCTCACGAATACATTCAAAAATTGTAATGTGTCCTTGTTGCTTCGTGAAATTGCGTACCTGCATTGAGTTGAAACCATTATTAATTAAATTTTGATCAATAGAATCAATTATTTGTCTTAATTTCTTCATATTAATATCATACCAAATTTTACCTAAATCACTATAACTATCTGGAAAAATATAGTGACCATCATTCAGTTGTTTTAAATGAAGTATTCTTTCTGCAATTTCTTGAAGAACTGGTATTCCACCAATTGCGGTAATGGCGTCTCTAATGTCTAATAAGTAGGTTTTGCCATCAGATGATATCCGTTTTTTATCAGCTGAAATTGGTTCTGAGGCATAAAAAGGAAGATCTGGCGTGGATTGAGGTTTATTTTCTCCTTTATGTACTGCCAAGACATGATCTATATCTCCAAGGAGCAGGTATGAGAGCTTCTGACGTGTTGTTGGGTTTGCAATACCAGCATCAATAAGGTCACTCTCTGCTTTTTTAAGCATATCTTCTCGTTTCATAGAGCTTTCATATTCTACAACTTTTTTAAGACCCTTCTGCTCTAGGGCTTTCGATACCAACTCCTTATTTACGCTATCTGGAACCTTACCATGCATTCCAATCAAATAATTTATTATTCCTGGATATAATGTTGAGTATGGGTCCCTACCCTCTAATACGTTCCACAAAGATATTGCAGCCTGACCAGTAGTATTCGCAGCATACGGAGTTACCTGAGTTGGTTCCCCTAAATCCTTTAGTATTTTTCTCTGTTGTTTGTATATATGAGATTGTATCTTTTCCCATTTATCTGACTCATTTTCAAGTTCTAGAATTCTAGCAAGGTTATCGACAAGACCGGGTATCGATTTAAGTGTAGAAGAAGCCCCGCCCGGTACCCTCGCCTCATACATTGTATCCAAAAGCTCTTTATCATAGGCAGTTTCGTATTCCCTATAACGGAATCTTAATCTTAAAAGTGACTCTAGACTGTCTTTTATTGCTCTCTTATTTAACTCTGGTGCATGAATATTCACACTCGGATCTGGATAGTTGGACACTAGCTCTGCCATTTTTGTCATGCTTGGTTGCGCAGTGGATCCTGAAAGAGCGGGATGCTGAACATCAATTGTTATTGGTTTATTATTTAATAAAGCAGCAAGAATTGCAGAAATATAACAAGCAGGTGCCTCTCCATATGTAGAGTGTGCATGAATAGTAATTTCCTGATCAGGAAACCTATTTATTAATTGCGATGTTAACATATATACGAATTCGGGATTCAATCTTCCACTTGCAGATTTTAAATAAAAGCCCTCATGTCCAAGATCCACTAACTTTTTGGCAAATTTCAGACAATTAGAAATAGTTATATTAGGATTATCTTCAATGCAGATAGTCCCATTAGCTATCACATTATAACCCTTTTCTTGTGCTTTTTTTACGG
>CAJWPC010000010.1 GCA_913045225.1 uncultured Rhodobiaceae bacterium | reverse complement strand
TATTCTCCCTTTCAAGGGATACAATAAAATCGAAACCCGAATCAGAACGCTGCCCATTACTATTTTGCTTCCTCGATCTAAAGTCGGTAGCTGAATGTTTTTCCTCAACGAAGCTATTCACAGATGAAATCCCGTTATCCGCAAAGGAATAACCGAGGAATATGAACTGAAAAATGAATAAAAGCCCAAATAGTAATGGCACTTTCATTAAAAGTTTATGTATATTTATATTATTCATTCAATTGCCGCATTTGAATAGAATCACTTCTTATCAAAATAATTTTCAATCTTGGTAAGTTAACAACTGGTAAAAATTCAATCCGCCTGTGGAAAACCGATACTTGGAGGTACTTATTATTGAGGGCATATAGATGGAATTAGTTTTAATTTGGATGACTGGAGCATTCTTAGTTGGTCAAGCATTCCGTATTATATCGCTACCACCACTAGTGGGATTTATTTTGTCAGGTTATTTATTCACGATTATTGGTATGTCAGATGATATTGGACTTCTGGAACTACCAGCTGAAATTGGTGTAGAGTTATTACTATTCTCTATTGGTCTAAAAATAAGACCATCGGCATTTCTTAATAGGTATCTAATTGCAGTTGTTCTGATACATACCCTCTTTATAACTGTATTATTTTTTCTTTTATCGGGCATCAATATACCACTCGAAGAAAAAATAATAATTTGTATAGCACTATCATTCTCTAGTACTGTTATCGCTACAAAATCGCTCGAGAGCAGAAAAGAACTAACATCTTTTCATGGCCGCCTGTCAGTGCTAATTATTATTTTTCAAGACATAATCGCTCTTATTCTCTTGGGCTATATGCAATCAAGTAGCTTGACCGTTAGCACATTATACCTACTAATCTTACCAGCTCTTATTCCGCTTATAAAATTTGTGCTTAATAGGATTGAGGATGATGAAGAATTGCTTCTTCTGGCAACAATCCTAATTTCACTATTTCTTGGATCTTACTTATTCAAATATTTCGGACTTACGGGTGAAATTGGTGCTTTGGTTATGGGGATATTACTCTCGGGCTATAGCTCTGCTGAAAAGCTATCAGAGAAAATATGGAGTTTACGGGAAATATTATTGTTAGCTTTTTTTATTTCCATTGGTATGCAAATCACTATTTCAAATGATGCAATCGGCATGTTTTTAATTCTTATGTCCTTATTAATCGTCAAATCAGTAATATTATTTTTCCTTCTAATTTCTTTCAAACTTCGTTCTTATACATCCTTTTTAATGATTGTATCTCTATCTACTTTCTCAGAATTTTCGTTAATTGTATTATCAATATTGACTAAAAAAGCAGCTATTGATGGTGTTATTATTTCCGCGATTATACTTTCTGTAAGTCTGAGTTTTATAATAGCTGCTATATTAAACAAGCATGCGCATAGATTATACGAATTGTGTGAAAAATATCTGATTAAGATTGAACGAAAAACACACCACCCGGATGAAGAGCCTCACACATGTGGAGATGCCGAAGTTATGATACTTGGGCTAGGTAGATTTGGCGGAGCAATATTTGACTTAATGAATAGAAATGAAATTAAATCAGCTGGATTTGATAGCAACACGGATTTAGTTAAAAAATTTATTAAGAAAAAAAGAAGGGCCGCATTTGCTGATGCAGAAGATCCTGGATTTTGGTCTAAGCTTAGATTTGGTAAATTAAGAGTTATTATATTGGCTCTGCCAGAATATGAAGCCCAAAAAAGATCAATTATACAAGCAAGAAAATATGGCTTTGATGGAAAAATCATTGTTCCATCAAGGACTAAAGAGGATACGCATGAGCTTGAAGTACTGGGGGCCGATATTATTTTTGATGCGTATGAAGCAGCAGCCATTGGTATATCAGATAGCTTAGTCAAGAATATTGATAATTCTTAATTCTTAGTAATCGTGATATAATTTCATATGATTGAAAATATTCTTTACATAACAGGCGCGGGTGTAAGTGCGGAAAGCGGTATACCAACTTTTCGAGGGAATGACGGCTTTTGGACTATTGGTAGCGTAAATTACACCCCGCAAGAGATGGCAACACGTCATATGTATCAAAATAATCCAGAAGAGTTTCTTCTGTGGTACTTTAAAAGATTTGCATCATATCGAAATGTCATGCCAAATAAAGTCCATCATTTTTTATCAAATAAAAGACTTATCACACAAAACGTTGACGGCTTGGACGGTAAGGCAGGAAACAAAGACTATATTCCGATTCACGGCAGACTTGATAAAGCTCTGATTTATGATGAGATGGATAATTTACTAGAGCTAACAGATGCTCCGTGGGATGAGATTGATGAACTAACTGACGGAGAAAATAATGACATCAAAATAAAACTCCTTGATGCATTCAAAATATCAAAAGAAACAAAAAAACCGGAGCTGGGGAAGTCTCTGCGTCCTTTTATATTGTTATTCGATGAGTATTATACAGATCAATATAGAATGTCTGAAGCCGAGTCTTGGATGAGAAATGCCGATCACTATATATTTATGGGTACCTCATTCAGTGTAAATATAACAAATATAGCTTTAAGGTACGCAATACAAAATAATGCGCTTATTGAAATAGTTGATCCTGAGCCTGTAGATTTGGGAATACCAAACATCAAATATCACAAGTCAAAAGCGCAAGATTATATTCTAAATAAATTCAGTTGATGATTGAGTGATGAGCATTGAAGTAATTTTCGCACTGTTTATTTTTGCATTTGTAGCCTCAATAACGCCGGGTCCAAATAATATTATGCTAATGGCTTCTGGAACCAATTTTGGCTTTCGTAAAACTTTTCCCCACATACTTGGAATCAATATTGGGTTTAGTACGCTAGTCTTTGGTGTCGGAATTGGTCTAATGGAAGTATTTAATACAATCCCACTTACACAAATCATTCTTAAATTTCTATGCGGAGGTTATCTGATATATCTATCATACAGAATTGCAACATCCTCATCAGATATTGAAAAAAATGGGGAACAAAAATCAAAACCATTATCATTTTTGCAGGCTTTACTATTTCAGTGGGTTAACCCAAAAGGTTGGAGCATGTCATTGACTGCAATTTCTATATACTCACCAACAAATTCATTATCAGGTATTATCCTCGTAACTGCGGCCTTTTCACTTGCAAATCTTCCATGCCAATGTTTATGGGCTTTACTTGGCCAACAATTTCGTCGTCTTATGACAAATAGCAGATTGAAAATATTCAATTATTCTATGGCAGGTCTTCTGCTGCTTACACTTGTTCAAATAATAATAATTAGCTGAGCTATATGGAAATTTTTCATCATAATTACGGCTTGTAATAATTGTATATTGTATTACTTTAAGGGTACCTATTAATAACCAAATTCATACTTGATGCATAATTTCATTGTTAAGAATCTTATTTCTCTATTAATGGGTTTTGTTGGCGGATATATTTTTGCTTATTATAATTTTCCTCTGCCATGGATGCTTGGCTCTTTTACGATTTCACTTTTTTTATCAATACCCATTGGTTACTTTGACATTGACAATAGGCTACGAAGAGTTGCTTTACCAATTTTAGGTGTTTTAATCGGTACCTCTTTCACACCCGAAATTTTGAAGCAAATCTATAACTGGCCCAAAGGAATCTCCCTTGTATTCATTTATGCCTTTGTCGTGTCCATAATCGGTTATATTTACTATCGTAACATCGCCAAATGGGACGTGGTAACATCAATATTTTCTGCACCTCCAGGTGGCTTAGCAGAATTAGTATTCATTGGCTCTGATGCTGGCGCAGATGAGAGAAAAATGATACTAGTGCACTCATTACGAATTGCTCTAGTCGTCATTACCAGTGCTATAATTATTAAATTCTATTTCAATACAGATTTTGCTCGCATTATTATAGAAAATCCTCCGCTACACCTTATAAGTTTTGCGGATTGGTTTATCATGCTGTTCTGTGCAGTAGTAGGTAGTATTTTAGGTTTGAAATATAAATTACCCGGAGGCGCTCTCTTTGGCGCACTTCTGCTTAGTGCCTTTTTTCACCTCACATCATTAACGGAAGTGAAGCCACCCTCTTTTATTGTTGCTTCAGCACAAATTATACTTGGCACAAGTCTCGGGGTAAGATTTCATGGTATCACAAAAAAAGAATTTAAAGATACCGTTACTCACGGCTTCGTTATGGCAATCATAATGATAAGCACAGCTCTAGCCATCGCTGTTATCAGTAGTAAAATCGTAGATATGGATCCTAGAGCCTTGTATTTATCTATGGCGCCAGGTGGATTTACCGAAATGCTTCTGCTCTCACTTGCAATCGGGGTAGAGTCGGCTTTTATAGCAACTTGTCATTGTCTAAGAATTTTTTTAATATTATCATGCATACCGTTCGCATCATATGTTACAAAGAATAATAGGAGTCATAAATGAAGATTATTGACATAAAGGAAAACTCAATAAAACTTAATCTTTCTCTGAGTAATTCGATGTTCTCATTTAAAGAAATGACAACTTCAATTGTCAAAGTTGTAATAGATGATGGAGCAAATACACACACAGGTTATGCATTCAATTCTACGGGGAGATATGCATGCGGTGATCAAATGCGCAATAGATTTATACCCCGCCTTTTAAATGCTAACGATAACGTTCTGCTTGATGATGATGGGTGCATTGATACAATGAAAGCCCTTCATGTAATGCTTGTCGGAGAAAAGCCTGGCGGAGACATGGAAAGATCTGTTCCCATTGGGACAATTGAAACAGCCTTATGGGATGCAATTGCAAAATCACAAGATCTACCACTATACAAGTTATTATCGATTAAATTCCCTAGTTATACACCCACTAATAAGATGTTTTGTTATGTTGGTGGTGGTTATTATGACGTGGGTAAGACCGTTGATGATCTTAAAGATGAGATAAAAAGGAATTTTGATAATGGGTATCGTTTAATGAAAATAAAGATAGGCGGCGCGCCTATCAAAGAGGATATTTTGCGAGTGGAAGCTGCCATTGAAGCAACCGGTTCAGCAGAAAAAGTCGCTTTAGATGCAAACGGTGGTCTCAAAGAAAGCAATTATCTTGACTACGCAAAAGAGCTATCTCCATATGGCTTAAAATGGTTTGAAGAGCCGACACATCCATCGAATTTTTCGAGATACAATGAATTTATAAATCTATATGGTAATGCAGTCGCAGGCGGAGAAAATCTATACTCTATTCAAGATTTTCTGAATCTAGCTAAGTACGGTGGCTTTCGTGAGAGCCAAGATATAATGCAAATAGATGTGCCCCAAAGTTATGGGATCAGTTATTTCAATGAGGTGCTAAAGGAGCTAAAAGCAATTAATTGGGATGTAAGTTCAATTATGCCACACGGTGGCAACCAGATGTCACTTCATATAGCATGCGGTTTTGGTCTTTCAATGTGCGAAGCTTACCCAAATGTGTTTGGAGTTTTTTCTGGATATGATGACGATTATCAATTAAATGATGGATACCTAGAATTAAACGATAATCCAGGGATTGGCTTTGAAGGTCAAAATGATCTCTTTAATTTATTTAAGAATATAGAATAAATGCAGAAGTATAAGATTGCGATCGTTGGTTCAGGTATCATTGGTATGACATTAGCTTTACAATTGAGCGCAATTAACTATATAAATATTACCTTGTTTGGAAAACAGCCGAAATATAGTGAATTTAAAACTACGGCAATATTAGCAACCTCATTTGATATATACAAACGACTTTTAGACCTAAATGAGTCACATCCACAAATCTCAAAGTTAAAAAAATTTAAAATCATAGATGAATTAAAAACAAAAAAGAAAATTATAGATTTTGATGCTGCAGAAATTGATCTCGATAGTTTTGCCTATAACATAAGAGATAATTTCTTGGCCGACAGGCTTCACAAAGAAATAAAAAATAATACCTCTATTATTTTTAAAAATGAATTTATAGAAGGCCTACAGGACAACCTAAACAAAACAATTCTTAATACGTCTGATGGATCAGCTGAATTCGATTTGGTGATTGGTGCAGACGGTCGTAATTCAATTATAAGAGAATTAGCAGCAATAAATTACTCAAAAAAAACCTACAAAGAGAGTATTTTAGTTACTGAAATTATTCATAGTATTCCAAATAAAAATACAAGTTTTGAAATCCACCGAAATGGAAGTTTACTTACATCTGTTCCAACAAGTAATAGAAAATCTGCAATTGTCATGATTGATACTGCTGAAAAGATTGATAATATTGATCCGGATAATCTTAATAAAATAATTCATGATGGTCTATCCACATACCTTGGGAATACAACTGTGAGCGATAAATATTCTATATTTCCAAGCGAGACAATTAACGCAGAAAAATTATACAGAAATAGAGTAATGCTTGTTGGGGAGTCTGCGCATGTAATACCACCTATCGGAGCTCAAGGCCTCAACCTTGGTTTACGTGATATAATTACTTTTTACGACTTATTATCAGATAGCAATGCAAAAGACCCTGGTGCAAAAACCATTTTAAGTAGCTATAATAATATGCGTTGGCTTGATATTTATAAAAGATATAAGTCTGTAAATCTCCTGTATCAGAGCATGATGAATAATAATGTAGGATATTCTGCCTTAAGAAATATTGGCTTCTTAACTTTGAATAAGTCAAGGACAGTTCGAAATATACTCCTGACAGAGGGTTTATCATTTAATAAATAGTGTATTTGATATGATAAGAATAAGGCAATTTATTGAATATTTATTTTTACTCTTTTTTTATTACCTGCTTTCATTATTACCAGTTGCCACAGGATCAAAGATAACAGGTTATATGTGTATGTTGATATTCATGTCTCTTTCTCGAAAGAGAAAAAAGAGGCTCAAGGGCCAACTTCGTACATATATGAATTTAACCGAGAGAGAGTCGCATCAGTGCGCAAAATTAATATACTACCATTTTGGTCAAAATATGGCTGAGTTAGCTATGATAAAAACGATGCTAAAAAAGAAAAACTTCAGCTGTCCCAAACTACCGAATCAAGATAAAAAAGGTAATATTTATGTAGCAGCACATTTCAGCAATTGGGAAGTCACTGGCATACCATCATATCAATCAGGTCAAAAAACTGCATGCGTCTATAGACATATAAATAATCCATTCATTGATAGATTTGTACTTAAACGAAGATCAAAAATTTTCACAGGTGGTTGCTACGAAAAATTTAATGTAACGGCAATGGATCTTGCCAAATTAATAAATAATAATATTAATATCGCTTTAGTTTGCGATGAAAGACGGTTCAATGGAATAAAAATAGATTTTTTAGGACATAAAGCCTATTGTAACACAGTCCCAGCCCTGCTAGCACGCAGAACTGGAGCGGATATTTATACGATAAGGGCGAATAGAGAGAGAAATTCTAATTACACCTTTGTTATTGATAAGATTGACATGGGAAAAAACAAGGATAAAGATAATACTATCTTGAATGTAACAGCTAAAATAAATAATATTTATAGTAATTGGATATTATCAAATCCATCCGAATGGTGGCTATGGAATCACGAAAAATGGAAACAAAAAAATGAAGAATAGTAAAAAAGCTACATTTAATATTGGGCAAATTGTAAAACATAAATATTACCCATTTAGGGGTGTTGTATTTGATATAGATCCCGAATATGCAAATACAGAAGAATACCTTATGTCAATACCTCAAAAAATTAGACCCACTAAGGACCAGCCATTCTATCATCTACTGGCGGAAAATAGTGAAACTGAGTACATCGCTTATGTATCTGAGCAAAATCTTGAATTAGATGACTCAGATGAACCAATCACCCATGATGAGTTATATAATTTTTTTGATGAGTATGTTGATGGAAGCTACAAATCAATAAAAAATCTTAAACACTAATTTTATTTATTGTAAGCCTTTGTAAAGCCCATAAGAGAGACTGAAGCGTCAATCGCTTTGCCATTTACAGAAATGAACCTCATCTTAATTACATTCCCATCCTTTAATTGTTGTATAACCGTGTCGTCAATTTCCAGAAGACCTTGGCATCCTTGCACGTTATAACATGCGTTGTAAGGCATTGAATTTGTTTGATTATCATCAATTTGATACAGAACGCCACTTTGAATTTTAACACCGAGTGGTGCATGAATAAATAATTTCTTTTGCTCGCCGTTAAGCTCCACAACCCCAACGCGTGAGTACCAGACGGTTTGATCCCCGTAATCCATATTCTGCCCAAAGCTTATTTGACAAATAGTGTTGACATCTTTCGTTTCACAAATCTTATCCCATGAAGGTTTATTATCGTGATTATCGGCATATGCTGTTGACATAACAAATAAAAAAACAAAAAATGCTATTATGTATCTATCTATATGTGACATTATAAAGTTCAAACATTTTTAAAAGGCACCAGTGCTCTTGAAATAATAACAGATTTTATATGACATTAAACATAAAAATTAAAACATGGTTCATCCTTCTCATACTCCTTTTGGTTATGCAATCAGTCTCCATGGTTTTTGCTACTGAAATATATGAAAGAAAATCAATATCAATGCATGGGGAGCCAAGTCTTAGCCCAGGGTTCGACAGCTACCAACATGCAGATATTAATTCAATGCAAGGAGGGACTTTAAAGTTAGCTTCACTTGGGACTTATGACTCAATGAATCCTTTTATTGTCAAGGGGAGATCTGCTTATGGTATTCGAAATTATATATTTGAAAGTCTGCTATCTCGGAATTATTCTGAACCTTTTTCTTTATATGGCCTAATTGCCGAGAAAATAATATACCCCGAAGATCGTAAATGGATTGAGTTTCATATAAATAAAAATGCTCGTTTCTCTGATGGAAATAAGATCAACCCATCTGATATACTTTTTTCCTTTAACCAGTTAAGAGAATTTGGAAGACCTAATCATCGAAATTATTACTCAAGAGTGAAGAAGGTTACCATAACATCTGATAGCAGTATAAAATTTTTAATAAATGATGATGATGATGATAGAGAGTTAATCCTAATACTGGGTTTAATGCCCATTTTACCTGAACATATTTATGGCAATGGACAATTTTTGGAAGCAAATCTTGATGTACCAATTGGGTCAGGTCCCTATACAGTTCACAAAATAGATCAAGGTAAAAATATCACTTATATCAAGGATCCAAATTATTGGGCTCAAGATCTTAGTATAAATAATGGCATGAATAACTTTGAAAAAATTTCTATCGACTATTATCTCGATGATAATTCAAGATTTGAGGCTTTTAAAGCCGGTCTTTTTGACCTTTACCAAGTATGGGATCCAACAAGATGGAATAATTTAAAATCTGAAAAGAAGGTGATAAATGGTGATATACACCTTTTGAATATTTCAAAAAAAACACCTGCTGGCATGCTTGGCTTGGCTATGAATACAAGAAAAGAGAAGCTATCAAATATAAATATCCGGTCTGCACTATCTTCACTCTTTGATTTTGAATGGATAAACAAAAATCTTTATCATGGCTTGTATGATAGGACTGTAGGTTTTTACGATAATTCTTATTTATCATCTGTAAACACGCCTATTTCCCCACTTGAGGCTAGCCTTATGGGTGAAAGCGCAGTCAATATGTATAATACAAACTATGCTAATTTTAAATTATTAAGTAAGAAGAATATGAGAGATAAGTTGCAAGATGCCCTAAAAATCTTTCAGTCTAATGGCTATATTTTAGAAAATTCAAAGCTTATTGATGCAAAAACACAGGAACCATTTGTTATTGAATTTTTAATATCCGATAAAAGACAAGAAAAATACGCCCTTAATTACAAGAAAAATCTTGAGAAAATTGGTATTGAACTGATTATCACGATGGTAGACTCTACACAGTACCAAAAAAGGAAGCAAAACTTTGACTTTGATATAATTGAGCATTTTTGGTACGCATCGCTATCGCCTGGTAATGAGCAATACTTTTATTGGGGGAGTAAAAGTGCAGACGATATAGGAAGCAGAAACTATGCAGGAATCAAAGACCAAAATATTGATAAAATGATAGATAATTTGATCGCTAGTAAAAAGAAAGAGGATTTTATTGCGGCGGCTAAGTCACTAGATAGGCTATTGATTTCAGGAAATTACATCATACCTCTATTTCACTGGCCACACCAGTGGGTTGCAACAAGCAATCGAGTGAAGCAGCCAGCAACATTATCACTTGATGGTTACAAGATTAATAGCTGGTCTATTAATGCTGAGTAATAAATTTACCTAAGCTATCAATTATATCCATAGCTGATTCTGACTCAGGAGTTTCTTTATCAAAACATTTTATAAATAGAAGGTTATTCTTTTTTATTTGCGCAAAGCCATGATTATTCTTAATCCAAACAAACAAGTTGTTTTGCTCAGTAAAATATTTTTCATTGAAGGATATGTTGACTCCCGCTTTTGAGAACTCAACTTTACTTATATTGAGATTTTTGCATTTTAATTTGAGAGATAAAATCATCAATAACTCACTGACCTCTTTTGGCAATATACCAAATCTATCTATTAGCTCACTCCTCATGTCATCAAGTTCGTTTTGTTGTCGAGACTCTGAAAGTCTTCGATATATGCTCATTCTAACTTTGATGTCATTTATATAATCTTCTGGAATATAATAAGAATTATTTGTTTTAATGATGGGTGACCAATCTTTTTCTTCTGAAGGTCTATGTTTAATATTATTAATTTCATCCTCCAGCATTGAGTTAAAAAGCTCGATACCGACATCTTTTATATGGCCTGATTGCTTGCTACCTAATAAATTACCCGCACCACGTATATCCAAATCGTGAGAAGCAAGTATGAAGCCCATACCTAAACTATCTAAATTTTGTAAAATTTGGAGCCTAGCTAATGCATTCCTTGTCATATTTCGACGTGGTAGTGTTATGTATGCTGATGATTGAATTTTTGAACGGCCCACCCTGCCCCTTATTTGATATATTTGGGATAAGCCAAAATTGTGTGAGTTTGTAATTATGATCGTATTTGCATTTGGTATATCAAGACCAGATTGCACTATGGAAGTTGCAATTATCAAGTCATATTTATTTTCGTAAAAATCATCCATAATCCTCCTCATTTCATGATTCTTCAGTTTCCCGTGAGCAATTACATATTTTATCTCTGGAATATTTTTTTTGACAAAGTCTTCGATCTTTGAGATATCTTTTATCTTTGGGCATATTATAAACGATTGACCATTTCTTTCTTTTTCCTTTAAAATAGCTCCCCTTACTAATGAAGGCTCAAAGTAATTAACCGTTGTTCTTATTGGTAACCTGCCCTCAGGCGGGCTAAAAATTAACGACATATCACGTATTCCATGGAGGGAAAGCTGTAAACTTCGTGGTATTGGAGTTGCAGACATTGATAATATGTGTGCCCTTAGAGAGTGCTTCTTGAGATATTCTTTCTGTTTGACACCAAAATTTTGTTCTTCGTCTATTACAATTAATCCTAAATTTTTAAATTTAATGTCATCGCTTAATAGTGCATGAGTACCAATAATTATGTCCGTTTTTCCATTTTGTGTATTTTCCAAAATTTCATTACGCCTCTTTTTAGAGTCAAACCTACTTAAGCTATCAATATTTACTGAAAATTTCCTGAACCTATCATTGAAGCTTTCAAAATGTTGTCTAGCAAGTAATGTCGTTGGCACTAATATTATTACTTGATATCCGCTCGAGACAGATAGAAAAGCAGCCCGAAGTGAGAGCTCTGTTTTTCCAAAACCAACATCGCCGCATATTAGCCTGTCCATTGGAACACCCTTCTTTAGGTCTTCTATAATATCTTTCTCTGCTTTTTCCTGATCATTTGTTTCAGAGTATGGAAAGTGGGATATAAATTCATTATACCTGCTATCTGGAGTTATAATAGGAGCAGTTGACATTTTTCTTTTTGCTTCGAGATTTATCAATTCAAAGGCTATTTCTTTTATTCTATCTTTTGCCTTAGCTTTTCGGTACTGCCAACTCGCCGCACCTAATTTATCAAGCTCGATACTATCATTATTAGAATGAGAATATAATGATAACAAATCAATATTCTCGACAGGAAGATGGACCTTATCATTACCCCTATATTTCAACTCTAGGCAATCATACGTAACTGAATTTGTTGTAATTTTTTTTAAACTTTCAAATTTGCCAATGCCATAATCTCTATGAACAATAAAATCTCCTACATTAAGTGAGGTAATTTCTTTGAGGTAGTTTATAGATTTCTTTTTGTTTTGATTTTTAACAATACTCTTGATGTTGAATATTTTATCATACGATAGGTAGAGACAATCCTTGGTGATAATATTTCCTACTTCGATTTTATTTGTTATGTATATGTTATTGTTTCCATGAATTTCATCCTGATTATCTATTATTTTTATATCCTCAAATTTTGGGAAAATACTTGCAATATAGGATGCTGCATTTTTTGTATTTTGCGCAGTAACTAAAATTGGGAATTTTTTTTGGTGCCTGCTGATTATACTTACAATATTTTTTTGTTTTTTTTCAATACCAACATTTCCCACAAGATCACTATCATCTATTGAGTCAATGCTTGCATCAAAAAAAACATAGCTTTCAATATTATTAATATTTGGATTTTGTGATGTTGAAAGAACAAGAATTTTATTTTTTAATATTTTATTTAACTCACCTGTACTCACGTAAAGTTCATTTGGGTTTAATGGCTTCATCATATCCTTTACAAAATCATCGCCTTCATTCAAAGTTGATTTATATGCATAAACCTCTTCAATACTTTTCATGGCTAGATCTGCTTCAAACGTAGCAGTCTCAGAAATAGCAATTCGCGAATTTGGAATAGCGGAAGTAATCGTATCTAGTTTTTCAAAAAAAAGTGGTAAATATTGCTCTAAACCATTTAGTCTTAGTCCTGATGTAACGCTTTCATATATGTAGTCTTTTCCCTTTCTTTTAAAGTTATGGATATACGAACGTCGAAAATTATTAATATTATCCTCAAAGAAGTATATCTCTGAGAATGGGAATATATTTATAGTTTTTGCAGATTTAATAGTTTTTTGATTTTGAAAATCAAAATATCGAATCGAGTCAATGCTGTCACCAAAAAAATCTAATCTAATGGGGTAGTTGTAATTAGGACTAAATAGGTCAACAATACCACCCCGATTTGCAAATGTCCCAACCTCAATAACATTATCAACCTTTTCATATCCTATTTTCTCAATATAATCTATAAGATCTGAGTATATTATATTTTCACCGATCTCAACCTTTCGTTCCTTGTATATGTCAAAATCTTGAAACCTTTGCAATAGACAGTTTATGGTTGTTATAAGTATAAATTTATAATTATTCTTTATGTACTTTTTAAGTTTTATAATATTATTTATTCGTGAAGCTTTAATGGACCTTGATGGGCCAAAATTGTCATAAAAGGGACAATCCCACTCGCTTAATTTTACAACTTTTACAGTCTTATTGATAAATTTTATTGATGAATAACACCGATTAATTTCATCATTAGAGTTAACGACATAAATTAAATTTTCATCATTATTGAGATGATATTGCAAGAGGGCTAGCGTTTGAGAGCTTGGTGGCGTGCCTTTTATGCAAATATTTTTATACAATTCATCAGCTGAGAACATTAATTTGATTAACTTTAAGATATTCTCTAATTTTAATTATAATATCATTTAAAGACTTATCGTTTGGAACTTCAAACTTAACAATCCATTTATAGATGTCGGGGTCTTCGGAATTCAATAGCGCTTCAAACTCAGTTATCTCATCTTCTGACATTTGGTTAATATTATCTGAAATAAAATTACCAAGTATGAGGTCCAATTCTTTTGTGCCTCTGTGCCAAGATCTGTAGATTAGTCTATTTTGAAATTCGTTTTTCATAAAAATTAAAATAATATTAGCGTACTTAGTAAGTTATGTCTCATTTGCAAAAATTACAATTTTTATTATGGAAAATCATGTAATTAATGGATTATTCACAGACTTGTCAACCATCAAAGGCGTTGGCGAACAAAGCTATTATAAGTACTGTAGATTACTAGGAAAAGAAAGAGTTCGCATAATTGACTTATTGTGGCATTTTCCAAATAAGATAGTCCAGAGGAATAACATAACTAAAATTAGAGATCTCCAGGATGGTGTGATTCAAACAGTTTGTGGTAAAATAGAAAAACACAAGAAGGGCTTCAGAAACGCGCCTCATCAATTTGACATTTATGATGGAACTGGAATCCTAAATCTTATTTACTTTAAGTTACCGTTTTATATGGAGTCAAAGTTAAAAGTTGGGGATACAAAGTATATTTCAGGTAAAGTAAAAGAGATTGGTTCAAAGAAGCAAATCGCTCACCCGGATTTAATACTTTCATTCGATGAATTTTCAACTCAAAGAGAATTCGAGCCGCTATATTCACTAACTGCCGGTTTATCAAATAAGCAAATCATACAAACAATTGATAACGTATTTAAGTTTATAGATAAAATGGAACCCTTCATAGATTGGCACAGTGAGTCTTTTCTGTGTGAAAATGGCTGGAAGGGCATTATTGAAACCTTTAGAGACATTCACATACCGAATAAAGATTATTTTAATGCTTCCGCCACTGAAAACCCAACAAAGAGACTAGCCTACGATGAAGTGCTCATAAATCAGATTAAAATTGAACATATTAGAAGACTGCGAATGAAGTCGAATGGTATAGAGATGTCCAGTGAAAATCCAATTATTGATAAATTAAAAAGTGCGCTTCCTTTCAATCTTTCGGAGTCTCAAAATAAAGCAATTAGTCAAATATATGATGATATGTCAAAACCAAATCAAATGATAAGACTCTTGCAAGGTGATGTTGGCAGCGGTAAAACGATGGTATCTTTTTTCTCAGGGTTGAAATGTATTTTTTCTGGTCACCAATTTGCGCTAATGTCACCCACAGAAATACTTGCGAAACAGCATTACGAGAATTTTAAAAAATTTGTACTGGGCTCGAATGTGGAATGTTGCCTATTAACCTCAAGTACGACAGCGGATGATCGAAAAGTTATAGTAGAAAAAATTAGAAATGGTAATGTGCACGCTATTATTGGAACACACTCGCTATTCCAGGAGAATATTAAGTATAGGAGCCTTGGTTTGGTAGTGATTGATGAGCAACACAGATTTGGGCTTCACCAAAGACTATCTTTGCAAAGAAAATCGGTAGCAGGTAAAGCTGATTTATTATTGATGACTGCAACACCAATACCAAGAACTCTAATTCAGATAAAATACGGTGATATTGACTTATCTGAGCTTGAGAGCCTACCCAATAAGAAAGAGATCAAAACTACCATCATATCCATATCAAAAGTCGCAACAATTATAGATAGGCTAAACAATATCTGTAATAGCAAGAATAAAGTTTTTTGGGTATGCCCCCAGATACAATCAAACGATAATAATAATATGTCAGTCAACGATCGCTATGATTTTTTAAAGCACAACATGAAGCACGACATTTCAATAATTCATGGAAAGATGACTGAGAAAGATCGGGATATTCAAATGAGTGACTTTCTTGAAGACAGGACCAATATACTTGTAGCAACATCGGTTATTGAAGTTGGTATTGATATTAAAGCTGCAAATATTATTGTAATCGAAAATGCAAATAATTTTGGTTTGAGCCAAATCCATCAATTAAGAGGCCGTGTTGGTAGAAATGATCAAGAATCATGGTGCGTATTATTGCATGATAACACTCTCAATGAAGTTTCTAAAAATCGTCTAAAAATTATCAGAGAAAGTAGTGATGGATATCAAATTGCAAAAGAGGATATGCTTATACGTGGCTACGGTGACATATTTGGTTTCAGGCAATCCGGGTTTAGAGATTTTAAGGTATTAAATGAAAATCTAATTAGTGAAATTGGTAAGAAGGCTGAAGATGATAGCAAGCGCATTCTTAATGGAATATTAAGCAATGTGGAGCAGAAATCAAGATACAAAAGGTTATTTGATTTCTACGAAGCGCACGAATATAAATATATAATAAGCTAGATTATCAATCAGGATTAACTAGACCTGCTGATATAATTAATTTTGCAGCATCCTCAACTGACATATCAAGAATCTTGACATCTTTTTCTGGTAAGAATAATAAAAAACCTGATGTTGGATTTGGAGTTGTCGGTAAAAAAACTGATAAATATACCTCATTATCTTTTGATATTTTTTTAAGCAGCTCACCTTTTGTATCGGTAGACACAAAGCAAACGGAATGAACACCTTTTCTGGGATATTCAATAACAGCAGCCTTTGAAAAGTTTCTTCCATCCTCAGAAAAAACTGTCTCAAAAATTTGCTTTAAACCTTTGTATATACTTCTCAAAACAGGTGTTTTATTTAGTAACGACTCACCAAATCTTAAAAAACCTGTACCAAGAAAATTAGCCGCAAGGAAACCAAAAAAAGTCAGAAGGATGAAGCCGATAACAAGCCCAACTCCTGGAATCGAGAATGGCAAAAGATTTTCAGGTAAAAATTTATTCGGTAATAAAGGTGTAAAAATTGCATCAATTTTATTTATAAACCACCACCCAACAGCGAGAGTTATAGCAACAGGCGCCGACACGACAAGGCCGGTTAAAAAATATGAACGAATTTTCTTTATCATTATCTACAACCTAGCTTACTTCGCGCTCTCAAGGGTGAAGGAATAATTATTCTTTGTTAAACTTTCAGCTATTTTATCCATCCTTGATTTGTTTGCAAAAGGTCCAATAATAATATCAAATATTTTTGAACCATCATTTTGAATTTTTTCAATCAACTGAGGTCTAATTCCGCTCAGAGCTTTAAAATTATCATTAACTATTCTGTTTATTTTAACTTTAGCTGAGGATAAGTCTAGACCTTTACTGATAAGAATGTAATTAACTTGTTCATTATATATTCTATCGAGATTTTCTTTTATTTCTAAATTCTCGTTTTGGATAATTTCAATTTGCCCTGAGTCCTCTTGCTTAAGCTCATTATTTTCTTGTTCTTTATTAGGGTCTTTGGTCTGTACAATATTTAAGTCGGCAATATCTCTCGCTTGGAAGTCTTCACTTATATCTGAGGTGTCTTCAGAGTCAAAGTTTAGAATATTGTTGTACAAATCAGTATCTCTTAAAACATAATTATTATCGGGAATATCCTGAACCTCTATCTCTTCTCTACCAAAAAAATTATCAACATTTAGAGAAAACCTATTTTTAATACTATTTATTTTATCCTCAACAGCAATATCCTCGATATTTTTAGATTCTAATTTTTCTTCAATTTCGTCAATTTTTGATAACTTCTCTATGGAGTCAGCATCTTTTATTGCCAGATCTTCCTGTCCAATTTTAGAACGCGCCAAAGACCTAGTTTCCAACGCTATGATCTTTTCATCATCGGTGAGCAAGTCAAGCCAAAGAGAATTTGTAATATCTGTTATTGCAGCGATATAATTATTAGACTCATAATTTGAGAGCCCCCTGTAGAAAAATGAACGTGTTAGAAGAACGTCATCAAGACCACCTGACTTTATCAAATCATCTAAAATTGAAATCGAGAGTTCGTACTCTTCGTTTGAATATAAATCAATAGATTTTTCAAGATCTTCTGTATAAACGCTGGATGTGGCATCTGTGGAATTGTAGTTAACGATTAGGAATACATATAAAAGGAATTTCAGTATTTTTTTTGATATTTTCATATGTGACTAGATAATGAAATTAACAGATATTGCTTGAATATAAATTATATTTTAATAGAACAATATTTAATAAAACATTTATTAAGTAAAAAAATGAAGAAAATCTTATTAAATAGAAAATACAAGCTATTAGAATTGCTAATAATTGGCTTGCTTATCCCAACTCTTGTTCTAGTAAATCGTTTAGCAGAAAATGTAATCTTGATCTTATGGTTAATCACTGTATATGGAGGTTCTATTTATATTAAATATCACAATAGTGCTAAACTCAAAGAAGTACTAAATTTTCAAGCTTTTACAAAGAAAAATATCAATATCATACTAATACGGTGGATGTTACTAACAATTGTGATCTACTTGATAACTTTTTATTTTTATAATGATAAATTATTTACAATACAAAGGCAGAATCCCTATTTTTTGATAGTTATCTTTTTTGTTTATCCAATCCTATCGGCGCTGCCGCAAGAATTTATATTCACCACCTTCTTTTTTAGTAGATATGCAGACATAATACCTGAAAGACTTCAAATCTTGACGAGTGCAATAATATTTACCTACGCTCATGTCCTTTTCATAAATTTCATTGCACCATTTTTATCGTTATTTGGTGGGCTAATATTTGCAAACACATACAAAAAAACAAATTCACTAGCCCTCGTCACGTTTGAGCATTCTTTATATGGAAATTCATTATTTTTTATGGGTCTTGGTTACTATTTTTGGGGTGGCTCTGTTACTATTACATGATATTTTGATTGAAGCCACTTATTGGGATGAATTTATTAAATGCACCTATTATGATTAAATCGTCAGCATTATAGCCAAACGTTCGTAAAACGGACGCATCTAACCTAAATCTGGATAAGATAATATAGTTATCATGTTTTATAATATTGTTATTTGATTGCAAAATAAGAAATGAAATACCGGATGCTAGATTCGCGGTATCATTATCTTCGCTGATTTGCAGGACATAATCTCGTATATAACTTGAAATATACTGGTCAAAATCTTTTTTTGATGGATTGGTTATGGATAGCACCATAAAAATAAATACACCCAGCCCATATATATAAAATTTTTTCATCCTTCTTTTTTTTCCATAGCCTGCATTTCCCTATATTGATGCATAATTCTGTGCCCACTCACGGCAAGTGTTTCAAGCTTTGCATCAAGATCTTTAGTGATCAACTGTCCATCACGCTTCAAAATTACCCCATTAATAATTACGGTATCAACATCATTCGAATTTGAGTGGAAAACAATGGATGAAATGGGATCGTGCATGGGAACAAAATTTATTTTATTTTTTTTGAACATTATTAAATCAGCTTTCTTTCCAGGGGTAATCGAGCCAACTTTACCATCTATTCCAAATGACTTTGCAGCGCCAATTGTTAACCATTCAAAAGCTTGCCTCGTTGTTACGCTCATTGAGCTTGGGGGTGAATGATTTCTCTCATAATTTTCGAGGGTAAATTCATGCCTGACGGCCTGAAGCGCAAATCTTATTACGTTCTGCATATCGGCCGCCATAGCCGACTCAATATCCGACCCAAAATTAAACGTACCACCTCTTTCTATTAACCTCTTGGTTAGAGGATTACCAAACCCCATCTGCAATTCTTCCTCGGGGGTTATTGAAAATGTACAAGATGAGTCAACCAGCAAATCCAACATTTCATTGGGTATATTATTTGCGTGAACAATATTTGTATTATTGTTCAATAGATTTTCTTCTTTTAGTACACTAAATCCATGTGGCGTTAGAAAACTACCACCAACATGCATACTGATTATTAAATTAAGATCTCTAGCCAATGTGAAATCCGATTTACAAACTTCGAGTGTTGACTGTTGAGGGCCTAGAACAGCCATACCTAGTGTCAACATATCCTCATCTGAAAAATAACCCTTCTTAAGTCGGATGATTTCATCTTGAGGATGAGGTATTTCACTATAATGAGGCATCCCTTCTTTTGGTTTGTGTTTTGGAGATCCATGTAGGAAAATTCCCCTCACTTTTGAGTCAATCAGACCATTTATCGCAGCATCCGTATGATCTGGAGTCGGGTTATTGTGACACCAATCTACAATTGTCGTAGACCCAGTATTAATCTGATAAAGGGCGCCAATATAATTTCCGATATACATATCATCAGGCTCATAAAATGAAGCCAGGCCAGCATGAATAGAAGCTAAATAATCGGATAAGGTCCAGTCGGTTGCAATTCCTCGTAAACCTGTTTGCCATGTATGAATATGTCCATTAATAAACCCGGGGCAAATTAGGTAATTTTTTGCATCTATTATTTCTGCTTCCGTGCTAATTGAAGGCTCTACTCGCTCAATTACCCCATCATTAATAAGTATATCAGTATCCAATAGATCACCGATATTATCATCCATAGAAATCAAGTGTGCATTTTTTATCAATATTTTATTCATAGCATTACAACCCATCTACAGACGGTATATTAACAATATTAGTGTTATACGCCAATTATAAAAAAAATGATAATTATGAAATTAAGGGATTGTATTTTTATAATAAAGGAAGTCAATTTTTATATTTTAAAACAGTAATTTAATCTTTTTTATGAATTTTCTTTGATAACTTACAAAATATGAAAACTGCCCAAATGGTATTGCTGTTATTATAATTATTACTTGGTATAAAACAAAAATACTCACGACTCTTAAGATTAATATCAAAATATTATTATCTATAAACCTTAACATAAAGGTGGTGAGTATATCAGAGGCATAAAGTGCAATTATACCACTTAAAGAGAATACCAAAAAAACTAGAGCTAATTTTGTGATATTATTAACACCGAATAATTTTAAGAGTTGACTGATCATGAAATTCCTACCAATTTATTATGTATGACTAAAACATCTTGGCTGATATTGATTTTACTTCTGGTTTTAATCATTGGCACATATATCTCCCGTAACAGTAATTTGCCTACACCACCTCATTATGAATGCAAAGAAAGTCTTTTCGAGTATGTAGTATTTAACAAATGCACTTATAGAAACCAATATGAGGACTATTCTTCAGAGCCTGCATAGACGCCTGCTGTTTCCGGCCAAAGCGCTTTTACGATCTTAAAATGTGAGATATCGACTGTGGCATCCATGTGCAAAAAAATACTTGCATCTCTCATCAGCTTTTCAACACCTGCATCAAGCATTGCCCCCATACCGCCATGCAGCTCCATTGCATTTTGACAAACATCCAATATTTGCTGAGACGCAAATACTTTTGACTGCCAGCATAAGGCATCAGCATCGCTTGTCTTCATATCACAGGCATATGCCGCTTGCATAACTAAGCTTCTTACTGCGGATACCTTTGTAGCCATATCGGCAAGCCTTGAAGCTACAATTTGGTGTTTAATAAGGAGCTTGCCACCTCTGCTATAATTTTGAACAAACTCAGCCGTTTTATCCAATGCCGCCTGCCCAACTCCAAGATTTTTTGCAGACTGAATTATTTTCCCTGGCCTGAAATACACACCAGCTTTACTTAGAGCCGTCCCTTCATATAGCAAATTATTATCTGGTACAAAGCAATCTATAAATTCAAGCTCACCATTATTCATATACCTACATCCTACGGTTTCATTACATCTTGTTATATTAAAACCATCTGTTCCCCGTGGAACTATAAAAGATGATGTGCCCTCCATCATGCCTTTGCCTGGAGAAGTGTTTGCATAAACAACGTAAAGTCCTGCATCATAGCCATTGCTTATGTAATGCTTCCGACCATTTATGAGCCATCCACCATCAACTTTTTTGGCTTTTGTATCCATAGCGGCTTCAGGTGCGTTATAGCCTAGCCAGCGATCAGATGCTCCTTTAGGCTCAGTTAAGGCATGAGCAAACAAAAAATTAGGGTCCTCCATTAATTTACCAAACCACATATCTTGGTGATCTTTTGTTGCGAGCTCCCTTAGTAATACTGAAACTTTCCAATTTTGGACTAATTTATCTGCAAGACCTGAATCACCTCTTGCAATCTCTTCTGATATGATCGCAAAGGTTCTCACTTCATGCTCAGTGTCAATTGGCATACCCCCATATTCTTCTGGTACTGCCAATGTTCTAATGCCGATTTTATCTGCATCTTCAAGTATGGAATTGGGCAACCGAGACTCAGGAGTTAAATCCCACTCTGTTTTCCAATTTTTTGATATAAAAGGAATTATAGTGTTATCTACAAAACGTCGACATACATCGCGCATCATTATTTGATCTTCTGTGAGATCTTGATCGAAGATACTCATAAACCTATCCGTATTCAATATTATGATATATTATACGTCAAATCTATCATTGTTCATAACTTTATTCCACGCGCTTATGAAATCAGCTTTGAACTTTTCCTCATTATCATTTGATGCATAAACTTCAATAATTGATCTCAGTTGAGAATTTGATCCAAATGAGAGATCAACACTTGAGGCTTTTCTTATTTCTTTACCAGTACTTTTATCAATACCATTATACGAGAAATCGCCATTTTTTTCCCATCTGATATTCATATCCATCAAGTGTGTGCAAAAGCTATTATTGAGTTTATTTGTATCCGCCCCGAAGACGCCCTGGTTATCTGTACTTATACCCAGTGATCTAAAACCACTAACCAATACGGTCATTTCTGGTGCTGTTAAACCTAGAAGATGCGATTTATCTAAAAGTATCTCTTCTGGCTTAATGTCAACATCATCTCTTTTATAATTTAAGAAACCATCTGCAATTGGTTCAAGGTATGCAAATGAGTCAACATCTGTTTGCTCTTGACTTGCATCACCCCGGCCAGGTGTGAATGGTACGTTCATTCCAGATACATTTTCAATTGCGACATTTCCAGCCAATACAATGATATCAGCTAATGATGCCCCAGACTCAGCAGCAATTTCTTTTAATATTGGTAAGACTTTTGCTAATTGGTCTGGTTTATTTGACTCCCATGAGATTTGTGGTTCCAGAGCTATCCTTGCTCCATTGGCCCCACCTCTGAGATCGGACTCACGAAATGAAAATGCGCTACACCATGCAGTTTCGATCATTTCTTTATTTGTTAAACCCGATTTTAAGATTCGACTCTTTGCGTTATCTACGTCAAAACTTTTACCTTGAGGAATTGGGTCTTGCCAAATTAGTTCTTCTTCAGGAACTTCAGGTCCCATATATCTTGTTTTTGGCCCCATATCCCTATGCAATAACTTGAACCAGGCCCTTGCAAATTCATCAGCTAACTTTTCTGGATTTTGATGAAAATCTTTTGAAATTGCATTGTATTCCGGGTCATGAAGAAGTGCCATATCTGCGGTTGTCATCATTGTGCCAACTTTTACATTTGGGTCATGCGCATCTGGCGCCATATCATCAGTTTCCTGATTAACTGGATGCCATTGGTGCGCACCAGCTGGACTTTTTGATAATTCCCACTCGTATTTAAAAAGCAAATCAAAGTAACCATTATCCCATTGAATTGGATTCGCTGTCCATGCACCTTCAATTCCACTTGTAATGGCATCTTTACCAACACCGGACCCAAGATTATTGTGCCAACCAAATCCTAAATTTTCGATAGGTGCGCCTTCGGGTTCATTTCCAACATTTGCAGTATCGCCGGCGCCATGTGCTTTTCCGAAAGTATGCCCCCCTGCAACAAGTGCAACAGTTTCCCGATCATTCATTGCCATTCTACCAAATGTCTCTCTAATATCCCTTGCGCTTGCAAGTGGATCGGGGTTGCCATCTGGCCCCTCTGGATTGACATAAATAAGTCCCATTTGAACTGCTCCAAGTGGGTTATCCAAACGACGTTCACCAGTATATCTATCGTTTCCGAGCCACTCTGCCTCGACACCCCAGTTAATATCTTCTTCAGGCGCCCAAATGTCTGGCCTTCCGCCACTGAAACCAAAAGTTGTACCGCCCATAGACTCTATTGCTACATTACCAGCGAGTATGAGCAAATCTGCCCAACTTATTTTATTTCCATATTTTTGCTTAATTGGCCACAATAGCCTTCTTGCTTTATCAAGATTTCCATTATCAGGCCAACTATTTAGCGGTGCAAATCTTTGTGCCCCTGTTCCTCCACCGCCGCGACCATCACCAACACGGTATGTCCCTGCAGCATGCCAAGTCATCCTAATGAAAAAAG
>CAJWPC010000009.1 GCA_913045225.1 uncultured Rhodobiaceae bacterium | reverse complement strand
ATCATCGATGGAGCTGGAACGAAGAAGGATATCGAAGCTCGTGTTAGCCAAATTCGTACGCAAATCGAAGATACAACATCCGATTATGATAGAGAGAAATTACAAGAACGTCTTGCTAAACTCTCGGGTGGCGTAGCTGTGATTAAAGTCGGTGGCGCAACAGAAATCGAAGTGAAAGAGAAAAAAGATCGTGTTGATGACGCTCTAAATGCGACCAGGGCAGCTGTAGAAGAAGGTGTTCTTCCAGGCGGCGGAGTTGCACTACTGAGATGTACAAAAGCAGTAAAGTCTCTCACAGATGCAAACGCTGATATACAAGCTGGTATAAATATTGTTCTAAAAGCTTTAGAAGCTCCAATCAGACAAATATCAGAAAATGCTGGTGTTGAAGGATCAATTGTTGTTTCCAAGGTGCTAGAAAATAATGCTCACAGCTTTGGCTTTGATGCACAGACAGAAACATATACGGACCTTGTTAAGGCTGGGATTATCGATCCTACGAAAGTTGTGAGAACAGCTCTACAAGATGCGGCATCAGTTGCAAGTCTACTAATTACCACAGAAGCAATGATCGGTGATCTTCCTGAAGATAAGCCGGCTATGCCTGCAATGCCTGACATGGGTGGTATGGGTGGTATGGGCGGTATGATGTAATCATCCGGTATCCCAATAAAACTTTTTAAAACCCTCTCTTTTTGAGAGGGTTTTTTTTATGATAATAAACTTACTATTTTGGATATATGCGCTTTATCAGAGCCCAAAAAATTAAGTAGCCCAGATAGTGTTATCATTTTATCTTTGCTCCAATTTCTATTTAGCCCAGAGAACAGGCATGCTTGACTCTCAAGTATCGTACCTGATTCTATTCTTTTTAACTGATTTGCAGCTAGTGTTGATCCGGTGCTCGTTATGTCAATTATTATTTCTGATGAACCATACGCTGGAGCACCCTCCGTTGCCCCATGACTATCAACAAGCAGGTAATCAGATAAACCAATTTTTTCAAAAAAATTACGGGAAATATTTGGATATTTTGTTGCAATTCTTAGCCTCTTGCCAGTTGATACACGAAAGTTATAAATTACATCCTCCAAATCATTAATGCTCATAACATCAATCCATGTAATTGGAACGGCAACAACTACATCAGCTTTGCCAAAACCAAGCTCAAGTATGTTATGTATGTTCATATCAGGTAAGTGCACATACTCATTGATCAAATCTAAGCCAGTGACACCTAAATCTATTGACCCTTTCATGAGTTCGAGTGAAATTTCTTTTGGTGAAAGAAAAATCAATTCAATATTATCATAGCCGATCAACTTACCAATATACCCTCGATCCCCCCTTCCACGCTCAATTTCAAGACCATTTTCTTTTAGAAAGTCTACTGTCTGTTTTTGTAATCTACCCTTATTTGGAATACCTAGAATTAGCTTACGACTCATTATCACCCTCATCGAATAACAACCGATCAACATAAATTGAACATCCAACAGCTGGAATAGGTTCTGCGGATCCTAGCTCCTCAAATATTTTATCGTAACGACCCCCTATAGCAATTGGCTCATTTTTATTTTCATCTTTCGTTCTGATTTCAAATATCAAACCTGTATAATATTCTACCTTTCTGGATAATGTTGCATTAAACTCAATCATATCCTTTGCTATCTGATTTTTTTTCAAGATTTTTACTCGATTTTCTAAATTTTCAATCCCTTCTGCAAAATCAATGTGATATTTCTTCTGAAAATTATCTAATAGTTCGATTACTCTCGAGATATCTCCCTTGATAGACAAAAATTCTGTTATTTGCTCGATTACTGTGTCGTTAATCATAGTACCATTAATGAGTTCTGATTTATCGATATAGCTTTTTACAATATCATCGGGTCGCCTACCTGAAAATATAGATAAATCGTCAGATCCAGTTAATTTTTGAATTAATGCCGTGCTGGATAAGTTATTATTCTTATACTCATCTATGAGATCTAAGCGAGGCTTTGCGTCAAATCGTGTATTAATAATTTTTTTTATTGAGTCTTTTATTTCAGTCGCACCCAGACCGCTCCAATAGAGTCTTCTAACTCTATTGAATAAGTATGTATCAATTTTCAGGTGATTGAGTAACTGATAAAACATAGAAATATCACTGATCTTTATTTCTAAATGATCATCATAAAACGACGAGAGTATTTCACAAGCTTGAGATATTACATCCCCCTCAACGTTTATCTTATTTATATCCCCAAAATTCTCTATACCTATTTGTCTGAACTCAGGGCAATATCTTGTTTTTTCATTTATTGATGGAAATCTGAATGCGTAACCATCATACACAAACTTATTTGCTTGCACTTCATTATTAATATAGCTAATCGCAAGCGGCAGGGTAAAATCTGGTCTCAAGCATAGCTCATCTCCACTAGGAGAACTTGTGAAAAGTAATCTGTTCCTAACATCTTCACCCATAAAGTTCATAACAATATCAGCCGGTATTGTCATGGCTGGATTAAAGAATGTGTATCCTTTATTGATAAAAAATTCTCTGATTGATGATGGATCTTTGTCCATTGCTTTATTCATATTCAAGTCTTATCTTTTTTGAGAATTTGCGAGATTTCTTTGACAACCTCACTCCTAATTACTTCAAATTGAATCTCATCATTTTTGATCCAACTATCTCGGCTACCAATTGTTGCTGATACTTCCTTTCCCTTTGTAAGGTTTTTTATTGTTACAATACCCTTTTCTCGTTCAACTGTACCCTCAATAATTACCAATGGTGAACCTTTCTTGTCTGCATATTTCATCTGAGCCTTCATGCCAGCCGAACCAAGGTAAACTTCAGCCTTAATGCCGTATGCACGAAGCTCTTGTGCCATTTGATAGTAGCTATACTCGTAATCTTTATCCATATTTAAGATGAGTATTGGCCCAATATTTTCTTCCAGTATCTCAAGGTCCATCATTTGCATTACGGTACAAAGACGGCTTACCCCAATAGAAAAACCACTGGCACCTACCTGGTCTTTTCGAAACCTTGATATCAACTTATCGTATCTACCACCTCCACCAACTGATCCGATTACTGGTAGATTTTTGTCGTTATCCTTAGATACCAAATTCGCCTCAAAAATTACGCCTGTATAATATTCAAGACCTCGTACAATAGAACTATCAAAAACAACAGATTTATTGTAACTTAACTTATCCAAAATATTGTTTATGCTTCTTAATTCCTCAATTGCTGATTGTCCAAGGTCATTTTCGCCCACAAGCTCGATAGCTTGACTGATAAACCCATCCCTACTCTGTGAGCCAATCGATATAAAATCGAGTATTTTTGAGATACTAGCTTTTTGCAGCTTTGCACCAATTGTATAATCACCTGACTCATCTTTTCTACCTTCAGATAGTAATTTTTGAACCCCATCAATACCAATACGATCAAGCTTATCAATTGCCCTAAGTATTGTGAGCCTTCGAACTTCATCAATATCTTCAGAGTCTGATACTAAAGCCAGAATGGCATCCAATAACTTTCTACTGGACACCCTTATGTTGTAATTTTCATCATTTAGACCAAGCGAGCTCATGGAGTCAGCAGATAGCATAATTAGTTCAGCATCAACTCCATATGAGTTTGAACCTATAATATCTGCATCTAATTGTAAAAATTCCCTGTATCGACCTGGGCCAGGTTTTTCATTGCGCCATACATTCCCAAGCTGGTACCTCTTGTAAGGTTTGGTAATTTTATCAAAATTTTCCGCGACATACCTCGCTAATGGCGATGTTAAATCATATCTTAATGAAAGCCATTTTTCATCATCATCTTGAAATGAAAATACGCCAGCATTTGGCCTATCAGAGTCTGGTAGAAATTTACCAAGTGCAGAAGTGTATTCAAAAGAGGGAGTGGATAATTCTTCAAAACCATATGACTCATAGACAGGAATAATCTTTGAAGTTATATTTTTAATTAGGTCTAACTCAGAATGCCCAGTGTCGCGCAGGCCCCTTGGTAGAGCTGCCTTTAGTGTATTTTTTGAGCTATCGTTGGTCATCTTTTATATCTAATATCTGAATTATAAATCCAATTTTTTAAAATAAATTTTGAAACTATACTAGTTTGTCATTAATACAAGAAAATTATTAATATATAAATAATTTGAGGCCGATACCCTTTTTAGTAAAATTTACTATATAAAACGATATATTTATTGAAATTAGAACAAAATACTATTATATCATTATAATTGAAATATATAACTATTACAGGAATGGGCTACATATGGCAATAAAATTGGATAGAATCGATCGTAAAATACTCAATCTTCTCCAAGAAGATTGTACCATATCTGTATCAGATATTTCAGCAAAAGTCGCGCTTTCCTCAACACCCTGCTGGCGAAGAATTCAAAGAATGGAAAAGGAAGGAATAATTTCAAAGCGCGTTGCATTATTGAACCCAAAGAAAATAAATGCAGATGTAACAGCTTTTGTCGCTGTCAAGACAAACGAGCATAATAATCAGTGGCTTGCAGAATTTAAAAAAATTATAAATTATTTCCCAGAGGTAGTTGAATTTTACCGGATGGCTGGGGATATTGATTATCTATTGAGGGTGGTCGTGCCAGATATTTCTGCCTTCGATCGATTTTATAAAAACCTGATTGAAAGAATAAATTTAACCGATGTCTCAACAAGTTTTTCTATGGAGCAAATTAAATATACAACATCATTACCACTGAATTACACTGAGGAAGTTGCAAATTCTGATATAAACCCCAACTAACCACCTGTCACAGACATATGCCTATCCACTGCAGGGGCGTTATTATATTCATCAATTTTGAAGTCATGGCTTTTTGGCTTTAAACTAATAGAACGGTGAATCAATTGAATTATTTCTCCATCAGTAGCATTATTCCTCATTAGTTTATTGAAATCTACAGAGTCATCTTGTCCCAAACACATATACATTTTTCCTGTACATGTTACCCTCACTCTGTTGCAATCCGAGCAAAAATTATGACTCAGTGGAGTTATTAGACCGATTTTACAACCTGTCTCGGTTGATGTGTAATAACGAGATGGTCCTCCAGTATTATAATCTGACTCTGTAAGCTTAAACTCTTGCTCGAGAACTTTCATATAGTCTGTTAATGGCAAATAATTTTCAGTTCTATCGCCATCAATATCACCCATTGGCATTGTCTCAATGAGTGTTATATCCATACCGTTGGAGTGCGCCCATTTAATGATTGACGGGATTTCCTGATCATTAATTCCTTTTAAGGCTACAGTATTAATTTTAATTTTAATTCCAGAGTCTTGGGCTACCTTTATACCATCAAGAACTTTTGATAATTCTCCCCATCTTGTTATTTTTTTAAAGAGATCACTATCCAAGGTATCTAAAGAAACATTAATTCTTTTTATTTCATTATCTGCAAGATCATTTGCAAAACTAGCAAGTTGGCTTCCATTTGTTGTAATTGTTAACTCCTTCAGATTAGACTTACCAATTTTTTGAGATAGTTTTTCAATAAGCCACATCAAATTTTTACGAACAAGTGGTTCACCACCAGTGAGTCGAATCTTCTGTATTCCACACTCAATAAATAATGATGCCAGTCTGTGCAACTCCTCTAAAGTCAGAAGATTGGCCTTAGGAAGAAATGTCATATTTTCTGACATACAATAAACGCATCTGAAGTCACAGCGGTCTGTAACGGAAATTCTCAGGTAAGTTATATTTCTATTAAAAGGGTCAAGCAATTATCTGCCTCCATCAAAATCTTGCAGTTTTTGGGACATACTATAATCATAACAAAGTTCTTGTGTTAAATAAATTCAATTTATATTATATGCATATTTGTATTAAGGCAAAAATGGAAGATAAATGTCATCAAAAAAAGTGTACCAAAATGCCCATGAGGCAATGCAAGGAATTCTTCGTGATGGATTGATAATTTTATCAGGTGGATTTGGTATTTGTGGCATAGCCGAAAATATCACAGAAGAGATTAAAAACAGTAAAGTAAAAGATTTGACTGTTGTTTCCAACAACTGTGGTATTGATGGTTATGGACTCGGAACGCTCCTGCAAACACGACAAATTAAAAAAATGATATCGTCCTATGTAGGCGAAAATAAAACATTTGAAGAGCAATATTTGAATGGTGATCTTGAGTTAGAATTCTCGCCCCAAGGCACGCTTGCTGAAAGATGTAGAGCTGGGGGTGCAGGTATACCGGCATTCTACACAAAAACAGGTGTTGGGACAGTGATTGCAGAAGGAAAAGAAACAAAAGTCATAGATGGTGTTGAATACCTTATGGAAAAGGCAATAAAAGGTGATTTATCAATAATAAAAGCATGGAAAGGCGATCACTCGGGAAATCTAATTTTTAGGAAAGCTGCTAGAAATTTTAATCCGCCAATGGCAAAGGCAGGAAATATTTGTGTGGTAGAGGTTGAACACCTAGTAGAAATAGGCGACTTGGATCCAGACCATATTCATCTACCAGGAATTTATGTTGATCGAATATTTGAAGGTACCTACACTGAGAAAAAAATAGAATTTGTAACGTTAACGGAATAGTAAAGGAAGTTATTTTGCCTTGGACAAGAGAAGAAATGTGCAGTATCGCAGCAATGGAGCTAAAGGATGGTTACTATTGTAATCTTGGGATTGGCATGCCAACGAAAGTTGCTAATTATATACCTGAAGGGGTGAATGTGACACTTCAATCTGAAAATGGCATGCTCGGAATGGGTCCATTCCCAAAAAAAAATCAGGTTGATGCCGACATCATAAATGCAGGGAAGCAGACAATTACTGAGCTTCCAGAAACTTCGTATTTTGATAGTTCAGACTCATTTGCCATGATAAGGGGCGGTCATATTGATCTTTCCATTTTGGGTGCTTTACAAGTATCAGAGGAAGGGGATTTAGCAAATTGGATGATACCTGGAAAGATGGTAAAAGGAATGGGTGGCGCAATGGATTTAGTAGCCGGCGTTAAGAAAGTTCTTATTTTGATGGAACACAACGCAAAAGATGGGCAACCAAAACTATTAAAAAAATGTACTTTACCGCTCACTGGGAAGTCAGTTGTAAATACTGTTATTACTGATCTCGGTAAATTTGATATTTTACCAAATGGAGTAAAAATTAATCAAGCAGCTCCAAATGTTGGTATAGATGAAATACGCTCCAGAACTGAAGCGACCATTATTGATTGATCAATTCTTATTTCTTACTAATTCACGATTTATAAGTATAATTGGTAATAACCCTGCCAAAACGATAGTTAGCGCAGGCAATGCCGCTTCTTCAATCTGTGATAGAGACGCATACGTATATACATGGGTTGCCAGCGTATCGAAGTTGAATGGTCTCAATATTAACGTTGCTGGCAATTCTTTCATTGAGTCAACAAAGACGAGCAAAGCTGACATAATTAAAGCTGGCTTTATAATTGGAAGCTGTATTTTTAGTAGGGTAGAATATTTTGACTGTCCCAAAACTCGTGAGGCCGCAGAAATATCAGGATTCAGAGTTACAAACCCCGACTCAATTGTTCCGTAAGATATTGTTAGAAAGCGAATTACATACGCATAGATAATTGCTATCATTGTTCCCGAAAAAATTAGCCCAATTGTGATATTGAAATATTGACCGAATATACTTTTAAGATAACCATCGAGTGTTATGAGTGGTACAATTACACCTAATGCAAGCACAACCCCAGGTAGCGCATAACCAAGTCTTGATATGCTCACCGAAAGCCTTATAATTATGTTGTTCGATGTAATGTAAGTATTCACAAGAAATACGCCCAATATTATTGTCAAAATTGCTGCACATATCGATAAAAAAAGAGAATTAAAGAGCAGGCTTGCATATTCAAAAACTTCTATCTCAAATATCCGTTCTATAACAAAATCAAATAACACAATAGATGGAAACAAAAATCCAATAAAAATGGGTGTAGCACAAATTATCAGTACAAAAGACGATTTTTTCTTACTCAACTTTATCCTATTGGTAGTAATTGGACTCTTGTTATTTTGTGCAAATGATCTTTTTTTTCTGAGACCTTTCTCTATTATCATCAATAGAAATATAAATAGCAGCATAAATATTGCAATCTGAGCTGCTCCACCAAGGTTATTTTTTCCAAGCCAGGTAATGTAAACACCAACACTCAGTGTATCAACCCCATAGTACTCGAATGCTGCAAATTCATTCATTGATTCCATAATTACAAGTATTAACCCGATTATTATGGCAGGCCTTGCCATTGGTAATGCGATATGAAAGAAACTATATATCGAAGATTTTCCAAGTGTTGAACTTACTTCAATTAATGTCATTGACTGTCTTAAAAAAGCAGCCCTTGATGTCAAATACACATAAGGATAAAGCACAAATGACATTACAAAAATTGCTCCACTCGTTGAATATACACTAGGGAACCAATAATCCTTGATAGAACTCCATCCAAAAATTAATCTCATACTCGATTGCACAAAACCAGTGTAATCGAGAAGATCGCCATAAGCGTATGCAACAATATATGCAGGCATGGCAAGGGGGATAAGGCATAACCACTCCATAACCCTTCTCATTGGGAATTCATATACAGTTATAATCCATGCTAATCCGACCCCTATAAACACTGTAATAATTGAAATACCCAATAGCACTAAGAAAGTCGTGGTAATGTAGCCTGGAAGAACAGTCGAAGCTAAATGAGGCCAGATATTATCATCCGCCGAAAATGCTATATAAAATATTGTCAAAATTGGTATCGCAATTATAGATGCAACAAAGAGAGCCCCTAGGGTTTCTAGAAGCTCTCTTTGATAGGAAAGTTTATGTAAGATTGCTCTCATGAACAATGGTCATACCATTTTAAAATTAAATTGTCATATAATTTTATTTAGTAATCTTATTATTCATCAAAGCCGACTAAATCAACCATCTCACTGGCCATTTCACGACCATTTGCGATAGTTATTAGATCTAATGTGTCAGCATTTAGTTCACCAAAAGATGCCACCATATCAGAAATACCTACATTCCTTTTTAGTGGGTACTCATGGTTGACACCAGCATACATTGCTTGCGCGGTATCTTGAGTTAGGAATTCGATTAATCTGATACCATTTTCAGCATTTGGTGCATGCTTGGCTAAGACTGCCCCAGATAAGTTCATGTGTGTTCCACGACCATCTGCGTTAGGCATGATAATCTTTGCACTGGCAGCCCATTCTTTCTGCTCAGGCTCTTTCTCATTGGTTCTCATCTTAGCCATATAATAAGTATTACCAATTGATACGTCACACTCACCAGAGTAGATACCTTTTACTTGGGCCCTATCGTTACCTTGAGGTGTTCTTGCAAGATTTGCTTTTAGACCTCTAAGCCAATTAATTGTCTCAATTTCACCATGATGAGCTATCAGAGATGAAAATAAAGCGAGGTTGTAGGCATTTTGACCTGACCTTATGCACACTCTACCCTTCCATTTTGGACTAGCCAGCTCTTCATAAGTTATCTCATTTTCTGGCACACGATCAATTGATGCGTATACAACACGAGCTCTTGCAGTAAGACCAACCCAATGACCATTTGGGTCACGATATTGTGGAGGAATATTTGACTCTACAATACCTGATTGGAAAGATTGTGTTACACCGCTATTTACAGCCCCGCTCAAACGTCCGATATCTACTGTTAGAAGTACGTCCGCTGGGCTGTTTTCTCCTTCTTGCACCATCTTATCTACAAGACCTTTTCCTGCGAATAAAACATTCACTTTTATGCCTGTTTCTTCAGTAAATCTCTCAAGCATTGGCTCAATCAGATATGGTTGCCTGTATGAATATACATTGACCTCTTCATGATTGTGCCCTAATGACCAAGACTCTGTGTAGGTTGCAGTTAAAATAAAAATTGATAGTGAAAAAAGTAGAATTTTTTTCATAAACGTCATTAATTTCTCCTAGTTTAGAATTATTATAATTTGATGTATGAAAAAATTTCACGCGGGAGAAATACGCGCAAACGAATATTATGTCAATAACTATTTTTTATTTTTATTTGCGATCTTAGCCGACGCGATTATTTCATTTGCAATTTCAATTGCGTCATCGGGATTAAAATCAATAGGCAGACTGATTTCTTCATTCTGAATAAATAATCTGACCATACCTTCTGTCGTTGGACCAACTTGTAAATCAGTTTCTTTATTATGCTTTGAATTAATTCCCATCGCTTGAACTTTATGAAAAAATGATATAGTTATCTTACGTATTAATTATTATACCTCTTGTTTAAATTATTTGGTATATAATTTGTCAGAGTAATTATGTGCCGCTGTAGCTCAGCTGGTTAGAGCGCCTGATTGTGGATCAGGAGGTCCTTGGTTCGAATCCAAGCAGTGGTACCAAATTCAACTCAAACTACCTGGTACACGAAAAGTTACATCTTCCTTTACCGCCTCAACCTCTTCAATTTCAAGATCAAACTCCTTTTTTAATTTTGATATAAACAACTCTACAAGAATTTCGGGTGCAGATGCACCAGAGGATATACCGATAGTACTGCAATTCCTTATTCTATCAATTGGGAATTTACTTTCGGAGTTTATAAGCAGCGAGTCTGGGCACCCAGTCTTCTGCGCAACCTCGACCAACCTGACTGAATTAGATGAATTTCTACTACCAATAACAAAAAACATATCACATTTATCAGCGATTTGTTTTACCGCTATTTGGCGGTTTGTTGTTGCATAACAAATATCCTCTTTTTTTGGTGAGTGTATTTTAGGAAATCTTTTGCTTAAGCAACTAATTATTTCACTGGTATCATCAATTGATAGAGTAGTCTGCGTAATATACGCTAAATTCTTATCTGTTTTTGGATTATAGTTTTCAGCATCAGTTACACTTTGAATTAAATCAATAGCACCATCAGGTAATTGACCCATCGTACCAATTACCTCAGGATGATTCTCATGCCCTATAAGTATTATGTGCATTCCGTGTCTGTATAAATTTTCTGCTTCCCTGTGGACTTTTGAAACTAATGGGCATGTTGCATCAATAAAGATCATATTGAGATTACTTGCGTCTTTAATCACAGATTTTGGTACCCCGTGCGCTGAAAATATCACAGGCCTTGATTTATCATGAATTTCCTCTAATTCTTCGACAAATACAGCACCAATTTCTTTCAAGCTTTCGACGACATGCTTATTATGGACAATTTCGTGTCTTACATATACTGGCGCTCCATATTTATCGAGACTTTTTTTAACGATCTCAATTGCTCTATCAACACCAGCACAGAAACCCCTTGGGGCAGCTAAATAGATTTTAAGTTTATTATTTTCCATTTTTCTCCAATAGATACTCAAGGATGATATGCGGGAAAGTAAGAGCTGCAAGCCCCACAAATATCACCTTATTTATACTGCTATTAATATCATACTCACTCATTAGAAAAGCAAATGCAACGACAAATATAGATGCTGTAACTATTGTCAAAGGCAGGCTTTTACGGATGAATATTTTAATGGATTTAGAGAGATCTTTATCCAGATCTTGCATAAGAGTAATAGAGTGACGCACCGAATGTAAAAAACAAAAATATAATGTAAAAGCAAAAAGTGGATGCAAAAAATAATTCAATATAACGATTGCGAATAAATCAATTATTAAGATTGAAGCATAGAGATTTCTTGCAATTAGGACAATTGCGATAGATGAAATGATGCTAATAAAAAAACATGAAATAATGAAAGAATAATCTCTAAAAATAAATAAATCCGTATTCATTCCTATGGTGTTAAATATATTTATTGTATCAGTATATTGAAACAATAGTGGCGCCGAAATTATGACTAATCCTTTTAAGAAAAATAAAATATCTAAGTAGAACTTTTTAGACTGAAAAAGAAATTCTGAGTCTTCTTTGCCAAAATGATAAGAGGCAACAAGTAAAAAAAGACAGAGGAGAAAAGTTGACGACAGGAGCCAAACACAGATCACTAAAACACTTATTGCCAAGTATCCCACATAAAAAGTAAACATACTTTTCATATCAAATATTTTTAATAATTGAGCTCCCTTCATGTTATCCAGAGCACCATGAGATATTCCAATTGATGCAACAAGTACCAAACATACAAAAAGAAATGGACTATTTCGAAAATAATCAAACGATGTGATGAATATACTTAAAATCAGAAAGAATATTGAATGCCGGAAATTAATCTTGTCTATCATTTATTTTCCTACTAGAGCACTAAGAAATATTTTTTTTGGCATACTTCGAATGACTGCGAGATCCTCTGAAAAAGTAGACTCTTCAGAGAGGAATTTTATAATTGTATCTGTCTTACATCCAAACATTCTATAAAAAACCTCGATCATTTTGGAGGAGTTATTTGATAAAACACTTAAAAATATATTATCTAAATGTTGATATTTCTTCCTGATTGAAAAATTATTTAACTTATTCATAGATTGTATATTTTTCTGAATATAGCTAGATTGTTTTTGTATATTTGTAAATGTATATCCTGTACTGAGCCGTGTCATTCCTCCAGCTGTTCCAATTTGAATAATATTGTCACCCTTTATATTCTTTGTATTAAACATCGGTATTTTACCAATTTCACTATAATTTATTTTATATTCCCCAATCTTTAAAACATCTTTTATGTAGTCATGGATTTGATCACTATAATTCAACTCACGTGCATCATCCATACGTGAGATCCAAGTAGTTTCAATGAGTGCCGTTTTGGGAGAAAAAGGTAATAAATAAAAAAAATGGACGCTATCTTTTTGATCACAATTAAAATCCATCAATGTCAGAATTTTATCATCAAATATATCTCTCTCTACTTCAATTTCATATCCTTGAAAATGTTGCCATAGATCACCATTATTCTCTTGCTTATCACTCACACTATTAAAGATAATCGAGCTATTTTTTCCAATATCTTTTTTGTGTTTGAAAAAGCTTATATTGGTATTTTTTTTTAAAGTATTCAAAATTTTTTCATAAAATAGACCGCTATCAATACACTGATATGGATAACGTGAGGATGAATGTGATTTTGTTCCTTTTTCTGTCTTAATCTCAAATTGGGTCCAGCTTTTTTTTACACAGTCATCAAAGCCGTGCTCAAAAGTCTTCCAAAATGACCAAGATTTATCACGCTCGTATTTTTCTCTTGGCTCAATGATGGCGAGTGATTTACCGCGAAGCTTATGATTGACCTCAAGGCTATAAGCTAGAGATAAACCTGCACATCCACCACCAATTATAACATAATCAAAATCTTGCATTGTAGTCTATATCTTCATTAATTAAACGATGGTATTGCGCAGTAGTATTTGCAGATCTCTTTGCATGAGATAACTTTAATAGATCAAAAAGAGATAATATCGTTTCAAAAATCTTTTCAAAATTACGGACATAAATTCTTCCAGATTTTTCGTAGGTTTCAAAATTACCACATCTTAAAACTTTATAGCCAATTCTTCTATATACCCTTCTCGCAACGACAATCGCGAAACGCATTCTGAGAGGTATTGCCCGTATAGAAAAAAAGGCGTTGTCATAAAATTCATCAGCAATACCTATTGTATTCTTCAGATCACTAAAACTACTTTTTATGTAGAACCTATTACTCATTTTGTCTTCAATTACATCTCTGGAGATATTTGTCAGTTGCATTGCAATACCTAAGTCGATAGCGCCAAGTAAGGCTGCCCTGTCATTTACTCTTAATATCTTTGCCATCATCAAACCAACCGTACCAGCTACTCTGTATGAATACAAAAAAATTTCTTTTTCTGATAAGAGCTCCAACCTTTCGACTAAATCGGTCTTAACCCCATCAAAAAGATCAAATATTATTTTATCCGAAATATTATATTTAATAATTAGCCTTTTCATATCAAGAATAATTTCATCACCACAATTTTTTGAATTAAAGCTATCAATAAAAGTGTTCATTTTTTGAACTTTCACACTCAGTTTATCATCGCAATCTGCGATATCATCGACTGATCTGCAGAAGTTATAAAGGGATGAACAATCTTCATAAATTTCCTTGGGTAGAAATGCTCCGGCCCAGTTGAAAGATTTTGCATAAATAGCTAAAAATTTTTTTTTGCTCATTATAAAATTTTGTCTAAGACCTTAGCTGAGGAAAGTACACCTGGAATTCCTGCACCAGGATGGGTACCCGCTCCTACAAAATATAACCCATCGAAAACCTCGGATTTATTATGGAAACGAAAATAAGCTGACTGTGTAAATTTTGGCTGAATTGAGAAACCGGAACCATATTGGGTATTTAATTCATTCTCAAAATAATCCGGAGTTAAGTAAAAATCTTCAACAATATTATTCTTAAGATCAGGAAGAAGGTGCTCCTGCATCTTCTCTATTACTAACTTCTTGAAAGTTTCTCCTTCACTTTTCCAATTTATGTTTGATCTATTATTGGGAACGGGGACCAAGACATAAAAACAGTCATGGTCTTTTGGAGCCATGGTTTCATCTGTTGCCGTTGGTCTATGAAGGTAGTAACTGATATCATGGTTCAGTTTGTGGTTACTGAATATATCCTCGAGATGCTCTTTGTACTTTTTCCCAAACTTTATGGTATGGTGTTGCACGTTGTCATACTTCTTCTTTGTACCAAAATAATACACAAAAAGGCCCATGGAGTATTCCATTCGGGCCATTTTTAGCTTGAAGAGCGGACTCTTGTTTTGATTTTTTAGCATCTTATCATAAACAGATGGTGGATCTGCGTTACATACAACATTATCAGCATCTAGGCATTCACCATCTTTACATCTTACGCCCACAACTTTTCGATTTTGTACCATGAGCTCATCAACCTCCGTATCTCTGAGGATATCAATCCCCTCTTCAATCATTAATTTCTCAAGAGCATTGATTATGCTACCGGTACCCCCAATCGAGTAATGTATGCCCCACTCTTTTTCTAGGTACATTATTAATCCGTATATAGATGTCGTTGTGAATGGATTACCACCAACCAAAAGAGGGTGCATACTAAAAACTCTTCTCAATTTCTCATTTTTAATGAATGAGCTAACTAATGCATAGACGGATTTATAACTTTTGAGTTTTAAAAGCGCTGGAACTTGCTTCATCATGAACTGTGGTTTATTAAATGGGACATCAGATAATTCACTGAAACCTTTTTCAAATATTTTTTTTGAAAAGCTAACTAGCTCTTTATAGCCAGATACATCATCGCTGTTGAGACTAGCAATTTGCTTGCTCATTCTATGCTCGTCGCCATTGTAGTCAATGTAGGATTTATCCTCAAAAACGAATCTATACCAGATATCTAGTGGGGTTAAATTGATGTATTCTTTGTAGTTCTTGTCAAAAAGTGAGAATAATTCTTCTATTAAAAAAGGTGCCGTAATCACAGTAGGTCCCGCATCAAATGTAAAACCACCTTTTTTAAAAACCCTAGCGCGCCCTCCAAGATCAGGGTGTTTTTCTATCAATGTTACATCGTGGCCTTTTGATCTCAACCTTAGAGCCGCTGCTATCCCTCCAAAACCTGATCCAATAACTATTGATTTCATGAAAATACTGTTATCCTTGTAAGACCTTATCATCCTTTGCCATTTAATTTTAACACATCCAATATCAGCTGACCATTCTATATTTTCTCATAAACATAGATATTTACTCTGTAAATTTCTTTTATATCTAAAAATTATATACGGCACTGATATTAATTTTATTTGTATTTGGCGCGATAACGTCATATTCAAATTGCGCGTTGAGATCAAATAAATCGAAACCTTTTGAAACCTCTATGGACGATGACAAATCGGCCCCGCTGCCCTGAAGCGAGAGTGAATATTTACTATCATCTTGTGCTAAATAATTAGCACTCAATGAAAAAGTATCATAGCTTTCGGTGTCACCTCTCTCTTCTCTTTTAAAGCCAGAGCTAAATGTAACACCATTATCATTAATGACATCAAAACCTAAATTTAGAATAATGATATCTGAATTAATATTATCAGAGCTATACGAATACTTAGTATTTAGATCTGATGCGTAGTAGTAATCCTGGATATACTCTGAGCTAAATTCTTTTGCGTATTCCAATTTTAATCTTGGCAGTAGCTTTACATCCCCATATATCATTTTTTTATCTAATTCCAATCCAAAAGATCCAGATAATGAATTAATTGACAGTGGGTCGAACTTTATAGCATCAACGCCAACCTCGTTATACTCATCTAACTGCGAAAAACTTGTGTGAATTTTACCGTAAGGATATATATTCACATCTTCATTACCCATCCTTTTTCCGAATTTTAATGATCCAAAGATTTGATTACCCTCTCTATCACCATTGGTAGTAATTGACCCGCGGACTCGATCTATGTCTGATTGAAGATGCCCAAAACCAATAAGCAAGTCTATAAAGCTGTCATTGTCAGCAAAATAACTTCCATATGCAGAAACATTTACGGATTGTGTAGAAATGTTAGTACCCTCACTGCCAATATCAACTATGTCATTGGCGATCCTCATTGAAAGACCGAATAGCTTATTACTGCTAAGCCTTTTGTCAAAGCCTAGTGAAACACCATTTGCTAAAATGTCTTGAGAGGAAGATGTGCCTGTCTCGTCTATTTCCCCAACAGTAATATCTGCATTAACCCACGTCGACCAATCATTTCCTTCGCTTCCCTGAAATGGAATATAATCGCCGAGATTTGCTATTGGTAAAATATTTGCAATATTTGCTACTTCAGGATTAGTGAACGAAATTCCAATATTAGCTGACATTTTCTCAGTGCTATCTAGCACTCGAGCGCGAGCAATTCGATCTAATATGATATCTGAGGTTTGTTGTGCCAACCTAATTGAACTTTTTATTTGGGCATCTATGAGACCCGCCTGATCTGAGGAAACATCCGATCTACAAATGGAGCTCGATGTCACCTGAAACGGACAACTCATCGTATATTCATAAACTTGTTTATTGTGAAAGCCCAGCGCAAACATCTTTGTTCCATCAGAGTTAAATGCTACTCCTTTGGGGTTATTCTCACCGTCTTCATCAATTTTAAAACTTCCGATATATATGGTATCCGTAATATTATATGTAGTCGGCATTGCATACTCATTAACCGAGTCATTGTCTTGAGCGGTAGTAAATATTCTGGACCCATCAGAATTAAACACTAAACCGGTTATTACACCATATGTTGTCTCATAGGTTTCTGCAGAAACAGCACTTGAGACATCATAGGAGATTGATAAGTCATAAGCTCTTATTGTAGCGCTCTCAGCAATGAACATCCTCATGCCATCATCATTAAATGCAAAAGACTTTGGTTGAGTACCCAGACCAGCTATGGTGTGACCATCATTAACAAGTGAAGCTGTTCTGACATCAAAAGGCGTACCAAGATTATATTCAGCTATGGAGTCCCTATATCCTACGAGAAACATCTTTGTTCCATCAGAATTAAATGCAACATCACTCACAAAGTAGCCAGCATTGTCTGTTTCACCCTCAAAAGCTATTGTCGAGACATCAAAAGGAGTTGTTAGAGAATATTGTGTAACATTACTACCTTGCGTACCGGTGATATACATCTTATCTCCATCTGTATTAAATTCAAGCCCGGTAGGATATAGCTCTTTGTTGCTAAAGCTTGCGCTCGTTTGTGAGTACTCTGCTTCCGCGTAGGCTGATGAAATTGACAGAAAATTGAGAATTACCAACAATAAAAAATATTTAAGGTAGGTGTGATCAAGCTGTGAGTTTTTAGCAGTCATTTTAAATACAGCAACATTGATTCGTATTGTAAAATTTTTGATATTTTGGGTGGGATATGTGTAAAAAGCAATTGTGATATTGTTTAGTGCACATCAATTTAAAAATCATATTTTATTAAGATGATAGTGGTATTTTACTCTAACAAGTTTGATTTTTTTTTGGATTTCAGGAGGAGATGCACTACTTATTCAATATCATAAGACTACTTGTGGTTTCCGCGGTAGTAGTATTCTTGTTCATAATAACCAGTGGTTTTATTCTTATATTAGTCGCGGTTGGATTTATTTATTACAAATACATTACTTGGAGCAAAAAGACATGCTCAAGTTGCGGACGCAGAATTAATAAAAAGGTAGTTGTCTGCAAATATTGCAGTACAATTGATGATAGTTAATTTATGAATTTAGGCGAGGCGAGTAATTATTACTCGTGTTCCCCGCCTGGATCTGTATCGTCTAGCTTGGTCTTGACGCCGTTAATCCATACATAATTTCGTGTTCTGTTAACTGAATGATATCCATTAACAAAGCTGTATGGTGACTTTTCAGCAATATTAAATGTAGCGACTGTTACTACGATTGCAGCTAAAAAAGCTGTATGTGCGATGGCGCTGATGCCGAATGCGAAAGCACTCTCCGCAATCATTAGGCCAAAGACAACGCTCCACATGAATGCTAGCACTTGCATTACCATGTGTTGAACATGTAAGTCTGGTATGTTTTTTAGAGGATTGAATCTTGCATCCATCACACCATTCCATGTGTCGTAGATATATTCTCTCATTTTTATACCCCTTGTTTTGTGTAAACTACGCTAATGGTTTTTAAGACCTATTAATAAGTTATCCGTAGTTTTTTATTATTTGCTATATATCTTACAAATTGTTGGAACTCTATCGTTGCTCGATTGTAAAAATATATTGTCAAAAATAATAACGTTCCCACACACATCATGGTTCACTTCTAATTAAAAGTTTTTTATTTGAAATTTTATTCAATTGAGGAAATTCCTTATGCGCAGTCAGTTGAAATAAAATATTCTGCCGAACCCTAGGCCCAACATTGCAAACTGAATTTCCTCACGGATTCTTTGTGATTATACCAAACCTGTTTTTTTTTGCAATTCTGGTTAGATATTACCGCCTATCTCAGCTGGCTAAGCTATGAGAAATTCAAACTTTCCAAACGCCCAAATAATTAGGGTAAATGGTGGTAATGCCACCAAAAGACAAATGATGATTATGAAGAGCTGTTTTAAAATTATGATACCAGTTTGGTCAAGTTTCTTCACCGACCATGATCTTTGATCACTTTGAGCCCATCTGATGAGTGGCAGCGCTAAGAACTTTGACCAGAGATAACACACTAATCCTGTCATACAGAGGCTAATAAATATATAAATAACCCAATCCATAGTCATGACTATATCAAGTGTAAATTAACATGGCAATCATCTGTTTAAACCCCTGGTTTGAGTCTGCTGACACCATACATACTGAAATATTATGCCTAATAATTAATCATATCATGCCCTTACTTTTTCTTGCTAAAAAAGTATGAAAATATAAACCATTGTATTTAATCAATAAATATTCATTCAATTATTATTGGCATAGTTTTTGCATAATTATAAAAGTGAAAACGTTACTAAAATAAGTAAAAGCCGTAGTGGTGTATTTCCTAAATTATATACAAGATACTACGCGTGCTAAATTATGAGATTTAAATGTATAATGAAGTCTATATAAATAATAAAGTTAGAAAAGAATATAAGCATCTCTTGGCGAATATTGGCAATTTATCCCCTGACGTTATCAAAAGAAAAAAAAGCGAGGCCGAAGATATAATTCGCAATATTGGAATAACTTTTTCGGTTTATTCAAATACAGATATGACTGAGCACTTAATTCCATTTGATATGTTCCCCAGAATAATATCTGCTTCGGAATGGAAAAAAATCCACGATGGGGTGACACAGAGGGCGCTTGCGATCAACGCTTTCTTAAGAGATATATATCATACAGGTGAAATCTTCAGGGCTGGTGTTGTACCCAGTGACCTCATTTACAGAAATCCTGCGTTTGATGTAAAGATGATTGGATTTGATGTTCCACATCATGTTTATGCCCCTATAATTGGATCAGACATAGTAAGAACTAGTAAAAATGATTTTTATGTTCTAGAGGATAATTGCCGAATCCCCTCAGGCGTGTCCTATATGATAGAGAATAGAGAAATTATGATGAGAATGTTCCCTGATATTTTTCAACAAATGAAAGTTGAGTCAGTTGATAACTATCCTCAACATCTCTTGAATACACTTATGAGTTTAAAACCTAAAAACTGCTATGGCGAGCCTAATGTTGTGCTTCTAACACCTGGGCCGCTAAATAGTGCATATTATGAGCACACATATTTAGCGGATACAATGGGTATTGAATTGGTGCAAGGGAATGACCTTTATGTAGAGGATGGGATAACATATATGATGACGACTGTTGGACCAAAAAAAATAGATGTAATATACAGACGTATTGATGATAAATTTTTAGATCCACTCTCCTATGATAATTCTTCATTAATTGGAATTCCGGGACTTTTTGACTCTTATAAAGCACAGAATCTTACAATTGCTTCAGCGCCCGGGAGTGGCATTGCTGATGATAAAGCAATCTATTCATATATGCCCGATATAATAAAATTTTACCTAGGCGAAAAACCTATTCTAAATAATATTATGACCTATAGTTGTTACAATACTGAAGATAGAAAATATGTTTTGGATAATATTCACAAGCTCGTTATCAAAGAGGTACATGGCGCCGGTGGTTATGGAATGTTAATAGGTGACCGAGCGAGTAAAACGAACATAGATTTATTTAAAAAGAAAATTAGCAAAAACCCATCTGGATATATTGCGCAACCAATATTAGACCTGTCAACTGTACCAATTTTTGATAATGCTAATTTATCAGAAAGACACGTTGATTTCAGGCCATTTTGTTTGGTTGGCAGTAATTTCAGAAAACTGGTTTCTGGTGGACTCACACGAGTTGCTCTAAAAGAGGGGTCTCTCATTGTGAACTCATCACAAGGTGGGGGAGTAAAAGATACATGGGTATTGGCAGACAAAGATGCTAAGTAGAACAGCAGAAAATCTCTTTTGGTTCTCACGATATATTGAAAGAGCCGATGCAACAGTCCGGTTACTGGAAGTCGGTTATCGTATATCAATATTACCAAACACTGATCAGGGATATAGGAATGAGTGGGAGGCCATAATTGAATCAATTGGTTCCAAAGAAGAATTTATTAGACGGAATAGGGCGTTCAATAGAAAAAATATTGAATACTTCCTATTATTTGATAAGCAAAATCCATCATCTGTGATCAATTGCTTTTCTAAAGCAAGAGAAAATATAAGGCTCGCTCGAACCGCTGTAACACTTGAAGTATGGAATGCTATTAACACCAGTTTTTATGAATTCTCAACTTATACAGGTGCAAGATACACAACAAAGAATCTTCTAGAGATAATAGATATTGTAAAGAGGTTAGTTAACACAATACGTGGCACAATAGTTAACACCCAATTATTAAATGATGGATTTGATTTTTTAACAGTTGGTACATATTTCGAAAGATCTGACTTTACCGCAAGATTAATCGATGTGAAATACTATATTTTGCTGCCTAGCTCTGATTATGTTGGTAGCGCAAATGATCAATTCCAGTGGGGCATGCTTTTGCGTTCAATCTCATCATACAGAGCCTATAATTGGGCTTACGGCACGAATGAATATAGTTATTCAAGAATTATAGATTTATTGATACTCAATATGGATTGCCCTCGATCGCTTGCATATTCAGTAGGAAAAATAAGTGAACATTTGAAAAGTCTTGTTAATTATTACAACCAAAATTCAAAGGCTCATAATCAAGCAAAAGTAATATTCAAAAAATTAAAAAGCCAAACCCCAGATCAAATATCAAATTATGGATTACATGAATTTTTGGAGAGTTTTTTAGTACAAATGGATGACCTTTATGATTGTTTAAATCAAAAATATTTTCGAGGAATTTAATGAAAATATCAATCTACCATAGAACAACCTATAGCTATGATGAGACTGTACCTAGGTTATCACAATCACTTCGTTTATACCCAAGCGTTTGCACAAACCAATCTGTTATAAATTGGAAAATTAACGTAGATAAAGGAAAAATAAAGTATTTATATACGGACTCCCTAGGACATCAGACATACTCTCTTACGAATAAAAATATCTCTGGGTCACAAAATATTATTGCAAAAGGTGAAGTTGAAACAAAAGATTTTTCAGGAGTTTTGAAAGGCCACAAAGAAAGAGTTAATCCGGAGTGCTTCGTCAGATACACGGATTTGACGTTTCCTTCAGAAGAGATGATAAAACTGTGCAATAAAGTAAATAAAAAAAATGATCAGATTTCCATGTCACATGAATTAAATCTTATTGTAGCAGATGCAATAAAATATAAATCAGGCAGTACAACAATTAAAACATCTGCACAAAAAGCACTGGCAAAGAGAAAGGGTGTATGTCAAGACTTTGCGCATATTTTGATTACACTAGCTCGTTATATTGGTTTACCAGCAAGATATATTAATGGATTTTTGTATGATGAACACAGTGCGATGTCATCATCACATGCTTGGGCTGAAATTTATATTGATCATCTTGGATGGGTTGGATTTGATCCTACCTATAAAAAATGTATTGATGAAAATTATATCAGAATATGCTCTGGTTTTGACGCACTTGACGCATCGACAATAAGGGGTACAACAACAAACTATAATGGGGAAGAAAATCTATCGGTTAAAGTTGAAATTGCGCAATCATAAGGAGCTAATTTTGGCTGATTTTTCCGAAGATATTATCACATCTTCCATGCGCAATCCCATGCGCGCCACAGCTCGCTGCAAAACTATCTGGTTTGAGCTTTGGCTTTTGTCCAGTTAAACCATACACATAGCCACTAGCCTCTTTCGCTACACAACTGCTTCCGAATTTTGGCTCTGTGTTTATATCAAGGTGTATTTCAGATTTATATTTACTGATGAAGGGCTGTAATTGCAGATATGCCTCACATACTTTATAAGCCTCATTCATCAGCCGCATACGGGGTTTACTTGCATTATTATCATAATCGATCTCACTTGAAGTGTAATAGAATAATGCGCATCCACTATTGGCGTTTTTGTGTATCGCAACAATTGTGGCGTATGTAGCATGCCAGTTTTTCCCTTTCCACTTTCGGATGCTATCGCACCCAAAATAGATCCGCGTACGACTGTTTAAACTATCAAGGGTATCGAGTATTTGCTTTATCTGGTCTTCTTCAAACATTAACACTCAAATTTATTAAGTACATTTATGATATTCAACTTTCTCGAATTTTTAAAAAAACATAAAATTCTTTAATGGCAGGCTTTGTTGTATTTCTTAAGTCTCCAATAGTTATATGGCCATGGCGTTAAAAAACCAACAATGAGCATGATAGGGATAACCCACCAAGTTAGTTTTGCTCCACCGGTCAGGAACCAATCGACTGAATTCATTGCAACCTCCATTGATATCATTGAGATAAAACTCATTCCCATCGCTGTTTTTAAGGCAGATAAGAAATTGATGCTTTGGCGCATGAGGATACAAGTTTCAAGTATAATGCTGGTCAACAAACCGTTGAAGATTGCAAGCAGCATGATGTTTAATGTCGGCCATGGAATTGCTGCATATTGAAAATATGCAATAGTTCCAAAATCTCCAATAGAACACCCAATAAGGCACCATTTAGTGTTATTCGCACTTCTTCTCCAAGTGTGTTTACAATGCCAGTCAATTTTGTTGTTTACAATTTCAGTCGTCATCTAAAGGCGATTTTTTAACCCAAATCTGTACTGGTTAATTCAAATAAATCAACATGATCAATACATTCATCCCATGTTGCCTTAGCAACAGGATTTCGACCGGCACAAAGATCAATCATACCTTGTTCGTCATGAACATGCACTTTGAACATAACATAATTCTTCATTGGTGATACTGATGGGAGCGTCTTCTCGACATGCGCGATTTGTCTTCGCTCACCCATTCCCTCTTCAGATTGCATAAAACCCATGAATTTCTCAAATAAGCCTTCACCTTCCTTAAAGAACGCGATTGCAAGCATCTCTTTTTCCATTGTCATTTCCTCTTAGTTTATAAAAAAGTTACACTTTAAATATATGATAAATTTGCATGAAATACTAGTCACCCATGTAAGATATTTAGCGTAAATGCGCCTAGTCAACCTGCCAATTAACAGGCTCAATTTCATTCTTTTTAAGATATTCATTCGTTTTTGAAAATGGTCTTGAGCCAAAAAATCCTGTATTTGCGGAATATGGTGATGGATGAGGGCTTCTGATTATCAAATTATCTACACTATCTATAAATGTACACTTTTCCTGAGCTTTTTGCCCCCAAAGGATGTAAACAAGTTTTTTCTTTTTTTGATTTAGTATCTGGAGTACAGCGCTGGTAAAAAGCTCCCATCCATGATTTGCATGAGAGCCAGGCTTACCACTCTCCACTGTAAGTATTGCGTTCAACAGTAGTACCCCCTGAGCTGCCCAATTAGAGAGATTTCCGTGACTGGGAATTGGTATACCGATGTCATTATTTAGTTCCTTGTAAATATTTTGCAGAGATGGTGGTACCATAGTCCCGTGCTCAACTGAAAAGCTTAACCCATGGGCTTGACCACTCCCATGATAGGGATCTTGGCCGATAATAACAATCTTAACATCATCAAACTTCGTCAGACTGAAGGCATTAAAGATTAGGTGAGATGGTGGGTAGATATCTTTCCCTAATTTTTTTTCATTTTTCAGATAGTTACTCAAAGATTTCATGTAGTCCTTATCGAACTCATTAACGAGCTGCTTTTTCCAAGAGTCTTCAATCTTCACGTTTGCCATCAGAGACCTAGAATTAACCAATTACCTCATCGTTATTTGCCGCTTCCCCATAAACCTCAGGATTTAGTACATCAAAAGGCCTTTTACCATCCAAAAATCTCTCAATGTTGTGTACTGCTCTAAGAGCCATCTCATCCCTGGTCTCCCTTGCTGCAGATCCGATATGAGGGGTCATCACAACGTTTTCTAAATCAAACAATCCAGGCCTTGGACCAGGGTTTGGTTCAGGTACCTCCGTTTCATAGACATCTAAGCCTGCACCCAGTATTTTCTTCTCTCTCAGTGCATTCTCTAATGCCTCCTCGTCTAATATTGGCCCTCTTGATGTGTTTATAAGTATCGATGTTGGTTTCATGAGCGATAATAGGTCTTTGCCAACAAGCCCTTTTGTGTCATTTGTTAAGGACGTACATAACATGACAAAATCTGACTCCATAAACAAATCCTCAATAGCTCTAAATTCAGCATTACCGAGAACATATTCTTCTGCAGCTGATAACCTACTTCTTTTATGATAGATCACCTTCATATCACAAGCCGCCGCTCTTTTCGCAACCCCCGTTCCTACAGCACCCATGCCAATTATTCCGATTGTCTTCCCATATAGGCGAGAGCCAAGGAAAGATGTTGATTGGTTTTGGGTCCATTTCTTATCTTTGAGATATTCATGGGCTTCAGGCAATCTCCATGCCGTGGCCATAAGGAGCGCAAAAGTGAATTCAGCGGTTGTTTTACTCACAAAATTAGGTATTCCGCAAAGAGGTACCTTTCTCTCTGTACATGTTTTTTTATCAACAAACGTTGCTTTCATGTGCATTGCTGATACTAATTTGAGAGGTTTCGCGGCTAATATTACTTCCCTGTCAAACTCAACTTCTCCAAGTGCGTATAGTATGTCTTTATCCTGTACCTCTTTGAGAATTTCATCATGTGGCATGGGCCCATCCGTACCTTCATACATTGTTACGTCACCGAGAGTCTGCAACTTTTTATATGCGACCTGCGATATCAATTGTGGAACAAAAATTTTCACCATGCGCGTCTCCTTTTTTATGAAATCTTATAAAATTAACCAAAAGGCCTCATATTTGCAAAATTTTGGTCTTTTGATGTATTGAATTGAAGCAATACAGAAATACCCTCTTGATTTTTCTCTTTAGCCCTTAAAAGGGAGCTTGCAATATCTTCGGGATCGTCAATTACCTCTGACCAGCCCCCGAGCGATCTCGCTATGTCAGCATAATCACCATCCAAATCACGTGCTTTGAATTTTTCATGACTAATCTTCATGTGATTAGTCTCAATTGCCATAGTAGAATTTTTTAGAACTATTGTCGTGATAGGAAGTTTTGTTCTCACAGCCGTTTCAAAATCAAGTCCAGTCATTCCAAAGGCAGCATCTCCCATAAAATTCACACAAAATTTATCTGGTGCAGCAAGTTTTGCACCAATTGCGAAACCCAGACCAGTACCTAACTGATGTGACTTTCCCCAACCGAGATATGATCTAGGTGTGTCAGATTGATAAAATGGCATAATTTGATATCTTGGGCTGCCTGCATCATGAGTTACAATGGCATCTTTTGGATCAATGTTCTTCATAAATTCTGATATGACTCTGTAGGGGCTTATTGGTTTATCTTTTGAGTCTAAGTGTTTGGACCAATTTTCAAGATATTGTTTCCTTACTTCGAATATTTCTTCAGGGACATCGTTACGAATAATTTTACCGGAAAGATAATCACGACAGGACTCAATTAATTGCTCTAAAACTAATTTCGTATCTCCAAGCACCGGGTAATCAATATCATAACTTTTATATAAATCCTTCGGATCATTGGTATTATGTATTATAATTTTTCCAGGCGGTATTGTTGTCACCATGGGATGTTTTGTTAGACTTGTTCCCAGTGCGATTACAACATCTGACTTCTTCATGAAATGAACTACAGGATCACTCATCACGCCAGATCCACTACCCAGGGCAAGTGGATGATTCCGCTCTGAAATTGAACTCTTACCTTCCATTGTTGTCATAACTGGAATTTGTAGTAATTCCGCAAACTCGGCGAGCTCTCTCGTGGCCTCTGCATATAGTACCCCTGCACCCGCAATGATAATTGGATTCTTGGCACTTAATATTATTTTTGAAATATTTGTGATCTCATCATTGCTTGCCATAGATCTCGCAAATTTAATCTTTTTGTAATTCTCTACCCTGCTATCTTCTATATCTTGATTAAGTATATCCTCGGGTATTTCAACCATTGCAGGTCCTGGCCGACCATTTCTCATTGACGCGATGGCCCTACGTAAGACATCGATAGATTTTGATGGTGTTGTGATTTGCTCAATAGATTTGGTAATGCTTTCATATGACTTTAAACTTGAAAACATTGGAAACACCCCGTCTCTATCTAATGGATGTCCCAATGGTAATACAAGTAATGGTGTTGAGTCACTAAAGGCAGTTGCAACCCCGGGATATGCGTTCTCAGCGCCTGGGCCATATTGCATAGCAAATGCTGACAATTTCTTTCCGTTTGTTACTCGACTATATGCATCCGCAATTCCAAGACCAACTCGCTCTTGCCTACAAACTATTGGCTTTATGTCCTGTGCCGCGGCGGCTTCAATGATTGGCGTTGTTGGAAAGCAGTTAAGACACTCGAGACCTTCCTTTTTAAGAACAGTTATGATTGCATCTAAAACTTTCATTCCTTCAACCCGATAAGTTACGAACCCCTATTTATTTCAAGTCTGCGATCCACTTGTTCTATAATTGAATCAATCAAGTGCGTATCTTCTCCCATTTGAGTTGCTATTAATTTTATTAGCCTATCAACTCTCTCTATATTTTTAGCCCCAGAAAAAAGTGCTCT
>CAJWPC010000008.1 GCA_913045225.1 uncultured Rhodobiaceae bacterium | reverse complement strand
ATAGACCTAAATTTATTAATTGGCGATATTTTTTCTTAGACTCAATTCTAAATAATGCATCATCAAGCCAATTTGTGTGGTCATAAACATCTTTCTCAGTCGGAATGATATTAAAGTCACCAAGAATAATGTAGGGTAGTTCAGAGGACATATTATCCTTTGCTCTGTTACAGAGTTTTTGCATCCATTCTAGCTTATAATCGAATTTTTCTGATGGATATGGATTTCCATTTGGAAGATAAATACAGTTTATTATCATTGTGGGATTATCCGGGATATTCAACTTTGCTTCAATAAATCGCGCTTGCTCGTCATCCGAACCGGGGTAGAGATGAAAATCAATATCTGTTAATTCATATTTTGAAAATATGGCAACGCCATTAAACGATTTTTGGCCATTAAGGTAGAGGTTATACCCAAGTTCATCAAAGACATTAGATGGGAAGTCTTCATTTAAGCATTTAGTCTCCTGCAAACATAGAATATCTGGACTATACTCTTTTAACCACCGCGGGATTTCTTCTACCCTGGCTCTAATACCATTTACATTCCAAGATGAGATCTTTAACTTCATATGGTGAAGCTGACGCCACAACCACAAGAGGATGAGGCATTTGGATTTGTTATTTTAAATGATGATTCGATCAGACTATCTGTGTAGTCAATCGTTGATCCTTTTAGATAATTGATTGATATATTATCAACTAGAACTCTTGCGCCATTGTGTTTAAATTCAAGATCGCCAGGTTCCATTTCATTGGTTAAGCTATATTCGTATTGGAAACCAGAGCAGCCACCACCTTTTACCTCTATTCTTAACGCATCATTATCAGCTTCAGCGGAGATAAGTTTAAGTATGTGTTTTGCTGCAAAATCTGTAATTTCGATCTCGTTCATAATTGTATAAACTCCGAAAATAAATATATAAAAGTTCTTTACATATAATTATAATAAACATAATGAACAGTTTCAATAAAATTGGATTTAAAAAAGAGTATAATTACAAGAGGCTCAGCCCAGAGAAGGAAGATTTCCGTTCAGCATTTCAGAGGGATAGAGATAGAGTTTTGCATTCAAATGCTTTTCGAAGGCTAGCGCATAAAACACAAGTTTTTTTTCTATCCAATAATCATGACCATTTTAGAAATAGATTAACGCATAGCCTTGAGGTTTCACAAATAGCAAGATCAATTAGTTCAATAATGCAGCTTGATGAAGCCCTAACCGAAGCAATATCACTAGCGCATGATTTGGGCCATCCTCCATTTGGTCATATTGGAGAGGGTATTCTCAATGATATAATGCTTAAAAATGGGAATAATGGATTTAATCACAATATTCAAACACTCAGAATTATTACAAAACTAGAGCAAAAATATGGTGCTTTTGATGGATTAAACCTAACTTATGAGACATTAGAAGGGGTATTAAAGCATAGTGGCCCGGTGGTTAAAAGTGGCTATCTTTATCATCAAAAATTTCAATCCAATTATAATATAAATCTTATAACTCAATCATCTTTAGAAGCGCAGATCGCAGCAATTTCTGATGATATAGCCTATAATTGTCATGATATTGATGATGGAATTCGCGCTAATTTATTCACCTTAGATGATCTAAGTGAGATAGACTTGATCAAAATACACTTAGACAAGATAAAGTCAGATTATCCAGGTATTGATAGGTCTCGACTTACTCATGAATTAAAGAGAAATCTAATAAATTCATTCATAATTGATATTGTTGAAGAGAGTTCAAAAATACTTAACATTAATAAAATTAAAAATCATCATGATGTTATCAAATATGAAAGTACAATTATTGCTTTATCCGACTATATGACGGAACAGATTTCCAACATACGAAGATTTCTTTCGGCTAATATGTATCAGAGTAGGTTGATTTTAGATCACTCAAATTATACAGAAGAAGTAATTAAGGGGCTATTTTTTTTCTATAAAGAAAATTTAAATAAATTACCTTTAAAATTAAATTCAAGCAAAGATTATCCAAAAAATATAAATCGTATTATTTGTGATTTTATTTCCGGTATGACAGATAATTATGCAGATGAACAGTATAAAGAACTTTTGAAGAAATAATGAGTGCTATAACAACCGAAATATTTAATCAAAAACTGCTTGAGGTAATCCTTGCTCATAATAAGGAATTCACAGAGCGGCTGATCGAAAATAGTCATAACCAAACGTTTTTTGAAATCACAAATAATTCCGAGCATGGCGATCTAACAACAAATTTTGCAATGATGCATGCAAAATCATTAAAGATGAATCCTATAAAACTTGCTGAAATTTTAGTTGATGGATTTGAAAAAAACAAAAAAGAGCTATTCATAAAAGATATTAAGATTGCTGGGCCTGGATTTCTCAATCTTTATCTCGATGAGTCTTTTTGGCATAAAACTTTAGTTTATATAAAATCTAATTTAAAAGGTTACGGTTTTGAAAATATCGGAAATGGATCAAAAGCAAATGTTGAGTATGTATCGGCGAATCCAACTGGTCCACTGCATATCGGTCATTGTAGAGGAGCTATCATAGGAGATGTTATAGCCTCACTATACGGCAAGATGGGCTTTGATGTCACCAGAGAATATTATGTGAATGATGCTGGCGGTCAAATTGAACAGTTAGTTTATTCAGTTGAAAGTAAGTATAGGGAAAAAGCATCTATTAATCCAAATGAACAAGATATAACCTATGATGGACAATATATTAATGATATTGCAAGTGAATTATTTGAAAAGTATCGGGACTTACTCTTCGAAGAAACTAACTACAATAAAATCATTAAAGATTGTGCTATAAGTCACATTCTAAATCTAATAAAGCAAGACTTAAATAAAGTGAATATTAAACACGATATATTTTTTTCAGAGGCTTCCCTGTTAGCAAATGATGAAATCTCTAAAACAATGGAATACTTAAAAGAAAAAAAATATATATATTGGGGAAAGTTACCACTTCCAAAAAATCAAGAGGATATTGACCTTGAGCAGCGAGAGCAAGACATATTTGCCTCCACGATGTTTGGTGATGATATAGACAGAGCTGTATCAAAAGAAGATGGTTCGCACACTTATTTCGCTTCTGATATTGCTTATCATCAGAATAAGATATCACGTGGATTTTCAAAATTAGTAAATATTTGGGGTGCAGATCATGCGGGATATGTGAAAAGATTACAAGGGGCAGTTTCAGCTCTATCCGATGGTCAGGCAGGAGTGGATGTCGTTCTATGTCAATTAGTTAGATTATTCCGTGATGATAAACCTGTGAAAATGTCTAAAAGAAATAATGACTATGTCACAATTGGCGAGGTTGTTGATGAAGTTGGGTCAGATCCAGTAAGATTTATGATGCTTTATAGAAAGTCAGATGCACCATTGGATTTTGATTTTGTTAAGGTATGTGATAAATCAAAAGAAAATCCAGTTTTTTATGTTCAATATGCCTATGCCAGAATACACTCAGTAATTAGGAATTGGAATGATGAAAACAATCAAGATTTTATTAGTAATTTCAATAGGTTGGAAGTAGATTTTAATATGCTAAATCATTCACAAGAGATTGCTTTAATAAAGAAAATGTCATACTTTCCAGTGCTACTAAAAAATGTTGTTATTACAAATGACGTCCATCGAATTGCCTACTATTTGCATGATTTGGCATCTGATTTCCACGCACTATGGAATCTTGGAAATGATAATGAGAATATGAGGTTCATCACTAGTGATGATAAAAAAACATTACAGCGTTTAGCCTTCATATATCTAGTCTCACAAATCATTGAAACAGGTCTCGATCTTTTGGGTGTAAGCTATCCAGAAAGGATGTAAAAAGAAGATTGCATGAAATATTTATTCGGTAACATAAAATTAAACTTAGCAGCCTTAACGATTACCCTCATTGGATTACTTATCTACTATTTAAGCTATGATGATGGTGTTTATTATGTTTATAAAGATAGCCAGTTTCCATTCAAGACCTACCCTGATAATGTGGCGATGGTCGATAATAATGACTTAAATGTTCATACTAAAATTGTTTATCCAAATAATGATATAAATGCAGGCCATGAGATAGTGGATCAATCATATTTAGATGGCTCTGAATTAGATAGAGCAGAGCAATCGCTATCTTTTGAGTACAACGAAAATATTATCGAGTATAATAGCGATGATGATTTTATCATGGAAGCTCTTGAATTACTGGATCCACAAAGTCCAACAAGCCAAACCTATGGCATTTACGAAAAGCAGCCAACTTTAAAAGAGTATGTCATGTTAGATGATAATTTTATAATCATAGATGAAGATCTTAAACAAAATTTTTATATTGAAAGTACTGATAGTCAGTTAACAACTGTGGCTGCAATAGATGATAAAGACAAGAAGACTCTAATAACTGATGATTATGACAGCGATCCGTCCTATTTAGACCCGATAGATCTGGAATCCCTTCTAAGAAATAGTGAAATTTTTACAAATAATGTTGTCGATAATGAAGTTCTGGTAGCCATGATAGATGACAACGAATTGACTGATGATACAGAGTTGCAAAAATTAGAGATTGCAGGACCTACATATCCAATTGATAAACCTCAGGATCTAATAGCTCCAGACATACAATCAGTAATTATGGATGATTTTAATACAAGCACGATAACGGAGCCAGTAGAATTCAAGAAAATATACTATGGAGTTCAAGTTTCCTCTGTAAATTCAAGACTGGATGCAAATAAATTCTATGAAGGTTTGCTGGTAAATTATAGCACTTTACTGAATAGGAACAATAATTCACATAAGAATCTGATAAAACAAGAAAACCTGGGTAGTTTGGGCACATGGTACAAATTACGTATCGGCCCCTTTGATGACAGATCAGAAGCCAAAAGGCTATGTTCATCCATGAGAGATGAAGGCCTTGAAGGCTGTATAGTTGTACAGCTAGAGTAGAAAAAATATGCTCATATCTCCATTAGTTCTTGGTGTAAGTTCAAGCAGTTTATCCCAATCTGAAGTGAGTGTTCTAAATGAGATAAACCCATATGGTTTAATACTCTTCACGCGTAATATAGACAACAAATTACAATTAAAAAAATTAATAAATGAAGTAAAAGAAAAGGTTAGGGAGGATATACATATCCTCATAGATCAAGAGGGTGGCAAGGTTCAAAGATTAGATATCCCTCACTGGAAACGCTACCCCTCATATCGAGAGATTGGCGATCTTTACATAAAATCTGCAAAAGCTGCAAATAGATTGTCTTATCTTACTGGAAGATTAATTTCCAATGATTTGGTAGATGTGGGAATTGATATAAATTGTGCGCCATGTGTTGATATCAGACATCTTAATACAAGCAGTATTCTTGTAGAGCGAATTTTTTCATCAGAAGCAAATATAGTTTATCAACTTGCTAATGAGATGATTAGAGGATTTCAACAAGGCCCTATTGTTCCAATAATAAAGCACATGCCAGGACATGGAAGATCGAGTCTTGATAGTCATATCGAACTACCAACTATAGATGATCCAATCGAAGAGCTAATCTATCATGATTTTGATCCATTTATTAAATTTAATAGTATGCCGATTGCTATGACAGCACATATTAAGTTCTCATCAATATCCGATCGTCCAGTTACTATTTCAAAAAAAACAATTAAAATGATTCGATCTATTATTGGCTTTAGTGGTTTAATTATTACAGATGATATTAATATGCAAGCGCTGGAGGGTGCTCACGAATCGCGAGTCCTAGACGCCTATAATGCCGGCTGTAATCTCGTGCTAGATTGTTCTGGGAATAATGTAAATTTTATAAAATTTCTGCATAAAGTTGATCAAATAGAGTCGAATGTTATTGATTTGGGCGTGAATCATTTTAAATCTGCGCAGAAAGATGAGGATTTTCAAAATATTGATAATGTTTTTGACGAATACTGCTCTATATTAAAGAATAATAATATTAATGTGGGCTCTTGAATAGTGAGTAACGTTCTGGAAGTAGAAAATCATTTAATTATAGATATTGAGGGATTTGAAGGCCCCATTGATCTTTTACTCAGCTTGGCGCGAAGTCAGAAAGTAGACCTAAAGGAAATATCTGTATTTGAATTGGCGCAGCAGTACATAAACTATATCAACAGTCAGACCGCTCTAAAAATAGATATTGCCGCTGATTATTTAGTAATGGCTGCTTGGCTTGCTTATCTGAAGAGTAAATTATTATTACCAGATGAACCAATTGATGAGGAAGACGAGTATACCGCTGAAGAATTAGCAGGACAACTTAGACATAGAATGCAACGCTTAGATGCAATGAAAACTGCCTCATTATTATTATTTGATAGGCCAATCATTAATAGAGATATGTTCTTAAGGGGTGTACCGGAGGAGTTTGATGAGATTACTAAACTAATTTATAACGCATCTATTTTCGATCTCATAAAATCGTATATAAGTAGGCAAGATGATAGAGTTCCGGAGTCGATATCAATATTTAAATTAGATTATCTGTCATTAGATAACGCAAAAAATTTTCTTTCTAATCTTTTCCAGAGAATACCCGGCTGGGCGAACTTTTTCCGACTTGTAAGCAAAAATAAATATACTGCAAATGATAGAAGTGTTGCTGCAAGTGCCTTTAGTGTTCTATTAGATATGGTAAACGAACAAAAAGCCTATACGAAACAAGAGAAACAGTTTGGTGAAATTCTTGTCAAAAAAATAGGGAAAGATTAGATAATATGAAAAAAAATTTTTTAACCAAACTTGGTCTCAAATCAAATGTTAGAGTTTTAAATAATGACGCGGCAGCTGAATTCGATGATTTGCATATTATAGAGGCAATAGTTTTTGCAAGTAGAGAGCCAATTCATATTGATTATCTTCTGACTAAAATTTCAAAGTCGGATATGTCTTATCTATGTGAGCTAATGGATAAACTTAGAGCGCATTATGATAATCGAGGTGTGAATTTTGAATATAACGATAATTATTGTATTTTTAAAACTTCACCAATGATTAAGGCCGCCCTAGTGGATGAATTTGAGGAAACACGTGACCTCTCAAAAGCGGCGAAAGAAACACTTGCTATAATTGCTTATCATCAGCCTACAACAAGATCTGAGATTGAGGAGATAAGGGGGGTATCCTCAAGTAAGGGTTCGCTGGATGTTCTACTCGGAAATAATTGGATTGAAATTTCTGGAAAAAAAGATGTTCCAGGGCGTCCATTGGTATATAGAACAACAAAAAAATTTCTTTTAGATTTTAATCTTAGTGATATAAATGATTTGCCAAATCTTAACGAACTCAGACGAGAAGGCCTACTCTCGGGGTATGAAGATAGCACATGAATGGATAATAAATAAGTTATGAAAAAGATTGTAAATTACTTGTGTGAACCAAGATTGCGCGTGAATTCCATATCATGGACAAATGGTAATAATAAAATACTTGATGACGTCTCATTTAGTCTTTACCCAGGTGAAGTTCTGTGTCTTTTGGGTGACTCTGGCTGCGGCAAGACTTCATTATTACGAGTGTTAAGTGGTTTAGATAAGCAGGATGTAGGTGAAATTTATATCAATGAAGATCCTATTTCATCAGGTAAGATTAATATGCCGCCAGAATCTAGGCCAATCAGTCTAATTTTCCAAGATTATGCATTATTTCCTCACATGACTGTGTATCAAAATATTGCATATGGGTTAAAAGATTTAAATAAGCTACAAAAAAAATTAAAAATTGATAAAGTACTGATGGATCTTGGTCTTATACAATATTCCGAAAAATACCCACATGAGTTATCAGGCGGTGAACAGCAAAGAGTCGCCCTTGCAAGAGCAACAGCGCCTGAGCCCATAATACTCCTCATGGATGAACCATTTTCGGGCTTGGATAGGTCACTTAGAGAATATATTAGAGAGGAAACGATTTCTGTTCTAAGAAATAGTGAGTCCGCAGTCATTTTGGTTACCCACGATCCAGAAGAAGCAATGCTAATGGGGGATAGGATTGCTCTAATGAGAGATGGGAAGATAATCCAAATTGGTTCTAATGATGAACTAATTTTCCAACCTGTAAATGACTATACAGTAAGCACGTTCTCGAATGTAAATACATACAAAACAAGGGTTGAAAGTAAAAAAGTGCAAACTCCATTTGGGGAGTTTAGCGTTACGAATATTGACGAGGGTAATGAAGTAAAGGTACTTATAAGGGATCAAGCCTTTAACCTAACAGAACCTTCAAAAAAAAATTGTTATATTGTAAAGCAGATTGATTTTACAGGAGAAAATACAAGAATTCAACTAACCCCAACAGACTCAGAAGATATTGTAAAAATTACTGTTCCCGGTCTATCCTCTGTCAGAATAAATGATAATATTGGACTAACTGTAGATGAACGGTTTGTACATATATTTTAAAAAGGAGATTCATATTGAGCTCAATAAGAATAGGTAAACTAGAAATATCAAATAATAACCCTTTAGTTTTTATAGCAGGTCCATGTGCGTTGGAGTCTAGGTCACATTCATTATCAATGGCACACAGTTTAAAGAAAATATCAACTGAACTTGAAGTAGGGCTTATATTTAAAAGCTCCTTTGATAAAGCAAATAGAACGAGTATCAAATCAAAAAGGGGTGTTGGTTTAGAGGACTCATTGGAAATATTTGCAGCAATCAAAGAAGAAACTGATCTACCAATATTAACGGATGTACATGAACCTGAGCAGTGTGATATTATTAAAGACTACGTCGATATTTTGCAAATACCTGCTTTCCTTGCAAGGCAAACAGACTTAATTTTAGCTGCAGCAAATACTAAAAAGCCTGTGAATATTAAAAAATCTCAATTCATGTCACCGTGGGATATAAAATACTCAGCAGAAAAAGTACTTTCTCAATCCAACACTAGTATATGTCTAACCGAAAGGGGGTATAGTTTTGGCTATAACAATCTAGTTGTAGATTTTCGCTCTATCGAAATTATGAAAAAACTTGATTTTCCAATAATTTTTGATGCCACACATTCAGTCCAATTACCGGGTGGCGGAGAGAGTAGTGGCGGTCAAAAGGAATTTATAGAGTCATTATCAACTGCAGCTGTTTCAATCGGCGTATCAGCTGTATTCGCTGAAGTTCATAATAACCCACCTGCGGCAATATCAGATGGAGATAATCAACTTGACTTGAATGAATTCCATTTGCTCGCGAAAAAATTAATACAATTTGATAAGTTATCGAAAAATCTCGAGAGTTAAAATAGGTGAAAGAGTGTCAAAAATATTAAAGATAATGGGTCGTGAGATATTAGACAGTAGGGGAAACCCTACGGTTGAAGCAGATGTAACTTTAGATAACGGTGTTCAATCAAGATATTCTGTACCTTCTGGAGCTTCAACTGGAATACATGAGGCTGTAGAATTACGAGACGGCGATAATAGGTATAAAGGTATGGGTGTAATGAAAGCTGTTAATAACATCAATACCGAGATTAATGAATCCCTAATTGGCTTAAGTCCATTCAACCAGTCGGATATTGATAAAATGTTAGTTGAATTAGATGGCACAGAAAATAAAAGCAGACTTGGTGCAAATGCAATATTGGCTGTATCTATCGCAATTGCAAAAGCAGCTTCAATTTATGAAAATAAAAAACTGTATGAGTATCTAACAGATAGTAAAGATTTTAAATTACCTGTACCGATGATGAATATTTTGAATGGAGGAGCACATGCAGATAATCCAATCAACATACAAGAATTTATGATAATTCCTGCTAATTTTAGTTCATTCCGGGAGTCTCTGAGGGCGGGCGCTGAAGTATTTAAATATCTGAAAGAAAATCTCAAATCAAAATCACTTGGGACATCTGTTGGTGATGAAGGTGGCTTCGCTCCGAATCTTGCAAGTACAAAAGATGCAATAGAAATTATTATTAAGTCAATTTCTGATGCTGGCTATACTAGCGGTAAAGATATTTTTCTTGCGTTAGACGCTGCCTCCAGTGAATTCTTTGAAGATAGTAAGTATCAAATAGAGCCTCATGGAGAGGCAGAAAACGTAGAGGGTATGATCAATTTCTATGAACAATTAATTAGAGATTATCCTGTAATCTCGATTGAAGATGCGATGTCTGAAGATGATTGGGATGGCTGGAAAAAATTAACAAGTTCAATCGGTGGCAAGTGTCAGTTAGTAGGTGATGATTTGTTTGTTACTAATGAGAAAAGGTTCTTAAAAGGAATAAATGCGAATATTGCAAATTCAATACTCATTAAGGTTAACCAAATAGGAACACTTACAGAAACACTAAATGCAATTAATATAGCAAAGAGCCATGATTATTCTTGTGTCATATCACATAGATCCGGTGAAACAGAAGATACTACAATTGCAGATTTGTCAGTTGCGACTAATGCAGGTCAGATAAAAACCGGTTCTCTGTCAAGATCCGACCGCACAGCGAAATATAATCAATTATTAAGAATTGAAGAAGAGCTTGGTGACAGATGTTACTATCCTGGCAGGAGTGAATTTAGTAAATATATTTAATTAAATATTAAAATTTATCTAATACAAAATATCTATGTTATTCCTCAAATTAAAAAAATATGCCTCGACTCTATTACTGCCATTATTGTTAGTTTTTTTTCTCGGGTATATTTCCTATCACATTTTTATCGGCGACTCGGGACTATCTAAAAATGCAATTCTCAAGAGTCAGTTAAATGCATTGCATGTTGATTTGGCCTCAGTTAAAGAGGAAAGACTTTTGTTAGAAAAACATATATCCCTATTGGAGAAAAATATAGACGCTGATATGTTACAAGAGAAGGCAAAAAAGATACTATATTACGCTCATCCAGATGAAATTATTATAATTAAATAATTTAATTAACAAAAATCGAACGATCATTCTATTTTTTGTCAATTTTGTATATTTGTAGTAATTATATATATATAATATCAATATTAAGTACTTTATTTATGATAAATAAAACTAAAAAAAACAACAGAAAACTAACTAAATCTGATGCAATTGAAGCATACAAGAAAATGCTTTTAATAAGAAGATTTGAAGAAAAGGCCGGGCAATCATACGGGCTAGGTCAAATAGGTGGTTTCTGTCATCTATACATAGGTCAGGAGGCTGTTGTTGTAGGCCTTCAAATGTGTATTAGAGACGGTGATCAGGTTATAACTACCTACAGAGATCACGGACATATGCTAGCTTGCGGTATGAGTCCTGATGGCGTTATGGCTGAGCTTTACGGTCGTACAGACGGTTATTCAAAAGGAAAAGGAGGATCAATGCACATGTTTTCCAAAGAAGCAAATTTTTTTGGTGGGCACGGTATTGTTGGTGCGTCCGTTCCACTTGGAACTGGTTTGGCATTTTCAAACAAGTACAAAAAAAACAAAGCTGTTACCCTTACTTATTTTGGTGATGGTGCAGCTAACCAAGGTCAGGTGTATGAAAGTTTTAATATGGCCAAATTATGGGAACTCCCTTGTATTTATGTAATAGAAAATAATAGATATGCTATGGGAACTTCAGTGCAACGTTCATCAGCTCAGAAAGACTTATCTCAAAGGGGAATAAGCTTTGGGATTGAAGGGGAACAGGTTAATGGTATGGACATTGAGTCTGTTATTGATGCCGGAAAAAGGGCTGTAACAAAAGTTAGAAACAATGGGGGGCCATACATACTAGAAATGCTCACATATCGGTATAGGGGTCATTCAATGTCTGATCCTGCGCAATATAGGACTCGCGATGAGGTAAAGGAGGTAAGAGAACACTCTGACCCGATAGAAAGCCTTAAGAATTTAATTATCGAGAATAACTTTCTCACAGAAGACAAATTGCAAGTATTAAATGCTGAAATCAAGCAAGTGGTTGATCAATCAGCTCAATTTGCCGCAGATAGTCCGTTACCTGATCCGTCTGAGTTATTTGTCGATGTTTACCAATAGGATTCGTAATGAAAACTGAAGTTTACATGCCCGCAATGTCACCCAGCATGACTGAAGGTACCTTGACAAAGTGGCTTGTTAAAGTCGGTGATCATCTAAAAATTGGTGATCCAATTGCCGAAATAGAAACCGATAAAGCATCAATGGAAGTTGAAAGTCAAATTGAAGGTGTTATATCTGAATTTTTGGTTGAAAATGGTCAAGATCAAATTGCAGTAAAAACACCCATTGCAATAATCGAGACAAATACAAGTACAGAAAAACTCAAAGGTAAGCTATTCACAAATACTATAGATGATCAACCTAAGAAAAAAATCATAAAAGACCGTGTCATTGATCAAGATAAAAAACAAGATAAGATATCGGTCCGAGAGGCTATTAGGGATGCTCTTGCTGAAGAAATGCGAAGAGATAAGAATGTATTCGTGATGGGCGAAGAAGTAGCTGAATATCAAGGCGCCTACAAGGTAACCCAGGGTTTACTTCAGGAATTCGGTGCCTCAAGGGTAATCGATACTCCTATTACCGAAAATGGTTTTGCAGGCTTAGCAATCGGTGCATCTTTTTCCGGGTTAAAACCTGTTGTAGAATTTATGACTTTTAATTTTTCTCTTCAGGCAATGGATCACATAATCAATTCAGCAGCTAAAACACTTTATATGGGTGGTGGGCAACTAAACTGCCCAATAGTATTTCGTGGGCCAAATGGAGCAGCAGCCAGAGTTGCCGCGCAACATAGTCAAGATTTGACGGCTTGGTTTTCACATATACCAGGACTAAAAGTTATATCACCGTTCTCTGCAAGAGATCATAAGGGGCTACTTAAGGCTGCCATCAGAGATCCTAATCCAGTTATTTTTCTTGAGAATGAAATCTTGTATTCCGATCAAGAGTCGATCGAAGAAGATAATGATGATGTAATTTCAATAGGGAAGGCAAAAATACTCAGGGAAGGCTCTGATATAACCCTAATTTCCCATTCTATTTCATTAAAAATGTGTCTTGAAGCATCAAAGAAATTAGCAAAGAAAAATATCGATTGTGAGGTTCTTGACTTAAGAACCATTAAACCACTCGACACGAAAGCAATTATTAGCTCAATACAGAAAACAAATAAATGTGTTGTTGTTGAACAAGGTTGGTCACAATGCGGGGTATCATCGGAAATTATATCTGTTATAATGGAAAACGCTTTTGACTGGCTTGATGCTCCTGTTTTACGTCTTACAGGTAAAGATGTTCCAATGCCATACGCTGAGAATTTAGAGAATTTAGCATTGCCATCAGAAGATGAATTAATCAAGATTATTGAAAGTTTATTCGAATAAGGAGCTACAAATGTCAATAACTATTTATATGCCAGCATTATCTCCAACAATGGAAATGGGTAATATTGTTAAGTGGCATAAGGCAGAAGGCGATCAAATATCATCCGGCGATATTATTGCTGAAATAGAAACAGATAAAGCCGTAATGGAATTCGAGTCAGCGGACGATGGCATTTTAGGAAAAATACTGATTGCAGAAGGTTCTGTTGATGTAAAAGTTAACGAACCAATAGCCATAATACTGGAGTCTGAAAATGATTCCATTGAAGATTTGGATACAAGTAACAGTAATAACATGGAAGCAACAGATGACAATGAATATTCTATCATTGATAAAGAGAGCGGTGAAGCCGTGGTTCGAGAATTGGTCGACGAAATTGACACAACAGAGCCGGATATTGACGATGGAAATCGAATATTTATTAGCCCCATCGCAAAAAGGATTGCCAAAGATAAAGGTATAGAGCTTACAGATATTCGTGGAACAGGCCCAAACGGTAGAATACTCAAGAAAGATGTTGAGGCACATAAACCAGAAGCAAATGTGCCTGCCCAGACATATGTTGGAACTGATTTAAAACTTGAAAGTGGTTTAAGTTTGGAATCGGGGGTAAGACTTGAAGATGTTAGTCCATCGACGAAGACTGATATAATAAATGAGGGTAATAAATTAAATTATACTGTGAGAACGATAGATACAATGAGGTCTGTTATCGCAGAACGATTACAACAGTCAAACTCAACGATACCCTCATACACGCTAAATATTGATGCAAGTATAAAGAAGCTAAATGAAGTGAGAAAAAAAATGAATGAGGACATGCTTGATGAAACAAAATTATCATTCAACCATTTCTTAATTAAAATAACTTCAATGGCGATGTTGCATACGCCTGAGGTGAATGCATCATGGGAAGGGGATCAAATCTATTCATACAATTCTACAGATATCGGCATAGCTGTAGCGATAGATAATGGGCTAATCACACCAATTATAAGGAATGTTGAAAATAAAGGACTACTCAAAATTAGTAATGAAATTAGTGATCTTATTTCAAGAGCTCGAGAGAAGAAATTATCCCCATCAGAATATCAAGGGGGAACAATTTCAATTTCAAACCTTGGCTCATATGGCATTAAGAGTTTCACATCAATCATAAATCCACCGCAAGCATCAATACTATCAATTGGATCATCACGAAAAGTTCCAGTTGTAATTGATGATGCTGTGGATATAGATGAACTAATTTCTATAACACTTACTGCTGATCACAGATTAATTGATGGAGCAGTTGGTGCGAAATTTCTTGCATACATGAAGCGACTAATTGAAAACCCAAACCTTATGTTATTATAAATTACCACATGGAAAGTTAAATGGATTTAAAATATGATGTTACCATTATTGGCTCCGGTCCTGGAGGTTATGTCGCAGCAATTCGTGCTGCGCAATTGGGACACAAAACAGCAATAATTGAAAAAGATAAACTGGGTGGTATTTGTCTAAATTGGGGCTGCATACCCACAAAAGCACTTCTAAAATCATCAGAAGTTTATTCCATCATGAAGAAGTCAGATTATTATGGAGTGACAGCTGAAAATGTAAGTTTTAACTTTAAAAATATTATTGATCGATCTCGTGGAGTGGCTAACGACCTTTCTCAAGGTATTGGTTACCTATTAAAAAAGAATAAAATTGATTTAATTAATGGGAATGGCTATATCATAGACAGCAACACTATCAAGATTCAATCTGGTAATAAAGAAACTACTATATCAACAAAGAATATTATTATTTCAACTGGTGCACGCCCAAAAGAATTACCTGGTATAAGCTTTAGCGAAGATGTTTGGTCTTATAAACAAGCAATGATACCGAATAAGATGCCTAAATCAATTGTTGTGATTGGATCAGGAGCAATTGGAATAGAATTTGCTAATTTTTACAATGCAATCGGGGTTAAGGTGAATGTGGTAGAGTTAGCAGATAAAATTCTTCCGAATGAGGATGATGAGGTATCCGAGTATGCAAAGACTGAATTTGAAAAACAAGGAATAAAGTTTCACTTAGGCTCATATGTGAACTCCATAACAAAAAGTAGAGACACCTTAAATATAGAGTTGATACATAATATCAATAAGAAACGCAGCAAACTGAATGCTAATAAAGTCGTAATGGCTGTTGGGATAACTGGCAATATTGAAAATATTGGCTTGGAACATAATAGTATAAATATTAGTGACGGTCACATTATAACAAATGAGTTTATGCAAACAAATGTCAAAAATATTTACGCAATTGGCGATGTAGCGGGGGCGCCTTGGTTGGCCCATAAAGCCTCTCATGAAGGCATAATAGCAGCAGAGCATATATCTGGTATCCAGACACATGCAATTGAAAAGGCCAATATACCCGGATGTGTATATTCTTCGCCACAAATTGCATCAATTGGTCTTTCTGAAAGTGAAGCAAAAAATAAGTACAGTTCCGTCAAGGTTGGTAAATTCCCGTTAATTGCAAATGGGAAGGCCAAGGCAATTTCTAATGACGCAGGTTTTGTGAAAGTGATATATGAGAGTGCTACCGGTGAACTGCTTGGCGCACACATGATTGGGGACGGTGTTACGGAACTAATCCACGGGTATGCTATTGCAAAAAATATGGAAGGTACCGAAGAAGATATTATGAACACAATATTTCCTCACCCAACGATTTCAGAGTCAATGCACGAAGCTGTTCTCAGTGCATATGATATACCAATTCATTACAAATAATTATGGTAAATATAATAAATAAATTAAATCAGCCAGAGAAATTACGTCACCCACAATTTCGTAATAAACCACAAAACCCAAGCGGGAAGAAACCGCCTTGGATTAAAGTCAGATATAGGAATTCAGTTAATTATCTTGAAACACATAAAATTATCAAGGAGAATAATCTTGTAACGGTTTGCCAAGAAGCGGCTTGTCCAAATGTGTCGGATTGTTGGGATCAGAAACATGCAACCTTTATGATATTAGGTGACACTTGCACCCGAGCTTGCTCCTTTTGTAATGTTAAAACTGGCATACCTGAGCCCATTGATCAAAATGAAGCGCTATCCGTCGCAAACGCGGTAAAAAAAATGGATCTAAGGCACGTTGTCATAACTTCAGTTGACAGGGATGATCTAGAAGATGGTGGAGCACAGCATTTTGTAGATGTAATAGCAAATATTAGAAAAATATCCCCATCTACGACAATTGAGATTTTAACACCAGATTTTTTAAGAAAAGATAGAGCAATCGACATCTTAATGAAGCAAAAGCCGGATGTCTTTAATCACAATCTTGAGACAGTTCCTTCAATGTATCTTAGTATCCGCCCTGGTGCACGATACTTTCATTCATTGAATTTATTAAAAGAAATAAAGAATAGGGACAATTCAATATTTACAAAATCTGGAATAATGGTTGGTTTAGGTGAAAAAAGAGAAGAGGTTTTACAGGTGATGGATGATATGATATCAGCCAATGTCGATTTTATAACAATAGGTCAATATCTACAACCAACGATAAGGCATGCAAAAGTAATGGAGTACGTGCACCCTGAAATTTTTGAAAGCTACGCATCAATTGCAAAGTCAAAAGGTTTCAAGATGGTTTCTGCAAGTCCTTTTACACGTTCATCTTTTCATGCGGATGAGGATTTTATCAAACTTAAAAATGCTACATAATTTGATGAAGTCAAAAAAACTCTCAAGAACAGTACAATATAGTGCAAATGATATGTATGCCCTAGTCTCGGATATTGAGAGTTATCCATATTTTGTGCCGGCATGCAAGTCGCTTGAGGTTATAAAAAAAAGAAAAGATGGAGATATTATCTATATTGATGCGATTATGGAGGTTGGATATGGTTTTTTAAATGAGTTTTTTACATCACATATCATCTTGAATAAGAAAAAATTTACGATTGAAGTTGTAAACAGCGACGGACCATTTCGCAAATTAAATAATTATTGGCAATTTATAGATATTGAAAATGGTTCAGAAATTTTATTTGAGATCGATTTTATCGCAAAAAATTCATTCACAGGAAAGGTTATCAATCTTATGTTTGAAAGGGTATTCAGTAAATATATTTTTGCTTTTGAAAGCCGGGCAAATAAGCTTTATAGTTGACTGGCTAACTCGTATGAGATCTCAAATGCTTCAATTGATGTATTAAGCCTTACATTATCTCTTCCAATTTCACCAAACTTGTATTCTTTACATAGCGTTTTTTTATTCAATGATACAGAAACATAAACAAGTCCAACTTCTTTTTTTGTATCATCACTTTTTGGTCCTGCAATACCTGAGACAGCGATAGACAGGTTAATATTTGGATGTAGAGATATTATATTAGATGACATTTGTGAACAAACCACTCTACTTACCGCACCATAATCCTGAATATCTCTATAATTAACTTTTAATAAATCAATCTTTGACTGATTAGAATACGTCACATAGCCTAACTCAAAAACTTCAGAAGAACCTGAAATCGATGTTATTATTGAAGATATAAGTCCTCCAGTACAAGATTCAGCTGTACCAATTTTTAGATTTTTCTGCTTACATATTTCTATAAGATTTATGGCTGATTGGGTTAATTGTTTCATTTCTTGACCGATATGTTAACAATAGTTTGTACAGCAATTCCTTCCTTTCTACCAGCAAAACCTAATTTTTCTGTTGTCGTAGCTTTTAAACCAATATTTGACTCATCAATCTTTAGTAGTTCTGACAGCTCTTTTTTTATAGCATTCTTATATGAATTAATATTTGGCTCTTCTGCAATTACAACAAGATCGATATTTAGTATCTTTCCTCCAAATTCTTCTAATTTCAATAGTGAGTGATCTAGGAATATTTTTGAGTCTGCTCCCTGCCATCTCTTATCTGCTGGGTTAAAGTGAGAGCCGATATCGTCAGAGCCAATTGAGCCATATATTGCATCAGTTATCGCATGAAGGCCTACATCTGCATCGGAGTGACCTACCAATTTTTTATTGAAAGGAATATCAATTCCGAATATTCGAATATTATGACCCTCTCCAAATTTATGCACATCAAAACCAATACCAACTCTTGAAGAAGACATATTTTCGCTTTCCATTTTAAAACGACACAAATCATCGTGTACTGTTATTTTATAATTCTTTTTGCTATCTTTAAAGGTATTTACTTTAAGCCCAGCTAATTCTGCAACTTGTGCATCATCAGTTACATGATTAACACCAGTTGTAAGCTTGGCTAGATTTCTATAAGAATTATATATTGCCATGAATTCAAAAAATTGAGGGGTTTGCGATTCGACAATGGACGATCGATCAAGCGTATTTAATTTTTCATTCTTTAATTGTTTAATTGTGTTTGAAGCTTCTATTATTGGTATTGAACCATGATGGCCTTCTGCCGCTTTTATCAGATTATTAGGTAGTGATTGCGAAAAATTTGGCCTTGCAGCATCATGAATAAAAACGTGTGTTGTTTCAGAAGCGTTTAGATATTCCAAGCCTTTCATAACAGACTTTAACCTTGTGTTGGAGCCATGAATTATAAAAACTTTATCTTTGTAAGCATCCTTCTTGATTATATCAAGAGCATATTGAGAGTGACTTGGATTTATTGCAATTACTATATTTTCTATAATATCAAGCTCTATGAACTTATCTATTGAGTATTCAATAATGGATTTTCCATTTACGACTAAATATTGTTTTGGGGTAGGGTTTGCACTATTTAATCTGTTCCCATCACCGGCTGCGCAAATTATAACTGATATTTTCATAAGAAATCATTGCATAATTTAAATAATTTATTTATAAATATGATTAATATTTAATCATATGTAACATATGCCCTTTTTTTAATCAAATTAACCATATTATTTATAGCACAGAAATGGAAACAATATTAGATAAAATGCACATCGATCTGGACGGATTGTTTAGAACAATTAAACATCCGCTCGTAATCTTGGACAAGGATGATAATATCGTGACCTCTAATGATGATGCTGAATTTTTTTTTGGGCTTAGTCGCAATATACTTAATAAATACAAATTCACTGCCTTGTATAGTACAACATCACCACTATATTATCTAATCAATCAATCACGTGAAAAAAAAACTACAATTCGTGAATATTCCTTAATGTTAAAAAATATCATAGATAAAAAAGAGCATGAGGTAGATATTCAGGTATCACCCTTTGAAGACACAGATTATCTGCTTTTAATGTTTATTGAGCGTGGTATTGCAAAGAAATTTAATCGACAATACATGCAGGCTGGATCAGCAAAATCACTAGTTGAAATGTCATCAATTCTTGCACATGAAATAAAAAATCCCCTATCCGGTATAAAGGGGGCAGCTCAATTGCTACTTGATGGTGCAAGTCGTGAAAATCAATCACTTATATCAATAATATGTGATGAAACTGATAGAATAAATAATTTGATCAATAGTATGCAAATCTTTTCAGATAGTTCGCAAATAAAAAAAGAAAAAATTAATATGCACACAATCTTCAACCATGTGAAAATGATTGCTGAAAATGGCTTTGCTAAAGATATTAAGTTTGTTGAGAAGTTCGATCCATCACTACCCCATGTTTATGGCAATAAAGACCTGCTTATTCAGGTTCTGATGAACTTAATAAAAAACAGCAGCGAGGCAATAAAGAATAACGCAAGCAAAGGAGAAATAATTCTAAGCTCCTCGTTCTTATCTAGTGTTCGCATAAGCTTACCAACATCAAGTAAGAAAATTGAATTACCGCTATGTTTTTCAATTGAAGATAATGGTGGTGGTATTGATAAAGATATCTATGAAAATATATTTGACCCATTTATTACAAGTAAAAAAGATGGGAAGGGGCTTGGCCTGTCGATTGTATCAAAAATAATACAAGATCATGATGGTGTTATTGAATGCGGTACAACAAGCAAAGGTACAACAATGTCAATTCTATTCCCTGTATCACATTAGGAAGATTTATGATAAAAAAAACACATATACTTGTTGCAGATGATGATAAAGCCATACGACTTGTCCTCGAGACTGCTCTTAAAAGATCAGGTTTTGATGTTACTCTGACTGAAAATGCTGCCGGGTTATGGACTCTTGCTCAACAAAATTTTGCTGATTTAATTATTACAGATGTTGTTATGCCAGATGCAAACGCGTTTGAGCTTATACCAAAAATTAAAAAGATTAATGCTGAAATACCAATTATTGTAATGAGTGCACAAAATACACTTATGACTGCAATTAAAGCCAATGAGCTTGGTGCGTTTGAATACATACCAAAACCATTTGATATAGCTGAGTTACTTAATATTATTAATCGTTCAATCAATGAAAGCAAGAAGGTAGTCGAAGATGAAAGCTTCGAGTCGCCTGATGGCTTCCCCTTAATTGGTCGTTCAAAACCCATGCAAGAAGTTTACAGAGTGATGGCCAGATTAATGAATTCAGATTTAACAGTTCTCATAACTGGTGAGTCAGGTACTGGAAAAGAGCTAATTGCAAAAGCATTACACGAATTTGGTAACAGAAAAGACTCTACGTTTGTTCCAATAAACATGGCTGCAATACCAAAAGATCTTATTGAGTCTGAGTTATTTGGGCATGAGAAAGGTGCTTTTACAGGTGCAATTGACAAAAAAATTGGAAAGTTTCAAATCGCCGATGGAGGAACACTTTTTTTAGATGAAATTGGCGATATGCCTATCGATGCACAAACCCGCTTATTGAGGGTACTGCAAGAAGGTGAATTTCTCACTGTTGGAGGCACTAGTCCAATTAAAACAAATGTTAGGATTATTGCTGCTACAAATAAATCATTAGGAGACCAGATAAAACTTGGAGCATTTCGTGAGGACTTGTATTACAGGATAAACGTAATACCAATAACATTACCACCATTAAGAGAACGAAAAGACGATCTTCCTTCTCTAGTGAATCATTTTATGGCCAAAAATGCTCCAAATGATAATGCGAGTAGAATTGAACAGGATGCGCTGAACTATATCAAAAACTATGATTGGCCCGGTAATATTAGGGAATTAGAGAATTTTATTAAAAGGTTGATTACACTCTATCCAAATGAGATAATTTCACTTGATATCATAAAAAATGAATTTTCTTTTTTGGATCAAAAAAATTATAAAACAGATAGTAAGCAACTAAGGTCATTAGAGGACCATGTTGAAAGTTATTTAAGTAAGTATTCGATTGAAGACTTCCACGAAGGAGACGAGGGGATCTATCATAAGGTTCTTCTTCAATTTGAGAAACCTATTTTAAATTTTGTGATGGACTCTACTAAAGGAAATCAAATTAAAGCATCTAAAATCCTTGGCTTAAATCGAAATACACTTCGTAAAAAGTTACGTCAATTAAACTCTGATCTACCAAAAAATTAGTACTCAATTTTCATTAAGATAAAATTTATCATTAAAAAATATATTATTAGTAATATAATACGAAGCCATGAGTAATATTGAAACACTTAAATTATTTAATCCGTTAAAGGAATTCCTAAATTCCTATAAGGAGACCTTATTCAATGTCTTGATTTTATTTCTTGCGATTTTTCTTATTTCATCAACATGGCTCATATTAACTGGCCAAGTTTTTATTCCGTCTAATACTGTAATTTTTCTTTTATTCATAATGAATACAATCTTTATAGTTTTTATGGTTTTGCTTATAATCAGCAAATTTTCACAAATTTTAATTGCAAGAAAAAGAAATATTGCAGGTGCAAGTCTTCAAATTAAGTTAATAACCTTATTTGGTATTGTCTCCGCTTTGCCGGCTTTAGTCGTGGCAATACTTGCAACAATTACACTTGATAGGGGTTTAGATAAATGGTTTTCGGATAGAACGAAGTCAATGCTTGAAAAGTCAAATATTGTCGCAAAAAGTTACTTACGAGAACATTCAAATAATCTTAGATCTGAAATTGGAGCAATGCAATTAGATCTGAATAATTCAGTAAACATATTTGAAAATAATATTAATGCATTTGGCGATTATTTTCTAAAACAAGCAAAATTGAGAAAGTTATCAGGTGCATATATCGTGAATCGAGATGGAAATATACTAATAAATACAACAACGCCTGAGTATGAATTGGGCTACACAAAACCATCGCAATTATCTTATGATCGAGCAGACCAAGGGGACATTATAATATTTAAACCAAACGACTCTAATATGGTTAGCGCCTTTGTACTTTTACCAGATTTTATTGATGGGTATTTACTGATATATAAAGCTGTTGATCCAATTGTTATTAAACATTTAAAGCAATTAGAACTTACAAGAAATGAATACTCAAATCTTGAAGAGAGGCGGTTTAATACGCAAGTTACTTTCGCTCTCCAATATGTTGGTTTCTCGCTCGTTTTTTTAACAGTGGCAATTTGGTTTAGTATATTTTTTGCAAATAGACTATCTGCTCCAATTGCTAAGCTAATATATGCATCAAAAAAAGTATCCGATGGAGACCTTGATGTTAATATTGAGAGTAAGTCAACAATTGATAATGACATGCACAATCTTGTGAGTACCTTTAACAACATGACAACCGATCTCAAAAATCAACGTGAGAACTTAGTTTCGAACAATCAGCTTCTTGATGAAAGACGAAAATTTACAGAAGCGGTGCTTTCTGGGATTACATCGTGTGTTATTAGTATAGATAGTAACGGAAGTATTCAAATTGCGAATTTATCTGCATGCTTCTTTTTTGATAAAGAGCTTAGTGAGATTTTAGGAGTTAACATTATTGATATAATGCCACAATTTTCAGATATTCTAATAAAAGCCTACAAAAGTAGAGGTAATATCGATGAATATATTACAGTGCTAATAAATGATCAATATAGGAATATTCATATAAAAATAACAAAAGAAGATAAGTCCAAGAAAAGTTCAATGGTCATAGCGTTCGATGATGTTACAGATTTATTTGATGCTCAAAGAACATCAGTTTGGGCTGATGTTGCACGCAGGATAGCCCATGAGATAAAAAACCCCCTTACACCAATACAATTGTCTGCGGAAAGGCTTAAAAGGAAGTATAAAGATCAAATCAGCAATGATCTTGAAGTATTTGAAGACTGCACAGATACAATCATCAGGCAGGTTGGGGATTTAGGTAAAATAGTAGACGAGTTCTCAGCATTTGCAAAAGTCCCAACAGCAAATATGAATAACTATGACATATGTGATACTATAAAACAGGCGGTCCTTCTCCAAAAGATCACATTTGAGTCTATTAATATAAAATTAGATATTCCAGATGGAGAAATATTTTTTAATTTTGACCGCAGACTAATCAGCCAAGCCCTCATAAATCTGATTAAAAACTCATCTGAGTCGATATTCTTATTGCATAAGAATGATAATTCTGGAGTAATTAATATATCTTTGGAGAATAAACCTGAACATGTGTTAATAAAAATTGCTGACAATGGAACCGGTTTTCCAAAAAGTGATCTTGATAAGCTTTTAGAGCCTTATTACACAACAAGAGAGATGGGAACAGGAATTGGTTTATCAGTCGTCAAAAACATAATTGAGGTACATAAAGGGGATTTGAATCTTAAAAATGATACAACTTCCGATAAGACAATTAGTGGAGCAATTGTTGAAATAATTTTACCAAAATCACTTGATAGTAACTCCGAAAAAATTAATGATTGAAAATAAAAATATATTAATAATTGATGATGAAATCGACATCTGTAAATTAATATCCGGAGTCCTTGAGGATGAGGGGTACCAGACTTATAATGCCCAAAACAGTGACAGTGCTATTAGTATTTTATCAGAAGATAATATTGATTTAATAATATTAGACGTATGGCTTGAAGGTAGCAAGCTGGACGGCATTGAGTTATTACAGGAAATTCATAGCACACGTCCAGAAATCCCAATTATAATTATTTCGGGCCATGGTAACATTGATACTGCTGTAACAGCAATAAAAATTGGTGCATATGATTACTTAGAAAAACCATTTAAAACAGAACGTCTTATGCATACCATAAAAAGAGCCTCTGAAACATACAATCTTCGGCAAGAAATTACCAATATCCGAAATAAATCAAATTATGCGATAGATTACATTGGTGATTCAAATACGGTAATACAATTAAATCAGGCTATAGAGAGACTTTCAGATGTTAAAAGTCGAATACTCATAACGGGTGGCAGCGGTGTTGGTAAGGAACTTGTGGCACGATTAATACACAACAAATCAAGCAGATCAAAGTATTTATTCACACGCCTTAATGCAAGAAATATTAATGCAGCTGAATTTGAGGATAGGATATGTATCGCTGAGTCAAATAATGATAAAAGTTTTATTAAAGAATTGAATGGTGGAACTTTATTTATAAATGAAATATCTGAACTATCCACCGAGGCCCAGCAGGTTCTCTTAAATTTAATAAATAATAAATATAAAACAGAAAGTTTGGACTTTAGGCTAATTGCAAGTACATCTAAGGATTTAAAGTCATATGTTTCATTAGGGCTCTTTCTTGATGACTTATTTAATAGAATTTCAATTGAAGAAATACATATACCGAGCTTAATTGATCGAAAAGAGGATATTCCGCCATTAGTTCGATATTTTATCGATGATTACGCGAGCACAACAGAAATTTTACATAATTTAAGCATTACGGAGGATGCACTTGCTATATTGCAGTCTTACTCGTGGCCGGGAAATATAAAAGAACTGAGAAATTGCATAGAAAGGGTAATTTTACAACTAAATTCAGAAAATGATTATTCAATCAAAGCTAGTCATATTCCCATTGAAATTAGAGATAATAATCCCAATATATCTAATAATAATGAGGTTTTGATTTCATATAATATGAAAGATGCAAGGGATCTTTTCGAGAGAAATTATATTGTTACTCAACTTGCCAGGTTTAATGGTAATATATCAAAAACAGCTGAATTCATAGGTATGGAGAGAACAGCACTTCACAGAAAATTAAAATATCTAGGTATAGATAAAAGAACTTAAATAGGTATAAAAGATGAAAATTATTATATGTGGAGCAGGGCAGGTTGGCTATGGCATTGCTGAACAACTTTCAGTACAAAAAAACGATGTTACGGTAATAGATGACTCTCAAAAGTTAATTGATAATATGAACAAGACTCTTGATGTCCGAACAATTAGAGGTAATGGGTCATACCCAGAGGTATTGGATGAGGCTGGGGCCAACGATGCTGATGTTATTATTGCAGTAACGCAGTACGATGAAATCAACATGGTTATCTGCACAATTTCACACTTGATATTTGGCATCCCAACTAAAATTGGTCGCATTCGTTCAAATAACTTCCTAAATCCAAACTATGAAAACCTTTTCACGCGTGAGAATATACCAATAGATGTAATTATTTCACCAGAAAGAGAAATTGCTGACTCAATATTAAAAAATATAACTCTGCCGGGGGCTTTTGAAATTATTGAGTTTGGTGAAAAAAAGATTTCCTTCTTAGGTGTTAACATAGATGAGAATTGTAAAGTTGTTGATACGCCTCTCCGTGAGTTAACAGAAAAATATCCTGATTTGATGTGTACTGTAGTTGGAATTAATCGTGATGATAAAATAATTATTCCAACACAAAAAGATAGCTTAAAACGGGATGATAAAATATATCTAGTCTGCAACTCAGAGCATATCAGTAAAATATTATCAGTTCTAGGGCATACTGAACCTGAGGCGCATAACATTATTATTGCTGGAGCTGGTAATGTTGGAACCTATCTTGCGAAGGCACTTGAGTCTAACGTATCAAATATAAACATCAAACTTATTGAGTTAAATCAAGAAATAGCAGAAAAAGCTGCGAAGGAGCTTAAAAAATCAATTGTGTTAAATGGTAATTCCATTGATAAAAATTTACTTGAACAAGCTGGCATAATTAAAACTGATGCATTTGTTGCAATAACTAATAATGATAATATAAATCTAATATCATCTGTTATTGCTAAGGAAATGGGTGCAAAACAAGCCCTGTCGCTGCTACAGGATAATAATTATAACGATCTTCAGTCAAGGCTAAGTATTGATGCGTTAATTAATCCTCGTGCGACCACAATATCGAGTATCCTTAGATACCTGAGAAAAGGAAGAATACGAGATGCACACTCACTTTACGATGGAAAAGTTGAGGTCTTAGAGGCTGAAATTGTCGATGCCTCACCATTAATTGGAAAACAAATTAAAGAAGCAGATATTCCTGATGATCTAAGATTTGGTGCTATATTACGTAGAGATGATGTAATTCGACCCGATGGCGAAACAGTGCTTGAAGTGAATGATCGTATCGTTCTGTTTTCTTTATCGGAAAGCATACACGCCGTTGAACAGCTTTTTAGAACAAGTCAAGATTATTATTAATAATATAATTTAAAAATTGATAAATAAAACATATAAATCAATAGTTTGTCATCCTGACTTAAGAAATAAGTTTAAGAAAAAAAGTACAATTGACTCCACTGATTGCATAAATGAAGCTATACTGCTTGCGAATTCCCTTGGGATAAAAGTTCAATTTTCAAAAATCTATAAAATTGATAGACCAAATAACTCCACATTATTTAATAATGGTCAGGTTGAACTAATAAATAATAAAATTAAAGAACTTAACGTGGATTTTCTGATAATTGACGGAAAACTATCACCCATACAACAAAGAAACTTAGAAAAAAGATTACTTGTTAAGGTAATTGATAGAACGCGCTTAATATTGGATATCTTTGAGAAGAGGGCGGCAACAAGAGAAGGGGCCCTACAAGTTGAGTTAGCCCAGCTTGAATATCAAAAAACAAGGCTTGTCAAATCATGGACACATTTGGAGAGGCAGAGAGGTTCACTTAGCTTCATTGGTGGGCCAGGGGAGTCTCAACTTGAAATAGATCGCAGACTTATTAACGGTCAAATTATAAAAATAAAGAAGAAATTACGAGATTTTAAAAATACACGAAGCTTACATCGCAATCAACGCGATAAAAAGCCCTACTTTATAATTGCACTTGTAGGCTATACAAATGCAGGAAAATCTACACTGTTCAATAAATTGACAGGTGAAAATGCATTGTCAAAGAATATGTTATTTGCAACGCTGGACACAAAGATGAAAAAACTTAATAAGGGCAGTCTTAAAAATATAATACTAACAGATACAGTTGGTTTCATCTCTGAGCTACCAACCGAATTAATAATGTCCTTTAGGTCCACCTTGGAAGAAATAAATTATGCAGATTTGATAATTAATGTCAGGGACATCTCGTCAGGGTATACAGAGGTACAAAACATTGATGTAATTAATACCATCAAAGAGATTGGTAAAGAAATAAATGATAATAATTATCTGGAAATATTGAATAAAGTTGATCTAATAGAAAAGAATTACTCAGAGTTAATAAAAAAAAATATAGCAAAAAATCAAGTAATGGTATCTGCAGCAACGGGGCAAGGTATGAGTGATTTATACGCCGCGATTGAAAAAAAGGTAAATAATAATTTTGAAATTCATAGAATTAAATTGAAATATAATAAATCGGCTGCGGAGTCCTGGCTGCATGATAATGCAATTATTTTAGACAAGAAATACTACGCTGATCATATAAATATCAAACTAAAAATATCAAAAAAAAATCATGCCCGCTTCCAATCTATGTTAATTGCTAGATAAAGCATAATTCGCATAATATATATTATGGAATGTAAAATATAATATATTGATATCAATGCGTTAAATGAATTAATTAAATCTGCATACCATCATACGCTGGTATGATATTTTCTGGCAAATAATCACAGAGTTGTTTGTAATCCAAGTCTATGTGCATATTTGTCAGTATTGCACGTTCTACATTTAAATCTGTAACTAATTGTAATACTTTGTCCACATGGAAATGCGTTGGGTGCGGTTTCCAACGTAATGCGTCTACTATCCATATTTCGCAATTTTTTATATACTGTATAGACTCATTTGGTAATTCGCTAATATCAGATGAATACACTATATTTTCTATTTTGTAGCCAAAAGAATTAATATTTCCATGCACTTGATTTATTGGCATAATACCTATATTGCCACCCTCACCCTCGATGTTATATATTTTCCCATGCTCAATCAAATTTAGGTTTAAGATTGGTGGGTAGCCGCTTCCAATCTTTGCATCAAAACAATAACCGAATTTTTGCTTAAGATTTTCCGATGTTGCGGCAGAAGCAAAAACGTCAACTCTTTTTTTATCCCTAAGCGCATACATTCTTAGATCATCAATACCATGAGTGTGATCAGCATGTTCATGTGTGTAAAAAACAGCGTCAATTTTCTTTATATTCTCTCTATTCATTTGACTTCTGAAGTCTGGACCAGTATCAACAATTACAGAGGTAATGTCATTCTCATTAATTTTTTCAATTAAAATTGAGCATCTGCTGCGATTATTCTCAATAATTTTTGGATTACATGCCCCCCATTCATTACCGACGCGTGGTACACCTGTTGATGATCCACAGCCGAGTATTGTAATCTTTGTATTATTTTTTTTCATACTTTAATCTTATTAAAAAATTTCAGACTATTCTTAGTTGTTAGGTTAATAACTTCAGCTATCGGTAGTTGCTTAACCTCAGATATTTTATCAACTATTTTTGTTATATATGATGGTTCATTTCTTTTTCCGCGATGAGGCGTTGGAGCTAAAAAAGGTGAGTCTGTCTCAACAAATATCCTATCATTTGGAATTTTTCGAAGTATATCTCGTACTGAACTAGCATTTTTAAATGTAATAATACCGGTGAATGATATACTTAGCCCTAAATCTATTGCAACCATCGCAAGTCTTTCGGATGAACTAAAGCAATGAAGAACACCTCTTAATTTATTTTTTTTCGCCTCATCTATTAATATCCGCTCCATATCCTCATCTGAGTTTCTATTGTGAATTATAAATGGCAAACCACTAACATTAGAGCATTCAATTTGTAATCGAAACATTGACTCTTGCTCTTTTTTATTATCGTGTTTTAGCCTGGAGTAATCTAAACCACATTCACCAATTGCAACAACTTTACTATTATTGCATGCGTCTAAAAGATCAGATGGCGTATAGGTTGCGTACTCATCATCGATATATAAAGGGTGTGTTCCCACGCTACAATAAACATTATCAAAACGGGAAACCAAGTTTTCAATCTTATGAAAAAGTTTAAATTTGGTAGAAATGGTTATCAGATACCTCACATTAGCATTCAATGCGTTTTTGACGACAGCGTCAATATCTAAAACATAGTCATCAAAATCAAGATGGCAGTGTGTATCAATTAGAAAATCATATTTTTTATTCATCGCTAATTTCAACTTTTGGGAATATTGGGGTAACTTCCCCTAATCTATTGCCGCTTATATCTATATTTTCATCTGCAATAGACTTGAAGGTACGATCTGCATCATTGATATTTAATAAGTTTAAAATTTTTTCTGATGATGTTGGAATGACCGGAAGCAGCATTATTGCAATTTTTCTTATATTATTGAGAGTAATGAATAGCACGGTCTGCATTCTTTCATTATTATTTTTTCGCAACTCCCAAGGCTTTTGGTCTGAAAAATATTTATTTAAATTTGAAATTTGTTCCCATATTTCTGATAATATTTTATTAAACTCTAATGTTTCCACTAAAATTTCTACTCTGCTAGCAAGGCTGGCCACATTTGAGTTAATATTAAGGTCATCATCGTTAAACTCAGAAGAGATTGATGGAATAATTCCATCACAATTCTTTTGTACCATTGAGCAAGACCTCTGTATTAGGTTCCCTAAATCGTTTGCTAGGTCAGCATTTACCCTTCGCGATATGCTTTCATCATCATAATTTCCATCATTTCCCATAGATACCTCCCGTAAAAAGAAATATCTCAATTGGTCAATACCATATTTCTCTATCAACTCTCCTGGGCTGACAACGTTTCCCAAAGACTTTGACATTTTGACACCTCTATTAAATAGAAAACCGTGGGCAAATACTGTTAGAGGCAGTTCGATGTTTGCAGATAATAGAAACGCTGGCCAATAAACAGCATGAAACCTCAATATATCTTTTCCGATTATATGATAATTTGCTGGCCAATAGTTTTTATACGTCTCACTTGGAAAGTGAACGCCAGTTAAATAATTCGTTAAAGCGTCCACCCATACATACATTACATGACTATCATCATTTGGCACATTAATGCCCCAATCAAAAGTTGTCCGTGATATAGATAAATCCTTTAAGCCAGATTGCACAAATTTAATAACTTCATTTTTTCTGCTTTCTGGTAAAATGAATTTCGGATTATTTTTGTAATGCTCTAGAAGCCTATCCTGATATTTAGATAATCTAAAGAAATAACTCTCCTCTTCTACCCACGTAACTTCGGTTCCCTGAGGAGAATAGAATTGGCCATTTTTTTTAGTCAACTCTTTTTCTTCATAGTAAGCCTCATCTCGAATAGAGTACCAGCCCGCATATTTACCCTTATATATATCATCATTTTGAGACATCCTATTCCAAATTTCTATGCATGCTATTTTGTGCCTCTCTTCGGTCGTCCTTATGAAATCATCATGCGTAGAATTGACTTCTTTTAGCATTTTTATAAATAATGGTGCGTTTTTATCTGCAAGCTGCTTGGCTGTTAAATTCAATTTTTTTGCTGTTTGTAGCATTTTAATCCCATGCTCATCCGTTCCCGTGAGAAACATAACATTATTTTCAAAAAGTCTATGGTATCTTGCAATCGTATCTGTGATTATGGCTTCGTAAGCATGGCCAATGTGTGGCTCACCATTTGGATATGAAATTGCGGTTGTTAAATAAAAAGTCTTCTTTTCTTTACCCATCTATTTCCCTTTTAGATAAACGCCATACATCTCTGTGAATATTTAGCAGAAGCTCTTCCCTGCTTAGGTTAAAAATATTTAAATTGTAATACCTGTCTGAGTACTTATCCCAATAACCAAGTAATTCATATAATTTGTAATCCTCTTTTAAATTCGATAAGAAACTAATAGCATTTTTCTTCATCCAAATCATAAAAAGTTCAAATAGTATATTAAATGAAGCTAAATTCTCTTTTTTTGAATAATGCTTAATAGTTTTTAAGGTATTCTTTTCGTTTATTTTTTTTGATTTTATTAAATCATTAAAATCCTGAATAATTTCCTCAAAATTATTATTCATAAGATTAACAATCTTTCCTGGTGATGCATTTATTCCGTACATATCAATGATTTGTTCAGCGTTGATCTCATGACTCAAATGAGCAATCACTTCTTTAGTATCAGAAATTGATAAGGCATTAAAACTAAACTTCAGGCACCTAGACAAGATTGTATCCGGTACATTGCTAATATTGTGTGTAATTAATATAAATAATGTATTAACCGGTGGCTCTTCCAGTATCTTCAATAGTGCGTTTTGTGCTGATTTATTCAAATCATTTATCGTATCAATGATTATCACGCGATAGCCGCCATTTAGCAATTTTCCGGTAAGGTTTTCTTTAAGCTTTCTGATTTCTTCAATTTTTATTTCAAGCGAGCTTCCATTCTCATCAGTATTAGATATGTAATGTAAATTTGGGTACGAATGATTTGATATTTGGCGGAATGTATTATTATCTAATTGCTTATAATCCATGAAAGAAGAGGTTTTATCAGCAAATATATAGTTAGAATATCTAAATGCGAGAGTGCACTTTCCTATACCAATCGGACCACTAAAAAGAAGTGTATTGGTAAGAGAGTTATTATTTTTTAGCCGATTAAGTTGACTAATAATTGGTTGGTGACCAATAAATAATTTATTCTGCCAAGGTTCATTAATTTCATTCATTTATTTTATCTAGGGTTAATTCCAAAATTTTTTTTGATATCTGTTCTATATCATCGGTTCCGTCTATGACGACACATCTGTGTGGATTATCTCGAGCTATGTTCGTATACCCGTCCCTAATCTTTTTGTGATACAGAATATCTTTTTCTTCGAATCTTGTCTCTTTGTTATTCTCTCCAAGCGCCCTTTCAATTCCTTGGGTTGGATCTATATCAAAAATAAAGGTAATATCCGGATAAATTTCACCAATAGATATTTTATTTACTTCCTTTACGATATCTAAATCTAAGTTTCCTGCATAACCTTGATATGCAAGTGTAGAGTCAATGAATCTATCGCAAATGACAATTTTATGATTTTTGAGGCTTTCTTTTATTACTTTTTGTACATGATCTGCCCTTGCGGCCGCAAAGAGAAATAACTCGCTTATATTATCAATTTTATTTGATTCTCCTTTAACCAATATTTCACGGATTATTTCTGCAAATTTAGTGCCACCTGGTTCTCGAGTTTTTATTACCTCAAATCCTTTTTCTTTTAACGTATCATATAGTATTTGTGACTGAGTAGATTTACCACTTCCCTCGCCCCCTTCAAATGTTATTAATAAGCCATTTTGTATCATTTTATTATAGATCCGTTAATGCTGACGATGTAGCTCTCCAGATTTTACGAAGAAAACCAGGCTTGGAGTTGTTAAAGTAATTTCCTTGATTGCCGTCAAGCGGGGCTTCCTCGATATATTGAACACGCACTTTTGCAGTACCTTTATTTAACATTTCTAATTCTATAGCAGCTTTTTTTGATAAATCTATTATTCGATCATCAATGTATGGCCCCCTATCATTTAAACGGACAACAATTGACTTGTTATTTTCAAGATTTGTAACTCTAAGATAGGATGGCAATGGTAGAGTTTTATGTGCTGCGGATAATGCATTCATATCGTAATACTCACCATTTGCAGTTAGTCTGCCGTGAAAATAATCTCCATACCACGAAGCTATTCCCACCTGATCATAATCATTGTCGACTTCTGGATAATACCATTTCCCGTTAATTTCATATGGTTCGCCAACTTTGTAATGCCCTCCACCCTGGGGTACATGGTCATACTTTCCATATACTTGAGGGTTGTTTTCCACTTTAAACCAAGAGCTGCATGAGCTTAATGTAATAATCAATGCAAAAGATATAATTACGATATATTTATAAGTAAAATTTCGCATTATTTAATTATAAAATAAAAAGTATAAAAATAAATAAACAAAGTATAATTCTAAAACTTATAGGTAAATAATTTATATTTGTGATTTATTTTTATTATACCTCATAAATTATAATAAGAGGGATAAGCGCTAATTGGCCCTACAACAACCGGCGCTAAAATCAAAAACTAATAATAAATTCTATTTTAGAAATGATGAATTGATTAGATCTTGAAAATACTTATTTTCTTTCTGAAGATCTTCATATTTTCCTGCACCAACCATATTTCCATCTTTCAGAACAATTATATTATCTGCGTCTTTTATTGTCTCAAGTTTGTGCGCGATGATTAGAACTGTTTTATCTTTGAAATATTTATCCAATGTTTTATTTATTTCAATCTCATTTATCGAGTCTAATGAATTTGTTGCCTCATCTAATAATAACAATGGTGCATTCTTGTATATCGCCCGCGCAATGGCAAGCCTCTGCAGTTCACCACCTGAAAGAGATATTCCATCAATACCAATTTTTGTGTCATATTTATTTTGTAATTTATCTGCAAAGTTATTGATATTAAGATCATCCATTAATTTCTCAAAATCAATGTTTTCAGAACTTTCATTCTTCTCTAAGTTTATATTATTTTTAAGCGTATCATTAAAAATAAAGGTATTTTGTGAGACAACGGATACGCACGATCTCAATGATTTAATCTGAATATCTTGGATTTCGGTATCTCCAAACTTAATTTCACCAGATTTGGCTTCATGGAGTCTAATTAATAATTTAAATATTGTTGATTTACCAGCGCCACTCTCGCCAATTATATAATTTCTAGTACCCTCTTTAATTGCAAAAGTTATATTATTTAATACATTTCGCTGATCTGCCTTATATTTAAAGGATATATTTTCAAACTTAAGTAGGTTGTAATCTACTGGAAAATTGAGGGAGTCAGGCTTATCCTCAATGATGTTGCAATTACTGTATAATACATAGACCCTTTCAACGGCAGCAAGCCCTTCCTGGTAGACAGAATTTAATGTACTTATTCTTCTTATTGGATCTGAAATCATTAATAAAGCTGTTATAAATGCTGTCAGTTGACCTAAGGTGCTATTGCCTTCTAATATCTGATAACCTGCAAAGGTCAGAAGAAGACCGATAAAAATACCTGCTAAGACCTCAATAATAGGGCTCATTATTGCCCGATACTTTGTTAATTTATATAAATTGAATATTCTTTTCTCAATTTCTTGATTGGTGTTTTGAATCTCACGATTTTCAAGTTGAAAAGATTTTATTGTTTGGATATTTTGAAAGCTTTGATTTAATAAATTAGTAAATTTTCCAATTTGTATTTGCGCCCCCTTTGAAATGTTATTAACTTTTTTACCTATTTTATATATTGGTAATGCGACAACGGGTAAAAGGAGGCAAATTACGATTGCTAGCTTCCAGTCAAGATATATCATAGTAATTAAGAGAACAAGTGCGGTTAACCCATCTTTTAATAGGCTATTCATTAGTCTTTCAAGAGCTTGCAGGATTAATGTCGTATCATTTGATAGTCTTGATATTAAATTACCAGCACCATTATCTTCAATAATTTCTATGTTTGATTGTATAATTTTTTCGTAAATTTTTTTTTGCAGATCCCCGACAATATTAAGCGCAGTCTTATTTACTAATAATATTTGCAAGTAATTAGATAACCCCCTCAAAAGTGCAATAAATGGAACAATAAGCATTACTATAAATAAGTATTTTCCATTTCCTTCTTCTATTAGTTTAAAACTCCAATTTATTGTCAAAGGATAGAAGCTGGAACTTATTGCAACTACAGCAATTAGTAGGATAGATATAATTATTTTAAGTCTGTAAACCTTGATGTACTCATTCCAGAACCTTCTGGATGAACTAAGTTCTTTCATATTATGTGCATTCATTAGGTTGATATAATAAGGATTTTATCCCCAATCAAGAAATCTTGGTAACTTTCCTTTATTTTTTAAAGTACCAACAATACCGTTCGGAAAATATAATAATGTTATTACAAGGAGTAATCCAGTAAATAATAAATTTAATTCGGTGGCACCTAGGTATGATAATATTAACTCATTAAAAGCGATGAATATAATCGTACCAACAATAGGCCCCGTGACAGTACCCATTCCACCAAGTATTACCATCAAAACAACATTTGCAGCGATTAATATTATTAAAAATATATTTGGCCGAACATATGTTAAATAGTCTGCCCATATAGCCCCGGCACAGCCTATAAAGAATGTAGATAATACAAATGCTGTAACTTTAATATATTTAACATTAATACCCGCAACAGCGCTTCTTATTTCATCATGCGAGATTGCTCTCAAAGCAAGGCCAAATTTTGAATGCCTGACATACCAATTCATATAGATTGTTATTATAGCAAGCGCAAGAAATCCATAATAATGAGGAAATTTTGAGAATTCTACTGATAAGGAGTTATAGGGTAATGTTATTCCGCTTGCGCCACCAACTAATTCCCACCTGTCGAATATTATTCTTAATATCATAATTAAAGCTATAGATGATATTATAAACGATGGTCCTTTGACGCGAAGTGTAATCAAACCAACAAAAAAACCAAAAATACCAGCACCAATCCCTGCAAGTAATATCAGATAGAAAGGAGAAACGCCCCACATAATAGAATAATATCCAGCAATATAAGCACCGATACACAAGAAGGCATTGTGACCTACAGAAATAAACCCCCCATAACCACCAATTATATTCCAGCTACTTGTCATTACCATATAATAAAAAGCATATAACATTAGATGAATTACATAATTTTGATCACCAAATACTGACGGGAAGAACTGAATTAATGGAAAAAATAGGAGTATCACAAGTGTTGTTATTGGTATTATTTTTCTTGAATCCATTATTTTTACTCCAAATATTTACCAAACATGCCATGTGGTTTTACCAAGAGCATCACAAATAGTGCGACAAAGAAAACCATTGTAGACCATGCGGGTGCAATGAATGCTCCAACCAATGATGCCATAACAGATAATATTGCAGCAGATATTACAACACCAAGAATGCTACCCATTCCTCCAAGTACAACTAAGGACATTAGAATAGCTATCCATTCCCAATGTTTTGCTGGGAAGAATGAGAAGACAAAACTAACCAATGAGCCTGCGGCGCCTGCTAATGCACATCCAAGAACAAATGAGAAGATACATACAAACTTAACGTCTATACCAACTAATTCTGCGTTGACACGACTTAGAGAAGTTGCGCGTATTGCAATACCTAATTTACTAAATTTTAAGAATAAACCCAATCCAACAATTAATGCTATACTTATTAGTCCTGAATATAATTGTGCAGTTGGTAAAAAAATATCACCAATAAAAATTGCGTCAGTTGCATACGGGGGTGACGTAATTCTCTGTGTATTTTTGAAAAGATAAGATAACGTTCCATCCAAAACCATAGCAGTACCAAAAGTAAGCAAAACTGTCATCTCAGAATAAGTTTGAGATCCCGCATCTTTTTCAAATACGAGTTTGTATGTTATAGCACCCAAAATTGCGGTTGTCGCTGCACACAATGGTATTGCAAATATTGGATCCATACCAAATATCACGAATAAGTAATATGCAGCAAATGCACCAACTAATATAAATATTGGATGGGCAAGGTTTACGATCCTCATTACTCCAAATATGAGTGTTAAACCTGTCGCCATAAGGGCGTATACGAAACCTAAACAAAGTCCTAAAATTATGGTTTGGATGATAAACATTATTTTTTCTTTCTCTTTCCTAAATACAGCTCCTGTATCCTGTCATCACTCAGAACCTGATTTGCTGGTTTTTCAAAAACAATTTCACCTAAATCCATTACAGTACCAAAATTGGATGATGATAGCCCCCTTCTCGCATTTTGTTCAACAAGCAAAATAGATACTCCTTTTGATGCAATATTTTCTATGTGCTGGAATGCCTGCTCTACAATTGCAGGAGCGAGTCCGAGCGATGGTTCATCAATTAATATTACTCTTGGTTTTAATATGATAGCTCTGGCAAAAATTAATTGTTGTTGCTCTCCACCAGACATTGTGCCAGCATACTGTGTTAGCCTCTCTTTTAGACGAGGAAATGTATCCAGTGCTTCATCTATTCGCCCTCTTAAATCTTGCTTATCATTAATTGTATAACCAGCCATCGCAAGATTCTCAGCTACTGTTAACGTATTAAATAGAGATCTATCCTGTGGTATAAAACATAAGCCTGTTTTCATTATTTCATATGTTTCCATACCAGAGAGCTCTAAATTACCTTTTTCAGAATTGAATGACACTGTTCCATTTCTTGGTATAATTATTCCAGCAATTGCTTTAAGTACCGTTGATTTACCAGCTCCGTTTGGCCCGATAATGCACTTAATATCACCTTTATTGAGCTCAAGATTAATATTTTTTATTATGTCAGGACCATACCCATAGCCTGCAACTATATTCTCTAATTTAAGCATACATTCAGACATTAAATTTATCCTGTTAAATACACTTCTAAAACCTGTTTATCACTTTGAACTTCATCAGGTGTTCCGTTTGCTATAATTGATCCTGCAGCCATAACAATAACCTTATCACTAATCCCCATTACTAAATCCATGTTGTGTTCGACAAGAAGAATTGTTTTACCCTGCTTTTTGAGCACAAGGATCCTATCAAGTATCGTTTCTAATAATCTTGGATTAACTCCGGCAGCAGGTTCATCAAGTAAAATGACGCTTGGATCGGACATAAGTACTGAGCCCAAATCCAATAATTTTTTTTGGCCGTATGATAGTTCTTTCATCGGTAAATCTCTGATGTGAGTAATATTTAGAAATTCCATTATCTGTTCAGCCCGTGCCTTATCATCTCTGGTTACTCCAGCTTTCAATAGATGAAAATTAAAACCAGCAGCTGTATGAAGTGATAAATTTTCTGTAACAGATAATTCATCCAATACCCTTGTCAGTTGGAATGATCTACCAACGCCTAATGTTGCAATTTTATGTGCAGGCATTGTATCTATTCTTGTGTCACCAAGATATATTTCCCCCTCATCAATTGGATAAACACGTGAGATACAATTGAATAATGTACTTTTACCAGCTCCGTTTGGTCCAATCAATGAGCATATTGTAGAGCTCATGACATCAAAGGAAGAGTCGTCAACAGCGATGATGCCACCAAAGCGTTTTGTTACATTTTTTATTGATATCATTTATTTGCCATAAAAATATGCGACCAATTGATATTGGCCGCATAAATTTTAGATGATTACCATTGTGGTTTAGGATCAACAATTTCAGCAGTATCAAACTCATTTGTAGGATATACAAATTCTAAATTACCACCATCTTGCCATTGAACCATTAGGAAAGACTTGCCCAGAGGAAGTCCCCTATCATCCCATGCGAAATTGCCAAGTACTGTTTTTACTGGGTCTTCTGGTGTTCTTGCATGCAACCAATCCATTATCGTTTGGTCATCAACAGATCCAGTTGCCCGAACAGCTTGGTCTATACCTTGGCATAGCGCAAAAGTAATCGCAACATCCTCATCTGGTTTATTTCCAGTTGTAATATGATACTCGGCGGCAAAATCAGCATTATTCATCTGCATACCTGCAAGAGATCCTTTAAATGGAGCTTTTGGATGGTATGCTGACATGATTATTACACCATTAGCATCATCCCCGAGTCCTTCATAAAACTCTTTCTGGGTTCCTTGAGATAAAAGAATGTGCTTCGGGTTATGTCTCACGGTTTTAAGTGCCCTTGTAAACTGTGTTGCTTCTTCTGGCGATGCCATAAGACCAATTACTAGATCAGCACCAGAATTCTTAATTGAATTTGCTAAAACAAGCCAATCTGAGAATCCTTCCTCTGGCCATTGCTCGTGATATACTAGCTCGATCCCAGCTGCTCTGATGTATCCAGGTGCAAGATCTTCAACTAATTCACCACTCCCTGGCATTACAACCTTTTCACCAAGTAGACCAGTTGCAATTGAGTTTGCAAAAAAGTCATCAGCATGAACAACAGCTGCCTTAGTTGGTTTATCTTCAACTAGATCGTTAATTAACCCAACCATATTTGTTCCAACATACTCAGCTGCACTAGCCTGGAAATAAAATAAATTTTTATGTCCTTGTGAAAAAATTCTCAACGCGCCACCAGATGGAATTGGATGAATAGCGTTATATTTCGCTAAGATTGGAGATATTGGAAATGTTAATTTACTTGAAAAAGTACCAAAAGTAAGATCAACTTTATCAACGTTAATAAACCTTTCGTACTGTGCAATAGCAGTCTCTGTATCTGATCTGTTATCACTTACAACGAGTTCTACTTCCTGATCTAACCATCCACCGTGTCTGTTGATAATATCTACACACATCTCGTAGCCTTCTAAATGCTTAGAACCAGGAACAGCAAAGTTTCCTGTCAATGGCATAGAAGCGCCAATTTTTATTGATGCATTGGTATCATTTATTGGTAGAAATGATAATGTAAGGAATGCAGCTAAACCAAATAGGTTCAGCCCAAAAAATTTCTTTGTCATGTTTACCTCCCTATTAAATAAACGTTAAGACAATGTTAATAAATTATAGAGGTATTTAGAAATTTTACAAACAGTATTTACTGACCGGTATATTCGAGTATATGTAATCCAAGACCCCACCGATCAGACATGTAAATTAATCCTGTTTCACGATCGACATAAACATCATTGCTTTGAGGACAGCTGCGTTCTTTATTACCGGGCGGAATGTAGTAACCAACCTCTTGAGGTGAGAACGGGTTGCTCCAATCAATGATACGTAATCCAGCATTGAACCATGCAATATATATAAGGTCATCTTTTTCCATATCGAGCCATATATTATGCGCTCCGTGCCTTGACCCTGTTTTACTCCATTTTGTATCTATTGGTCTCATTTCATATGGGTCAGTTTCAAATGGCATATAGGTACTAACAGGTAATGGTATATCTTTGTTTCTTAAGTCGTAGAATGTAACAAATGCTGGCGGGTGTTCACAATTAACTGTAACTGTCTCTTGTGTAACAATACCAAATTCAGAGCCTTTTGGGACAAGAAAACTATGATAACAACCTGCCCAACCGTGGGTTTCATGTGGGTTATGTCTCCATTTAAATTCTGGTTTACTAGGATCCGTGCAATCAAATAAAACGATACCACCATCCCACCAGCCAGCTGTAACATAATTCCCCCAGGGATTACCCTCGTGACACCATGCTTCATTCTGAACAATAGAATTATCCCAACTATAACTTTCACCATCCCTTTGGCCCTCAACCCATCCTTGGCCAATAAATACAGGATTTGCGGGATCCTTCATATCGTGAATTAAAAGAATTTTTTTATCGAACCCGTCTCGATAACCTGAACTATACATAAGTTTTCTGTCTCTATCATAAATTGGCCTGTGTATCCCCATTCCATCTGTTTCAACGTATCTAAGAAATTTTGGGTTAATTGGGTCAGATATGTCAAATACTTTCATGCCTCCCTTTAATTCTGGATACTTTTCTCTTAAATTCGGCCTAAGTTCTGAATTCGTAATCATAATATCATCATTAATTTTCAGGACTTTGTGGGTTCTGGCCCCCGGTGAGTCTGAAATTTGATTAAGTATTGTAGGTTTGGATGGATCACTAACATCTAATATAGTGAGACCATCATGTCCATTGACACCAGAGGCTGCCACATAACATATGCCTTTTGAAACTTGAATCTGAAATGCATCGCCCCACCCATTAAGATCAGAGTGACCAACTAATTTTACATTATGAGCTTGTTCTTTCCATGGCTCACTGAGTTTATGTTCAGCACTAATGTATTGCGCTGGACCACCGCCTGTTATTGGATCAGTTTTATAGTATGGTCGTGACAAAATTTACCTCCTAAATCCAAATTCGTGATTTTGGAAATGGTACATAAAATAACCAGCCGGAGCTGAAAACGATGTACGCTATTAAACATGTTATAAGCGCAATTCCCAAAGACTTCATTATTGAGTTTAAATTCTTTTCTGGTCTAAAATATAATATTCCTGCCCATAATAGTAATAAACTTGCTGGCCAGAAGCCGAAGGCAAATAAACAAACAAGATAAAAGAACAGTATTATACTATACACAAATACGTTAATTATTGAAGGTATCTCTTCTTTGCTAATCTTGAGATCATTATTAATGTTCTTAAGTAGAATTTTATGTACGGACTTTATTAAAAATATAGTTGCAATAATAAATAAAATATAGGATGAAGCCAATGGAAAAACCCAATCAATATATAGATAATCATTCCAAATATTGTCTGGCACACCTCTAAATGATAGTCCAGCAATTGCAAATAATAATATTGTAATCGCAACATCGCTATCTTGAATATATTTTAATAATTTACGATGCATTTTCTTTTTTCCTAGATCTATATCTGGATATAGCGACAGCTGAAACTGATATTACAGATAAGCTTATAAGTATGATACTGACGGACCCACTAAAAAATACTCTTTGGACACCAACCGCGTGAGAAATGTAAAGCGCCTGTACCAGTGATGGTTCAATTATTGGACCAAGTATAAAGCCAAGCCCAATTGGACCAGGGTGAAAACCAAGTGGTCTTATGAGAAAAACAAAGAGACCGATAATGAGCATCAAATAGACATCAAAAACGTTATTTCGAATTGCGTAAGCCCCAATTATTGCTAAAAACATTATAAGGGGTGCTAAAAGCCTCAGTGGTATTTTAATTATTCTGACTAGGATTGGGGTTGCAAGCATACCAATAAAAAATACGACAATACCTGCTATCAATAGAGACCACCCAAACGAATAAACAAGTGTAGCATTTGTTCCAAATAATTCAGGACCGGGGTTTAAACCACGTAGCATTAGCGCACCAGCAATAACTGCTGCCGGTGCAGATCCTGGTACTCCCAGTGTTACAAGTGGTATCATAGCAGCAGGAGCGGCAGCATTATTGGCAATCTCAGAAGCTGTTACACCTCTGACATCACCTTTACCATATTGGCTTTTATCTTTACTCCATCGCAGCGCTTCATTATACGAGACGATAGCAGCAATTGGACTTCCAGCGCCAGGCAATATGCCAATAAAGGCACCAATGACACCTGATCTTAAAAAATGTATTGGGGCTGATACTACTTTTATTATTGTTTTTAGGATTACACCTTTTTCCGGCTTGTACTCTGCAACATACTCTTCCTTTCGAAGATTTAAAATCATGCTAAGTACCTGCGGTACGGCAAAGACTCCAATTAGTGCCGCCACCAATGATACACCGCCTCTTAGTTCTGGAATATTTAATGTAAATCTATTAACTTCAGCTGCATGACTAATTCCTATACAACTTATAATTATGCCAATGGCTGCACCTGCAAGTCCTTTGAGTATTGATTTTCCAGCAAGACTTCCGATTATAGTTAATGCAAATACACCTAACCAAAAAAATTGTGGTGGGCCAAACTTTAATGCAACAGATACCATGGGCCATGCAAGTAATAGGTAGCAAGCGGCACCAAATATGGTACCAAGAGCTGAACTAAAGCAAGCTGCCACAATAGCCTCTTGCCCCCTTCCCTGTTTTACCATGGGGTGACCATCAAAACCAGTTGCCATTGCGGCAGGAGTTCCTGGAGTGTTGACAAGGCACGCAGGAATAGCATCCGAAAACATAGCGCATACATACAGGCCGCCCAGCATTGCAATACCTTCACCTGTTGGCAAGCCAAATGTAAATGGAACTAATAATGCTGTTCCCATAGTTGCAGTTAAACCCGGTAAGGTTCCAACAACGAGACCTAATAGCACACCAATTGTCATATACATTAAGTAAGTAGGGCTAATAGCCATAAGTAAGGCTTCAAACATTCAGCAAATCCTGCATTAGTCAATATTCATTGAAAATTAATGATAGACCCGGAAATCTCATAGCTCAGAAATAAGCTATGAGAAATTCTAGGTTACGTTTTATACTAGTCTGCGTATTTCGCGATTTCAGCATCCATAAACGCGTTAACTTCAGCAACTGTCATATCATGTGTTACATAGCCGCCTTTTGTAAGCGCGTCTTGCACAGCTGGATCAGAAGCTGCTGATCTTAATGCAGCATTAAGTGTTTCAACGATATCAGATGGTGTTCCCGGAGGTGCCATTAGGCCCCAAGTGATAACATAATTCCAATCTGGTTCGTTTGGCACACCTGGAAGCGTAGGCACTTCATTTGGGCCTGCCACAAGAATTGCATCAACAATTCCTTTGTGTTTTGTAGCATGGTTTGCACCAGTTGCAGCACCGTCAACGTGTGAACCGGCCAGCATTGGTATCATTTTACCTACACCACCACCAACTGGTACATATGTTGTTTCTATTCCAAGAACGGACTCTAGTTGGTTCCATCTTGATAGACCACTGCCTCCTGTTCCAGCTACAGTTAACATACCTGGGTTTTCATTTGCAGCAGCAATAAAATCTTCGATAGTTTTATACTTACTATCTTTAGGAACCATAAGTGTTCCAGCTGATGACTCAGTCATACCGATATAGGCAAAATCACCCGGTTTATAACCAACACCTTCACCTTTTGAACTTATTATAACATTAGGAACAACAGTGTTTGAAAAGGTACAACCATCCGGTGCAGATCTATGTAGTTCACTAAATCCTACAGCACCACCACCACCTGTTTTATATACTATGTTTACGCCAACACCAAGAGCTTCCTCAAGACCGGGTACAAGCCTTCTGGCCATTTGGTCAGATCCACCACCTGGTGAATAAGGTACAATAAATGTGGCTTCTTTACATGGGTAGTCAGCCTGAGCTGTTCCACCTGTAAGCAGCATTGCAGCGCCAAAAACTGATGCAACAACGCCTTTAAATAAATAAGAAAATTTCATTTAATTCTCCCTTTCGATAAAGTTAATTTCACAAAATAAATTTGAGGTATATAAAATAAACACATCCCTAAATTTATCCCTATACAATAAACTATTTTATTTTAAATTGTTTGCAAGAGAAAAGTTGTTATCTTGGAACAAAATAAGTAATATCGAAACTTCGTAGCTTTTTTATAATATTGTTTTCGCATCTGTCTAATTTAGAAACTTAAATGATTAACTTCATCAACTTTTAGAACATGTCTGCAAATATCTATATTTCGAATGATTTCATAAATGGAGCAAAGGCAAATACCCCAATTGGTCTCAGCGTATTTGCGTATGGTGCTGTATTGGGAATGATATGTGCTCAAAAAGGTGTAGAGATATATCAATTAACACTGATGAATGTTTTTATATTTGCTGGCACTTCACAATTTATTATCGTTGATAAATGGAATAATATTTCAGAGATCTTTACAATCGTTGCTGCAGCGCTATTGATAAATCTGAGATATTTTTTGATAGGCGCATCTCTCAATTCATTATTTAAGAAGAGCTCATTAATGGATAAGTTCATATATATGCACCTAGTTGCCGATGAAAATTGGGCAGTTACAATTGAGCGAAGTAAGCGTGAAAGCATAACACCACTTTTCCTTTTTGGTGGAGGTATATGTTTATTTTCTATTTGGTCCATTGGTACATACCTCGGATATATATTTTCGGGATTTATTAGCGATCCATCTAAATATGCACTAGATTTCGCCTTCATCGCAATATTTACAGCTTTATGTTTTAACCTGTATCAGGGCAAAAGAAATCTCATTCCGTGGCTAATTGCGGCCGTAGTTGCATATGTTACGGAATATTTATTTGGAGGCAACCTATACATTGTATTAGGCGCGATTGCCGGATCTCTGGTTGGTGTGATTTTAGAGGCAAAAAAATGAATAATCATGAGTTATATGCATTAATAATTATTTTCCTTGTTTCTATTGGCACTTATGGGCTGAGGTTATCTGGATTATTATTATCAGGTAAAATATCTAATGAAGGCAAAATAAGAATATTTTTGGATTATTTACCTCCGACTTTATTGTTATCATTTGTAACTCCGGTAATATTGAAAGAAGGTTTGGCAGGCATTTTTGCAATATTTTTAATAGCAGCGTGCATGTACAAAACAAAAAATGTTTTTCTTTCAATGATCATTGGCGTTGTCACTATAGCAATAAGTAGAAATTTCTTTTATTAAAAGAGGTAATTATTTTCTTCCTTCGTTCGTTAATGCCTCCTCAGTCGCACTATCATAATAGTCACTGAATTCTTTTTTTGATTTACCGACGTGTTCTGCAAACATTTCTCGAGTAGAGTAATCTCTAACTAGTTTGTCAGGGTTCCAAATATCTGAGCGCGCAATTGCTTTTGCACAATGTAGATATATTTCATTAACACTAATAATAAGTGCAGTTTTCGGCATCTGATCGTTTACAGACATTTTTGCTAATAAATCTTCATCTTGAGATATTTCAGCCATACCCCTAATTCTTAGGACTTCGCTAATCCCCGGTATTAGAAACATAACCGCAACTTTTGGGTTTTTTAGAATATTTGTATACGAGTCAAGACGATTATTTCCTGACCTATCTGGGATCGCAATTGTGTTATCATCTATAACGTCCACAAATCCAGGAAAATCACCTTTGGGTGAAACATCTCCGTCGGTACCGAGAATTATAAAGGGTGATCTGCTTATAAACTCTTTGCAATGTTGATCGATCTTATACTGAACCTTTGCGAGAGATGTTGGCCTTGGTTCTGCATATAAATTTCTTAATAATTCATGGTCTACGGACATTATTTAACCCTCATAATAATTGTATCTTGCGTTTATATAATGCATCAATCTGATTATTCGAAGATGATATCTTATTGTCGATATCTAGATCAATTATTTTATTAATTTCTTCAGCTTCAATTATCGTAAAATTATCATGCTCTCCTTCAACAGTTATATATCGTCTTAGAGGTAATAGATTTAAGTTATTTATCTTAGTAATAAAATTAGAATGATATTGTTGTACATTAGCGCCCGTTATAGTCTCTCTTGTGATTTTAACATAGTCTAAAAAACCACTATGATCTTTCTCTATCAATGGAGCAATAAGTGTGAGAATATAACGTGATGGATTTATAAAACTCTCATGGAACTTTGTATCTAATGGCGATCTATTCTCACGTAACTTTTGATAAGGCCTATCATATAGGGACACAATATTATCGACTTCATAAAGAGTAAGAAATTTTTGTCCATCTCCGCTTATTTTTTCAAAACTTGCACAACTATTAAAGCCTATTTTTAATCTCGCAGGGAACATTTCATTCAAAAGCCATGGGTGAAATTCTTTTTGGTCTTTAGGATCTAAGTCACAAAATATAGCAAGCAAGCCTGATCCATTAGCTGGTTTATTTGTTAATTTTATCATATTCATAAATCTCTAATAAAAATAAGAACATTTATTCATTGCAAGATCAAATCAATAACCTAATATTATAGTAAATTTCAACACAGTAAAAACAGAGTATTTTTTAGGGAGATACAAATGAGAACCTTAAGGACAAAAAGAGATAATCAACAGTGGATGCTTGATTTAGCTTTGAATATGCGTGGGCGAGTACAGAATTTCGAAAGAGATGACTGGGAAACACCTAAACGAGCCCATAACTATAGGATGCTACCAAAGATGTGGCGGCAAAAAGCTGAACATGATGAATCCTTAGCAAAACAAGCTCTTAAACAAGGTTTTAAAATGACTGCGCTAGAGCATTTTGAACATGCCGTGGAGTCATATAGGATGGCACAACACCCAATTTACTATGATGATAATCCAGTCAAAATAAACCTTACAAATAAACTGAAAGAAATGGTCGATAGACGAAGTGAACTCTCCCCCTATCCAATTGAAAGAGTCGAGGTGCCTTTTGATGACGGAAAAACAATATCCTGTCTTTTGCATTTATTACCAGATCGAAGAAAAGCACCATGCATTATCTATGTGCCAGGTATGGATCAAACTAAAGAGTATTTTCCGAAAGTAATGAATAATTTAGCTATAAATAGAGGTATGCATGTAATATCGATGGATGGACCTGGCCAAGGCAATTCAAATATTCAAAAAATCAGAGCTGTTGGTGATAATTATGAACGTGCAGGCGCAGCAGTTATGACGTATTTACAAGGCCGAGAGGAGATTGATAGTGATAGAATTGGGATATATGGTGTCAGCATGGGAAGTTATTGGTCTCTTAGACTTGCCAGTTATGACCACAGAGCAGCTGCGATTGCAAGTGGTGTTGCCTGTTTTAATCCAAACAATACTATTTTTTCTGAGTCTTCTCCGAGATTTAAGCAAATGTTCATGTACATGGCGGGGATAGATAATGAAGAAGAATTTGATAAAATGTCATCAAAAATGACAGTCAAAGGATATTCAGAAAAAATAAAATGCCCCACATTACTTGTGACTGGTGAGTTTGACCCATTATGCCCACTTGAAGATGCGATCGAAGTATTTGAGGATCTCACATGCAAAAAAGAAATGTGGGTGATTGAAGATCAATTTCATCCCCTTTGGAATATACCAAACTTAGGTAAATTAGATTGCCACCATTATACTGTTGACTGGCTACAAAGAGTTCTATTTTCAAAAAATTCCAATGAGGGTGTATCCGATGGTCGAATAGCGTATGTTCGAAATCATGGTGATGGTCCATTTGGTGACTGTGAGTGGAATCCTACAGTTGGACCCAACCAATCTTACTTTTAAAAAAATAGGGAGAAATAAATGTCGAGAGTTAAATTAATTCAGCAAAGAGATCTAAGTGAAGAGAACAAAGAGTTTTTTGATATGGTGCCAAATTTATTAGGAAGAGTACCTAATTTCTATAAGACACTGAGCCATTCACCATACCTCGCAATGGCCTTACTACCTATCAATTCCGCCGCGCAACGTGAATGGTCGGGAACAGATATTTCTGGTAGAATTAAAGAGCTTATTGTCATAAAAACAAGTCATACCAATGCATGTAAGTACTGTTATGCGCACAATACAGCATTAGGTCAAGCTGCTGGCATCGAAGAGGATCATATTAAGGCTTTATCGTTAAATGATTTTAGCGATCCAAATCTTTTTACACAAGAGGAGGTTTTAGCAATAAAATGGGCCGAGTCTGTTACTAATAACACAGCGAATTCAAATGATAAACTATTTGCAGACCTTAAAGAAGTTTTCACCGAAAAACAAATTGTGGAAATGACGATATTGGCAGCTATGTTTAATATGCTAAATAGAATTAATGACTCACTTGATGTTGATCTTGAGGAGCAAGGTGAAATAAACAAAATAAAGAAATCTTTACATTTAAAAACAGAGGCTTATGGAGATTACTTAGAGTGGTTTGCTAAGTTTTGGAAGAAGAATATAAACTCTGCATGATTAATTTGTTCACCAAAAAATAATTCCAACAAAAATAAAAAAATTGATTCAACATAATTCTAAGTTAAATTAAATTGTATGAAATTAAATTACCAAATTCTAACTCTTGTGTTCATCCTGCTTCATGCATCAAGTGTTCTTGCGCATCACACGAAGGTTACGTCAAACATTATTTATGCAGAAAAAATAAATCAAAATGGCGATCTTGAGAAACTTAAATTAGATCTCTATCAGCCCAGGAATAATGAAAAAAAGAAAATTGTTTATCTCATGCATGGCGGTGGTTTTCTTGATGGCGAAAAGGCTGATTTTAACGAGTATTCTGAATACTTAGCACGGCAGGGTTTTGTAGTTTGCAACCTTAATTACAGACTGATACCCGATGAATTTCATGAACAACTAAATTATGATATTTATGCGACCTCATTGGTGTTCGCAATGGATGATTTGGATAGTGCAATCCGATACATACACGATAACTCAGATAAATATGGCTTTAATGATCATGAAATTATAATTGGTGGTTATTCAGCTGGTGCAGTAACTTCACTTCACTATGCATACATCAACTCCGTGGATGATTTATTTTTGCTTTCAGAGAGTGATATATTTACAAATTTTACACAAGAAAAACAATCATTTATGTCGAAATTTACAGAAAAAAAATATGAAATTAATAAGGTATTGAATATTGCAGGCTCACTATTATCGCCGTATTTAATTCATGAAGGTGAACCCTCAATTGTTAGCGTTCATTCTGTCGGAGATGATGTAGTTCCCTACGAAATGGGAGACACAGATGGCACTGGTATTATAAGCTACGGGTCTAAGGCAATACATCAAAGAGCGGATAATTTACAAATAGCCAACCATTTAATAACTATAAACGATGATGACCATGCCTCATTTGGTAGCGGCATTGAGAATGAAAATTGTCATGACTGCCGCGTAATGGTAGATAAATTACTATCACAACAAGACTAAAGTAGCTGATTGTTAGTCAGATATTTTTCGATATATTCATAGACCTCAAATGGTTTTTCCGACAACATAAAATGAGTTACATCATCAATCGTTACATGTTTAATGTTGTCCCTCTTTGGTTTGCTAAAATAGCTACTATTTGATCCAGTGATTAGTAATTTGGGTATTGGGCTATTGCAAAATAGATTGTACAAGTCACCTGATTTTGACCAATTAACAATAGCTTTTGAGGTTTTATAAAATACTTCTGCAGGTATTTTGGCGAGTGACTCACCTCTAAATATATCGGACTTGTAATCCGAGTCCGCCAATTCACTTTTTAATAACTCAAAATAATCTTGAAATTTACTAAAAGTCATATTGGCTACATTGATGCTTTCACCGCAATCTTCTTCAACTAGGTTTCCCTCTAGGTTTATTATGGACTTAATCTCTAGGTCTGCAGATTGAAGCAGTTTGGTTCCAATCATTCCCCCATAACTGTGACCAATGATAATAAGATCTTTTATTTCCAATTCGTATAAAAGCTTCTTTATTTTATTTACTTGATCTAATAAATCATAGCCGAAGTTTTTAGGCTTATCGGATTGCCCAAATCCAATTAAATCAAGAGATATAAGAGACCTTTTTGTTTTCGGTGAAAAATTATTAAGATAGATATCAAATGTCTCTTTTCTCGATTGTAAGCCGTGTATGAATAAAAATGCACTATTAGAACCTTTATCGATAAGATTTATCGATAAATTGATATTACCAATTTTAGTCATTATGCTTATTCTGTAATTTTGAATATAGCGTCGGCTTCTACTAGTGACCCTAAAGGCAAGCTTTTTATCCCAATAGTTGTTCTGGTGTGGTTTTGGGGTGGTTTTAAAAAATCATTTATCATGTCTGAGCCAATATTTGAGATAAGAGCGTGCTCGAAGAAGCCTTCGGGTGGCACAAGATACGCTGTTAGTTTAACACATGACTCAATCCTATTTTTATCACCATCTACAGCAGACATCACATGCGATAAAATATTAAGAGTAACAATTTCCATCTGTAATTGAGCTATCTCAACAAAGCTATTATCTCCAGCAGTTGTAACAAGCTTTCCGTCTCTTATCGGTAATTGGCCCGATATGTAGATAAGGTTTCCATCAATATGATAAGGAGTATAATTTCCATTTGCAGGTACAGGATCAGGGAGATTAAATTTATTCATTTTTATACGCCTATAAGACAGTCTTGTGTGTTATAAATTTTGTATTCATATACCCCTCAATACCTTCTTGACCGCCCTCGGAGCCATAACCTGAGTCCTTAACCCCTCCAAAAGGTGTTTCAATCAGTGCGATACCATGATGATTGATTGATACCATACCGCTTTCAATCTGCGATCCTAGTTTTTCCGCAGTCTCAGCAGATGATGTATAGGCATATGATGCAAGGCCATAATCGAGACGATTTGCCTCTTCTATTGCGCTGTCAAAGTCACTAAATGGTGTCATGGGAGCAACAGGGCCGAATGGCTCTTCATTCATCATTCGTGCATCTAACGGCACATCTGTAAGAACGGTAGGTTCAAAGAAATAACCCTCATTTCCGATCCTATTACCGCCAGTCCTTATTTTAGCGCCTTTGCTCACAGCATCACTTACAAAGCCCTCTATTGCTTCAACTCTTCGGTCATGAGCGAGTGGCCCCATCTGTGTTTCGGGGTCCAGTCCATTTCCTATTTTAATTTTTTTAGACATATCTGTGAAGCGGTCCACAAACTCGTCATAGAGATTTTCGTGAATTAAAAACCTTGTTGGAGATACACATACCTGTCCTGCATTTCGATATTTATTCTCGACAAGAACGTTCAGCGCAACATCAAGGTTTGCATCTTCACAAACAATTGCAGGGGCATGCCCTCCAAGCTCCATAGTTACCTTCTTCATATGCGCACCTGCTATAGATGCAAGTTGCTTTCCAACCGCTGTTGAGCCAGTGAAGGTTGCTTTTTTGATGATAGGATTTGAAATTAAATATTCTGAAATCTCAGCTGGAGTTCCATATACCAGATTTACTACTCCATCTGGAATACCTGCATCAGCAAAACATTTAACAAGGGCAGCGGTACTTGCTGGAGTCTCTTCTGCACCTTTAAGAATAATCGAGCACCCTGCAGCAAGAGCCGATGATATTTTTCTAACACCTTGATTTATTGGAAAATTCCATGGTGTAAACCCTGCAACAGGACCGACGGGCTCTTTTGTTACGAGCTGATAGACACCTTCTGTTCGTGCTGGGATAACCCTCCCATATGCTCGCCTACCCTCTTCTGCAAACCAATCAATTATATCTACTGCAAGAGAAATTTCCGACTTTGACTGTTGTAAGGGCTTACCCTGTTCTTGTGTTAAAACGGGTGCGATTTCTTTAACTCTTTCCTTTAAGAGACTTGCGACATTACGCATCATTTTATATCTACTAAATGGAGATGTTTTTTTCCAAACCTCAAATCCAGATTTAGCGGCTTCAAGAGCTAGGTCCAGATCAGCCGTTCTTGCATGGGCAACTGCACCAATTGGCTCACCTGTTGCTGGGTTAATTACATCAATTGTTTCACCGCCAACAGCGTCAACCCATTTACCACCAATGTGAAGTTTCGTATTTGGATAAGTTTCAGTCATTTCATTTTCCTTTAATTGTATATTTATAATATAGGGACTATGGCCGCATTAGCAAGTATATATGTAATCAAATTTGAACGCTAAAATACTGTTTAATTAATAAATTACCTATATTTTTCGTGACTCATGCTCATTAATTTTTTTAAGTTGTTCGAGCCTATAAATACCATGTAAATTATAGACGAAAATACCAAGTGCAATAACATAGAAGATAAGAATGAGAAAATTAATCCCCGCAATATAGTTATAAAAGCCGTGAACTATTATTGGGATTATCAAAGAGTAAATTATATATTTCTCCCCGCCTCTGAACACATATAATCCAAAATAAAAACCCATTATTATTCCACATCCAGCGTGTAATGGAATAGCAGTAAATGCCCTTATTAGTGCTAATGTACTTGCCTGCATCCCAAAATACTCAGCACTATAGACATAATTAAAATTTTCCAAGGTAGCAAAGCCAAGTGATATTAATGTGCCGTAAACAATGGCATCCATCGGCTCATTAAAATCAATTTTATTTCTTAAGAAGAAATATAGGGCCGTAAATTTAAGAGACTCTTCAGTAAGACCTGCAAGATATGACATGTTGGTATCCCCAATCAGCATTGTGTTAATGATACCGGCAGGGATACATAAAAATACACCGAGGAGAAATGTACGCCTTATCATAACCATTGGTTCTGGGAACCTATCTGATTTAATGATGTAATAAAGAATAAGAAAAGGAGGCAATATCGTAAGAGCAATTAGTATCATAGTTAAGTTATTTCAATAGATTAATGATTATCGTTAAAACGATACTTATTATAATACAAGTTACAACAGGAAAGTAGAATGAAGAATTACCGAATTTGAAAAATAAATCACCAGGTAACCTGCCAAACCCTATTTTTTTTAAAAAAGGATAGAGAAGCGCGGCAGTAATAAAAATAAGACCTATTATTAATAAAATCTTTTGCATGTATTACAAGGAGTTGAATTTTAATCTTTATCTGTTTCTAATATTTTTTGGTGCCGATCAACAGTCTGCTCTAGTACATACAACTTGTTCCATAGCCATAAGTTCAGAAGTATTAACCCAAAAATAATTACGGTACCAAAATTACTAAATTCCATATCATTTATCCTAAATTATTATTGAAATTTCTTTTGTATCCATGCCGTAATGGGTTTTCGGTATCTCAGTGAAAAAAATGTGGCTATGAAGGCGAGCCAAAATATTGAGTCCATCATGCGGTTAAGATTCTCAGTTTCTGAAAAATCTATAGTAAAATACATCACAATCACACCCACGACTACGGATACCAAGATATGCGTGATAGTTGTCTCTGGTTTTGCAACATTCATATATTGCATATAGTTACTTTCATATTAGATGACAACCAATATTAATATTACAAACTTTTTCACTAATCTCTCTCAGCTGATTTTTGAACACACTTATCATACTCAGGCGTATTGATCGTAAATCCAATCTCTTGGCAAAACTTTTCGTCCTCTTTAGTTACAACTATGTTCTCATAGAGGAATTTATCGTCTTTCCAGATACCTTCTTCTTTGGACCCATCCGCATGGGTGTAAGTTCCTTGACCGTGCCTTTTGTCATCCTTCCATTCACCGACGTATTTATCGCCATCTGTCCATGTATAAGTTCCTTGACCATGCGCCGTCCCATCTTTCCATTCACCTATATATTCTTCACCACTTGTCCATGTGTAAGTTCCTTGACCATGCGCTGCACCATCTTTCCATTCACCCACATATTTATTACCATATCTCGATATGTAAGTTCCTTGACCATGCTCAGATCCATCTTTCCATTCACCATCATATTGATCACCATCCGCATGTGTGTAAGTTCCTTGACCGTGCAGAAGACCATATTTAAATTCACCAAAATACCGCTCACCATCGAAAGTAAATTTACCCTGACAGTTATTCCAATCAAACACCATCATTAATTTTAATGGTGCATCTTCGGCTGAACTTACAATATCTAGTGGACTCCCATCACACTCAGGTAAGTCTGAACCCCAACTCCCATTTGAGATAAGGAGGGGCAATATTAGTGTCATGATGAATAATATTTTTCTCATGACTAAAGTCTATCAGATAGGTCGTTCTATGACAATGTGGGGTTATTGAGTATCGAATTGCTCAAATTGATGCTGATCACCTAATTGAATGATATATGTCGCCTCCCAAACTAATCGCTTTTCCATACGCACCAAGAATCTCTACAAATTTTCCAAAATATTCATTTTTTGAAGCGTTTTCAACATGTCGTTCAACACTTTTCATCGATGTAAATTTTTCATTAATTGTAAAGATGATATTTCCAGTAAACCCCTTTGTTGGATCTGTAGGGTCTATAAATTCTTGTGCCTTTGTAAAATAACAACTTATTAAATGTTCTTTGCCTTCATTTTCCTCTGCATAAAATTCGTTCATCCACGAAGCATGTTTCTTAAATACGTTTTCGACATCACCAGCATTATCTGATGAAACAACATAACTTAAATTTATACATTTGATTTCTGACATATTTCACTCCTTTAAAAACAAAAATGTATAATAAATACTTTGAAAAGATTTGGATCCAAATTCAACCATAATCAAGGAAATTAGATGTAA
>CAJWPC010000007.1 GCA_913045225.1 uncultured Rhodobiaceae bacterium | reverse complement strand
AAAGGTCATTCATAATAGCAAAAGAAAAGAATCAATAGATTTTTCTATTATATGAAAACTGTTGAATAAAAAAAACCAAAAGTAACACATCAGTGCTACTTTTGGTTCTCTTGTTAGTAATATTTAGTTATTTACACACTATAGTACATATCAAATTCTACAGGATGAGGTGTGTGCTCAAACCTGATGACTTCTTCCATTTTGAGTTCAATATAGGCCTCAATCTGGTCTTTGGTAAATACATCACCCTCTGTAAGGAAGCTATTATCTTTTTCAAGGCTTGCAAGAGCTTCTCTTAGACTTCCAGACACGGTTGGTATTTTCTTCAGTTCTTTTTCAGGTAATTCATACAGATCGTGATCTGTTGGCTTACCTGGATGAATTTTGTTTTTGATACCATCAATACCCGCCATAAGCATGCATGAGAACGCTAAATAAGGATTAGCAGATGGATCAGGAAAACGTATTTCAATCCTCTTTGAATTTGGTGATTGCCCAAAAGGAATACGGCATGATGCAGATCTATTTCTGGCAGAATACGCTAGAAGCACAGGAGCTTCAAATCCCGGAACAAGTCTTTTGTATGAGTTAGTTGATGCATTTGTAAAAGCATTTATAGCTTTAGCATGCTTTAAAATACCGCCAATATAATAAAGAGCGGTCTCGGATAATCCAGCATACTCAGAGCCAGCAAACACTGGTTTACCATTCTTCCAAATTGATTGGTGGCAATGCATACCTGTTCCATTATCACCATATATTGGTTTTGGCATGAAGGTCGCTGTTTTACCGTAGGCATTTGCAACTTGGTGAACAACATATTTATAAATTTGTTGCTTATCAGCAATTTTTGTTAGGCTATCAAATTTGATACCCAATTCATGTTGTGCTGCACCGACTTCGTGGTGATGCTTTTCTGTAACTACACCCATATCAGCCATAACACTGATCATTTCAGATCTAATATCTTGTGCTGAGTCCACAGGAGGGACAGGGAAATAACCACCTTTCGTTCTTGGTCTATGACCGAGGTTACCTGACTCATATTCTGTTGCGGTATTTGATGGCAACTCTGTGCAATCTAGTTCAAAACCAGTCTGATATGGATCCGCTGCAAACCTTACATCATCAAACATGAAGAATTCAGCCTCGGGACCAAAAGACGAAGTGTCTCCAATACCTGTCGATTTTAAGTAAGCTTCTGCTTTCTTTGCAACAGAACGAGGATCTCTCTCATAGCCATCGCCAGATATAGGGTCCAAAATATCACAGAAAATTCCCATTGTTGACTGCGCAAAGAACGGATCTGTGTGTGCAGTATCTGGGTCTGGCATTAGAGTCATGTCAGACTCATTAATGGCCTTCCATCCAGCAATCGATGATCCGTCGAACATAATACCTTCTGCGAATGCGTCACTATCCATAACAGATGCGTCCATGGTCACGTGTTGAAGTTTTCCTCTTGGGTCTGTAAAACGTAGATCAACGAACTTTATATCTGTATCTTTTATTTCTTTTAAAATATCACTAACTTTTGGCATAATATCTTACTCCTTTATTACTATATTGCCTCTTCACCAGATTCGCCTGTTCTAATTCTTACAACATCCTGTATATCAGTGATAAATATTTTACCATCACCAATTTTACCCGTATGCGCAGACTCTCTGATGAACTCAATAACTTCAGGTGCCAACGTATTAGAAACAACAACTTCGATTTTTATTTTTGGTAAAAAATCGATTACATACTCAGCACCCCTGTATAGCTCTGTGTGACCTTTTTGACGACCCACACCTTTGGCTTCAAGAACAGTGATACCGGACACTCCTATTGATTGAAGCCCTTCTTTGACTTCATCCAATTTGAATGGCTTTATTATTGCTTCTATTTTTTTCATGACGACCTCGATAGTTAATTAAGGATAAGTATGCAAAAAACGTGCCAACATATGAAAATGTTACAAATACGCTTTTTTCATCGGTTTTTTTTTGTGATTATTGTAGATTTTATATTAAAAATCCAGAAAAATGATTAAAATATAAGCATATTGACTAAATTTTAGACAATTATTATGACTTTGCTCTTGTCATCGCATTGTTTATTTTTTTTAGAATTTTGTTTTAAATTCACAATGATTATATTATAACGTATTAATCCTGCGGGCGTGGCGGAACTGGTAGACGCGCCAGATTTAGGTTCTGGTTCCTTTTAGGAGTGGGGGTTCGATTCCCTTCGCCCGCACCATCTAAATTCGACAAGTGAGTATAATATGAATGTTTCTGAGGTTTTAGCAAAAGATTTAAATAGGGAAATCAAAGTTGATGTTCCGCGTGATAATATTGAGGATAAGCTTCTCTCTAAGTTGGAAGAGCTGAAAAATACTGTCCAGTTAAAAGGATTCAGACCCGGAAAAGTTCCAATTCACCACCTCAGAAAAGTTTTTGGGCAGCGGCTTATGCCTGAAATTATTGAAGACCTAGTAAAGGAAACATCTGCAAAAGCAATGAGTGATCGAAATGAAAGACCTGCGATTCAGCCTAAGATATCATTTTATCAAGGCAAGCCATCAGAGGACAAAGAAAAAGAAGAAATCGATAAAATCATTAGGTTAGAGAAGGATTTATCTTACAAAATGGTTTATGAAATAATACCAGAAATAGATGTACCTAAGTATAATACGATATCCATCATAAAGAAAACAGCAAAAGTCACAAAAGAGGATATTGATGAGGCATTACAGCGGATTGCAGACGAGAATAAGAGTTACGAGGAGAGAAAATCAACGGAAAAAGCCGAATCCGGAGATCAGCTAATAATTGACTTCGTCGGGAAGATTGATGGTGAAATTTTTGATGGTGGTACTGCAAATGATGCTCCGCTAGTCATAGGTTCTGGTGCATTTATTCCGGGTTTTGAAGAACAATTAACTGGCTCGGCAAAAGATCAAGAGTTGAATATCAATGTAAGATTTCCAGAGGATTATCAAGTTCCGCATCTAGCCAATAAGGATGCTATATTTGAAACAAAAGTAAAGAAAATCGAAAAAGAAGTACCAACAAAGATCAGTGATGACTTCGCCAAAAAGCTTGGGTTTGATGATTTGAAAAAGCTGAAAGAGCAAATCTCTGAACAACTTGAAAAGGATTATGAGTCGATTTCTAAATCTGATTTAAAGAGGAATTTACTTGATGGCTTAGATCCAAAACTGAAATTTGATTTACCCCCAACCCTTGTAAAGGATGAAAGTGACTCAATTTGGAATAATTATATTGCGGATATTGAGAAATCTGGAAAAAAGGTCAAAGATGTTATCAAAGATGAGAAGAAAACTAGAAAAGAATATGACGATATAGCACAACGTAGAGTAAGACTCGGACTCTTCTTTAACAAGATTGCTGAAGATGAGTCAATTACTGTATCTGATGATGAAGTAAACAAAGCACTTTTTGAACAAGCTAGAAATTATCCAGGTCAGGAAAGTGAAATAATCAAATTATACCAGGAAAATCCGGGAGCTATGATGCAGATAAGATCTCCATTAGTAGAGGAAAAAGTAGTTGATCATATACTAACTCTGGTCAAAATTAAGGAGGAGCAGGTAGATAGGGCTAAACTATTAGGTAATGAACACGAGCATGACCATGAAGAACAGAAGACCAAGCCAAAAACAAAAAAGAAAGTCGCTAAATCTACAAAAAGAACTGCTGACAAAAAACCAAGTAAATCAAAAACGAAAAAATAGGTAACAAAATGACAAAAAAAGAGGACCTTGCAATGAACCTAATACCAATGGTTGTTGAGCAATCGAATAGAGGTGAGAGAGCTTATGACATATTCTCGAGGCTTTTGAAAGAAAGGATAATTTTTATAACAGGTCCAATTGATGATAGTGTTGCTACAATAGTAACAGCGCAATTATTATTTCTGGAAGCTGAAAATCCCAAAAAAGAGATATCTCTATATATCAACTCACCTGGTGGTATAGTAACTGCCGGCATGGCAATTTATGACACTATGCAATTTATTAGACCTCCTGTATCAACTCTCTGCATTGGTCAGGCGGCATCAATGGGGTCCTTACTGTTGGCCGCGGGTGAGAAGGGGATGAGGTATTGCCTCCCGCACTCGAGAGTTATGGTCCATCAACCATCTGGAGGTTTTTCTGGTCAGGCTAGTGATATTGAAAGGCATGCGGAAGATATCATTAAGATAAAAAAGAGGCTCAATGATCTTTATGTAAATCATACAGGGCAATCATACAATACAATTGAAAAAACCCTAGATCGAGATTATTTTATGGACTCTGAGGAGGCAAAAAAATTTGGAATCGTTGATGCAGTAATCGCATCCAGGGAAGAATCTGATGAAAAATAACAGATCCCAAATTTATTTCTTATTAACAAATGTGGGATAAAATAAGTTAATTTAATTTTATGGTGATACATGAGTAAAGTTGGAAATAATGACACAAAATCAACACTGTATTGTTCATTTTGCGGTAAGAGTCAACATGAAGTAAGAAAGCTTATTGCAGGTCCTACAGTATTCATTTGTGATGAATGTGTTGATTTATGCACTGATATAATAAGAGAAGAAACTAAATCATCAATCATAAAATCTGATAAAGAACTCCCATCTCCATCCGAGATATTTAACATATTAAACGAGTATGTTATTGGTCAAAAACATGCAAAAAAAGTACTATCGGTTGCTGTACACAACCACTACAAAAGATTAAGTACGGAAGTTAAAGCGTCAAGCGATGTTGAGTTATCAAAATCAAATATACTTATAGTTGGTCCAACTGGGAGCGGTAAAACGCTTCTGGCCCAAACACTGGCCAGAATATTGGATGTTCCATTTACAATGGCTGATGCAACAAGTCTTACGGAGGCTGGCTACGTTGGTGAGGATGTTGAGAATATAATTCTTAAACTATTACAGGCTGCAGATTACAATGTTGAAAAAGCACAACGTGGAATTGTTTATATCGATGAAGTTGATAAAATTAGCCGAAAATCTGATAATCCATCAATCACAAGAGACGTGTCCGGCGAGGGTGTGCAGCAAGCCTTACTCAAAATCATGGAAGGCACAATTGCAAGTGTTCCGCCTCAAGGAGGAAGAAAACATCCCCAGCAAGAATTCTTACAAGTGGATACCACAAATATACTTTTTATTTGTGGCGGAGCTTTTGCAGGGCTAGAAAAGATAATTGCAAAAAGAACTAACGACACCTCAATGGGTTTCAGTGCCAGCATCGATGAAGTAGAAGAGAAGAATTTGGATGAGTTATTTAGGGTATTGGAGCCAGAAGATTTGCTCAAGTTTGGGCTCATACCTGAATTTGTTGGAAGAGTTCCAGTTATTGCATCTCTCGAAGATTTGAATGAGGAGACGCTAGTCAAAATTCTCACCGAGCCAAAAAACTCCTTAATAAAACAATATCAAAGAATGTTTGAAATTGAGAATGTAAAGCTAACTTTTTCAGATGAGTCGCTAAGGACAATATCAAAAAAAGCAATTGAAAGAAAAACAGGTGCGCGTGGACTTCGTTCAATCTTAGAGTCTATACTCCTTGAAACAATGTTCGAATTACCTGAGCTGGAGCTTGTTGAAGAAGTTGTAATTTCAAACGAAGTTATTGAGGGTAAATCTAGACCTCTGTATATCTACTCAGATCAAAAAGAAGATTTAGGGAATTCTGCGTAATATCTGCTAATAATAGTTTATTTCTATTAAAAAAACTTGAAAGTCGGTACGTTAAGCTCCAAATTAATACTATATGATTAAATTGTGAGTTTGCATTATGGATGATGTCATAAAAGTTAATAAAGGTTTATATCCCATCCTTCCGCTACGTGATATCGTGGTCTATCCGAATATGGTTGTCCCCCTTTTTGTTGGCAGAGAAAAATCAATACAAGCACTCGAGGAGGTCATGAATAATGATAGAGAGCTTTTTCTGGTTGCACAGAAAGACTCTACTACGGAAGATCCAACCGAAGATAATCTTTACACCCACGGCACTGTCGCATCAATAATGCAATTATTAAAACTACCAGATAATACTGTCAAGGTTCTGGTTGAAGGTACGAGTAGGGCAAAAATTCGTAACTTCGTACCGGGAGATAAATTTCATCAGGTAGAAGTTGATCTGGTAAATGAGATTGTTCTTGATGATCCAGAAATTGAGGCGTTGGCGCGATCCTGCTTAATGCAATTTGAGAGTTATACTAAAATTAATCGAAAAATATCAACTGATACATTTAACACCGTTTCTGAGATTGATGATTACTCAAAAATAGCAGATACAATTGCATCAAATTTACAAATAAAACTATCACAAAAACAACAAATACTTGAAATTAATAATCTGAAAGAACGATTCGAATTGATACTAAGTTTTCTTGAGGGTGAAATAGATGTGCTGCAGACTGAAAAGAGAATTAGAGGGCGCGTCAAACGTCAGATGGAAAAAACTCAAAGAGAGTATTATTTGAATGAGCAAATGAAAGCAATCCAAAAAGAGTTAGGTAAAGACTCTGAGGATGCAGGCGATGATATTAATGAGCTCGAAAATAAGCTCGAAAATTTAAAGCTGCCAAAAGATGTGCGAGAAAAAGCAAAATCAGAATTCAAGAAGCTCAAACAAATGAGCCCAATGTCCGCTGAAGCTACTGTCGTCAGAAACTACTTAGATTGGATTGTATCGATACCTTGGGCAAAAAAATCACGGTTTAATAAACCAATAACATTTTCTGAAGATATTTTAGATAATGATCATTATGGCCTTGAAAAAGTAAAAGAAAGAATAATTGAGTATATAGCGGTTCAGAAAAGAACAAAGAAATTAAAGGGGCCTATTTTATGCCTTGTTGGCCCACCTGGTGTTGGTAAAACTTCGTTGGGTAAATCTATAGCTCAGGCAACCGGCAGAGATTTTGTAAGGGTGAGCTTAGGTGGAGTCAGAGATGAGGCTGAAATAAGAGGGCATAGAAGAACATACATTGGTTCATTACCTGGACGAATTATACAATCTATGAAAAAAGTGAAGACAAAAAATCCGTTATTCCTTTTAGATGAAATTGATAAATTAGGCTCAGATTATAGAGGTGATCCTTCGGCGGCTCTATTAGAAGTTCTGGATCCAGAACAAAATGATAAATTCAATGATCATTATTTAGAAGTTGATTACGATCTATCTGATGTAATGTTTATTACAACAGCTAACACCTTAAATATCCCACCCGCACTCATGGATAGAATGGAAATAATTAGAATTGCCGGCTACACAGAAAATGAAAAACTAGAAATATCAAAAAAACACCTTTTACCAAAAGTTTTCAAACAACATGGACTTGATGAGTCAGAAATAAACATCGATGACACAGCGCTCCTCGAGACCATAAGGCGATACACAAAAGAATCAGGGGTTAGGAGCCTAGAGCGTGAGCTATCAAAGATTTCACGAAAAGCCACTAAAAACATTTTATCAGATGGCATAAAAAGTATTAAAATAACAAAAGATAATATTTCTGACTACTTAGGTGTTTACAAATTTAGGTATGGAGAGGCAGAGCGCGACAATCAAATTGGAATTGTGACTGGCTTAGCTTGGACTGAATATGGCGGTGAATTACTAACAATTGAAGGTGCAATGATGCCAGGAAAAGGCTCCATGACTGTAACAGGAAACTTAAAAGATGTGATGAAAGAATCAATTTCTGCCGCAGCATCGTACGTAAGGTCGAACGCTACGAAATATGGAATAAAGCCTCCTCTATTTGATAAAAGAGACATACATGTTCATGTGCCTGAAGGCGCAACCCCAAAAGATGGACCATCCGCTGGCGTGGCCATGGCAACAGCAATGATTTCATTGATGACACAAGTCCCTGTTAAAAAAGATGTAGCAATGACAGGCGAAATAACACTTCGAGGTCGCGTATTGCCCATTGGAGGGTTAAAGGAAAAGCTACTGGCAGCGTCAAGGGGTGGTATAAAAACAGTGTTTATTCCAAATGAGAATGAAAAAGACCTATCTGAGATTTCAGATGAAATTACTAAAGATTTACAAATTGTACCTGTTACGAATATTGATGAAATCATCCAGAGCGCTCTTGCAACTGAGCTTAAACCTATAGAGTGGAGCAAAGAAGATATTGAGGCTCACGATCAAAGTATAGCCGGTTCAAAAGAAAAAGCTCGTCCTACAATCGCCCATTAACTGATTCTGTGTATCAAATAACACCGAGCTTAGCTTTTACAATTTTTCAATAAATTTTATTTTTTTTTACTAAAATGGTGTATAAGTACCAGTTTTCTGCTGTTTTTACCAAATTTCACTTATTTTTTTTGATTAGCACTGGATCAATTGTTAGGATTAATCATTAATTAACTATTTCTGTTAAATTATTAAAATAAACTCTGAAAGGGCTAATACTATGAATAAGAATGATTTAATTAATAATGTCGCTGATGCGGCTGGTATTTCAAAAACTGTAGCAGCGAGCGCAGTTGACTCTGTATTTGACTCAATCTCATCCGCTCTTAGTGGTGGGGGTGATGTTAGACTCGTTGGTTTTGGTACGTTTTCTGTTGCTAATAGAAAAGCGACAACTGGCCGAAATCCACGTACAGGTGAAGTTATTCAAATTAAGGCATCAAAAAGTCCAAAATTTAAGGCAGGTAAAGCTCTTAAAGATGCAGTAAACTAGAATAATTTAATACAGTTTTTCTTTAAACCAAATTACGTGCAGCATAAAAACTGCACGTTTTTTTTATTCAACCTAGTATATTATTTCTAGATTTTTTATTTGTTTTACTGTATGTATTGTTTAATGTAGTGGGCGGTTAGCTCAGTTGGGAGAGCATCTCGTTTACACCGAGAGGGTCGGCAGTTCGAGCCTGTCACCGCCTACCATTACGCGGGTGTAGCTCAGTTTGGTTAGAGCGCCGGCCTGTCACGCCGGAGGTCGCGAGTTCAAGTCTCGTCACTCGCGCCAATTCTAGTATAATTAGGTTCTCATAGTTATTTTTTATTAATTTTTTACAATGTTATGTTTAGTATATTCTCAAATTGGATAGGATAGAAATTTGCAAAAGATCAGTCGTTCAGGTGTTGAAAAATATTTAGGTTGCCCAAGATGCTTTGTGCTTCAATATAAATATAAAGTTAGTTTGTCGCAGATTCCGTTCACATTAAATTCAGCTGTTGATGAGTTATGTAAAAATGAGTTCGATCATTATCGACAAAAAGGTGAGCCACATCCATTATTTTTGGAACATAATATTGATGCTATTCCATTCATGCATGCTGATATTGATAAGTGGAGAAATTTTAGACAAGGCCTTTCATACACCTCAGAGGCTCATGGTTATCACTTTTATGGCGCCATCGATGATGTGTGGGTCAAGCCAAATGGACAGTTGATAGTGTCAGATGTTAAATCAACCTCAAAAAAAATATTTGATTGGAATGAGACAAAAAAATATGAGTATGCAAGAGGCTACCAGAGACAACTTGAAATGTACCAATGGTTGTTCAGAAAAAATGGTTTCGATGTATCAGATACAGCATATCTTGTTTATTATAATGGACAAAAAAACGAACCAATGTTCAACCAAATTTTAAAATTTGATCTTCATCTGGTAGAATTAGAATGCAATGCTGATTGGGTGGAAGATAAAATTATCGCAGCAAAAAATCAGCTGAGTAGTGATGAAATACCAGCTGGAAAAAAATATTGTGATACCTGTCAATATTTGAAAAAACGATGGGACGTTTATAATAATGTTGGCATTTAGATACAATGCTCATTAATAGACTCGATGACATAAATAAGACACATTTCTGAATTAATCTTAACTTATATGAAGTCTTATACAAAATTTCTTTTTGTGCTTCTCATATTTCTTGGTATTTCTCCCCAAGATGCCTCGACCATAACTCTGTATAATAATGAATATAAATTAGAGATGGTGGTCGAGGTTTTTCATGACCTTGAATTTAAAAAAATTGATAATATTAAACTTTTTATTTCTCATAAACAGCGTTCGATGAATAATGACTTGGAATACAGAACATATAAAAAATTATTCAAAAATGAGTTGGAGAAGTTAAATTACGTGATCGTCGATGATCAGGATGAGGCGGATTTTTTTCTCGAGTTTGAATATGGAATGAATGAGAGAATAAAATTTATAAATTATCCTATATATAAATACACAAGGAAAGGAGATAATGTTATTTACGAAAAAAAGAGAGATAATTTTGAATTTAGAATTAAAACAAAGAGCCCACGAAACAGAATTCTCATTGGCTACAAGACATTAAGAGATGTCTCATATCATCGATATCTAAATGTAGATATTTTTTCATCAGATAACCAGCTTAAGGTTTATCAAGGAAAAGTAGAAAGTGAAGGAAAAATTAACTCATTGCCTTATGTAATGAATGGACTTGTCCATGGTTTATTTATTGATTTTCCTGGTAATAGCTCTTCAATAAATGTATATGAGTTGTCTGAAGATATTTATAATCCTAATGCATATCAAAAAAGACAAAATTCGAATATGGAAAGGCTTATAAGGAGGCGAAATTAAAAATAATCATAGCTTAATCTTCGAGTCGATTTATAAATTTTTTTGAAACATAGATAAATAAAATAAAAATTGTAAATATAATTAGCGGAATTCTGATTTCCTCTGATTTTAAAATATCAATAAATTTTGGGATACCCTCACTTTCTATTAAAATTTTATCAAAACCTCTTCCAATTGATGCCCAAATAAATACTGATGGCAATATACCAATTGCAGTACCTAATAAAAAATTGATTATTCGTGCATTGAACAGGATAGCTAACAAGTTTGATAATCCAAATGGGATACCAACAAAGAGCCTATAAAAAATAAAAAATATTAATTCATTCTGATGAAAAAGAGATCGCATGCTTTGATATTTTTTGTTGAATAAACTGGATATATTCTCTTTAAAAAAAAACTGAGCAAAAAAATATAAGAGACCTGAGCCTAAGGTTAATCCAATGACGGAAATAATAGTTCCCATGTATGTACCTAAAATCATTCCTGCAAAAATGGCAATTGGAGAGTTAAACCCAAGGAAGAAAGCCCAAAAAAAACAAATTAGGAAAACGGACAGTACTTTTAGTGGGTAAAAATTTAGTGCATATTGACTGTATGAGTCTCTGATAGTTACCAAAAACTCTAATGATTTTATTTCATTTATTGTGAATGTAATAAAAAATAAATAAACAAGAAGAGTAAATGCAAATGCATAAATTGATAGGGCTAATATTTTTGGGTAAGATTTTTGCATCACACCAAAACTTAATTTGTTTCTTTTAGTATAATATTACAAGTTCGAAAATTCAGCTTTTTATTCTATAGCCAGTTTTAAATATTCTCCATATTATTAGCATACATGTAAAAGTAAAGACTAAGATTGCCAGAATGCTGTACCCTATATATACATCAGCATTTCCAAAAAAAGCCCATCTGAAACCAGATATTAAGTAAACAACTGGGTTAAATAGAGTCACTTTTTGCCAAAAATCAGGAAGGAGGCTAATTGAATAAAAACTTCCGCCTAGAAATACTAATGGCGTGATGATCAAGTCAGGTATAATTGTGATTTGTTCAAAGCTTCGAGCCCAAATCCCGACAATAAAACCCATGAGGCTAAATGAAACGCAAGATAGGAATAAAATACAAATCATCCAAATGGGATGCTTAATTTCAATATCTACAAGAAAAGATGCTGTAATAAGAATTATTAAACCAATCGTCATTGATTTTGTGACAGCCGCGGAAATGAAACCAATCACTAATTCAAGATAAGAGACAGGCGCAGACAAAAGTTCATTGATTGATCCAATAAACTTTGGAAAATATATTGAGAAAGATGCATTCGATATACTCTGTAGGCATACTGTCAGTAATATTAGGCCGGGCACAATAAAGCTCCCATAGCTCACATCACTAATGTCTTCCATACGGCTTCCAATTGCCGATCCAAAGACGATAAAATATAAAACTGTTGAAATTACCGGCGATGCAATACTCTGAATGAGTGTCCTTAGTGTTCTGGACATTTCAAATACATATATTGCTTTTATGGCGTAGAAGTTCATTTCACTTACCTACTACGTCAAGAAAAATTTCTTCAAGAGATTTCTCGTCTGTCTCAATATTAACTATTTTATATTTTTCCTTTTTTATTTTTATTAATAATCTATCGAGAGAGTCATCTTTTTTAGCATCACTGTAATGCATTATTATTGAAGCTTTATCAGAGCCTTGGCTAAGATTATGTTCGTCACTGAATAGTTGAATATCTATTTCTTGATCAAGCTTAATGTTAATGACTTTTTTGCCTAATCTTTGCATTAATTCTGCCTTTTGTTCTGTCAATTGTATTTTCCCTTTATCTATTATAGATATTCTATCTGCTATTTCCTCCGCTTCTTCTATGTAGTGTGTGGTTAGAATTATTGTTGTACCATCTTCTCTTAATTTCTTTATTAATTCCCACATATCAAATCTCAAGTCGACGTCAACACCAGCTGTTGGCTCATCAAGGAAAAGTATCTTTGGTTCGTGGCTCAGTGCCTTTGCAATGATTACACGTCTTTTCATGCCACCCGACAGTTCAACAATTCTCTTATCCTTTTTATCCCAGAGGAGAAGTCGTCGAAGAATCTTTTCAATATGTGCATCATCATTTGCACATCCAAATAAATTACGAGAGTATCTGACAACATCAATAACTTTTTCAAATGGTTGCAATGCTATTTCCTGAGGTACAAGACCAATTAGGGCACGAGTTTTTTTATAATTTTCAACAACATCATACCCACCGACGGTAACCTTCCCTGATGATATATTCGTAATACCACAAATGGCAGAAATTAGGGTTGTCTTACCAGCGCCGTTAGGACCCAGCAAGGCAATAATTTCACCATCAGTTATATTTAGATTTATGTTTTCTAGAGCAACTGTTCCATCCTTATAGGTTTTAGATAGGTGTGATATTTGGATTATGTTTTGGTTCATTTTTGCTGCTTTACCTGGGGTGATAACTGTTTTCTGACTGTTAAACTTTAGTTTCTATTTTAAAACAATTAATATATATTATTTAGATGCTTTATTTATTAATACAAGGTGAAAGTTATGCAATATAAAAATAAATTATTCATTGATGGCAAATGGTTAGATGGAGAGGGTGGCGCTACGTTTGACGTAATCAATCCTGCATCTGAAGAAGTTATTACAAAAGTTGCATCCGCAGGTATTGAAGATGCTAAAAAAGCTATCAATGCGGCAGAAATAGCTTTTGAGAGTTGGGCAAAAGTTTCACCGAGAGACAAGTCAGTAATTTTACGAAAAGCATATGAATTATTTATGGACAAGATTGAACACTTTGCTGAACTGATCACACTTGAAAATGGAAAGGCATATGGGGATGCAAAAGGTGAAGCACTTTATTCAGCTGAATTTTTTAGGTGGTATTCTGAAGAAGCTGTCAGGGGAATTGGACAAATATCACATGCACCAGCAACTGGAGCTAGGATTGTTGTTCAATATAAGCCAATTGGAATATCGGTCCTGGTAACACCTTGGAACTACCCAGCGGCTATGGGTACTCGAAAAATAGCGCCTGCTATCGCTGCGGGTTGTCCCGTGATTATAAAACCTGCATCAGAAACCCCCCTAACAATGCTCGAGTTAATGCCATTACTGGAGGAGGCTGGGGTTCCAAAAGGACTTGTTTCTGTTTTACCTTCACGAAATACATCAAAACTTGTTGATCATCTTTTGCATGACAACAGAGTGAGACTGGTATCATTTACTGGGTCAACGGAGGTTGGAAGAAAGTTGTTAAAAGTTGCATCTGACCAGGTTTTGAAGACATCAATGGAACTTGGAGGAAATGCACCTTTGATTGTATTTGATGATGCTGATATGGAAACTGCTGTAGATGGATGTATGGTTGCGAAAATGAGAAATTTAGGAGAGGCTTGCACTGCCGCGAATAGAATTTATGTTCATGAGAATGTTGCTGAAGAATTTAAAGATAAATTTTCGCAGAGGATGGGTTCTCTAAAAGTTGGTAATGGCCTAGATAAGACTGTTGATGTTGGGCCTTTGGTAAATGCAGAAACACGGGACAAGGTTGCATATTTTGTTAAAGATGCAATCGAAAAGGGTGCGGAGCTCTCCGTTGGTGGTGAAAGTATTGATGGACCGGGATTTTATTATCCACCTACCGTTCTATTTAATGTGCCTGATAGCTCTGAATGCTTAAATGATGAGATATTTGGTCCAGTGGCTGCTATTCAAACCTTTAAGGATACTGAGGATGTAATTACTAGGGCAAATAATACAGAATATGGTCTTGTTGCTTATGTTTTTACAGAAGATATGAAAAAAGGGATGCAAGTTTGTGAACGACTTGATTATGGAATGGTTGGCCTAAATAGAGGTCTCGTGTCTGATCCTGCAGCGCCATTTGGTGGTACAAAACAATCTGGTCTCGGTAGAGAGGGTGGTCATGAAGGAATGCTTGAATTTATGGAAGCCCAATACATATCTTCAATTTGGTAGACAGAAAAGTATTAGATTTGAATAAAATATTATTCCACATTGATTCATTTTTTTAGATTGAATTCATTGCATATAAAATTTTTTTAGAAACTGTATTTTTTTTTTAAATTTGAGCATTGAAAGTATAGTCGGCTGGTAATTAAATTAAAATCACGGTATTTAATAACCAACTTGTACACCATGGTATAATCCAAAAGTACTAAAGCGGAGGTAAAATTTAAACTAGATACTATAGGAGAACAAAATGCCAAAATATCTACTTAATGTATTATCTCTATTCACAATTCTAATAATAACAGCTTCAAATCCTACACCAGCCTCTTCAGGTGGGTGCGATCATGATGAGCGTACGCAGGTAAATGCTACACCATTAGTATCAAGTGATTGGGTATACAACAAAATTCAATCTGGTGAAACGAATGATAACATTCTACTTATAGATATAAGAAACTCTATTGGTGATGGAAGTTATGAAACGTACCTTGAGGGTCATATTCCAACATCAATCCATTCTGATTACATGAAAGATGGTTGGAGAGTAAAAGTGGACAACACAGTAGGTCTTGTGCCAACTGAAAGCCAATTTCAAGAGCTCGCAAGGAGTTTGGGTGTAAACTCTGATACACACGTTGTAATTATTCCTGCCGGTGTGTCTTCAACAGATTTTGGCAGCGCGGCGAGAAGTTATTGGACCTTTAAAGTGTTTGGACATGAAAATGTTTCCATCCTCGATGGCGGTTACAGTGCATGGGAAAATGCATATCCAAGTCAGATTGCAACAGGTGCCTATGATACGATAGTTGAAGGTAATTTCACAGCAAAGTTCAACCCAGAGCTGTACATCAGTACAGGTGATGTCGCAAAAATTGTAGACTCAAAATCTGATGTGATATTGCTAGATGGTAGGCCAGAAAATCAATTTTACGCCGAGGCAAAGCATGGTAAAGCACGCGCCGCTGGAAGACTACCTGGTTCCGTCCTGTTGTTTCAAGAAAACGCATATAACGTGGCTAACAATACACTAAAAACAGAATCCGAACTTAAGGAAATCTTCTCTGATTACATCAACGAAGATGTGGTAAGTTACTGCAACACTGGACATTGGGCAGCAAATAATTGGTTTGTCCTATCAGAGATTTTGGGTAACAAAAACGTCAAATTATATGATGGTTCAATGGTGGAGTGGACAGAAGATCCATCACGACCTTTGGAGACATCAGGTCCGTCAAACCTTGATAAACTGATGGGTATGATTGGTTAATAAAGTTTATTTTCAGCAAAAAATTATGATATATATTTGTTATGTTGAGAATAAATAATATTGGTATTTTTACCTTACTTACATTAGCAGGTCTATTTTTAGGCCTGCTAAGTTTTTTTGACTCTGGTAGCCAAGGAATAATCTTATTATTACTGGGTATATCACTCGGTGCAGTATTTCTTTTCTTTCAATATGGATTTGCGTCAGGGTGGAGAAGCTTAATTGTAAAAAAAAATCCATCTATGATTTCTTATCACTTTCTTTTGGCTTCTCTTTGCTGCATTATCTTCATTCCACTAATAGAATTAAGTCCAAATATCATAGGAAGTTATGCACCTGTAAATTTATCTTTGCTAATTGGTGCTTTCATTTTTGGTTTTGGAATGCAACTTGCAAACGGTTGTGGTTCTGGTGTTCTATTCACATTCGGTTCAGGATCGACTCGAATGATGGTTGCCCTCCCATTTTTTATCATTGGTTCAGTTATTGGCACATTCATACTACCCTTTGTTATTGATATTATGTCACTCGGACAGATTATTATTGCAGGGAATGCTACCGCAACACAAAAAACATTGGTCAATTTTATTGCGCTTTTTGGCGTGTTCCTTCTGTTTCACATGTATGTTCGAAAAAGGAATATCAGCATAGATAAAAAATTACTTCTGGGAACTTTTGCTGTAGCAATTTTATGTGTTTTGGTTCTGATTTTCTCTGGATCGCCATGGGGTGTGACCTATGGTTTTACATTATGGGGTGCAAAGCTATTTCAATCAATAGGAATTCCCATTGAGTCATTCACCTTTTGGAATTACAGTGGGCCTAAAAGATCCCTCGAGCATTCTGTACTTTCTGATACAAGCAGCTTAATAAATATTGGAATGATAATTGGTGCAGGACTCCTTGCCTCCATAATTGGTATGTTTTCCTCTGCTAAATGGCCTCCAAAAGTTGAATTAATATCTGCGGCTATTGGTGGATTACTGATGGGTATTGGTGCTCGCTTAAGTTTTGGTTGTAATATCGGGGCATTCTTGGGCGGTACAGCTTCAGGTAGTTTGCACGGTTGGATATGGTTCGCTATGGCTTTTGTTGGCACATATTTTGGTATTATTTACAGAGATAAAGTGGGTTTTAAATAATGAATCAAAAAAAAGTATATGTAATCATTATTATTCTAACTCTTACACTGATTATTTACGATCATCTTACAAGTCCCGTTTTATCAATATCTTCCCCTGGTCAAACAAAAGAAGCCTGTGCACCATGTGGAGCTCCATGCAAGGAAGAATAACAATGAAAAAATTAATAAGCATTTTCATCATTTTAGCTTGCTTTGTATCTAAATCAGAGGGGTCTGCAATTGAAAGGTTGTATTTAGAGTCAAGACTAATTGATAAATTTCAAACTGAGCTATATGAAAACCCAGATGATTTTATAATTGGTAATCCGGAAGGAGACATCACTATTGTAGAATTCTTTGACTATAATTGTGGTTATTGCAAAAGGGCACTAGCTGATTTAAATAGGGTGATTTCTAAGAATCCTAATGTTCGTGTTGTGTTAAAAGATTATCCAATTTTAAATGAAAATTCATATGAGTTGTCTCAATTATCTATTGCAGCAGGGTTTCAAGGAAAATATTTTGAATATCACACTGAATTACTAAATAAACCAGGAAGAGTAACATATCAAATGGCGATAGACATTGCGGCAGAAATTGGTCTTGATATCGAAAAATTAGAGGAGGATTTTAAGGGCCAAGAAGTAAATGATATGATTGCCAATAATAAAGTTTTAGGTTATTCTCTATCAGTCTCTGGTACGCCATCCTATTTTATAAGGGATCTAAATATGAGAGGCGCTGTTGGCTTTGAGGCCCTGCAGGAAGCTGTTAATTATGCGTCAGAATATGAACGAATAGATAATTATATAAGTCAGCAAGCCGAGTCAGGGAATAGAGAAGCCTACAAAGTAATGTTAAGATATGGATTATATTAGTCGTTTAATTTTAGAATAGGATTTAAAAAATGGATAAAGGAATTTTATGGAGAGCTGGATTAGTTCTTGGCTTTGCGCTTATTATTTGGTTTGGCTATTCACTATCACAAGATATGAGAGATGGAGCTGCCGCGCAACAAGGTAAACGCTACGATCAGGCAATTGCCATATATGAACCAATTGCGGAAAAAGGTTCTTGGATACCTTTCTGGAATCCTCAAACAAGAGCGCAACAAGAAATTGGGCACATACACGCATTCAGAGATGATGGTCAAGACAGAATGGATGAGGCAATTAAGTGGTGGGAAAGAGCTTCAAAAGGCGGTAACGTCGTTGCTCAATTCGCTTTAGGTCAAGCATATTATCAAGGAGATGCTGTCGAGCAGGATTTAGAAAAAGCATATACTTGGGTAATGGTTTCAGCAAATCCAAAGTCAAAAAGTCAAAGAAGATATCAAAAGCAAGCTTCAGCCTACCAACAGGAACTAACAGATGCACAAATGGCGTCAGCCACAAAAGCAATAGATGCTTGTTTAAGTTCAGGTTATGTTGACTGTCCATACTAATTATATAGATATATTGAGATGCTAATTTTTTAGCATCTCAATGGCCTAACGTTATCACCAACTCATTTTTCCAAGCTGACAATCTTTCAAATTTTTTTTCAATTTCCGTATTTTTGCTAACCTTTTCACCCCATGTAAAAGAGCCAAGAACAATCATCTCTGCATATGTAATATTTTCGCCGAGTAAATACCTTTGCTTCTCCAAAATCTTATCAAGAAAATTACAGCATTTATAAAAACTATTTTCAGATTTCTTCATATTGCACGCCTGAAAATCTTTTGGGCTCATCCCAAATCTTTTACTACGGCTTTCAATAAAGTATTCAATATCTCTATCATCAAGAACACTGATAATATCATAGGCCACTCTCTCTAATATTGAGGCATTAAGAAAATGATCGGACCAATGATTTATGAAACATAATGATGACTTATTCACTGGGTTAATTATTCTTTTATCGATATCCACATACTTATTTTCAATGTGCTCTGCAATATTAAATGAGTTTGATATTTTTATGCCATCATCAGTGATTGTCGGTAACTTTGCATCACCAAAAAAAGCATTATTCAGTCTTTCAGTAAAACAGGTTGGTTTAGTTTGATATGTGATTTTTCTAAAATTTAATAGATATTTTACCCTCCAGCAGTAGGGGCTGAAGCGTAAATCATTTTTTCCGGATAAGTCAAATAGAGTAATCATCTTTTTATCAATTATTTGAAATTCATAAAAGTTGCTTATAATGTAAATTTTAATATTAAATTACTTGTTATGACAGTCAATTTATAATAATAATAATTTAAATTACACATGGAATTATTTATGAATCCAATCATTCTTGATTACCTACCTATTCTGATTTTTATTGGTGTTGCAATAGTTGTATCTGCCGCTCTTATGGGGTCATCTTTTATATTGGCGAAATCAAATCCGGATAATGAAAAATTATCTACTTACGAATGTGGTTTTGAACCATTCGAAAATGCCCGCGTAAAGTTTGATATAAGATTTTACTTAGTAGCAATTTTATTTATTATATTTGATCTTGAGGTAGCATTCCTATTCCCTTGGGCGATTACGCTAGGTAAAATTGGTGTGTTCGGCTACATATCCATGATGATCTTTTTAGCAGTTCTAACCGTTGGTTTTGTATATGAATGGAAAAAAGGCGCACTCGAGTGGGACTAATATGACGATACAAGATCAAACCATAGATCAAGACGAGTATTTCAAAGGTTTATCAGGGGAATTATCAGATAAAGGCTTTCTTGTAACCTCTGTTGATGAGTTAATAAACTGGGCTAGAACTGGCTCCTTGATGTGGATGACATTTGGACTCGCTTGTTGTGCGGTTGAAATGATGCAGGCATCTATGCCAAGATATGATCTTGAAAGATTTGGTACTGCGCCAAGAGCTTCACCAAGGCAATCTGATCTCATGATTGTCGCTGGAACACTCACAAATAAAATGGCGCCAGCCCTAAGAAAAGTTTACGACCAAATGCCGGAGCCACGCTATGTTATTTCAATGGGTAGTTGTGCTAATGGTGGAGGTTACTACCATTATTCATACTCTGTAGTTAGAGGCTGTGATAGGATTGTACCAGTAGATGTTTATGTTCCTGGCTGCCCCCCAACAGCAGAAGCGTTGTTGTATGGGATTCTACAATTGCAACGAAAAATACGAAGAACCGGAAATATAACAAGATAATCAAGTATTCCAATGCCTAAAAAAAACCCTGCAAACCTAAATGATGAAGACATTCAGAAGCTACTCTATGCAAACTTCAAAAAATCAATTATTAATATCGAATCCTACCATGATTTTTCGGTTTCTATCGCATCAGCTATTACTCAAGATTTTATTAGATTCTTAAAAGAGTCAAGGGACTTACAATATTCAACATTAATTGACATTTGTGGAGTTGATTACCCAAATCGGCCTGACAGATTTGATGTCGTTTATCATCTATTATCAATGACTAAAAATAAAAGAATAAGAGTTAAAATTTCAACCAGTGATAACCAACCGGTCCCATCCATTGTCAACATCTTTCCAGCAGCAGAGTGGTATGAGAGAGAGGCATATGATCTATATGGAATAACTTTCTCCAATCATCCTGATATGAGACGTATGCTGACGGATTACAATTTCCAGGGATTCCCTCTACGAAAAGATTTTCCTCTCACTGGGTATACTCAAGTTAGATACGATGATACGCAAAAAAGGGTAATTCAAGAGCCCGTGGAGCTTGGGCAAGAATTTAGAGATTTCGATTTTGAGAGCCCGTGGTTGGGGCATATTTCAGATGTAAACAGTAATGAGACCAATGAAGATGAATAATACAAAAAAAGATAATACTTTCACAATAAATTTTGGACCACAGCATCCTGCTGCGCATGGAGTCTTAAGATTAGTACTTGAGCTGGATGGTGAGATTGTAGATCGTGTTGACCCCCATATTGGACTTTTGCATCGGGGTACAGAAAAGCTTATTGAAAATAAAACATACACTCAGGCAGTACCATATTTTGACCGCCTTGACTATGTCGCGCCCATGAACCAAGAGCATGCTTTTTCTCTTGCTGTGGAGTCCCTATTGGGTATTGATGTTCCTCGTCGTGGACAGATAATTAGAGTTTTATACTCGGAAATTGGAAGAATATTATCACATCTACTGAATATCACAACACAAGCAATGGATGTCGGCGCCTTGACCCCACCACTTTGGGGTTTTGAAGAACGCGAGAAATTGATGTGCTTTTATGAAAGGGCATCTGGAAGTAGGATGCATGCAGCATATTTCCGACCTGGTGGCGTGCATCAAGACCTGCCTGATGATCTTATTGATGATATCGAGAATTTTACTGAAACACACCCAGTTGTTATTAATGATATCGAAGAGCTCTTAACTGAGAATAGAATTTTTAAACAGAGAAATGTTGATATTGGCTTCATAAGCCAGGAAGACGCTCAACAATATGGCTTTTCTGGAGTAATGATTAGGGGGACTGGGCTTCCATGGGATCTGAGAAGATCTCAACCGTATGAAATATACTCGGAGCTACAATTTGAAATTCCTGTTGGAAAGAATAGTGATTGTTATGACAGATACCTCTTGAGGGTTGAAGAAATGAAGCAATCATTAAAAATAATGTCACAGTGTATAGATATGTTAAGAAAAGAGGGTGGCCCTGTATCCACAGAAAATAATAAATTATTTCCACCAAAAAGAGCTGAAATGAAAAAGTCAATGGAAGCGCTGATACATCACTTTAAATTATACACAGAGGGATACCATGTGCCTAAAGGCGAAATTTATAGAGCCGTTGAAGCACCAAAAGGTGAATTCGGTGTGTACTTAGTTTCTGATGACTCAAATAAACCATATCGCTGTAAAATCAGGGCGCCAGGTTTTGCTCATTTACAAGCAATGGATTACATGTGTAAAGGGCATATGCTCGCTGATGTGTCAGCTGTACTCGGCTCTCTTGATATCGTTTTTGGCGAAGTTGATCGGTAGATTATATAATGACAGAAAACAAAAAAAATAATAATAACTTCAGCTTCACTAAGGAGAATTTATTACTAGCTGAAAGGGAGCTTAAGAAATATCCCAAAGGTAGAGAAGGATCGGCGATTATATCAATTTTGTGGATTGCACAGAGACAAAATAAAGGTTGGTTATCATCAGATATTATAGATTATATTGCCAAATTTCTAGATCTACCACAAATTCGTGTGATGGAGATCGCAACATTCTACACTATGTTTAACCTTAACCCAGTTGGCGCTCATCATTTTCAAATATGTGGTACTACACCATGTATGCTATCAGGTTCAGAAAAATTAAAGAGTCTACTGCGTGAAGAAATTGGAGAGCAGAGTTCAGTAAGCAAAGACAACCTATCATGGGTAGAAGTGGAATGTCTTGGTGCTTGTTGTAATGCACCAGTAATCCAGATAAACGATGATTATTACGAAGATTTAGCTGTAACTGATTTAAAAAATATTATAGACGATCTAAGGAGTAAAAAAGAGATAAAACCTGGCTCATATAAAGACAGGCTTTCATCAGCTCCAGATAATAAAAATATAAAAATTTTAACTGAGGATGAAATAGAAGAGATTGCAAAAAATAGAACAAAACCAGGTTTAGAGGCCAAAAATGCTTAAGAATGAAGATAAAATATTTACAAATATATACGGGGCCAACAGCTCTGAAATCAGTGCTGCAATCCGGAGGGGTAATTGGGATAGCACGAAAACTTTATTAAGCAAGGGCAAAGATTGGATAATTGAAGAATTAAAGGCATCCGGCCTGAGGGGTCGGGGTGGTGCCGGGTTTCCAACTGGATTAAAATGGTCCTTCATGCCAAAAGAGGTTAAGGATCGCCCACACTATCTTGTTGTCAACGCAGATGAGTCGGAGCCTGGCACCTGTAAAGATAGAGAAATATTACGAAATGAGCCCCATCAATTCATAGAAGGATGTTTAATTGCTTCATTCGCAATGAGTGCCAATGTCTGTTATGTTTATGTTAGAGGCGAGTATGTAAATGAGAGATACTCCCTACAAAAGGCAATTGATGAGGCCTATGAAGCTGGCTTTATCGGAAAAAATGCATGTCAATCGGGATGGGATTTTGATATTTACGTGCACCATGGAGCAGGGGCATACATATGCGGTGAGGAAACCGCATTATTAGAGAGCCTTGAAGGTAAAAAAGGAATGCCAAGACTTAAACCTCCATTTCCAGCTAATTGCGGGCTTTATGGATGTCCTACAACAGTAAACAATGTAGAGTCAATAGCGGTAACACCTGAAATATTGAGAAGGGGAGCCGAATGGTTTTCCTCTTTGGGAAAGCCAAACAATACAGGCACCAAATTATTCTGTATATCAGGTCATGTTAATACGCCGTGTAATGTTGAAGAAGAAATGGGAATAACTCTTCGTGAGCTGCTTGAAAAACATGCTGGTGGTGTTAGGGGTGGATGGGATAACTTACTTGCCGTAATACCTGGCGGCTCTTCTGTACCATGTTTACCCGCTGATCTATGTCAGAATCTATCAATGGATTTTGATACCCTCAAAGAGTTAAATTCTGGACTTGGTACCGCGGCAGTTATTGTTATGGATAAATCGACAGATATTGTTGGGGCAATAGCTAGGCTGAGCTATTTCTACAAGCATGAGAGTTGTGGTCAATGCACACCATGCCGTGAAGGAACCGGTTGGATGTGGAGAGTGATGGATCGAATGACGAAAGGTGATGCCAGTATCGATGAAATTGATATGCTACAAGAGGTTACAAAGCAAGTTGAAGGTCACACCATATGCGCTCTTGGAGATGCTGCTGCTTGGCCCATTCAAGGTTTAATTAGACATTTCAGGCATGAAATTGAAAACAGAATAAATAAATAAGAGTTAGAATGTCAAAAAAAATATTAATAAATGGCAAAGAACATGAATTTGAGGAGAATTTGACTCTAATTCAGGCCCTGGAATTAACAGATATAGAGGTTCCACGATTTTGCTATCATGATAAATTATCAATAGCAGGGAACTGTAGGATGTGTCTAGTTGAGGTCAAGGGTGCCCCAAAACCAGTTGCCTCATGTCATTTCTCCTTGTCTGATTTAAGACCAGGTCCAAATGGAGAGTTACCCGAGGTTCTAACAAATACAGACCAGGTTCACAATGCAAGAAAGGGTGCAATGGAATTTCTCTTGGTTAATCACCCATTGGATTGTCCTATATGTGACCAAGGTGGTGAGTGTGACTTACAGGATCAAGCCTTGCATTATGGAATAAATAAGAGCAGGTACAAAGAGAATAAGAGAGCTGTTGATAACAAGAATATTGGTCCGCTTGTAAAAACGACAATGACCAGATGTATACACTGTACAAGATGCGTAAGATTTACATCAGAGGTCGCAGGCACTGAAGAGTTGGGGGCAATCCATAGGGGAGAAAATATGGAGATAACCACCTACCTAGAAAAGGGAATGTCATCAGAGTTACAAGGAAATATTATTGATCTTTGCCCAGTTGGTGCTTTAACATCAAAGCCTTATGAATATCATGCAAGACCTTGGGAGCTCCGAAAAACTGAATCCATAGATGTTATGGATGGTATAGGGTCTAACATAAGGATCGACTCAAAAGGTTCCGAAGTGATGCGAATTATGCCAAGGTACAATGAGGAAATAAACGAGGAGTGGATTTCCGATAAAACAAGATTTGTTTGGGATGGCTTAAAAACTCAGAGGATTGATACCCCATACATTCGTGAAAACGGTAAATTGATCCCGGTATCATGGGATATAGCACTAACATTGCTAACAAAGCTCATAAAAAAAACTGACCCAGATAGGATCGGAGCCATAGCAGGTGATATGGTGTCGGCTGAGGAAATGTTTCTTATGAAGAAATTAATGGAAAAGATCGGTTCAAATAAGTACGACTGTAGACAAGATGGGTCAATATTGGGCAATCAATATGGGAGATCATCATACATCTTTAATCCAACAATAGCTGGTATTGAGAATGCCGACGCAATAGTTATTATCGGTTCAAATCCAAGAATGGAATCTCCTGTTCTGAATGCTCGTATACGCAAAAGATGGCTAACTGGGAATTTGAGTTTATATGTTATAGGTCAAGAGCATGATCTGACCTATGATTATACTTTCATTGGCGACTCACCAAAGAGTATAGACCTAAAAAATATTCCATTGAGCGACTTTAAAAATATCATCTGGCTGTTGGGTGATGACGTCTTCTTAAGGGATGATGGAACAATCATTTTATCTCAGGTTATTGACTGCGCAGAAAAAACTGGTTCAATCCGAGAGGATTGGAATGGGGTAGCTGTTTTACATAAATACGCATCGCGAGTTGCCGGCTTAGATCTCGACTTTCTACCTCAAGATGAAAAATATTGCGCTAAAAAGATGGCGTCATCAAGTGAGATAGAATTATTATTCCTTCTCGATGCCGATGAGGTCGATGCCAAAAATAAACATACTGTATATATAGGGAGTCATGGAGATAGAGGTGCAACTAATGCCGATATAGTTCTTCCTGGAGCCTGCTACACAGAAAAAAATGGTTTATATATGAATACAGAGGGCAGATTGCAGGAGACAAACCGAGCGGTCTTCCCACCTGGAGATGCCAGAGATAACTGGAAGATAATTGTTGAGATATCAAAAAGAGTCAAAAAATCACTTAATTATACTAATTTTGAGGATGTTAGAGCCGGTCTCAGAAAAGAGTATCCTATATTCTCAAATATCAATCATATTGAAAGTGATACTTTTCATGGTTTAGATCAACTATCTAATCGAAAACAGAAGTTAAACGGTAACGCATTCTCAAATACCATTACAGACTATTACCTTACAAATTCTATAGCAAGATCAAGCAAGGTTATGGGAGAATGCAGCATGCAAAAGAATAGCATCGAGATTAAAAATGGATAATATATTATCAATGTATCTCTATCCTGCGGCGATCATCGCTGCAAAGAGTGTTTTTTTGATAACTACACTATTAATTACAATAGCATTCTTATTGCTAGCAGATCGAAAGATATGGGCGGCAGTGCAGATGAGACGAGGTCCAAATGTTGTTGGTGCATTCGGTCTTTTGCAATCTTTTGCGGACCTATTAAAATTTGTATTAAAAGAAGTTATTATCCCGTCTAAAGCAGATAAGGCAGTCTTTTTACTTGCACCATTTGTTACAACCGTCTTCGCGATTTCGGCTTGGGCCGTAATTCCATTTGATGCAGGTATTGTTTTGGCTGATATCAATATAGGTGTATTGTATATCCTTGCAATTTCATCGTTGGGTGTTTACGGGATTATCATGGGGGGATGGGCATCTAACTCCAAATATCCTTTCCTCGGCGCCCTCAGATCTGCAGCGCAAATGGTATCTTATGAGGTGTCCATTGGATTTGTGATTATTACAGTTATTTTATTGAGTGGTTCGCTCAATTTAACTGATATTGTAAACGCCCAATCGGGTGATTACGGAATTTTAAACTGGTACTTTATCCCACTGTTTCCAATGTTTGTAGTATTTTTTATTTCTGCCTTAGCCGAAACGAACAGGCCTCCATTCGATCTGCCTGAAGCTGAGTCAGAACTTGTTGCTGGTTTTATGGTGGAATACTCATCTACTCCTTACCTGATGTTCATGCTCGGTGAATATGTATCGATTGTTTTAATGTGTGCGTTTGCAACCATTTTATTTCTTGGTGGATGGCATGCCCCTCTACCCATTCTCGACTTTATTCCGGGTTTCGTTTGGTTTGTTATAAAAGTATGTTTTATGTTCTTTATGTTCGCAATGGTCAAAGCGATGGTTCCTAGATACAGGTATGACCAGTTAATGAGATTAGGATGGAAAGTTTTTTTGCCTCTGTCACTTGTGATGGTTGCGGTAACGGCAACATTCGTTGTATTTTTTAAATAGGATAAGAGAAAGATATGAAGAGAGTAATCAGGGTTTTTAGAAGTTTTTTACTAATTGAATTCATTCGTGCGTTTAGGCTTGCAATGCGTTACTTTTTTAAGCCCAAAGCGACAATTAACTACCCTTTTGAGAAGGGTTCACTATCTCCTAGGTTTCGAGGAGAGCATGCACTTCGAAGATATCCAAATGGTGAGGAGCGGTGTATTGGTTGTAAGCTGTGCGAGGCCATATGTCCAGCACAGGCTATTACAATCGAAGTAGGTCCACGTCAAAATGACGGCACCCGAAGAACAACTCGTTATGATATTGATATGGTAAAGTGTATATACTGTGGGTATTGTCAAGAAGCATGCCCAGTTGACGCCATTGTTGAAGGTCCGAATTTTGAGTTTGCAACTGAAACCCGAGAAGAATTATATTACGACAAAGAGAGACTTCTCTCGAATGGAGACAGATGGGAAGAGGCAATCTCAAAAAACATAGAGCTTGACGCAAAATATAGGTAAAAAAATGATCGTAGTGAGCTTATTATTCTATTTGTTCTCATTTATTATGATAGCTTCCGCTTTCATGGTGATATTATCGCGTAATCCGGTACATTCTGTCCTTTTCTTAATTTTATGTTTTTTCAATTCCGCAGGGATATTTCTCATACTCGGTGCAGAATTTTTAGCTTTCATACTAGTCATAGTTTATGTTGGAGCTGTTGCAGTCCTCTTCTTATTCGTGGTAATGATGCTGGACGTTGAATTTAAATCAATTTCATCAACAGTGATAAGTTATCTGCCGATTGGGTTGACTATTGGGGTTATCATACTGGCCGAGCTTATGCTGGTATTATTCACATGGAAGCGTGATTATTCAGTTACAGACAATTTAAGTTTAAGCACAGATACGCAATACTCAAATACAGAAATAATCGGCTTAGTCCTATACACGGATAATATTTTGTTCTTTCAATTAGCCGGTTTGATACTTCTGGCATCTATGATAGGTGCAATAATACTGACGGTTAATCATCGCCCCTCTGCTAAAAGGCAAGATATTAATAAGCAAGTTGAAAGAGATGCGGAGAGCTCCATTAAAAATATAGATATGAAACCAGGAAGTGGAATATGATTGCCATTAATAACTATCTAGCACTTGCATCAATATTATTTGTAATTGGTATATTTGGGGTTTTTCTAAATAAAAAAAATATAATTATCATACTAATGTCAATAGAGTTAATGCTGTTAGCGGTAAACATTAACTTGGTAGCATTTTCTACTTATCTAAATGATATTACAGGGCAGGTATTTTCTCTATTGGTTCTTACAGTAGCGGCTGCAGAGGCAGCAATTGGTCTTGCGATATTAGTCATCTATTTTAGAAATAAGGGCTCAATAGCAGTTGAGGATATTACCGAGATGAAGGGTTAATAGTCATGCTATACTCATCAATAGTTTTTTTACCGCTCATTGGCGCAATATTAACCGGACTCTTTGGTAAAACAATCGGTGCTAGAAAATCTGAATTAATAACTTCAATATTGGTTGCTATCTCTGCGTTGTTATCGTGGTATGTATTGTTGAATGTTGGTTGGGTTGATGGCAAGAATGATCAAGTCATTGTTATTTTAAAGTGGCTGTCTTCAGGGGCATTGGATTTAAGTTGGTCGATTCGTGTTGATACGCTAACCGCAGTTATGTTGGTGGTGGTAAACACTGTTTCTGCTATTGTTCATTTCTACTCAATCGGATATATGCAAGACGACCCATCTAGGCAACGATTTTTTTCTTATCTATCATTATTCACATTTGCAATGTTAATGCTTGTGACATCAAATAATTTCCTTCAGTTATTTTTTGGGTGGGAAGGGGTTGGATTAGCTTCCTATCTACTCATTGGCTTTTGGCATCACAAAGAGAGTGCTAACAATGCTGCAATAAAGGCGTTTATTGTAAATAGAGTAGGCGACTTTGGCTTTGCGCTTGGTATCTTTTGTATTTTTTATTTCTTTGGCTCACTTGATTTTAATACTGTATTTTCAAATGCATCTGATCTTGCAGATAAAAAGATTAATATATTTGGTTACTCTATTGGTGCCATTTCCTTTATATGTTTTCTGCTTTTTATAGGCGCAATGGGAAAATCAGCACAATTTCTTCTTCATACTTGGTTACCAGATGCCATGGAAGGTCCCACGCCTGTTTCTGCATTAATACACGCCGCTACAATGGTAACCGCCGGTGTATTTCTAGTTGCAAGATGCTCACCCCTGTATGAGCTTGCGCCATCTGTAATGTCGTTCATAGTTTTTATTGGTGCAACAACTGCTATTTTTGCAGCTTCTGTTGCCTTGGTTCAAAATGATATTAAGAAAGTTATAGCCTATTCTACGTGTTCACAACTTGGCTATATGTTTGTTGCTCTCGGGGTTGGCGCTTATCAGGTTGGGATTTTTCATCTGTTTACTCATGCTTTTTTTAAAGCTCTATTATTCTTGGGTGCGGGTTCTGTAATTCATGCAATGTCTAATGAGCAAGACATGAGGTATATGGGTGGTCTAAGGAAGTTTATACCAAAAACATATATACTCATGCTCGTAGGAACATTGGCATTGACCGGATTTGGTGTTCCTGGTCTGTTTGGAATGGCAGGATTTTATTCAAAAGATGCAATCGTTGAAGCGGCTTATGTATCAAGTCTCGGCATAGGCTCTTACGCATTCACCATGCTTCTAGTCGCAGCATTAATGACATCGTTTTATTCTTGGAGGCTTATATTTATGACTTTTCATGGAACACCACGCGCATCAAAAGAGGTAATGTCGCATTTGCATGAGAGTCCAAATATTATGCTAATTCCATTAATTATATTAGTTATTGGATCAATTTTTTCAGGATATGCGTTCTATGACTCATTCATTTATGCAGGATTTAAAGAATTTTGGGCAAGTTCAATATTTATCTTAAAAGACAACTACATATTAAAAGAGCTTCATGACGTATCATATCTCATTAAATGGTCACCAACAATCATGATGATTATCGGTGTTACCTTTGCATATTACCTATACATCAGAAATCCACATATTCCTCAAAAAATTGCAAAAGACCAAGAGGTTCTATATAGCTTTCTTTTAAACAAATGGTACTTTGATGAAATTTATAATTATATTTTTGTACGCCCAGCCGTTTTAGTCGGTAAAATATTTTGGAAAAGGGGGGATGAAAATATTATAAATAGGTTTGGCCCTGATGGGATTTCCAAACAAGTTGTAAAAATAACCAAAAAAATTGTCCAGCTTCAATCTGGGTTAATATATCATTATGCCTTCTCTATGATAATAGGTCTAACTTTTATAGTAACATTTTATATAATCGTGGGTAGGGGGTCATAATGGATTGGCCAATATTATCGACAATAATACTGATCCCTTTACTTGGATCTTTAACAATCTTGCTAATAAATAGCGAGGATGAGATTGGTAAAAGAAATATAAAAATTGTTGCTTTATATACGTGTATTGTTAATTTTCTAGCTTCAATTTTTTTATGGGTCAATTTCGACAAATTATCTTCTGAATTTCAATTCATTGAACGATACGCATGGCTGGCAGAAAATATAACATATCATGTCGGGATTGATGGTATTTCGCTGTTTTTAATAATACTTACTACATTTCTGATGCCATTTTGTATCTTGGCAAGCTGGACTAACGTTAGTAATAAAATTAAGGATTATATGGTTGCATTCTTAATACTCGAATCTTTGATGATTGGAGTATTTTGCGCTTTAGATCTTGTAGTATTTTATCTTTTTTTTGAAGCCTGTCTTATTCCTATGTTCCTCATTATTGGTGTTTGGGGTGGCGCTAGGCGTGTCTATGCAACATTCAAATTTTTCTTATACACATTAAGTGGGTCTGTCTTAATGTTAATTGCAATTATTTATATATATATAGTCACTGGTACAACGGATGTCACAATTCTTAGTGGATATGATTTTAATTATTCAATCCAAAACTGGCTCTGGCTAGCATTTTTTATTTCGTTTGCTGTTAAAATGCCAATGTTTCCCGTCCATACTTGGCTTCCTGATGCACATGTTGAAGCTCCAACTGCAGGGTCTGTAATCTTAGCAGGTGTTTTACTAAAAATGGGGGGTTATGGTATATTGCGATTTTCTATCCCACTATTTCCAATTGGATCATTTGTTTTTACTGACCTTGTTTTTGTTCTGTCTGTGATCGCAATTATATATACTTCCTTTATCGCAATTGCGCAGGAAGATATAAAAAAACTTATTGCATATTCTTCTGTTGCGCACATGGGTTTTGTGACAATGGGAATATTCACATTCACTGACCAAGGAATTCAAGGTGGTGTATTTCAAATGATTAGCCATGGACTTATCTCATCAGCTTTATTTTTATCAGTTGGTGTTATTTATGACAGATTACACACAAGAGAGATTGCAGTGTATGGTGGTGTTGTAAAGAAGATGCCAATCTATGCAGCCTTTTTCCTCGTGTTTACAATGGCAAATATTGGTTTACCTGGAACGAGCGGATTTGTCGGTGAATTTTTAACATTACTTGGCGCATTTAAAGTGAATTTGTATGTTGCATTTTTTGCAACCACCGGTGTCATATTGTCTGCAGCATATGCTCTGTGGTTATACAAAAGAGTTATTTTTGGTGTGATTACAAATGATGAAGTTGAAAAGTTGTTAGATCTAAATCTAAGAGAGTATATAATCTTACTACCATTCGTATTACTGATAATCTTATTTGGTGTTTACCCGAATATGGTAATTGATTTGACTGCTGCAAGCACAACGAACTTAATAGATAATTATAATTATGCAATTGAACAGTACCAATCCCATTTGGTTAGCGTTAATCTGGAAATAGGCACTTAAAATGAATCTTTTAATATTTACACCAGTTTTACCAGAAATAGCCATAACAATTGTATCTATGTTTCTATTAATAATTGGGGTTTTCAAAAAAAATGAAAAAACTTATACTACAATTTCTAATTTGGCAATTCTTAGCCTATTAGTGGTTTTATTTTTAATATTTTCAGGTAGCGTTCCGAAAGGAGTTAGTTTTGGGGGCTCATTAATTACAGACTCTTTTTCTTTATACTTGAAAACATTAATACTTATATCTTCAATAATAATATTAGTTGTATCAAACATTTATCTGAGAAATATTAATCTACTTAAGTTTGAATATATTATTTTAGTCTTACTTTCAGTTGTTGGAATGATGATTATGGTTTCATCCAATGATCTAATTTCGCTTTACTTATCTATAGAACTACAAAGCCTGCCTCTCTATGTTTTGGCATCAATCCGTAATAAATCATCAAAATCAACTGAGTCTGGATTAAAATATTTTGTTCTTGGCGCTCTCTCTTCATGCATACTTCTCTATGGTTTATCTCTTATATATGGGTATACCGGATCAATATATTATAATGAGATTGCAGCAAATTTATCAGAATATGATGTTGGTATTTTAATTGGCGTTGCTTTCACTCTTGCTGGTTTTGCATTTAAAATTTCGGCAGTCCCTTTTCATATGTGGACGCCCGATGTTTATGAAGGCTCACCAACAACAGTTACCGCTTTCTTCGCTGTTGCTCCAAAGATTGCAGCTCTCGGTCTAATTGTCAGAATATTAATTACAGCTATGCCAACCTTAATGGAGGACTGGCAGTCAATACTTATTTTGCTATCTATATTTTCTATGTTACTGGGTGCATTTTCTGCAATTGGACAGCGTAACCTAAAACGACTATTGGCTTACTCATCAATAAGCCATATGGGTTTTGCATTGATGGGTGTGATTAATGGCTCTTTTGATGGTGTGAGAAGCCTATCTCTCTATATGCTAATTTATCTTGTGATGTCGCTTGCTCTATTTATATCAATCATTGCGCTCAAAACTAATGATGAACATATTGAGAATATCGAAGATATTTCGGGTCTTGCAAAAATAAATCCTGCTATGGCTTTAATAATATCCATCCTTCTCTTCTCATTAGCAGGCATACCGCCACTAGCTGGGTTTTTTGCCAAGTTTTATGTCTTGTATGCGGCTATAGATGCAAAACTTTATTATCTTGCAATATTTGGTGTTTTATCAAGTGTCATCAGTGCATTTTATTACCTTAGAATTATCAAGGTAATGTATTTTGAAGAGTCTGCAATTTCATTTGATCCGATATCAAAGAGATTAAAGACTATTATCTATTTGCTGACAGCAATCACACTCTTATTCTTTCTAAGACCTTCAATCTTTATAAATTTTGCAGGCACTGCATCTGCCTCTTTATTTATATGATGACCTTATGGCCTCCAAATAAATTATTAATTAAGCGATTGAGTTCAGTTAATTCAACCAATGAAACTGCTATCAACCTTCTCAAGAATAAAGAATATTTCAATTGGATTATTGCTGATCAACAAATAGATGGGCGTGGCAGACGAGGAAATATTTGGTCTTCTCCAATGGGTGGACTGTATGCGACCACAGTTATTAGTGATGCTAAATTAGATTTTTCACACGTCAGTCAGTTAAGTATATTAAGCGCAGTAGTAGCCGCCAAAACCATAGAAGATATAATTGGGAAAAATAAAATACAGTTGAAGTGGCCAAACGATGTATTCTTAGATGAAAAAAAGCTCTGCGGAATATTATTGGAGTCCGTTTTCATTGAGAATAAATTCTATTTGATTGTCGGCTTTGGTATAAATGTTAGATATACCCATGATAGGAATGAAGCATTTTTTTCTTACTTACAGGAGGTTCAAAAGAATGTTACTGTTGAAGAGTGCTTTAATAAATTAATTATAAATTTTAATAAAATGATAAATATATGGAATTATGGTGAATCATTCACGTATTTCAAGGATTATTGGTTAATGCTAACACGTGATCATGGGAGGGTAATTAAAGCAAAGAAAAAAAATATTATTATCGAAGGTGTATTTGAAAACATTGATGATAAAGGAAACTTGATACTTAGGGTTGGAAGCAAGAAAGAAATTATTAATACTGGAGAAATATTTAGTTAGGAGTCGCATGGCACAAGATAAAATGGAAGTTTTTTACAGTCCTATTGGTGGGGCTGGTCAGATTGGTATGAACCTTTATTTATATGGATATAAGCTTCCAAATAACGAGACTAATTGGATAATGGTTGATTGTGGTATCGGATTTGCTGATGATTACTATCCAGGGATCGATATTATGGTACCAGATATCGACTTTCTTAATAATAAACAAAATAATTTATTGGCGATAATATTAACACACTCACATGAAGATCACTATGGTGCGGTTAGTTCAATAATTAACAATAAGATTGATGTCCCAATATATTGTACAAAATTTACATCAGAACTCCTTAAAGAAAAAATATCCGAAGACTATTCTGAAAATTATCTTGATATTAAAATATTAAAAGATAATGCCGCTTTCAACATTGGTAAGTTTAAGTGTAATTTAATTAATGTTGCACATTCTATTCCGGAGCCGAATGCAATTAATATAACTATAGGTGGTATAAACATTATCCATACAGCTGATTGGAAGATTGACGAAAAACCAGTAATAAACAGAAAAACGGATCTCGAAAAGTTTAAAAAAATTGGAAATAATAAATGCGATATCCTTGTATGTGACTCTACAAATATATTTAGAAGTGAGCCATCAATTACTGAAACGAAGGTCGCCTCAAACTTAAAGAAGGCTATAAAAGGTATAAAAGGTATGGCCATTGTAACAACTTTCTCGTCAAATGTTTCGCGCCTAATATCTATAATAAATGCAGCGCATAGTAATAATAGGAAAGTTGTCCTATCTGGCAGATCAATAAAAAGATTTGTTAAAGTTGCAAAGGTATGTGGCTATATAGATAAGGACATTTTTTTTATCGATGAAAGGGATATTAACAAGAATTCAAAAAAAGATATTTGTCTTATTTGTACAGGAAGTCAGGGTGAGCCAAACGCTGCATTGAGTAAAATTGCGAATGGTAGGAATAATATAGTTCAGTTAGCAAAAGATGATACAGTAATTTTCTCTTCTAAGACCATACCGGGTAATGAAAATTCAATAGGTTTTTTAAAAAATAAAATTATAGAATATGGTGCTAGTATAATCGATGACTCAACACAGGACATTCATACGACAGGTCATCCGTCAAGACCTGAAGTTGAAAAGCTGTATAACCTACTCAAGCCCAATACACTTATACCAATGCACGGTGAATTATTTCATTTGGCAGAGCATATAAAAGTTGCTAGAGAAAATAACATAAAGAATCCCATCTTTGCAAAAAATGGTGACCTTGTAAGATTATATCCAGATAGTCCAATGCTTTGGGATCAAAACGAGCCAAATTTTTACCTTAGAGATGGTGATATATTTATTACACCAAATGATAGAGCGTTAAAAGACAGAAGAAGGCTTCAGGAGTCAGGTGTAGTTTTCATAAATCTTGTTTTAGATAAAAATTTTATACTTTATGTTGATCCAATAGTTGAAACGTTTGGAATACCAAATAAAATGGATGATATAGATAATGTTTTAGAATTTATAGAATATAAAATTGATGATGCGCTTGACTCGCTTCCTAAAGCAAAAAAATCAGATGATGATTATCTGATAGGATATATTGAGAAAAATATAAGAAACCATTTATTTTCAATATGGGGTAAAAAGCCTTTTATAAAGGTTTGTTTAACATTTGTATAAGGTGATTTTAATATGAATTATTTCACATTATTCGGTATTTTCTTTATTTTATGGTGGATAGTGTTCTTTATTGTCCTGCCTTTAAATATTACCACTCATATGGATAAAGGTATAGACGTTGAGGGAATACATGGAAGCGTACCGATCAATCCGAATCTACTCTTTAAAATCATTGTTACAACATTTGTTACATTTATTATATTATTAATTTTAGTCGTAATTTTTTATTTTAATATTTTAACAATAGACGGAATATTGGGTATTAATTGAGTTAGTTATGAGATTAAGTGAATATTTTTTGCCAACTTTGAAGGAATTTCCAAAAGATGCTGAGATTATCTCGCACCAGTTGATGCTACGCACAGGCATGATTCGCCAAGCAAGTTCTGGTATTTATGTTTGGTTACCTTTTGGTTATGCAGTTTTGAAGAAAATTGAACAAATTGTGAGAGAAGAGCAGGTTCGCGCAGGGGCTATTGAATTATTAATGCCAACAATACAATCTGCAGATTTATGGAGAAAAAGTGGTCGGTATGATGACTACGGCGCCGAGATGCTTAGAATGAAAGATAGGCATGATAGAGATATACTATATGGACCAACGAATGAAGAGCAAATCACAGATATATCAAGCCATTACTTTAAATCCTATAAAAATCTTCCAAAAACTCTATTTCACATTCAATGGAAGTTCAGAGACGAAATACGCCCTCGTTTTGGTGTGATGCGTTGCAAAGAATTTCTAATGAAAGACTCATATTCTTTTGATATTAGCGAAGAAGAGGGGAGAATATCATACAGTCGGATGTTTTTATCTTATTTAAAGACTTTTCAAAGAATGGGATTAAAGGCAATTCCTATGGAGGCTGAGTCGGGGCCTATAGGTGGCAACTTAAGCCATGAGTTTATAATATTAGCAAATACTGGTGAGAGTAAGGTTTATATTGATAAGAGGATATTAGACTTAGAAATTGCAGACAATGTTGATTACGAAAATGACTCAAAAAATATCGTTGAGGAATGGACACAATATTATTCTGTAACAGATGATATGTATGATCAGGAGACTTACGAGAAAAAGGTTGGTCAGGAAAATAGATTAGAAATGAGGGGTATTGAGGTTGGTCATGTATTTTTCTTTGGTGATAAATACACAAAGCCACTCAAAGCAAATGTTCAAGATAGTGAAGGAAAAATAAATCCAATTCAATCTGGTTCATATGGTATTGGGGTTTCACGCCTGGTTGCAGCAATAATTGAAGCAAGCCATGATGATAAAGGTATTATTTGGCCAAAAAGCGTTTCACCGTTTGACTACGTGCTTCTAAATCTTAGCCCGAAAGATGAAAATTTGGCTAAACTCTCGGAAATGATTTACAAAAAAATATCTCAAAATAATAGCCTTCTCTATGATGACACCACCAGCTCTGTAGGTGAAAAACTAAATAAAGCAGATCTAATTGGCATACCACAGCAAATAATACTTGGTAAAAATTCTATCCAGAATAATACACTCGAATTGAAAGAGAGGTCTTCAGGAAAAGTGCAAGTAATAAAAATTGATGAGTTCCTGAAGCAATTTAATAATGGTTAAAAAAATTAAATCAAATAAACAGACCCGTCCATTTGCATCGTTTGAGTGGAAGATAGCATTCAGATACTTACGCTCCAAAAAGAAAGAAGGTTTCATATCAATTATAAGTTTGTTTTCATTGGTCGGCATTATGTTGGGCGTTGCCACTTTAATTATCGTCCTTGCTGTTATGAATGGTTTTCGATCAGAATTATTAGATAAAATACTTGGTATTAATGGTCATATAACTATACAATCATACAGTTCAGATATTGCGTTCTATGACCAAATACAAGATGATATCGAGCTTATTGATAATGTTTATTCAGTTGTGCCAACAATTTACTCTCAGGTCATGGTGTCATCGGGCGAACAAACAGCCGGGGCTATTGTTAAAGCAATAGATTACAATGATATTTCGAATATTCCAAAAATAGATCAAAGCTTAGATTTAGATAGTTACAGCGAAATTGAGGGGCTACTTATCGGTTCAGGTATGTCACGTAATCTAATGCTGGGTATGGGAGACACACTCACCCTAATCTCTCCAAAAGGCTCGCAAACCCCATTTGGGACAACGCCAAGGATAAAGTCTTATCCCATAACAGGTATATTCAATATCGGTATGTCAGAGTATGACTCGAATTTTGTATATATGCCCCTAAAAGAGGCCCAAAAATACTTTAGTAAGAAAGATAAAGTAAATACAATAGAGATATTTTTAGATAAACCCGAAGAGCTCGATCCTGCATTAATAAAGATACGAGAAATTGTAGATGGAGTGGGCTATGTATCTTCTTGGAAAGAGCAGAATAAAACCTTTTTTACCGCGCTAGAAGTGGAGAGGGACTTAATGTTTATAATTGTCTCACTAATTGTTTTAGTTGCTGGTTTAAATATCATATCTAGCCTGATCATGCTGGTGAAAGACAAAAACTCTGATATTGCAATCCTAAGAACAATCGGTGCATCAAAAAGCTCGATAATCCGGATTTTTTTTATTTCAGGATCTTCTATTGGCGTTGCTGGAACGACTCTGGGAGTGATAATTGGTGTGATATTTTGTAAAAATATAGATGCAATTCGTTTATTTATCTCAAAAATAACGGGAACTGAACTTTTTTCCCCCGAAATGTACTATTTGGCCAAGCTGCCAGCTGAGATTGATAATTACGAATTACTATCTGTTATTACTATGGCTTTGTCATTTTCAATATTGGCATCAATATATCCATCATGGAAGGCCTCAAAAATAGATCCAGTTGAGGTTTTAAGAAATGAATAATAAACATATAAATCAGTTAGATGTAGTATTATCATTAGAAAATATATCAAGAGTATATATACAAGGCGATAATAAAATAAATGTTTTAAATAAGATAAATTTGGATATGAGAAGGGGAGAGATTGTATCTTTGGTTGGTAATTCTGGGTCAGGTAAATCATCAATGCTTCATATCGCAGGACTTCTGGAAAAACCAAATAGCGGTGAAATATTTATAAATAAGGTGAAATGTTCTAAAATGACCGATTTTGATCGTACAATTACAAGAAGAGTGTCTATTGGATTTATTTATCAATTCCATCATTTACTCTCCGATTTTACTGCAATCGATAATGTTGCAATACCCATGCTTTTGTCAGGCTTAGAGAAAACATCCGCCAAGAGTAGAGCGAGAGATCTACTGGATAATCTGGGTTTACAAGATAGAATAAATCATTTGCCGTCTCAACTTTCTGGTGGCGAACAACAACGAGTGTCTATATGCCGTGCCTTGGCTAATAATCCAGATATACTACTCGCAGATGAACCAACGGGTAATCTTGATAGCAAAACTGCTGAGGTTGTCTTTGAACAGTTTATATCTCTTGCTCGAAAAAATAATACAAGCGTATTACTCGCAACCCACAATACCAAACTATCTGAAAAATCTGACAGAATAATAAAAATAATTAACGGAAAGCTTGTCGAGAATTAATTTTTTAACCAATCTGGCACAGGTAACTTCTTCTCTTTAAGAAATTTTTGATTATATATTTTGCTTTGATACCGGCTTCCATGGTCGCATAATATCGTAACTATTGTTTTTCCCTTACCGATATCCTTCGCCAAGTTAACAGCCCCAGCGATATTTATTGCACTTGATCCACCAAGAATAACACCCTCATTCTTTACAAGTTTATAGATGTAATGTAAGGCGTCTATGTCCTCTATTGAATAACAATAGTCCACTTTTTCAATTTCTTCGATTATAGGAGTTACTCTTCCAAGTCCGATACCCTCTGAAATAGAATTACCTGCGGATGGTTCAACTTTATTATTCTGAAAAAAATTATACATTGCTGCTCCTTTTGGGTCAGCAATACCAATTTGAATATCAGATTTGTTTTCCCTTAAGAATTTTGAAACACCTGAGAGTGTTCCTCCGGTCCCAACTGAACAAATAAAACCGTCTATTTGTTTATTTGTCTGCGCTAGGATCTCAGGACCAGTAGTTCTGTAGTGTGCCATCATATTATCCAGGTTGTTCCACTGATCTGCAAAAATTGCACCATTTGGATTCGATTTCATCTCCTCTTCAGCAATTCTCCTTGCAACATGTTGATAGTTATTAGGATCTGAAAATGGTACAGCTGGAACTTTTATTAGCTCAACTCCAAGTGCAATTAACGTGTCAAATTTTTCTTGGCTTTGTGTTTCTGGAATTATAATTTTGACATTATACCCTTTGGCATTAGCAACAAGCGCTATTCCTATTCCGGTATTCCCAGCAGTACCCTCAACTATTGTTCCACCTTTTTTTAAATCACCGCGTTTTTCGGCGTTTTCAATGATGCTAAGTGCAGCTCTATCTTTTACTGATAGACCAGGATTCATGAACTCAGCCTTTCCGTAAATATGGCAAGAGGTAAGCTCTGATACCTCTTTTAAGTGTATAAGGGGCGTATTGCCAATTTGAGATATTATATTCATAGCTTATTTATAATAGTTCAGACATGGAATAACAAATTAATTTATAGGAGCTTGGAATCTCATTCTAATGGGCTAAATTTGATTGTTTTGTATGTAAAATATTGGTGACCAGCCATATATTTGAAGATGCGCTGCACTGGAGTCTGAATTCAGTATTGTTAAAATATCCCTTTTTTCCATTTCGTAATCTTCTACATAAACAGTTGGATCGCCATCAACAAATCCAGGAAAAACGGATAAATTTAAATAGCGTAGATCATTATGAACATTGACGATTAAACTGCTTTCGCTTAGATCAAGACTTTGGAATGTTTGTGACTCAACATAATTACTTAACATATCAAATGATAGCTGATTTAGCATAGTGTAAACATAAATACCATCATCAAATTCTTGAACCAAATAGCCTATTAGGCTATCTGTATTTTCAAAATCATCCTGTGAAGAATTGATTGGCACACGAACTCTTGACGTTACATAAGACATAAAGTCATTACCAACTTCACAACCAATATAGCTATATTCTAAAAAATAATCACTCAATGTGCTATGAAGATCATACAAGTCTTCATCACAAGACGATACTTGAAAGCTAACAATCATTGGGATATCAATTTGAGTTCTATTCTCAAGGACATCCATAAGGTCAGATGTATAAATATCACCTTCAAAATCAATTTTACATGCCGATAGTGAACTTGCAAAAATAATTACGTAAAATAATGTCTTTATATTTTTTAAATCACAGAACATCTAAATATCTAATATGTAATTAAAACATAAACATCATTGCATAATTAAACTAATTGGTGAAGAGAAAAATTGACTGAGTGTTGACTAATACTCTAGCCGCCTGTAATTATTAGACATGATCTTCATTCGCACATTAGTACTATTGTGCTTACTGCTCGTGCTCATTTTACCAAATGATGCTAAATCAAAAATATATACAGACGATAAAGGCAAACTCGCATTAAGTGCACCAGAATATTCTGGTTTCAGAACTCATACCAACTATATGAGTCAAAATAGCTATAATTATGAATATATAGAAGATGAAATGGCTGCTAGAAGAGGAAAATTCTATCAAAGATTTGAATTACGAGATGGTGATTGTTTTGGTGATGATACTTGGAATGATTGTGAGAAAGATCGAGAGCGAGTCGAATTTTCATCAAGACCCAGACAAGATCCAAGTGGTAATCAATGCTTTGCTTATAGTATAAAACTGGATAAAGATTTTATTGATGTCCATCCAACAAATACGGACTTGGGTCAAATCCATCAAAAGGGTGGACCATCTGGTAAAGCTGGCGGGTATGTATCATTACCACCACTTATTCAGATGGCAGCCAAAAATGGAAAATTCTATTTCAAATGGCATTCCCTAACTGGATCTCCGACAAATGTGAAAGATGAAGGGATTAATTATTACTTATTGGATATAAAAGATATGGTTGAGAAGTGGAATGACATATCATTTTGCTTGAACTATAAGGATGAACTTATGCAAGTATGGGTAAATGGTAATAAAAAACATGAAATAGCAAACTCGCCAATAAATTTTGTACCTGAGTCTACGTATTTTAAGTATGGAATATATAGAAGCTTTGTGAGTCGCTACAAAAATTGGAAAGAAAGTATAGGTCAGGAAGCAAAACTACCAACACAAATTGTATATTATGATGAAATTAGACGAGGTAATTCAATTACAGAAGTAGATTTCAATATTAATCCTAAATTAATGCCGGTCGACTAAGTCATGACAAAACTACCCAATTGAGATATGAGAACGTATACACCCATCAATGATATTAAGATGCCGGCTAAAACTCTTGAATTTATGATCTCATGCTCTTTGTTTATTAAATATCCAAATAATACTCTAAAAGCAGCAGACGATCTCTGAATTGGCTCCACAATGGACATAGCAAGCAGCGCGAGTGCCATGTATCTTAGTAGTTGAGATATGAAAGCCATAAACCCTGTTATGAGAAACCATTTTCTTCCTGATGGCTCCATTTTATATATTTCTTTAAGGGGTATTTTAACAATTAGAAATATTATAAATAATAACATCGATGCTGAGAAATAAGAGACAAATCCGCCTACAATATTATCTTTTATTCCACCACCATTTGATCCTAGCTTTATTAAAAGAGGACTTGTGCCATAAGAAAATGAACATAGAATTCCCCACATAAAGCCACGAGTATAGTCAATTTTAATACCTGATTTTGTTACATTATTACTGCTACCAGCTAGTATAATCATAGGACCAAGGAGGATTAATATAATTCCAAGGAAATGCAGATAGGTAAATATTTCATTCAAGATAAAGAATGCAAAAAATACTGAAATCAATAATGAAATTTGCATTACGGGACCTGCAAGAGTTGTCCCTAGGTACTCAATAGACTTGTAGTTACAGTATCTCCCAAAGATAAAATGAATGATGCCTGCTATACCAAAGAAAGAAATAGATCGAATTGTAAGGCTATTTAACGCTTCGTAGCAATCAAATACTATCATGGCGGCTATGAATAATGGTACCCCAATTGGAACTGTCACTGCAATTGACTTATAAACAGAATTATATAATATCCCGCGTCGTACAGCTACGTCATTAAACGCAAATGACATTGCAGATAGAAGCGCTAGAAGACTGCCTAACATGTTAAACCATTTTTATAGTTATATACTGATTAGAGCAATAAAAATACACTCAGTAAACAAAAAAACCAGCCTAAAGGCTGGTTTCTTCGGAGTAGTTTAAATAATAAATACCAATTTTCTATTTAAAAACTCGACTATCTTGTATCACCCATTTTACCGGAATACAATATCATAGTAGATGATATCAAGAGAAAAAATTATTTAATAAATGCAGTAAGATCATACTGGATTTTACAGGCAGGGATTGGTAGTGGCCCGGAAGTTTTAAAGAGTGTGCTTGCAGGCATTTTATCTCCTAATCTATTCACCCACAGATCTTCTGTTAACGGGATGTCTACCATGTCAACAAAATGAACGCGTCTTCTAACTAAATTTTCAATTGATGTGCCGGCAATCTCACAAATTCTAGATACCTTGCTTATTATATATTCTGCCTCAAGGCGTGCTTGATTACTGTGATATGGAAAACTTGGGTTCACGGTAGCTTCCGGTGCTAGACCATGCTTAAAGTCTGTAGCAAGCTGCCCAGATAGGAATACGAATGGCCCAGCTTTTACAGCGGTAGACTCAGGGCTTATTGGTTCTGGTACACCCTTACAATTTATAATCTCTTTTTTGTAAGGTCCGCTTGGGTCAACAGCAATAAACTCAGACTCTATTCGCATTGGAAGCACTACTAAAGGCACAGGGATTATAACACGCGCTGGGGGGTCAACGGGGAAGTATTCCGCCCATAATTCATCAACTATTGCAATATCTTCCATATTGGTCATATGTAACTCTGCTCTCACAACATGCTCCAAAGACGCGCCAGCATCTTCTAGTAGATCTTTCATTCTCTCAATCTCATAACGAAGCTGATATTTGACAATATTATTATCATAAGGAAATGGATAATTTGGAAGTGTCTCCTTGAGTGGGCCATCTTGGTTATGTGCTGTTGTTCCACGGGTAAAAATAAATCCAGCACCCTTTAAAACTTGGGAAAAGACTGCCCAACCAATCGATTTTACCTGAGCAATATCAGGTGATTTAGTCAGCTTTACCGACTCAATTGGCATTTTAGCTGATTTTGAAATATTTATCATATCTAATGATACCCTTGCCTCTTGAACAGGTAATTCTGGAGTAAAAACTAAAGTGCTAGGAGGGGGATTATCTTTGCTAAACCAATTTCTTCTTTCTCTCAATGCCATATCAACGTCTTCGCCATGCATATGAAAGGAGTTAATTTTCAAAATGTGTTTTAGGGAAGTGTCAACCTCATCCAGGGAACTTTCAAGTTTATTATAAATAAATTTTAGTTGTTTCTCAATAAGCGATCCATGATAGGGCATACCCTCGTGCAATTTTAAATTATCTGGAACCCCAACTCCGCTTTCATAAGCCATTTGTCCACTAATAAAAATTAGATCGCCTGCTTTTACTGCTACAGGATAAATATTATTATCTTCTTTAAGGTATTTGAGTTTCGATGTCATAACCAATTCCCCTTTCACTTATTGTTTAAAAAGCTGCTCCGGTAGCATTTTTGCTAGTGAAGCGTTGATAGATAATCATGATTAACAACAATATTGCTGTCTGGATTACCATGAATGCTGCTAATCTTGCTGAATGCCTCTCCATTAACATGAAAAAAACAACTGGCATTACTTCTGTCCCATGTCGGTATAAGAACATCACAGAAGAAAACTCCCTGATAAATAGTATAAACGACATGAGCCATGCAGATACAATCCCTGGCTTTAATAGTGGAGTCAGTATCCTCCGAGTTGACTGAAACCAACTTGCTCCATGTATTCGTGCTGATTGCTCAAGCTCAGGATGAATAGATAGACGGACAGAATATATCGTCCTATACGCTAGATAAAAATAGGCGATAACATATGCAAAGATTATAATGAAAATTGTATTATAAATAGGTGTTTTTACAAATGCAAACAGCACCATCATCCCGAAAACAGCACCTGGTATTACAATTGGCAATAAAACTAACATCCCCATAAATGCTTCGGCATTACGTGATCGAATTTGGGATAGAATTAATGCAAAAATTACAGAAATTGTGGCAGCAACAGAGCAAGCGAATAAACTATTTTTTATTGCTCTAGCGGTAACATCATATTCAAAGAGAACGGTTGTAAAGTTAGCCCAAGTAAAGAATTGCATACTAAATGAGCCTGTCCAGAACTTTTGTAGTGCTACGAGTATCAATGTTACAATCGGCATAATGACGGCAAATATGATATACGTTATAGCAAGCGTAAAAACGACCCACTTCCAACGCCCAAGAGATATTTTCTTCGATTTGTAACCCTTTCCTGTAACTGTTGTAAATTTTCTATTACCTAGCAATCTTCTTTGTATAATGATACCAATCGCTGCAATAAGAATTGCTATCATACCAAGCGCTGATGCAGCAGTTACATCCTGGGGCATATTATTCATGAGTGCCCAAATTCTTGTTGATAAAACGTAGTTACCTCCAGCAGAGCCAAGCGCCATTGGCACTTCAAGTGTTCCAACGGACATAACAAATACAAGGATCATTCCGGATAATAATGCTGGCCCATTTACGGAAAGAGTAATTTTTCGAAGAGTATTCCAGTTACCGGCGCCATGTATCCTTGCTATCTCTTCAAGTGTCGGATCCATCTGTCTGAATGACGCCACTGCGTAGAGATACATAAATGGAGAATAGAAAACCGACTGGATAAAAACCATTGAACCTAGTGAGTAAATATCGGGGAGTAAAAATTCTGGAAAACCGTATTTGGTAAGAAACATAGAAATCATACCTGCATTAGGTACAAAAAGTAGTCGCCAAGCAATGGCTCCGACAAAAGCGGACAAAAAAAACGGAATAACACAGAAAACCTCGATTGCTCTAACACCTGGTACATCTGTTCTTGCATTTACCCATGCCAAGGAAACGCCTATTACAGTTGCCCCAAACATTGAACCTGCTGAAAATATGAGTGTGTTCCAAATGTCAGATACTATTGTGTCTAGTTGAAGAATCCTCTCAAATCCTGCGAGTGTAAATATATCATTCTCAAAAAATGCAGCCCTTATTGCCATGGAAGCTGGATACAAGATAGCAACTAACATCAGTGCTGCGGTTACCCAAAAAAGAGATTTCTCGATTGATATATTTCGAATAATATTATTTATGTAGGTGTTTTGATTAGACAATGTCATGTATTTACATTCAAAAGACTATTGCTTTATTTTCATTTATTTTTATTACGACCTTATCTCCAACGATATATTCCTCATCATCTGTTACAGAGGCCTTTATATCTGCAAATTCTGTTTCTATTATTAACTCAGATCTATCTCCTAAGTATTGATATGTTCTGACAACGCCATCAATGGAATTTTCTTGTTTGTCTTTTATACCTTTTTGAATGGATATCCACTCTGGCCTGAACAGGAGTACGCCTTGTTCTGAGTCTGTATGGCGAGATAGTCGGGCTTTTATTATTTGTTCACTATTTTTATTTTTTAAAGTTATTTTACAAGAATTGGACTCTCTCTGAATTATGTGACCCTCTATCATGTTTGCTGTTCCTATAAATTCACCAACAAACTTTGTTTTAGGGTTATTATACAAGCTCCTAGCTTGATCGCTTTGCTCTATTTTGCCGTTGTTCATTACTATGAGTTCATCACCAAGACCCATTGCTTCCGATTGATCATGTGTAACATACACAGCCGTAATACCAATTTCTGTCTGTATTTCTTTCAGTAAATATCGCATTTGCTCTCTAAGTTTTGCGTCGAGGTTACTAAGTGGCTCATCGAATAGTAATAATTTGGGTCGGCCCACAATTGCACGTGCAAGCGCTACACGTTGTTGCTGGCCCCCTGATAAATCTGTTGCATTTCTTGTTCCGAGACCTTTTAACTGAACCATATCGAGCGCTTCTTCTACTCGATTAGCTAACAAATTCTTATCAAACTTTGACATTCGAAGCGGGAACGCAATATTCTCAAATACACTCATATGTGGCCAAATTGCATATGACTGAGCCACCATGCCCATTCCACGCTTTTCAGCAGCTACGAAAATTTGATCTTCATTATTAGATATAGTTTCATTTTTAATGCTTATGATACCAGTATCAGGTTTTTCTAATCCGCCTATACATCTCAATGTTGTTGTTTTTCCACAACCACTTGGACCTAATAGCACAAAAAGCTTTTTTTCTTCGATCTCAAAGCTAACATTATCTATTGCTTGATGGTTGCCATATCTTTTTGATAGATTTTCCACTTTTAAAAATGCGCTCATACTTTAGCAAATCCCATTAAAGTTATACTTTATTAAAAAAATACACTGCTTCGCATGATAAAATGCAAAGCAATGTATAATTTATTTCAGAGTTGATATGAATTATTAATTTACAAATAATGCTCCAAACTCTGCCTGTGCATTAGCAACAAGATCTGCGTCCTTTACCATTGCCTCATAATCAGGAGCAAAGGCTGAGTCCATCAAATCATCATTGTTCGGTGTAACTGCACAACTACTTGGAACACCAGCTCTACCAGGCACACGACCTTCATGATACTCAAATATGGTTTGGCCTTCATGACTTCTCAAGAAATCTAACCATAGTTGGGCAGCATTAGGGTGAGGGGCGCTTGCAAATGCAGCAGAAGCTTGTTCTTGCAACATTACGCCCTCTACAGGTGCGGCTGTTTTTATGAATGTTGCTCCTTGACTATGAAGCACACAAGCATCAGCTGATACGCCTAGTATTGATACTGGACGTTCACCAGACATCATCATATCGATAGATAAGGATGAGGTGGATGATATTAGTACATCCTGATCTGCAAGTCTTTCCCAATAATCATCAGGAAGTTTACCACTCTTCTTCATGTAATCATAAACAAGAGCAACAGATTGTTGCAGTGAACCATCAAGTATACTCATCTTACCCTTTAATTGCGGGTCAAGAAGATCCATCCAGCTGTTAATCTCAAGGTCTGGCATTGCATTACTGTTCCACATTGGCACAAACATGTACATATCAGATGTCCAATATGGTACATTATTCAGTCCAATTTTTTCTGGAAGTTTCATTTCTGCATAATTTGGCGAATTATAAGCCATAATAAGCCCTCTATCTACAGCATCCATAAACCATGTTATTGCAGGCATTGTTGTTACATCACCTGATATGGGAACTCCCTCACTTGCTTCAGCTTCAAGTCTTGCAATAGTACCTGGTGTATTTCTGATCTCAAACTTTACTTCAAAATCATCATCTAGGCACCAATACTTTTTAAATCCTTCGCTATGAGCTTTTGTGGTTTCAGGAGTCTCATAAATACTTGCCACAACAAGTAACTCGCCCTCTCTATTGGCTTGAGCAACCCTTGGGTCGGCACACCTTTCTTCATCTACCTCAATAATCCATGCGCCAGGAGCTTTTGCAAGACTTGGTGTAGTTGTGATACCTAATAATAACACACTGAAGACCAATAAGGATGGAACCGCTAATATTTTTGTAATCTTATACATTAGATTAATTTCCTTTCATTGGTTAATGAGACCAATTTCAGAATTTAATAAAGTAAAAAAATCAATAATCGATCGTCAGTCTACTTGTCTCGATTATAGCCTCTGCAGTAATTTCGATCTTGCATTTAGGAAAACCTAATCCTGAGATCTGCAAAAGCGTACTAGCGGGCCTATTGTTCTTGAAATATTTGAATCTTTCGTCAGATACTCCATAATATTCCTGTAGATCTAGTACGTATGTTTTGGAAGTTACTACATCATCAAATGTTGCACCAACATAGTTTAGGCAGATCCCAATATTCTCACAGGTCTGCCTTAATTGATCACGCATATCATCACTTTCAACAGATCCATCAGGTAGTCGCGCCGTCTGACCTGCGAGGTAAATAAAAGTACGAGATTCATCAATGTTTAATGTTATTGGAACATACAAAAGTTCACCATCTGGACATTGATCTGTTTTTTGGACCCTTTGCCAGACATTTTCTGGACTTAGAAACTTCCGTGTTAACATAAAACTACTCCTAGAATATAATTACATATTAAATAAAAAATTGGTATTGAACTAATTGAAGCACGATTACTATTAATTGTCAAAATAACCAAGCTAGTTTATCCACAGTAAGTGTAATTTTTGATAATTTTATATTTGATTTAACACGAACAAACTGAGATTATGCTTAGTTATTTTGCATTTAACTTATTAATTGCCTCTTATATGTGCAGTAATATTTGCATACTCCATTAAATCCTGTAACATGATGATTATTCTTTTACGGCATATAATTGTTATGAATATTAGATATCTACCAGCAATCATTATCTTGGTTCTATGCTCTAGTAAGACTGTATTTGCGAGCTGCCCAGACATAACTGATTTAAAGATGACAGAAAGTTTTGGCGTAAAGATATGCGCCATGCCTGATGTGGATCAAATGTATCTCGAACATGCAAAGAACGTTATGAATGGGCTAATTGACTATAATGATGACGGAATGGTTGATAATCAACCAGCAATAGATAAGGTTATATCAACTGGAAGTGTGTTCGCGGTATTTCGTAACAGCAGAGGTGAACGCAAATTCGCAGACGTTTTTTGGCCAGAGGAAGTATACGATGAATTTATGCCAATATTTGACGCGCAAGGGTGGGATTGTGAGAGAGATGATGAAGACAAATGTATGCATGCCGTCGAAAGTAAGTATGGTACTTTTTTGGCTGTTTTCACAAATGAGATGAATTTAAGTGGTAGTGGTTGGGATCCAACCATTGAAGAAGGTCTGCATCTTATCACTCATATGGGCTATGCCCAAGCGTATCCTGATATTTTTGGTCAAAATAAGGACTCGCACATTGCAAAATTGATGGATATCGCCCGTGGCGGATACTTTGAAAAGGCGAAAAGAAAGTATCCTCATGGCGCGTACTACACCTATGACGATCGAAGTTGTACTTATTCCTGTCAGGTTACCGAGTTTACCTACTGGGCAATTACTTCTCTGCGTGGTCAGCAAGAGGGCAGGGCTAGAGAAATAAGAGGAGAATGGAAACTGACTGACCCAGAAAAAATGCAAGATAAAGCCCCTGATTTGGTGGAGCTGCTATCAAATAAGAAATATGGTATCTATTATTAGTATTATTTAATTTTAAGTCAGGTTAGGTCAATTGGTTGAACAAACTCGAGTTTATAGTTTTGATTTCTTAAGGTCAATAGCGATGCTTCTCGGTCTTGCGGTTCACGCTCCGCTCATTTTTTACTTTCCAGAAGCAGCATCTGAATTCGGCATTGAGAATATAGAGCCGGCCGAAAATTGGATCTGGCTTATGTTGGACTTTATTACTATTTGGAGAATGCCTATTTTTTTTCTTCTGTCAGGTTTTTTTTCAGTTTTATTGATCAATAAGATCGGGCTAAAAAGTTATACCCTGGATAGGTTTATTCGAATTGGTCTTACCTGCTTACTTTTTTCAGCCCTTTTTGATATCCTAGATGGAAATTTTGATCTTACCCTTAATCATTTATGGTTTTTATATTATTTGTTTATATTCATTATTGGACTCTCTTTTCTGCACCTCTTTAGTGGGTTCAAGAGAATTATTTCAAAGAAATTCACAATTCGAGGGTGGATGGTAATATTACTATTATTAATTATGATTGGGCAATTATCAATTTTAATAAATGGCTCTCTGTCACCATTACTATTTTACCCACCTGAAACATATTTAGACATAAATTTTGGAGCCCTTGTTTATTACTTGCCATTTTATTTGGCAGGAACACTCTTGTATTCAAATCAACAACTATTTCACGTACTTGATAAGAGGAAGTTTGTGATTGTAACGGGGCTTTTGTCAGTTTTCTTTTTCTCGCTCTTTCTTTATTTAAATAATCTAATGCACGAGACTACCAAACATGATCTTGATCTCATTCAAAACGGAGGTGCTATATTTAAGCATGCAGAATTTAATACAATCCTTATAATTCTAAATAATGCCCTAAAACAAATAAACACAATAACATGGATTATTTTTTTAATATCAATTTCTACTCGTTATATCAGATCAAACCATTCAAGCTTAAAATGGTTTGTAGAGTTATCATACCCTGTATATATATTACACCTGGCTCCCGTAACCATCATTAGCGCTGAGCTATACATTCTCGGGCTAAATCAAATTAGTATTTTTATCTTATCTATGTTGATTGGTTTTCTCATTACGGTGATACTCTATTACACAACAATAAAATTTACACCTATTAGCTGGCTAGTTAATGGCTATCGAAAATCATTTTTTAAAATTAGGCACTTGAATGGCTAAAAAGATGCATTAAATCAATAGTATCGAGAGGATAGCCATATGAAAAGTGAAATTAGAGAGTATCGCAGAGCTAAAAGAAAGCAATTTCATATAAAAAAAAGAAAGGGCAGGTTGGACCCAAGAACCGGCCGACCTGGGAAAAGAAAATAAACTATCAACTCACGTGCTTTTTAAGTATTTTCCTTGTAGTTTCAGAATATCGTATTTTAGATTTTATTGAATATAGCTGACTCGATGCCTTTTTACGCGTTTCAATCTCATCGACTATTCGTGGTGCATACCTAAACTTTTTTGTTTCACATTTCCATGGCTCATGTATGTAGTCAATTGGGCAGTCCTGAAGTTCTTTTACCCATCTTTTAATAAAAACACCATCCTTGTCTTGATCGTAGCTTTGTTTGATTGGATTATATATACGAATTGTATTAATACCTGTCGTTCCCGATTGCATTTGTATTTGTGAGTAGTGGATCCCAGGCTCATAATCAGTAAAAATATTTGATAAATGATGCGCAAATTTTCTCCAATCAAGCCATAAATTATTGCTTGCAAAACTAACAAGCATTGCTCTCATTCTAAAATTAATCCAACCAGTTTTTATTAATGATCGCATGCAGGCATCAATAAGGGGGAAACCTGTCTGACCATCTCTCCATGCCTGGTAAAAGTCTTCATTGAATGAATCATTTCTTATACTGTCGTAAGCCTCATGAAGATTTTGACTTTCGATATTTGGCTGATCTTCAAGTTTTTGAATGAAGTGTGACCTCCATCTAAGCCGACTTTTGAAAGCGTTAATAGAACGAAGATTTATAATATTCACATTTTCTCTATTGGCCTTAAAATTATCTGTTGCGCATTTAGTGAAATGGAAAACTTGCTTAAGTGAAATATTTCCAAAAGCCAGATATGTAGATAATCTCGAGCATGACTCATGCGAGTATAATGGAGATGATATATTTTTAGAATAATCATAAGATCTTGATGTGAGGAAGCTATCAATTACATCATGTGCTTCTTTTTCACCGCCTATTTGTATGTAGGGGCATTCTATCGATTTAATATCTAGATCATCTACGCTTGGTAATTTTTCGGATTTTATATTTATATTATTTAGCTTGTCTGGCAAACCAATAGGTACTTTATTGACCTCTTGATAAAACATTTTAGACCAAGATTTTCTATCATTTAATCCTCTAAATACACCATTGACTTGAATTTCTTGCCATTTCACATTTTTTTTATCGAACATTGTTCGTAACTTTATATCTCTTTGGTAAGTCCAATTATTCCATGTTTCTTCATGGGACCAAATCGTTTCAACTGCATACTTCTCTATTAGATCTGAAAAGATCTGCTCCGCATCGCCAACTCTTATTATTAATTTTTGCCCTAAATCATGTAATGCAGAATTTAAATCTGTGATTGAGTCTGTTAAAAACTTATAGTGTCGATCACTAACATCTGGTTGCTTCCAATAGTCTTTCTCAACAATATAAAGTGGTATTACCTTATTTTTTTTAGAAGCCCGATATAGGGGCTCATGATCGTTGACCCTTAGATCTCTTTTAAACCATACTATATCAGTCATTATTTGTCGTATTATATAATTACAGAATATTCTACAAGGTGGGGTGGACCAAGATATAAATCAGAATGTTTTCCGGCATCTTTGTGGGCTAGCCGAAATGACTCGGAGTGCACCCAATTATAAAATGACTCTTGGCTATCCCAGGTACTATGGGACGCATACATTGTATGGTCAGAGTGGGTGTGGCCCTTAATTAAATGAAAATCTAAGAAACCAGGAACACCTTCAAGATAGCTGTCACGGTTTCTCCAAACCTCTTCAAATTCTTCTTCACGACCTATTTTGATCTTAAAATTATTCATAACTATATGCATAATATCCTCAATTGATATAGTATATATATGCACCAACCTTAAACTTGCAACCCGCTTGCATTTTGATAGATCATGCCTTGGAAATAAATATTTGGGCAGCCGCATGGAAAATTAGAGTATGCCTTTCGGCAAGTTCAATATTATCAGCAGAATATCCACCACCAATGACAGTTGCAACAGGTATATTTTTTTTCTTAAAAAAATTGAGCACCTCTAAGTCCCTCTCAAGTATGCATTTACTGCTAATGTTTAATCGACCTAATTTATCATTTTTATGAACGTCCACGCCAGCATCATACAATACCAGATCTGGCTCGATATTTTTACTGCATGTAGCGAGAGCAAATTTAATTTTTTCAAGGTAATTTTCATCAGAAATTTTATCATCTAAGCCAACATCTAAATCACTTTTTGCTTTTAGACTTGGAAAATTATTTGAGGCATGGACAGAGCAGGTAAAAATATTTGTTTCATTTTTACAAATTTCAGCAGTCCCATCTCCTTGGTGAACATCACAATCAATAATTAAGACTTTTTTGCATTTACCATCAGAAATTATATTTTTAGCAGCATACGCCAAATCATTGTAAACACAGAAACCTGAGCCATAATTTGCGTGAGCGTGATGTGTGCCGCCCGCAAGGTGGCAAGCAATACCATTAATGAGTGCTAATTTTGCGGCAAGATAAGTTCCATTAACCGCTAAGTATGAGCGCTTTGATAAGGTTTCTGACCAGGGTAGGCCGAGTATTTTTTCCTCTTTGTTAGATAAATTTCCATTCTTTATCTTACTAATGTAATCACGTGTATGCACTTCTGTAAGCTGGCTATCTTTTGCTGCATTTGGCACAAAGACTTCAGCATATTTTGCTAACTCTGAGTCAATTAAAAGAGTATATAAGTCACCAAATTTAGATGATGAGAATCTATGATTTTTTGGTAAAGGGATGTCGTAATCTTTATGAAAGATCCATGGTATTTTCATTATATATATATGTTTGAAAACTTACAAAAAGTAAATTTAAAAAATAAATATTCAAGTGCCTTTTAAAAGAAACTTTATTAGATAGTTGGCTGTATCACTTATTTGCTCAATCACTGTGTCTATGCTATAAGCTATTTGTATGTCAAACTCAGTTAGGTTCTGTTAAAATGAAACTCATACGTTTTCATGATGTTCTCAGAGACGGTATTCAATCACTAATGGGTACAAATCCATCTGCGGATGAAATAATTCAAGCATATCCAACTGCTCATCAAACAAATTGTCACATGGTGCAAACAGCAGGTGGAACCTTTTTTGACCTATTTGCAAAAAAGGGTCGTGATGAGTGGGCTGAGGTAGAAAAGATTATTACCCACTTTAGTAAGCATAACGTAAAGCAATCTGCGCTAGTAAGAGGAGATTTTCTATTCGGTTATGAACCATATTCATATGACGTGGTAGAAGGAGTTATTCTAGAATTTGCAAAAATGGGAATAAATGTTTTCCATAACTTTCATGGTATGAATGATCATATACCTCTCATTGGTGTGTGTGAAGCCGTAAAAAAAGCACAAGAAAAGGGTTATAATGTGATAGCTAATGGGACTATCTGTATTGAAGATAATCCTAATATAACTATTTCTAATTGTCTTAAATTTGCACAAAAGTTAGTTGATCTCGGGCATGAGGGTTTTTATTTAAAATCTGCAAGTGGAAGATTGAATCCCGAATTTGTATATATGTTAACATCGCAATTAATAAACAGGTTTCCGGATCAAGAAATTACTATTCATGCACACTCCACATATGGAGAGGCGCCCGCTTGTTATATTTCCGCAATTCTCGCAGCGTTATTAAATAAAAAACCTATAACAATTGATGTTCAGCATCCCGCGCTTTCAGGCTCCACTGCGCAACCAAGTATGACAAAAATGGCAGAGCTAGTGTCGAACTACCCAGATCCGAGTGTAAATATCCACGCACCAGAGTTAAACACTAAAGCAATCAAAGACAGTTTAGAGTCACTTTTAAAATTAAGATTCCGTTATAGAGAATACGAAACTGCATATGATAAAGAGCTATTGGACACAATGTATGAGGCGAGGGTGCCGGGAGGTGCTTCTTCTACGCTTAAATCGATACCGGGTCTTGTCGATAACCTCGCTAGAATTTTAGAACTTGAAAATGAGTCAGATAAATGGGAAAAAATACAATCTCATATATACAAACAACAGAAAAAAATATTAAAGGATTTAGGGGAGCCAACTCAAGTAACTCCATATGCTGCGAATACTACAGGGCAGGCTGCAATATCCTTGTGGAACGTTTTAGAGGGTAGGGAACCATACTCAACACTGTATCCTGGAATAATAAATTATTTGATTGGAATGCATGGCAAGGTTCCAGATAGTGTAAACAAGGAGTTGGTAGCGAAAGCCCTTGATCAGAAGGGTCTTAAAAAAGTTGTAGAATATCAAAGCTCTATGAA
>CAJWPC010000006.1 GCA_913045225.1 uncultured Rhodobiaceae bacterium | reverse complement strand
ATCGCAATGTATTGTACTGGAGGAATAAGGTGCGAGAAAGCTTCATCCTATCTATTGGGCAAAGGTTACAAAAATGTCTATCAGCTGAATGGAGGTATTTTGAAATATCTTGAGCATAAATCCAAAGATCACTCAAAATGGAGAGGTGAGTGTTTTGTATTTGACTACAGAGTTTCACTCGAGCATGGGCTTGAAAAGGGTCACCATGATATGTGTCACGCATGCCGGATGCCTTTATCTGAAGAAGATAGATCAAGCGAGCATTATGTACCAGAAATATCATGTCCTCACTGCTACGAAAACCAAACACAAAAAAGCATGAAAAGATTTCAGGAACGAAAATTACAACTCAAGCTGAAGCATGAAAGAGAAGCGCTCGAGCCAAGACAAAATAAATAGAGAGTTAGTATTATACTCATTTAGAAGATGTCCGTTTGCTATAAGGGCAAGATTGGCAATATATTATTCGACAATCAAGTGCCAAATTCGTGAAATATCACTAAAAAATAAGCCACCAGAATTTATTTTGGCGTCGCCTAAAGCAACTGTTCCAGTATTATTAAAAGAAGATTTCTCGGTCATTGAAGAAAGCCTTGATATTGTAAAATGGATTCTAGGTCAAAGTGATCCTAGTCAGCTATTAATTCCACTGCACGATAAAAACGAAGACGTTGACTATCTCATAAGCTTATTTGATAACAAATTTAAATTTCATCTTGATAGGTATAAATATTCAACTAGGTATGATGTTACACAAAGACAGAAACACAGAGACTCAGCATCCGAGATCTTGAAGCTAATAGATGATAAAATTACCGAGAGTGGATTTATTTATGGAAACAAAGTATCAGTGTATGAATTATGCATACTGCCTTTAGTTCGGCAATTTATGATTGCTGACCCTCGTTGGTTTGAAGAGCATTTTAAACTTGAAAAATTGAAGAAATCTCTTCAAGATTTCATTGATTCCCAAGCTTTTAGAGTCACAATGAAAAAATATGATGAGTGGATTAGTGACAAAAGTAAGATTCAATATTTTCCATCATTGGAATGATTTTGATTGGAAACAACCAAAAAAATAGTTATAAATAATTCGTTATCTATTGTTGGTGATAAAATGTCGAACTTATTTAATGAAATTGATGATGATCTAAGGCAGGATCGGCTAAAAACTATCTGGGCCACTTATAAAAATTCAATATATACCGCAGTTATCGTTATCTCCCTAGTCTTAATTGGTTCTGAGGCATATCAATATTACTCGCAGAGCAAATCTGAAAAGTCGGGCTTAATATTATCACAAATTGTTGAGAGTGCTACGGGTGATGAGTCTCAGTTAATAAATGATTATATTGATGAATTACTTGAAAGCGGAACAAGTGATTATAAAACATACGCATTGCTATTAAAATCTGATAACTTCATTTCTCAAAATAAACTCGATGATGCAAGAGAAACATATATGGATCTCGTTAAAAAAGCTGAGAATAGTTTTATTAGAGATCTGGCAAAGCTAAAACTTTCTTATCTGAATGTCGATAACGTCTCATTTGATCAAATTCAGGAGGATCTGTCTTCATTACTAGAAAGTGACAACCCTCTCTCATTATTTGCTTATGAAGTATTGGCAATGAGCGCATACAAACATGGCTTATATGAAAGAGGTATTGAATATCTAAATACCATTATAAAAAGTGAAAAAACAACAAATGGCATGTTTGATAGAGCTCAGATGATGCTGAGAGTCATTGATTCAAAATAAAATATATATTGTGCAATTAAATATAGCTAAAATATACATATCAAGATTATTATTATTTCTAATAATTATCAACCTGTCTGCTTGTGAGAGCGTCATCAGGGGAAAAGAATATATTCTTCCCGGTGAACGAGAAAATATATTGATAGGTTCAGCCAATATAAAATTAGCCGAAAGCTACGATACAATACAATTATCGGAGCCTCTCGTAACGAAGCGTTGGATTTCTACTGATAGGGAAACAACAAACAATAAAAATAATATTGCGTTTTCAGAGGAGTTTATAAAAAAATGGTCAGTAAATATTGGCCAAGGTTCAAGCAAAGTAAACCTTTCTTCGGTGTCACCAATCTACATTGGTGATAGTTTATTTGTTGTCGATACAGAGAATACTATTTCAGCAGTAAACCCAAATAATGGTGCTATTAAATGGAGTAAATCATTATTTCCTGAAGGAGAGGATCCTAAAATTGGTTTTGGTGGTGGTCTATTTGCAAACTCTGGAATAATATTTTTTACAAATGGCTTTGGTGAATTATATGCGCTTGACCCTTACAACGGAGATATTCTCTGGAAAGATATGGTTAGTTCTCCTGTGAGGGCTGCGCCAATAGCAGATAACTCGATGGTATTTGTGTTAAGCGTGGATAATAAAATAAATGCGTTCGACATACAATCAGGGGACAAGAAATGGGAGTACTCATGGTTTTCTGAAACAGCAGGGTTAGTGCAAACAAGTAATATGGCTTTATTCGAAGACAAAATAATTGTTCCTTATAAATCTGGTGAGATTTTCGTATTTAAAAAAAATAATGGAAACAGATTGTGGGCAGACTCGGTGAATAGGAAAAACATCAAAAACTCCCTCTCTCAAATTAAGGATATAACTGCCAGCCCAATCATTTATGAAAATCTATTGTTAACAGTAGGTTTTCAAGGGAGGCTTATTGCTAATAATATAGATAATGGATTTCGTATGTGGGAATTACCAATCTCATCATCAATTACACCAGTAGCGTCAAATAATTACTTATTTATTGTGTCTAATGACAATATACTTTTTGCCATTGATGCTGAGAGTGGAGATGTTCTATGGGTTGACGATATCAACTCAAATTATGAGTTTAAGAATGATAACAAAATTATATCAATGCAGATACTCCAAAATAGGCTCTATTTATTTTTATCATCAGGCGATCTGATTGTGCATGACCCGAAAACAGGTAAATTGACTGATATTTTGAAAAATAAAATAGAAGGATCGACAATACCACCCATTATTGTAAATAAAAATTTATATGTTATATCTAATGACGGTGAATTAATATCATATAGATGAAGTATTATCATGACCCCAAGAATAGTGTTAGCAGGCAGACCAAATGTTGGTAAATCTACTTTATTTAACAGATTGTATGGTAGAAAAAAAGCCTTAGTATCCGATATTTCTGGCTTAACACGTGATTTCCGAGAAGAAATAATCATACTAAAGGATCAAGAATTTTCTCTTATTGATACAGCAGGTGTTTATGAGTCAGCGTCAGATAGCTTATCCCAGTCTGTCGAAGATAACGCCTTAAAAGTTATAAAAGACTCAGACTTATGCCTATTTGTTGTTGATGCAAAATCTGGATTAACAACAAAAGATATTGAATTTGCTGATTATTTAAGAAAATCTGGTATCTTGACACGCACCATAGTCAATAAATGCGAACGTGGTGCCTCAAGGTTAAATATCTATGAATTTTTTGAGCTTGGCTTTGGTGAACCTCTTGCCATATCAGCCGAACACAATATTGGTATAGGCAGCTTAATAGATAACATAGTGGAAGCCATACCATCAAATCTGGTTAATGAAAACAATGACGAAGATGCAATAAATCTCGCCATAATAGGAAAACCGAATGTTGGTAAATCTACATTATTAAATTCTCTTATTGGACACGACAGAATGTTGACAGGTGATATTGCTGGAATAACAAGGGACTCGATTTCTACTGATTGGGAATGGAGTGGTAAAAAAATTAGACTTATTGATACCGCAGGCCTTCGTAGAAAATCTCGGGTATATCAAGATACTGAGAAGCTTGCTTATTTTGATTCTATAAAGACAATTAAGTATACCGATATTGTAATATTATTGATTGATGCCATTGATTTCATTGATAAACAGGATTTGAGGCTTGCTGATCAAGTTTTGACAGAAGGAAGAGCTCTCTTGGTTGTCTTTAACAAGATAGATTTAGTAAAAGATAGGGCACAGTTTGACCTTGAGATCGGTAAAATCTTTTCTACTAATTTAATTCAGCTCGATAAAAAAAATATTCTTAAAGTATCATCCCTTAAAGGAAAGGGTACAAAAGAAATGATGGAAAGAGTCATCCTTCTATACGAAGAATGGACAAAGAGAACCACAACAGCGAAGCTGAACACGTGGCTCAATGAAGCTGTTCAAAAGCATCAACCGCCGGCTAGAGCTGGACGTAGGGTAAAGCTGAGATATATAACTCAAGCATCAGTAAAGCCTCCAACATTTATTATATTTTCATCTGCACCAGACTCTATTCCAGGTTCTTACCGTAAGTATTTAATTAATGAACTCCGAAATGCCTTTGGGTACAATTTATCGCCACTTAGAATTCATTTTAGAAAGGGTGATAATCCCTATGTCATTTGAAAACGCTTGGATGACTCTAGCCAATCGGCATATCTAATTAATTCACCATTAGTAAATTTATTATTGAATAATATATCTTCAAAAAAATCTGATAGGTCTGATGGCTGAGTAATTTTTTGTTTATCTTCGCCAGGATAGGCTTTTAATCTTAGTTTGGTATTCACGATACCTGGATCAATCAGGTTTACTTTTATATTTGTGTTTTGAGTTTCCTCAGCATAACTATATGCTATTTGCTCTAATGCTGCCTTTGATGCTGAATATAAGCCCCAAAAAGGTTTTTTCTGATTGATGATTTCCGTTGTAGTTATTAGGACTTGTGATTGATTTGTCTTTTTTAAGTAAGGCTCAAACAACTTCAATAATATTACGTTAGATGTCAAATTTACTGCAAAAGTCTCATTCCATTCCGCCTCGGTTATATGTGTAATTGGCGTCAAACTTCCAAATGCTGCAGCATTTAAAAACAATACATCTAGATGATCTATTCTTTCAGATAATTTTTGTTCCATGTCCTTTATGAGATCAAATTGCATTAAATCAAATGGAACAAGACTCACATTACAATTGTATTTTACAAGATCATCATCAAGCGTCTCAAGTGCACTCTGTGAACGTCCCAGTGCTATAATGTTAGCTTTGCGTTTTCCATATGTAAGAGCGGCTTGCCTCCCAATCCCACTGGATGCACCTGTAATCAGTATATTCATTCCTTTTAAATCAAAAGACACCTTAATTTATTCCTCTAAGAGTGATAGTTGGTTTGTATGATCTGGGATTTGTTCAATATCACTCAATTTGGTTGGGTAGTCACCGGTGAAGCAATGATCTGTAAATTGTGGCATTTCGTTATTTCTTTCGCTGTATCCTAAGGCCCTATACAAACCCTCAATTGATAAAAATTTTAGAGATGTGCAGCCAATATAGTCTCTCATCTCATCAATATTGTGCTTTGCTGCGAGCAAGCTATCTTTTTCTGGGGTATCAATTCCATAGTAGTCGCTGTATTTTATGGGTGGTGATGCAATTCTTAAATGTACTTCTTTCGCGCCTGACTCAAAGAGCATTCTCACTATTTTTACGGAGGTTGTGCCTCTAACTAAGCTATCATCTAGGAGTACTACGCTTTTATTTTTAACCGTTTGCACGTTAGCCGAATGTTTTAGCCTTACCCCAAATTGTCTAATATTTTGAGTTGGTTCTATAAATGTCCTTCCAACATAATGATTACGAATTAATCCATAATCAAAATTAATTTTTGATCCCTCGGAATATCCAAGTGAAGCGGGAACGCCCGAGTCTGGCACTGGAACAACAATTTCAGCTTTTACATTGTCTTCTTTTGAAAGCTCGTATCCAAGTTGTTTTCGTATTTCGTATACACTCTTACCACCAATTACGCTATGAGGCATTGCAAAATAAATATATTCAAATATGCAAGGTCTAGGACTTTGCTTTGGAAAAGGGAAGTGGCTCTCTATTCCATCATCAGTAATAACTATGACTTCACCATTTTCTACTTCTCTAATAAACTCAGCGCCAATAATATCCAGCGCGCATGTTTCAGATGCTAAAATGTAAGATTTATCAAGTTTTCCAAGAACCAAGGGTCTAATTCCAAGTGGATCCCTTGCGCCAATCAACTTTTTATTGGTCAGTGCCACGAGAGAATAGGCCCCCTCTAAATAACTAAGGGCGTCAATAAATTTATCAATAAATTTTAGTTTTTTACTTTTTGCTACTAAATGCAGTATGACCTCCGTATCTGAGGTGGATTGGAAAATCGCCCCGCTTGAAACAAGTTTCTCACGTAGCAGTAATGTGTTGGTGAGATTACCATTGTGGCCAACAGTGAAGCCACCCGTATCAAGGTCTGCGAACAGCGGTTGAACATTCCTCAAGATTGTCTCCCCTCGAGTTGAGTACCTGACGTGGCCAATAGCCGAAATACCAGATAATTTTTCAATAATGGGCTGCTTTGTAAAGTTATCTCCAACAAGCCCAAGTCTTTTTTCGGATTGAAATTTAGTTCCATCAAAAGTCACAATTCCAACAGCCTCTTGCCCTCGATGCTGCAAAGCGTGCAACCCCAAGACCGTCAATTGAGCTGAGTCAGGATGCCCAAGCACTCCAAAAACTCCACACTCTTCTCTTAAACGATCATCTGTTAAGTTATTATTCATATCTAATTAGTCGGCACTTCTATGTTGTTAAGATTAAGTTTTTCTTCTAGATTTTCAAAATTTATATTATCCATTATTTCACCAGGGTTCTCAGGCAGATAGCTGTAAATCTTTTCTTTGCTTGATTCAAGATGATCATAAAAAATTGATTTACTTAACCAGTCTGGCTCATTTGGTTCAAATAACCAAGTCATGCCAATAAATAGAAGCATTATAATTAAATATCCCCTGATGAAACCAAAGCAAATTCCAAATATCCTGTCTAGGATACCAATATTACTTTTCAGAACAAACTTGGATATTTTAGATGAAATGAATGCGCTAATAATAAGTGCTACAACAAAAACAACACCTACAAGTAAGGAATAAGCAAGCCAATCAGGCTGCAATATACCGCTTGCAAAAGAACGAGATTGGTCATTTGTGTAGGCAATAAACGAAGCCATTGCTGCAATAAACCATGATAGTATGGAGAGTGTTTCTCTTGTAAACCCCCTTAACATTGCAAAAAATGATGATAAAAATAATAAAAGTAGAAGTATTGTATCAAAAAAAGAAATCGCGTCAGTCATTGTTTAATCATTCGGGTTAATTTTTATAGGTCCGTCAGAGCTGCCCTTAATAAATTGATCAACATAAGGATTGTTGGAGCTTTTGATATCCATTGCATCTCCCGTCCATATCACAGCTCCCTTATAGAGCATTGAGATTTTATCAGCTATTTTTTTTGCACTTTCCATGTCGTGAGTGATTGTGATCGCTGTTGCGCCTACCTCTTCGATAACCTCATTAATTAAATTATTGATAACATCAGCCATAATTGGATCAAGTCCAGTTGTTGGTTCATCAAAAAAAAGAAGTTCAGGATTTCGTGCAATTGCTCTTGCAAGCGCGACTCTCTTTTGCATCCCGCCCGATAGTTCAGATGGATATAAATATAAAACGGATGAGTCTAAGCCGACTTTTTTCAATTTATCAACGGCTATCTCTATCAAATTACCATGGTTACTATCAAGTTTCTTTATCCCAAATGTGATATTTTCTTGCACATTCAAGCTATCGAATAATGCAGCCCCTTGGAACAGCATACCAATTTTACTATGAAAATCTATGTCTGCTCGATTTTTTTTGTTCAAGATCTGTTGATTAAAGAATATTTCCCCGCTATCAGGCTCTATAAGTCCCAAAATACATTTCAATAGCACAGATTTTCCAGTACCTGAGCCACCGATAATTACCTGCGATTTATTTCGTTCAATATTAATTGACAGATTATCCAACACAGATTTATCACCGAATGATTTTGATAACTCATTTATTTTTAGTATGTGATCCATTTTATCTAATTTGTAAATACTAATGATGTTAAGATATAGTTTGACGCTAATATCAGTATTGACGCAGAAACAACTGCTAATGTTGTCGATCTACCAACGCCCTGCGCGCCTCCGGTGGAATTATATCCGTGATAGCAGCCCATAAAGGCAACAATGAAACCAAATACGGCAGCTTTAATCAGCCCTGACATGACATCGCGGAGTTCGATAATATCTAGTGTATTTTTTATGTAGCTTTGCTCAATAAATCCAAGAGTTTTTGTTCCCACAACAAAGCCACCCATTATTCCGATTATGTCAGCGATAATTACCAAGATTGGCAGACTTATAACGGCCGCCAGTACCCTGGGTACAACTAGATATTTCATTGGATTTGTTGATAGTGTAATGAGCGCATCAATTTGTTCTGTTACCCTCATAGTTGCAATTTCTGCCGAAATTGAAGCTGAAACTCTTCCTGCTAGCATTAATCCGGCGATTACAGGACCTAATTCTCTGGTAATTCCTAGCGCAACAATTGATGCAACAATATTTTCAGCATTAAATCTTGAGCCCCCAACATATATTTGTAATGCTAATACGCCACCTGTGAAAAAAGCTGTAAGCCCAATTACTGGGAGAGAATTATAACCAATTCTAACCAATTGACCTAATAATGATTTAATATAAATAGGTGGCGTAAATAGGCATACAACAAAGTCATAAAAGAAAATTGCAATACGTCCAATACTTGCGCATATCTTTAAAACAGACCTGCCTATTGCTTCTGGGATAATATAAATATATCTATACATATTTATAGTGCTTTTTGACTCTTGAGTTTAATCTTGTCAGTATCTCGTAACTTATTGTACCAGCATTTTTAGCTAAGGTATCAATATTTTGATTTGATCCAATTATTTCTACAAAATCACCTCTTTTTATATCATTTTTTATCCCTGTTACGTCAATTGCAACAATATCCATGGAAACTCTGCCCAATATTGGTGTTGGGGCATTGTTAAAATAGAACTGTCCGCCAGATTGATGATTCGTCGATTTTAATGACCATGGCAGACCATCAGCGTAGCCGAATTCTACGAGTGCAATTCTAATATCTTTGATAGCTCTATACGAAGCTCCATATCCTATTGTTGAGCCAGCTTTTATATTTTTTATTTGTATTATTGGAGCATATAACTCAATTGCAGACTCTAACCCATTTAAGTTTCCTTTTTCATTGTAGCCACAATATAGGCTAATTCCCGGTCTAACCATATCAAGCAAAAAAGATTTACCTCTAAAAATTGCAGCTGAGTTTGCAATGGTTTTTTTTATCCCAACAAATCTATTGGTGGCATTTAAAAGCTGATTAAGTTGATTTTCAGGTAGGTTCGATTGTGGGTCTTCGGCTGTTGAAAGATGTGACATTATGAGGTCAATATTTAATCCATTGATTGATAATTTACTAATTTCATTCATCTCAAAACCAAGCCTTGAAAAACCTGTATCAAAGTGAAGGGCAATGCGATGTTCTCCGCATTCATCAATATTGACCCTATACTCCTCAAGCTCAGCAGAGCTTCCAATGACCGGTGTAATTCTATGTGAAATATATTCTTTTGTCATTTTAGGCTTTAGTCCATTTAGCGCATATACAACATTGTCATTTGAACCAAAAATATTTCTGAGTCTAATTGCTTCATATAAATCTGATACGAAAAAATATTTGCATCCTGAATTTTGAAGAGTAATTGCAACTTCCTCTAGACCCAAACCATAGGCATCAGCCTTCACTGTGGCAGCGCAAATAGCTGGCTTAACAAATTTACTGATTTTATGATAGTTATGAGATATGGAAGCAAGGTTTATATTCATAAATGCTGATAACATATTTTGCGCGTTATCATTCATTTTTCATTTATAACCTTCGATAAGTCAAATTTACTCAAATCGCTCAGGAAGCTTATCATCTGACGTATAATCACTAAAGCGGGTTACGTTTCCATCAAAATACATTTCGATTACTGGCGTTGGTCCGTGTCTATTCTTTCCAATAAGCACTTCGGCTTTTTGATGTACTTGTTCCATACTTTCTTGCCACTGTATATATTCCTCCGTTCCCTCTCTTGGCTGTTTTTTCTCAAGATAATATTCTTCTCTGTACAAAAACATTACCACATCAGCATCTTGTTCTATGGAACCGGACTCTCTCAAATCGGATAATTGCGGTTTTTTATCGTCTCTATTTTCTACTTGTCTTGAAAGTTGAGATAGCGCTATTATTGGGATATTTAACTCCTTAGCTAGGGCTTTCAAACTTTGTGTAATCTCAGACAATTCCTGTACCCTATTCTCATTGTACCTTCTGTTACTGGATGTCAGTAATTGAAGGTAATCAATTATTAGAATGCCTAAATTATTTTGCCTTTTTAGCTTACGTGCTCTAGCAATTAATTGCCCTATACTAATCCCACCTGTTTCATCGATAAATAGTGGAATATCCTGAAGTTTTCGGGCGACGTCTATTAGTCTATCATACTCAATGTTTGAGATTTGACCCTTTCGAATTTTGTCTGAGGATACAGATGTTTGTTCAGATATTATTCTTGTTGCAAGTTGTGATGATGACATTTCTAGTGAGAAAAAACCCACAACTGCGCCCTGACTTTGCTTTTTCTCAGTATCATTGTCTCCAATATTATAAGCATTAGCAATATGAAAGGCAATGTTTGTAGCAAAAGCTGTTTTACCCATTGACGGTCTACCGGCAATGATCAGAAGGTCGGAAGGTTGTAGACCACCAAGAACCTTATCAAGATCCTTAAAACCGCTTGATAGCCCAGAGACCTTACCATCTTTATGATAAGCACTTGCTGCAGTATCAATTGCCTCTGTCAATGCGGTTGAAAAATTTTTAAAATCATTTCCATATTTTTCATCCTCAGCAAGTGAGTATAATTTTTGCTCAATATATTCAAGGTGATCATGTGGTGTCATATCTGCAGGTGGTGAATAGGATACATTAACCACATCATTTCCTAAATCAATAAGATTCCTCCATGTATATAGATGACGAATGATTTGTGCATATTCTTCAATATTTATTATTGAGGAGGACTCGGCGGCTAGTTTAATCAAATATTTGCTTCCTTCAATCTCCTCAAATCTCTCATCATTATCGATTTGTGTTTTTAGTGTGATTGGGGATGCAAGTTTATTTGATAAAATTAGCTTTGATATATTATCGAAAATTACACCGTGTATGTGTTCAAAAAAATGTTCAATCTTTAAATTACTAGATATTTTATCAAATAAGTCATTATTGACTAATAATGCACCGAGTAGCTGCTGCTCTGCGTCTAAATTATGAGGCAGCTGCCTGTATTCATCTTCTGAATTGCTGGCTATATTTTGAATTATTGATGTCATACTAAAATTTATACTCTTACTTGTTAAAAGAATATAGAAGAAGCAATGTTACTAAGAATTATTTTTAAATTTATTCAAAATAATCCACATCTAATATTCATTAATTCGTAATTTCCAAAAAATATCTTGACTGAAGTGTTTATTCTTTTTCCTCATCTTTTTTTTCTTCAACTGCCGCATCACCGTCGTCAGTTCCTTCGTTATCATTTACCTCTGAGCTTTCATCATGGGCCTCATCAGTGACCTCTTCACTGAGTTCGGCTTCGACACCTTCATCAAAAACATCCATAACAGCATCTTCATCTAATTGACTCTCATCCAAGGATACAACTTTACCTCTCTCCTGCAGTTCGGCCTCTTCTTCGGTTCTTGCAATATTTATTTTTATTGTTGTTGATACCTCTGCATGTAAATTAACTTTAACGTCGACAATGCCAAGAGCTTTGATTGGTTCAAGTAGTGATACCTGATTTTTTTTGATTTGATCAATGCCATTATCTTTTAGAAGGTTGGCAATATCTCGAGTTGTCACTGAACCAAAGAGCTGACCATTTTCTCCAGCTTGCCTTATCACAACAAAAGTTTTCCCAGTAATTTTATCTAAGAATTTATTTGCTTCTTTCACGTCCTTATCATTCTTCTTTTTTAAATCGGATGCTTTTTCCTCAAAATACTTAATATTTTCTTCAGTCGCCCTCAGTGCTTTACCTGTTGGCAAAAGATAATTACGTGCATAGCCATTCTTAACTTCCACTTGATCTCCAAGTGATCCGAGTTTTTCAACTTTTTCCAGTAAGATTATTTTCATTTTTTATCTCCTTGACTTAATTTTATTTCTTAAATTATTTTTGTAATCCATAATCCCTAAGATCGTCACTGGGATTATAAATGGCACAAATAGTAAGACCAAAATATACAGTGTAGTTAGCACTAATGGCCTTAAATTAAAGTTTTTTGTGACGTTATGTAAAACAGATAATCCGTTTATAGAATAGCCCATAAGTATTGCAGTTGCCCCTGTTATAGACATCACTTTTATTATGCCCTGAGCTGCGAATGCTAATACTAAGAAAACCATCAGCAGGTAAATGAAATGCTTTGGTAAGCTGATTTCATCAAAACCATCCCAGCTTCTGACATTGCTATCTATTTTTCTAGTGATTTTTGTAGCGATCCATAGGTTAACTAAAAAAATTAATATCCAAAATGCAACAAGTATTGACGGCAGACTCGCTGACATCAAGGCAATATTATTGAGCTGAATCGTTTGCTCAAGATCAGGTCTAATTTGATAAACGTCAGAGTAAATTGATGATATTGTTTCATTATAGTCAACAATATTTATGCCCAAAAATAAGATACCAATTAGACTCAGAACCAGAGATAGCATAATTATTTTTGAAAAAATTAGTGAAAGTGGATACCAGATCACTTCTTTTGCGTCAGAGCCAGCTATTTTGTTAAGTCCAATATAATACGATAAGTAGACACAGGGTAACGCAAAGAATAGCGAGTAAGAAACAGCAATATTAAAACCATATGTATAGATAATTATTATTGCTGGAATTGAAGCAAATATGACATACCTGTAGCCAAATAAAATTCCTAAAAAATAGAGCGGTAAGGGGCAAAATAGAAACAGATTAAATAAGAAACCAGAATTTCCCGATAATGGGTAGATGAAGAACAGTGCTTGCAGCAAGATGGCAAGTAATAGTAGAGATATCTGTTTTTTTATCATGTCGCTGTCCCGCTAGTTTGCGGTTAGGGTTATACCCAACCAATAAAAATATTTATCTTTGCAAATATGGTAATAAGCCAAGAAACCTTGCACGCTTTACTGCCACCGCCAGCTCTCGTTGTTTTTTTGCTGAGACAGATGTAATTCTACTTGGTATCATTTTACCGCGTTCGGATATATATTTCTGTAGTAATTTTACATTCTTATAATCGATAGGTGGTGAGTCTGGCTCGGAGAGTGGGCAATTGCGTGAATTACGAAAATACGGTTTTTTTGTTTGTTGTGATGCTTGCATTTACTAATCTTCTTTTGAGTCACTTGATTTGGAATCCATCATAACTGATGGGGTTTCTTCAAATTTATTCACTTTTACAGTCAAATGCCTCAGCACATTTTCGTTTAGGCTTATTTGCCTGTCCAGTTCTTTTAAAGTATCAGATGGCGCATTAATATTCATGAGTGTGTAGTGTGCTTTCCTATTTTTCTTTATTTTATATGCCAGTTGGCGCAAGCCCCAGTACTCAACTTTATCAATACTACCACCATCTTTTTTTATTAAATCTTCAATGGTATTGTTTATAGCCTCAACTTGCTGTGTTGTGATATCTTGTCGAGCTAAATAAACATGTTCATATAATGGCATATTTTATTAAATCCTGTAAAATTCTACTATAACTATATATATGTTTATCAAATATATTAAGCAATATAAAATAATTTATTATTCAAATCTTAATTAGGCGCGTCAATATTTTGATAACAAAATTATAGTAGATTACTATATTGAAGTAATAAGTTTTGCAACAAAAAAGGTATTAAAATGAGAAATTTATTAGTTTTTCCTGGTCAAGGCAGTCAACATATTGGTATGGGAAAAACATTCTCTGAAAACTTTGTAGCCGCTAGGGATGTATTTGATGAAGTAGATGAGTCATTATCTCAGAGCCTATCAAAAATTATGTGGGACGGAGATATTGAAGAATTGACAAAAACCGAAAATGCGCAACCAGCAATAATGTCTGCCAGTATCGCCATATTTCGTGTTTTAGAAAATGAAATAGGGATTGATTTTAGTAAGATTGGATATTGTGCAGGACATTCGTTAGGTGAATATTCTGCGCTGGTTGCCACAAAATCACTTGAGTTAGCAACCGCTGCGAAGCTGTTAAAACTTCGCGGTATTTCGATGCAAAAGGCGGTTCCAATTGGGCAGGGGGCGATGGCGGCTTTAATTGGTAGTTCAATAGAAGAAGTAGAGCAATTGATAAGGTGCATAAATGATCAAAGCGCTGATCTGGTCTGCAATGTTGCCAATGACAATGCTCCTGGGCAAGTTGTTATTAGTGGGCACATCGAGGCGATAGATGCTGCGATTGAGTTGTCTGCAAATTTTGGTGCAAAAAAAGCCCTAAAACTCCCAGTAAGCGCACCATTTCATTGTAGCCTTATGCAGCCGGCGGCAGACGTAATGAGCGAAGCGCTCGGTGAGTCAAATATTATTGATCCAATTACCCCGATAATAGCAAATGTAAATGCCAAGCCAGAGACGCAAGCAGAAAAAATTACTGAATTATTGGTAAGGCAAGTTACAGCAAGGGTAAGGTGGGTCGAGACAATAAAATATGCTAAAAAAAATGGTATTGAAAAGATATTTGAAATCGGTGCAGGAAAGGTTTTGACGGGGCTCGCAAAGAGAATAGACAGCACAATGGACTCACACTCCATTGAGATGCCCGATCAAATTGATAGTTTTATATTAGTTTAAATTCAAGGAATACAATATGAGTATATTAAAAGGTAAAACAGTTCTATTAACTGGATCAACAGGCAGTATTGGGAAAGAAATTGCAAAAAAACTCTCAATTTCGGGGGCAAAAATAGCCTTGTCTGCAACGAATGTTGATAAATTAATGTCACTACAGTCGGATTTGGGTAACAATCATTTAATATATCCTTGTGACTTATCTGATCTAAACAATATAAATAAACTTTCAGAGGATGTAATTGATGATTTTGGAACAATTGATATTCTCATAAATAATGCAGGTATAAAGAGAGATGATTTATTAATCCGGATGAAAGATGATGATTGGTTCGATGTCATTAATATGAATTTAACATCTGTATATAAATTAACAAAAAATATTACAAAGCAGATGTTTAAACAGAGGCATGGAAAAATTATTTCTATTTCATCGGTCGTCGGATTTTCTGGTAATCCAGGACAAACAAATTATGTTTCATCAAAATCCGGCTTAGTCGGTTTTACTAAATCATTAGCGATGGAAGTGGCAACTAGGGGTATTACTGTTAATTGTGTTGCACCTGGTATGATTGACTCTGATATGATTGACTCACTAAACGAAAAGCAAAAGGAAGCAATTATTGGAAGAATACCAATGGCAAAACTTGGATTACCCAGTGATGTTGCCGAGGCCTGCCTTTTCCTATCAAGTCACATGTCTGACTATATCACAGGGCAGACAATTCATGTTAATGGTGGCATGGTGATGCACTAGCCCCGATATTTACATGGCAAAAATAAATTTTTTGATTGTAGTTAAATATTTATAAATATATTAATACTTATATAAGTTATAATTTAATAGTTACAGAGGTAAAAAATGAGTGATGTTGCTGACCGCGTAAAAAAAATTGTTATCGAGCATCTTGGAGTAGAGGCAGATAAAGTAGAAGAAAAAGCCAGCTTTATTGACGATCTTGGTGCTGATAGTTTAGATACTGTTGAGCTAGTTATGGCATTTGAAGAGGAATTTAATGTAGAAATTCCAGATGATGCCGCTGAAACTATTCAAACTGTTGGTGATGCGATCTCATTTCTTGAGAAGCAAGACTCCTAAATTCAGAAAAAGATGAGACGCGTTGTTGTTACTGGACTTGGTTTAGTAACTCCACTTGGGGTTGGAGTTGACTTTGTTTGGGACAATCTCATAAAAGGTAATTCTGGCATAAGCAAAATTGAGAATTTTGATACAGAAGATCTACCTGTTAAAATAGCTGCGCAAATACCGAGAGGTGGTGAGCTCGGATCCTATAATCCTGATGATTGGCTTGACCCTAAAGAGCAAAGAAAAGTAGATGAGTTTATTACTTACGCAATTTGTGCCTCTGATCAAGCAATTAAAGACTCAGGTTGGGTTGCTGATACCTATGACAAAGAAATTAGATCAGGCGTACTAATTGGATCTGGTATTGGTGGATTACAAGGAATCGAAGATGCTGCAATTATTTTAAGGGATAAAGGGCCAAGAAGAATATCACCATTCTTCATACCTGGTCGACTAATCAACCTTGCGTCTGGACACATATCAATAAGAAATAACTTTAAAGGGCCAAATCACTCTGTGGTTACAGCCTGCTCTACAGGGTCTCATGCAATTGGTGATGCATCAAGATTGATTGCATTTGGAGATGCGGACGTTATGGTCGCGGGTGGAACGGAGTCTCCTTTATGTAGGTTATCCATAGCTGGTTTTGCAGCATGTAGAGCTCTGTCTTCTGCATTTAATGATAAACCTACAGAGGCTTCAAGACCTTTTGATGAGGATAGAGATGGCTTTGTTATGGGTGAAGGTGCAGGGGTTGTTGTACTCGAGGAGTATGAGCATGCAATAAAACGTGGAGCAAAAATTTATGCAGAGGTCAAGGGATATGGCTTGTCTGGTGACGCCTTCCATATAACCTCACCATCAGAAGACGGGGATGGCGGCTTTAGATCAATGAAAGCTGCGCTTGGTAATTCTGGTATCGCTCACGACAAGATTGACTATGTTAATGCTCATGGAACATCTACACCAGCTGGGGATGAAATTGAAATAAAGGCTGTAGAGAGGTTATTTGGAGAACACAGTAAAAATTTATATATGTCATCAACAAAGTCATCTATTGGACATTTGTTGGGTGCGGCGGGTTCCGTCGAGGCAATATTTTCAATAATGGCAATTAATACAGGAAAAATACCAGCTACCCTAAATCTTGATAATATTTGCATAGATACAAAAATAAATCTGGTACCAAAAAAATCACTAACACGCGAGGTCAACAGCGCGCTAAGTAATTCATTCGGTTTTGGTGGGACGAATGCATCATTGATTTTTACTAAAGTCTAATAAGTGATTATGAATATAAATTTAGTTAGACAAAAAGGTGTTATGATAATTATATCATCACCGTCTGGTGCAGGAAAAACTACCTTAACAAGAAAGCTTGTTTCAGATCTCAAGAATGCAGTGTTATCGATATCTGTTACAACGCGGAAGAAAAGAGATAATGAAGAAGAGGGCTTACATTATTATTTTGTAGATGATCAAGTTTTTAATAAAATGGTTGATGATGGTAACTTATTAGAACATGCAAATGTTTTTGGTTTTAATTATGGTACCCCAAAAGAGTGGGTAATTGAAAATATCCAAATTGGAAATGATGTGATTTTTGATATTGATTGGCAAGGCGCGGTTCAATTAAAAAATAATTATGAAGATAATATCATTTCGGTATTCATACTGCCACCAACGGCAACTGAATTGATGGGCAGATTGATAAAGAGGGACCAAGACTCAATTGATACAATAAAAAATAGACTGAATGCAGCATATGACGAAATAAAGCACTGGAATGAATATGATTACGTAATTATCAATGATGATCTCGATGTCGCATATTCAGAATTAAAATCAATAGTTACTTCTGAAAAAATGAAAATAACTAAGGCAAACACCACTAATATTAGTGAGCACGTCAATCAACTGCTTGAAGAGCTATCAGACAGATTGAACGACTAGCTCAGTTTCTCTAAATATTCTGATATTTTAAGATATTCATTTACTGATAATTGTTCCGCCCTCAAATTAACATCAATATTCAGTCTTTCGGCTAAATCAGTCTCGCTTATTATGTTTTTTAAGCTTGTCCTTATTTTTTTTCTTCTTTGGCTAAAAGCTGCCCTTGTAATACTTTCTAGTATTTTTATGTCGGGACCCGATTTCTTCTCAAGGCTTTTGAATGATACTATTGATGAGTCCACCATGGGTTTCGGATAAAAGACTGCTGGATTTAGATCAAATTCAACATTACATTGATACAAATATTGGGATATGATTGATAGTCTTCCATAGTGTTTATCACTGTAATTCGCGGTAATTCTCTGAGCTACTTCTTTCTGAAACATCAAGACCATGTTTTTCAATTTATTTGTTGAATAATGTGCATTGATCAATGTGGTCAGTATTTTAGTTGCTACATTGTAAGGAAGATTGGAAATAATTGTGATATTTTTATAATTCTCAATATCGAAATTGAAATTTATTGCGTCTTCAAAAATAATATCAATTTGATCTGGATATTTTGATTTTAGCGCATTAAGTAATTGCGTGAATTGTCTATCTTTCTCCACCAGTAAAATTTTTTTTACGTTATTATTTAAGAGTGCCTCAGACAAACCACCGAGGCCAGGGCCTATTTCGATAACCAAATCACAAGCATCAGGATTAATCAAACTGGTTATCTTGTTTAAGATATTTTTGTCAAATATAAAATTCTGACCTAATTTTTTTGATGGATTAATGCCTGATAGTTCAAGATTTTTTTTGTACCGATTATTGTGATTGTTATCATCTAGCATTTTTTTCTGCCATTTGGTCTGCGATTATTAGTGATCTCATTAAGCTAGATGGGTCTGCAATTGCCTTTTTTGCAATTTGATATGCAGTTCCGTGATCTGGTGAGGTTCGTATAATGTCAATGCCAAGTGTTATATTTATTGCAGTGAAATTTGAGATAGTTTTAATTGGGATTAATGCTTGGTCATGATACATGCAAATGACTATATCAGAGTCAGTATTGCCAGCACTAAACAGGCTATCAGCAGAAGCGGGACCGTGGATATTTATTTTTTCTCTCTGAAGTTCTTTTATCACTGGATCAATTACATTAATTTCTTCATTTCCAATTAATCCATTATCTCCTGCATGAGGATTTAGACCTGTTACGACGATCTTGGGCTGAGATATATTGAAATACTTTTTCAAATCATTGCTGATTACTTTAACTGTATTAATCAATAATGACTTGTTGATCGATTGTGAAACCTCACTGATTGGAATATGGCGAGTGAGCGGTACAACCTTAAGTTCATCACTCATCATTAGCATAACTGGATTTTTAGATTGGCACAGGTGGGCACAGAGTTCAGTTTGGCCGCTAAATTTTATACCCTCATAGAGTAGAGAGTTTTTATTGACTGGGTTTGTGACGATAGCCGATGTCAGGCCGCTCTTGATTGAATCGTATGCCGTTAAAATTGACTTCATTATTTTTTGATCATTTTTTTCTGAATATTGACCAATAGTTTCTTTCATAATTGGGATATCAAAAACAGGTATAAATTCCTTAAATATATCCACAGCCAAATCCATCTCCGCTTCGCTAATTTTTTTTGTTTTTATTTTGCAATCAATAAAATTAGCTCGCCTATGAAGTAATTCTTCACTGCCAAAAAAAATGAATGGAGGTATTTCTACAACAGACCTTGATGACCATGCATTGACCGTAATCTCAGCTGAAATTCCAGCAGGATCACCCATTGTTAGGGCGATGGGTAATTTTTTATTTTTTGTCTTCAATAACACTATCCTGTCTTAAGTTCCTTAGCTCTTTTTCGGAGTATGCCTTGAGCTGATTAGAAATTAGAATATTTTGAACCTCGAAATCAGACATCATTTTCTTAGGAGTACAATTTATCATCACTACTAATTCATTATCAATGACTTGCATAGGAAGTAAAAATTGATCGCTTTTATGGTTTAGAATCGTTTTGAAAGGCTCATCTAACTCATTAATACTGATATCAAAGATATCATCAATTTCAATATCAGGGTGGTCTTTATATAAGGCTAAGTTATTTGCGCAGCTTTGAAAGTTTGTTGATATATTTTCCGCAAGATATAGTTTCTCCGGGGACATATCGCTATTTTGTATTTTCAATATCTGTATATGAAAGATCTCCTTTTCAAGTAAGTCCCTCTTATATTTATCAACTTCACTTACTGTAATGTCAGCATATTTTCGAAATTTTCTGATAATATATTGATTCCATACCGTAGCTGCAATTCTAGCGTTAATAATTGTTTTTATATCGCTACCATCAGCACGTAGTTTTTCGGTGTATTTTTCAAGACTCGTTCCCTGAGCTTTTAATTGTTTATCGAGCGCTAATGCAACCTCATCAGTGGAGTATGTAATCCCCATGCTTTTCGAGGCATCTACTTTTATTGCCTCATCAATCAATTCCTGAACAGCTTGGCTGGAGACTGCGCTAACACTCAATTGTGGATTGTTAGATTGAATAAATACAGCTCTTTGTTGAAAATCTGATTGAGTAATTGGAATGTCGTTAACAAGTAAGATTATCTTTGAGACGATCTCAGATTTTGAAATTGAAACAAAACAAAAAAAGTAAAGTACTAGTGATGATATTGTTAAAAAAGATCTTAATGCTCGCATCGATTTGATTCATCTTATTTTTAATCTAAGGCTGATGTTTTTAATTCGAAATTGAATAGTATTGACCTATCTTTTTTAATGTCACGGTCTGTAAATAAGTTCTCTCGGTAACCTATATCAAATGCCAGACATTCGTCGTCATACCTGAGTCCAATTTGGTTACTAACGAAATCATCTGACTCTAAATTAAATGTCCCGCTCGAAATTATTGACCAATCCGGTGTAATTCCGAATTCAAGGAAACCAGATAGTTCACTCAGAGCCACATGATCATTTGCGTTAAGCCCCGTATTTAACCAATTGGCTTCCGCTTCTATATCAGTATAGTTTATGCCAAAACTGTAGTTGTTAAAATCATGCATCTCGAGATTAAACTCATTGATGGAGTTATCGCTGGAAGATCGGTCATATCTAGTCTTGTAATCTAATATTACTGCATCATTGAGGTTGTATGATATGGAGCCAACAATATCTGAGTGATAATTGTCTGTCCCGGACCATTGATCTGACGCAAGTGAGTTTAGCCCACTGACGTGATAAGATTGACCAATATTTGCATTTAAAAGCCCTCCAATATCATCTTGAAGGCTATAATTAAAACCAAGTGATATTTTAGATCCACCATCAATTCTATCAAAGCCTAAACTTCTATTCATCTCAAATAAATTTAGACTATTGAAATTAAATGTTTGTGCATCTTCGTTAAGAAGATCTGAGTGTGTCTCTTCATCACCAACGTATCCAATTGCTATCTTTGGCTCAATAATCTGCTTTCCATATGGTGCGTTGTCAAAGAATGGCCAGGAAATTGATGTAGATAGATTTGGAACTACTCTTGAAAAATTAGTAAACTGATCTTCTGACTCATCAAATGTTCGTAAATGATCGGCTCTCAGTGATAGTTTAGGTTCAATAATGATACCATTATCTGAGATATATCTCTCATCCCATTTTAACTCTGACGTAAGTCTCATCTGCTCATCACCACTTGCCCTTTGGACGTTTACAATATTATTTTCAAAGCTTAAATTTTTCAGATTTGGCAGATTAAATTTGTATTGATGATCTATTCGCGGCAAGAGTATTGCTTGAGGTGTTTCGGTCTCATTAAGTAAATTTTTGTAATTTATAGCTGCAATATTTAGATAGTTTTGCCCTTTTAGTCCTTCAACATATATATTGGAATTATATTTTGTGCGACTATCCAAACTGTACTTTCTCATGTACGTATCGTCAGTTGCATATGTTGCATCCCAGCCCCAATCAAAATTATCATTGATGGGTATGGTTCCATGAGTTTGAATGCTTGCTCTCAATTTCTTATCCCCGGGTGCAACATCGGAAGGATCTGCCTGATATATGAAGTTTGGATTAATGTATATATCTCCACCATTTTCTATTTTTTTTCTGTATTCAAAGTCAAATAGAGGTCCTTGTTTTGTTGTGACAAATGGAGACACTGTCAGGTCACTTGTCTCATCCAGTATGTAAATGTATGGAACTTTTATGGCATGACCATAAAAATTCGAAAATGAGTATGTGGGAATAAGAAATCCTGACTGGCGCTTCACAGTAAAGTCGGGGTATGTAAACTGCGGTAGGCTCAAGAGTGTCTTATCAAGTACATTGAATTTGATATTCTTAAAGATTATTTTTTTGTTTAATTCATCGTGAACCACCTCTTCGGATTGAAATTCCCAAGTGTATGGACAGTCGTCATCCTCAATACATTTCTCACAAAAAGTGTAACTTGCTTCTGTAAATGTGCTAGATTTTGATAGGTTTATATTAGCCTTATTAGCTCTAATTTTGCTACCATCCTGGAGGATCATATTTGCTCCCTCAAGAAATCCATTCTTCAACTCATCCGATAAAGTTATTTTATTTGCTGTAATTTTTACCTTACCTTTATCCGACATCGTTACATTTCCTGTGGCGATTACTTGATCAATTTCTTGGAGGTAGGTAATTTCCGAAGCTTCAACTATGTAAGATTTGTAGAATAATTTTGCATTACCGCTGGCTTTAATATTTTTACCATCATTTTCGTATAGCAGATTATCAGCCTCAAAATATATTGAAGGATATAGATCATTTGCATCATGCTGATTTGCCCATAGATTTGGGGAGACAAATAAAAGCATAATAATACAAGCCAAATATATGTATCTACTGGTTATCATTATATATTATTTAACCATCTTCTCTCGAAATTAAAACCTTTGTTGCAATTAAAATTGCCGTTATAATATGCCACCAAGCCCCTAATATTGGGTTAAATATTTCATTTTCCGATAAAATGTATGAAATGTGGTTCACAAAAAATAACAAAAGACCAACAATTATACCTAATATTATCATAAAGATTGAGTGCTGCACACGAAATAATTTAACGCAAAAGCAAGCAGCTGTTAATACTAGTGCTAGCATCAAGGCTGGCATTGCGATCAAAAAATTTAGATCAACAACGTGCTTTGTCGTTGAAATACTGTTTAAATTGAGTTTTTTTATAACCCCAAGAATAGTCCAAATTGATTGATTACTATTTTTTATTGCATTCTCAAACATTAATAATTCATTTGAATTTGTCTCTATTTTATGAGTTTCAAGATATTCACGGCTTTTCCCTTCCATATCAGCCCAAACATTATGTAAAATCCATTGATTTGCTTCGAATTTAGCATACGTACTGTCATACTTTTCCAATAGATTTTGGTTATCATCGAATTGAAGGAATGTAGCATCAATTAATGTCAATTGATTTAAATAAACCTGCTCAGCATTTACAATTAGTTCACCTATTGAATTTTTTTGTGATGACCAAAACTCCTTTTCATCTTCTAGGTTAATAAACTTATTTTCACCCTTTACATCCCTCTCTAGCAATGAAAAGTTATCCTTATATTGAATACCTAATGGATCTATTATGAATATAACAAATAAACCAAACAAGATGGATATTACAGCCGGAGGAGTGATAACTTGCCAGAACGATAGCCCTGAGGCATTTGAAATAATAAGCTCACTATGTCTCGACAGCTTATTTAAGAACAGTAGAGTACCAAATAATATTACAACCGGAGATACTTCTTCAAATGTTGATGGGAGCTTGTATAGAGATAATGTGACTATATTTATGAGACTCACATCACTCACATCAGCTAACCTACGGGAAATTTCTGAGATATCAATTAGAAAAATTAGCGCTAAAGCAATAAAAAATATCAACACTATTGATTTTAAATATTGGATTGCAAAATATTTATTGTAAAGCAGCATTTGTGTGCTTGACCTCCTTCACATGACCCAAAATTAGATTAACCAGATAAGCGCAAATTATAAATAAAGGAATTATGTAGTGCAAAAAATATAATTCATAAACCATTATTTTATTTGATAATACAAGTCCGCAGAGCTTGACAAGAAAGGAGCATATCGCAACTACAATTATATCTGATGATTTGATTGATCTAAAATTTAAATCTTTTTGTAGAAAAAAGAGTGAGATAAATAAAAAGGCGATTGCATAGAGTGGGTTTGAGATTCTCATGTGTGCTTCATTCATATATTCGATTCTTTTCGCTCTATCTTCACCCGATGAAATGTTACTGACATTAAACAGCTCCCTCAGTGATTTTTCAGACGCCTTAAAATAAGAACTATCAACAGCTTTGAAGATGTTGGATAAGTTTATTTTATACTCCTCAAATACTATGGCACTTGTCTCTTTGTCTGATAAATTTAAATTTTCACTATATATTTTCCCGTTTTCCATTTCTAAAATAATCTGGTCCTTGACGTCAATAATTCGAGCAACTTTTGCTGTGTATGTTATTATTACGTCATTAGACTTCATATCTTTTATAATGATACCCAAGAAATCATTATTATCGGAAATATCTGATACGTAGATTGTATAGTCACCATCGGGTGAACTAAATTCATTTTTCTTAAATGAACTACTGATTATATCCGATTTAATTTCATTAATCTTTTCACGAAAATCTTTCATAGCCATTGGTGATACATGTATGCTGAGTATATAAATTAACAATGTAATAAAAATTGTAGCCACCAGAAAGGGGGATATTTTTTGGATCACGCTAATCCCGCTTGCATTCAGAATTACCATTTCAGAGTCACGTGTCATCCTATCCATCACAATAATTGATGCAATAAGCACTGAGGATGGGGCTATTATTGAGACAATATATGGATATAACAAAATAGTGAGACTAAAGAAATCAGCAATACTCCTATCTCTGTCTAGGATAAGCGTAAGGTCATCTATTATTTGCGTCAACCACGCAAGTGTTGATATTACAAATAAAACAATGAAGAAAGTTCTGATAAAATTCACTGTAACGTATGTATTAATTAATCTCATGAAGTGATAAGCTTGTAATAAATAATGTTTATATATACATTTATAACAAGATTTATACTAAATAAATAGTACTAATAAAGTATCAGTTAGGTGGGTCATGAAAGTTTCATTTGTAGATATCGGCGTTGAAAACAGCGGTGTTCTTGTGTCTTTTTTTAGCGAAGACGAGGGCTTATTAATTGATGAAAAATCTCAAAATGATAAAGAGATAAAAAAGCTCTACGAGAAGCTTAGAAAATCATCAAAGAAAAATAAAATTGAACAAAACATTGTCGATTTAGTTCATCCGCACAATAATGAGTTTTCACGGATAATATTATTTAAAATAAAAGATTTATCGAGTATGGATGAAGGCTCATGGATAAATCAAGGCGGTAAGATTTGTCAATATATCTGTTCGTCTCAGATTACCGAATTCTCAATTAGAATTGAAACTACAAAGAAAAATATTGAGCTGATGTCAATACCTGCACGCCTTGCATTTGGGATTGGTTTAAAAAGCTACAAGTTTGAAAAATATAAATCCAAAAATAAGGGAAATATTATTCATAAGGTTCTCTTTATAACAAGCCATCATACAACAAGTGAAAATATCCATAAAAATTATAATGCTATCCTGGATGGCGTGAATTTAACTCGAGATCTTGTTAATGAACCATCAAACATTTTAACGCCGCATGAATATACGAAAAGAATAGGCGATCTTGCGGGGCCAGACTTAAAGATTAAAATTCTTAATCAGAAAAAAATGGATCAATTATCGATGGGGGCACTCTTGGCTGTTGCGAAAGGAAGCCGAAATGAGCCATACACAGTTATTCTTGAATATCTCCCAAACAAAGGTCAAAAGCCATTGGTAGTACTTGGTAAGGGTGTAACATTTGACTCTGGAGGTATTTCAATAAAACCATCAGGTGGAATGGATGAAATGAAAGGTGATATGGCAGGTTCAGCGAGTGTGATCGGCTTGATGAGCGCACTCTCAAAAAGGAAGGCGAATGCAAATGTTGTTGGTATTGTAGGGCTTGTTGAAAATATGACTGACGGTAATGCAATGAGACCTGGTGATGTAATAAAATCGATGTCAGGAAAAACTATTGAAGTTCTGAACACGGATGCAGAAGGACGGTTGGTGCTTGCTGATATAGCAACATACGCTATTCAGAATTACAAGCCATCCGCCATAATAGACCTTGCAACTCTAACAGGGGCGATACTCGTTGCACTCGGTCAAGAAATGGCTGGGCTTTTCTGCAATAATGATGAATTAGCAGATAATTTAATAAACTCAGGAAAAAAAACAGGGGAGCTTTTGTGGAGAATGCCAATTGATGAAAAGTACATGAAAATGATAAATTCCAAAGTTGCTGATATCAAAAATATTGGTGGAAGATATGCGGGGGCAATCACTGCAGCAGAATTCATTCATTATTTTGTTGAGGACATTCCGTGGGCTCATCTCGATATTGCTGGCACCGCAATCACAAGTCCAAAAAGCGATGTTAACGACAGTTGGGCATCGGGTTATGGGGTTAGATTGTTAAATCAATATATTCGAGACTGCATTGAAAATTAAATTTTCATGATTGAAAATTTTATAGTTTCAGTATAAAAAAATCAAAAACACAATAACTAGAGGTCTAAAATAATGACAAAAGAGAGAACATTTTCCATAATTAAGCCTGATGCTACGAGACGTAATTTAATTGGAAAAATAATTACAAAGCTGGAGGATGGCGGTCTCCGTATTATTGCGCAGAAAAAAATTCATTTAACAAAAGAGCAGGCAGAGCAGTTCTACTCCGTGCATAAAGAAAGACCTTTTTACAATGACTTGGTTCAATTTATGACGTCTGGCCCTGTGGTCGTTCAAGTGCTTGAAGGTGATAACGCGGTATTGAGGAATAGAGAATTGATGGGTGCTACTAATCCTGCAGAGGCAGAACCTGGTACCATAAGGAGGGAATACGCAGAAAGTTTGGAAGCGAATTCTGTTCATGGCTCCGACAGTCTTGAAAATGCAAAAATCGAAATTGATTTTTTCTTTGGTGCTGACGAAATAGTTGGTTAGCAAATTCAATAAACTGATTAAAGGCTTGCTTATTTATTAAATATAAATTGATTAGTGGCAATTCTTTTCAGGGTTTCAGGAAAGATGATATGCTCCATGTGGAGAACACGTTTCGCCAATAACTCCTCTGTATCATCTTTCAATACTGGAACGGTTGCTTGCATCAGAATTTGGCCTGAGTCAAGTTCACTCTCCACAATATGCGTTGTACACCCCGCTAATTGAACTCCATCATTTAATACTCTTTTGTGCGTATTTAAACCCTTATAGTCAGGTAATAGAGAAGGGTGTATGTTAATTATTTGGTTATGCCAGGACTCGACAAAATCCTTTGTAAGAATTTTCATATATCCAGCGGTACATATAATCTCAATATTATTCTTTTTCAGGATAGCGGATATTTTACTGTCAAAATCATGATCATTTCGGAAATTTTTTCTGTTAAGTGATTGTGTGTGAATGCCATATGATTGTGCAATTTTAAGTCCGTACGCCTCTTTCTTATTTGAGATTACAAGTTCAATTGAGGCTGGAAATGTGGCGTCTTGGCAAGCCTTAATTAGCGCTTCCATATTTGACCCTCTACCAGAAATTAGAATTGCAACTTTTTTTTTGCTCATAAATTCAACTTGCCGCGATAAATTACAGGCTCTACCTCTTTTTTGATAACTTCCCCAATAAGTGCGAATGGAATGTTCTCACTTTCTAGAATACTTCTTGTATCTTCAAATTTTTCACAATCAAAAACCATTACCAGCCCAATCCCACAATTGAATGTTCTCATGAGCTCCTCATCTTCAAGCTGGCTGTTATGCTTAATCCATGAATAGATAGGGGTCGCTGGGTATTTGGACAATAAAATCTCAGATGAAAACTTATCGCTTATTACCCGTGGAAGGTTTTCTGTTAAACCGCCCCCAGTAATGTGAGCCACGGCTTTCAGAGTATTTGTTCTTTTTGTTATGGTTTGTACTTCTCTTGTATAAATTCTTGTTGGTTCTAGCAAAAGTCTTATTAGTTTATTATCCCCAAGGCTCTCTTTTTTAAGATCAATATTATTATTCGATATTATTTTGTGTACTAAAGAATAGCCATTAGAGTGAATTCCACTTGATGGAAGTCCAACGATGACATCCCCATCTTTGACGGGAAGTGGAAGTAATCTATCCCTCTCCACAGCACCGACACAAAAACCCGCTAAGTCATAGTGATTTTTTTTATAAAATCCTGGAAGTTCTGCGGTTTCACCGCCTACTAAAGCGCATCCGGCAATTTTACAACCTTTAGCAATTCCACGAAGCACGTCTGCGGCTTGTGTTATATCTAATTTGCTTGTTGCAAAATAATCTAGGAAGAATAGGGGCTCACCTCCTTGAGCTAAAATATCGTTAACACACATCGCAACCAAATCAATACCAACAGTATCATGCATATTAGAGTCAAAAGCCAATTTAAGCTTTGTGCCCACACCATCTGTTGCAGAAACTAAAAGTGGATCTTTATAGTCTAATTTAGAGAGATCAAATATAGAGCCAAAACCACCAAGCTTGCTATCAGCCCCATCTCGACTTGTTTCTTTCACTATTGGGGATATTTCATTGATAAATCTATTTCCTTTATCAACATCAACTCCACTTGATTTATAGGTTATTTTTTTATTCTTATTAATCATTGAGGTTTATTTATTGATAAATTAAGTCAAAATTTTCTGACTTGCATAATTAAATCAACTATTATTATATTACATTTGAATTTAGCATTGAACAGTTCTTTATTGATATAGATCTTAATTTGGATTTAAAAGTGGAAAAGCAGTTATATTTTGATATTGACGACGCCCCTTCTTTTGTTGAAGATAATTTTATTATTTCTTCATCTAATCAAAATGCCACAGATTATATATATAAATGGCCTAATTGGGCCTCGAATTGTGTTGTCTTATTTGGTGAAAGTGGTGTTGGTAAGAGTCATTTGGCGAATATATGGCATAACAAAGCACAGGCATTAAAAGTTACCTTGGAAAATATAGATTTTAAAGATGTACAAAAAAGAAAAAATATATTGATTGATGATTTTGAGTTATATTCTAACAAATACAATGACTTATTTCACATAATTAATTTAATTAATGAAATAAATGGCTATCTGCTGATGACATCAAAAGTCAACCCAGCAAGTTTAAGTACAGGAATAAAAGACTTGGACTCCAGACTAAGGAATGTAACACCCATTAAAATTGACAGACCAGACGATTTCTTGTTGGAGGCTATCATTATTAAGTTGTTTTCAGATAAGCGTATACTAATTGATGATCGAGTAATTAAATATATACTAAAAAGATCAAACAGATCCGCTTCTGAGCTAATTAAACTAGTTAATATTATCAATAATAAATCTATGGAACAAAAAAGAGCGATCACAGTGCCGCTTGTAAGGGATGTTTTTAGTGATGTTGGGTATTAATTACTATTCAGTATCGCCTCAGCATCTTTTCCAAATACGCTATTTCTCCATCCGTTTGTAAACTTTGGAAATTTATTACCTCTTGTTATGAAATCCCGAATTTCCCGCTGGGTTGCAATAATATGGGGGCAAATATTATATTTTTTTGCATTATTTTCTAAAGCATCATTTAGCAATTTTAGGATTATTTTCTGGTTTTTTGAGAGTATTTTTTTGCTAAATTTAATTCTTTTATTCTTGCTTATTTCAAAAAGAAATTCGTGAAGCATTGATAGCAAATGTGGACTGTTTGTGAATACTTGATTGTCGTTCAAAAATATTCTTAAATCTTCAATATTATCTATCTTTGACTTAAATATTTCATTAAGTTTCGTATCCGATAGTACATCTTTTCGAGGAATATTGTAGCATATTGCTATTTCATCTCGAAGCTCTTTAGCGCACGATAGGGGGTCTCGGTCCGTACTTATTTTTTTACCAATATTATCTATTGGTTGAATCATTTTCTTTGATAACTCTATAGATTTATTATGGACATTTTCCACCTCTTCAAGAAACCACTCAGCTTTCGATTGTGACTCAATTTGTAGAGAGAGATATTGAAAAATCGGTATTAAATATTTTACATCATCTTTTGCATAATCGAGCATTTCTTTATTAATTGGTCTTTTGGACCAGTCTGAGTATTGTAATTTTTTATCAATTTTGATCTGAAAAATCTCATCTACAATTTGGGAGTAAGATATTGCTTCACGAAAACCTGTGAACATAGCCGCAAGTTGGGTATCAAAAATAGGATAAGGTACTTTCTGTGATATATAAAATATAGCTTCGATATCTTGCCTACTTGAGTGGATAATCTTTGTTATATCCTTATTTGTAAATGCTTCCCATAAGCGTTCATTGTTTAAATTTGACAAAGCATCAATTAAATAAAAATTTGATTTTGTGGATATTTGTATTGTACAAAGTTTAGGCCAGAATGAATTAGTACGTACAAACTCTGTATCAACACCAATTATCTTATTTGATTTAATGTCACGAAGAGCTTCATCTAATTTATTTTGTGTATCTATTATTTGCATTTTGATTAATTTAATTGTAACACTTATCTGTTAAAGATATATATTTACAAGGTCTAATTCACTTTTATTTTGTAATATCAAAAGCTGAGAAAAATGCATAATTACCGCACACACAAATGTGATGAACTAAGATCAAATAATATTGGTGAACAAGTACGTCTTTCTGGTTGGGTCCATAGGATCAGAGATCACGGAGGTTTGTTATTTATAGACTTACGTGATCATTATGGTGTTACTCAATGTGTTGTTGAACCAGGAACGGAAGCATTTTCAGTCGCTGAAAAAGTTAGGTCTGAGTGGGTTGTTTGTCTAACAGGGACAGTTAAAGCTCGAATGGATGAAACAATCAATGTAGATAAATCGATTTCGTCTCTGCCTACCGGTGATATTGAGCTTTTCATAAACGAGATTGAGATACTATCAAAATCTGAAGAATTGCCACTGCCTATCTTTGGAGAACCGGATTACCCTGAAGACATTAGATTGAAATATAGGTTTCTGGATTTAAGACGAGAAACGATACATAACAATATTGTATTGCGCTCAAAAATAATTCAATCAATCAGGAAAAGAATGCTCGACGCTAATTTCAATGAATACCAAACACCAATTCTGACAGCTTCTAGCCCAGAAGGAGCAAGGGATTTCCTCGTGCCATCGCGGATGCATCCGGGAAAGTTTTACGCCTTACCTCAAGCGCCACAGCAATTCAAACAGCTAATTATGATGGCGGGCTTTGATCGGTATTTTCAAATTGCACCATGCTTCAGAGATGAGGATGCTAGGGCAGATAGATCACCAGGTGAATTTTATCAATTGGATATTGAGATGAGCTTTGTAACACAAGATGATGTATTTGATGCTATCGAACCTGTTCTAATAGGCGTTTTTGAAGAATTTTCTGGTAGCATGACGGTTGATAAAGTAGTTCCAAAAATTCCATACATGGACGCATTAAGAAAATATGGATCCGACAAACCTGATTTACGCATACCAATAGAGATGACTGATGTAAGTCATATATTTAAAAAATCTGGCTTTAAGATTTTTGCTGATATCCTCGAGAAGTCGGCAACTGGCAGAGATTGGTCTGAAAAAGCTGAGGTTTGGGCTATCCCTGCACCAAAAGGTGGAAGTAGGGCGTTTTGTGATCGCATGAACTCTTGGGCACAAGGCGAGGGTCAACCTGGACTTGGCTATATCTTTTTCAAAGATGGTGGAGGTATGGGTCCGATTGCAAAGAATATTGGTGATGATAAGGTGCAGGAACTAAAAAGTGAGCTTATGTTTGAGGACGAGGATGCTGTTTTTTTTGTTTGTGGCGTGCCCTCAAACTTTTACGATTTTGCTGGAAAGGCTAGGGCAAAAATTGGTGAACAATTGGAACTTATCGACCCAATGATTTATAAATTTTGCTGGATTGTAGATTATCCAATGTTTGAGTTCGATGACGAATCAAAAGGATATCAATTCTCTCATAATCCTTTCTCAATGCCACAAGGTGGGCTTGAGAGTCTGACTCAAGAAAATCCACTTAATGTATTGGCGTACCAATATGATATTGTGTGTAACGGAATAGAGCTTTCATCTGGTGCAATTAGGAACCACGTCCCTGAAATAATGGAAAAGGCGTTTGAAATTGCAGGATATGATAAGTCAATTTTAGAAGAAAAATTTTCAGGAATGTATAATGCGCTCAAGTTTGGAGCTCCACCTCATGGCGGGATTGCCCCGGGCATCGATAGGATAGTTATGCTCTTAGCTAATGAAGAAAACCTCAGAGAAGTTACAATGTTTCCAATGAATCAACAGGCTGAGGATCTTCTAATGGGCGCACCATCTAGCGTTGAACCATCTCAGCTTACCGAATTATCAATTAAATCAATTGAAAAAAAATAACAAAAAAGTAACCGTCATCGGCCATGCAATCATATCGACAGACTGCTATATAGCAGATGCTCACGGATCAATGCCATCTGACTTAAGATCTAATTCTGACTGGGAATTATTCCAAGAGGATCTCAATCATTCTGATTTGGTAGTAATTGGAAGGGCTAGTTATGAAAAATTCTCAGAAAATAAACGTAATAGGCTGATTCCAACGAATCAAATAAATGGGTATAAGATGGGAGATGATCTGTGTTTTTTTAATCCAAATGATATCCCAATGAGTCAAATCCTATTAAAATACAATCCCTGCCCAAATAAAATTGCTGTCGCTGGTGGTCAGGGCGTATATCAATTAGTATTTGATCAATTTGGCTACAGTGAATTTCATCTCTCTGTAAAAGAAAACTATGAATTAAAAGAGGGTATCCAAATGGTAAAGGGGATCACAGAGCTCACACAAGTTGATGATTATATGAATAAATACGGGATGTACCAAAGTGATACAGTACGTCTAGATTCCAATACGATCCAACTTAGATACCTACAATCTTAACTGCAACCACTTGTAGCACCACACGTATCACACTTAAGGCACGTTCCATTCCTTACCATTGTGAAGTTTCCGCAGTCATCACAAGCCACGCCCTCATAGCCTTTAATTCTTGCTTGCGTTATCAGGTCATTCTTTTCAATTTCCACATCAGTCGCAACATTTGCTTGGGCTGGTTGCGACTCTGTACTCTCTGACATACCCGTATTACTCATACTCACATTGGACGCGGCTGCTGTTAACATATCATTCGTTCCTGTCAGTTGTAAGTCGGCAGATGGCAGAATGAAGAGATTATCATTTTTACTTCTACCATACCCTGTACTTATATATTTTGTTGCGGGTGCAGGATGATCAAGTTCAGCATTCCCTATGGTATCAGGTGATATTGTGCTTGGGTCTACATGCGCTAAATCATTTCTTTCAAGATATGAAATCGCGAGCTCTCTGAATATATAATCAAGGACAGATGTAGCGTTCTTTATCGCGTCATTACCTTGTACTAAGCCTGCTGGTTCAAACCTTGTGAAGGTGAAGCAGTCGACATACTCATCAAGTGGAACACCATATTGTAATCCTAATGATATTGCTATTGCAAAATTATTCATTAGTGATCTGAATGCTGCACCTTCCTTATGCATATCAATGAATATTTCACCTATTCTGCCATCATCATATTCGCCTGTTCTTAGATAAACTTTATGACCACCAACGACTGCTTTTTGCGTATAACCTTTTCTTCTATCAGGTAGCTTTTCCCTTTCCGTTCTCTCTGCTATTTCTATTATTTTATCAATCGTTCTTTCAGCGGCTGGTTCTATATCAGCCTCATCATCACTTTCTTCATCAAGTACCTGGGCGTTTAATGGTTGTGATAATTTTGACCCATCTCTGTAAAGTGCATTTGCTTTAAGCCCGAGCTCCCATGACTTTAAATAAGCGTTCTTACAATCTTCAACTGACGCTGTATTTGGCATATTAATCGTCTTGGATATTGCGCCGGATATAAATGGCTGGGCCACTGATAGCATTAAAATATGACTATCAACTGACAATGCACGCTTTCCTGTTCTGCCGCATGGATTTGCGCAGTCAAAAATATTTAAATGCTCATCTTTTAAACTCGGCGCACCTTCTACGGTCATGGCTCCACAGCAGTAAATATTGGCATCAAGTTTATCTTGTTCACTAAATCCAAGATGCTCCAAGAGATCAAAAGAGAAATCCTCAAGCTGTTCTGCGCTAACTTTCAGAACATCCATGCAAAAGTCTTCACCTAAAGTCCATTTATTAAATACAAACTTAATATCAAATGCATTTTCAAGTTGCTCTTCGATGGCATCAAGTTGTTTTTTTTGAAAACCTTTACTTTCTAGTTTTTCATGGTTAATTCCTGGGGCATTTTTCAGTGTATTTTGACCAACAGCGTAATCAACTATGTTGTTGATTGCATTATCTCCGTAGCCAAGTGTTTTTAATGCCTCTGGCACTGCTCTATTAATTATTTTGAAATAACCACCCCCAGCGAGTTTTTTAAATTTTACTAGTGCGAAATCAGGCTCGATGCCTGTTGTATCACAATCCATGACTAAGCCGATTGTACCGGTTGGAGCTATAACTGTGGTCTGAGCATTTCTGTATCCGTGTTTCTCACCTAACTCAACTGCATCATCCCAAGATTTTGTTGCTGCAGCTAACAAATCCTTTTCCTTGATATTGGCATGATTTAGAGGAACGGGATTTGTGGATAGCCCGTCATAGCCGTCCGTATTACCATGCGCAGCGTTACGGTGATTTGACATTACCCGGAGCATATGTTTTGCATTTCTTTTATAATCAGGGAATGGCCCAAGCTCTGATGCCATTTCTGCGGATGTTTTGTATGCTATTCCCGTCATTAATGCTGTTATAGCACCACAAATTGCACGTCCTTCATCAGAGTCATAAGCGATACCGTTTGTCATTAAATAACCGCCAATATTTGCATAGCCAAGACCTAAAGTACGATATTCGTATGAGAGCTTTGCAATATTCTTAGATGGGAACTGCGCCATTAGGACTGATATTTCAAGAACCATGGTCCATAGTCTGACGGTGTGAATGAATTCATCAATTTTAAAACTTCCATCTTTATTTCTGAACTTAATTAAATTAATTGATGCTAAATTACACGCTGTATCATCAAGAAACATATATTCGGAGCATGGATTTGATGCACGGATTTCTCCTCCTTCAGGACAGGTATGCCAGTCATTTATTGTTGTGTGAAACTGAAGTCCTGGATCAGCTGAAGCCCATGCAGCATAACCGATTTGTTCCCAAAGATCATTCGCTTTAATTGTCTTAACAGGCGAACTATCTCTTCTAGATCTTAGGTGCCAATCATCATTACTTTTTAGCGCATGGATGAAGTCATCTGATAAGCGAACAGTATTATTTGAGTTTTGACCTGAGACAGTCAAATACGCCTCAGAGTCCCAGTCAGTATCATAGGTTTCGAAGGCCATGGAGGTATAGCCTTGTTCAGCAAATTGTATTGCTCTTTTTATGTAATTTTCTGGAACCTGCAATTTTCTCGCGCTGATTATCTCTTTCTTTAGTGCAGGATTCTTTTTCGGATCAAAACAATCTTTCTCAGAGCCTTCACAATTGACACAAGCTTTAAGAATTAAATTTAGATGTTTTGCGCATATTTTTGATCCCGTTACAAGAGCAGCAACTTTCTTTTCTTCCTTTACTTTCCAATCTATAAATTCTTCAACATCCGGGTGATCAATGTCAACCACAACCATTTTTGCGGCACGCCTTGTTGTTCCGCCTGATTTTATAGCACCTGCAGATCTGTCACCAATTTTTAAAAAACTCATTAATCCGGATGATTTACCGCCGCCAGATAGTCCTTCTCCATCGCCTCTAATTTTTGAGAAATTTGAGCCAGTTCCCGAGCCGTACTTGAAGAGCCTAGCTTCTCTCGTCCATAGATCCATAATTCCGCCTTCATTAACTAGGTCATCTTGAATAGATTGAATAAAGCAAGCGTGTGGTTGAGGATGCTCATAAGCAGATGTCGATTTGGTTAATTTTTTTGTTTTGTAATCTACGTAGTGATGACCTTGTCCGGGTCCATCTATACCATATGCCCAATGCAAGCCTGTATTGAACCATTGCGGACTATTTGGAGCACACATTTGGCTTGCAAGAATGTACCTGAGCTCGTCAAAATAGTTTTTTGCATCAACTTCCGTATCAAAGTAATTACCCTTCCAACCCCAATAAGTCCAAGTTCCCGCTAACCTATCGAATACTTGTTTGGAGCTTGTTTCGGAACCCATTTCAGTCTCATCTGACTCTGGAACACTCCTCCATAACCAACTCGGGACATCATTTTCTTCAACTTTTTTTAGAGACTGCGGTACACCTGCCCTTCGAAAATACTTTTGGGCTATAATATCTGCGGCAACTTGACTCCAGTTTTTGGGCACTTCAATATCATCAAGCTTAAATACAATAGAGCCATCTGGATTCTTTATTTGACTTGATGTTTTGGTAAATTCAATCTGTGTGTATGGGGATTCATTCTCTTTAGTGAAACATCTAACTATTTTCATCTTATTCCTTCTTTCTTGTGTACTCGCAGAACTACTAATTTAATTTTTTTGTTGTTTATGTCTACAGATAATTTTAATTATTTATACTTTTTAACAATGTTTTACTTTTATGCACAAATACAATAATTAGTGCTAGAAAAGATACAACACATACTATATGTAGATCCTTACCAAAAAGTAAAGTTTGTTCAGAAAAAAAGTTTTTTTTCAGAAAGTAAATAAAAAACTATATGTTAATATAAAATTTGTTATTTAAATATAAAACTAACTTGATTCTTTTTTTATGTAACATAATATTTAATTTATTAAGAAATTAAAATGCTCAGACTTATAAAACAAGCTTTCACTTGGTGGAACGGACAAACTATCTCAACGATGTTATATACAAGGCTTTTTGGTCAAAATATTGGTCAAGATGTATTTGGAAATAAATACTACATGAGTAAAACGAAGGCCAAAAAACAAAGAAGATGGGTTATTTATAATGGCTATGCGGATTCATCAAAAGTACCCGCAAAGTGGCATACATGGTTGCACGGTGTTGTTGATGAAATACCATCTGAGCAAGAAGGATCTGACAAAAAGTGGATGAAAAGTCACCTGCCAAACCTGACGGGCTCCGATAGCGCATATCGGCCATCAGGTAGCTTATCTAAAAAAATAGTTAATGATGAGCAAAAGGGAAACTATGAGTCTTGGAGCCCATAACTAAAATAGGGATGTACGCATGAAAAGTAATTTTTTTGAAAGTCTTGTTGGACTAGGTGTAATATTTGTTGCGATTACATTTTTTTATTATGCTTATTCGAATTCAGGTAAAAGTAATTCCTCTCAAACTTATGAAATATCCGCAATATTTACTGAGGTTTCAGGTCTAATGACGGGCGCAGACGTCAGGTTATCTGGAATAAAAATTGGCTCAGTTACATCACAAAATCTTGATGGACAAACTTATGACGCGGTGGTTTTAATGCAAATTAACAATGAGGTAATGATACCTGCTGACAGCAGCGCTAAAATTAGTTCTGAAGGACTTTTAGGGGGAAATTATATTGCCATTGAACCAGGGGGCTCAGACGAAATGCTTATCGCAGGAGACTCTATAGAGTTAACTCAGGGCTCAATCGATCTTATTGGACTGCTCGGTAATGCAGTGTTTGGCTCTTGAGGGTTAAGCAATACAACAAATCAATCAAATTCTAAAGTTATTCTTGTTTACAATATATTTGATAGCATCAGCATCAGAAATATTTGCAGAACAGGCTACAAAATATAAGAATGCGGTTATTTTAATCTCAAATACAATAACCCTGGATCGTAAAATTCTAACTATTCCAATAAATTCAGAGACGCAATATAAAAATTTAGCAATAAAGGTAAATTCATGTTTTGAAGTAACTTCCCCACGGGAGCTAGTTGGCAATATTGATATAGAGCGCAACGAGCCAAATGAAACAAGAATTTACAGAAATTTCCTATTATATAACCAAAATCCTAGTTTGAATTCCGAGATGGAAAATTCATACTTCGAAATACGACTAAAAGATTGCCATGACAAAGAGGAGATAATATTAAACGAAATTAATCAATAAAACTGAGTTATTGGTCAAGGTATTTTTCTAGCCAGTGGATATTATAATTGCCTTCTTGAATATCATTATTTCTAAGCAGATCTTTAAATAATGGAAGTGTGGTCTCTACGCCTTCAATTACAAATTCATCCAGCGCCCTGTCAAGCTTTGCAAGGCAGTCATTCCTATCTTGGCCAAAAACTATTAATTTTCCAATCATGCTGTCATAGTATGGTGGAATTGAGTATCCCGCATATGCAGCGCTATCAACCCTCACTCCCGGACCACTCGCTGGATGATAGGTTATAATTTTACCAGCCGAAGGAACGAATGTCTTTGGATTTTCAGCATTAATTCTACATTCTATTGCGTGACCGTTAATACTGACATTTTCTTGTTTTAAGGATAGTTCGCTACCTGCGGCAATAGATATTTGCTCTTTTACCAAATCAATGTTTGTAATTATTTCTGTTATTGGATGCTCAACCTGCAATCTTGTGTTCATTTCAATAAAGTAAAATTCTCCATTTTGATATAAAAATTCAATGGTTCCTGCACCAACATATCCCAGCTTTGATATGGCTTGAGCGGCAATATTGCCAATTTTTTCTCTCTGATTATCATCAATAACTGGCGATGTCGCCTCTTCAAGAACCTTTTGATTTCTTCTTTGCAAAGAACAATCTCTTTCCCCAAGGTGTATTGCATTTCCATGCTTATCACCAAATATCTGAATCTCTATATGTCTTGGGGCATTTAAATATTTTTCAATATAGACTGTGTCGTCTCCAAATGATGCTTTAGCCTCAACTTTTGCTAGATTGAATGCATTTTCAAGATCTGTTGAGGCGTGCGCAATTTTCATTCCTTTACCGCCGCCTCCGGATGAGGCCTTGATTAGTATTGGATAACCTATTTCATCGGCAATCTTTTTTGCATGATTTAAGTCCTCAATTTTACCATTAGAACCTGGCACAACCGGTATTCCTAATTTTGATACGGTTTCTTTTGCCGTTATTTTATCTCCCATAATCTGGATGTGCTCCGAGCTAGGACCAATAAATGTAAGATTGTGAGCCTCGAGTATTTCTGCAAAGTGAGCATTCTCAGATAAAAAACCGTATCCTGGATGGACTGCTTCTGCACCAGTAATTTCACAAGCAGATATTATCGAAGGAATATTTAAGTAGCTATCTTTTGCTTGGGGTGGTCCAATGCAAACACTCTCATCTGCTAATTTTACATGCATAGCTTCATTGTCAGCTGAAGAGTGAACTGCAACAGTCTTAATTCCCAATTCTTTGCATGCCCGATGGACCCTAAGTGCTATTTCACCCCGATTGGCAATTAAGACCTTCTCGAAAAATTTCTTCATTCTATTTCTATGATATCTTCACCGAATTCAATTGGTTGTCCATCAGTAACAAATATGTTTTTTATGATGCCCGTCTCAGTGCTTGGTATTGTGTTGAAGGTTTTCATCGCCTCAATGATGATAATGGGATCTCCTTTATTGATTTTTTTCCCAATTTCAATAAACGGTTTACTGCCAGGCTCAGGCGATAAATAGCAGGTACCAACCATTGGTGATTTTACATATTTTGCACTTTCGTGTTTTGATGGTGCTGAGACTACCTGTTCATCACTAACCGCAGGAGCAGGTTGTGGGGCTACAACTTGATTTGGCGATGATGGTGCAATGACTTGACTGACTTGGTTGGTGTGCATACTTTGATTTTGCACTCTAATTTTTACACCATCTCTTTCTATTTCAATTTCAGAGAGATTTTGATCTTTTATAATGGTTGAGATTTCTCTTATGACCTCAATCTCATTTGTGGGTTTTTTTACCATCAGCTGACTCTTTCATTCATTATTTTTGTGACTGCATCTATTGCCAATATGTACCCTTGATCACCAAGCCCTATTATTATACCGTCTACTACTCCCGAGATATATGATTTATGCCTGAACTCCTCTCTTTTGTGGATATTTGATAAATGAACCTCTATTGCAGGTGAATTTGATGATTTTAATGCGTCATGAATTGCAATGGATGTATGCGTATAAGCACCAGCGTTTATTATTATACCATCACTATCTGACGCGGCCTGTATCATCTCAATTATTACACTTTCATCGTTTGATTGCTCAAATATTAACTCAATATTTTTTTTTGCTACATAATTTATGCAGTTTTCTTTTATATCATTTAATGTCTTATTGCCATAATGTTCGGGCTCCCTTTTACCTAATAAGTTGAGATTGGGTCCGTTAATAATGAAAATTTTAGAATTATCACTCATGAGGTCATTAAAGACTATATTTGATTAAATTTGAATTAATTATTTATTTATTCAGTTAATATTTTGAATATCATCTGCCAGAAGCCATTCTGATGAGTATGGGGTAAGCCCATTCTTCGCCCGTTTTGCAAAGTTACGTGCCATATCTTTGTGTCCAAGTATTGAATAGTATTGAGCAACACTCAGGTCAGCCATTGGGATATTATTTAATTTAAAATATGACTTTGATAGCTGCCAATAAACTCTAACATTGCTTATAGTTTGGTCTTTGTGAGGATCCAGAAGTGAGATGCTTTCACGTATATTTTCATCCCCATCGATATCAGTAAGAATTTTTGCATGAAGTATTGAAAACTCTAACTCGGGCTGCTCAAGCAGAGTTTTCCCTTTTTTTAAGGTCTCTATTGCAAGTTCATACTCTTTTATTTCATAATATATTTGCGCTAAAAGCTCATAAAAATATGCATATTCAAATTCCTTAATCAAGCTAATCATTATTGATTTTGATTGTTCATACTTACCTTTTTGATAGTATGATATTGCTTTTGAGTAATTTGCATATGGTGTATCTTCGGCGAATTTATTTGGAAGATCTAGATAGCCAATTATCTTAGCTCTGGCCAGATTATGCCTATGTATTAGCTCTTCACTATCTTGAACCGCGTAAGATCTCTGTTTTGATATCTTGTTTTTTAGGAAATCTATTCTGTCTTGGGGCAATTCATGTGTTAACTCTAAAGGATTTATGTCACCACTATAAATTTGTTGTGATTTTTTAATTTTTTCGAGCATTTGAAGCAAGCCATTTGATGACTCCCCAATTGACTCCATCATACTAATGGCGCTCATATCAGCTTCATATTCTTGGACCCGTGAATGTTGAAGATAATCTCTTCTTGCAAGATCCGAGCCACCGAGTGTAATTCCAGTACCAATATCAGACAGTGCATCTGAGTCAGTAAGCATTCCAGTTAAGCCAGTACCAATACCGATAATTTGCGCAATACTTTGCTTCTTTTGGAAGTTTTCGTATTCAATCATCCGAGTTATGTGATGATTGTTCAATATGTGACCAATTTCATGAGCAATTATAGATTTAACCTCATTTGGACTGTCTGCGTGATATATTAAGCCAGTATTTATGTAAATATTGCCCTTAGCAGTTACGAATGCATTAATACTTTGATCTGATACGATGAATATATTTTGACTTGTTACCCCAAGTCCAATTTTATGAAGATCAGCAGTATACTCAGACAAGAGCTTTTCAATTTCTGCATCTTTAACAATTGTTCTGGAATAGGTGTCACTAATTGGAAAAAATAAAATAAATAGGGTAAGTATGCATTTGTTTAATGTATCTAAAAAAATCCGATTTCCATTAATCATCCCACCAACCTGTTTTTGGATTTTCGACTGGTTTTAGCGTATCCTTTACTTTTTCCTTAATGGGAGCTTTTTTCTTAGCGGTTACTTTCTTCGCTTTCGTGATTTTCTTGTCTTCCTCTGGATCACTGGCTTTTTTATTGCGCTTATTTGTCTCCACTTTTTTCTGTTTTCTTGGTTTTGTTATAGTTTTAGTGTCAGCTATTTCTTCATCCATCTCTGATTTGTCTTTTTTATTTGGATGTTTGCTCGCAGTTTTTATTTTTTTCTGACTTACTGGTGGCTTCCGCTTTACGGTTTTTTTGTGTTTGGGCTGGGTTTTTTCGTTGACTTCTTGCTCCGATTCATCATCAATAGGCATTTTAATATCTGATTTATCTTCGTAAACGCTGTCTATGCTTACTGCTGAGTTGGATAGCTTAGGATCTGGTTTTAATTCGCTTCGTTCAATTTTAAACGTTTCATCTCCATCAATCTCCGCAACTTTTATTTCGATCGTTATTCCGTATCTGTCTTCTATTTCGTATAAATTTTTCCTCTTGGTGTTGAGTAAGTAACCAGATAGTTCATTATTTGTATAGAGCTTGATATCGTTTTTGCCATTTTTGAAAAGATCTTGTTCAATAGCGCGAATGATTTGTACGGACTGAGAGCTGATCGATCCAGCTCTTTCAATAAGTGAAGATCTCATTCTCTGCCTTGACATCTCCATTAATCCAAATTGGCTAATATGGCCAACTTGTATTCGCGCTCTATCTGCTCGCAGCGCATCTTTTAATTGCTTCTCAACTGATCTATTATTTCTTCTTTCCTCCATATCAATATAATCGATGACAATAAGTCCAGCTAGGTCCCTGAGTCTCAACTGTCGAGCCACTTCATCTGACGCCTCTAGATTTGTTCGTAGCGCCGTATCTTCAATATTGTGCTCTCTGGTTGACCTTCCTGAGTTTACGTCAATAGCAACGAGTGCTTCCGTTTGATTGATAACGAGATATCCACCGGAAGGAAGTCTTACATTTTCATGGAACATATTATCTAGCTCGGACTCAGCATCATACTTTATGAAAAGGGGAACGGTATCCAAATATTTTTTTATAAATTTAACATGGCTGGGTATAAGCATTTTCATAAAGTTTTTTGCCTCAATAAATGCGTTCTCACCAGAAATTACAATTTCTTCGACATCTTTGTTATAGAGGTCTCGGATTGACCTTTTAACTAGGCTGCCTTCTTCATAAATTAGTTCGGGTGCTGAAGAATTCAAAGTTAAGTCCCTAATCGTTTGCCATAAACGGGTTAGATATTCAAAATCTCTCTTAATTTCTGTTTTAGTCCTCTGAGCTCCTGCAGTTCTTATTATGACTCCCATCCCATCTGGGATCTTGAGTGAGTCTATCGAGGCTTTGATTTTATTTCTTGTCTTAATATCTGATATCTTGCGAGATATTCCACCCCCTCTTGCAGTATTTGGCATTAAGACACAGTAGCGACCAGCTAATGAGATATATGATGTCAATGCGGCGCCTTTGTTGCCTCTCTCTTCCTTTGTAACTTGCACAAGTATGATTTGTCTTTTTTTTATTACCTCTTGTATTTTATATCGTTTTCTCTGTTTGGAGACTCTTTTGGACTCTTCCTGATTTATAACATCCTCTGCTTCATCAGATTCAGGCTCGTCAATATCTTCAGAGGCATCAGTATCTGTAACTAATTCTGTTTCCTCATCAAGCAGCTTTTTTCTTTCGGAGGTTGGTATTTGATAATAATCAGGGTGAATCTCATTAAAGGCAAGAAAGCCGTGCCTGTTACCGCCATATTCAACAAATGCAGCTTGAAGTGAGGGCTCGACTCTTGTCACTTTTGCTAAGTATATATTTCCGCGTATTTGGTTTCTATCTTTGGCCTCAATGTCAAATTCTTCAATTTTACCTTCTTTATTGAGAACAATGACTCTAGTTTCCTCATCATGATTTGCATCGATGAGCATTCGGTATGGCATCTTTTATTCCTTTTGATTGCAGCACAAATCGTCCTTAGACTATTAGTATTCTTAATATTTTTTGAAAGTGCTATTAAATTTATTGGGTTTTTATGATAAATATAGCCGAACCTCGATGAGACTCTTTCTTGCTTGTTTGTGTGTATATTTAACATAATAAAATCTCTAATAATGATATTTTTATGATTCTAAAAATATTTAATAATTGATATTATATTGATAATTTTGATATTTTAGCAAGAAGATTTATTGAAAATTAAATTTTACCAAGTGGGGGATGAAATTGTTCTTAAGGTTTATAACGGCTTTATTCAGTTTATTTATACTGGCGGCTGTTAGTTTTTTTGTTGCGCTAATCTTCATGTATTTTTACTACACAAAAGATAGTATCGCTTTCGAAAATATCCTAAAATCGCAACCGACTAGTGCAAACAGATTTTTTTCAGAAGATGGGGTATTAATTGCAGAAGAATATGATGTTCACCGTATTTATATCACAGATAAGAATGTGCCAGAATATTTGAAGCTCGCATTCATATCTGCCGAGGACAAAAGCTTTTACGATCATCCGGGATTTGATTTTAAAAGTATTATCAGGGCAACCTCACAGAATATTTATAACTATATGTTTGTGCGCGATAATAGCAGGTTAATTGGCGCATCAACAATAACCCAACAATTAATTAAAAATTTACTTAATGATAATGAACGAACTTTTGCACGAAAGTTGAAAGAAATTATTTATGCAATTAAATTAGAGAGATCTCTCTCAAAAGAAAAAATACTAGAGTTATATTTAAATGAAATATATTTGGGGAGAGGCGCTTTCGGGGTAGTTGCGGCCTCTGAGAAATATTTTGGAAAAACTCTGAATGAATTGGACATTGAAGAAATGGCTCTTTTAGCCGCTCTTCCAAAAGCACCAAGTAATTATGATCCTCAAGAAAACTATGAAGCTATCAAAGAACGAAGGGATTGGGTCTTAGATAGAATGGCAGAAAATGGTGTGATAACAAAACTTGTGGCTCAGGTTATGCAAGGTTCGAAAATAAATTACATTGATAAGGATTTATACAATAAACCAAACCTTTTGGATAGAAGTATAGCAGATAAGGTTCAGAGTAATCTTTACTTTGATGCTAATGCAGGCAGAAATTATGGTCTCACTTACTTTTTAACCATTAATCAAAATGCAACAGATTATATTAGTGACCAGATCAATAAGCTCGAAGAAATACAAAATCAGGGGGATTTGCGTGCTAATATTAGAATCATATCCCTAATTTCTGGAAGAACTTTAGTCGACATTCAAGAGGGTCAGAAAAATACAAAAAACTATAAGATCAATATAAATGAGAGATCAATATTGAGACCTATTTATTTTGGCGGTATCATAGGCTCGGGAATAGATTTAAATAAAAAGTTACTTTCCACAAAAAGTGACACTGCAGATACATATCCGAGTCTTATCACAGTACGAAAATTATTCGGCTCAAATGCTGCTGTGGTTGATAAAAATTTGAAGGGTAACGCTGAGGTATATTTATTAGAGTATCTTCAAGATAAAATGCAAGGAGCTAAAGTCAACTATAGTTGGGATGAAAAAATAGAATTGAACTTAGATGACGTTTTGACATTATACATTCCAATTCTTACTGATGGATTGCCGCTTGATACATATTATGTGGACAAAATTGATGACATGAATGGGAATCAAATTTATTTACATAAAGATGATGATAAGGTGAAGCTCCTTGAAAGTGAGCTTGCCTTCAAAGTAAAAAGCTTGTTTTGCGATATGGGGGAAATAGAAATATATAAAAATAATAAATATGCGGAACCAGGAAATTGCTTTTATTACCAAAAAAATGAAGATAAATTATTTTATTTAAAATTTACAGGTAATGTTGCTTTTTTTGCTATTATCTCAGGTGTGAATTTACAAAAGGAAGATCATCTGATAACCATTATGAATGACATTGCTTCAGGCTCACTTGATCTAGTGGATAATATGCATTTGAGTGATTTTTTAATACCAGATGATATTAATGCACAACAAATAAACAAAAAAACTGGCAGTCGATATAATTACACAGAAAATTACGTGTGGGAGTTTTTTTAAAAGGATAATTTTATGGATTTTGATTTCAAGATAATTACACAAGACATTGATAATAAACTAAAATTGACTTGGAGGGGTCTTTGAATTAGAAACCGCTCAAGAAAGGATAAAAGAATTAGATAATCTAATTGAAAATGAAAATTTTTGGGATACCCCTGAAAATGCCAAGCAGGTAATGCAAGAAAGACAAAATCTCGAGCAATGTCTAAACGACTACGAACTATTAAAGGTATCTTTTTCAGACTCCATGGATATTTATCAATTAGCACTAGATGAGAGTGATCTAGATTTATTAGAAGAGTCGCAAAAAAATATCATAGAAATACAAAAAAAAGTCCAGTTAAAGTACATAGAAACATTATTTTCTGGGGAGGTTGACTCAAATGATACCTATTTGGAAATACATGCTGGAGCTGGTGGCACTGAGAGCCAAGATTGGGTCAGTATGCTATTAAGAATGTACCTTAAATGGGCAGAGAAAAAAGGATATAAAACAACTCAAATTAGTATGCATGATGGAGATGAGGCGGGCATTAAAAGTGTAATAATTTCTATTAGTGGAAAATTTGCACATGGTTGGCTCAAACAAGAAAATGGTGTACACAGATTGGTTCGAATATCACCCTTTGACTCAAATTCTAGAAGACACACAAGCTTTGCTTCTGTAAGTATTTATCCAATAATAGATGATGAAATTGATATAAAAATTTCAGATTCAGATGTAAGGATTGACACATACCGAGCGAGTGGAGCGGGGGGACAGCATGTAAATACCACAGATAGCGCAGTACGCATCACCCATTTGCCAACAGGTATCGTTGTTCAATGTCAAAATGAAAGATCGCAGCATAGAAATAAAGAAACAGCTTGGAATATGTTACGTGCAAAGATCTATGAGAGTGAAATAAAAGCGCGAGAAGAAGCTGCCAACATTGCAAATATGGAGAAGTCTGATATTGGGTGGGGGCATCAAATTCGTTCATATGTTTTGCATCCCTATCGTCAAGTAAAAGACCTGAGGACAAAACTTGAGAGTTCCAACCCTGACGCAATATTGGATGGAGATATTGATGGCTTCCTTGAGTCAGCTCTAACAGAATTACTTTAAAACTTAGATATTTTGTGCAGCCTCTAATACTTCTTCGACATGTCCACTAACACTTACTTTACGCCAAATTTTTCTAATTTTTCGATTTTTATCAATCAATATGGTCGCTCTTTCGATACCCATAAACTTTTTACCGTACATACTTTTTTCAATCCAAACCCCATAGTCTTCACAAACCTTTTTGTCCTCGTCGGAGGCAAGAATAACTTCAAGTTTGTGTTTTTCAATAAATTTTTTGTGCTTGGATATTGAGTCTGCAGACACTCCTATGATTGTTGTTTTGCATTCATTAAAAGCATTTATGTGGGATGTAAAATCAATAGCTTCTCTCGTGCAACCGGGCGTATCATCTTTGGGGTAAAAATAGAGAACAATATTATTATCAGGAAATGAGTCAAGTGTTACAAAGTTTTCATCGTCTATTGGCATTTTAAAGTTTATTGCATTATCACCTTCATTTATCATTACTGACTCCTGCATAATTTAGAGAGAATTAAAGATAAGATAACTAAATATTTAGATATCTATATTAATATTATTACATTAAGTTAATTTTACAAGGATTGTTAAGTCTAAAACTAATAATATTTTTTTGTTTGTAGGTTTCGAAATATTTCATGAAGTTAAGACCAGTTTTTAAATATCTATCTTATTTTATGGGCATCCTTGCTACAATTATATTATTAGCCTTCCTTATTTTCAAGTCATGGTTGGATAGTAAGCTTGAGTCTGGCGCTCTTGATGTTACATTTATAAGTTCCCAAGTCCAAGGGTACTTGAATCAAAATTATTCAGGACTAAAATTTGATTTTGAGAAGATTCTTTTATTGAAATCAGAAAATCAAGAAATTTCGGTATTACTCGAAAAGATGCAAATAAACAGTGATAGAAGCGGCATATCAATTAGTGCTGCAAATACCGAACTTAAGAATGGATTATTGAGTTCAATTTTCGGCCCACTGTCCGAATTATTTAATGGTAGAAATTTTAATAATATTAAAATTTATGATCCTCAAATTGATTTAAATCTGGACATTCTTCTTCAGGACCTTGGAACAGATTTAGATCGTGAAGATATAAATAATGATCAAAATCAGGTGCCCTATATTGATGCTTTAGAATTTGGGAATCAGGCAGCCACATCTCATCATTTTTATCAAAATATACTTAGTGCTGTAAATGTTGCACTACAAAATAATAATGCCAAACAAAATTCGAATAACACCATAAGTTTGGAGAATGGATCTATTTCGATTGAGTCAACCCACCAGCAAGTTAATCTGGATAATGTATCACTTACTTCAGAATTAATTAATGGCTCTCGAGACTTAAAATTTGAATATATCAAGGACTCCTCAGTCGACTCTCAAAGTGTAATAATTTTATTAAATCATAATACTGCGAACGGTATTACGAATGTAGACATCATATTTAAGAATATCAATATGACTCAGTTTATGGCGGGTATCAATTCTAAATCCTATGAGAATTTTTATGATGGTAATCTGTCAGGACGTCTCAATCTTAATTTTAATAAATTGGGAAGGATAATTGACTCGACCTTAGATTTAAACATTGGCGCGGGTAGCTTTGAAGTAGATCTGCCATATTCAAAACAAGATATTCATAATATTGAAGATGCATATTTTAGCGTTTCCTATATCAGTTCCGAGGAGCAGGTAGATATTAATGAGATACAAATAAAGCATGATGATTTTAGTGTGAAGACCAAAGGGGTAATTCAATTAAATTATGATGGCAGCGGAAAAATATCTACATTTGACGCCAATCTTTCGGGTCTCAGTCTATTCAAGAACGGGCAGCAAATAGTTAATAACGGGAACGTTATTGTGAATGTTGATCCGGCAAATAATGAGATTAATTTTCAAAAATTAGACGGTGACCTCAGTGAGGGTCAGCTAAGTATGAGAGAAGAGGAACTTGCTAATAATAAAGAAATTGAAATCATGATTGAAAATTCAAATGTTGAAAATGTTAAAGAATTATTTTCCCTAGTAAATGAAAATAAAATCACGAATTGGTTTAGCCAAAATGTATATACAGGATCTATTGATGAGTTAACACTTAATAGGATGACTGATAGAGAAGGTAATTCTTCAGTTGATATGCGGATGGAGTTCAGGGACTCTGAATTTTCATACTATAAAGGTCACCCAAAAATCTCTGATGGAAGTGGGGCGATAACGCTCAATGACGGGAAAATATTTGCTGAAATTTTCAATGGAAATTTAATTCTCGAGAAAGGCTTGGCAAGCATAACACAAACTTCAGGTGAAATTAATATTATTGGCGAAAAAAGTATTGCTTCATTTGATATAAACGCAGAGTGTGAGCTGAATGTATGCGTTGATTATTTGACATATTTAGGTATTAATCCTGAAAAGTTAAAATCAGTTGAGTCAAGGATCTCAGGTAACGCTAATATTGCTACCAATGTTGAGTTTCTAACCGCTACCGGGCCCAGTTTTGGTGAAGATTTAAAGGCAAACATTGAAGTTGAACAATTCTCATTTAGACTTGATAATGAAAATGTGTTTATTTCGCCGCTTGCTGTATTTCAGATTGAGAACTCAAAAATAAGCTCTTCTGGGGAATTTAATATTAGTGGAATACAATCTAAATTTGATATCCTCGCTGATATCTCGTCAATTGAGCCTAAATTGGAGATAGCAATTGAAGCGCAGCCTAGTCCAACAGAATTGAGCATACTCCAGCCTGCTTTGGCAAATTACATAACTGGATTAGGTAGGATACCGACAGAGGTAAATATTGTACTACCACTCTCAGATATCGATAATTTAGATATAAACTCTTTTGATAAAGTAAGCATCACAAGTGACTTAACGAATGTAAGTATTTTATATCCATTTTTTAGAAATGCGAAGCTTACCAATGAGAGGGCTGAAGTTAGATTTATAGTTGATAAGCCTACTAATGACGGAGTTGCGAAGTACAAGATTGAGTATGATGCAGAGAGCATTGTTTTTGAACTTGAGCTGAGGAGGTCTTTTAACTCCCTGACAAATAATTGGGATTTAGTAGATTTTGAAGTGCTAAATTTATCATCTGATGATATTTCAGATGCGCAGGTAATTGGTTACGTTGAAAATAATATACTAATGGCTGATGTAATAGCAAAAGAAGCTGATTTATCAGGCTTTATCCAAGAAAATTTATTTTCCCGAGAGAGGGATGATAATAATATTTTGAAAAATCTACCGAATATGCGCTTAAACATCGTTAACATTGATAAGGTGATTGGTAATAATCGAGAAATTGGACTGCTTTCAGGTGAAATTATTGTGCAAAATAAAAAACTTAATCGGATGCAGCTGGATGGTTTTTTTAGTCAGGATACCAGTAAACGAATTGAAGTTAAATACACCTTACAAGAAGAAGATTTGCCAGCAGACTTAGGGGTAAATACTGCAGATGCTGGTGCTTTTTTGGGCTTCTTGGGGCTATATCAGAATGGTTTTAATGGCAATTTACAACTTCGAGCCACCGGTCCAAATATCAATAATATGAGCGGGGAAGTATTTATAGAAAATATTGATATCTATAATGATAAATATTTAGCAAGATTATTTGTGGAGTCAAGCCCAAGTGAATTGATTGACATCAATAGAGTTCAATTTGATTCAAGGGCAAGATATAGAATTATCGATGAAACACTTCTAATCGACGGGGCGGAGCTTTTTGGGCAAAATGTAAAGTTTCAACTAAGTGGTCAATTAAATAATGAGACGGGTACATTAAAATTACCCGGCACCTATTGCCCGGAATATGAATTGAATGCATCATTTGGAACTATCCCAATATTTGGACCGGTTCTAACAGGTGGTGATGATAATTGTATGTTTTCACTTCCTTTTCAGATTGCGAGGGAGTCTTGGGGTGAGAACACTCTTCTTATAGTAAATCCCACTGGACTATTGGCCCCAGGTATATTCCGAGATGCTTTTGATTATGATTAATTATTTATTCTTAAAAGCAAGTGTTTTTTCTTTCCAAAGGATAATTTTGAGCCATTAATTTCTTCACTTGAAAAAATTTTAGATGGATCATTAAGATTTATATCATTTAGTCTTATCGCGCCGTTATGTATAGATTTTCTTGCGTCACTGTTTGAACTTGCAAACCCAACCTCAACTAAAATACTAAGGAGCCCATAGCCATTAGAAAAACTACTAGAATTTAATATTTTCACGGGGAGATTTTCTGATATTACCTTTTTTTCAAAAGTCTCCAAGGCAGAATTATATACCTTTTCAGAAATCTCCTCACCATGGGTATTTTTGGTCAGTTCGTTAGCTAGGATTTTTTTAGCCTCATTAATTTCCTCGCCTTTGAGTTTTGATAATTTATTTATCTCCCCCATTGATATGTCTGTAAAAAGCTTTAAGAATCTAACTACATCCTTATCATCAGTATTTCTCCAGAATTGCCAAAAATCATAAGGGTCTGTCAGGTCTTCATCTAGCCAGATGGCACCATCGGCTGTTTTTCCCATTTTTGATCCTGATGCTGTTGTAATTAGTGGCGTAGTTATGGCATATACCTCATCTTTGCATGTTCGTCTGATCAACTCGATACCATTTATAATATTACCCCATTGATCAGAGCCGCCCATTTGCACTCTACAACCATGCCTCTTGAATAATTCAAGATAGTCATATGCCTGAAACAGCATATAATTAAACTCTAAAAATGTAAGAGGCTGCTCTCTGTCTAATCTTAACTTCACAGAGTCAAATGTTAACATTCTATTTAGGGTAAAATGTTTTCCATAGTCTCTTAAGAAGGAAATATAATTTAGATCTTTCAGCCAATTTGCATTATTTTCTATGATTATCTTACTTTTATCAAGATTAAGAAATTTTTTAAATACTTTCAAAATCCCAATCTCATTTTGACTAATATCATTTTCCTGTATTATTTTTCTGGTCTCATCTTTTCCTGAGGGGTCACCAATTAAAGTCGTTCCTCCTCCAAAAAGAATAATAGGTTTATGTTCGTAAACCTGCATCCATTTTAGAAGCATGATTTGCAGGAGAGAGCCAACATGTAAGCTTTTTGCGGTCAAATCAAATCCAATATAGCCCACTGCATTTTCACTATGCAAATAATGGTCGGCGTCATCATCATTAGAGGTTTGGTGAATAAAGCCTCTATCGCTTAGAGTATGCAAAAATTCCGATTTAAATTTTTTCTTATTTAAGTTTGCCATGTCTTAAGATAAATTGATAAAAATTAAATTTATATTAAATACGTTGGCTTACATATCAATATAAATGTGTAAAAAAAATGTAAAAAAATTTTATTCTATTGGTTTAATGAGCGGAACCTCAATGGATGGTATTGACGCTTCTCTTATACAAACTGATGGATTTATGATTTATGACTATATCGTGAATTGTTCAATTGATTATCCGGTTGATATTAAAGTTAAATTAAAAGAGGCATCAGAACAATTTCATGAAAAAAATATAAGCTGGGCTGATATCCATAAATTGAAGAGATCTCTATCAGACTTAAATCTATTTGCTATCAATAAACTTTTAGAGAAAAATACTGCCCTATCATTAAAAGTAGATTTGATCGGCTATCATGGTCAGACAGTATATCATAGTCCATCCGATAAAATTTCAATACAGCTTGGAGATCCAAAATATTTATCCAATAGGACAAAAATCCCTGTTATTTTTAATTTTAGAATATGCGATATATTAAATGGTGGTCAAGGTGCCCCTTTGACTCCCATATATCACGCCGCGAGATTTAGTAAGACCTTTCAGGGGCCAATAGCAGTTGTGAATATTGGGGGTATATCAAATATAACTTATATTGACAGGGAATGCGTTATTGCATTCGATACTGGCCCAGGTAACTGTCTCATAGATGATATGATGACTAAGTATTTTTCAAAAGAGTTTGACGATGAAGGTCGATTAGCATTGCAGGGAGATGTAGATGGTAAATTTCTTACAACATTGATGAGTGATGAATTTTTTAATAGAACGCCGCCAAAATCATTAGATCGGAATTATTTCCATAAATATCTCAAAAGCAACGAAAAATCACCGCAAAATTTAATTTCAACTTTAAGTTATTTCACGGCAAATACAATCGTTGATGCCATGAAGTATTTCCCAAGTGATGTGAACAAAATTATTATATGCGGCGGTGGTAGTAAAAATAAATATATAACACAAAAAATTTCAGAATTATCAAAAAAAGAAGTAATCACATCGGACAGTATTGGTATCAGCAGTAGGTATATTGAGTCTGAAGCTTTTGCTTATTTAGCGGTAAGGTGCCTCTTAAATTTACACATTTCATACCCGACGACAACAGGTATCCAATCAGCAATGAGTGGCGGGTCTATATTTAGGCCAATAGGTTAAGAGCTCTATTTTTTTAGAACTTTTGATATGTATTTGGAAATTTCTTCGTTAAGTGAGTCAATTTCATTATCAAAAAAGTGATTTGCCCCATCAATTAGTGAATGATTAATTTCAATACCTTTTTGGGATTTAAGTCTATCGACAAGCTTTTGAATGTCAGGTTTTGGTGCAACAATATCATCCGAGCCATTGATTATCAGTCCTGATGAAGGACAGGGTGCCAAAAAATTGAAATCATACAAATTAGCTGGTGGAGATATTGATATAAATGACTCTATTTCGGGTCGCCTCATCAGTAATTGCATTGCTATCCAGGCTCCAAAGGAAAATCCAGCAACCCAACAACCTGTTGAGTCCCTATTTAACTCTTGTATCCAATCCAAGGCAGATGCTGCGTCAGAAAGTTCGCCAATACCGGCATCATACTCTCCCTGACTTTTTCCTACACCTCTAAAATTAAATCTTAAAACTGAAAACCCATTCTTAACAAAAGTATAGTACGCGTTGTGTATGATTGGGTTATTCATTGTGCCACCAAATTTTGGGTGAGGGTGTAACAAGAGAACAATTTTAGACTCAGGATTCTCGTTGTGGTGGTAGCGTCCTTCAATACGACCTGATGGACCATTAAACATGATCTCTGGCATTTATCCCTCCCAATGCATTCAACTTGCAATAATTAGCATATATGATTAACAATAGTAAATATATTTGTTCAATAGGATGAATTTTTTTATTTTCGGCATATATAAATAATAATTCAATGTGAAGGATTTGCATGATGTTTTTAATTCCGAATATGGAATTCTATATTTTTAGTGCATTTAATATCGTTGAAATTTTTTTTGATTACAGATGGATACTTGAATCATGAGAGTATATTTTGATAATGCCGCATCAACTCCAATTAGAGATGAAGTGGGTCAATTTCTGAAGAGCGGAAATGCAGAAGGATTTTATAACCCATCTTCGGTCCATCAAGAAGGTCAAAGATCGAGAGCACAAATTAGTAAAGCTAGAGAACTAATCTCAGAAATCTTAGAGTGTCAGACAGAAAATATTCTTTTTACCTCAAGCGGAACTGAGGCGTGTAATTACATTATAAGCCATGCCATACAGACCTACAAAATAAAAAATGTATTGTATCTTGAAACAGAACACAGCGCAGTAATTGAAACGGTACAGTCTACAGATATTAATAAAGTAAAATGTCAACTAACACCAGATGGTGTAATTAATTTGGCTGAGTTTGAAAATCGCTTGCGAAGTTTATCTGGCAAAACACTCGTATGCGTAATGTTTATAAATAACGAAACAGGTATATTGCAACCAATAGAAGATATCTCAAAAATATGCAAAAAATACGAAGCACTTTTCTTCTCGGACATGATACAGGCACTCGGAAAAATGGATGTGCGGCAAGCTGTAGCCTATGTAGATTTTGCCTCATTTGCTTCACATAAAATTGGAGGACTGCATGGCGTTGGGCTTGCATACATGCGTAATAGTCAGCCTGTATACAAACAAGTTTTTGGCGGAGAACAGGAATTCGGTCGGAAAGCTGGCACTGAGAATGTAATTGGTATCTCAGCCTTTCAAATAGCGCTTGAGGCATGTGTTAGCAAAATGGATAGTGAACATGCAAATAATTTAAAATTACACAAAAAGCTGGTAGACGGTGTAAAGAAAATCTCAAAAAATATTATAATCCCGGCACTCGACTCAGAAAAAGATGCAAGTATCTCAACTTTAATATTTCCAGGCCTTAAATCAGAAAATATAATTATAGGTCTTGATATTGAAGGGATAGCAGTTAGTGCAGGGGCCGCTTGCTCGTCGGGGAAAATTGGTGGCTCACACGTTCTACGTGCCTTAAAATATAGTGAAAGTGACGCAAATAGCGCAATAAGAGTTAGTTTTGGCTGGCATAACTATCCTGAACAAGTAGATTTTTTTCTCAAAACGTTAGATAATACTCTTCAAGGGATGAATTTTAACTTTTAAACAATTATATTAAAATAAACTATTTTTATTAATCATAACGTTATAGTAGTGATATGCCTGCAGTTAAAGAAACAGTAAAACAAGTCGACGATATTGGTGTAGATAAATACAAGTTTGGTTGGTCTACCGATCTAGAAACTGAAACAGCACCAATAGGACTAACAGAAGAAACTATAAAATTCATCTCCCAAAAGAAAAATGAGCCTGAGTGGATGCTCGAATGGAGATTAGACGCCTATCAAAGATTTTTATCAATGAAGGAACCCGAATGGGCTAAGGTAAATTATCCTTCAATCAATTACAATGATATGTATTTCTACTCGGCACCAAAAGATGTTGATGGACCAAAGTCTCTAGATGAAGTTGACCCTGAGCTTTTGAAAACCTATGACAAACTCGGCATCCCACTAAAAGAACAAGAAATACTCTCAGGTGTAAAAAGTAATATCGCTGTTGACGCCGTCTTTGACTCGGTATCTGTTGTCACTACTTTTAAAGAAAAACTCTCAGAAGAGGGGATAATTTTTTGCTCAATATCAGAAGCCATCAAGGATCATCCCGAGTTAGTAAGAAAATATCTCAGCTCCGTTGTTCCAAAATCAGATAATTATTACTCAGCACTCAATTCCGCAGTATTTACTGATGGATCGTTTGTTTACATACCTCCAAATACACGATGTCCAATGGAGCTATCGACTTACTTCAGGATAAATGCTGAAAATACAGGGCAGTTCGAGAGAACACTAATTATCGCTGATAAAGGATCATATGTCAGTTATCTAGAGGGTTGCACGGCGCCACAAAGAGATGAAAATCAACTACATGCTGCAGTCGTTGAGTTGGTAGCACTTGAAAACGCTGAAATCAAGTACTCAACCGTCCAAAATTGGTATCCAGGAGATGAGAACGGTGTTGGTGGCATATATAACTTTGTTACAAAAAGAGGTGACTGCAGAGGAAAGAACTCAAAGATCTCATGGACCCAAGTGGAAACTGGCTCTGCTGTGACATGGAAATACCCTTCTTGTATTTTGCGCGGTGATAATTCAGTCGGAGAATTTTACTCCATTGCAATTTCTAATTCATATCAGCAAATAGACTCTGGAACAAAAATGATTCACTTGGGGAAGAATACAAGTAGTAAGATTATATCAAAAGGCATATCAGCGGGGCACTCCTCAAATGCATATCGTGGTTTAGTTTCATCACACCGCCGCGCAGAAAATGCACGTAACTTTACTCAATGCGACTCACTACTAATTGGAAATAAATGCTCAGCACACACAGTTCCATATATAGAAACAAAAAACTCAACCTCGGTTTTTGAGCATGAGGCAACTACTTCAAAAATATCAGATGATCAGATATTTTATTGTGGCCAACGTGGGATCAATATTGAAGATGCAATTGCCTTAATCGTTAATGGATTTTGCAAAGAGGTCTTGCAAGAGTTACCAATGGAATTCGCAGTAGAAGCCCAAAAGCTAGTGGGAATTTCACTTGAAGGAAGCGTGGGGTAAATAGTCTCATATGTTTAATATATCAAATCTTACAGTCTCAGTCGAAGATAATGAAATTCTTAATAATTTTAGCTTGGATGTTGGGCCTGGAGAAGTGCATGCAATTATGGGGCCCAATGGTTCTGGTAAATCAACTCTTGCGCACGTTTGTGCTGGAAAAGAAGATTATACTGTACTAAATGGTGAGATAAATTTAAATGGCGAGGATTTGCTTGATCTAGAGGCAGATGAGCGCTCAACGAAGGGCTTATTCTTAGCCTTTCAGTATCCAATTGAAATACCTGGGGTTACGACGCTAACTTTCTTAAAAAGCTCACTAGAAGCCCATTACAAAGCTAATAATAAAGAGGTCTTATCAACGCCAGATTTTATGAAGCTTGTTAAGAAAAAATCTGCAGAATTAAATATTGATGACAGTATGATAAAAAGACCTCTAAATGTTGGTTTTTCAGGTGGTGAAAAGAAAAGAAATGAAATACTACAAATGGCCCTTTTGGACCCTGAGATTTGTATCTTAGACGAAACGGACTCTGGCTTAGACATTGATGCGCTAAGACTTGTTGCTGAAGGTGTAAATAATTTAAGGAATGAAAAAAGATCCTTTATTGTCATAACACACTATCAAAGACTGCTCGACTATATAAAACCGGATTTTGTCCATATCATGTATAATGGCAAAATCATAGAAACAGGTGATAGTTCACTCGCGCTAGAGTTAGAGAAATCGGGTTACAATAACTACATTAAATAGTTTTTAAATGTTAACTGAAGAAAAAAATATCAATGTAGAAGAGCAAGTTGTTGCTTATTGTAAAGACAATATAATTAATCAAGATATCAAGCATCCGTTATATCCAGCTCGACTCGGAGCATATGAGCTCTTTAGAGCACACGGCTTGCCCACCACCAGAAATGAGCAATGGAAATATACTAACATCTCAAGCAAGCTTGAGAGAATCCCATCTCAATCGGACGTTAAACCTGTGCCGGTTAACCTCGATAATTTCATAAATAATTTCGAGATTGTAAAAAAAGCAAAAGAAAATAAAGATAGTGTTCTTGTTTTTATGGATGGAGCAATGCAGAGCCAATTATCCATTGTCAATACTGATACGAAAACTGTCAGCGTCACATCTTTAAAGAAAGACCCCATCCCAGATTGGGCAGTTAAACTAAATTCTGAAAAACACTCGCAGAATGTAAATGAGATGTTCAATTTAAACACAGCCCTGATGGAAGATGGCGCCATAATAAACATTAATAACAACAAGGGTATAGCCGATAACATATACATCATACATGTTGGAAATAATGATGGTTTCTATAATTATAGGCATATGATAAATGTACAAAATGGTGCACACGTCAATATCATTGAGTTCAAAATATCAAACAAAGTTGATATTGAAGCACTCTATACATCTTCGATTATTTGGCAAATTGGTAATAATTGCGTTGTAAACAACGTTAAATATCAAGCTCACAATCAAATCACAATTGGATTTAATCAACAATATGCAGATATTGCAAATGATACAGAATTTAATAGTTTTACAATATCTTCTGGTTCAAAATTACTGCGCGAATTCAGGGATATTAATTGCAATGGATCGAATAGTAATATTTCTATTTCTGGAATTAACCTTCTCGATGGTGATAGTCATATTGACACCATGCTATCTGTAAAGCATAAAGCACCCAATACAATAAGTAGGGAGAAGTACAAATCCATATTGAACGATAATTCAAAAGGCGTCTTTCAAGGTAACATTATAGTTGATGATATTGCGCAAAAGACAATAGCAAAGCAATCGATTGATGCGCTTATACTCTCAAAGAATGCTGAGCATGATGCGAAGCCTGAACTTGAAATTTATGCAGATGATGTTCAATGCGGTCATGGTGCAACCACAGGGCAAATTAGCCAGGACTCGCTATTTTATCTCAAATCACGTGGAATACCTGAGGAAGAGGCAAAAAGACTGCTTGTACATGCTTTCTTAACCGATGCGCTTGAAGAGATAAAAGATAAGAAGATATTAGAAACTTTTGCAGATGTAATGAATAACATGCTCAATCGAGTTTCAAAGGGTAATCTCAATGTTTGATATCAAGAAGATACGTTCTGATTTCCCGTTTCTAAATATGAAGATAAATGAGGGTAACGCTGTATATTTAGATAACGCAGCTTCATCTCAAAAGCCAAAAACAGTTATCGATCGTTTGACGAAAGTCTATGAGCAAGAATATGCCAACGTACACAGAGGCATACATCATCTATCGATGAAGGCGACTGAAAATTTTGAAGATGCCAGAAATGAAATTGCACGATTTATTAATTCAAAATCAAGCGAAGAGATTATATTTACAAAAAATGCAACCGAAGCAATAAACTTGGTTGCATCATCTTATGGTTCAGTAAATATTCAAAATGGTGATGAGATTATAATATCTATGCTTGAGCATCATTCTAATATTGTTCCGTGGCATTTTCTCAGAGAGAGAAACGGTGCCGTATTAAAATGGGTAAATATTGATCATAATGGTCTCATAGATATTGATCATCTTAACTCGCTGATTACCAAGAAAACCAAAATGATTGCTATAACACATATGTCCAACGTTCTTGGAACCGTTCAGCCAATAAAGGATATTGTAAATATTGCCCACAATAATGATATACCTGTTCTTATTGATGGTACGCAAGGTGCGGTGCACGATACAATAGATGTTGATGAAGTAGGCGTTGACTTTTATGTATTTACTGGACACAAGCTATATGGCCCTTCGGGTATTGGTGTTTTGTACGCGAAGAAAGAGCGCCAAAAGGATATGATGCCCTTTCAAGGGGGCGGGGAGATGATCGCTGAAGTTACAATGGATAATGTCACCTATGCCGATGCTCCACAAAAGTTTGAGGCTGGAACGCCTCCAATCGCTCAGGCGGTAGGGCTAGGGCATGCCATTAAGTATATCAATGACATTGGTATTGAGGAAATTCATAAACACGAAGCTAAAATATCGGATTACGCCAAAGGAAAGTTACAGGAAATTGATGGCTTATCTTTTTTTGTGGATCCAGCTCATAGCAAAGGAATTTTTTCGTTTAATATGGATGGTGCACACCCGCACGACGTAAGCACAATAATTGATAAGAAAGGTATTGCGATAAGGGCAGGGACACATTGTGCTGAGCCTTTAATGCAATCCTTCGGTGTCACCTCAACTTGTCGCGCATCCATCGCGATGTATAATAATGAAAAAGATATTGATAGTTTGTGTGAGTCTTTGATATATTGTAAAAAATTTTTTTCATAAGGGCTAATGACTGCTATGACAGAAAAACCATTATTAGATGAAGATACAATAGCGGATTTGACAGAAAAGATTGTGTCTGCCCTAAAGACAGTTTACGATCCTGAAATACCTGTCGATATATATGAATTAGGTCTTATTTACAAAGTAGATATTGATGAAAATTTTCATGTAGATGTTGAGATGACACTCACCGCACCTGGGTGCCCCGTAGCTGGTGATATGCCAAAATGGGTCGAGGATGCCGTATTATCTGTCGGAGGTATTGCGTCAGCAAAAGCAAACTTAGTATTTGATCCTCCTTGGGATATCTCGATGATGTCAGAAGAAGCCCAAGTTGCGCTTAATATGATGTAAGGATAGAATTGTATGGTTAAATCAAATATCATTAGTTTAACTCCACGGGCGATTGAGAGGGTCAATCATTTAATTGATGACTCAAGTCAAGAAAATAAGATTTTGCGCATCGGTATCGAAAAAGGGGGCTGTGCCGGCCTTCACTACTCAATGGATTATGTGTCTGAGATTTCAGATGGTGATGAGGTAGTCGAGCAGGATGGGGTTACCATTGTTATCGATCCAAAAGCTATCTTATATCTTCTGGGAACAGAGATGGATTATGTTGAAGAAAAATTCAGTGCTGGATTTAAGTTTAATAATCCAAATGAGACATCAGCGTGTGGTTGTGGTGAGTCGGTGGACATTACCCCAATATCTGAGCTTGAAATTAAATAATCAATTATTTCGGATACAATAACCAAACCCATGTACAGTATGTATTTTGCATGTGCCATGATAATTATCATTCAATACCTTTCGTAGCCGGCTGACATGAACATCAACTGTTCTATTATCAATATCTGGCATGTTGTTCCATACAAAATCGATAATTTGGTCACGTGAAAAAACATTTTCTGGTCTGCTCATCAAAAGGGAGAGGATTTTAAACTCAGTTTTCCCAATTTTTACAATATTATCAGTAGCTTGTAGTATTTTTTTATCATTATCAATTAATAAGTCTTCATACTCAATTATAGAGGAATTTATTTCAGAGTTTGTCCGCCTTAATAATGAGTTGACTCTCGCAATCAACTCAATTGGTGAGAAAGGCTTTGTAATATAGTCATCAGCGCCTGATGATAAGCCGTGAGAGGTATCAATGTCCTCACCGCGGGCGCTCAATATAATTATTGGCAGTTTCTTGAGTTCTTTTGAAGATCTAATACGACGGCAAACTGAAATGCCTGAGGAGTTTGGCATCATCCAGTCCAAAATTACAATATCAGGTCTGTGTTCGACTATTAAATCAAATGCTTCATCACCGTCTCCGGCTGCAATCACATCAAAATTATTCTTTTTTAAATGAAAAGATATTAGCTCAAGTTGATTCTTTTCGTCGTCAGCTATTACTGCAAGGGGCATTTTATTGCTTTAGAATGTTGTCATTGCCTTTGGGCGCTTTGTCTGTGGAACCGTTCCCTCAATTAAAAAATACGTCTGCTTGGCGATGGATGTCGTATAGTCACCAACTCTCTCTAAATTTTTTGATATAAAGATTAAATGAGTTAGCATTTTTGCGTCATCAGGGTTCTCTGACATGTAGCTCAAAATTTCTTTAAATATACTTAGGTATAGTCGATCTGTATCAATATCTGACTCCCAGATATTCATTGCCTTATCAATATTTAATTCCATATACGCGTCGAGACTTTTATGAAGGAGGTCTTGAACATGCTGCCCAAGCCCAATAATGTTTACGGGAAGACGATCAAAATTTTCTTCGGTCACGATTACCTGACTCCGCCTTGCTATATTTTTTGAATAATCACCAATCCTCTCAAGAATTGCGCCCACTCTGTCAGCAACCAATAAACTTCTTAGATCGTACGCAATGGGTGACCATAGTGCCAATAATTCAAAAACTGATGAGCTGACATCAGCTGTAATCTTATCCAAACTTTTATCACGATTTATTATGGACTCAAATTTTTGTATATTTTTCTCTTTAAGGGCGGTCAAGGAGTCATCAAGCTGTGTCTCTGCAAGCGCTCCAAGCTTTGCTATTTGTTTGTTTACCTCTTTTAAACCGGTATCAAACGCTGAATTTATGTGCTCCGTCATTATTTTCTCCTAACCTATTCTTCCTGAGATATAAGCTTCAGTCATTTCATGTTTTGGATTTGTGAATATATTTGATGTGATGTCATATTCAATCATTTTTCCTAAGTGAAAGTATGCCGTTTTCTCTGATAAACGCGCCGCTTGTTGCATTGAATGTGTTACGATAACAATTGTATATCTCTCTTTTAGTTCATTGATTAGCTCTTCTATTACTGCAGTTGCAATTGGATCTAGGGCTGAGCATGGCTCATCCATCAATAGGATATCGGGATTTACAGCGATAGCCCTTGCAATACAAAGTCTTTGCTGTTGACCACCAGAGAGTGATAATCCAGACGCGTCAAGCCTATCCTCTACTTCGTTCCATAATCCTGCCCTTTTTAAGCTCTTCGTAACAATGTTATCTAAATCCTCATTTGATTTTGCCAAGCCGTGAATTCGAGGCCCGTAAGCAACATTGTCATAGATTGATTTCGGAAATGGATTGGGCTTTTGAAAGACCATGCCAATTCTCGCACGTAGTTCAACAATATCTGTATCTGGGGAGTTTATATCAACCTCATCAATCATGATTTTACCTTCAACCTTGCAACCTTCGATTAGGTCATTCATGCGATTTAAGCATCGAATAAATGTTGACTTTCCACAACCAGAAGGGCCTATCAAGGCTGTAACTTCTTTCTCTTCAATTTGTAAATTTATATCATGTAGGGCTCTTTTGTTCCCATAATCAACGTTTACATTACTTGTAGTTATTTTGTACTGATTTGGAATCATGCTACCAACGTCTTTCATATTTTTTTCTGAGTAGTATAGCTAATAAATTCATCATTATCAAAATAACAAGTAAAATTAATATTGCAGCACTAGTTAAATACTCAAATGATCTTTCAGGATTATTAGCCCACATGTATATCTGAGCTGGAAGAACAGTTGCTTTGTCCGTAATCTTTGATGGCACGTCAACAATAAATGCCATCATCCCAATCATCAGTAATGGTGCTGTTTCACCAGCAGCTCGAGCAATACCAATTATAGTACCCGTAAGAATACCAGGTAAAGCGAGTGGGAAGACGTGATGAACAATGACTTGCATCTGTGATGCGCCCACACCATATGCTGCTTCTCTGATCGATGGGGGTATTGAGGCCATTGCAGCTCTTGTAGCAATAATTATAACAGGTAGTGTCATCAAAGCTAATACGATGCCTCCAACGAGAGGTGCGGATCGAGGCATATTCATATAATTCAAAAAAACAGCCAAGCCTAACAGTCCGTAAACAATAGAGGGAACAGCCGCAAGATTATTAATGTTAACTTCAATTATGTCTGTAAATTTATTTTTTGGCGCAATCTCTTCAAGGTATATTGCTGCCAAAACACCAATTGGAAAACTAATAATAAGTGTCACAAACATCGTCAGTAGTGTGCCAACAATTCCACCTTTAAGCCCTGCTAACTCGGGCTCTCTACTATCACTGTTACTGAATAATCGCCAAGATATAGTTTTCTTAATTCTATTATTGCTAATTAGTTTATCCAAATAGGATATTTGGTTATCAGAAATTGTTCTCATATCTTGCGGTAGATCCCTATCAATAATATCTTTGATCAGAAGATCAACATCATCAGATGCGGGTACATATATTATATTATTATCAGGAAGTTTATTTGGGTTATCCAAATAGAATTTTTTGATTTCTATATACGCACCAGTGGATAAGAGCTTATTGAGTTCTTTCTTATCTTTACGTGTTTCAACATTTGGAAACATTGAATAGAATGATTTCTTTTGCAGGGAACGCCATGAGACATTTTCAGGATCTTCTTCGAATTGCAGAATCTGATCATCGTTCATCTTTACATCAATACCTATATTTATTTGCGTGAAAGCGGGTATGGATGATATTGCGATCGATGAAATCAGAGTTGCAAGTATTAGCAAGGCTAAAATCAGAGCGCTAACAGAGTAGATCTTAAATCGTTTTTCTGCGCGATACCTTTTTCTTAGACGAATCTCTGTGAAATTATCAGTCATATTGCTCCCTATATTTTCTAACGATGTATATTGATAGTACATTCAATAGGAGTGTTATGATGAATAGCGTAAAACCAAGTGCAAATGCAGCTAGTGTTTTTGCACTATCGAATTCTTGATCTCCAATTAGCAGAACGACAATTTGAACAGTCACAGCTGTTACTGACTCGAAAGGATTGAATGTCAGATTTGCAGCAACCCCTGCAGCCATAACGACAATCATAGTTTCACCAATAGCCCTAGATAACGCTAGTAAAATTGCACTTACTATTCCTGGAAGAGCTGCTGGCAAGATTACGAGTTTAACAGTTTCCGATTGAGTTGAGCCCAAGGCGGCAGATCCTTCCCTCAAGCTCTGAGGCACAGCATTGATCACATCATCGGATAGTGATGATATCAAGGGTATGATCATAATTCCCATCACTAGTCCGGCTGCAAGGGCCGACTCTGATGATAAGCTTAGCCCAACACTTGCACCACTATTTCGTAAAAATGGTGCGACAGTTAAGGCTGCAAAAAAACCATAAACAACTGTTGGAATTCCCGCTAGTACTTCTAGCATTGGTTTGGCAATTGCGCGAATTTTAGGCTTTGAGTATTCTGATAGATATATAGCCGATAGCAAGCCAATTGGCACAGCTATGAACATGGCAATGAGCGTTATTAAAATCGTACCAATAAAAATTGGTATTGCACCGAATAGCCCTTCACCGGCAACTTGATCTTCCCGAAGAGCAATTTGCGGGCTCCATTGCAGGCCAAAAAGAAAATCAGTAATTTTAATTATCTTAAAAAATTCGATTGTTTCTATGATTAAGGAAAGTACAATCCCGATCGTGGTGATTATGGCAACGCAAGAAGCTAAAATCATCGAAAATTTTAAAATATTTTCAACTTTACTGCGTGCATTAAATCTCACTCTGATACGGTTCAGGGCAAAAAGAAAAAAACTGACAGATACAAGAGCGCTAATTATAATTATAAAATTTGTACTGATAATGTTAGCGCTGTTGTAAAAATCTACGAACATTTTCATTTGTTCGGAGTCTACTGGTAATATGCCATCATATGCTGATATTACCTTGGATTTAAGGATATTAATTTCACCCAAGCTTAAATCAGGCAATGAGTTTTTAATTTTACTCTTTAAAAGAGAGTCGATAATATTTGGGCTTGATGCCAACCAAATAAGCGTGAGTATGATAGATGGTATGATTAAATAAAGAGATAAATATAAGCCATGATAACTGTCTCTAGAGTGCTGACTAACTTTTTGTTCATACACCCGCCTTCTGATTAATCTTTTTCCATAAAAATAGGATACAAAACTTAATCCAAGTAAAATTATAAGATAGATTGTTAGCATACTAATTGACCACAAATATTGATCTTAAACAAAAATTACCCCCGCACTTTTTTTGTAAAAATAAGCGCGGGGGTAGATGTAAATTTTCATTACATAGACAGTTTTGGCATAATCTCTGCTGCTTCACGATATATTACTCTCTCGTCTTCTGGTAGTGGAATAAGCCCCTTGTCAACAAGATAGCTATCTTCTCCATACGCATCTTCGGATGTAAATTCTCTTGCATAGTCCTTAATGCCCGGAACAACGCCGATATGTGCATGTTTAACATAAAAATAGAGCGACCTTGAAATATTATAAGAACCATCAGCGATATTCTCAAAAGTTGGTGAAATACCGTTAATATTTGTGCCCTTAATCGTATCAGAGTTTTGATCTAGAAAGCTAAAACCAAATACACCAACGGCGTCAGGATTTGCAACTAGCTTAGAGACCATGAGGTTATCATTTTCTCCAGCATCAATCCACTTTCCGTCCTCACGCATACCATGAGCAACCGCTTCCCATTTCTTTTTATCAGCTTTTTTCATAGCGTTTAGGCATTCAAATGATTTAGCCCCACCTTCCATCGCCAATTCTACAAACGCATCACGGGTTCCAGATGTTGGGGGTGGTCCCAAGACCTCAATGCTTATATTTGGCAGTGTTACATCTATATCACTCCATTTTGTGTGCGGATTGTCTATGAGTTTACAATCATCATTAGTAGCTTCAGAGCTTGGAACTTTTGCCGCAACGGCTTGAAATAGTTGGCCAAGTGTCAAATTTAACTCAGTACCTGAGTTAGAGTTAGCGACAACTATTCCGTCATAACCAATAACAAACTCCGTCATATCAATTCCATTAGCTTGACATTTATCAAACTCACTTTTCTTGATTCGCCTAGATGCATTTGTGATATCAGGATGTTCAAGCCCAATACCTGCACAGAATAATTTCATTCCGCCACCTGAACCCGTTGACTCAATAACAGGAGTGCTATTTCCTGAACCGCGACCATATTCTTCTGCAACAACTGTTGCAAAAGGAAATACCGTTGATGATCCGACAATTGAAATTGTATCACGGGCATCCGCCTTACCAGTTGGAAGTAGAAATAGAACACTAAACATTACAAATAAAAAATATTTAAAAACTCTCATTTTTAAAACGCTCCTATAATAAATTAACAGTTAAAAACTACTAACTCTATGCCCTTTGTTTGTTTAAATATTGTTACGTAAATATTACAAAAATATTACAAGTTGATATTATTTATTTTATCTACAGGGAAAAGATATAATAAATTTTGTTTTCCCGTTGATTTTACTTGTAATCTCCATATTTGCACTATGTCTGATTAGAATGTGTTTGACTATGGCTAAGCCAAGTCCAGTACCCCCAATATCTCGCGACCTTGCCTTATCTACACGATAAAATCTCTCAGTTAATCGTGGTAGGTGTTCTTCGTTAATACCGGCGCCATCATTTGTAATCGTGGCCCTAATATATTCTTGGGTATCTACTGAATATAGATCAATTATTGCCGTTATTGTACTCCCATCATTTGAGTATTTAATAGCATTATCAAATAGGTTATGAAATACTTCAACAATCTGGTCCGCATCACCTTTGATACTTGGTATGTCTCCTTTGATTGTAACGTTTATCATCTTCCCAGACTCGGAGGCACGATGCTCTAGGGCATTTTTTGCAGTATTAATTTGGTCGATTATATTTACTTCATCCACAAGCTCCTTATACATATCTATTTCAATTTTTGATAATGAAAGGAGGTCCGATATAATTCTATTCATTCTATTGGACTCTTCTTGCATAATAGTTAGGAAGTGACTCCTTTGATCCTTGCTTACATCCTCATTTTGTAATGTTTCGATGAATCCTGTTATGCTGGTTAAAGGCGATCTTAATTCATGACTGACGTTCGCAATGAGATCACGTCTAATATTTTGAAATTTCTCTTCCTCTGTACGGTCATTGATAACAATAATTCCTGGGTTTTCATGTTTTTGATAATAGTGAAGTTGTAAATTGTGCTTGCCGATACTCGACGCATACGGAAAAGAAATATTTATTTCTTGTGATTCATTAATTGCATCAATTACCTCACTATTTCTGATAAGATTATAAATTGGTTTGCCAACAATTTTCTCTCCAAAGTAGGCGGTAGCGATTTCGTTAGCATACATAATATCATATTCTGATGATGTAATTATTACCCCTTCATCCAGTTTTTCGAGCAACGATATAAATTGTTTTTCACCTAACATTGATAACTTGTTTTTTGTTAATTGAAGTTTGCATTTTCTTGAATGAATTTAAATCTTGCATCTGGTTTGCTACCCATTAATTCATCAATCGTTTTTGCATATTGGTCTGGGGAATAGCTATCCATTGATATTTTTAATAGCTTTCTTGTCGATTTATTCATTGTTGTTTCTCTTAACTGGTTTGGAAGCATTTCACCTAATCCTTTAAAACGTGATATGTCGATCTTTTCGCTTTTCTTGTAGTGCTCTTTTATTATTCTTTCTCTGTCATCGTCATCAATGGCGTAGAATATTTTATTATTAGCTGATAATTTATAAAGGGGTGGAACAGCGACATACAAATGCCCTTTATTTATTAATTCAGGCATCTCAATATAGAAAAAAGTGATCAATAGAGATGCTATGTGGGCTCCATCCACATCAGCATCGGTCATTATAATAATTTTATCATACCTTAAATTTCCTTCATCGTAAGTCTGAGATGTTCCGCAGCCTAGAGCCTGAACTAAATCCTTCAGTTGCTGATTTTGGAAATATTTTTGTGCGCTACTGCTCGCAATGTTTAATATTTTACCCCGCAAGGGCAGGACGGCTTGATACTTTTTATCTCTCGCCTGTTTTGCAGATCCACCTGCTGAGTCACCTTCAACGATAAATAATTCAGTATCAGCGGCTTTATCTTCCAGACAATCTGCTAATTTTCCAGGAAGCCTCAGTTTTCTTAGGGCAGACTTTCGGCTTAAATCCTTCTCGTGTTTACGATTAATTCTTGTATTTGCTGTATTAATAAGAAAGCTGATTAATTTTTCTGCGTCGGTTGGATTTTCTGATAACCAGTAATCAAAATTATCCTCGATAATTTTACTTGTCAGAGTAGTCGCATTTTTTGAACTTAATTTTTCTTTTGTTTGGCCTTGAAACTCTGGATCTGCAATAAAAATAGATAATATACCATCCATACTTTCTATTAGGTCATCCAGCGTTATGATTTTTGTGTTTCTTATACCAATTATGTCGCCGTAGCGTTTGATTGATTTGAGGATCGCGCTTTTAAAAGCATTTTCGTGAGTGCCTCCGTTTATGGTTGGAATTGTATTACAAAAAGATTTTATTTTATTTTTTCTATCTGCTGCCCATATGATGGACCATTCAACTTTGCCTGCTGAGGATTTGGCTGATGATGATCCAGTAAAACGTGAGTTAATAATCAAGTCTTTTTGGCGGGCATTTTCTTCAATGATATCAGCAATTCCATTTGGATAATAAAATTGTACTTGCTTGGAGTCAATTGTATCGCTTGCATCAGTAAAAGTTATTTTTAAACCAGAAACAAGATAGGCTTTTGTTTTAAGTATTTCTATAAGCTCACCTGAATTAAAATCAAGTCCATCCTCGAATATCTCGTTGTCTGGCCTGAAACGAATTGTAGTTCCGTTTTGTTCTTTGGTTTTGCCTTTATTTTCAAGTTTTGTCGTGGGTTTACCGCGTGCAAAATCTTGTCGATATAGTGACTTATCACGTACAACTTCTACAGACAAATATTCAGATAATGCATTCACTACGGATATACCAACCCCGTGTAATCCACCTGAGGTTTTATATGAGTTATTATCAAATTTACCCCCAGCATGGAGAGTAGTCAGGATAATCTCTAATGCTGACTTATTGGGAAACTTTGGATGCGAGTCAATTGGGATACCACGTCCGTTATCAGTTATCACTAATTCGTTATCTCTATTGCGCATGACATTGATTGCACTTGCGTGCCCAGCAACGACCTCGTCAACCGCATTATCAATGACCTCATTAAATAGATGATGAAGGGCTCTTGAGTCTACACCACCTATATACATTCCTGGTCTTTTTCTCACAGGTTCCAGGCCTTCTAATATTGTGATATTTTTTGCGGTGTAGTCAGCACCGTTGGTTTTTTTGGTCTTTTTAACTTTTATATTTTCTGAATTTGGTTCAGGTAATTTTTCAAAAAGGTCATTCATAATAGCAAAAGAAAAGA
>CAJWPC010000005.1 GCA_913045225.1 uncultured Rhodobiaceae bacterium | reverse complement strand
TTATCAGGCCAACTATTTAGTGGCGCAAATCTTTGTGCCCCTGTTCCGCCGCCGCCACGGCCATCACCGACACGGTATGTCCCTGCAGCATGCCAAGTCATCCTAATGAAAAAAGGTCCATAATGCCCATAATCAGCAGGCCACCAATCCTGTGAGTCAGTCATTAATGCCTCGAGGTCTTTCTTTAATGCGTAATAATCCAGTTTCTGAAATTCTTCTCTATAATCAAAGTCTTCATCCATTGGATTTGATCTCTTATCGTGCTGATGTAGAATCCCAAGATTAAGTTGGTTTGGCCACCAATCTTTATTAGTGATACCGCTGTTCTTGGAATTATTGCTCACAATTGAGCCGTGAATTATGGGGCATTTTTGGTCGTCAAACATTCATTACTCCTCAAAATATGTTATATAATAGAATTAAAAATTATGTTGTGTAAAGTCAAGCTTTTTGCTTTAAAATATAAGTTTTACAGACGCTAATAATTGATATGAATGAAAATTACTTAAAAATGGGACCCCATGACGTTGGCGGAGAAGACTCACTGCCAATTGACACCACTGATAATAATATGACGCACTGGGAAAAATATGCAAATGCTCTTCGCATTGTGGTTTCCTCAAAACGTATTATTACACTGGATGAACTTAGATACCACACTGAAGCACTCGGTGACCAGTATTTTGAAATTGGATATTTTGAGAGGAACTGCTTATCACTTCATAATATCTGTATCCAGAAGGGAATTTATGATATGGAGCTTTTTCAGAAAATAAAATCAAAAAAAATTTCTGAATTTGATGTACCAATTGTAGACCTGCCAGATGTGGCTAGTATTAACCACATACATGATGGCAAACCACATAAACATAATGTGTCAGATTTTCAAGAAGATGAAAGCGGTGATGGACCACCTGATTACTATTTTGATACACTCGCGATTGCGCAAATATTCATTGATCAAGGGTTGATTACGAATGATGATATTACCTTAAAGATTGAGCAGTTTGATAATATTTTTCCAAATAGAGGGAAAGCTGTTGTAGCTAAAGCATGGCATAATAACTTATTTAAAGAAGCCCTCATAAAGGATGCAAAAAAAGCAATATCTGATATTGGTATAGAGCTTGAGACTTTTGCTGATATTATATGCATGCCCCAAACAGACACAGTTCACCACATTGTTGTCTGCACATTATGCTCTTGCTACCCGCGTACTTTACTTGGCATGCCACCTTCTTGGTATAAATCAAGAAGTTACCGATCTAGGGTTGTGCACGAGCCACGTGAGGTATTGGCAGAATTTGGTACAATTGTACCCGAAAGCAAAGAAATCAAGGTTCATGACTCTAACGCTGATATGAGATATTTAATTTTACCGCCAAGACCGTCAAATACCGAAGACTTATCCGAACAAGAATTATCAAAACTTGTGGAACGAGATTATCTTGTCGGGGTAAGATTACCAAAGTAAAGCTATGGATTCAAAATTCAAAATAAATGATGAAGTAATCGTCGATAGCAGGAGTTCAACCGGTCATTGCAGGACGCCTGCATATATTAGAGGAAAAAAGGGTATTATTGAAAGAATTTGTGGTAGGTACCCCAATCCAGAAGAGATCGCTTTGTGCAAAAAAGATCCAAAAATTGTAACGCTGTACAGATGCCGCTTCAAGCAAATGGATGTTTGGGATAATTATTCAGGTAAAGATTCTGATACGATAGAGCTTGAGATATATGAACATTGGCTAAATGATGCATAAAGTGGGTAATATATGATTACTGGAATTAGCAGAATTGGACATGTAGGTATTCGTGTTACAAACATAAAACGATCACTAGATTTTTATAAAAATATTTTAGGTTTCAAGCTCACCGCTTATTGGGAGGATAATAAGCAATGCTTTGTAAGGATTAATGATATGCACCACGAAATTGTATTCTTCGAGGTTGATGAAAAGGTTAATCGCCAGAATATTGACCAAACGGACACAGCAACGAGACCAAATACTGGCTTAGATCATATAGCCTTTGAAATAAAAGAGCGTCAAGATTGGTTAAACGCAATTGAAACGATGAAAGCAAATAATGTTAAATTTGTTGTTCCACCATGCGTTCACGCATATGAGTCAGGTTTCTTCACAGAAGATGAGGCTCAGTTTTATGGCGGTGCAGGATCGCACTCATTCTATATCATTGATCCAGATGGAAATAGATTAGAATTTTACTGGGGTTCAATGAGGGTTACAAAGAAATCACTGGCTGCGCCAAACCCCGAATTTTGATTTATTATTCTTTTGGCTCAATAGATATATCGTCTGATACTATCGCGTTTGTCATCTCTTGAATCTGATTAAAGGTCGCTGGAAAAACACAATGAGTGTGCCCGGCTGCCGACCAGATCTTATCAAAACGTGCAAGAGCAGAGTCCATAATTATTCCAATATTTTCCGGTAAGCCAATTGGCGATACGCCACCAATAGAATAGCCAGTAATATCCTTTACCGTATCTGCATCAGGACGCTTTACTTTACCATCAATGTTAAGCACTTGAGAAATCTGACTCGTATCACAAAGCATGTCACCAGAGATGAGGCAGACGATTGGGGTTGCCTCACCGTCATTTTGAATGATAAATATTAATGTCTTTACAATTGCCCCAACTGGAACACCGAGTGCTTTTGAGGCGTCCAATGCGGACCTAGCTGTATCAGTTAGCTCAACTACTTGTTCTGTGTGCCCCACTTCGCTGAGTAAATTAATGACTTTGAGAACAGATTTTCTTTCTAAATTACTGATAAAATCCTCACTTTTACTTCATTATACATTGCAGAAAGACTCATTCAAACACTGGGCTACTTTATGAAAAGATTACTTCATTTAGTTATATTTTGATAAATGATAACCTTTTTCAGATTTATTTACCATATCGAAATATTCGCCAAAAAGATGAATAAATAATCCATTTAAATGTGGGCTCATAATTGAGGTTTGTGCTGGCCTACAATCCTTTTCGTTGTCAATTTTCCCTCCAGATTGAATTATTGCTATTGCATCTGGTGTTGAATAGAGAAAATTATTCCTCTCATCTCTATCCTGATTATTGAAAAGATAAACCTCTTTCAATGACATAATTGCATCCTCTTCTTTCATCATTAGCTTACTAGCCTCAATATGAGATGAATCACACATCAAGACAATGTTAACATCGTCCAGAAAAATACTTTGCTTACTTTGAGTCTCTATTAAATTTATTACATCAGAAATTTTTGATATTTTCTCAACATCAACTTTGTAATCTTTGCCATCCGATTTGTTGAATATGAATATATTATTTTTGCTACCCAAACAAAATTTCTTAAGATTTACCCTAAATTGGTCTAATGTCTTTGGAGTCTGTATGTCCTTTATTCTTTGCATTGTGGTCAGAATTTAGCTTCGTCACTTACCTTGATTTCTTTTATCATTGTTTATCCTAAAAACACCAACTTCCAATGCTACTCTACCGTTACAGCTTTTGCAAGGTTCCTCGGTTGATCAATATCCGTCCCCCTTAATTTCGCCACGTGATAAGCCAAAAGTTGAAGCGGTATTGACATAATGATAGGTATATTCAATTTACCATTAACCTCAATATTAATTCCGGTCAATTTCAAATCTTTTAATTGATCGTTTTGAACCTTGCCCACAAGGATAATTTTTCCCCCGCGCGAATATACCTCATTCATATTTGATAGGTTTTTCACGTAGAATATATCATCAGGAGCCAATACAATCACCGGTAACTTCTTGTCAACCAACGCAATTGCGCCATGTTTGAGTTCACCTGATGCAATACCTTCCGCGTGTATGTATGAAATTTCCTTTAACTTTAATGCACCCTCGAGAGCAAGTGGTAATGTTGCGCCGCGTCCCATAAAGATCGCACTTGATGATTTGTGGATATCTTTTGCGATTTTTTTAATATCATTTTCGTACTTCAGCACATCCAAAACTTGACTTGGTATATGGACAAGTTCCTCTATGAGAGCTTTCTCTTGCGAAGCATTGATGTGCCTTTTTTTCTTTGCCAGAAATAATACCAAGCTTGCCAGGGTTGCTAGCTGGCAAGTGAATGCTTTTGTCGAGGCCACACCAATCTCTTGGCCAGCAAATATTGGTAGTACAAGGTCAGACTCCTTTGCAATGGATGACTCTACTGTATTGACAACAGAGACTATTTTTTGATCGTTTTCTTTTGCATGCCGAAGTGCTGCAAGTGTGTCAGCAGTTTCCCCTGACTGAGAAATAAATAAGGATAAAGTCTTATTGTCGAAAAACATTTTTTTGTATCGAAACTCAGATGCAATATCAAGGTCTACTTTTATGTTGGCTATATCTTCAAACCATGATTTTGCTACCATCCCTGCAAAATATGCAGTTCCACATGCAGAGATAATAATTCTATTTATTTTTGTGAAATCAAAATTATATTTTTCTAGATTAATTTTATATTTTGAGAAATTTAAATAATAGGATAAGGCGTGTGACAAAACATCAGGTTGCTCTTTTATTTCTTTGATCATGAAATGGTCGTAGCCATTTAAACCATCTTTATCTCTTTTTTTGATCTTTTTAGAGGGTCTTTGAATTGTTTTTAAGCTGTTGTCATGAAGAGATATTTTTGATTTTTCTGTAACAATTATATCTCCATCTTCAAGATAAGTTACGCTTGAGCCATAGTCTGAAATTGAATAAGCATCTGATGATAATAAAATCATATTCTTCGCCTTCATATACAACAATGGACTGCCCAACTTAGTGCCAATCATTAGATCATCGTATCCGCGAAAAATTGCGACAATTGCGTATGCTCCCTTAAGTTTAGTTATTGTATTTTTGAATGCCTCGAGCGGTTTTTTACCGTTTATCAACTCTATATTTATGAGTTGAGATATAATTTCAGTATCTGTGTCACTTATGAAATTAACACCACTCTTTTCCAGAATGGTCTTCAGATCATGATAATTTTCAATTATACCATTATGAACTACTGATACGTTTGAAATTGTATGCGGGTGGGCATTTATAGTGTTGGGTTCGCCATGGGTTGCCCATCTCGTGTGACCAATACCACAATTTCCAGAAATAGGATCATTATTTAAGAAATTTTCTAAATTTGTGACTTTACCCTGTATTTTTCGTTCAAAAATTTCATTATCTTTGGCAATTGATAGACCCGCTGAGTCATATCCCCGATAGCTTAAATGTTTTAAGCATTGAACAATGTCACTGCTTACATTTTTTTTTGCGCTAATACCTATGATCCCACACATGATGCTATTTCTTTGTACTACGTTTCTTTACCCAGTTATTTTTTGTAACCTGTTCACTTCTTGACAATGATAGTGAATTCGTCGGCACATCTTTTGTGATCACGCTTCCCGACCCAATATATGAATTATCTGAGATTTCAATTGGTGCAATTAATGAGGAATTGGAGCCAATAAAGGCATTTTTACCAATGATGGTTTTATATTTCTCAACTCCATCAAAATTACAAGTAATTGTTCCAGCTCCAATATTGGTTCCAGATCCTAAGCTTGCATCACCAATATAAGATAGGTGACTTATTTTCACATTATCAGCAACATTTGCATTTTTTAATTCTACAAAATTGCCCACTTTTGAATTTTCACCGATATTTGACTCTGGCCTAATTCTCGCGAATGGACCTATTGTGGCGCCTTTTTTGATGTTTACACCCTCTAAATAAGAAAAGGATTTAATGATAACATCATCGCCAATAATTACGCCTTCACCAATATATACATTTGGTTCAACGGTTACATTCTTACCAAATTGTGTATTTGGATGGATAAATGACGTATCTGCTAGTGAAATATGGACACCTTCCTTCATAAATTTTTGCATAATCCTCTCACTCATGATTTTCTCTGTCTGTGATAGTTGAATATAGTCATTTACACCCCTAACGCTATCATATTCTAATAATACGTCTCTGACATTCAAATTATTGTTGTCTGCTATTTTTATAACATCTGTGAGATAAAACTCCTTTTTTGAATTATCATTTTTTATGTTATCTAAAAGTGATAAGATACTGATATTATTGAATATAATTATACCAGAAAAGCAGGTTTTTATTGATTTTTCTTCAGTTGTTGCATCCCCCTCCTCTATGATATTACATACGCGCCCTTCGTTATCTCTGATAATTCTTCCATATCCTGTTGGATTTTCTGTTTCAAATGATGCTATTAGAATATCATTTGATTTTAGAGAGTCTGACAAGTAAGTGATATCGGAGTTTGTTACCAGCGGTGTATCACCAAGAAAAACGAAGAGATTTGAAATATCTTTGAAGTTGGTATTTGTTGCGGCAACTTTTAGAGCATCAGCAGTTCCGAGCTGCTTGCTTTGCACAACATAATCAATTTCAATATCTTTATTTGTATTCGACCTTATTAAGTCGATATTTTCACTATTACAAACGATAATTATTCTGCCAATTCCAGACTCAATTTGAGCGTCAAGTATGTAACCCAACATTGATTTACCACATATCGTGTTTAATACCTTTGGGCGCGCGGAATTCATCCGGCTGCCTTTTCCAGCGCACAATATCACGGAAACAGAATTTTTATCGATCATCAGATACTAATTAAGGCTTCTTTTTCAGCCGAGTTTATAACAGCCTCAAAGACGGCAGCCCCATGTATCCCTTGCTCTGACGTTACTGGGTATGGCGCAACTTGATTTATTGCATCAGCAAATGCTTCGAGTTCATTCTTGCACATATCAACATCGCTATTCGTTGTAGTAGTAATTTCTCCCTCACGTGGTGTGTATTTAATAACAGATAAGTCACGTTCAATAATCTCGATCGTACCATTTTCAGCAATAACTCTAAAATTATAAAAGACCGAAGAGGCTATTGATGTTCCAAGATAGCCAGTAGAGCCATTGGCGAATTTAAAGAGAACTGAGGTTATTTCATCGAGTTCCCCCTTTTTGACAACTTTAGCTGTTTGAGCGTAAGCGCTTGAAATATGTCCATTCGACGCAATCATTTGATCAATTATATGTATACCCATACCTGTCATCCCACCTGCTGGGGTCTCTGCTGCATTTGATCTCCAGCTCTCAGGTTTGTACATCCAAAGGCCAGGTGCATTAATTGTTCCCTCAATATGTAGCACTTTACCAAGCTCATTTGACTGGATCATATCGACAATTTTCATAAAATTTGGATGAAACCTGCGATTAAAGCCAACAGCTAATATCTTATTATTTTTTTTGGCCTCATCATATGCGATTTTAGCATCTTCTGCTGTAAGTGTAATAGGCTTCTCAACGAAAACATGCTTATCATTATTAACTGCCGCAACAATTTGCTCAAGGTGCTTTGAATGTGGAGTCGCCAAAATTACAGCATCTACTTTATCTGATTTAACAATGTCATCATAACTTGATGCAACCTCTGCATTAATTTCTTTACAATACTCTTCAATATTATTGAGAGTTCTTGTTGTCGCCATTACAACATTAATTTTATTACTATCTTGTATTGAATTAGCCAGTGTCTTACCCCACCAGCCCAAACCAACTGAAGCTGCTCTAATCATGATTTTTTCCTCTAATTTCAAAAATAATTTTTATTTTGCATAAAATTGTTATACTAATTTAATATACATTTATACTGCTATTTATATGCAAAAAAAATAAATAAATTAAATTATTTGAAAAAGGGATTAGGGAGAAAAAAAATGCCACCATTAAAAATGCCACTACAACCATACAAATCAACAACCGCAAGGGAACATCTGGGTGACTATGAAAGATCGAGTCAAATTACTGTAGATATTCACGGTCATATCGGAGTCCAAGAAGCAGCTGACCTTGTTGCAAAACATTTACCAGCAGATGGCCATGCTGGCTTTAAATACGCTCCGCCAAAAACACGTGAAATAAACGCCAAGCAAAATGAAGATAGGAAAGAAGCTCTTTTCGGTTTGGATGAGAGAATTGCTGAGATGGATAGAATGCTTGTCGATGTAATGGCAATATCACCATGGCCCCCTCAACTATACCCACCAGTTGAGCCAACACTCGGAGCGGAGGTGTCTGAAATTATTAATAATGAAATAGAAAAAAAATGTGCAGAGCACCCTAAAAGATTAGTTGGGCTTGGTGCAGTTCCTCTTCAAGACGCTGATAATGCGATAAAGGAATTAGACAGAATTCTTGCAAAGCCATGCTTTAAGGGCATAGAAATCGCGGCAAAAATGGGAAGTGAAGAGCTTGATGTACGAAGACTGGATCCATTCTGGGCCAAATGCCAAGAGTATGATATTCCAATATTCATACATCCAACATCATTTGCAAGTGATAGATTCTCTGCTCACTATTTAACAAATATTATTGGAAATCCGCTTGATACAACTGTAGCCATGCACTACCTGATCTTTGGCGGTGTACTGGAGCGCTACCCAGATTTAAAATTTGTTTTATCTCATGGTGGTGCATTTGCAGCTGCATATGCCGGTAGAATGGATCACGCTTATGGGGCTAGACCTGATTGTAGAGAAAATATATCCATGCCACCGAGCTTTTATCTTGAAAAGTTCTACCCAGACTCACTTGTTTTTACAATCGAGCAGCTCCAATATTTAATCAATAGATTTGGAGCCGACCATGTGCTAATTGGAACAGATTATCCATTTGATATGGGTGAATATGATCCAGTTGAGCATGTATATCAGGTTCCTGGTCTGAGCTCAGCAAATCGTGATTTAATTTGCGGTGGTAATGCTCTGAGACTCATGCATATGACTGAGGATGAATGCAAGTAATTTTTTACTTTAATTAAATATTGTAAGTAATTGATAAATATAGATAAAGAGGTTTTATATGTCTGATCAATTTAATGATGGTTTCGACCATGAATTTTTAGCTATCCATGACTCTGATATCGAATGGGAAGAAGATCTTGCTAACGAGCTTTTAACCTTACCCAAGGGGGTTAAGGCCAAAGTTTTTGCTCATGATAAGAAGATGGGTCGAATAGACATGAAGGTGAAATTTCCCCCGGGTTATGTTGAACCAGCTCACTCACATAAAAGTTGGCACTCCATCCTAGTTCTGAAAGGTAGAATGTGTGTCGATGGAAAAGACTTGAGGCCCGGAGATTATATTTTTGGGTGGGATAAGCTTCATGGTCCATATGAATACCCAGATGGGGCAGAAGCTTTTGTTGTCTTTCTTGGCGAGGGTACTGAGCATATATGGGACGAGGACACCCATAACTCTCATCAGAAAATATGGGAACCTGAAACAGAAGAAGGTAAACAGGCAAAACAGTAAGAAACTAGCCAATGTAAGGAAGTAGTAGATATGACTCGTATTTACCACCTGTATGTATGGTGATATTACCATCAAATATCGCGCTAGGCCTGTCTAATTCATTCTGATGCTTAAACGGACCGACTCCCGTAAACACGTCATCTAGATTACCTAAACCTTTTACTTCACCGCCCGGCCATGCATAGTCCTTACCGCGTATTGATAGAGCCAGACGATAATTTCTTGGTAAAACTATGGATGTTGGCCATATTTCAATATTTAATTCATAAATATCACCAGGGCTTAAAGGTTCTATTTCATCATGTGTATGATATGGCTGGTAATCTTTTGATAATTTTTTATCCAGTTTGCGATGCGAAGCACGCAACCATCCTTGTGATACCGGGGTATGTGGATCTATTGCGCCCTGAAAGGTTACCTCTTTTAATTCTTCATCAAAAACCCTGAAAACTGCAAATATATCCGCGTCTGCCGTATCTGAAGAGATGTATATTTTTAAGCCAATAGGGCCAGTAATTTCTGTTTCTCGGTCAACAGGTGGCGCAAGAAATGTTATACCGTCCGAGAACCCTTGATACGTAACTTCTGCTTCTTTTGGATTGCGTTGATCTAAGGATAGATTTGATGCATTTAAATAAGCCTTCCTCCAATCAGTTTCTTCTAAGGGCCAAGATGAATAATAATTTTCTTTAAATACTTCATTTGGATAGCGCGTTAGAAGATTGACTTTTGGTCGATCCTGCCATCCATTTTCTTTACCTTTGAGATAATAATCAAAAAACTGCTTTTGTATATTTAAGCCATAGTCAGTATAAAATTCTGTCCAATGCTCTATCCCATGCACCTCAAGCCATTTTTCTTTTGATGCAGATCTAACATATCCATCAAAATTACCCCGTGAATGTAAACCTTGCCCTCCCCAATTCGCAGATGACAATAATGGAATATTAATTTTAGAAAAGTCTGGCATTCTTGATGTCCAAAAATCATCTGTTGCAAGTTTATTTTCGAGTATTTCAGCTGGGAATTCTTTTCGATTTTCTCTTAGTTGTTCTTCGCTTAAAGTTTCTGGGCCAGCCACCCAATCGCCCTTAATATTCCCCATCAAACCGTTCTCACCTTTACCATTTTGTACGGTCAAAACTTGCTTTTGGAACCATGCCTCAGTAAAGGAGCAATAAATGCCACCATGATATCCTAATTCACGATAGTAATCCGCAGCGCCCTCCCAAACACACATTGCAGTTAAATTTTTTGGTTGTAAGGATGCTACTTGCCATTGATTCATCCCATAGTAGGAAATACCATTAATGCCAACCTTACCAGTTGTGTACTCCAGATTTGACGCCCATTCAATGCACTCAGCAAAATCTTCAGCTTCTTTGCGTGACCATAAATCTAATACTCCTTCAGAGCGCCCCGCTCCCCTTGAGTCGACTCTTATGACAACATAACCATCTGATACCCATTTTTCTGGATCAACTACTTCCCAATTCTGATATGCATTGGTTGATCCTGCAGGAACGTCTGGATGATCTTCACACATCCGCTCCCACTGTTCAGAGTATATTTGATCAAAATGTAACCATTTGCCATAGGGTCCATAAGTCATTATTACTGGATATTTTTTATCATCATTTGGCTTAAAAATATCACACCTAATTATGACACCATCGGACATTAAAATCTCTTGATCCCAAATAACCTCTATTTTGTTATCGAGAATGATTTCTTTTTTGGGGTACGTAATGCTCATTTGCAGTGCTATGCTGGTTTTCTCTTTAGGAGAAAAGCTTGAACCGCGTCTTGAACCATTTCATCATTTTGGTTATAAACTTTGAGGCTCCTTTTCATAACACCACGATCCTCTTTTGAAGTTTCTCTTTTTTCTAAAACAGCTATCTTTGCAGTGATTGTATCTCCTGCAATGACATGTTTTGTAAACTTTAAGCTATCAAATCCTAAAAAAGCAATTAATGTGTCATCATATAAATGTAACTGAAACAGCAAACCAGCTGCAATCGAGTAAACAAGCGGACCATGTGCGATCCGCGTCCCAAAGATTGTTTTTTTACAGTGCTCTTCATTAATATGCAACGGATTGTAATCACCAGATATTCCCGCAAAATGAACTATATCCGCCTCTGTGATTGTTCTGCTTGGAGAGACATACTCTTTGCCAATCTCCCAATCTTCCCAATATAAACCTACCATTTTTTTCTCCTTATTTTATTATTTCACTTTTAATTAATTTATCAATTTGTCCTGCGTCCATACCAAGCATTGATGTCAAAACCTCTTTTGTATGCTCACCTAGTGTTGGCGCAGGCGTAGATATGGTTTCATTTACATCACTGAATTTCATCGGATTTCCAGGTAATTTAATTTCTCCTGCGGTTGGATGATCATATTTTACAACCATATCTCTCTCAGCCACTGGAGGCTCTCCGAAAGCACCATCTAAATTATTTACGGGAGCACATGGAACTTCATGCTCTCTAAACAGATCAATCCATTCTTTTACCGATTTATTTATGAATATATTCTCTAATATAGGAATTAAAATATCTCTATTTTCAACGCGTTTTGGATTAGTAGCAAACCTCTCATCAATTTTTACATCTTCAATATCCATTGCATCACACATTCGTTCCCAAAATACCTCTTGTCTGGTTGCTATTACCACATACCCATCACTAACTTTAAACGCTTGCCATGGGACAGAATACATATGTGATGATCCAGGTGGAACTGGAAGCTCACCTTTTGTTAGCCATACAGTGCCAAGATAAGTTAGCAAATTCAGCATGCCATCAAACATTGACAGATTAATTGATGAACCCTGCCCTGTTTTTTCCCTTTTATATAGCGCAGCAAGGATGGCTTTACATGAGAATATTCCCCCGGATAGATCGGCAAGTGGTATGCCGGTTCGAACTGGCGCACTATCTGGTTCACCCGTTATCGCCATGTAACCTGTAATCGATTGTATTATGATATCTAGTGCCGGTAAATTTGCATACTCACCTTTTTCACCGTACCCTGTTACCGAACATTGGATTATTCTTTTATTTATTTCACTCAATACTTCATAATTGATTTTCAACCTTTTTAATACTCCGGGTCTAAAATTATCAATTACTACATCTGCTTTTTTTACAAGATCATAAAAGATTTTGAGGCCTTGATCTGTTTTAAGATCGATAACAATACTTTTCTTATTTCTATTGAAAGTTAAAAAAAGACCGCTCTCTCCATTTATTGGCGCAACAGATGGAATCCTTCCCAAATCACCATTTGGTGTTTCTACTTTGATAACTTCAGCACCTAAGTCCGAAAGCACCTGCCCGCCATAGGTTCCAGCAATAATCTGGCCTAATTCAATAACTTTCACACCTTTCAATGGATGATTCATTACAAGCCTATGCTTTTAGCTATAATGTTTCTTTGTATTTCAGATGTACCAGCACCAATCACAGATAAACGGGCATCTCTAAAAAATCTTTGAATTGGATATTCCATACAAAATCCATATCCACCATAGATTTGCATCGCGTGCTCCGTTATCTTTGTATATGACTCACTTGTATATAACTTTAATATCGCAGCCTCATGACGACTTGCCTTATCTTCATTTATTGAAGTTGCAAATTTATAAAAAAGTAACCTTGATAATTCTATCATAACTTTCATGTCAGCAAGTTTATGTGAGATTGCCTGAAATTTTCCAATCGGTCTATCAAACTGTTCACGGGATTTTGCGTATTGAAGCGCAAGATCGAAGCAAGCTGATGCAGCACCTGTTCTTGCAGCTGATAGACACAATCTTTCATACCAAAGACATGAATCACAGATCTGCCATCCGCCCCCAATTTCACCAATTATATCATCCTTGGATACCTCAACATCATTATAAAATACTTGAGTTGTTCCAATTGAGCGGTGTCCAAGCGTATCAATCTTCCTTACATCAATACCTTTTTTCTTTGTATCAACCATAAAGGTTGTGATGCCTTTTTGTTTTTTATCCTCTTTGGAAGTTCTTAAAACAACTAGGCAATAGTCGCTAATATCCATACCAGATGTAAATACTTTTTGTCCATTAATTAGGTATTTATCATTTCCTACCGTGTCAGCACGTGTCTTCAAGGCAGCAGCATCAGAACCAGACGAAGGTTCAGTTAGACCAAATGCAAATGATAGTTCTCCTTTTGCAATTTTTGGTAAAAAGAATTTTTTTTGCTCTTCAGATCCATGGGCCATAACAGCAAATGCGCCCCATGTCATAGTACGAAAGACCCACATTGCTAGTTCCTCAAACCTTTTTCCAGTTTCTTCAAGAAGAATTGCAAGGTCAACTGCATCACCGCCAGTACCCCCATACTCCTCTGGAATAATTAAACCCAACCAACCCGCATCACAAAGTGCTTTATAAGCCTCATAAGGTGGGACACCATCTTTGTCACATTTCTCAACATACTCTTCAGGGCATATCTTATTTAAGAAAGTCTCCAAATGAGTTCTCATTTCATCTTGCTGTTGTGTAAAATTAAAATCCATTATTTCTCCTCTTTATCTTGAATCCATTGCTCGTAGTTCAGTCTTTCCAATTCAAAGAAATCTGATAACTCAGAATACATATTCCCAAACAACCTTGCAATGGGCTTATAGTTTTCTATGTTTACATAATTCTTTTCGGTATCCAGCACATCTGTATTGGTGGATACGTTAATAACTTCCCCAAGTGTTAAATTCCTATCTTCACCCAACCTTGTAATTGAATGAAGTTTGCATTCTAACGCAACAAGGCTTTCCGCTATAGACGGTGTATCCAGGATGTGTGATTTCTTGAGGGTAAATCCAGCTTCTTCAATCTCACTAATATGTGGCGGAAAATTAACACAGCTGATATTCATCTGCTCTGCAATTTCAAATGTAACCATGTGCACAACAAATTCTTTTTTATAATTTATGTTTGCTGAGGTATCCTTCATCCCCCCGTCGGGACGTGAGTTTACACCAAGCGCGACTATTGAAGGTTTATCAGAGAAAACGTTAAAAAAAGAGAAAGGTGCCGCGTTAACTATTCCATCTTTTGATATTGTTGTTACTAACGCGATAGGCCTTGGAATTACTAAGGCGCACATTAATTTATACCGATCCTGCCTCGATAGCGTATTTGGATCAACGTTTAACTCAGTCATATAAATTACTCTAGTTTTATTGGAACCCCTTCTTTTGCTGATCTGTCTGCCGCCATTGTCAAAGCTAAAACAACCCTAGCTTCCTCACCTGTTGTGAGACCAACACCACCCATGCCCAAAGTGTGCCTTATGAAGGCGTCCGTCTCCTCCTTCATTGGGCCAAAGAATTCACCCATAACAAAATCACCCGGCATTGCGGATCCAAGAAATGCAACATCAACATTATGTTGAGGAGTGTAAGGGCAAGGAATTGGATCTCCCGGGACAAGAACAACGTCCCTGTGAGCATCATCAATATTTAGCGATCCATTTGTCCCTTGAAGGTCAATTTCCATTGTAGCTGTGTAGGCGGGCCAGTGTCTAGGTTGTAGCCAGCTTGTACCAAGCGATGATACAGATCCATCGTCATATGTGACAAGCATCCATTGAAAATCATCTCTGTTATAACTTTTGAATACATTGCTAGCCGATTTAGCGTATACTTCCACAGGTTTTTTACCCTCGTTGTACCACAACATCAAATCAACTAGATAGGTGCCAGTATTAATTGACGGCGTCGTATTTGGTGATCGTCCGGCAACAGCTTCACCAACGGCTCGTGTTACATAAATCTTTCCCATAGAGAATACTATATCTCCCAACTGACCCTTTCTGACAGCTTCCTTTGCGAGGAGAAATTTTCTTCTGAATCTTTGTGTATAACCAACGAAAACTTCGGCACCCGTTTCTTTTGCCTTTGCCAGTATGTTATCAGCCTCATTAAGATCCAAAACAAAAGGTTTTTCTATGAGCACAGACTTTCCAAGCTCAACAGCTTTCATTGTTGCATCGTAATGATTCTCTTCGTCTGTAGAAATGATTACAGCACCAACTCGACTATCCTCTATCGCATCTGAATAGTTATTTGTTGCAATATCCGCTTTGACAGACTCGGCAACGCTCTCTAATTTCTCATCTTTGATATCACAAACCGCTAAGTAGTCTACTTGGGTTATTTGCTTACAGGAATGCGCTCTCAGGTTACCAATGCCACCGGCACCAATTACCGCAACTCCTGTCTCTTGTTTATTTGATTTCATTTCGTTACCTTCTTCGTGTTATTTATCTTTATTAAAAGAATTTGTGAATACAAAATCTTCAATTGGGTTTCGAACTCGTTCTTGTAATTCTCGTTCATTATAAGGTTCCGGTAAGATATCTGCCTCACCCTGATATCCTAGAGCAAAACCACAGATAATATCCACGTCATCAGGTACCTCATATTGTATCTTTATTTCATCTAGCAAAACCCCACCGGCCTGATGTATATATAAATTATGCTCGAGCGCTTGAAGCGTAAATTGTGACATTGCCATACCTGTATCATAAAAATATGTTCGACTTTTTTTATCACCCAGCATTAATTGATAAGCACCAACAAAACCAATAACAGGTGCAGTAGATGCCCATTTTTGATTATTTTCATTAAAACATGAAAGTGCCTTTGCATATTCTTTTGGGTTCTCTTTTTTGGCAACAATAAATCTCCATGGTTGCGAATTATTGCAGGACGCCGCCCATCGCGCGGCTTCGAATAATGAATTTAAAATTTCGTTATCAACGCTCTTATTTTCAAAGGCACGGGGACTCCATCTATTTTTGATTAAAGTATTTAATTTATATTTTGCGTCTGCGGGTTTATTAATCGGCATCTTTAAAACCTATTCAAATGTTATCAATTTAAATAATTACTATTACATTTTTTTGAAAAATATAATATATTTTTTTAATTGAATAAAATAATTTTAGGAAATATTTATGTCAGATAATCAGAGCTTTTCATACGTCATTGTAGGTGCAGGAAGTGCTGGATGTGTGCTTGCTGCAAGATTGTCTGAAAATCCAAAAAATTCAGTATGCTTATTGGAGGCAGGCCCACCAGATCGGAACCCGTGGATACATGTACCAATTGGGTACGCTAAATTATTTAAGAACAAAAAGCTCAATTGGATGTATCAAACTAAGAGTGATGACGGTTGGGTGCAAAGAAGTATTGTTGCCCCAAGAGGAAAGGTGCTAGGTGGATCAAGTTCAATTAATGGCATGATTTATATTAGAGGGCAAAAACAAGACTATGATGTGTGGCGGCAACTCGGTAACAAGGGCTGGTCTTACGATGACATCCTTCCCTACTTCAAAAAAGCAGAAATACAAGAAAGAGGAGAGGACTCGTATCACGGCGTGAAGGGTGAACTCCATGTATCTGATCACAGGGACGTACATCCGTTCGCAGATGCATATGTAGATGCTGCTGTTGACGAGGGATTTCCAAGAAATAATGATTTTAATGGCGAAACTCAAGAAGGATTTGGTCCATTTCAATGGACGCAATTTAAAGGAAGAAGGTGGAGCACTGCCCGAGCTTACTTGGAAAAATCAAAAAGAAGACAAAATCTGACCATTATTACAGATGCTCTAGCATCAAGAATAATTTTTGATGGAAAAAAAGCAGTAGGGATAGCCTACTCAAAAAAAGGTAAGGAATTCACAGTAAACGCAAAAAGTGAAGTACTACTCTCATTGGGCGCTTTTAACTCACCTCAACTTTTACAATTATCTGGAGTCGGTAACCCTGAATTATTAAATAAACACAATATTCAGGTAGTCCATGAGCTCAACGGTGTCGGAGAGAACTTACAGGACCATATTAACGCTCCAATTATGTATCAATTAAACCGTCCATTCACTGCGAATGATGTCTTTCATAAAACGTCAGTAAGAGTTGCGGCAGGTTTAGACTATATATTTAATCGAAAAGGGCTTTTGCATATGGGTGTTGCTTATGCTGGTGGATTTTTTAAAACTGATAACTCATTAGAAACACCAGATATACAGAGTCTTGTGTTAATGTTTTCGTCCACAGACCCTGGTGGCGCCCCTCATAAGTATCCAGGCGTGACAGTTGTATGTACATTGCTAAGACCTGAAAGTAGAGGCTATGTAAAAATTACATCAAACGATCCAACAAAGCCCCCTGAAATTGCACCAAATTACCTCAGCGTTGAGAGAGATAGATTAAAACTTCTAGAATCAATTAAGATTATAAGAGGCATTTTTAAAAATAAAAAATTAGCAGAATATGTTGTTGAGGAAAAGTACCCAGGTGGCACTTTAAATACCGATGAAGAATTATTAGATTATATTAAGCAATATTGCAGAACTAGCTATCATCCAGTTGGTACATGTAAAATGGGTAGTGACGAAATGGCAGTGGTGGACGACGAGCTTCGAGTACATGGAATTGAATCTCTCAGAGTTGTTGATGCTTCTATTATGCCAAACTTAGTATCCGGAAATACAAATGCACCCACTATAATGATAGCAGAAAAAGCTGCTGACATGATACTAGGTTAAAAAGGAGATAAATAATGGATGATTTTAATGATTTAACTTTTACAAAATTCTCAGTTGGGCAATCAGTATCAAGGTTTGAAGATCCTGAATTACTTCGTGGTGAAGGAACTTACACTGATGACATAAAAAGTGAAAGTCAAACACTAGAAGCATTTGTTTTTAGATCACCCTACGCACACGGAAAAATTATAGATATTGATATAGACGAAGCCAAATCACAACCAGGTGTAATTGATATTCTAACATACAAAGATATGGACCAAGAAAAAATTGGTTCGATACCCTGCCTAACGGCGGATAAACTCAAAGGTAAAGATGGAAATGGAATAAAAGTACCTCCTCTAGTTTCCCTTGCAAAAGATAAAGTATATTATGTGGGACAACCTATTGCATTCGTGATCGCTGATACTCTCAATAATGCAAAAGATGCAGCTGAATTAATATCACTTGAAATTGAAGAGTATGATGTGATTGTTGATCCACGTGATGCAATGGCAGGTGACAGCCCGTCTATTCATCCATCATTAAATGATAATATTGCTCTTGATTGGGAATATGGAGATGAAAGCGAAGTTGACGATTTGATCGAAAAAGCAAAATATAAAACATCCATTGAACTGAGAAACAGTAGACTAATTATATCAGCTATGGAACCACGAGCATGTATGGCAAGTTTTGATAGTGAGACAAATAGCTATGATTTACATTCACCATCTCAAGGTTTATTCGGTTTTACAAACATCCTAGCCAACATCTTTAATGTTGACAGAGATCAAATGCATTGCCATACACCAAGTGTCGGTGGCTCATTTGGGATGAAGTCAAGCCCGTACCCAGAATATATTGCATCCTTGGTTGCAGCGAAGAAGACTGGAAAAACAATAAAATGGAAAGATACTCGAACCGACTCATTTCTATCAGATACTCATGGAAGAGACTCATGGATTGAAGCAACTATAGCGTTTGACGATAACAAAAAAATGGTAGCAGCTAAGATCCAAGTCGTTGCGAACTCTGGTGCTTTTATGGGTCTAATGGGACCCATGGCGCAATCAATGAATATAAAAAATAATTTCTGCGGTGCCTACGATTTACCAAAAATGTATGTAAACTCAAAAGCTGTCTACACAAATACAACCCCAATTGGTGCTTATCGTGGCGCTGGACGACCTGAGGGTGTGTATATTATGGAGAGACTTCTTGAGAAAGCCGCGATTGAGATGATGATTGATCCGGTAGAACTCAGAAAAATCAATCTCATAAAGAAAGATCAATTCCCATATAAATCAGCTGCTGGTTTAAATTATGACAGCGGGGACTTCCACAGTGTACTTCAAGATGCACTCGAAACAGCTGATTGGGCAAACTTTAGCCAAAGGCAACAGGAGTCAAAAGAAAATGGACTGTATAGAGGTCGTGCACTCACTTATTATTTAGAAGTAACTGCTCCTCCTGGAAAAGAAATGGGGAGGATAAGATTCGAAGATAACGGTGAAGTCACACTTGTAAGCGGTAATCTTGATTATGGTCAAGGACACTTGACATCTTTTGCGCAAATAATGTCAGATAAATTAGGTATCCCAATGGAGAACTTCAAATTACTTCAAGGCGACAGTAAAGAGTTAATCGCCGGTACCGGAACTGGAGGATCAAGGACGGCTATCAGCGGTGGCACACTACTATTAAAAGCATCTAATATCGTAATTTCTAATGGAAAAAAATTAGCGGCACACCTATTCGATGAGGATTTTGAAAGTGTTGAGTTTAATAATGGTAATTTTGAGATACCAAATACTAATCACAAAATAAATATTCTTGAACTCAATAAAGAGATTAAGCAGCTTATAAAAGATCAGAAATTGCCAGGATCGCTTCCTCAAGGCCTTGATGGTGAACTTGCGGAGGATACGCCACCATGCTCATTCCCTAATGGTTGTCATATATCCGAAGTTGAAATTAATCCAAAAACTGGTGTCGTCAAACTTATAAAACACACAGCTGTTAATGATTTTGGTAATCTCATAAATCCGCTGTTAGTAGAAGGTCAGGTGCTAGGCGGAATAATACAAGCACAAGGGCAAATTATGATGGAAAACCTGTGCTATGACGATTATGGTCAACTATTATCTGGATCCTACATGGATTATACAATGCCAAAAGCCTTAGACATTCCAAAAGAGTTTGTTTTTAAGTCTCATCCAGTTCCATGTGAAACAAATCCTCTTGGCATCAAAGGTTGCGGTGAAGCAGGGATATCCGGTGCATTACCGACCATTATGAATGCTATTGTAAATGCCCTAGAGTCAAATGGTGTGGATGGGAAAAATTTAAATATGCCCGTAACATCGGAGAAAATGTGGGAAATTATAAATTAAGCTATATTTGCATAATTTTAACTTATTTTCTTTATCTTTGGGCTAAGTTTGATATATATAGAATATCTATTATGGAGTAAATGATGAATACAAGAAATCAATATTTATTAATGTTAGTGCTAGTGGTAATAATGGGAATCGGTGGGTATTTTATGTACCAACAGGACAAAGCAAATCCAGCAGAAGACACATCACAAGCACTTGAGTTTAAAGCTGAAGATGTAGATTTCTGGAAGTAACTTTTTATATTTGATATATAATTAAGTATACCCCTGCTACAGACAATATTATCCCGAATAATACCGTTTTATTTATTATTTCGTGTTGTCTGTTTAACAACCATCCAAAAATAACGCGAAATATGATTGTTGATCTTTGAATAGGCTCAACAATTGTAATTGGTGCTACTCCCAGCGCCATATATCTAAATAAATGTGATAGAAAACCCAGAAATCCGGTCAGGATGAACCATTTCACCCCCTTATTATGAAGATCGTAGATGCTGCGAAACTTAGATCCTGATGCTATGATTAAAATTAACACAAGAAGTGAGGCTGAAAGATAGGCTATGAAACCGCCAACAATATTTTCTTTAAGACCGCCATCATCAAGCCCTAGCTTAATAAAAAAAGGACTTGAACCAAACGCTAACGCGCAGAATAATCCCCAGAGATATCCTTTCTTATAGTCCATTACCACGCCGGATTTAGTTTTTGAGTTATCTTTTCTTGCAAAAAAAATTATAGTAGGACCGCCAAAAATAAGGCCTATTCCGATAAATAGATAGAGATTTAATTCTTCATTAAGCAAGGTGAGAGCAAAGAATAATGAAATTAGCAACGCAAGCTGTGTTATTGGACCAGATTGTGTTGCACCAAGGAGTTGTGTAGATTTATAATTACAATAGCGACCAATAACAAGATGAATAATACCCGCAATTGAAAAGAAGAAAATTGATTTCATTGATAAATCTTTAAGTAGATCAAAGCAATCAAACATTAGAAGAATAATAAAAAAAAGTGGTAAACCAAGGGGAACAGTAATTGCGATTGCTTGATGGACCGGTGCTGTCAAGACGCCTCTTCTAAGTGCCGTTGTGTTTAGTGCAAACATCATTGCTGATATAAGTGCTAAAATACTACCCAACATATAACTTCCATTCCCTTTTTAGAAATCTATTTGCAGTATTAATAAGTACATACCAATGATTGATAAGGCAACACCTAATAGGACCCTTAAATTGATGATCTCATGATTTCTATTGATTATAAATCCAAATATTACTCTGAAAATAACAGAAGTTCGATGGATAGGTTCAACAATTGATATCGGTATTAGTCCTAAAGCAATATATCTAAGAAGCTGAGCTGAAGATCCCATGAATCCAGTAATAATGAACCATTTTAATGCTCTCTTATCCATTTCAATAATATCTCGTATTCTTACTCTAGTGAAAGTCATCATAAGAATTAAAAAGAATATCGCTGAAATATAAGATATAAAGCCAGCAAGGATAGTAATTTCAAGACTATAATTAGAGAAACCTGATTTCACAAGTAAGGGACTAATTCCATAACAAATAGCACATGATAAGCCCCAGAAAAGTCCGGCTTTATATTTCATCTCAATGCCAGACCTTGTTAACTTATCTCCCTCGTGACCCAGAAGTATTATCATCGGTGCTAGAATAATTAAAAAAATAGCAATAATATGAATATTTGTTATCTCTTCGTCAAACAAATGATAGGCAAAAAAAACAGATATTAATAAGCCCAATTGAACGATCGGACCAGCCTGGGTTGCACCCACAGACTCAATTGTTTTATAACCAAAATATCTTCCAAAGATAAAATGAATAATACCCGCGGATCCAAAAAACAGAAATTGCGCAAGATCTAAAGCAAGAAAGCTGGACCATGAGTTTGTTAATGTGATTGCTAATAAAAAAACGGGGAGGCCGATTGGAACTGTAATAATTATTGATTTATATACAGAGGCAAATAATATGCCTCTCCTAAGGGCTGTATCATTTGCAGCGAAAGCCACTGCAGACATAACCGCACATACGAGACCGAGCATACTAATAAATCAGCTCTAGATTAACCGCCACTCCATGCTCAAGGCGAAAGAGAGCTTCCTCATATTTAGGAATACTAGTTGGGATATATGAATTACTGTAAGCGTAACCTTCTTTTGGCGTCCAAAAAATTGAAGTATTGAACTCCTCATCACTGTTTTCGTCATGAAATACAAAAATGGCAACATCACCCTCGTGATAGTCATTGATTGGGATGATCGTTTTACCCTTTGTCGCCACTTTTTTATAAATTCGATCTGGGTTAAATTTTTTAAATGAAGTTTTGTTTTCATAGAGGTGTAGCACAACGTAACCATCGCTGCTTGATACATTATTTATTTCAAAGATCGCGTGAGCATGGGCTTTTAAAAGGTTTGTCTGTAATATAAAAATAACTAAAATAGCTATTGATATTAAAGATCTGGGTTTGGAGCTGCAATACATTCTTTTGTGACCTTCATCATCCAAGTATAAAACTCGATTCTATTTCCGTCAGGATCAGTAATATAAAATGCGTGACTCCCACTTCCACCAACAAATCCTAGTGTATCATCTCCCTCAACATATTTAGCCTCGTGACCATGTACATATGGGCCTGATACAAAGGGTATATTATTCTTTTTGCAGTGCTCAAGTGCATTTAACCAATCTTCTCTTTCCGGTATTTCAAATGCAATATGATGAACACCCGGGGAATGTCTCTTACCGGTATCGGATTGGTCTAATTTACTTCTATCTTTTTCTTTATCTATCTCAAAGAAGACAATATCGTGATGCCAGTCTTCACATCTAACAAAACACATCCTGTGTTTCCTGTATGGCTCACCCCAAATACCAGTTAATTTGAGCCCCACTACATCCCTATACCATTCTAGTGATTTCTCTATATCACTAACCCAAATGCCTACGTGCCCAACTCTATGAACCCCTTCAAAAGCCATAAATCCTCCCTAAAAACTAGATATAATTATAGCACAGATATTTTGATCTACTATTAAAAACTATTGGATTTTTTGACATATCATTAACTGTAAACGTTTGCCAGCAATGACACATATTTTTATTTTTTCTGTCGCTAGGTATGGCGGGCCCTATAGGAATCGAACCTATGACACAGTGATTAAAAGTCACCTGCTCTACCGACTGAGCTAAGGGCCCTCAATTGAAATATAGTACTTTATATGGCAGGTTTAAAGTGTTGTAAACTAATGTTTATTTATAAACACAAAAAACAAGTTTGTTACACATCCTGGCCTGTCCAGTTTTTTTTAATTTCTTCAATTTTTAGATCCAAGCGGTTATCTCTAATTGCGAACCTCAGATCTATCATAAGTGAGTTATAGTAATGTAAATTTATTTCTGAAATAAGCATAGCCGCGAGTATTTCTTTTGATTTAATTAAATGATGGAGGTATGACCTTGAGTACACTGATGCAATAGGGCAATCAGACTCTTCGTCAATCGGCGTCATATCGTCTGAGAACTTTGCGTTTCTCAAGTTAATTGCGCCAAATTTTGTATATGCGAGACCATGGCGACCCGCTCTTGTGGGCATAACGCAGTCAAACATATCAACACCCCTCTTCACAGACTCAATAAGGTCAACAGGCGTACCAACACCCATTAGATATCTGGGCTTTTCATCTGGTAAATTTGGTATTGTAAAATCTAGCGTCTTCAGCATCAATTCATGACCTTCGCCAACCGCGAGACCCCCTATTGCATAACCGTCAAAACCAATATTAATTGTCTCGATGGCTGATTGTTCTCTCAAATGTTGATCAGTTCCACCCTGGATTATTCCAAAAAGCATCCTTCCCTTCTTCTTAAAAAAGGACTTTTTGGACATTTCAGCCCATTTTAGAGATAAATTCATGGCATCTCTTATGTTTGATATATCCCTATCGAATTCAATGCATTGATCAAGTACCATATGAATATCGGATCCAATTGAGTCTTGTACTTTCATTGAAATATCCGGTGATAAATAAAACTCTTTTCCGTCTATGTGTGATTGAAATTTCACACCATCTCCGTCAATTTTCATAAGCTTAGAAAGTGACATTATTTGAAATCCTCCAGAGTCTGTCAGAATTGGTCTATCCCAATTCATAAAGTTATTTAAGCCACCAGATTTATCAAGAATTTCCGTTCCTGGTCTCAAATAAAGATGATAGGTATTGCCAAGTATGATATTGAAACCAATCTTTTTTAGTGTATCCACAGAAATAGCTTTTACTGTCCCTTGGGTCCCAACTGGCATAAATACCGGGGTTTCAACCGTTCCATGTGCAAGATTTAAGTGGCCACATCTAGCGTATCTATCTTTTGCTGTTATTTTAAACACTTAAATCACCATATATTAAACAAGCATCCCCATACGAATAAAATCTATAATTATTTTCCATGGCGGATACATAAGCTTTTTGCATATCATCTATTCCGTAGTATGCGCAAACTAAAACAAATAGAGACGATTTAGGTAAGTGAAAGTTTGTAATCATAGCATCTGCCGCTCTAAACTTGTGTCCCGGCTTAATATAGATGTCGGTTTCACCCTTGTACTCACTAAATTTACCTGTGCCATCGACAGCAGACTCTAATATTCTCATGCTTGTAGTTCCAACAGCTATAATGTTACCTCCAGCAGCCCTTGTTTGATTTAATAAATTAGCCGCCTGAGAATCTAAATGGCACCACTCTGAATGAATTTTATGATCTAAAATATTATCTGTTTTGATTGGTGAAAATGTACCCGACCCAACATGCAATATTACATTGCAAATACGGATACCTTTCGCCTGAATACTATCTAATAATTTTTTAGTAAAATGCAGTCCAGCAGTCGGAGCTGCTGCAGAACCGGCATGCTCAGCATAAACTGTTTGATAAGACTCTTTATCCTCATCTCTAAGCTCACGTTGAGCCGTGATGTAAGGTGGTAGTGGTAATTTTCCATTGCTCTCTATCCAGGCCATCATATCCATATTTTGATTGAACCTTATTTTAACATGCTCATCTTCAAATCCGACTACATCAGCTGACACATGATCTTTGTCAGAAAATATCAATTTATCCGTTATTTTAAGTCGTTTCTTTGGCTTTGCTAATATTACCCAATCACCATCATCTAATTGTCTAATGATGTTTAATCTGATATTTGAAGTGTTACCTTTTCTCCATCTTTTTATTTCAAAATACGTTGGAATGACTTTGGTATCATTTATAACAATTACATCTTTTGGACTCAAAAGATCGGGAAGATCATAAAAATATTTATGAGTGATTTTCCTAGATGAGTCTAAGATCATTAACTTGGAATGATCTCTCGGGTTTGCTGGTACAAGAGCTATCTTACTCTTGTCTAGCTGGAAGTCAAATAACCCAATTTCCACAATACTGCGTTACTCTATTACTGTCACTTTGATCATAGAGTCAGGGTTTGCCGGTGGCTCACCTCGAGCTATCTTATCGACATTTTCCATTCCTTCTATAACAGTACCCCAAACGGTGTATTGTTGATTGAGAAAAGGCGCAGGTTGGAAGCAAATAAAAAACTGACTATTCGCACTGTTTGGATTACTTGACCTTGCCATCCCAACGGTACCTCTATCAAATGGTTTATTGGAAAATTCAGCTTTTAGATTTGGGTAATCAGAACCACCCATACCAGTCCCGGTTGGGTCCCCTGTTTGTGCCATAAAACCGTCTATAACTCGATGAAATATTATCCCATCATAAAAACCATCTTTGGCTAATGTCTTTATTTGCTCAACATGCAATGGCGCAATATCACTGTGTAATTCAATTATTACATCACCATGCGATAGTTCAATTAATAATTTTTCTTTTGTATTTTCTGCCATTGAGACTCCAGTAAATATAATTAAGGTTATTAATATCAGAAATTTCTTTATAAACATAATTTTATTTGGTAATGGAATTGATGTTCTTTATCAAGTATTTATTTATGTTATCTGGTACTAAAGAATCAATTGAACCACCAAGTTTATAAATTTGCTTCACTAAGCTTGATGAAATATGATTTAGGTCATTATCTGTCGGTATAAATAATGTCTCAATATTAGGTTCGATTTTCCTGTTTGTATTGTACATCCGTAATTCATAATTGAGATCCGATGTATCTCTTAGACCACGTATAATTATATTGCATTGATTATCCTTTGCTGCCTGTACCAGAAGGCTATCAAAAATAATTACATCAATTTTTGTATTTGGTGCCACTATAGATTTAATTGACTCATTTAACAAAGATTCCCTTGTATTAATATTTATTAGAGATTTTTTTTCGTGATGCTGACCAATCCCAATTATTATATGTTCTGAAACCACTGATACTTTTTCAATAATATTCTTATGTCCAAAAGTAAAAGGATCAAAAGACCCAGGGAAAAAACATCTATTCATCATCGGCTCCATCGTCTTCGTCTGATTCAAGATCACCTAAGCGCTCCACAGAAACTACCTGCTCTTGGTCATCTACATCAAATATCTTGACGCCCTGTGTTGATCTCGAAGCAATTCTAATATCGTCAACTGGGCATCTTATTAATTTTCCATTATTTGTTACAAGTATAATTTGATTTGTGGAGTCAACCGGGAATGAGTCTGCAATGTTCCCGTTTCGATCATTTACTACCATAGCAATAATGCCTTTGCCCCCTCTTCCGGTGACTCTGTACTCAAATGTTGAAGTCCTCTTCCCGTAACCATTGTTAGATATAGATAAAACAAACTGCTCAGATGCACCCATTTCAGCATACTTTTCATCAGATAAAATTGCTGGAGTTATATTTTCGACGTTTTCCTCATTTTCATCATTTTCAGAGTCTATGTCACCACGAACAGCCCTACTCATTTTGAGGTATGCGGCCCTTTCTTCAGTTGTGGCACTCATTGATTTAATAATGGCAGATGATATGACCCTGTCATCTTGCGCGAGTCTGATACCCCTCACGCCAGTTGAAGACCTTCCAACAAATAGTCTAACATCTGAAGCTCGGAACCTAATACATTGCCCTTTGAGAGTTGTTATTAATAAATCGTCATCGTCCGTACACGTTTCAACTGTTTTTATTTCATCCTTATCCTGTAATTTCATTGCTATTTTACCATTTGCCCGGACATCTACAAAATCGCTTAGCTTGTTCTTCCTGACATTACCCTTTTCAGTTGTGAACATTATATATAAATTTTCCCATTCCCTTTCATTTTCAGGTAATGGCATTATTGTCGTGATGTTCTCACCTTCGCTCAATGGTAATAAATTTATCATTGCTTTTCCCTTTGATTGCGGGGTGCCTTGAGGCAGTTTCCAAACCTTCATTTTGTATACAATACCTGTTGAAGAGAAGAAAAGTATTGGGGTATGTGTATTTTCAACAAAGATTTGCGTTACAAAATCCTCGTCTCTTGTACTCATACCCGCACGACCCTTGCCACCTCTTCGCTGGCTCCTGTAAGTAGATAATGGAACTCTTTTTATATATCCTTTGTGACTGACAGTAACAACGACATCCTGCTTTGGTATAAGATCTTCGTCATCCACATCCAACTCAAGATCTGTTATTTCCGTTCTCCTTGGGACTCCAAATGACTCTTTTGCCTCTATTAGTTCCCCCTCGATCAGGTTATCTAATACCTTTCGGTTTGTAAGTATTTCGAGATACTCTTTTATCTGCTCACCAATAGAATTTAGCTCTTTCTCAATTTCGTCTCGTCCAATTGCAGTCAGCCGCTGCAATCGCAAATCTAATATTGCTTGGACTTGTTCGGTAGATAACATATATGTACCATCTTTTGCAATCTTATGCCGAGGGTCGTCAATAAGCTTTATGAGCGACTCAACATTTTTTGGTATCCATTTTTTCTTAAGCATGTAGTCACGGGCAGTCGCTGGATCAGGCGATGATCTTATAACTTTAATAATCTCATCGATATTTGCTATTGCTATTGCCAAGCCAACAAGAACATGCGCCCTATCCCGTGATTTATTTAGTAGATAGGTTGATCTTTTTACTACAATGTCTACTCGGAATTCTAAGAAAGCATCTATTATTTGTCTGATTGATAGTAATTCAGGTTTTCCCGAATTCAGGCAAACCATATTGCAACCAAATGACGATTGAAGAGGTGTGAACTTGTACAATTGGTTTAATATAACATCAGCTTCAGCATCTTTTTTTAGCTCTATAACCACCCTTATGCCATGCCTGTCAGATATGTCCCGAATATCAGAAATTCCTTCAACTCTTTTATCCCTTACAACTTCTGCAATTTTTTCAATAAGGCTAGACTTATTTACCTGATATGGTATTTCCGATATAATAATAGAGCTTCTGTTATTTTTTTCTTCAATTTCTGCTCTACCCCTCAGTATCACTGACCCCCTACCTGTTTGCTGCGCTGATCTTATTCCATTTCTTCCAATAATCAATCCTCCAGTTGGAAAATCTGGTCCTGGAATAATTTCATTGAGCTCATCCTCTGTCGTGGATGGATTATTTAGGATTGCCACACACCCATCAATTACTTCAGATAAGTTGTGAGGCGGGATATTAGTTGCCATACCCACCGCTATACCACCTGCGCCATTGATGAGAAGATTTGGAAATTTCGAGGGTAGAACAGCGGGCTCATTCTCTGAACCGTCGTAATTTTCTTGATATTCTATACAATCTTTATCGATATCATCCAGCATCAGCGTAGTTATTTTTTCAAGCCTGCACTCTGTATATCTCATTGCTGCTGGACGATCGCCATCAACTGAACCGAAATTACCCTGCCCTTCAATAAGAGGTGCCATCATCGAAAATGATTGAGCCATTCTAACCAAAGACTCATAAACGGCAGAGTCACCATGAGGGTGATACTTACCAATAACATCACCAACTACTCGAGCGGACTTTCTGTAGGGTTTGTTGAAATCTAACCCCATCTGACTCATTGAGTAAAGTATTCTTCTATGTACTGGTTTTAGACCGTCTCTGACATCTGGAATAGCCCTTGATACAATCACGCTCATTGCGTAATCGAGGTATGATGAGCTCATTTCGTTTTCTATTGTAACGGGTAAAATACCTGAGCCTACATCTTTTGATTTATCGTTTTCGTTTTCTGACAATTTACTTTAAAAATCCCGAATCGTTTATAACTATTATTTTAACAGTTTATAAAGCTTGATAGAATATTTTAATTTGGAGTTGGGCATCTTTCTGTTGAAGATAAAAGTAATCTAGAATGGAATTTCATCATCGAATTCATCAGCAATCGCCTCGGTGGTTTGGGCGACTTCTGGATTAGATTGACCCAGTGGTTCAGGGCGATCATTTGGGATTGACGGAGTTGAGTCACCTCGGCTGTCCAATAAGATGAGTGTACCTCTAAAATTTTGTACGACTATTTCTGTCGTATACCTATCTTGCCCCGATTGATCCTGCCACTTTCTTGTCTGCAGATTGCCCTCGAGATAGAGCTTTGATCCTTTTTTTACATAGTCTTCAACAACTCTCAACAACACTTCGTTAAATACAACTATGCGATGCCATTCTGTGCTTTCCTTGCGTTCATTTGTTGATTTATCTGTCCAATTTTCTGTTGTTGCAAGGCTAAAGGTTGCGACTTTCTTACCATTTCCCATCGTTCTAACTTCAGGGTCAGCTCCGAGATTACCGATTAATGTTACCTTATTTAAGCTACCAGCCATATCAAAAACTCCTGTTGTTTTTAATATAATATGAATTTCAACACTTTTATATTTAATATTAATGATTAAATTATTATATTGTTGAAACCTAAACAAAGAATGCAGTAAAAAAATCAATAAATTCATAAAAATTGTTAAAGCTTCAGAACACAACCTTAAAGATATTTCCTTAGAAATACCGAAGGAAAAGTTAATTCTTTTTACGGGACTATCGGGTTCTGGCAAGTCAAGTTTAGCATTTGACACCATCTATGCAGAGGGCCAAAGAAGGTATGTAGAAAGCCTATCTTCTTATGCAAGGCAATTTCTTGAAATGATGGATAAGCCCAAAGTAGAGAGCATAGAGGGGTTGTCACCCTCAATATCAATAGAACAAAAAACAACTTCCAGGAACCCCAGATCTACGGTTGGTACCGTCACAGAAATATACGATTACTTACGCGTGTTATATGCGAGGGTAGGAACGCCATACTCACCTGCAACAGGACTGCCAATTGAGGCTCAAACAGTTTCAAATATGGTTGATAGAATAATGAAATTGGAGGATGGTCAAAAAATTATTTTGCTTGCACCAATTGCAAAAGAAAAAAAAGGTGAATTTCAGACTGAATTTCAGAAAATCAGAAAAGATGGCTTTCAAAGGGTCAAAGTCGATGGAAATTTCTACACAATTGATAAAGTTCCAAAACTAGAAAAGAATTTCAAGCATGACATAGATATAGTCATAGATAGATTGATCAGTGGATCAATAGATCCTGTCAGACTTGCAGACTCAATCGAAACAGCGCTTCAGTATTCGGGATCACTTTTGATTGTGGAGTTTGCTGATAATCAAATTACTAACGAAAAAAAAATTAATAAGTCTAAAAATGATACACATGAGCGATTAGTATTTTCAACTAAATTTGCATGTCCAGTATCAGGATTTAGCATTGGAGAAATTGAACCAAGGCTTTTCTCATTCAATAGCCCAATTGGTGCATGCAAAGGCTGCGATGGCATCGGAAATATATACTCTGCAGATCCAAAAAAAATCGTTCCTGATGAGGGGCTATCAATCATTGACGGCGCGATAAAGCCATGGAGAAATCTTAATACATCTCTTATATCTGACATGTTGGAACCGCTTCTTCAAGAATATGGATTTAGCTTATCATCACCATGGAAAACTATCGATAAAGAAATCAAAGATATAATTCTTTATGGCTCAAAAAAAAATATTGAATTTACAAAAAGAGGTGGTATTGATGACCTAAATTTTCTAAAACCATTCGACGGTATAATACCAATGATTAATCAGGCAATAAAGCAGGTTAAATCTAGGTATAAATTTCGAGAATTATTTAGATATCAATCGCTGCAGCCCTGCAGTGATTGTAATGGTAAGCGCCTCAATGAAAACGCTTTATGTGTGAAAATAGACAACATCGATATTAGCATCCTCACTGCTATGTCAATTAAGGATGCAAAAGATTGGATATCAAACATTGCTGATAGGCTCACTGACAATAAGAAGACAATTGCAACTCCGATACTCAAAGAGATTTTCGATCGGCTCAGCTTTCTGAATGAAGTGGGGCTTGATTACCTAACTCTTGCTAGGTCTTCTGGTACATTATCAGGTGGTGAAGCTCAAAGGATAAGATTGGCAAGTCAAATTGGTTCAAAACTTACCGGTGTGATTTATGTACTTGACGAGCCATCGATTGGTTTGCACCAAAGGGATAATGGAAGATTACTTCACACATTATCATCACTCAGAGATCTTGGTAATACTGTTATAATTGTTGAGCACGACGAGGAGGCAATGCGAGCTGCTGATTTTATAGTCGATATAGGACCGGGAGCAGGAGTTAATGGCGGTGATATTGTTGCGAAGGGCTCCTTAAAAGACATTGAAAAAAATAACAAATCAATCACGGGAAAATATTTAAGCAAAAAACTTTTTATAGATATTCCAAAAGCAAGACGAAAAAAAACGGCAACATTGAGAATAAGTGACGCTAAAGAAAATAATATAAAGGGAATAGATGCAGATTTTCCACTCGGTTTACTACTATGTATAACTGGCGTATCAGGATCTGGTAAATCCACGCTTATCAATAATATATTATTTCAAGGTCTAAATTCAAAACTCTCTCGAGCGGGTATGATTTTTGATAATTATAGTAAAATCATTGGTGATGAACATATCGATAAAATTATTGAGATCAATCAATCACCGATTGGTCGTACACCAAGATCAAATCCAGTAACGTATACAGGTACTTTTACTCCAATACGTGATTGGTTTGCTAGCCTTCCAGAATCAAAGACGAGAGGTTACAAGCCTGGTAGGTTTTCTTTTAATGTTAAAGGTGGAAGATGCGAAAATTGCGAGGGTGATGGACTTATCAAGGTTGAGATGCACTTTCTTTCCGATGTGTATGTGACTTGTGATGTTTGTAGCGGAAAAAGATATAACCGAGAAACCTTGGAAGTTAGGTATAAAGATAAAAATATATCAGATGTTTTAGACATGACCGTTTTTGAGGCAGTGGAGTTCTTCAGGGCAATTCCGGCAATTCGGGATAAGCTAATGATGCTCCAAGCTGTAGGGCTGGACTACATAAAGATTGGTCAATCTGCAACAACATTATCTGGTGGCGAAGCCCAAAGAATAAAACTCTCGAAGGAATTGTCTAGAAAGCCAAAAGGTAATACCCTCTATATTTTAGATGAACCAACAACTGGCTTACATTTTCATGATGTCCAAAAGTTAATAAAGATACTAAATGAGTTAGTAGATAAGGGAAACAGCGTCTTGGTAATCGAACATAATTTAGATGTAATCAAAAGTGCAGACTGGATTATAGATATGGGCCCCGAAGGCGGGGATCATGGAGGTAAAATTATAGCAGAAGGGACACCAGAGCATATTGCTAAACAAAAAGTGAGCCACACAGGAAGATTTTTAAAAGAAATACTAACTAGTTGAGCTCTTCATTTTGAACTTCATTTGCCCTTCTCCAATCATAAACCCAATCTTGAAGCTCCATAACAACTGGAGGTTCGCCATTATCTCTAAACCATGAGTCTATGACAAACTGCTTCTTATTTTTTTTATCTCTTATTGTTGCGCTGAAGTGTGGCCAGCGTCCGTCTATTAACGCTCCCCTTGATTGTGGCACAACAACCGAATGCATAAATATTAGCTCATTGTCCTGAAAATACTTCAGATAACTTGTTGTTGATGCGGACTCATCAACGCAATCTTGCTTTTCAATATTACCAATAAATTCGTTTTCAAGGACGCCCCCCTTATCATTCTCCGTTCCGACTATAGGTCCAACAACTGTCTCAATTGTTGCAACAGCAGTAGCTATCATCTGTCTTTCCTCATATGGTGTTCGAAAATCTCTACTTTTAAATATTTTATGTATCGTTTCACGGTCACTATCGGTGAATTTTATGTGAGTTTTAAAATTGCAATTATATCCTGAACAAACCACAACGTCCGAATCATCATCTGCAACAATACTCATATCAGACATATAGCTATTGAGGTCAGGGTATTTGGTGTTCATGGGTGAATAACTTGTAGTACAAGAAACCATTAATAATGGAAGCAAGAGGTAAAAAATTAATAAAAAATATTTATTCATACTCATAATGTAATATAAAAGACTTAAATATTATTTAATTAAGATTCGCGATGACACAAGTTAAAATAATAGGTGGAGGGCTAGCTGGTTGCGAAGCTGCATGGCAATTAGCGGAACGTAATATAAAAGTAGATCTCTACGAAATGAGACCTGAAAAGTGTACTCCTGCACATCAAACCCAGGGACTTGCTGAATTAGTTTGCTCAAACTCTTTTCGCTCTGATGACAAGCTCTCAAATGCGGTTGGAATATTACACGAAGAGCTCAGAATTTGTGGGTCACTTATAATGAAGGCCGCGGATGAGCATAAAGTACCAGCTGGATCAGCCCTTGCTGTCGATAGAAACTTATTTTCCGCGAGAGTTACTAACTGTATACGTAACCATCAAAATATCAATGTTATCCAGAAAGAGGTAATAAATATTCCGGATGATTGGGAAAACATAATTATTGCAACCGGCCCCCTCACATCAGAGGCTCTATCAGAGTTTATTCTCAAAAAGAGTTCGGATGACTCTTTATTTTTTTTTGACGCTATTGCGCCGATTGTTTATACAGACTCCATTGATATGTCAGCAGCTTGGTTTCAATCGCGATATAACAAGGTAGGGCCATCAGGATCTCTAAATGATTATATTAATTGCCCATTAAATGAGGAGCAATACCATCAATTTGTTGATGAGTTGATTGAAGCAGATAAGGCAAGCTTTAATGAATGGGAAAAAGATACACCATACTTTGATTCGTGCCTTCCAATTGAGGTCATTGCAAGGAGTGGGCCACAAACACTTCGTCATGGGCCAATGAAACCTTTTGGCTTAAATAATCCTCATAAGGATGGTAATGAACCATATGCAGTTATCCAGTTGAGGCAGGATGACATCTCTGGTCAATTATATAATATGGTGGGATTTCAAACGAAAATAAAATATGGCCATCAAACAGATATTTTTAGAAAAATCCCCGGGCTTTGCGATGCTAGATTTGCAAGATTAGGCGGTATACACAGAAATACATATATTAATAGCCCAAAACTATTATCAAGTGACTTGAGTCTTATCTCAGATCAGAGGATCAAGTTTGCAGGACAGATCACAGGAGTAGAGGGATACGTTGAGTCTGCTTCCACAGGATTATTGTCGGGACTATTAATGTATAACAAGTTAAAAGTGAGAGAGCAAAGACCACCACCGAAAACAACAGCCATGGGTAGTCTAATAAGCTATATTACACGCAAGGATCATGTGAAAGATTTTCAGCCAATGAATATAAATTTTGGACTTTTTGAGAATATGGATATCAGGGATATCAGGAAGAAGCCAAAAAGAATTAGAGATATGGAGAAAAAAATTAGGATTTCGCAGCGAGCAGAAAGTGATTTAAATAAATGGCTCAATTCTTCTTTTGTGTAGACTATTCTTCATTCTTTTTTGACCAATCGCGTTTAATATTCAAACCAATTAGGATTGGTGAAGCAATAAATATTGAGGAATAAGTACCAATAAGGACTCCCCATATCATTGCAAATGTAAAGCCCTTAATAACCTCCCCACCAAACAAATACAGTGAAAATAGGGCAAGAAGAGTTGTTATAGAAGTCATTAGAGTTCTCGATAGAGTTAAATTCAAAGCTTGGTTAATTAGCTCCATTATTGGCATTTTTTTATATTTGCGAAGCTCTTCCCGTATTCTATCATATATTACAACCGTATCGTTAAGCGAATACCCAACAATTGTAAGCAGGGCGGCTATAATCGATAAATTAAACTCTAACTGCAATAGAGAAAATACACCAATCGTTATAATAATATCATGGACAAGAGCGCATATTGCCCCGATACCGAATTGCCATTCAAATCTAAACCAAATATAAATTAAAACAGAAATAACAGCTGATATAACTGCAATAATACCCTTTTTTATTAGCTCGGCAGATACTTTTGGGCCAACAACCTCAATTCTCCTTATTTCGTAATCCACTACCACAACCTCAGAAATTTTAGCAATTATTGCCTGCTGAGCCCCTTCTTCATCGCTCAACTGCTCCACTCTTATCAGTAGATCAGTTTTCTTTCCAAACTCCTGTAATTGTATATTACCGAGATCAAGTTGCCCTAAACGCACCCGCATTTCAGAAACATCAGCATTTCCTGAAATCTTCTGTACCTCAATTAACGTCCCCCCATTGAAATCAATGCCAAAATTTAAACCTCTTGAGAATAAAAGAAATATAGATGCAATTATAAAGATCAATGAGAGTGATACAAAAAGTTTTGTCTTTGATAGAAAGTTTATGCTTGTATCTAGTTTTACTATCTTAATTGGCTTCATAAATAATTACCCGCTCAAATATTAATTTCTTTTGGATTTGATCTTTTTATCCACATTGCCACAAGGAACCTTGTAAGTGTAAAAGCGGTAAAAACTGATGTTACGATGCCTATTGCAAGTGTAATCGAAAACCCTTTTATTGGACCTGACCCCAATTGAAAAAGTATAATAGCTGCAATAAAGGTAGTGATATTGGCGTCAAGTATCGTTGTGCGAGCCCTCTTATATCCATTGTCTATTGCATTAATTACGGACTTGTTGTTTGAAATTTCTTCTCTAATTCTTTCAAAGATTAAAACATTTGCATCAACAGCCATCCCGATCGTGAGGATTATTCCCGCTATTCCCGGTAAAGTCAATGTGGCTTGCAGAATTGATAATACAGCTACAATCAATGATAGGTTTATTAATAGCGATATGTTTGAATAAATCCCAAATCTGCCATATGATGCAAACATATAAATTAAAACAAGTAACAGACCCAATATTGATGCGATTTGCCCTGATTTTATTGAGTCAGCCCCTAAACCTGGGCCAACAGTTCTTTCCTCAAGTATAACGAGAGGCGCGGGCAATGCCCCTGCCCTCAGCAGAATAGCTAAATCGTTCGCTTCTTGAACTGTAAAACTTCCGGATATCATTCCTGAGCCACCTAATATTGGCTCATTAATGATTGGAGCAGATATCACCTCATTATCCAAAACAATTGCGAATAGCTTTCCAACATTATCTGTGGTTATTTTACCGAATTTCCTTGATCCCTGACCATCAAATCGGAAATTTACTATCGGCTGGTTGGTTTGTGAGTCAAACCCTGGTTGGGCATCAACTAAATTTTCCCCTCCAATTATGGATCTCCTCTCAACTACATATGTACTCTCATTATTTGCGTGCTTCAATTGCATTGATGAACGAGATACATTGCCGCCATCATAAAAAGGATCGATCAGGTGAAATGTCATCTTTGCAGTAGTTCCAAGAAGATCTTTTAATCTTTTTGGATCATCTAATCCCGGAACCTGAATAAGGATTCTCGAGTCCCCCTGTCGCTGGATTGTAGGTTCTTTAGTTCCAAGCTCATCTATTCTTCTTCTTATTATTTCGATTGACTGATCGACTGAACGTCGTAAAAGATCACTTTCAGCTTCTTCTGTCATGCTCACAAGAATTGAGCCATCAATTTGCTCCACAATATTGAGTTCATCTACTAACTGACCCGTTCCCAATTGACCTCTAACATTTTGCGATAAAGACTCAATAATATCTAAAAGATCACCCTTAAAACCATCGTCGCTTAGCGTAATTTTTAATTGGTTATTACTCTGTGAAATATCTGATAATAAAATTTTATTGCGTCTTAGTTCAATCCTAATTTCATCGTAAAGATCATCCATTCTCTCAGAGGCACGGACGGATGATTGGACCTCGACAAGGAGATGAGAGCCTCCTCTTAGGTCTAGGCCAAGATTGATTTGTTTGTGTGGAATAATTTTGGGCAGATTATTTAAAGTGGTTTGGCTTAGTACATTGGGAAAAGCAAAAATAACACCCAGTAAGCAAATTAAGAGTATGCTTATTGATTTGAATTTTGAGAAATATAGCATTTTTATCCCTGTTAGAGAGTCATTTCTTGATATCTGAAATCATCCCTCTTACAGCCTTCACTTTAACATCTTTGGCTATTTCAATTTCAACCTCTTGATCGCTTATAATTTTTGATATTTTTCCAATTAGACCTCCTTGAGTGATAACGGTATCACCTTTCTTAAGTGAGTCAATCATCTCCTTATGAGCTTTGACGCGCTTTTGCTGTGGTCTTAAAATCAAAAAGTAAATGATTAAGAAAATGAGTAAAAATGGAAGTAATTGAAGAAAAATATCACCACCACCTGGGTGCGATGCCGCGTATGCTTGGGTAATCATGGTAAATTCACTTTCTTTATATATAACTAAAACTGTAGACAGAAAAATATATTTCCAATAAATTTCTTTATAATATATATAGGTTAATGAAAAATTTTTAAATAATAATTTTTTATATCTGAACAAATGACTGAAAATAACGATAAATTAATAGAAGAAATATCAAAAATTAGAAAGATTCTAGAAGACAAACATACTAGAGCTGAAATTAAAATTAATTGGACAGAGGCAGACGCATTCATGTGGCAATCCGACCGAGGATGCTTTAAGCCAGTCAAGAATGTCAACTCTATTCCGCTTGAGCTACTTAAGGGAATTGATCAAAATATTGATATTCTTCTAGAAAATACAATAAAATTTTCGAAATCATTGCCTGCAAATAATGCGCTTTTATGGGGCGCAAGAGGTATGGGAAAAAGTTCACTTATAAAAGGAATACATGGTAAGTTGTGCAAAACATCAAAAAATAAACTTATTTTAATAGAGATTCACAGAGAGGATATAAGAGATTTGCCAGATATTTTGGGTATAATCAAAGAATATAGTAAGGTAAATTATATTATATTCTGTGATGATTTATCATTTGACAACGATGATACAACCTATAAATCACTCAAAACAGCACTAGAGGGCGGCATAGAGGGCAGGCCATCAAATGTAATATTTTATGCCACATCAAATAGACGTCATCTTATGGCGCGTGAGATGATAGAAAATGAGACATCGACAGCGATAAATCCATCTGAAGCAATTGAGGAGAAAGTCTCTCTCTCAGATCGATTTGGTTTGTGGATCGGATTTCATAATTGTTCACAAGATCAATATCTCACAATGATTGATGCATATACTCGACACTATAATATTCCAAATACGGAGACTTTACACGCAGAGGCAATCGAATGGGCTGCCGGAAGAGGATCAAGATCTGGTAGAGTTGCATGGCAGTTCATCACCTCTATTGCGGCAAAAAATAATATAAAATTAGTCTAATTTAGAAAGTCAGTTGGATCCTGCACAATTGCGCCTCGCCTCAGCTCAAAGTATAATTGGGGGCTTTCTATTATCCCTGATGTACCGACTGTTCCAATAATATCACCTTTTTCTATCTTATCGCCAATTAATACATTTGATTTGTCTAGATGTGCATATGATGAAACCCAATTGTTAAGGTGCTTAATTATAATTAGATCTCCAAAATAATCTTCGGTGCCAACAAAGGTCACAACACCACGTTCAGAGGCCCTAATCTCTGAGCCTAACGGAGCTGAAATATATACTCCATTATTAACTCTACCAAAAACTTCAGCTCCATAATTATTGATAACCCTCCCTAAAACAGGCCATCTAAATTGAGGTGTGCCCGCCTTTGACTTATCTGCATCATCGAGAACATTTCCGTCTCTGTCGCTTTCTTTAACTGAAACCGTATTAATTATTTTATCTGATTTTGATAATTTATTTTCTACGATTTTAAGCTCTTGCCCGACATATATTAAGCTTGGATTCGCTATTTTATTTAATTCGATCAGATGTTTTGCATTAATTCCAAATTTCATGGCAATAGATGAGATTGTATCTCCAGTCTTGACATAATAGACATCGTCAACGCTTGACACACCCCCATTTTCACTACTAAATTGACTGCTCGCAGGCGAAACTGTATCTGTATCCAACTTTCTTTTTGCTATGTACAAGCGCATTCCATCATTGAGCTTATATGGATATGATAAAGAATTATAATAAGCAATATCTTCAAGGGGTATCCCAGTTGATCTGGCAATAAACTCTAGAGTCTCGCCACTCGATACAATCCAGTAGTTTGAATAAGAGCCTTTAAATGTTGCTTTTTGATCCTCATAATATTGGTTAACTCGATTTTTACTTTCACCATTATTTACAGTTTTAAATCTCTCGAGACCTGCACTACACGAAGTAAGTAAAAGTATAAAAATAGTTAGTATAATGTATTTAGATCGATATTTCGAAGGCATTTATGATTTAAACTTAGCTAATTAAAATTAAGTTTTAGTTTATTCATAATTAGTTAATATTATATTTCAAAAGAAGAATTCTATAACTAAATTTTGGTCTCAAGAAATGAATAGTCTGTTCGATCTGGCCCAATCGGCGTAATTGAAATAGAACCTTTCTGAATACAATCCAGATCTGTTCCATCGTGCATACCACCCTCTGCCCTCTTGAAGCCTATCCAATAGTATTTCTGTCCTCTAGGATCGGTCCTTTCTTCCATTGTATGAGCTGGAATATCTCTTTTTCCTTGTCTAGTAAAACGATGATTCAGATTATTTTCAAAGATATCTGGAAAATTGATATTTAAAACGATATTATCTGGATAGTCTAAATCTAAAACAAAATCTAATGTCCGATCCAGATTTTTTTTTGTTGCCTGAAATGCGTCCAACCCTTTATTATGTATATTAAAAACTTGGCTGAATGCAATAGATTTGATGTTGTGTATTGCACCCTCCATTGCAGCGCCAATTGTTCCGGAATAATTTATATCATCGGCAAGATTCTGACCTCTATTAACCCCTGATAGAATTAGATCTGGTTTGTTATCTTTCATTAATTGCTTGATTGCAAGCATGACGCAATCTGTAGGTGTACCTGATATAGAAAATATATTTACATCAATCTCTCTCAGTCTAATAATATCTGATAATGACATCGCTTGAGATCTTCCACTCTGCTCTCTCTCTGGGGCGATAATTGTTATATCATTTGATATTCTTTTTGCGGCATTAATTAAGAGCTCAATTCCAGGAGCGTTAATACCGTCATCATTCGTTATTAATATTTTTTTTTGACTCATCAATAAGTTGCTTTAGTAAATTAATTTCAAATTTTTATGGTACTTAAATTATTCATATATTTTTTTAATACATCAGGCACTTGAATGCCATCAGGCGTTTGGTAGTTTTCTAGAATAGCGATAAGAGCCCTGCCAAGAGCTACTCCTGAACCATTTAATGTATGTAAATATTTTGTATTTTTGTTACCATCTCTATATCTGGCCTTCATTCTTCTGGCCTGAAAGTCACCACAATTTGAAATACTGGATATTTCGCGATAAGCCTGTTGTCCGGGCATCCAAACTTCGAGATCATATGTCTTTTGCGCTGAAAAACCCATATCACCAGATGAAAGCAGCATAACTCTGTAAGGAAGTTCAAGCATTTTAAGTATAGTTTCAGCGCATTCAAGCATACGATTATGCTCTTCGTCTGATAGCTCCGGCTCTGTTATTGAAACCAACTCTACTTTCTGAAACTGATGTTGGCGTATCATCCCCCTTGTATCCCTTCCGGCAGCGCCAGCCTCCGCCCTAAAGCACGATGTTAAGGCAACAAATCTTAGTGGTAAATCGGCTTTGTCTGTTATCTTCTCTCTCACAATATTTGTTAGTGAAACTTCCGCTGTTGGGATTAACCATTTTCGGTTATTTTGATCTGCTAAATCATTATCGCGGACTATAACCTGAAATTGATCATCCTCAAACTTTGGCAGTTGAGCAGTGCCAAGCATCGAGCTATTGTTCACAATTAGCGGCGGCGCTATTTCAGTGTAACCATTCTTAATTGTATGAGTATCAAGCATAAACTGTCCTAGCGCTCTTTCAAGCAACGCGAGCTGACCTCTCAAATACACAAATCTTGAGCCTGACACTCTGGCGGCAGTTTCAAAATCCATCATGCCCTCAATCGTATCTATTTCGAAGTGCTCTGCAGTTTTTTTATCATTAATTTTACCATATCTTTTTGCTTCAATTTCAATATTGAAACTCTCATCACTACCAATGGGAACATCGTCATATGGAAGATTTGGAAGTCCTAATAGAATGGCTTCAAGATGCTCATTGGTTACAGTAATCTGATTTTCAAGTTGTGAGATTTGATCTTTTAAATCATGGACTTTATTTATTAACTCATTCGCTTTACCACTTTTATCTTTTCCTTTTTGTAACCCAATTTGCTTTGATAACTCATTTCTTTCATTCTGAAGATTTTGTAGCTTTGTCATTTCTGTACGTTTTGATGAGTCCAATGTTATTATCTCTTCGACATCAATTTTTACGCCCCTTCGTTTCTGCAGCTCAGCGAACTTTTTGGGATTATCTCTAATTTTTTGAATATCATGCATGAAATAGAATCCTCAGACCAGCCTACTTTTTTCTCTAGCCGCAAGAATATAAGATACAAATAAAGGATGCGGATTAAAAGGTCTAGATTTTAATTCAGGATGAAATTGTACAGCGACAAACCATGGGTGATCAGGTAGTTCTATAATTTCTGGTAATTTGCCATCTGGCGATAGACCAGAGAATACAACACCCTGATTTTCAAGATGCTTTTTATAATCAATGTTGACTTCCCAACGATGCCTATGTCTTTCATTTATTTTATTTGCTTTGTATATCTCTTCGACTTTTGAGCCTTTTTTTAGTACTGCGTCATAAGCTCCTAATCTCATAGTCCCTCCAAGATCGGTATTTTCATCTCTTTTTTGTGTGGTTTTTCCTTTTTTCCATTGCTTCATAAGATCAACAACAGGGTGATCTGTATCTCCAAACTCTGTCGTGTTTGCTCCAGGGAGTTTTAGCAGTGATCTTGACATCTCTACAATGGCCATTTGCATTCCGAAACAAATGCCTAAGTATGGAACCTTTTTCTCACGTGCAAACCTAATTGCATTAATTTTACCCTCACTACCACGTTGACCAAACCCACCTGGGACCAAAATTGCATCTGTACTATCCAGATAATCAATTGGTGGTGAGCTCTCCAGTAACTCAGAATCAACCCATTCAACATTAACCTTAATCTTATTTATTAATCCAGCATGGTATATCGCCTCATCCAGAGATTTGTAGGCATCTTGCAATTGAATATATTTTCCAACAATTGATACCTTTACACTCTCTTCTAAAGAGCAAGCATTTGATGAGATTTTTTTCCATTTAATGAAATTTGGTTTATTTTTTTGCTCAAGATTAAATATACTTAATACTTCACTATCCAGGCCGTTCTGATGTAAATTCATCGGAACATCATATATATTACCAACATCTACAGCTGGAATTATTCTACTGAATGGAACATTACAAAATGATGAGATTTTTTTTCTCTCATCTTCTGGAATGTCTCTGTCACAGCGTAATATGATAATGTCCGGCTGGATACCGATTGAAGTTAATTCTTTTACTGAATGTTGTGTTGGCTTAGTCTTGAGTTCACCCGCTGCTGCAATGAATGGTAATAAAGTTAAATGAATGAATAAACAATTTTCTGGGCTCAATTCATTTCTTAATTGTCTAATTGCTTCAAAAAATGGTAAGGCCTCGATATCACCGACTGTGCCTCCAATTTCACACAAAAGAAAGTCAACGTCATCTGTGTATTGGGTAATGAATTCTTTAATCGCATCTGTTACGTGTGGAATTACCTGAACTGTACCCCCAAGATAATCTCCCTTTCTTTCTTTTTGGATAATATCTTGGTAAATCTTGCCACTGGTAATGTTATCAAATTTAGTTGCGGATACATCGGTAAAGCGCTCATAATGACCAAGGTCAAGATCTGTTTCGGCGCCGTCATCGGTCACAAATACCTCACCATGCTGTATTGGATTCATGGTACCTGGATCCACATTCAAATATGGATCAAGCTTACGAAGTTTTACCTTATATCCGTGAGACTGAAGTAATGCACCAAGTGATGCTGAAGATAGTCCTTTTCCTAAGGAAGATACCACACCACCTGTTATAAAAATAAAACGTGCCATGGAATTATAAAATAACAAAAATTAATTAAATGTAAAATACTAAATCAAAATATCAAATGCAAACTGCAGGCTATTCCAATATTGGAACGCTGACATCATCATTGTCAGATGTTGTAATCAAATTTGACGGGTCGAGATCACTCGTGACTCTATCAATCACAGATTGGTTATTATATGAGTTTATGATTGTTAAACTCATTGAGGTGATAAAAAAAATAGTTCCAAGGATAATGGTTATTTTTACTAGTCCGCTCGCCTGTCCTCTGCCTTTTAGGAAGCCGGATAATCCTCCACCTGATCCGCCACCCCCGATACCGAGAGCGCCGCCTTCAGATCTTTGTAATAAGATTACGCCAACCAGAATAATGGCCACCGCCAGATGTAGAATTAGAATTAATGAGCTCATGGTAACCTCTAATGCTTATTTACTATAATTTTAATGAATTAACAATGATTAAAAATTATTTTGATTTTATAATCTCGTTAAATTTTGAGTAATCGAGAGAGCTTCCCCCAACTAGTACCCCATTAACATTATCGATGTTTAATATCTCCCCTGCATTTTCTGGGTTAACGGATCCTCCATATAGCAGTGATGGATTACCTTTTTTAAATATATCAGTGTCTTGTAGTATATTATTAATGTGGGCATGCATCTCATAAATATCCTCATTTGTTGCAGTATTTCCAGTACCAATAGCCCAAATTGGTTCATAGGCAATAATGGTATTATTACGATTTGAGGTGCTTGATACCGAGTCTTTTAGTTGTTTGCTTATGAAATTATAATGCTCCCCCTCAGACCTCACTTTGATATCCTCACCAACACAAATTATTGTAATAAGATTATTTTCATGGGCACTTTGGATTTTATTGATTATATTATCCGGGCCCTTCTCATGCATCGCCCTCACCTCAGAATGACCAATGATTACAAAATCAGCACCGGAGTCACGAAGCATAGAAGCAGAAATTGAACCAGTAAATGCCCCAGAGTCTTCATGGTGGCAGTCTTGACCACCTATATTCAGGTTTGAATTTTTACTAGTATTGACAAAACTCGAGATTAATGTGAATGGCGGAAATAAAATGATATTGGCATCATCGTCGCTAATTAATTTAATTAATTTCTCAATATTAACCGTGTCATCTAGGCGACCATTCATTTTCCAATTACCTGCGAAAGTCATTGAATCTGGGTTGAATTTCATTTATTCCCACCTTTTTCGTAAAAAATCAGACAAAATCCGTCACACAATAAAACAATAGAATTAATTTTTATATTACCTTATATTAACGGCATGAACAAACATGGAATTAATACTAGAGCGAGAAAATGCTGGATACTCTAAGAAAATCTGTAACAGGACCATTTGTTAAAATTCTAATTGGTATCCTAATACTGAGCTTTGCGGTTTGGGGTATACAGGATATCTTTGGTAATTTTAAAAAAACTGTTGCTATTGAGATTGATGATTATGAGGTTAGCCTCGATCAACTTGTGACCGAATATAATAATCAACTATCAATAATTAGCTCACAACTTGATAAGCAGATTTCATTGAAAGAGTCACTTGAACTGGGCATAGATGAAATCGCAATTGAAAACTTAATTAGAAAGATGGTTCTTCAAATTGAAATTAATAAACTTGGAATAGATATATCTGAAGAATTTGTTGCAGAACAGATTATTAATGATGATAACTTCAAAATTGACGGCAGGTTCAACAAGGCAAGGTATGAGCAGCTCCTCTCATACGCAGGTTATAATGACGAAACTTATGTGCAAAGTGAAATTAACGTTAATAAGCAAAATCAGTTATTTAACATAATAGGAAATAAAACTTACATACCCAACGTACTTATTGAAATGGTTGATGAATTCAACAAGACAGAAAGAGTTATCGAATATGTTGATCTTCCTAAATCAAAGATTGTTGTAAAAACACCATCTGAAAGAGAGCTCCTTGAATTTTATGAAAAGTTTAAAAATGGATACAAAAAATCCGAGACGAGAGACTTTACAGCACTCATATTAGATCCAGAAAATATAAAAAAGGGTATTCAAGTTACCCGATCCCAAATAAATGAATATTTTAATGCCAATTTGGATAGTTTTAATATCTCAGAGACAAGGGAACTATATCAGTTCTTCTTTAACGATGAGGCAACAGCTGATAATTTCTATAATGACTCATATCAGCTTGAATTTAATGAGCTTTTGACGAAATATTCGCAAAGCAAACAGCAGAGCTATCTTGGCTCAGTTGGGAAAGATGAGATATTAGATTTCGAAGTTGCTGATGCTGCATATAATATGATTGAAGGCGAATTTGGTGAACCAATTGATGGGATGCTCGGTATTTCAGTTCTATACCTAGAAAAAATAAATCCAGGCAAAATCCCTACAGTTGATGATGTGGCTGCCGAGATAAGGGATGAAATCCAAATTCAAGAAGCAATTGACTTAGTGGAAATGCTATATTTTGAAATTGAAGATGACCTCTTAAATGGTAGTTCTATAGAGGAAGCATCTGCGAAACATCAAATTGAGACACAATATTTTAAGAAAATTGATATTAACGGAAAAAATATCCAGAATGATGTGGTTGAGGAAATAAATCACCAAGAACTCATCCAAAAAATATTCAGCTCAGAAATTGGAGATTTTATTGAGGTGCATAATACCGAGAATGGTTATATATGGACAGACTTAAATTCAATAAATCCACCATATATAAAATCTTTTGCTGAGGTTAGAGATCTTGTCACCGCTGATATGATTAAGAAAAGAAAAAATGATAAAGAAAGTGAAATCATAAAACAGCTAGAAATTGGATTAATAAATAATCAAATTCAAGAGCTTATTGAGTCCTATCAAATTGAAATAAAAAGATCAGAGCCGTTTAGTAGACTCTCCCCGATTAGAGAATTTAGTGAAGACTTTAATGATAGAATTCTGAGTGCAAATATTAATGAAGTAATTATTGGTAAATCCGAAAATAATGTACTTGTTGGAAAGGTAGTAGAAATACTCCCGAATATACAATCAGAGCCAGAGAGGGATGAGAAATTTATAGATAATCTAGATTTGCAGATGAGGAACGATCTATTCGAGCAATACTTAGTATCGCTTGAGGATAATTATACAGTCAAATTATATCAAGAAAACATTGATAGATTATTTAATACTCAGAGCCAGTAGTCTCAATGGATAAATCTGAAAAACTTTACAATGAAAAAATCGATCAAGTAATATGGAAGACAATCGTCTCAGATACTGTTACCCCTATTTCAATTTTAATGCGTTTAGAGGATCATTCAAATTGCTTTCTGCTCGAGTCCGTTGAGGGGGGTACAAAAAGAGGTAGATATTCAATCGTTGGAATGAAGCCAGATATGTGGTGGAAATCCGATGGAGATACGGCCTATATAAAATCAAAATGGACATCTGGATACAAAAAAGAGGGTTTGCCAACTTTCGCATCGTTGAAGAATTTAATCGACTGTTCATACATTAAGCTCCCAGACCATCTACCGAGAATGTCTGCAGGTGTTTTTGGCTACATCGGTTATGATAATGTGAGATTAATTGAGGATATAAACGAATTAAGCAAATCTGATGCAGATTTCCCTGACTCACTACTTATGAGACCATCACTCATAATTGTGTTTGATAATTTAAAAGATGAGCTATCGGTTGTATATTCATTAAGATATAATTCAAATCAAAAATATCATGATGCACTAGCCGAAGCCAATACCTCAATAGATTTTGTTCTCGATCTACTCAAAAAACCCTTTGATGAAACATATATTCCAACCAACCAAAAGAAAATTAACATAAGCTCAAACACGTCAAAAGATGACTACCTCAAGATGGTAGAGAAAGCCAAAAATTATATTTATGAAGGGGACATCTTCCAGGTTGTACTGAGCCAACGTTTCGAGTCAAATTTTGAATTGCCCCCATTTGAATTATACCGATCATTGCGTAGAATAAATCCATCACCGTTTCTATTTTATCTCAATTTTGATGAGTTTGCTGTTATTGGTTCAAGTCCAGAAATACTTATTAGGCTTTTTAGTGATGAAATAACAGTAAGGCCAATCGCGGGTACTAGACCAAGAGGGAAAGATCAGGCTGAAGATGATTATAATAAGGATTCATTACTCTCTGATCCGAAAGAACTTGCTGAGCATTTAATGCTGCTTGATTTGGGACGAAATGATGTTGGTAAGGTATCGCAACTTGGAAGTGTAAAGGTTACAGATAAATTCTTTGTAGAGTTATACAGCCATGTTATGCATATAGTTTCTAATGTGACAGGAAAACTTGACAGTAAATTCAATATGATTGATGTTCTAAAAGCTGGATTTCCTGCTGGAACAGTATCAGGGGCACCTAAAATAAGAGCAATGCAAATAATAGAAGAACTTGAGAAGGAGCGCAGGTCTATATATGCTGGATGCGTTGGTTACTTTTCAGCAGCAGGAGACATGGATACTTGCATAACATTGAGAACTGCAATAATTAAGGGTAATTCAATGTATGTTCAAGCGGGTGCTGGAATCGTTGCGGACTCTAATCCGGAAAGTGAATACCAGGAATGCAAATCGAAGGCCTCTGCCCTATTCAATGCAGCACAAGATGCCCTCGATATTAACAGTAGCAGGGCAGAAAAATGATATTAATTATTGATAATTATGATAGCTTTACATTTAACATTGTGCAATACATTGGCAGCCTAGGAGTGCAGTCGTCTGTAGTTCGTAACGATCAAATATCTACTGATCAGATACCGAGTAATACAAGTCACATAATAATATCCCCTGGACCATGCACACCCAGTCAAGCAGGAATTTCTGTTGATGTTGTGAAATCCTTTTCAAAGAAATTGCCAATTTTAGGAATTTGTTTGGGTCATCAATCTATCGGACAAGCCTTTGGATCGGAAATTATAAAAGCTGATCACTTAATGCATGGCAAAACAGCAATAATTACACATAGTGGGTGTCCAATTTTTAAGGATATTCCAGAGAAATTCTCTGCCACCAGATACCATTCTCTCATTATTAATGAAAAAGAATTAAGCCACGAATTGTCTATAACTGCTCGTTCAGCGAACGATAACTATATTATGGCTGTGTCACACAAGGAATACCCTACTTTTGGTATACAGTTTCATCCTGAAAGTATTGCAACAGAGTATGGAATTGATATATTAAGGAACTTTATAATCTTATAGATAGAATTAATTTAATGCCAGAAATCATTGATTATATTGAAAAGATAAACAATAAACAGAGCCTTTCGGTTTTGGAAAGCTACAATGCATTTATAAGTATAATGTCTGGTAATTGCGTTGATGATGATATTTCTAACTTTCTTATTAGTCTTAAAAATAAGGGTGAGTCAATAGATGAAATCATAGGGGCTGTGCGTGCCATTAGAGAAAAAATGACTACTATAATGGTTCCCGATGGTGCAATAGACATTGTTGGGACCGGTGGTGATGGTTACAAAACATTAAATATCTCAACAGCATCCGCGCTTGTCGTCGCATCAAACAGTGTTAAAGTGGCAAAGCATGGCAACAGATCAGTATCATCTTTATCAGGATCTTCCGATGTATTAACAGAGCTTGGCGTAAATATTGATATAAAACCAGACTCTTGCGTGGAATGCATAAACGAGACTAATATTTGCTTTTTATTTGCTCCACTATTTCATGGTAGCTTTAAACATGTTGCAAAAGTAAGGGCAGAACTCAAAACACGAACTATTTTTAATATACTTGGCCCTATGTGTAACCCAGCTAATGTGAAAAAACACCTCATTGGTGCTTATGATCTTGCTCTCTTGCGTCCAATGACTGAAGTGCTAAAAAACCTTGGCTCTGAGGCAGCTTGGCTGGTCCACAGTAATGATGGGCTTGATGAAGTATCAATATCAGATAAAACATTTATCCATAAATTAGACAGTGGACATATTTCGGAAGAAGTTTTTGAAATTAAGAACACTAATATTAGGCCTGCAAAAATATCAGAAATCGTTGGTGGAGATGCGAGCCACAACGCAAAAGAATTGATTAAGATTTTCAAAGGTGAAAAAAATCCTTATCGTGAAATTGTATCCTTAAATTCTGCGGCAGCATTAGTTATGTGTGGCTATTCCAGAAATATCGAAGATGCAATTGCAATATCAAAAGAGTCATTAGACAGTGGTAAAGCACTTCAAACTCTTGAGCATTTAATTAGCGTGTCAAATAGATTGGACTGATGAATTCAATACTAGATAAAATATACGAATACAAAAAAATTGAAGTTGGTGAAAGCTACAAATCACTCTCGATCAATGAACTGATAAACAACGTCAGCAGAGACTCAGGTACATCAAGATCATTTTTAGGGTCAATCAGAGATAACACTCTTGCTGGTAAAATATCTTTAGTGTGTGAAATAAAAAAAGCTAGCCCATCAAAAGGAATTTTAAAGGAAATATTTGATGTATCAAAGATAGCAAAGGAATATTCAGCAGCAGGGGCCACATGTATTTCTGTGCTAACTGATACACCCTCTTTTATGGGTTCAAAGGAGGATCTCGGTATTGCTCGTAACAGCTCACCCCTACCGCTACTGAGAAAAGACTTTTTCATTGACCCATATCAAGTTTTTGAAACAAAATATCTTGGCGGAGACTGCATATTAATCATATTATCTATGTTAAGTGACTCGCAGGCACGCGAACTCTATCAAACTGCTCAAGAGATTGAACTAGATAGCATATTTGAAGTACACAATGAAAATGAGTTTGAGAGAGCACTGAGTATGAATGCCAAACTCATCGGTATAAATAATAGAAATTTGCATACTTTTGAAACAGATATCCGCACCACCGTTAATTTAGCACCAAAATTTAGTGATGAACTAATTATAATTTCTGAAAGTGGAATTTACAACAATACCCAAATCAAAATGTTACGAGAGAAAAATGTGAACGCCTTTCTAGTTGGCGAAAGTATAATTAAATCAGATAATATGACAAAGGCAATTCAGGACCTCCTTGATTAAGATGAAAAATTTTACTCACATAAATAATTCTGGCGAGGCAAATATGGTTGATATATCTGATAAAAAAGCTAGTAAGAGAGTTGCAATTGCATCCGGTAGTGTGAATGTCTCAAAGAAAACCTTAGAGCTGATCAAAAACGATAATGTAGAAAAAGGCGATATATTCTCTACCGCTCGGATTGCTGGTATAATAGCATCAAAAAAAACCCATGAGCTTATACCACTTTGCCATAATATAAATATAGATTTTATTAAGGTTGACATAAGTGTTGATAGCAAAATGAGTTCCATTAATGTGATCTGTGAGAGCCAAACAACGCAAAAGACGGGTGTTGAAATGGAGGCTTTGGTGGCATGCTCTGTCGCGTGCCTTACTATCTATGACATGATAAAATCACGCGATAAAAAAGCGTCAATAACAAACATAAAGTTAGATTTTAAATCTGGTGGTAAATCTGGAATATACAAGAGAAGATGAACTTGCTAAAACTTGAAAATGCTATCGACAGGTGCCTTAAAGAGATTAATGTGATGGGCACAGTAACTATTCCTCTTGGGAGGGCTGGCGGCTATGTTATTGCTGAAAATTTATCGGCCCGCAGAGTGTCACCTCCATTTGATTTATCAGCCATGGATGGTTATGCATTTAAGCATGGTCCACATATTAATGAAAATCATAAGTTGTCCGTCATTGGTAAGAGTCCAGCGGGTACAACTTTTGCAAGAAAGGTAAAAAAAGAAGAGGCTGTCAAGGTGTACACTGGGAGTGTAATGCCTTCTGGGACAGATACTGTAATAATTCAAGAAAATACAGAAACAAATGCAAGTGATGTAATTTTAAAAAAAATACCACAAAAAAATGAAAATATCAGAAAGAAGGGTTTTGATTTCAAAACTGATGATATTTTAATAAGAAAAGGAACAAAATTAACCCCCAAACACATATCCCTAGCTGCCTCTATGAACCACACAACACTAGTGGTGTACCGTAAACCAAAAATAGCGATCATATCTAATGGTGATGAACTTGTTGAACCTGGTTCAAAAGATGCTCAAAATAAAATAATCAGCGCAAATAATTACGGTATAAAAGCCTATTTAGAACAGCTTGGTGCAAATGTAACAGATTTTGGAATTGCCAAGGATAATGTAAAATCTCTGCGCGTAAAAATAAAAAAAGCTGCAAGTCATGATATCATTGTGACAATTGGTGGGGCAAGCGTTGGCGATTTTGACCTGGTTAAAGAGAGTATACATAAGGAATTGCAGCTCAAATTTTGGAAAATTGCAATGAGGCCAGGTAAACCCCTTATATATGGTCGTTTGGGGGAGGCGCATTTCTTAGGCCTACCCGGTAACCCGGTATCAGCGCACGTTTGCTGTCAGCTTTTCTTGAAACCCATGATAAACAAATTCATGAATTTTGAAGATGAAAATCTATACATAACAGAAGCAAAGCTAAAAACTAGCTTGAAAGAGAATGATGAAAGGCAAGATTTTATCCGAGGTTTTTTCAAAGATGGATTTGTCACGCCACATAAGGTGCAAGACTCCTCATCATTGAGCGTCCTGAACTCATCAAATGTATTTATAATTAGGGAACCAAATGCACCCTCGAAAAGAATAGGTGAGATAGTGCAAATCTTGAAAATTGACTTTTAATTATAGAATTATTAACTTTCCTCTTGTAGAACATAAAAAGAACATGTATAAATGTTCTTGTTTTGTGCAAATGGATTGGAGTAAATAATGCTTACTGAGAAACAATTTGAATTATTAAAATATATTCACCAGCGAATCACGGAAAATGGCATCTCCCCCTCTTATGACGAAATGAAGGTCGCCGTTAACCTACATTCAAAATCAGGCATACATAGATTGATTAATGCACTCGAAGAGCGAGGCTACATCAGAAGGCTTCCTAATAGAGCAAGAGCACTAGAGATACTAAAACATCCATTTGATAATATTGAAAGCAATATTAATTATAATAAATCAACAATTCCATTGGATAAACACGAAACAATAAATGATACCTTCGTAGAGATACCAATTATGGGTAATATTGCAGCTGGCTCACCTATTTCAGCGATCCAAGAAAAAATTGATAATATTCATCTACCAAAGGGTATGCTGGGAAATCATGAGCACTATGCGCTTAAGATAAGGGGTGACTCAATGATTGAGTCAGGTATATTTGACGGCGATACAGTGATTGTAAAAAAATGCCAAACCGCTCAAAACGGTGATATTATTGTTGCGCTGGTCGATGGTGAAGAAGCAACCCTTAAAAGATTTAGAAAAAAAGGCGATAGCATTGCACTTGAGCCATCCAATAAAAGCTACGAAACAAAAATATACTCATCAGATAGAATTAAAATACAGGGTTGCCTTGTAAATCTTATCAGAAACTATCACTAAAACCAATTAGCCCAAATGGAATAAGGACTATGAAGGAAATGGTTACTACAAGGTTCGCACCTTCGCCAACAGGTAATTTGCATATTGGAGGCTGCCGGACTCTACTTTACAATTGGCTGTTTGCAAAAAAACACAACGGTAAACTCATTTTGCGTATTGAAGATACAGATCTCAAAAGGTCTACTGACGCGGCACTTCAAAATATCTTGGAGGGCATAAAATGGCTTGGGCTCAACTGGGATGACGAGATTGCATATCAGAGCGCTAACATCAACAGACATAGAGAAATTGCATTGCAGCTTCTAGAGAATGGAAAAGCCTACAAGTGCTATTGTACTGAGGAAGAATTGGGTGAGATGCGAGAAGAGGCAATAAAGAAGAAAAAATCCGCGTTTTATAATAATAAATGGCGTGACCGAGAGCCAAATGAGAAAGATAAAAACATAAAGCCAGTGATTAGAATAAAAACACCATTGGGTGGAATAACGGAAATTAATGATAGCGTACAAGGTACAGTTCGTTTCGAGAATGAAGATTTAGATGATTTTATAATTTTAAGAAGCGATGAAAGTCCAACTTATCTCCTAGCCTCCGCTGTCGATGACCATGACATGGGGGTTACGCATATTATAAGAGGGGACGACCACTTAAATAACGCTGCAAGGCAATACCACATTTTCAAAGCAATGAATTGGAAAATACCAGAATATACTCATATTCCATTAATTCATTCATCTGATGGTGCCAAATTATCAAAAAGAGACGGGGCGCTTTCAGTTTCAGACTACAAATCTGAAGGATTCTTATCAAAGGCAATATTGAACTACCTCCTACGATTAGGCTGGAGCTATGGCGACAAAGAATATTTTTCAAAAGATGAAATGATCAAATATTTTGATATCAAAAATATTCACAAATCACCAGCACGACTAGATCATAAAAAGCTATTGAGTATAAATTCTTATTACCTTAATACAGAAAGCGATAGTGCAATAATTGAGTTAATATCTCTATCGAAAGGAGTTGAGATTCCAATTGTGAATCAAGAGAAAATTAAACTGATATTGGAACACGTAAAAACTAAATCAAAAACGTTAAATGAATTAATTGAACTTATTGAATATTTGCTAATAGTGCGCCCTCCAATTATAGATAGCGTTATGATGGAGCACCTCAACTCGGAGAAAATTAAATTATTAGATTTTTTTTATAGGGATTTAAGCTCTATTAAGGATTGGAGCATTCAAGAAATAACATACTTATTTGAAAAATTTACAAACGATCAAAATATCAAATTAATTGATATTGCTAAGCCACTACGCATAGTTCTTACAGGGCGTATCGTCCCAACTGGTATTTATGAACTTATCTATGCACTTGGAAAAGAAGACACGCTCACGCGTATTTCGCAGCATCTGTATAAATAATTTTTTATTTGAAAATATTAGTTTTTATATATATAAAAACAGTGTACCGTAGAGTTAACGGAAAGTTATTATGGCAGTAAAAAAAAATGAAACTGGTACCGCTCAAATTGAGATAAATGGTACAAAATATGATCTACCAATATACAAACCTTCTATCGGACCAGAAGTAGTCGACATCTCAAAATTATATGCACAAGCAAATGTTTTCACATACGATCCTGGGTTTACTTCGACTGCCAATTGCTCTTCAACAATAACCTATGTGGATGGCGAAAATGGTATACTTTTATATCGTGGATATAAAATTGACGAACTTGTGGAAAACACAGATTTTCTTGAGGTGTCATATCTTCTTCTAAATGGAGAGCTTCCAAACAAAAAAGAGAAAGAAGAGTTTGATAATGCCGTCACCTATCATTCGATGCTTCATGAGCAAATGACCAGATTTTACCAAGGGTTCAGACGGGATGCTCACCCAATGGCTATTACATGCGGGGTAATTGGTGCATTATCTGCCTTCTATCATGACTCCACTGACATCAGCGATGCACACCAAAGGATGGTGGCGACCCGCAGATTAATTGCAAAGATGCCAACAATCGCCGCAATGGCCTATAAATATACACTGGGTCAACCATTTGTTTACCCGAGAAATGACCTAGACTATGCCAGTAATTTCATGCACATGTGCTTCTCAGTTCCACCAGAGGAGTATAAAGTCAATGAGATTTTGTCCAGTGCACTAGATAAGGTATTCATTCTTCATGCAGATCATGAACAAAATGCCTCAACATCAACAGTCAGACTTGCTGGCTCTTCAGGCGCCAATCCATTTGCTTGTATCGCCGCCGGGGTCGCATCTTTGTGGGGACCTGCGCATGGGGGAGCAAATGAGGCTGCTTTGAACATGCTTGATGAAATTCAAACACCTGATAATATTACAAAATTTATCAAAAAAGCCAAAGACTCCAGTGACCCTTTTAGGCTGATGGGTTTTGGACACAGAGTCTATAAAAGCTATGACCCGCGAGCTAAGATCATGCAAAAAACATGTCATGAGGTTTTAGACGCCCTTGGGCTTAAGGACGACCCTTTACTAAAAGTTGCAATGGAACTTGAAAAAATTGCGCTTGAAGATCCATATTTTGTTGAAAAGAAGCTGTACCCAAATGTAGATTTTTACTCTGGGATTATATTACGTGCCCTTGGATTTCCAAAAGATATGTTCACAGTATTATTTGCGCTCGCAAGAACGGTCGGTTGGATTTCGCAATGGAATGAAATGATCGAAGATTCTGAACAAAGAATAGGTAGACCACGACAATTGTATATGGGTAATGCATCAAAAGAATTCATAAAGATTGAAGATAGATAGTATCCTATAGATACCCACTAATAATATCCGCAGCAGCCTTTTCAGGCCTTACTTTTACCCGCATAATCCCATGTATATTTTCAAAAACCGATAACTGATCATTAATCACGTTGCTATCGTTAAACATTTTTATCAGCTCAGTGGTAATTTTTTTTGAGTTGCAGTCAGATTGTAATAATTCAGGTATTATTTTTTTTTGACTTATTAAATTTGGAAGTGAAAATGAGACATTCTTCAAATTATTTATTTTTAAGATTACGCTCGCAAACAGAGAATTAACTATAGTTAATTTATAAATAACTATCATTGGTAACCTACAAGCTGCCAACTCAAGAGTCGCACTACCTGATGCTGTAATTGCAAAGTCTGAATACCAGAAGCTATTTATTTTCTTGCTCTCACTTGAAAATATTGAATAATTAATACCGGTATTAACAAATTTTTCTTTGATAAAATCAGCAAAGTGATCAAATGTTGGTATTTCTATATTAAATTCATAACCTAACTTTTTTATTTCTCTAAAGGCCGCGATACAAGGAGGTAAAAGTTTCTCAATTTCACTTTTTCTACTTCCTGGCATAAAAACTATTGTTTTGTTTTTATTTTCTATTTTTTTTCTATTCAATTTATTATTCAGAATATTTTCAAATAGTGGGTTACCAACATATGTGCATGGTGGCCCATTTAACTTTTTGTATAAAGCGGGCTCAAATGGATAAATGGATAAAACGTGTGTTATATATTCACTCATTTCCCTTCCTCTACCTTGCCGCCAAAACCAAATCGTGGGAGATACATAATTTATTACACTAAGATTTGGCATTGCTTTTTTTACTTTTTTGGCAACCCTGTGAGTGAACTCGGGGCTATCAATTATAATTAATAACTCTGGTTTATAAGCTACAATCGATTTTGCAGTTGAATTGACTCTTTTCCTGAGAGTGAAAATATTCTTAATTATGTCCCAAACACCTATTATGGATAATTCTTCGTATGGAAAGAGTGACCTTAATCCATGCTTTGCAAGCTCTTCTCCGCCCACACCATACAAATCAATATCATTTACTAACGCTATTTCGCTGACCAGATCAGATCCGATTTTGTCACCAGACACTTCGCCCGCTATAATTGCAATTTTTCTTTTTTCTGATTTCATAATTATATTATCAATCAGATCACTATAAAGTATAAATTATTGTCTTCAATCATTTCTATAACCTTCTGAAAATCAAGTACAATTACATTATCAGCAGTTATTGCTATACCCGATAAATTTGCCTTTACTACATTCTTGATTGTGTTTGGCCCAATGGTTGGCATATCAACTCTCTTATCTTGATTTATCTGAGCTGACTTTAGAATAACACCACCTCTCTTTATCCTTATTGCCTCCAAACATGCAGCCCGTTCAAGCATTACATCGGTCCCTTCCGCAGCCTCAATTGCGAGGACTCTACCATTCTTTACAACAACAGCCTGCCCAATATCCAAGTAGCCCGTCATTTCAGCGCATTGTTTAGCTTTTTTTATATTTTCAAATTCTACCTTTGATACGCTCTTAGAGGAATAAAGCCCCCCTTTTAATGTTAGATTTGGTGCAATTTCGGATGCACCGATAATTTTATATCCCCTCTTCTCAAGTAATGAATTTATTTTCTTAAATAATGATGCATCACCGCCGCGCAATATGCCGATAGATTGAAATAAGATACTTAATGTCTGAACATTTAAATATCGAAAGTTTAAGTAGTCTTTGGGACTATTTGGTCTGGGTATGTATCCAACCATACAAATATTTTTAATCTTTTGACTTTTTAATATTTGGAAAATCCTACCAATATCCAGCCTTTTCATTTCAATAAGGCTTATATCTTGATTTTTTGCAATATTTAAGTCTCCAATTGCAAATACCGTTACATTCCACCCTTTTTTTCTTGCGGTCTCTATAATAACATCTGAAAGACTACCCCCTCCAGCTATTATAGCTAATTGATTTTCGCCCATATCGATAGCTATTTAAATTACTTAATAATACTCTCTTCAGTTGGAAGGCACAAATGCCTTTCCGGGTGATCTAAAATAAATTTGAGTAAAATACTTATTTTCTTGTTATCAGCATATTTTTTATGAAGCGATTGTGCTCTTTTTGGAATTTCAATGGATGGTCCATCAAATATTTCCAAATAAATATCTCGAATTAGATGAATTTCTTCTTTTGAAAATCCTCTTTGCCTTAGACCCTTAATATTTACCCCTGTTAGGTAGCACCTTCGCACGCCCTTTACAACACCATATGGTAATATATCCATTTCAACCGCAGTCTGCGCAGCAATATATGCATGCTTACCGATCCTTACATGCTGTTTTACACCCGATAAACCACCTACAATAGCATAATCGTCAACAATCACGTGTCCAGCAAGAGCGGCTTGATTAATGAGTATTACATTATTTCCAATTAAGCAGTCGTGCGCCACATGCGAACCAACCATAAGGAAGCAATTATCACCAATTTTTGTCAGAGAGTTACCAGACTTTGTCCCTAAATGTATTGTGACATGCTCTCGAATTACACAATTTTTACCGATCTCAATATATGTTATTTCGTCTTTATACTTATAGTCTTGGGGGGTCATTCCGATTGTTGCATTTGGATATATATTTGCGTTATCTTGAATCTTTGTATGCCCATCAATGACAACGTGTGGATAGATATTAACATTATCACCCAAAACAACATTACTGCCGATGTAAGAAAATGCTCCGATCGAAGTATTGTTACCTATTATGGCACCATCTTCAATTATGGCCGAGGGATGTATCATTCTATTTACCCGCCTCGATCATTGCACTTATTTCTGCTTCCGCAACAAGGCTTCCAAGGACATATGCCTCGCCCTTATATTTCCAAACATTCGCTCTTTTTCTTATGATTTTTAGATGGTAATAGAGTATGTCGCCTGGAATGACTGGCTTTCTGAAGCGCGCTTTATCAATAGTCATAAAAAAAATATTTGGGATTTTTGTATTATATTTTAGCATACACATTACGGCAGCAGTTTGTGCCATGCCTTCAATTTGTAATACTCCAGGCATTATCGGATTATCAGGAAAATGCCCTTGAAAAAATGGTTCATTTATTGTTACATTTTTCACCCCAATGCCATATTCGTCACCGTTCATCTCAACTATCTTATCTACCAATAAAAACGGATATGCATGTGGAATTAATTTCTTAATCACATTTATATCAGCTGTTTGAGGATTATCACTCATCGTATAAGTCTTCATTTTTATATCCAATTAGCCAGTGTAACTTATAGCACATCAATGACCCAATTTATATTTATTTTCTTGCTATTCTTGAGATAGTTTTTATTTCACTTAAATATGACTCGAGCTTCCTTGCGGGATTTCCAGCCACTCTTTGATTTGAAGGGATGCTATGCATAACACCCGAGCCTCCGCCTATTTGTACGTTATCACCAATTTTTCTATGTTGTTTGATACCCGACTGACCGCCAATCATCACATTATTTCCAATGCTAACACTGCCTGATATACCAACCTGACCTGCAATCACACAATTTTGACCAATTGTGACATTATGGGCAATCTGCACTAGATTATCAACTTTAGTTCCCTCACCAATGGTGGTGTCATTTAATGATCCTCTATCAATTGTTGTATTAGATCCAACTTCCACATTGTCCTGAATAATAACACGGCCAATATGGGGAAATTTCTTAAAGCCTGTGTCTCCCAAACTATAGCCAAACCCATCCTGACCAATTCGAACACCTGGGTGTATAATTACATTATTACCTAATATACAATTTTGAAGCGTGCAATTTGAACTAATACGAACATTGTGACCAATCATAACATTACTTCCAATAGTTGTATTTGAGTCGACGGTAGTATTGTCTCCAATTACAACACCACTTTTTACAACAGTCCCGGGTTTAATTTGTGTATTTTCACCGAGAACTACGTCAATTGCAATATACGATAAATCACTGATTTGACTGTCAATTCCATCATCTAAATCTTTATAAAATAAGTTCATGATATCTATAATCGTATACTCAGGATTCTCTACAACAATTGGCACAACGTTTTCAGGCAGAACATCAATTAAATCCAATGTTATCAAACATGCTGCAGCTCTTATACCGCTAACACCATTTAGGTAATTTTTATTACTTAAATATGTAATCTCTTTTGAGGAGGCGTTTTTTATTGTTGAAACACCTTCTATTAACTTGTCCTCCATATTTCCTTGTAGTTTTTGATCGGGAAGTACTTTTTTTAGAATCTCACTTATTCTAAAAGGGCCATTATTATTTGTAAAGATAGCATTTTTCATATAAATACCAATAGATTAATCAATACCTTATGGAAGTTTATACAATTTAGAAGTTTGTGCCACCAGAAAATTGGAAAAACTCAGTTTTATCGAATGTTTCCTTGTCAATGGCTTCCGTAAAGTCAAACCTTAACGGACCAACAGGAGAGTCCCAGAAGACGGAAGCACCAATTGATGTCCTGAAAGAGTCAGAGTCATTTATATCTGACGGATCTAAATCCGAGTCAAACAATGAACCAGCATTTAAATGAATGCCACCTTTGACACCATATTCGTCTGTCAACGAGCCAAATGGAAATGTTAATTCTGCCGAGGTTGATATATACGTATTACCACCAATAGCCTCCTCATCACTACTTTCATTCGACGTAAACCTTGGGCTAATACCACTTGGGGCAAAACCCCTCAAGGTGGTTCCAGGGTCTCGGAAGGCATCGGAAATTAATACATCTTGGTCATCTAATCCAAAGATGTGCCCCATATTTAGCGATAAGGAGCCAACAATACTACTTGTAAAATCTTTGTAGTAATTTCCAGATACTTCTGTCCTCAAATACTTAACATCCCCACCAAGACCAGCTAAATCTTGGCTAAAATCTAGGAGTGTGCCGTTGCTTGGCGAAACCATATTATCTAGTGTATTATATCTCATGGAATAGCCAAGTTCAGAAATATTCCGTGTGCCCTCAAGCTGTGTTAGTGCAGCACTCGAATTTGCTGGTACATCATAGATCTCATTGTTTGTATACTTATATTTTGTCACCAAATGTAGATCTTCGGATAATGGGAATCCAAACCTCAGCCCCGCACCAATTTCTTTATTTTTGTATCCTGAGTCATCTGATAAATCAGTTTCATTTCCAAAGATATCTATGCCCGCAGACACATCAGTGCTCAAAAAAGATGGTTCCGTGAATTGAATATTAACAAGACTTTGATCGCCACCTAGACTAAATTGTGTTGCAACTCTCTGTCCTTTACCCAGTAGATTATCTTCCTTTATGTAAATACTTCCTACGAAACCTGAAACACTTGAGTATCCAGCCCCAAACATTAGGGATCCCGTTGGTTTCTCGCTAACAGCGATTTGTATCACTTTTTTATCGGGGGCTGAACCATTTACAGTATTTAGCTTTACATCGGAGAAAAAATTAAGGCCTCTAAGGTTTCTCATTGATTGATTAAGGTATGTCTGATTTAAAGCGTCCCCTTCTGATATTTTTAACTCTCTACGAATTACGTAATCGTATGTTCTTTGGTTGCCAGATATTTCTATACGCTCTACATATATTGGTGGCCCGTTTTCAAGAATATATGTTAAGTTTACTTTTTTTGTATTTTCATCAATTTCTTCAATCACATCAACTGTTGCAAAGGGCAAGCCATTTGCTTTCATAAAATCAACGAGATTTGTCTTGTTAAGATTTATCTCTGACTCATCATAATAATTATCTACATTTGTGGTAATTAATCCTGCAACTAATGATGTGTAGGTATCATCTAATTTATTTAATATTGATACATCACCAAAGAGATATCTATCGCCTTCATCTACAGTAAATGTAATAACAAAGTTACCAGTAGTATTATTCAACTCCCCAATAGCGTTTACAACATTGAAATTTATATATCCATTATCTCTATAAAATTGGGCTAGGAGCTCTTTGTCATACTCCATTATGGCATTATCATAAGATCTTCCTGTTCCCCATATCTTATCAATCCAAGTACTTCTTGAGGTTGAGATTACACTCCTCAAAACCCTATCAGAGTAGTTCTGGTTTCCTATGAAGTTTATATCAGTAATTTTTGTTATAGATCCTTCATTAATCTCATAAACAAGATCGATCCTATTAAAATCAAGTTTGATTATTTTTGGCTCAACAACAACACTATACCTACCAGCAGATCTATATGAGCTTATGATTGTTGAAATATCTTCTTCTAATTTATTTTTTGAGAATGTTGAGCGTGCCTTTAATGACACAAGATCTCTTAGCGAGTCATCATTTATCGCCTTATTACCTTCAAAAGCAACCTGATTGATGAGAAAATTTTCCTGAACTGTTATAACTATTCTCGAGTCATCATAATTTATTTGAACATCAGAAAATAACTCTGTTTCATATAGATCTCTTAGCGCTTCATCCACCTCGGCTTGATTGTAAGCACTACCAACACTCAATTTTGCATAATTAAGTATTGTATCACCATCAATCCTATTATTACCAGTAACATCAATTCTGCTAATCAGATGATCGTCAGCATGCAGATCTGTCGCATTGACAAAAAAGGCGAAAAGAGTAATAAAAACAGAATTATATAAAAAAGTTCTCATAATATTTTTTTGTTAAATTTACAACGTTATTATATATAATTTTATTAAAATATATTTAAAAAATTTAAATCATTCCATAAAGCAAAAAACATAAGAAAAATTATAAAACTTAATCCAATCTTATGAAATAGCTCAAATGACCTTTCACTTAGGGGTTTTCCCCTTATGGCTTCTATTAGATAGAACATAAGATGCCCCCCATCAAGCATTGGGATTGGAAATAGGTTAATAAGCCCAATGCTTACAGATAATAGCGCGGTTAGTTGCAATAATGGCATGATACCATTTTTTGCGACATCACCTGAAATTTGAGCAATACGAATAGGTCCGCCCAAATTCTCAGTAGACTCTGCTCCAATAACCATTTTATAGATATAGCTAAGGGATAAATGAATAATTTGATATGTATCGTTAATTCCATATCCTATTGCCTGAATTACGGATAACTTCTCTTTTAGAATATTATTTTCGAGCGTACCACCTCCAATGCCAATATAAAAAATTTCTCCCGATTTCTTTTCTGGATTCAAATATCTTATCTCGGGTGTGAGGTTCACATTAATATAGCTCCCTTTTCTGAGTATCCCAAATTGAAGTTCATTGGTCTTTTTTTCTTGAATTACACGAGGTATGTCACCAAATTTATTGATTGGCACTTCATCAATAGAAATAATAACATCATCAACCTTGAGTCCCCCATTCATTGCTGGGCTAGACTCCTCAATACTTTCTATTACAGGCAGTATTGTTGTTTTCCCATTCACTGTGTATAGGAATGTAAATATTACTAAAGCTAAAATAAAGTTTGCAATGGGGCCTGCTGAAACAATAGATGAACGCTGAAGGATTGATTTTGAGTGAAAACCATTCTCAGATAATTTATTTTTATCTGCTTTGCTTGTGGGATCTGCATCATCCACAAACTTTACATAACCACCAAGGGGAATCCAACATATTTTCCATTTAGTTCCCTTTTTATCATAGGTACTGAAAATTTCTCTACCAAAACCCACTGAAAAGGTTTCAACATCAACTCGGTTAAGCCGTGCAATCACAAAATGTCCTAGCTCATGGAAAAAAACAACCGCCGTCAAAACAAATAGAAATGGTATGGTATAAATTAGAAAGTTATATGATAGGCTTGAAAAATTTACTAGATCTAACATTTTGATTATAATGCCTCATCAATTATAGTTAACGTAATATCCTTTGCTTTTTGGTTTAATGATAATATATGCTCGATATTATTTTTTAAAACCTTTTGCTTAATTTTTTTATTATGATCAAGTGATTTTTTGATAACTTTGTATATATCTAAGAATGAAATTTTTTTAGATATAAAGTTTTCAACTGCAACTTCACTTGCTGCATTGTAGGTTATGATAGAACTCACCCCATCATTAATAGCTTCTCTTGCCATATTAATTGTAGGGAATTTTTCGTTATCAAGATCGTAAAAGGTTAAATTTCGAATATCAGAAGTTTTCAGATTCCCAAATATTGGTGCATTATCGCTATCAAATATTGCATCGCTGATGGGTATTCTCATATCTGCTTTAGACATTAAAGATACGGTTGTTCCGTCATGCATTGATACCATGGCATGAATAAGAGACTGGGGATGAACCAATATTGTTATATCTTTGTGACTCATATTAAATAAATATGTAGCCTCAATTAATTCTAAACCCTTATTAATAAGGGCTGCTGAGTCGATTGTAATTTTTTTACCCATAACCCATGTTGGATGTTTTAATGCATCCTCCAGTGTAACATTTTCTAAATCTTTAATACTTGTATTGAGAAATGGACCCCCTGATGCAGTTAGTGTGATTGTCTTCAGGTTTTTATAATTTACGTAATTTAGGAGCTTGTGAATTGCATTGTGTTCGGAGTCAACTGGAATGATATTAGTTGATTTATTTATTTTTTTATCAAACAATAAACTACCAGCAACAACAATTGACTCTTTATTCGCGATAGCCAGTTTTTCAGTTCTATTAATGGCTTGATAGGTCGGTTCAATTCCAGCACTGCCAGATATTGCTGATAGGACAACATCCGAAGATTTTGATGCTATTTCATTTATCTCATCATACCCAGCTTTTACTTCAATTTTAGTCCCAAATAAATTTTTCTTCAGCTCGCCGTACATTTGGGTATCCGAAATTACCGCATACTTTGGTTTGAATTTTAGGCATTGGCGTGACAAAGTATTAACATCTTTACCCGCAACGAATGCTAACATAGAGAAATTTTCTTCTATTGTTGGTATCGATAAAGCATTAACGCCAATTGATCCGGTGGAGCCTAATATTGTCAAGTCTTTCTTCAATTTACCTCCAAAAATATAAAATATTCTCGTAGCTGTTGTTGCGAGTTATCTGATCTAAAATTATAAAAAATATCCCGACGCCAACGATGCTATCCATTCGATCTAGGAGCCCCCCATGACCAGGAAGTAAATTACTTGAATTTTTTACGTTAAAATTTCTCTTGAAATAAGATCCAATTAGATCACCTAAAATCGCTCCCAGCGCCATAATCGAAATGAAGATGTAAATAATACTATTATTAAAGTCTACTTCGAAAATCAGTGCTAGAAAAAAAATAAAAATAGCTGGCGTAAAAAATGCAAAAAGCGTTCCTTCAAGTGTCTTATTTGGTGATATATATGGAAAAATCTTCTTTCTGCCAAACAACTGTCCACCGAAGTAGCCAAAGCTATCCGAAATAACAGCAATTAATATCACAAGAAAAATTGAAATTAGACCGTCTGTCGGATTGCCTTGCAATCTTATTTGATAGAATACTAAAAAACTTAGATAGGAATAACCTATGATTGCTTGGAACCAGAAGTTAACCCTATAAACTAATTTTATTAAAATAGATCCAACAACTAAAGCCGCTAGACAAATACCAAAGGCCACATCTGGAACAATTTTTAGAATGAATAAAGATAAGCACAGAAAACATAAATATAGCGCAGTGGCAACTTTTCTCTCCGCGTTATTAATTATTGTTATTAGCTCATAAAAAAATAATGTTGAGACGCAGATAAGGGCTATTTTAAAATAAACTCCTCCCAGATATATAGGTATGAAAAAAATTGGTAAAATTAACAGCGCCGTTTTAAATCGCAACCTTAAATTATCAATATCCATAGCTAAATTCACACCCGCTCATTAGGGGTGTTTCTCCCATATCTTCTCTCTCGTTGCGAATACTGTTCAAGTGCATCGTAGAAATGGTCAACAGTAAAATCAGGCCAAAAGGTATCTGTAAATATAAATTCAGAGTATGCGCATTGCCATAACAAAAAATTACTTAACCTCATCTCACCACTTGTTCTGATTATGAGATCCGGATCAGGTATATTTGCTGTATCTAGATAATTACCCATTAAATCATTGTTGATCATATCGGTTGATATTTTTGCAAGTTGGGCATCATTAACTATTTTCTTAACTGCTCTGATTATCTCGTCCCTGCCACTATAATTAAATGCCGCAATCAGCTGCATACCAGTATTTCCGTAGGTTCTTTCCTGTACCATTTTGATTATTTTCTTTTGTGGTTTCGCAAGAGTATCTATATCACCTATTACAGTTACTCTGATATTATTTAAAATTATCTCATCAAGATATTCACTTTCAAAGCTTTCCATAAGATCCATTAAGTTTGAAATCTCTGATGGATCCCTTTTCCAATTTTCCTTACTAAAACTGAATAGTGTTAAATATTTAATATTAAAATTAGCGGCAGCCTTGGCAATCAAAACAAGCGTTTCTATGCCTTTACGATGACCGTCTTCGTCCTGCAACTCTTTGCCCCTTGCCCATCGTCTATTACCATCTAGAATTATGGCAACATGATCAGGCAAGTTTGTGATTTCACTCATGGTAACTTATTTCAATGAAAGATGTTAAACGTTCATAATTTCGGCAGTCTTTTTTTGAAGAACCTCATCAATCTCCTTTATCGAGGAGTCCGTGATATTTTGAATATCATTACCGTAATTTTTTTGATCATCCTGACTGATATCACTACTTTTTTCTAGTTTCTTTATTGTGTCCATTCCATCTCTTCGAACGTTCCTAACTGCAACACGTGCATTTTCCGCGTATTTACTTGCAACCTTACAGAGCTCCTCTCTTCTTTCCGAGTTCAGTTCTGGAATAGGAATTCGTATTAGCTGCCCGTCCATATTCGGATTTAAACCTAATCCTGCCTCACGGATTGCTTTGTCAATAATCTCTACTTGTGATTTATCCCAAACTTGTACTGATATTGTGCGTGGATCAGGTGTGCTTACCGTTGCAAGTTGATTTAAAGGCATCTTTGATCCATATACTTCTATAACTACAGGATCTAGCAGACTAGCTGAAGCACGACCAGTTCGTAAGCCTGAAAATTCTCCCTTGAGAGAGTTGATGGCACCGTCCATTCGCCGCGAAAAATCTTGTAAATTAAATTCATCTGCCATTTTGATACCTCAATTAGAAATAATTGTAAATTCTGCTTTTTTTTCTATGACTTTTTTCAGCTCGTCTCTCTTTTTAATTGAAAACACAATAATTGGTAAACTTGCTTCTTCTGCCATTATAATTGATGTCATATCCATAATCTTTAGATTATTATTTATAACATAATTATAATCTAATTTACTAAATTTCTTGGCTTTTGAATACTTTTCTGGATCTTTATCGTACACTCCATCCACTTTAGTACCTTTCAGAAGGACATCACATTCAAGCTCAAGAGCTCTCAAAACAGCAGTTGTATCGGTGGTAAAATAAGGGTTACCAGTTCCCCCAACAAGAATTACTATATGACCATGGTTCATAGCCTCTTTTGCCTCTTCATGATCAAAATTTTTTGTAATACCAGGTATCATAAAAGATGAATAAACAACTGATTTAATTCCATTATTTAATAATAAATTTTTTAAAAAAACTCCATTTATTATCGTGCCAAGCATACCCATGTGATCTGCGCTAGTCTTAGCGAGACTAAAGTCCTTATGATTGACACCTCTAATTATGTTTCCACCACCAACAACCACAGCAAGATTTATCCCGGATTGTTTGACGCTAGTTATATCATCAACAATTTGTTTTGATGTGGAATTATCAAAAGTATTTTTCGAGTCACCTGCAAGAATCTCACCAGAAATCTTTAGTAAGACATTATTATATTTTTTCGTCATTACAAACCACCTACCGTGCAGGAGTTTTAATTAATTTTTGTTTATTGCAGCCGCAACTTCACCCGCAAAGTCATCTTCTTTCTTTTCGATGCCATCGCCTAGTTGCATTCTAGTAAAACGTGTAATTATTATATCTTCATTTAAGTCACTAGACTTATTTTCAAGCAGTTTTTCTATTTTTGTTTCACCGTCTATAACAAAAACTTGAGATAATAAAGCATTTTCTTCCGTAAATTTTTTTATTCTACCCTCAACCATTTTTTCGATTATATTTTCGGGTTTACCGCTTTCTCGGGCTTGTTCCAAAGCTATTTGCTTTTCCCTCTCAATTAATTCGGGGCTTATTTCGTTTGATGCTAAGGCTAGAGGATTTGTTGCTGCAATGTGCATGCAGATATTTTTTCCAAAATCAGCCAAATTGTCTATGCTAGACTTGGACTTAATTGCGACTAAAACCCCAATCTTACCAAGGGATTCGGCAACCGCATTATGAGTGTAAGAAAATATGTGTTCATCTTCGATATTTTCATATTTTGTAACTCTTCTTAACATAATATTCTCACCTATTGTTGCAATCTTTTCATTGATTTCTTCAGCAACAGTTCTTCCGGTATCTTGATACTGAACACTCTCGACCTCATCATTATCAATAGATACTTCTAGTATGCCTCTTAACAGGTCTTGAAATTCATCGTTTCTTGCAACGAAGTCTGTTTCAGAGTTTAACTCTATCATGGCGGCTGACCCATTCTTGATGAGCGATCCAATTAAGCCTTCGGATGCAATTCTGTCTGATTTTTTGGCTGCTTTTGTTATTCCTTTAGCCCTTAACCAATCTATGGAAAGATCTATATTCCCATCGTTTTCAGTCAGTGCCATTTTGCAATCCATCATACCTGCGCCACTTTTTTCTCTGAGCTCCTTAACTAGCCCTGCTGTAATTTCAACCATTTATACTCCTTAATTATAGCTGCTGATGAAATTTAAGACTTATCTTTATCATTTTCAGTTGGATCTGATTTCTTCTTTGTTGATACTCTTTTCTTCTTCTCGACAATTAACTCTTTAATTTCCTCATTTGATGTGCTGACCTCTGTGGATTCCTCAACAGATTCAACAGAAGGCTCTTCAGGTACACCTATATCTTTTGATTCATGGTTTAATACCTCTAAATCATCAGAGGACACTGGATCAATGCTTTCACCTTGATCTAATGAACTTTTTGCTTGTGAATTTTCCATACCATCCAAGATTGCGCGTTCTGCCAACGAGCAGTATAGCGCAATGGCTCGAGATGCGTCATCGTTGCCAGGTATTGGATGGTCAATATTATCTGGTGTTGAATTTGTATCAAGGATTGCTATAACAGGAATACCAAGCTTATTGGCCTCTAATATAGCAATGGCCTCTTTATTTGTATCGATAACGAAAAGAATATCAGGTAAGCCACCCATATCTTTGATACCGCCAATCGCTCTTTCGAGTTTATTATGTTCTCGGGTAAGTTTTAACACTTCTTTTTTTGTTAGAGCATTTATTTTTTCACTATTAAGCATTTCCTCAAGATCTTTAAATCTTTTAATTGAATTAGATACTGTTTTCCAATTTGTTAAAATACCCGCCATCCATGTGTGATTAATATAATATTGTGCAGATTTTTTCGCTGAGTCTGCAATATGTTCTGATGCTTGCCTTTTTGTACCAACAAAAAGAACCCTACCCCCAGATGCCGCCACGTCTCTGATCGCGAGAAGCGCCTGATGTAATAATGGTACAGTTTGTGATAAATCGATTATATGGATACCATTTCTTTTGCCATAGATAAAGGTTTCCATCTTCGGATTCCAGCGTTCTTTTTTATGACCAAAATGAACGCCAGCTTCTAATAATTCTCTCATTGAGAAATCTGGAAGTGACATTGTAATTCTCCTGACTCGGTTATTCCCCATAGAGCGTTACAAACACCGACTCATGCTCTATGTACGTAATATGCTGTTTATATGATTTTATTAAAAAAATATCAAGCTAATTTACTAAAACTTTGTTAGTCAATGTTTATACCAACTACTCCTGGTATTGAGCTGAGATACTTTTCAGTGTCATCATCAAAAGAATAAGTATTTCCAATCTCAAGTTTTATATCTTTTTTTAAATTATTATCATAAAATTTTAAATTGATAATATCCGAGCCTTTGCCAAGCTCAAGCTTTTCGGCTATTAGATCAATTGCTGTTATATCTGATATTTTTATTGTATATTTTTGAGTAACAATCTTCTCTTCCCGGTTCAAATCCTCCGTCTGGGGACGGATGAGGTCGTCATTTACTATGTCAGGTTTATCGGTATCAACTAAATCATCTTCGGTAGCTTGAATAACGTCATTGACTCGGAGTCTGATTGAGTCGCCTTGGAGGTCGGCATCTACTTTTATAATCAAAACATTACCCACAAATAGTATTTCATTAAATTTATCCATAATATCTGAAAAAAACATAGTCTCAAATTCTTGGCTTTTATCTGAAAATCTTATGAATGAATAATTTCTACCTGTTTTACCTCTTCTATTTACCCTTGCATGAATTACACCAGCTAACCTGGCTTGCTTGTGCCTTTTTGTCTTTACATTATTTATGAAATCGGCGTATGAAGTGACGCTGTACTTCTCAACATCACGAGAATAGCCTTGCAATGGATGACCTGATAAATAAGATCCCAAAAATTCAAACTCGCCTGCAAGTTTTCTGCTTCTGGTCCATTCTTTTTTTTCAGGCAGCCTTATTTCAGGCTTTGACTCTTCAATACCAGCAAATATATCTGTTTGACCGTCTAAATTTTTCTTCTTGAGGCGGCTTGACTCCAATAGAAGAATTTCAACATTCTCCATCAGCAGCGCTCTATTCTGCTCAATCTCATCAAAAGCACCTGCCATGATTAGTCCCTCAAGTGCGCGCTTATTTACAAAATGGCTGTCTATTCGTGAGATAAAATCCTGAATATCAGCATAGGGTCCATTTTTACTCCTCTCTGTGCAAATGTTTTCAACCGCCTGCGCACCAACATTCTTTATTGATGATAGTGAGAATCTTATTGACTCACCTTCTATTAGAAAATCGTGTGAAGAATAATTTATTGAAGGTGGCAATATTTCTATTTTCATCCTTTTTGTTTCTGAAATAATACTTGAAACCTTATCGATATTACCAATATCTAGTGTCAAAAGCGCTGACATAAATGCCAGGGGATAATTCGCTTTTAAGTACGCCGTTTGGAATGCAATCAAAGCATAGGCAGCTGAATGAGCCTTATTAAAACCATATCCCGCAAATTTATCTACTAGATCAAATATGTATTCAGCTTTTTTCGCATCAACCCCATTTGAGCTTGCGCCATTGATAAATTTATCTCTCTGCGCATCCATTTCAGATTTTATTTTTTTACCCATAGCTCGCCTCAGGAGATCTGCTTCGCCAAGGCTATAGCCAGCTAATTTCTGTGCAATTTGAATAACCTGCTCTTGATATATTATTACTCCGTAAGTATCAGCAATTATTGGGTTAATAAGTTCATGCAAATCTTCAATCTCAATATCTGTATTCTTTGACTCAAGATATTGAGGAATATTTTCCATTGGACCGGGTCGGAAAAGTGCAATTAGGGCGATTAAATCTTCAAAGTTATTTGGGTGAGCCTTAACCAGTAAATCTTTCATACCTGAGCTTTCAAATTGGAAAACGCCCGATGTTTCACCATCTCTAAACAGTTTAAGAGTTTTTTCATCCTCAAAATCTATGGATGTTATATCAATACTTTTGCCAATGGCTTCGAGCTGTTTGCAGCATTCACTTATTACTGAGAGGGTTTTTAGGCCTAAAATATCAAATTTAACCAAACCTGCTTGCTCAACCCACTTCATATTGAATTGCGTTACAAGCGAATTAGTTTTTTGATCCATATAGAGGGGTACATATTCCTCAAGCTTCCCATTAGATATAACAACTCCAGCCGCGTGCGTTGAGGCATGCCGGTATAGACCTTCAAGTGAAAGTGAGAACTTGAGAAGACGATCTATTGTTTCGTCTGACTTTCTAATCACACCAATCTCTTTGATCTCACTTAACGCATCTGATAGTGTCATCGGATTCGCAGGGTTGTTTGGTATCAGTCTACATAAACTGTCTACTTGGCCATAAGGGATCTCCATTACCCTACCAACATCTCGGATTACTGCTCTAGCTTGAAGTTTTCCGAATGTAATTATTTGCGCAACTCTATCATTACCATATCTTTGTTTTATATAATTAATAACTTCGTCACGTCTTATTGGGCAAAAGTCAATATCGAAGTCAGGCATCGATATTCGATGTGGATTAAGAAACCTTTCAAATACAAGATTGAATTTTATAGGATCTAAGTCTGTTATCCCAAGCGACCATGCCACAAGAGATCCTGCACCGGATCCTCTACCTGGCCCAACCGGTATATCGTTATTCTTTGACCAGTTGATAATATCAGATACAATTAAAAAATATCCTGCATAATCCATATCAAGAATAATTGAAAGCTCATTATCGAGCCTATCCTGATAAAATGATATATGATAATTCTCCGCAGTTCCGAATTTTGAAATTTTATCCTGAAAACCTTTATTAGCCATATCAATTAGCAAGTGATTTTCTTTTTCTTTCGCTTCATCCTCAGACCCTTCCTGCACGTACATTGGAAGTATTGGATTTAATGTTGTCGGTCTGTATGTGCACCGCATCGAGATTGATACAGAGTTCTCGAGTGCTTCTGGCAAATCTTCAAACAAGGAAAACATTTCTTCTTGATTTTTAAAATAGGACTCCTGTGAGATTTTTTTTCTATTTGGATTAGATATTACATCAGCATTTGTAATGCATTGGAGGATATCATTTGCCTCATGGTCGGCACGTGACTCAAAAAAAATATCATTTGTTGCAACTATGGGTATGCCCCTATCATAGGCTATATCTATTAGCTTATTCTCAACAGATTGATTATTACTGTTTGACCTTTGAATTTCAATAAAGAGCCTCTCATTGAATACGCTCTTTGTATTGTTTATATATTCTATTGCTTGATCCGTACCATTTGATTTGATCAGATTATTTACAGTACCCCTGTCTCCACCTGTTAAGAAAAATAAGCCTTCATTATGTTTATAAATTTCTTCAATTGTCACAAATGGAAATAGTGCATTATTTTTTTGAAAGGAATAACTCGATAGTTTTAATAAGTTTTTATACCCAATTTCCGTCATTGCTATCAAGCAAATTGATGACTGTATGGGATTTGAGCTTGATGTGGGGGTATAATTTAATGATACGTTCAGCGTTGCCCCAATCAATGGCTGAATGCCATTTGAAGACATGGTCTCGGAAAACTCTAAGGCGCCAAAAAGGTTGCTATCAGAAATGCAAATAGCGGGCATATTATTTTCAATGCATAAATCCTTTATCTGATTTATGTGTAGAGATGACTCAAGAAGAGAATATGCAGATCGAGCACGTAAATGTATAAAGTGTGGAATTGCCATTAATATTCCTTTTTGACTACTATCATTTTAATAAAAAAAAGCTAGAAGTCATTTTAATATTAGATTGTTCTAAATATTGTTTTGGTTTTGTGGATAAGAGGTGGTGATTAGATTATTGATGCAAATCTGAACAACATAAATGATAATGTGACAAGAGATAAAATCCCAGTTATATCTTCCCAATTATTTAAAAATTTTCTTAATAAAAACATAATATATTCCTTTTTTGTACATAATATGTTCTATTTTTGTTCTAAAGTCAAACAATTTATGTAATATATATTGATGAGTTATAAAACTTATGCAAATAATTACATATGTTGGATAAAAAAAAATATAAAGAAAGCACTATAATTACTCATGCCGGACAAGAATCTGGTGAACATTTTGGTTTTGTAAATACGCCCGTTTATCGTGGCTCAACGGTTCTCTCAGAAACCTCAAAAGAATTCAGGGAACGATCCTCAAGGTATTTCTATGGTAGCAAATCTAATCCTAACACAGAGTCTCTTTCAGAAGGTATAAGGCTATTAGAAAATGCCGAAGGATGCCGAATAACAAGTTCAGGGAGAACAGCAATCCTTCTCAGTTTGCTCAGCATCCTTAGGAACGGAGATCAATTAATATTGTCAGATAATGTTTATGGACCTACGAAGCAAATCGCAGAAAAGTTTCTTGCGAAGATGGGGGTCGAAACATTATTTTTTAATCCGAAAGATTTGGACTCACTAGAAAATATAATTACTAAAAAAACTAGAGCGGTTTTCTTTGAGTCACCGGGCTCACTCACCTTCGAGATTATTGATGTTAATAAATTAGTTTCCATTTGCTCTAGAAGTAATCTGTTCACAATAGTTGATAATACATGGGCAACACCATTGTATTTTAAACCCTTTAAATTTGGTATTGATATGTCTGTGCATGCGGGTACTAAGTACATTGTCGGGCATTCAGATGTATTCATGGGGGCTGTGACTTATAATAAAAAAGCTCAAAAATATGTTGAAGAGGCCTTTGATATACTTAGGGTCAGTTCAAATGCTGATGATGCTTATATGGCGAATCGAGGTCTTCGGACTATTAACGTTAGAATGGAAAAACAATTCGCAAACTCACTAAAAATATGCGAATTCCTTACCACACATCAAGCAATCACAGAAATCCTGTACCCCCCGTTTTATAAAAGTCGTGATCATGATTTATGGAAAGAGTATTTTTCAGGGGGAGGTGGGAGTCTTATGTCCATAATTATTAAAAATAAAAATAATAGTATTGAGACTCTCGATAAATTCATCGATAGCCTGTCACTATTTGGTATTGGAGCTTCGTGGGGTGGTTATGAGAGTCTCATAATGCCGATTTTTCCAGATAGACAAACTACAAAAGAATGGGCTAAATACTCAAACTCTATGGTAAGAATTCATATTGGACTTGAAGACCCCGTTGACCTAATTGAAGATTTGGCAAGCTCTCTTGATTCACTTAAATGAATGCTCAATCTCTATTTAAACCTTTTTTCCTTAATTCTGTTATATACTCTTTCCATATTTTATCCTTGCCGTTGAAAAGTTCCTTTAAATATTGCCAAGTGTATATACCGGTAGCATGACCATCATCAAAAATAAGCTTTATTGCATAATTACCAACAAGCTCAATTGAATTAATTGAAACAGCTCTCTTTCCACTCACAGTTTTTTTTTGTGCTGGGCTGTGCCCCTTTACCTCAGCGCTGGGGCTGTTAACTCTCAAAAATTCGGCGCTCATAACGGATTTTGTAGCCCCATATTCAAGGGTTAGCTCTTTCTTATTTTCAGATAAAATTATATTTTCAGGTATCATCCGATATCATCATGAATTTAATTTATTATAATATTTGGCTTGCTTGAACTTGATTCATCTCCGACTTTTTTTGTGACTGATTTTGCAATTTCAAGAAATTTTTTTGAAACTACTGAGTCTGTTTTAGATAGTATTATTGGCTTTCCATTATCCGAGCATTCTCTGAGATCTATTTCTAATGGTATATCTCCTAAAAAATCTACTTTTTGATTATTCGCTTCAAGTTTAGCGCCTTCAAAACCAAAAATATGTGATTCATTTTTACAATTAGGGCATATGAATGTACTCATATTTTCGATGATACCAAGAATTGGTATATTTACTTTTTTAAACATTTCAATGCCTTTTCTGGCATCTATGAGCGCCAAGTCTTGAGGAGTTGATACAATCACCGCGCCACTCATTGGCACCCTTTGTGCCATTGTTAACTGTACATCGCCAGTTCCAGGAGGCATATCCACTACTAAATAGTCTAACTTACCCCATTCAACATCATTGAGCATTTGATTCACGGCTGATATTACCATTGGACCTCGCCAGATCATTGGGCTGTCTTCTGGCACAAGAAAGCCAATTGACATCAGACTGATATTATATTTCTTTATAGGTAAAATTTTACCTGCTTTAGACTTCTTTGGTTTTTGCCTATCTCCAACTAGCTTTGGTATTGACGGCCCATACACATCAGCATCAAGCAGACCAACGCTAAAACCAAGCTGGTTTATTGCAATAGCAAGATTTATCGAGGTTGTGGATTTTCCGACGCCACCCTTTCCTGACGCAACAGAAATTATATTTCGAACTTCGGAAACACCACTTGCATTTTCCTGAGGGATAGCTTTAGCTTGTATTGCGTCAGAGTGTGATGTTAGAGAAACTGATACACTATCAATACCATCAATTGCAGCTAACTCTTTTTCTATTTGAAGTTTAATTTTTGTAAATTTGTCGACTTTTGCTTTATCTGTTTTTAATGAAAGATAGATTTTTTTATTCGCAACTACAATGTCTTCAATTAACTCAGGGTACTCGGGATTCAGTTCGTTCAGCTTTTCAATAGCTAAAGTTTTTATATCGGACATGATTTTGGCTTATGATATTACGAGCGCGCCATGAGATCGGCGCGCTCTCAGCGGTATTTTAATTAGGAATGACGCCATCAATCCCTTCGACGTAGAAATCCATACCAAGTAAATCACCTTCGGAGGCGACCTCACCGTCAGCAAGCCAAACTGTTCCGTCCTGCTTGTTTATTGGCCCTGTGAAAGGATGCAACTCGCCAGTGAGTATTCCCTCCTGGGCCTCATTTACAAGGTTTACAACAACCTTAGGCACATCATCTGATATATCTGCGAGCTTGACCATTCCGGTTGGCATACCACCCCATGTATCTTTCGACTCCCAAGTCTTATCAATCAATGCTTGTGTTCTTTCTACATAATAAGGTGCCCAGTCATCAATTATAGCGGTTAATTGAGCGTTTGGACCAAATTGAATCATATCTGATGCTTGCCCAAATGCATATATACCCTGCTCTTCAGCAATTGTCATTGCAGCAGCAGAGTCGGTATGTTGCATGATAATATCCGCACCCTGATCGATTAGCGCCTTTGCTGCATCAGCTTCTTTGCCTGGATCAAACCAAGTGTAGACCCATACAATTTTGAACTCAACGGTTGGGTTTACTGATGTAGCGGCAAGATAGGCTGCATTTATGCCCCTGATAACTTCTGGTATCGGGAATGAGGCAATGTAACCAATTGTATTTGATTGGGTCATTCCACCGGCTATTAGCCCGATCAAATGGCGCCCTTCATAAAATCTTGCTGCATATGTTGCAACATTATCAGCTCTTTGATATCCAGTTGCGTGCTCAAATTTAACTTTTTTAAATTTCTTCGCAACTTTGATGGTTGGATTCATATACCCAAAAGATGTTGTGAATATAAGGTCATGGTCTCTTGCCATTTGGGTGATAGCCCTCTCAGCATCGGGCCCTTCTGAAACACTCTCGACATATGTTGTCTCCACAGCATCTCCAAATGCCTCAACGACAGCTTTTCGACCTTGATCATGTTCATAAGTCCATCCAAAGTCTGTGACAGGGCCAACATAAATAAAGCCAACTTTTTTAACTCCATCATCATCTGATAATTGAGATTGATAATAAAAACCAACAGCTATAATCAAAATCACGATTATAGAACCAAGTATTTTTTTTGACATCGATAACTCCGTATATAAAAATGGGACAATAATAAGTAGGCAAAATGGGAAATGCCTATTTATTTACTTATAATTTAGAAACAAGTAAATGCTTAGTTAATAAACTATATTATAATAGTAGACCTTTTAACCTCAATATGAAGTTTAATTGTTATTATTCCACTGAATTAATTGAAATTTTCATTATTAATTTAAATGAAATCTTAGGCGCTGTTGTTATTTTTAGAGAAATTAAAGGCATTACGATTAGAACAAAAAAATCAAAAAAGAAATGACAACTTAATTCTCAAGTTGAACCCGCCAAATTACCTTTTATAAGTCTGATGTAAAGAGCTTATTTAGGCAATTTGGGGCATTAACAGCTAGCCTATTTTTATTCACAGAGATAAAAACAAGAACCACAATCGTAACGAGATATGGCATCATTGACATATACTGAGCGCCAATATTGACACCAAGAGCCTGTACGTGCAGTTGTATAATTGTAATACCCCCAAAAATATACGCGCCCACCAAAATCCACAGAGGCCTCCAAACTGCAAATACAACTATAGCTAGCGCAATCCATCCACGACCAGCGGTCATATTCTCAACCCACATTGGAGTTTGGACTAGGGACAAATAAGCGCCTCCCAAACCTGCGCACGATCCACCAAAAATTATTGCAAATAACCTTACCATTTTAACCGAGTAACCTAGAGAATGCGCTGAGTCATGACTGTCTCCAATTGCAGTCAGTACAAGGCCAAGTTTGGTCTTGTTTAAAAAATAATACACAGACACTACAATTATAATTGATAGATAAATTAAATAATCGAAGTTGAATAAAAGGCTACCAATAATTGGAATTTCAGTGAGCAAATATACATCAAAGACAGGAAAGGCATCTAGGCTTATTCCTGAATATGTTTGACCGATTAAAGATGCCAAGCCAAGGCCGAATAAAGTAAGGGCAAGACCGGTTGCCACTTGGTTACTTAAAAGATATTGCGTTAACAAACCAAATAAAGACGCAACAAGCCCTGCCGATATTACTGCGGCAATAAGCCCTAAAAAGTGACTTCCAGTCTCATATGTGACTATAAAACTAGTCACAGCACCGATAATCATCATCCCTTCAACACCAAGGTTTAATACACCTGACTTCTCCACAACAAGTTCTCCAATAGCGGCAAGCACGAGGGGTGTAGATGCTATTATAATTCCTTGAAATATTGCAATAAATAAATCCATCAAAAATTTCCCCTCATCTTTTTTAGCGTTACTTTATAATTTGTAAACGCTTCAGCAGCAAGTAATGAGAATAATAAGACCCCTTGAAAAACACCAGTTATTGCATTCGGCAGCCCGAGTTTAATTTGCGCAGCCTCTCCACCAATGTAAGTGAGTGCTAACAATAATCCTGCAAAACAAATCCCAAGTGGATTTAGTCTGCCCAGAAAAGCTACAATTATTGCAGTAAAGCCATAGCCAACTGGTATTGCTGGTACCAACTGACCTACCGGGCCTGAAACTTCAATTACACCAGCTAAACCTGCAAATGCACCAGAAATAATGAAGCTAAGATAGACCATATAATTTGTCGACTTACCTGAAAATACTAATGCCCTTAAAGACTCCCCAGACACTTTAACATGAAATCCAAATTTATGCCTCTTAAGAAGATAGAACATCAAACCAGCCAGAAGCAACGCCATTAAAAAACCGATATGTGCCCTTGTACCCGGAAATATTATAGGAAGAGTTCCTGAGTCATGAAACAGCCTGCTCTCTGGAAAATTAAATCCATCAGGATTTTTTAGAGGGCCGTAAACCATTCCACTTAAGAATAATATGGCGACATAGGTAAGCATCAGACTTACAAGAATTTCATTTGTATTAAATCTCGCTTTAAAAAATGCGGGAATCATACCCCATAAAATTCCTCCAATTATAGCTATGAAAAAAGATAGCGGTAAAATCCAAATACCTGAAGTTGGGTAAAACGCCAGTATAGTCGCCCCACCAAAAAGTGCACCAATTGTGAATTGACCTTCAGCTCCAATATTCCATACCCCAGCGCGGAACCCTATCGAAAGCCCAAGTGCAATAATTATTAGCGGTGTTGCTTTTACAATTAGCTCTGATAACCCAAAAATAGATAAAAGAGGCTCTACAAAAATAATAAAGATCGCTAAAACTGGATTTTTTCCAATTAATAAAAATAAAATAAATACAAATATTAGGGAGCAACCAATTGCAATTAGGGGAACAGTATAAAGACTCGATTGATCAATTGTTTCTTTTTTTTGTAGCTTAAACATTTATATAAATTACTTTGCCATCTCAATGGCGATATCTTCCGGAGTGATCCTTTTTGCATCATATGGTTTTGATATTACTCCATTAGAAATTATTGCTATTCTGTGACAAATAGATCTCAGCTCGTCCATATCTTGTGATATGATAAGAATTGTTGATCCTGAATTAGATATCTCGATTAAATAATTATGTATTAAGCTTGCGGACCCAACATCAACTCCCCAAGTCGGCTGCTCGCAGACGACAAGTTTAGGCATTTTTATGATTTCTCTACCAACGACAAATTTCTGAAGATTCCCTCCTGAAAGGCTCGAAGCAAGAGATCCAGAAGCATTACATTGAACATTAAATTTCTCTATAACCTCGGATGTCTTTTCATCAACATAATTAGTGTCAATAACGCCATTTGAAAAAAAATTATGATCCCAAAGATTGGTTAACAATAAGTTTTCTGATAGGGATAAGCTACTTACGGCACTATGGCCTAATCGATCTTCAGGTACAAAAACGATTTCTCTCTGTCTGCGTTCATTAATATCTAATCCGCTGATATCCTCATTATGATACAATATTTGATTTCCATCATTTAACCCTACTTCCCCTGATAATACTTTCATTAGTTCAGTTTGCCCATTACCAGAGATGCCGCCAATACCAAATATCTCACCAAAATTTACATTAAATTGAATCTCCTTCAGAGAGGTACCGTAGATGTCTGGGTTGGTATAGGAAATATTTTTTATATCCAATACTCGTTCCTGTTTTGGCTGAGATAATTTAATCTTATTATCAATAGCCTTGCCGACCATCAATTGCGCAAGCTCGTTAATCGTTACATCTGCGGTGTCACAACTTTTTACAACATTACCATTTCTTAATATAGTTGATGTATCACAAAGTTCTTTTATCTCATGCAGCTTATGCGAAATATAGAGCACAGCCATACCTTGCTTAGATAACTTTCTAAGAAAGTTGAATAATTTTTCTACTTCTGATGGATTAAGAACAGAGGTTGGCTCATCCAAAATCATTATTTTAGGATCTTGGAGCATGCACCTGATTATTTCTACTTTTTGTTTTTCACCAGCTGATAATGTTGCCACAATCTTATTTACATCAATTTGCAGATCATAATCTTTTTGTAGGTCATCGAGCCTCTCTAAAATGCTATCTTTTTTTTGATTACCCTTTTGGCCAAGTATTATGTTATCAAGTACAGATAAACTTTCAAAGAGTGAAAAATGCTGAAAAACCATTCCAATACCTTCATTTCGCGCAACTTCAGGGGTATTAGGGTCATAAAGTTTTCCATTAAGGATCATCGAGCCATGATCGGGCTTTATAATACCATATATAATTTTTACTAACGTAGACTTGCCAGCACCATTTTCACCTAACAGCGCATGTATCTGGCCCTGCCTGAGATATAGGGAAATATCATTGTTTGCTTGAATATCAGAAAATGATTTTGATATACCATCAATTTCTAGTATGTTTTGCATTTTTAATAAATATCACAAAAAATTAATGTCTAGAAATTATATATAAATATATACAACGAAAATGATATGGCGACCCCGCGAGGACTCGAACCTCGGACCTTCAGATTAGAAATCTACTGCTCTATCCAACTGAGCTACGGGGCCAATAATTTAGTGTGTCCACTTATCTTTTCTATCAAATCTGAAATTATCTGAGTATAACTTACTCCTATATTTTTTTTCTATCTCGGGGATAACCTCATATTCAATATTATTTTTTTTTGCGTAGTTTATTGCCTGATCAACATCATCGAATAATAACTTAACTTGCTCATTAGTGTCCTGCGATCCAGTCCAACCCATTAAAGGCTCTCTGATTAAATCTTTTTGTTTTTGATATTCAAAAACCCACTTTCTTGTTTTACCAAGACCTGATTGCATCGATGTTTTTGCAGGTTTGTAAATCTTTGCTTTCATTGTATCAAGTTTTTTGTTTTCATAAATGGTCGGGGCGGAGAGATTCGAACTCCCGACCCACTGGTCCCAAACCAGTTGCGCTACCAGGCTGCGCTACGCCCCGTATAGAGATATATATAACAATTGTTTATTATATGGAATAAAAAAATAATAATAAAAGCAGGTCCGCCACAAATCCTAGAAATTACTATATAACATTGATTCTTAAAAATCTTCAAAAGCTAAGTTTTGAGTTTTTACTACATTATGTAAATATATGTGCAAAAAGATATGGCGCTCCCTAGGGGAATCGAACCCCTCTTTCAAGGTTGAAAACCTTGCGTCCTAACCGATAGACGAAGGGAGCGTGATATTTGTTATATAAGTATTATATTCGCACTTGCCAAGCAAGTTTTTTATTGAATTATTGCTGCATCATCAATAATAAATTGTGGCGTCGATTTATTATTCCAATTATTCATTGTTAGCCTGCCTAAAAAATGTATTTTTTTATTCTGATTTTCTCTCAAAAATTGTCCTAATGGCAAATCAAAAGACCTAAATGAAATTGCATTAACCTTATAGCCGCTGCTATCTACAATTTTTAGCTTTAAATGTTCATTCTTTAATGCGGTGAGCTCTGAGATCCTATGCCCCGGAAAGATAAATAATGGCTCCTCAAATGAGTTGCCGTAGGGTCCAAGATCAACTATTTTTTTTACTAATTCATTAGTAACTGCAGATGCCATCAGGAGCCCGTCAGCTTTTATAATCTTCCCTTCAATCCGACCCATATCTAGCCGAGTCTCTGCAAGAAAATCCCTAAATAATCGTAAATTTTTGCGATGCAGTTTGAAGCCTGCTGCCATTTTATGGCCACCACCGGTTATTAATATGTTATTTGATAGAGCATCATTTATTAAGCTTCCAATATTCACATCACCCCAAGACCTAGCTGAGCCTATTAGAATATCTCTATCGTCTGGTAAAGAGGTCATAACGCAGGAAGTTTTTTGGTATCTATTTGTAAGGCGAGAGGAAATCAGACCAATTACACCAATATGTAGTGCATCAAGTTCTAGCGCTATGATTGAGTCCTTCTTGAGGTTATTTTCATACTCTTGAATTGCTAATTCAAGACAATATTGTTCTTTTGATTTCCTTGCCTCATTTAGCGCCTTCAGTTCATCAGTAATTTGATCAGCTATTGAAGCAGTATCGGAAGTGAGTAGCTCAAAGCCTAGATAAGATCGGCCCATTCTTCCACCTGCGTTAATCATAGGGCCGATCAAATAACCAATATCTTGATAGGAGATATCACTTATTGAACTTTTTTGTCCCAGTATTGAGTTAATACCATAATTATTATACCTCGCATATAGAATCAACCCCTGCTTAACAAGGGCCCTATTTAGTTTTCGCAGGGGGACTACGTCTGCGATAGTTGCCATGGCAACCAGCGGTACAAATTGCAAAAGATCCCAATCAGATGAACTATTTTTAAAAAAATCTCGATTTCTCAATTCTCGATTTAATGAAATTATTGCTAAAAAGACAACACCCGCTGCCGCTAAATAATTTAAACCACTTTTATCATCATCTCGGTTTGGATTGACATTTGCAAACCCAATGTCAAGTTGATCTGTCTGATGGTGATCAAAAATAATTATATCTAAGTCATTTTTTTTAGAAATTAAATCCACTGAATTCGATCCGCAATCTACTGTGATAATTAAATTTATGTTGCTTTGCTCGAATTCCTCTAAAAATCTGAGATTTGGACCATAACCATCATTGAAACGATCTGGTATTTTTACAGTTACAGGACAATATGGCTGGAGATATTTAAATAAAATACTTGCAGATACAAGACCATCAACGTCATAATCACCAATGATCCCAATGGGCTCTTTATTCAAGACCGCATGGCTGATCCTTTTTATTGCCTTTTCCATATCATTGATTAAAGCTGGGTCCGGCATGTTATTTTTTAGAGTATGGTCAAGAAATACTGCTAAATCAGGTCCTTCAATACCTCTATTTGCAAGAATAGATGCCGTAATCTTTTCAATATCGAGATCTTTTTTGACCTGATTTTTTAATTCATTATTTATGGGTTTATAGCACCAAGTATTATTCGATATGGATTTGATATTCTTGAAGTTTGTGGATTGAATATCCATCATTTGATTATATAAAATTTTTATATTCAGTCTTGAGACGCCTTACTGTACCGTTATTCGATCTCATAACAAGCGTTTCTACAAAAACCCTATCTTCTTGAAAAAAAACCCCATTCAATAATGATCCGTCCGTAACGCCACTGGCTGAGAATATAACGTCTTTGGACACTAGATCGTCCAATTTGTAGACTAAGCTTACGTCAGTAATACCCATTTTGATTGCTCGCTTCTCTTCATCTGAATTATTTATTAAAATTCTAGATTGCATCTGACCTCCAATACATTTCAAAGCAGCAGCGGCTAATACCCCCTCAGGCGCGCCACCAATTCCAATGTACATATCAACACTAGTTACGGTAGGATCTGTTGTAGCTATTACACCAGCTACATCACCGTCTTGAATCAGGTGAACTGATGCCCCTGTACTTCTAACTGAGTCTATATGCTTTGTATGCCTTTCACGATCCAGTATGCAAACACCTATTTCTCGTGGATTAACTCCTTTTTCTTTTGCGATTGACTCAACATTATCGGCAGGTGCGGCATCGAGACTGATTATACCCTCTGGATACCCGGGCCCAATGGCAATTTTATCCATATAAGTATCGGGGGCATTGAGCATTCCTCCTGACTCTGAAACTGCAATAACCGCTAATGCATTTGGCATAGCCTTTGCACACAAGGTTGTCCCCTCTAAGGGATCAAGTGCAATATCAGCTTCAGGCCCATCACCTGCGCCAACTTTCTCTCCAATATATAACATTGGGGCCTCGTCTCTTTCGCCTTCGCCAATGACAACGGTACCAGACATTTTTATTGAGTTCAATTGCGTTCGCATGGCATCTACAGCCGCTTGATCTGCCATTTTTTCATCACCCTTCCCACGCAATTTCGCCGCAGCAATTGCTGCAAATTCAGTAACTCTAGCTATTTCGAGGGTAAATTCCCGATCCATAAGATAACCCAGTGATTAACTTTCAATGGTTATTATATTAGGTGTGGTTGGGCTGTAGTTATTCTTATTAATATCTTCCACAGCTTTGTTTATCGACGTGAAGTCAGTCGTACTTGTTATAATGGTTATTGGCACAAGATTTTTATCTTTCATTTTTTTTGAAATGCGTTGCGTAATATCATCTATTGATATACCGTTTTTTGCCATCGCATTTGTTATTGATGCCATTGTTCCCGATATATCTGGTAACAATAGTCTCAAATAGAAACGACTAGTCTCGATATTCATCTCGTTGCTGCTTTTAGAGAGAGCTTTTAGTGGTATGCCAAGGGGTGGGTAATTCGTATTGTTGATTATATCAAATAAGTCCCCCATTATTGCCGAAGCTGTTGGGTATCTCCCTGCACCTGGCCCTGAAATTAATAACTCTTTGAAATAATTTCCCCTTATAGTGACAGCATTTTTTTCCCATTCTATGCCTGCAAGGTCAGACTCTTTTGAGAGTAATGAGGGTCTGACAACTTGCGAGATATGACCATCTTTATTTTTCTTTGCTATACCCAATAATCTAATAGTGTAGCCATAATCACTAGCAGCTCTGATGTCGTCAAGCTCTATTGCTTTTATGCCCTGGATTTTTACATGATCAAAATCTATCTTTTGACCAAAGCACATGCTTGATAAAATTGATAGTTTATGAGCGGCATCATAGCCTTCAATATCAAAAGTTGGGTCAGCCTCGGCAAAGCCAAGATCTTGTGCCCTTTTTAGGGCATTATCAAAACTTATACCTTCCTTTTCCATAGAGGTTAAAATGTAATTACAAGTCCCATTTAATATGCCATAAATTGCGGATATTGTATTTGATGCAACGCTCTCTTTAAGTGTCTTAACAATGGGAATTGAACCTGCAATTGCAGCTTCGAATAACAATTTTGCACCATTTTTTTCGGCAAGCTCCAATAGATAGTTACCATTTTTTGCTATGAGGGCTTTGTTGGCAGTGATTACATTCTTCCCAGCCTTTAGTGCGCTCTCAACAACCTCGAGCGCAATCCCATCTTCTCCACCGATAAGCTCAATAATTATGTCAGCATCCTTATTCACAGCCAAAGATATTGGATTATCAAACCATTGATATCTATTGATTTGTACTTCCCTCTGTTTCTTTTTATTTTTTCCAGAGACACCAATTATGCTAATTTTTGCGTTTGTTTTTTTTTGAATTAGTGAAATATTATCACTTAGTATCTTAACAACACCTTGGCCGACGCTACCTAGTCCAATAATCCCAACCCTAACATCAACCATAGTAACTAAAACCTAAATATCACTAAACAAATTTTTCTTTATATTTCTTGCAGCCTGACGAATACGATGCTCATTTTCAACGAGCGCAATTCTCAGGAAGCCCTCACCTTCACTTCCAAATCCAATGCCTGGTGAGACAGCTACCTTTGTTTTCTTTAGTAAAATTTTTGAGAATTCGACTGAACCATATTTCTTGTATTTCTCGGGTATTGGCGCCCACGCAAACATAGATGAAGGCGGTGATGGTATTTTCCATCCCGCATTTGAAAATGACTTTATAAGTGTATCACGACGACTCTTGTAGCATTGCCTTATTTCATTTACACAATCTTGATTTCCATTTAAGGCTGCAGCAGCAGCAACTTGTATTGGGGTAAAAGCCCCATAATCAAGGTATGATTTTACCCTGATTAATGCCGAAATGATCCTCTCGTTACCAACGGCAAAACCAATTCTCCAGCCAGGCATTGCATAGGTTTTCGACATTGAGGTAAATTCGACAGAAATAGATTTAGCACCATTCACTTGCAGTATTGATGGAGGCGGATCCGTATCGAAATAGATTTCTGAGTAAGCAAGATCTGATAAAATAATTAAGTCATGTTTTTTACAAAATGACACAATATCTTTATAAAAGTCCAGACTCGCATGTAAAGCTGTTGGATTCGATGGATAGTTTACAACGAGGACCTTCGGTTTTGGATTTGAATTTACAACCTCTTTTTCGAGAAACCTTAAAAAATTTTCATCAGGAACTGCGGGCATATTTCTTATGACTCCACCTGATATTATAAAACCAAACTGATGAATTGGATATGTAGGGTTTGGGGCTAAAATTATATCGCCCGGTGCAGTTATAGCTTGTGCAATGTTTGCGAACCCCTCTTTTGATCCAAGTGTTGCAACAATTTCAGTTTCAGGTTTCAACTTTACACCAAATCTCCTAGCGTAGTATTTAGCTTGAGCTCGCAGTAGACCAGATATTCCTTTTGATGCACTATATCTATTTGTTTTTGGTTTATTTACAGTTTCAATTAACTTATCTCTAATATGACTGGGTGTTGCCATATCAGGGTTTCCCATACCGAGGTCAATTATATCATCACCACGCGCTCGATAATTTGCCTTTAATTTGTTAACACTCTCAAAAACATAAGGCGGAAGCTGCTTTATTCTGTGAAATTCTGTACTCATATTTTATAAATAATAATTAAATCTGATAATTCTATGATAATGATTTTTAATACATATGCATCCAAAATCAAGGAAATATAGAAATTTGATGCAAGCCAAGTTCTTCAGGCCAACCGTAGATAAGGTTCATATTCTGTATTGCCTGTCCGCTTGAGCCTTTAACCAAATTATCGATCGCTGAGATAATTATCAAAGTTTTGTCCACTCTACCCGGTATCACAGCAATATCACAATTATTTGTTCCCCTCACATTTATCGTATTTGGTACATTACCATTGCTCATAATATTTATGAAATTATCATTTCTATATTTAGACCGGTAGATCTCAATAATTTCATTTAATTTGATATCCTTACTTAACCTCACATGCGATGTCACAAGCTCCCCCCTATTCATGGGAACTAAATGTGGTATAAAATTAATTTTAATGTCATTTTTTGAATGAAGCATTAATTGTTGCTCAATCTCTATAATGTGCCTATGTCCAGTAACAGAATATGGCCTAAAAGACTCAGAAATCTCACTAAATAGTAGGTCTCTTTTTGGGCTCCTCCCAGCGCCACTAATGCCAGACTTTGCATCAATAGTTATATTGTGTATGTCTATTAAATCATCGGCAATAAGTGGATATAACGCCAGCAACGTCGCAGTCGGATAACAACCTGGGCACGCAACCTTCTCTGATTTTCTTATATTTGATCGATTGAGTTCTGTCAGCCCATAGACAAAATGATTTATTGTTTCTACCGATTTATGTTCGAAATTATACCACTCTACATAATCTTTGGCACTCGACAGTCGAAAGTCAGCAGATAAATCAATTATTATTTTTTCAGCTGGTAACTTTGGAAATATTTCATGAAAAATCCCGTGAGGAAGACAGCTAAAAATCACATCGACTGCAGACCAGTTTATATCTTCCCATTTTTCAAGGAATAAATCGACTTTTCCATTTAAATGGGGATATATTTCACCAATTCTCTGCCCTGCATGATTATTTGCTGAAATATATTTCAAATCAATCTTCGGGTGGCCCGATATCATTCTTATGAGATCTGACCCAGTATAGCCTGACGCCCCTATGACTCCAACATTAATGTCTTTTGTTGCCATTGCTTACCTTATCTAAGTTGTTTAGAATTTACAATTAACATGTGAATTATATCACATATGATATTCTTGATGAAGAGTATTGTAGGTGACTTATCTTTTTGAGAATTGGAAGCTTTTTCTCGCTTTTGCTCTTCCATATTTTTTTCGTTCAACCACTCTTGAGTCACGTGTTAGAAAACCACCAGATTTAAGTACAGCTCTATTCTGAGGCTCATAGTTTAAAAGCGCTTTTGAAATGCCATGGCGAATTGCACCGGCTTGACCAGATAAACCACCCCCTGAAACTGTGCAGAGTATATCGAAACTTCCTCTATTGTCGGTAGCATCGAGAGGTTGTTGTACAATCATTCTTAAAACCGGTCTCGCAAAAAATATTTCAAATTCTTTACCATTCACTGTAACCTTACCACTGCCAGGCTTGATCCACACCCTTGCAACAGCATTTTTTCTTTTACCAGTTGCATAAGCTCGCCCAAGATTATCGACCTTCTTTTCGTATATAACAGATGGCTCATTCCCAGGATAGCCATTTACAGTTTCCGAATTTTCAGTATCTAATGTTTCAAGGTTATTTTCCGCGACCATATCAAGCTCTCCTTGTATTTTTTAGATTTTGACTAGCAAAATCATCAATAACTGGCTGTTGGGCCTGATGCGGATGTTCGCTACCTGGATACACTTTCAAGTTCTTCAACTGCCTTCTTGAGAGCGGTCCGCCGGGTAACATCCTCTGAACAGCCTTTATGATTACTCTTTCAGGAAATTTACCGTCTAAGATATCGGATGCAGATTTACTTTTTATACCGCCAGGATATCCGGTGTGCCAATAGTAGGTTTTTTTATCCCTTTTTAGCCCAGTGAGATGTACTTTCTCAGCATTTATGACGATTACGTTGTCACCACAGTCTACATGTGGAGTATAGATTGGTTTGTTTTTTCCTCTAAGTATTGCTGCAATATGAGTTGCCAAGCGACCCAAAACTAATCCATCAGCATCAATAAGGACCCAATTTTTTTTTACATCAATTTGTTTTATGTTGTATGTATTCATTTGCGTACTAAATATAATATAATGGAATAAATATAGGAATTATAACTAAAGTCAATTTTTTTCTACATTTTTTTTATTTTAAATCAATCTTTTACATTTGTGGTATTATGGTACCATATATAAGAACTGCCGGCACAAAGCAAGCTAAATAGCCTTCATTACTTGGCATCATTTTCTATAATTAATCAAAGGTTGATAAATTTTTTTATTTTTAACAAATAATTCTATCAAATAACATTAATTTAGAATATTTTAACATTTTAATTTGGAAAGATAAAAATAAAGACTGCACTATATGTGTTAGTTTATGTTTTCGTCAAATAGTTTAAAAATTTTAGGGAGATTATAAAATGAGCGAAAAAGTAGGTTTTAATACGGTTGCAATTCATTCTGGTGCTCAACCAGACCCTGCAACTGGTGCGAGAGCCACGCCTATATATCAAACAAGCTCTTATGTTTTTGAAAATACAGATCACGCTGCAGACCTATTCGCAGGACGCGCATTTGGAAATATATACACAAGGATCATGAATCCTACACAAGATGTACTTGAAAAGCGTGTGGCTGAATTAGAAGGTGGTAAGGGCGCTCTAGCACTTGCATCAGGTCACGCTGCGCAATTAATAGCATTACACCCCCTCATGAGCGCCGGTGATGAGTTTATTGCTTCAAATAAACTTTACGGTGGGTCAATAAACCAATTTAACCATTCATTTAAAAAATTTGATTGGAATGTGTCATGGGCTGAAGCCAATGACGTTGATGATTATAAATCAAAGATAAATGATAAAACAAAAGCAATATTTATTGAGTCCATCGCGAACCCAGGAGGTATCATTACAGATATCGAAGCGATCGCGAGGGTCGCGGAGGAGCATCACTTACCTCTAATTGTAGACAATACAATGGCTACACCATATCTATGTAAACCCCTTGATTTTGGTGCGAATATTGTTGTTCACTCACTTACAAAGTTCCTAGGTGGACAGGGTAACTCAATTGGTGGCATAATTGTAGACGGAGGTGACTTTGACTGGTCCAAAGATGATAAGTATCCTGACCTAAGTCAGCCACATCCGAGTTATCATGGTCTTAATTTCCATGAGACATTTGGTGGAATGGGTTTATCTTATGCGATTGCGTGCAGATTTCTCTCATTAAGAGATCTAGGGCCTGCAATATCACCATTCAACGCGTTTCTAATCCTGAACGGCATTGAAACAGTTGCTTTACGCATGAAACAACATTCAAATAATGCACTGGAAGTTGCAAAATACCTTGAAAAACATGATAAGGTTGCGTGGGTTAACTATGCTGGGCTCCCTAGCAGTGATTATCGTAAACACGCTGATAAGTATTGCCCTAATGGAACTGGTGCAGTATTTACATTTGGATTGAAGGGTGGCTATGACGCAGGCGTAAAACTTGTAAATGAGGTAAACTTATTCAGTCATTTGGCAAATATTGGCGATGCCAAAAGTCTAATAATACACCCATCATCTACAACACACAGCCAACTTACTGACGAACAGCAAGAGCTTGCTGGGGCCTCTAAAGATGTTGTGAGATTATCTGTTGGGATTGAGGATATATCTGATATTATCAGTGATCTAGAGCAGGCCCTCTCAAAAGTCTAAACCGGCAGTAATTTATCAAATAGAAATGGCGCAGCGCTACCAAAAATAAGAGCACTGCGCCAAACTGATGCAAAACTCCAATTATAATTGGAACCTGATAAATAACTGCAATTATACCAAAGATAACCTGATAGAGCATTATGGCCAAGAGATATAGCGAGGAACTTTTATAGGGCGTACCTGAATATCTCTTATTAATATGAATGATTTGAGTAAATAAAATAATGCACAAAACGTATGCCAACATTCTATGATCAAAATGAATTGTAAGTGGATTTTCAAAAAAATTTAAATACCAAACTGATATTGAAAAAAGACCATCAGGTATAAATTGACCATCAATCAGTGGCCAAGTATTATATGTCAAACCCGAGCGAGTTCCAGACATAAATGCACCAAGAATAATCTGAATAAATGTTAAGATAAGTAATGCAAGGGATGATATTTTTAGGAATAATGTAGGACTATTTTCTAGGTAAATTATATTCTCTGATCTTGATAAATACAAAAGAGACAGACATCCCAAAATCAAAAATGCTATAGATAGATGTGTTGCAAGTCGATATTGGCTTACATTAATATTTTCTACAAGACCACTTTGTACCATATACCAACCAACGAATGCTTGTAAAACTCCCATAAGTAAAATAAACGGGAGAAAGGTTTTCTCTTTTTTTGAAAATTTTTTTTTATATGTGAAGTATAGGTAAGGTATAAGAAAAACTAAACCAAGAAATCTCGCCAAAGATCTGTGAAACCACTCCCAAAAATATATGATTTTAAACTCGGCAAGTGTCATTGAAGAGTTTACTAAAAAAAATTCAGGTATCTGCTTATATTTATCGAACTCTTTTTGCCAGGATACCTCTGAAAAGGGGAAAAAAATTCCTGAAATTGGTTGCCACTCTGTAATTGATAGCCCTGATTCTGTGAGCCGTGTTATGCCCCCAATAATTATAAGAAAAATAAGTGTAATTATTGTACATAACAACCACAAGGAAACATCAATATTTTTGATATTTTGGTTTATATTTTTATTTCCATTGATTATCATAGTATTTTTAGTTTTATTTGATAAATGATATGAACAGTTTCCAAAAAATAATCTATACGGCAATGTTCTTAATATATCTATTTATCTATATATTAATTTCAATGCGTATTGGTGTTTTTGTTTTAGAGCTAAATAATATTTTGATTGAAATCTTGTTTTATATGCTTGTAGGCGTATTGTGGACTGTACCGATTATGATAATACTGAAGCGCGATAATTAATTATAGCTTCTTTGCAATATTTCTTTTAGTGATTCTAGCTCAGATATTGAGTCGTTTATAAAGGTTTTGAATTCTGATCTTGTCCGATCTGAACTCTTATTATCGAATAAATCAGACGTATAATCATGAATCACAGTTTCGATCTGATCACTCTGACCCAGAGTTTTTTCATGCTCTACGGAGCTAGCACTTTCCAAAATAAAGCTTTTTCCTTTGTCTTTAAAAATCTTTTGTACACCACTTATGGTATACATCTCTGTATATAATAGATTATGAATTGCCTTTAAAAGCTCTACGTCTTCTGGACGGTATAGTCTTCTACCACCTCCACGCGTCATAGGTTTTATATACTTGAATTTTTTTTCCCAAAATCTTAATACGTGCTGTGGAATATTAAGTTCCTCTGAAACTTCACTTATTGTTTTGAACGCGTCTATTGCCTTCTCATTCATTTTTCTAACTTTATTAATCTGTATTAATTTTATTTTTCAATTGCATGCTGGGCCTAAAAATAACAACATTTCTTTCGCTTATAACAGCTTCTATTTTTGTCTTTGGATTTCTACCCATTCTTGATTTTTTTCTTTTGATGAGGAAGCTACCAAATGAGGATAACTTTATATCGTTCCCATTTGAAAGTGAATTTGCTTTTTTTTCTAGTATATTTTGAACGATATCTAAAGAGTCTTTTCTTGATAGGCCAATCTGCCTATATATTGCTTCACATATCCCTAATCTTGTTAATGTTTTGTCAGTCATTTTTTCCCTAACTAATATTTTTAAGCTAGATATAGCTTACAGTCAACAATCAGAATCATTTTTTTAATATCTTAGCAGTACTGCGCCCCATGTGAACCCTGCCCCAAAAGCTTCAAGCAGCAACATGTCTCCCCTTTTTATTTTATTCTCTTTGATGGCAGTCGTCATTGCTACTGGTATTGATGCGGATGAAGTATTGGCATGTTTATCAACTGTTACAATAATCTTCTCTTCTTTAATTTTTAGTTTCTTGGCGGTGGTCTGAAGTATTCTGAGGTTAGCTTGGTGCGGAACAAACCAATCGATAGACTCAATTCCAAATCCAGCCGAGTCTAATAATTCTTCAACAATTATAGTTTGCTTCTCCACTGCATGCTTGTATACTTCTTTTCCGTCCATATTTATAAAATTATCGGTCCTTGGCTGCATTGAAGGACCCCCGTCACAATACAACTTACTGCGATATTGCCCATCTGATTTGATAACAGAGTCAATTATACCCGATCTAATATCATTATTATTTTGCCCTTCTAGTATGAAAGCTCCTGCGGCATCACCAAAAAGGACACAGGTTGTTCTATCCTTCCAGTTTAGTATTCTGGAATAAACTTCAGAGCCAATGACAAGTATTCTCTTATACTTACCACTTTTAATAAAATTATCAGCCGTAGATAATGCATAGATAAACCCACTACACACTGCATGAATATCAAATGCTGCTCCATCTCTAATATTCAGCATATCCTGTAACTTTACCGCGGTGGATGGGAATACTTGGTCTGGGGTAGAGGTTGCAAGGATTATCAGATCAATATCTGTTGCGTTAATATTGGCATCTTGGATAGCATCGAGGGCAGACATGTAGGCAAGGTCTGAGGTCATTTGATCCTTTGATGCTATATGTCTTTGACGTATACCCGTCCTTTCAAAAATCCACTCGTGACTAGTATCAACAAACTCTGAAATATCATCATTTGTTAAAACCTTCTCAGGCAAATACATCCCAACACCTCTAATAATTGTATTAATCAATATTTACTTCCTTTTCGGTTAGCTTAATATTACTTTTTATTTTATCTATGAGTGCTGCCTTATGCATATGAATACCCAAATCAACAGCTGAAGAAAACCCAATCGGATCAGTTTTCCCATGGCTTTTAATGACAATGCCATTCAAGCCAAGAAAAACTCCACCATTTAATCTACTTGGATTCATTTTTTCTTTTAGTGATCTGAAGGCATTTGCGGCAAAAATATAGCCAACCTTGGCCATTATTGATCTATTTATTGAGTCCTTGAAATATTGTGAGATTTGACTCGCGGTACCTTCTGCTGTCTTTAATGCAATATTTCCTGTAAAGCCATCTGTAACAACAACGTCTGAAAAACCTCTACCAATCTGATTCCCCTCAATAAAACCTTTGTATCTAAAAAAATACTCTGTGGATTTCAGCATTTCATGTGATGATTTTATTTCATCTAAACCTTTAATCTCTTCTTCTCCTATATTGAGGAGTGATAGTGTTGGCTGCTTAACATCTAATATAACTTGCGCCATGGACGCTCCTAAGATTGAAAAATCAATTAGCTGTTTTTTATTGAAACCAATTGTGGCACCAATATCTAAAACAATAGTTTCACCATTAATAGTTGGCCAGATGGCTGCAATGGCTGGCCTTTGGATTTTCGAGATTGTCTTTAGGATCAGGGTTGCCATTGCCATTAACGCCCCTGTATTACCCGCAGAAATCATGAAGTCTGCATTACCTTGCTTTAAAGCCTCAATAGCAACCCAGATGCTTGACTTTCCCCGACCATTTTTTATTGCAACCGATGGTTTTTCGTCCATTTTTACGTATGTATCGCAATGAATAATCTGTGACGCTTGTTCAAGTGCTTTATATTTAGAGATTCTTGATCTTATAATCTCTTCGTCACCATATAATTGCAATTTAATGTTTGGATATTTTTTTAATGTGAGCAATAAACCCGGTAGAACGAAGAAAGCATCATCATCACCGCCCATACAATCAACAGCTATATTTACCGGATAAGACATAATTAACCTTAAATGATTTAATAAATAAACACCAGTTTTAACAATTATTTATTTAAAATAAAATTAATTATTTATATTGATAATTTACTTAACTGCTTGAATATCAAGCTTTGGTATTTCACTTACACTTATTTTCTCAATAAGCCCTTCGAATGCAATCGCGTATTTAGATAATTCATCAGCATTTTTTTTATATGACGTATCAGAAGAAAAGGCATTTCTTAAAAAGTAGTCACTAAGCAAACTTTTCTTCTTTAAATCATCCTGCATATCTAAAATATCTTCTAAGGACGTCGACCTTCCATAAAACACCATTCCTACCTTTTTCATCTTCTTTGGGATTGATAAATCACCAACACCCTCTTCCCTGAATGAGAGATCTATTGATGAGAACATCAAATCTACAATAGATTGAGAGAGGTACTCTTTCCTATCCTTTTTCAATTTTCGTATCAAAATGATGAGATGTAATAATAGAATCTCGAATCTTCCATCCGTTGTGTCTGGTACCTTACATTTAGAATAAAAATTTGTGTCGCGAGAAATATTAACAATTTTATAGTAAATATCAAAATGTATATCTTTATTTCTTTTAAAAAAAATCATCTATTATTATCTTACATAATCTATATATTAATTAATAACTACTTTTATTTTTTTTTAAAGCGCTACATATGAAAAAAATATTACTAATATTACTTTTATTAAACATGCCATCATGCTCGACTCAAATTGAAAAAAGAGGTTATATCTTTAATGAAGGCTCGCAAGAAAAGCTATCAGAGGGAATGAAAAAAATTGATGTTCTCTCATTGATGGGTTCTCCGTCTACAACATCCGAGAATAATGGTGATAAATTTTACTATATTTCAAATAAATTCTATAAATATGCGTTCCTAACACCAAAAGAAATTGAGAGAACTATAGTTGTTATTGAATTTGATAAAAATGAGTTAATTACAACTATTGAAGAATATGCGTTAAAGGATGGGAAGGTTATTGACTATAAATCTGAAAAAACTGTGCCGGGGGGCACGGAAGCCACATTGCTTCAGGATTTATTTGATTCCAGTGGAAGATATACAAGTAAGGAGGCTATTGCCGGCTCTATTTTTTAAACAACTATATCACCTAATGAGCTAATATGGCAAGAAGTAGCAAAGCGACAATATTAGTAATTTTAATCATAGGATTAATCGCAGGACCTGCTGTATCCTTGTATGGGTCACCTACTGTATCACCTGTGACTGATGCCTTATGAGCTTCGGATCCCTTGCCGCCAAATTGTCCATCTTCAATAAGTTTCTTGGCATTATCCCATGCGCCACCACCAGCAGTCATTGAAATCGCTAGGAAAAGCCCTGTAATGATTGTGCCCAATAGCATTGCTCCAAGAGCAGAAAAAGCAGACGACTTTCCATCAATTATATTAATAACAAAGAAACAGAGAACGGGTGCTAATACTGGCAGCATCGATGGAACAATCATTTCTTTAATAGCAGATTTAGTTAGCATATCCACCGCCCTCGCATAGTTTGGTTTTGAAGTGCCTTTTAAAATCCCTTTATCCTCTTTAAATTGACGTCGAACTTCTTCAACGACTGAAGAGGCAGCGCGACCAACTGCTGTCATGCCCATAGCACCAAATAAATATGGCATCAGGCCACCGAGGAGCAATCCAACAACAACATATGGATTAGATAAACCAAAATCTAAATTAATTCCTTCAAAGTATGAATATTGATCAGAATTAGCAGCAAAATAACTCAGGTCTTCTGTATATGCAGCAAACAACACAAGCGCACCTAAACCAGCAGAACCGATTGCATAGCCCTTTGTCACTGCTTTTGTTGTATTACCTACCGCATCAAGTGCATCAGTTGTATTTCTAACTTCTTCCGGAAGATCCGCCATTTCTGCAATTCCACCTGCATTATCTGTAACAGGCCCAAATGCATCAAGTGCCACCACAACTCCTGCAAGGGCTAGCATTGTAGTTACAGCAATTGCAATTCCGAAAAGGCCTGCCAAACTGTAAGTGACTATTATTCCAGCAATGATAACTATTGAGGGCAGAGCTGTTGCTTCGAGTGACATTGCCAGTCCTTGAATTACATTGGTCCCATGCCCCGTAACAGATGCCGCAGCAACTGATTTAACAGGTCGATAATTTGTGCCTGTATAATATTCTGTTATTACAATAATGAGTGTCGTGACTGCAAGCCCTGATACCCCACACAGAAACATGTCCATACCTGAGAACTGAATAAAAGATGTCTCAATTGTAGTCTCCATCCCAATAAGACTATTTGTGAGTGGCCACAACAAGATCAATGATAGAGCGCCTGTAACAAAAAAACCTTTGTATAATGCTCCCATTATTGACCTATTTTTGCCGAGCTTTACAAAAAAAGTACCCACAATTGATGTTAAAATACATGTTGCACCTATTGCGAGTGGGTACAGCATTATCTGTTCAAAGTAGACTGAACTTGAAAAGTAAATTGAAGCTAAAACCATAGTAGCGACAATGGTAACAGCATAGGTTTCAAATAGGTCTGCAGCCATACCAGCGCAATCACCGACATTATCACCAACATTATCTGCTATGGTTGCGGGATTTCTTGGGTCATCCTCTGGTATCCCTGCTTCAACCTTTCCCACTAAATCACCGCCTACATCTGCACCTTTTGTAAAAATTCCTCCACCAAGCCTTGCAAAAATTGAAATTAAAGACGCACCAAATCCTAATGCAACAAGGGCGTCAATTATAACTCTACTATCGTAGGAATGATTGAGCATGTTTGTTAAAATAAAGAAATATACACTAACAGCGAGCAATGCGAGCGCCGCTACTAACATACCCGTCACAGAACCAGCTTTAAAGGCTATCGACAGACCCTTTGAGAGATCCTGTGATGCAGCTTGTGCGGTTCTGACATTCGCCCTCACAGATATTAGCATTCCCACAAACCCTGCTATACCAGATAAAATTGCACCAATTGCGAAACCAACAGCTACAATCGGATCCAATAAGTAAGCAACCAATAAAAATATGATCACACCAACAACAGAAATAGTAGCATATTGTCTTTTAAGATATGCACCAGCACCTTCTTGAATCGCGCTGGCAATCTCACGCATTCTCTCATTACCCGGATCTGCATCCATTACCGACTTGCTTGCCCATACGCCATACATGACTCCAAGTAGGCCACAAAAAATAATTACCGTTATTAATGTCGTCATTGTTTCCTCAATAGATTATTTTTCAAAAAAATGTTGTTGTTAGAATTATTTCTTAATTAAAGCAGTTTTTAATTATTGGCAAGAGATTAAGCTACATAAATGGCTTTTAGCTATTTAAAATGTTTAAAAGTGTAATAACTCGCCTTAAATTCCTTGTATTTCTCATCAAAAAGCCCAGGATTTTTAGATGTGCTTCCAACGTTTCCAATTTTTGTAATTTTTAACTTAATTTTTTTTGCATACTCATTCAGCTTATCCTCAAACTTCATTGGCGAAGTAAATATCACCTCATAGTCATCCCCGCCATAAAGCGCAATGTCGAAATCACCATAATTATTAAGAAATTTTTTAGCGCTTAAGGAGTATGGAATTAGATTTTTTTTTATTATAAATTTTCTCCCTGAACTACCCGCCAAGACCAGTAGATCATTAATCAAACCATCCGTTGTATCCATAGACGAGCTCGCAAATTTTTTTATTAAGTGGATTATCTTGAGTCTTGGATCGGGCAAATGATATTTCCTGATCAACTTCTGAATATCTAACTGGCCTAAGCCCAAATAATCATTTTTATTTTTCAACAAATGAAGGCCAATTGCGCTATTACCAATTGTACCTGTTACATATATATTATCTCCATAACATGCGCCACTTCTTTTAATGATGCTATCATTAGTTCTGCTGAGCATATTAATAGATATAAACAAACCATGGGGTGCTGAAACTGTATCTCCACCAAGCAAAGTAATATTATATTTCTTTTGATCTTCGGCCAATCCCTGAGAAAATAATTTAATCCAATTCTCGTCGATTGTGTCGTCCATAGCAAGGGACAGGAAATATCCATAGGGTGTCACGCCTTTAGAGATCAAGTCTGATAAGTTGACCCTCAATGATTTCTTTGCAATATATTTAGGATCATCACTTTCAAAAAAGTGTGTACCCATAACTAAACTATCTTGATTTGTTACGATATATTTTTCATCTGCAACATTAATATTTGCAACATCATCTCTCAGTTGCAGTGAGTCTTTGCTATTAGCCAGAGGCTTTAAATATTTTTTTATGATAAGCTTTTCATCCATCTGACTCCCTCTCAACTATTGCAATTTTATCTAATATTGCATTAACAAATTCAGGCTCCTTTTGGGAATAAAATGAGTGAGTGATATCAATATATTCATTAATTATAACTTTTGATGGAGTACTTAGTTTATAGGATATCTCGTAAACAGCCGCTCTTAGTATAGCTTTGAGTATCTTATCTAAACGATTGAATCTCCAGTTACTACTTAGATTTTTTTTGATTATGCTGTCTATTTGACTCTGATTATCAACAACTCCATTTATTGTATCTTTGAGTAATTTCTTACTTATGTGACTGATAAGATAATCAAAATTGTTATCAAATATTAATCTATCCCCAAGTGAACTTACGATATCCGATACATCAGTTCCAGCCATCTCCATCTGATATAACGCTTGGACAATCACCAATCGAGTTAAACTTTTGGAATTTTTAGGCATTTATGTGCCAATATTCATGAGACCAATGAGCGCCTTGAGCGCATGCTGACCTCGATCTTTTGACCTTACGATTGCTTGATCATAATTATCCACGGTAAGTATGGCATTTGTTATTGGAATATTATATTTGAATGACAACTCCATTATTCCCCGGGCAGAATTATCAGCAACAATATCATAATGACTTGTTTCCCCCCTTATTACACAGCCCACAGCAATTATGCCATCGTAGCGCACTTTTTTCAGCACCAGATTAATTGCCTGAGGAATCTCAAAAGCCCCCGCAACAACAATGTAATCAGGATTTAAGTTTAAATCTTTAAATTCGCCGCTTAATGCAGAGTTTATTCCATCCAATAAATTAGTTGAAACTTCGTCATAATAATATGCATCAATAATCAGTATTTTTTTTGTTGTCATTTCTGCCAAATTTCTTTTGTATCACTCTTGTCGTTCAGTACGTATCTTGAGAGTATATCAACTTCGATGTTTACTCTATCACCTTTACGGTTATTTTTCCAAGTTGTATGATCTAATGTGTATGGTATTAAGTTTACATCAAACTTATCACCATCTACACTATTTACTGTGAGCGATGTTCCATCTATAGACACCGAACCCTTTGGCGCAATGTATTTGATGAGGTCAGATTTAACTCTAAAAGTAAATCTTGAAGACTCACCATCTTGTTCAATTTTTGTAATCTCCGCAACTCCGTCAACATGACCTTGCACAATATGCCCATCCATTTCATCACCCAAGGCCAGACTTTTTTCAAGATTTATTTGATCTCCGACTTCATAGTTCGCTAGGGTAGTTTTGGATAATGTCTCATTTGAAATATATACATTAAACAGATATCCATTCTCATAATTCTCATAACTGATGACAGTTAAGCATATACCAGCACATGAAATTGACATACCCTCTTTAAGCGACGTAAGCTTCTCAGTATAAATCGCCATCTCGATTTCTTTTTTACCTTTTTTGACACTTTTTATTGTACCAACGTCAATAATAATACCGGTAAACATTTCGACCCTATCTGATTTTCTTGTAATGAAACATAGTAGTGTCAAAAATGATCTTTTCATAGTTTTTTTGGTACTCACTATTCTCATTATTTAAAAGTTGATTGATTTGCGGGACTTTGAGGCCAAATTCTCCCAGTCCTTCATGACTCTTAAATATTATGATATCATCAGGGAGAGAGCGGTCTATAAGACTTCCAAAAAGCATTACACCAGGCTCAACAAAAAGATTATTTATACCAATATTTGCAATATTCTTAAAAGTATTAATAAGATCAAGCTGACCTGATTTTAGGTCTTTTTTCACACTTAAGACTCTAATTCCATTCGCCTCCAAACCTTTCAATGTTGATTGTCTAGTTTCATCACTGGTAATTATAGTCAGGTCATTATTATGTCTCTCGATAAATAAGTTTGACTCGGTCTGAATCTCTCCATTTGATGACAGCAGAAATTTATGTAGACGCTTGTTATACCCATCTAAACGAACTGTAAGTTGTGGATTGTCTTTTTTGTATGTGCCATTGCCTATAAGTATTCCATCATGCTTAGCCCTCATAAGGTGTATATACTTATTAACAGACTCATTCGTAATTTTTACTCTTTTATCATCTCTTCTGCATATAAAATTATCTTTTGTGACCGCAAGTTTAGCTGTGATCCTCGGCATATTCTGAGTAATTCTTTGGATAAAACCATGATTCTGCTCTTTTGCATCGCTTTCGCAACAACCAACAACTACCTCAATACCATTTTTTTTTAATTCCTGGATGCCTTTTCCTGCCACGAGCGGGTTTGGATCTACCATTGCGATAACAACACGTTTAAGGTTGTTTTTAATTATTGATTGCGTACAAGGCTTACTCTTACCAATATGGCAGCATGGCTCTAATGTAACATACAAAGTTGCCCCATCTAAATTTTTATTCGCGGAATTCATTGCCATGATTTCTGCGTGTGGTACCCCACCCTTGCTTGTGTGCCCTGTCCCAATAATTGCAGGCTTTTTCTTTTTACTGTCAAAGTTAGAAACAATGACACAACCAACTGCTGGGTTTGGCCAGGTTTCACCTTGGCCCATTTTTGCTACCTGAAGGGCATATTGCATATAGCGTATATCTGTAGAATTAAAATTCATAATTTTAGGCTACCCGAACTTATTTATTGGTATCTGAGATTTCCTCAAGAAACTCTTCAAAGTCCTTCGCTTCACGAAAATCTTTATAAACAGATGCAAATCTGACATAAGATACGTCATCAATTTGTCGGAGCCCTTCCATTATCAGAGTACCAATAAGTTCACTACTGATAATTGTATCGCCGCGATTTTCTAGTTGACGAACAATGCCTGACACCATTTGCTCTAATTTATCAATATCAACAGGTCTTTTTCTGGTTGCAACTTGAACTGAACGCATTAGTTTATCTCTATCAAATACAACTTTTTGACCAGTTCTCTTCAAAACATAGAGCTCCCTTAGCTGAACGCGCTCGAACGTAGTAAATCTTCCCCCGCAACCTGGACAAACTCTTCGTCGTCTTATTGTTGAATTATCTTCTGAAGGCCTAGAGTCCCTTACCTGAGTTTCTTTATTTGAGCAAAACGGACATCTCATATTAAAAAATTACTATAATGATGGATAAATTGGAAACTCTTTACATAATTTCTCAACTTTTTTGAGCACTTCTTTCTCGGTCAAGCTATTATCTTCCTTATTTTTTGATAACCCGTCTAAAACATCACCTATGAGGTTACCAACCATCTTGAATTCTTGCTCTTTAAATCCGCGAGATGTAGCTGCTGGAGTTCCAAGGCGGATACCAGATGTAATAAACGGTGACTCAGGGTCAAATGGAATACCGTTTTTGTTACATGTAATCCCAGCGTTTTCGAGTGATTTTTCAGCAATCTTACCGGTTAGCCCTTTTGGTCTCAAATCAATCAAAGATAAATGTGTTTCAGTACCACCCGATACGATATCAAATCCTCTTGACCTTACTGACTCTGCTAAAGCTACTGAGTTATTCACGACCTGCTTCGCATATTCTTTAAATTCATTTGTCAAAGCCTCTCGGAATGCAACTGCCTTTGCAGCAATAATATGGCACATTGGCCCACCTTGAAGACCAGGAAATATAGCTGAGTTAAGTTTTTTTGCAATTTCCTCATTATTTGTAAGTATTAAGCCACCTCTTGGTCCCCTTAGAACCTTGTGCGTCGTGCTTGTGACAATGTCAGCATACGGAAAAGGGCTTGGGTATGCAAGACCCGCGACTAGGCCTGAAAAGTGGGCCATGTCTACGAGAAGGTATGCGCCAACCTCATCACAAATTTCTCTGAACTTACTAAAATTAATTATTCTTGGATAAGCCGAACCCCCTGCTATAATTAATTTTGGTTTTTTTTCATGAGCAAGTTTTCTGATTTCGTCAAAATCAATAAGCGCATCATCTTTTCTTACACCATAGTGGATAGCCTCAAACCATTTACCTGACAAATTTGGTGCAGCTCCATGTGTTAAATGGCCTCCTGCAGCGAGTGACATTCCCATAAAGGTATCTCCCGGCTTTAAAAGAGCAAGCATTACGGCTTGATTTGCCTGCGATCCAGAGTGAGGTTGGACATTCGCAAAAGAGCAATTGAATAACTCTTTTGCCCTGTCTATTGCAAGCTGCTCTGTTTCATCGACGAACATACACCCACCATAATATCTTTTTTGTGGGTATCCTTCGGCATATTTATTTGTCAGGATCGAACCTTGTGCTTCCAATACAGCTCTGGAGACAATATTCTCAGACGCAATTAACTCAATACCATATTTTTGTCTCTTTATTTCTCTGTTAATTGACTCAGATACTTCAGGATCAACTTCTGCAATTGATGCATTGAAGAAATCATTTCTCATTTTTTCATCATCCTCTTTATTCATCGCTTCTGAAACTTCAGGATCGGTATCGGCAATTGTTGTATTTAAAAATTCGTTTCTCATTATTTCTCCATTTATAATATTTATTTATTAAGCTGCGCGTGCTATGTTCATTTCCTTCCAGATTGCATCAAGCGATTCGACTAAATGATCAATATCTGACTGGGTATGAAGTGGGCTAACAGTTATTCTAAGCCTTTCAGTCCCCTTTGGGACTGTTGGGTAGTTGATTGGTTGTACATAAATGCTAAAGTCATTTAATAGCTGATCAGTCACTTTCTTTGTCAGAACTGGGTCACCGATAATAATTGGAATAATATGACTATCATTATGAATCAGAGGCAAATGTTTTTGTGACAGCTTGTCCTTTATGATAGATACACTTTCATGCATTTTATCTCTCTCAAGCGAAGAATTTTTTAAGTAATTTATACTTGTTCTTGCTCCGGCTGCTATCGAGGGTGGGAAAGATGTTGTGAAAATAAAACCTGGCGCATAGGATCTTATGGCATCAATCATTATTTTGTCACCTGCAATATATCCGCCCATCAATCCATATGCTTTTGCGAGCGTTCCTTCAATTATGTCAATTCTTTTCATCTGCTCTGCCTGTTCCGCAAGACCTGCTCCGTTCTGGCCATACATACCGACGGCATGAACTTCATCTATGTATGTTAAAGCGTTATATTTTTCAGCGAGATCACATATGTCTTTTATCTTTGCAGTGTAGCCATCCATCGAATAGACCGACTCAAAAACAATTATTTTATTTTTTTCAGATCCTAGTGTCCTAAGTTTATCCTCTAAATCGGCCATATCATTATGTTTGAATATCATTTTTGGTGCACCCCCGTGACGGATGCCTTCTATCATTGAGGCATGATTATTCTCGTCTGACAACATAACTAAATCTGGTATTATTTTTGATAAGGTTGATAAAGTCGCATCATTAGCGACGTATCCAGAGGTAAATAGAAGCGCTGCCTGCTTTTGGTGCAAAACTGCGATTTCACTCTCTAGTAAGACGTGTTCTTTTGTTGTGCCCGATATATTACGTGTACCACCTGATCCAGCACCAACATTGTCTAGAGTTGTTTTGATAGAATTAAGAATATCTTTGTTTTGCCCCATGCCAAGGTAGTCGTTTGAACACCAGACGGTAATTTGCTGCTCAAAACCATCGTCATGATAAAGTGTTGCGTGTGGGTAATTCCCGCAAGACCTTGTTATATTTGCGAAAGTTCTGTAACGACCTTCGCTTATGATACTGTTTATGGACTCTTCCACATATTGATTATATTTATATTTCATGCGCTTTTCCATAACTAATACATAATATTTTATAGAATAAATTTCAAATGTTTAATAGGGTCGACATTATAAAATTTATCAGATTCTCTCCATTGCATACAGGTGAAATTAATAAAATTACTTTTTACAATTAGTTTATTTATCTTACAGGATCCTTTCCATATATATCCTCTCTAAAATGCACCAACCCATTATCATACCAAGCAGTCAAATAACCTATTTTAATTGGTATTTCTTCATCCATCCTGACTGTCGTTGTTTGTACAATATTTAAGATATTTTCTAATTTATTCCTCGTCCACCCTTTGTTTGGGGATAATAACCATTGAATGAGATCGTCTATATTTTGTACTCTCACGCAACCGGAACTAAAGAATCTTTGACCGTCGCTAAATAATGATTTATTTGGGGTATCATGCAAAAATACCGCGTGCTTGTTCGCAAAGTTAATCTTTGCAACCCCCAGTGAATTCGTATAACCAGGGTTTTGTCGAAACTTAAAAAGTGTTGGCTCATCTGAATACCAATCAATATACTCAGGATTAATTGTGTCCTTGTAATAATAGTCCTGGTAAATGAAAATATTATTTTTTTTCAAATACTCACTATCAATTTGCATCGCCTTGGCTATGTCTTTTTGTACTATGCTCTCTGGTATGTGCCAAAATGGGAAAAAATTTATTTCATATATGTCACTTGATAGAGTCGGTGTCTGCCTCTCATCCCTCCCGACGACTACTTTTGTTTGAAACTCTATCTTATTATCATCGACAGCTAGCAGATAGTTACCTGGTATGTTTACAAAAATATACTTTGATCCCAAACCTGACATATAATTCAATAGCCTAGTTTTGTTGGCTCCCAATATTTTCAATTTATCCTCCACTGGCATATTTAACGCATCTATGGTGGCATCATCTAACACCCCAGTTGGAGCAATACCATGCCTGAATTGAAATTTTTTGAGACCGTTCTCAACAAATATATCAAAAATATCGGCGATACCTCTATCCTCAACCATATCTTCGGTTATCTTTAATCGGTTTCGTAATGCAATGATATCTGGTGACACATCACCAATACCTAATTCTCTATCAATTTTGATTTCCTGCCAACCACCAGATTTGTGTATTTTTTGGTATCTCGTTATTGTATCTGTGAGTTCAAGATAGGATTCATATGTCAGTATGGTTTCATCTGAAGTTATAGGTAATATGTATTGGTCAGCAATTTGAGCAAGGCTAGCTGGTGAAGACTCAAAAATTACATCTTCAACATAGAAAAGGTCACTTCTGTCTAACTTGTCAATTTGATCATAAATACTTGCATTAAGAGTGGTAGAATTTAAATAAAAGTAAATGAGTATGAAATAAAAAAAACTTTTGATTAGTCGTCTTGATTGATTTTGCAGTTTTTTCATTATTTAAATTTTACTATATTTTGAAAAGCTTATATTTTATGTTAAATATTATATATGATTCATAAACATCGCGTTAAATTCTGAAAAATAATAAATAATAGCATGCATGGTTACCCATTAAATAGAATGAGGAGAAATAGACAATCAGACTGGTCAAGAAGATTGGTTTGTGAGAATAATGTATCAACCAGCGACCTCATTCTACCAGTCTTTGTAATGGAAGGTAGTAATAAGATTGAGCCAATAAATTCGCTTCCAGGAGTCAATAGATACACTATCGACCGCATAATCGAGGTTGCAAAAGAGTGCGAAGATAATGGTTTGCCTCTAATTGCTATTTTTCCAGTTATTGATAGCAATCTCAAAACCGATCACGCCGAGGAGTCATATAGAGCTGATAACCTTATTTGCAGGACAGTGTCTGAAATTAAAAATAAAGTATCAAATATAGGTGTAATGACAGATGTCGCATTAGATCCATATACTTCTCATGGCCACGATGGAATCTTAAAAAATAACTTGATAGCAAATGATGAAACAATTGAAATCTTGATAAAACAAGCGATTAATCAATGTGAGTCAGGTACAGATATTATTGCACCATCCGATATGATGGACGGCAGAGTTTTAAAAATTAGAGAAGCCCTAGAGAGTCATAATTTTCAGGATAAGATAATAATGTCGTATGCAGCAAAATATGCATCAAATTACTATGGCCCTTTTAGAGATGCAATTAAGTCTAACAAAAATTTGACTGGCGATAAAAAAACATATCAAATGGATGTCGCAAATAGTGATGAGGCCTTACGGGAAGCTGAACTCGACATAGGTGAAGGAGCTGATATGGTTATGGTTAAGCCCGGTCTACCATATCTGGATATCATTCACAAAATAAAAACATACTTAAAAGTTCCAACTTTTGCATACCAGGTATCCGGTGAATATGCATCTCTGATGGCAGCCTCAATGAATGGATGGATAGAATATGATGATATAATAATGGAAACCTTATTGTGCTTTAAAAGGGCTGGAGCTGATGGTATATTAACCTATGCGGCACTGGATGTTGCGAAGAAAATATCAGGTTGACCAAATGAACCTCAGTAACCTTGTAAATGATTATGTTGAAATTTTAATGCTTGGTGGATTTTCCTTGATCTTATCGATTATCCTCTACCTGTCTGTCATTTGGACAAAAAATAGAACAATTAACCATATAAAAGATAAAAATAATTTTTTGGCTGTATTTAATATAATACTCGACAGGCTACACAATATTGCCATTTTCTTAATTTTATTTTTATTTATAACAAAAATTTTATTTCAAAACTATCCATTTGCAAGCGTCGTAAGCACCCTTTTATACATCATCTTTTTTATACAATTTGCGTATATTGTAGATGGTATTTTGGTTCATTTCATAGCAAAAAGTAATAAATTAAAAACATCATCAAAGAAAAGTGCCGTAAAAAATGCGGTTTCACTCATCAAATTCTTTACGAGATCAGCAATCTGGTCAATTGCCCTACTATTATGCATTGAAAATATTGGTATTGACATAACAGCACTAGTTGCTGGATTAGGCATTGGGGGCATAGCTATAGCACTGGCGGCTCAAAATATTCTCAGTGATTTATTTGCATCCCTTGCAATAGTATTAGATAAACCTTTTGAGATTGATGATTACATTGTGGTGGGTGAAATGTCTGGGACCGTAGAACAGATAGGGATAAAAACAACCAGAATTAGGGCGCTATCGGGTGAAGAGCTGGTATGTTCAAATGCTGACTTGCTGGCAAGCAGAGTCCGAAATTATAGAAGAATGAAAGAGAGGAGAGCACTAATCAACATAGGTGTGGTTTATCAAACACCATATAAATCACTTACAAAAATCCCAAATTTTATTGAAGAGATAATAAAGAAAACGGAGAATGCTCGCTTTGAGCGAGCAAACTTCAAAAGCCTTGGGGACTCTTCACTGCTTTTTGAGGTTGTTTTTTATGTGTCCGTCCCTGGAAATGACTACATAGAATACATGAACATCATACAGAATATTAATTATGCAATTTTCAAAAAATTTGAAGATGAAAAAATTGATTTTGCATACCCAACTCAAACTTTGCACATCGCAAAAGAGTAATTTGAAGTTATATTTTATTTAGAAAACCTTAGAAGCGGAATGTTTGATCTGTTTCTGAGTTTTAAGCTTTTCCCAACTCTCCCCCTCTCACCTAAAAAATCACTTGTATCTATTTTTATAATAGATCTGCTTGTATTTTTATTCACTAGATTAATTACTTCATTCGGATTGGCTGAGGTGATGTCAATAATGGTACCATTTTTAAGGTTTTGAAAAATTATACCAGACCCACGGCTTAATCTTTTTATATCCTCATGACTGAAAACGAGCAGATTTCCTGAGTCACTTATCACAGCAATATGGCTCCCTGAAACTTGTCTGACGGCACAAACGGAAACCCCTCGCGCAAGATTAATGACTACTTTACCATTACGTGTTGATGTAAGCATTTCTTTTTGTTTTGATATCATGCCTTTGCCTTTTTTAGATATCAAAATTAGATCAGGACCATCTAATGAATATTCATTAACATGCAATATGTATTCGTCCTGAGTCAAGTTCAAATACTTCCTAATTGGCTCAAAATCATTATTCTTTATTTTTAATTTATTTGCATGAATGGAATACACTTTTCCGATGTTAGTGAATATCAGTAGCTTTTTTTCCGTCGTAATTTTTGCAGTGCACATTAGCTTATCTTGATCCTTTAACTTGATAGCGTTCTCATCTACGTTGTGACCCTCAACAGTTCTTATCCAACCTTTTTCAGTAAGGAAGACTGTTACGGAAAACTCTTCGTCACAGTTTTCCAACTCAATATCTGATGGAGCCTGAATGAGGGTTAGCCTCCTCGCCATACTTGATAGATTTTTATCTTCAGTGAATAAATTCTTAAGTACATTAATCTCCTCAAGCATTCTTAATTTTTGGATGGAAGGGGAAATAAGAATTTCTTTTATCTCTTTTCTCTGTTTCTTGAATTTTTTTAAGTCATTTTTCAACGATATTTCCTCGAGTTTTCTGAGAGATCTCAGTTTCATTTCCAAAATAGACTCCGCTTGGCCTTCTGATATATCAAATTCTGAAATTAAGTCAGCTTTTGGTGTGTCGCTATTCCTAATTATTGAAATTACCTGGTCAATATTCATGTAAACAATTAAGTAGCCCTCGAGGTTGTGTATCTTTTTCTCGGCCCTTTCCAAATAAAACTCATTGCTTTTGATCAAAATTTGGTGTCGATGATCAAGCCATTGTATAATAATTTCTTTCAAGCTTAAGACTCTTGGTATTTTTCCTTCTCCACCCTGAAGAACATTCATATTTATTGATAAATTTACTTCAAGATCTGTAAATTTGTATAAGTTACCCATAATCTGAAGGGGTGGGATACTTGCGTTTTTTGGTTTAATTATAATACATACATTTTCATCAGACTCATCTCTCACATCAGCAATATTTTTTATTGTTTTTGACAGAATACAATCAGCTAGTTTCTCAATAAGCTTTGATTTTTGAATCCCAAACGGAATTTCTGTGATTTTTATCACGTAGCTGTTGTTAACTTTTACTTCTTCCCATTTGCATCTGATCTTTAGCGAGCCCCTGCCTTTTTGATAGATCTCGTGGATTTCCTCCTTAGTTGACACAATCACACCACCAGTTGGCAGATCTGGGCCATTGAAATTCTTCATTAAAGCATCGCCATCAATGTCCTCGTTCTCAATGAGTAATTCAGCCATTTCTAGTATCTCAATTATATTATGCGGTGGGATATTTGTGGCCATACCCACAGCAATGCCACTAGAGCCATTTGCTAGTAAATTTGGGAAGTAGGATGGAAATACGGTAGGCTCATACTCGGTTTCATCATAATTCCTAATAAATTTTGTGGTGCCGTCATTAATCTTATCCATAATTAATTCAGAAACTCTAGTTAATCTCGACTCCGTGTATCTCATCGCGGCGGCATTGTCACCATCGATATTACCGAAATTTCCCTGACCTTGTATCAGCGGATATCTGTGTGAAAAATCTTGTGCAAGTTTAACAAGAGAGTCGTAAACCGCTTGTTCTCCATGTGGGTGATACTTACCTATCACGTCACCGACAACTCTGGCACATTTTTTAAATGACTCCTCAGAGCCGAGCTTAAGTTCAGACATTGCATATAATAATCTTCTGTGCACGGGTTTGAGCCCATCTCTTACGTCAGGAAGCGCTCTATCAGTAATGGTGGACAGAGCGTAGGATAAATATTTTTCTTTTAGAAGGTCAATAAAGTCAGATTTTATACTAATCTCGTCAATATCATCAGTCACAATCTATGTCTCAAAACTATTTATAAGTTTGTAAAGACTAGCACGAAAACTTGTTACTTTTAATTGTAATGGCTTGTATACATCCCTTTTTAAAAAAAATTCTGTTAATAAGAGTCCTTTTAAAAGATCATCACGGTCCGTATATTTTGCATCATGTATAAATTTTGGAATCTCTAAAAGTTTATCCTTATAGGGCAAGCCAATTTCTTGTGTTACAGCCCTACCAGATTTTGGAGAGACGTATTTTAAATTATCCTTAGATTTTGTTACTGCACATTCAGATATATCAATGCCGTAGCCAATCTCCTTCAAATACATTAATTCCCATAAGATAAAACTTTTAACGAGCTCAAAATTTTCGTGGGACTGATCAAGTACTGATTCAGTTTGGCTATAAATTTTTGTGATATTTTCTCTTTCCGGTAGCAATCTTAAATGCGAAATCAAATTTTGTAGCACAAGGATTGCAAATTTATTTTTCATTAGGTTTAATGATCGTGAAGTATGTAATTCGAAGGTAAAAACACCTAGATGCTCAGAAAGTCGTGACCTCCAATTAAAATTAATTGTACTACCGGGCTGTAAAATTGATTTATTACTTTTAGATTGATACCCTCTGACGAGCCCCAGGTGGCGTCCATGGCTCTTTGTTATAAGTTCAAGTATACCAGAACTTTCGCCGTGTCTTCGCACGGACATAACGATGCCTATGTCCTCAAAATTCACAATTGCTTCCTAGATATTTATCACTCATATGCGCAACCTTATTCTATGAGTTCTATAGCTGTATTTTTCTTTTTTTGTTTTATAAATAAATAAAGGTGTATTTTTTTGCCGAGATACCTCTCTATTTCTTGCCTTGCCTGCATAGATATTTGTTTTATTTTATCCCCATTTTTACCAAGAATTATTTTTTTATGATTGCTATTATTTACGTAAATATTTTGGTGTATTTGCACCTCATTCTTTTTTTTCTCATCCCATTTTTCAGTTTCGATAATAACAGAATATGGTATCTCTTTGTGCACATGATACAATATCCTTTCCCGCGTAAATTCTTCAGCAAGGAATTTATCCGATATATTTGTTGCTTGATCTGCCGGAAACTCCCATTCTCTTTTCGGAATTTTAGAAATCAAGCCGTCTAAGAACTCTCTAACTCCGTCATTTTTCAATGCTGACAAGAGATAGATGTCATTTTTATTTATGCTGCCTTTTATATCATCCATTAATTTTAATAGATCTGGTTTTCTGACAAGGTCAATCTTATTGATAATGATTATGATTTCTTGATTTACAATCATTTTGCCAAGGCTCTTATATGCATCCTTATCAAACCCTTTGTGTGCCTCTACCATATAAACAATGACATCTGAACGTTCCAAGCTTGAAATTGCCTCTTTTATGAAGGACCTATCCTTAAATCTTTTTGGATTAAAAAGACCAGGGGTATCTATCAATATCAGCTGAGATGTTTCCTTTGTTAATATCGCCTGAATGCGTGTTCTTGTCGTCTGGACCTTATGGGATACTATTGATAATTTTTTACCAAGTATTGAATTTAATAATGTTGATTTTCCAGCATTTGTTGGGCCTACTATTGCTATGTACCCACATTTTTGTTTGCCTTTAGGATTTAACATATTCACTACCAAGAGCTTTTATTGCAGCATTACGCTCTGCCTGCTTTTTCGTATTTCCCACAGCTTTTACCTCAAATTCATTATTCAAAATGACATTGACCGTAAATTCCGGACTGTGATCAGGCCCACGCTTCTCAACCTCGACATATACTGGTAATCCAATACCTCTCGAATGGCACCATTCTTGTAATTCTGTCTTCGGGTCAATCGGCGGTGGCTCATTATAGTTCAAATAATTTGCCCAATGCATTGAAATAAAATTATATGCACATTGGTAATCGCTATCCAGAAATATCGCAGCAATAAGTGCCTCCAGCGCATCAGATAAGATTGCACTTTTATCCCTTCCGCCTGTTTTTTCTTCATTATTGCTCAACCTTATATGCTCATTCAGTGCTATATCTCGTGCTATCATGGCAAGAGTATCCTCATTTACCAAATGATGCATTCTTCGTGTGAGGTCACCTTCAGGTTCATTTGGAAATTTTTTATATAAAATATCTGCAATAATTAGACCAAGGATTCTATCTCCCAGAAATTCTAGCCTCTGAAAATTTAAATTCTTTCTTTTGGCTTTTGTTGTGTGCGTAACTGCATCAAAAAGAATTTTCTCATCATTAAATTCATAAGATATACTATCATAAATTTTTTTTATATCTTGCATGACTATTTAATCTTTTTAAAAATTCTATCCGCTCGGAATTTTTTATGCCATTGCCAAAACTTCCAAAGGGGGATCGACTTATCTGAAGAGAAAAATAAAAATTCAGCTCTGCCGATCAGATTATCATATGAAACATATCCGACTTGGTCCAAGAAACGCGAGTCAAGTGAGTTATCTCTATTATCACCCATAAAAAAATAGTGGTCCTTTGGAACAATGTATACACCTGTATTATCACCAATACCGTTATCCTCAAAATTCAATATGTTATATGACTTTTGTGGAATTTTTTCGATTAGTAAGCTTCCTTTTGGATAATCAGAAAAATATTTGTCTCTGTTTTTGCTTTGAGCCTGTTCGATAACACCATCATTGATATATATGGTACCGTTCACAATGATTATTTCATCTCCTGGAAGACCTATGATGCGTTTTATGTAGTCAATAGATGGATCTTTCGGAAGCCTAAAAACAACCACGTCCCCCCGTTTTGGTTGCTTTTTAAATATACGACCTTCAAAGATATTTGGTGAAAACGGAAGTGAGTAACGGGAGTAACCATATGAATATTTTGAAACAAATAAATAATCACCAACAAGCAGATTTGGTAACATTGATCCCGACGGTATTGTGAATGGCTGGAGAATGAAGGTTCTAATAAAAAAAGCAATCAGAATTGCATAAATTAGCGTCTTGATATTATCCAATATGTTATTTTTATTCTTTGATTTCATGAGCTCAATCTAATGATGTTATTATGACGGTCGCCTGCGCATATGGATACTCATCTGTAATACTTAAATCAATTTGGCCAGAGGTATTTTGTGGTAATAATTTTTCAAACATGGATCTTGCGCCATTATGAAGAAATAATTCTGGCTTTCCAGATTTGTTATTTATAACTTCAATATCCCTCCAATATACGCTCTTTCTAAACCCTGTACCAAGAGCTTTTGAGCATGCCTCTTTTGCAGCATATCTCTTGGCATAAGAATTTGCACTTAATTTTCGCGCTTCACATTTAAGGATTTCTTTTTTTGTAAATACTCTATTTTTAAAACGATCGCCAAATCTATTAATTACCCTCTCGATCCTTGTAATATCAATGATGTCTGTCCCTATTCCAATTATCATCCAAAATTAAGACCTCTCACTGTTTAGTATAGCCCTGAATTTTTTTATCACACAATCTAAGCCTTCAAATACAGCTTCGCCTATAATAAAATGTCCAATATTCAATTCTTTCAGTACATTAATTCTTGAGATAACCCTAGCTGTTTCAAATGTCAGACCGTGGCCTGCATGGACCTCAAGTCCAATTTCATGCGCAAAAATGGAGATATCGTTTAAATGATCAAATTCATCATTATGAATTTCTCCGTTCTTATTAAAATTATTTGCAAAACTTCCTGTGTGAATTTCAACTATGTCTGCGCCCAATTCTTTCGCGATCTCAATATCTTTCTTTTGAGGATCAATAAATAGTGAAACTCGAATTGCATTGCCTCTAAGTTTATTAATGCAATCGCTTAATTTGTTTATGTTTGCGCTCAAATTTAATCCACCCTCAGTTGTAACTTCTTGCCTTTTTTCAGGAACAATACAGCATGCATTTGGCTTGTGTTTAATTGCAATATCTAGCATCTCTTTTGTGGCGGCCATTTCTAAGTTTAAAGGTAAATCAATCTCTTTAATCAATCTTTCAATATCGCGATCACTTATATGCCGCCTGTCTTCTCTCAAGTGAGCTGTAATTCCGTCAGCCCCAGCTTGATAAGCAATATTTGCAGCTCTAAGTGGGTCAGGATGAAATCCACCCCTTGCATTACGAATTGTTGCCACATGGTCTATGTTTACCCCAAGTCTGAGATAATTATCTTTTGCTATCATTTTAAATTTCTACTGCCAGGTTTTGAGATCGGAATCTCATTGAGCCATGAGGGTATATTTGACTCCTCATAGGTTTCGATTGTCATCTCAGCAAGTGAAACAAGGTCAACTCCTACATTTGCAGTACCAGATGATCTATCTATCAAACATGCTGCACCTATCACATTGCCATGATGTTCGGTTATTGCTGATATGCACTCCCGAGAGGATAGCCCAGTAGTTACTATATCTTCAACCATAATACATTTTGTCTGCTTTTTAATTTCAAATCCTCGACGTAACTGAAATTGCCCTTCAACTCTCTCAAAGAAAATGGCTGGAACACCCAATTGTTTTGCAACTTCATAACCTACAATTACCCCACCCATTGCTGGCGATACAATCAGATCAATAGACCCAAATGTCTCTGATATTTTTTTTGCGAGTTCTTTGCAAAGAAATTGGGAGATTTTTGGAAACATCATTACTCTAGCACATTGAATATACTTTGCTGAGTGTAGCCCTGAACTTAAAACGAAATGGCCCTCCAATAGGGCTCCCGCTTCTTTAAATTTTTTAAATATTTGATCCTGACTCATTTAAGTGTTTATTCCATAATTCTAACAACTCGATGTACCACAGCAATCTTCCTAATTGAACTTATAACCAAATTCAGGTGTGATAGATGAAATACACCAATATCAATATCAAGTTTATAAAAATCTCTGGATCTTGAGACCAGCTTCAAATTTTCAATATTTGCATTAGATAGGCCTATAGCCCGTGTGATTTTTGCTAATGCGCCGACTTCATTTTTGCAATCAATCATCACTCTTGCTATATATCTCTCTGTTAAATTATTCTCAATATCCCATGTAAGATCAATAAAAGACGCTGCATTTTCTGAATATTTAACAAGATTTTTTGATTGTTTCGAGTAGATAGTTATGCCCTCTTCGCCATCTATAACACCAAAAATCTTATCGCCAGGTACCACCCGACTATTATCTGCAAATTTAAATGGTATATTTTTATCAAAACCACGGACAGGTATACTGACTGCATTAATGGTCGGATCAAACGCAGAATTTGGATCTTCATTTGCCTTAATTATCTTCATTTTTAAAAAAGCTTTACGAATAGACTCCGGTGTAATCTCACCTCTACCAATCTTACTGTATAGATCGGCTGCAGACTTAAGACCAAATTTTTTACAAAAATCCTTCATATTTGGTATTTTCTTAGCATCCGTCGAAGACTTTAACAACTTATCAAGAATTTGTTTTCCTAATTCTGAATATTGGTTTTTTATTTTTTCCTTATTAATTCGTCGGATAGCTATTTTTGCTTTCCCAGTGAGTGCTATTTTTTCCCATGCCATCGGCGGTAAGGACTTATCATCAGTAATAATTTCTATTTCATCACCATTATCAAGCTCAGCATACAAAGGCGCATTTAGACCATTAACCCTGCAGCCTATACATTTCATTCCAACATCTGTGTGAACCTCAAAAGCGAAATCAATTGGCGTTGCCCCAATGGGTAAAGCTATTATTCTACCCTTTGGTGTGAAACAAAATACCTGATCTTGAAATAGCTCCAATTTAGTACTTTCAAAGAAATCCTGAGAGCTTTCTCCTTGCTCGAGCATCTCCAGTAAGTCGTCAAGCCAAGGATAATTCTGTCTCTCATTTTCTATTGATTTATCTTTATAGTTACGATGAGCAGCGACACCTCTTTCAGCAAGATCATTCATTGAAGAAGTTCTAATTTGCAACTCTATTCTGTTATTATCGGGTCCCAATATTGTAGTGTGAATTGACTGATAATCATTTATCTTTGGTGTTGATATATAATCTTTGAATCTTCCAGGTATCGCATTCCATTTCTGATGAACAATCCCAATGATACGATAGCAATCATCAATTGAGTTAACAATAATTCGAAAACCATATATATCAGAGAGTTGCTCCAGAGATATAGACTTTCTGTTCATTTTTCTCCATATGGAGAAAGGTTTCTTTTCCCTACCTTCAATCGTGAAGTTGATTTTATTTTTTTTTATTTCTTTTGATAAATCAGCTTTTATGCTGTCAATTAGTTCGCCTGAATCTGAGCTAATTGACAATAGCTTATCAAGAATAATTTTTCGAGCCTTTGGATTAATAACATCGAATGCCAGCTCCTCGAGCTCTTCTTTAAGTGAATGAATTCCCAACCTCCCCGATAATGGCGCGTAAACCTCAATTGTTTCTTTTGCTATTATTTGTTGCTTTTCTTCAGGAAGGAAATTTATTGTACGCATGTTATGAAGTCTATCTGCTAGTTTGACAATTAATACCCTCACATCATTCGACATTGCTAAAATTAATTTTCTAAAATTTTCGGCTTGTTCGGCTTCTTTTGTGAATAAATCCAATTTACCTATTTTTGTTAGACCATCAACGAGGCTGGCAATTTCTTCACCAAACTCACCTCTCACTTCTTTCAGGGTTAGTTTTGTATCTTCTATTGTATCGTGCAACAGTGCTGTGATTATAGTAGAGTCATCTAATCTGTATTCTGTGAGTATTTTCGCAACCTCAAGCGGGTGAGAAATGTATGGATCTCCAGATCTTCGCTTTTGATTCTGATGCGCTATCTCGGCGATCACAAATGCCCTGTTAATAAGATCTTTATTAGTCGCAGGATTGTATTTTGTAATAGAGTCAATTAGAAGATTTTCATTAAGCATAATTCACCGTTGTGTATATTATATTAAGCTAGAATAGTTAATACAATACTCAATTGTCAATTAACATGATTGGGTCTTCTCTAAATTTGTTATATTTTATTGGAATTAAATTCTAGGCGGTTTGTATCCACTATCTGCCGCTATGGCTTTTTCCATCCCACGTAAAAGCTCCTCTTCAGACATTCTTTCATTGTCCTCTTCAATTTGCTCTATCGTGTCGCCGAATATTTTTGTATCAAGCGGTTCAACAGACGGCGCTGCATCTTCCTCAGGCTCATCTACTTCAACATGTTTTTGAAGTGAGTGAATCAGTTCTTCCCTCAAGTCTTCAGGGGTAACCTGACTATCTGCAATTTCTCTCAGTGCAACGACTGGATTTTTATCATTATCTCTGGCAACGGTAATTTGTGCCCCGCCAGCAATCATTCTTGCCCTGTGGCTTGCGACCAACACAAGATCAAATCTGTTAGCCACCTTTTCAATACAATCTTCAACAGTTACTCTTGCCATTTAGATACTCCTCTTGCATAAGGTTTATATTTTTTTTTTATAAATATCAATTTAAAAATAAGATTTATCCTTCTTTCTTTAGCAGCCTTTGCTTATTTCTATCCCAGTCTCTCTTTTTTTCCGTCTCTCTCTTGTCGTATAACTTCTTTCCTCTTGCCACTGCAATTTCTAGCTTGGCGCGCCCTTGGTCATTAAAATATATTTTTAGGGGCACAATGGTCAGCCCTTTTTGTTCAATGTAACCTTGTATTTTTTTTATTTCTCTTTTGTGTAATAGGAGCGTTCTTATTCTTTTAGGACTTACCACTTTGTTAGATGCGTTTTTATATTCGTCTATGTAAAGGTTATGAATTTGAATTTCACCATTGTTCGGTGAAGCATAAGTATCCGTTATATTAATCTTACTCATTCGCAAAGATTTTACTTCAGAACCCGTGAGAACTATCCCAGCTTCCATGGTATCGATGATTTCGTAATTAAATCTTGCCTTTCTATTTTGGGCAATAATCCTATTATTCTTCTCTGGCATTGAACCTAATTCTATAAAATACCTGCATAGATCATGGCGTCCCTAACAGCGACCTGCGTTTCCGAAGTGACACTTACAAGCGGTAGCCTGACAACATCTTCACAATAATCTAAGAGACTTAATGCATACTTTACTGGTGCTGGGCTGGTTTCCAAGAATAAGGCTTTGTGAAGAGGAATCAATTTATCCTGTATCGCTAATGCTTTTTTGAAATCAAAAGATAAACAGGCATCCTGCAAATCGGCGCAAAGTCTTGGTGCAACATTTGATGTCACTGAGATGCACCCCCGACCGCCATGGGCCATCAAAGCCAAGGCTGTCATATCTTCACCAGATAGTTGAATAAAATTTTCACCAATCACATGCCTTTGTAAGCTGGTCCTTGAGATATCAGCGGTTGCGTCTTTGACGCCAATAATTCTATCAAGGCGGGATAATCGTGCCATGGTTTCAATCGACATATCAACGACACACCGTCCCGGTATATTATATATGATTATTGGTATGCCAGATATGTCATTGAGTTTTTTGAAATGCTGGTACATTCCCTCTTGAGTTGGCTTATTATAATATGGTGTGACAATAAGAGCTGCATCAGCTCCAACTGATGTGGCGTGCTCAATGAAGTCGATTGCCTCATCTGTATTGTTGGACCCCGTACCCGCAATTACTGGTACCTTTTTATTCACAGCCTTGACGCATGTTTCTATAACATTTTTATGCTCGTCATGGGATAATGTTGGCGATTCACCTGTTGTTCCAACAGGTACAAAGCCATTCGTTCCATTTTGTAACTGCCAATTAATATGTTTTATAAAATTAGCCTCATCGAATGCTCCATCCTTTTTGAAGGGTGTAACTAACGCTGTTATTGAACCACTTAACATAATTTTTTCCGTTATAATTTTTTAATAGTATAATATTATCCCAATATACAATTTTAATTATTTAAATCAATGATATCAAACATAGGGCATAAAACTAAAGGATTTCATTTTTTATCTTTTAACCTCTGTCATTTTACATGCATATGGCTGACATTTCTATTTATTTTTGCTTATCAAAACTTTGCCAACGCTAATTCAGCCGTACCTCAACCAAAGCCGTCAATATTTGACCTTACAGGCGAACGCTTCTTTATTCCAACTGCAAAAAAATCGGATCTTCTCTTAATGGGTTTTAGCCTTGAAGACTATGCAAATTTTTATGAATACTTTACAACTAATGTAGCTCAAGTTGCTGATGAAGACGAGCGTGATGCAATCAAAAAGCTGCAACCAAGCAGCGAGTCTGAATTATTAAATAAGATTGCCACCTGGTATCACTTACGTTCGCCTCACACAAATCCGAATGTGACCGAGATGTACAGGTTCATTCAAAATAATCCTCATTGGCCTGATCAAAGTATTATTAGAGAAAAAATAGAGGAAAGTTTTTACAAAAAAAACCATGATACGGATTTTATACGCGATTATTTTGATAAATATACCCCAATTAGCGGAGATGGAACCCTAGCGCTCTCTATCTTAAAATTTCAGCTTGGTGAGTACAAACTTGCAAAAATTCATTATGATGAAGCGTGGCATAGAATGAAATTATCACAGAATTCGAAAGATATTTTTACAGAATTTTGTGAAATCTGTATCTCGAAAAAAGATCAAATCATTAGATTTAATAGGATGTTGTACCTAGATGACATCAAGGAGCTTCAAAATACCGCAAAAGAGATTAGTGATGAATATCTTTCATTAGCAAAAATTGCTCAAAAACTTGACGAAAATAAACGTGTCTCGAGCCTAGATTTCAATAAAATTGAGCCATACCTTGAGGATAATTCCTCTTTTCATTACCTAAAAATAAAATGGCTTGTAGAAAAAGGTTCTACCAAAGATGCCTATGAGTACTTTAATAAATATAAAAATACCATAAATATCACAAACCCTATACTTTGGGCAGTACAATCGGAGATATTGGGTCGTCGTTTGATTTCACAAAAAAAATACCGAGAAGCATATGAAGTGATGACAATTGACCAAAAACAGGAAAATCAAATATTCGCAAATTTGGAGTTTCTAAAAGGTTGGATTGCACTGCGAATATTTAAGGATATACCTAGGGCTGTTGAACATTTTCAATCTTTTAGCCAGCTTGGCAGTAATAATGAGGATCGATCTTCGGCGCTTTATTGGATAGCAAAAAGTTACCTGGCCAATGATGAAAAAAATGAAGCTATTGAATATTTAATGAAAGCCTCAAAATTTGAAAATACATACTATGGTCTTTTGTCAAAATCTGAAATTTTGATCGAAAAACCAGAAAGTGTTCTTCAAAATACATCTCCTGAGGCAAGTATTTATGAAAATAATATTGATAATGAACAGCTATTAGCAATTGAATTGCTGTGCGCTGTAAATAAAAAATATTTTGCTGCAAAGTTTATAAATAATTTGTATGAAAAATCAAATGGCTCTGTTGATCCGAATATTCTTATTGATATTGCAAATAGCAAGCATCTCCCGCAAACGTCATTAAGGATAGCTAGAAAAGAAAATTTAGGTAATCTTGCAGTTGAGGACTTATATCCGACGGCGGACTTCCCAATCGAAATCTATCCTGATGATAAAGGCTATGAGATAAGAGACTTGCTCCATTCGGTTATTAGGCAGGAGAGCGAATTTTCGTCAGAGGCGATTAGTTTTTCCGGGGCTGTTGGGTTAATGCAAATTATGCCAAATACTGCAAAGATGCTCTCCCGATTAGAAAAGTTAGATTATAGCGAAGAACGGTTACTCGGGGACACTCATTACAATATACAACTTGGTACGAGATATCTACTTGATCTGCTTGGTACATTTGAAGGATCCGACATATATGCGATTAGCTCTTATAATGCTGGGCCAACCAGAGTAAAATCATGGATAAGAAAGAATCCAGATTTAGAAATCATTGACTGGATAGAGCTGATCCCTTATCGGGAAACGAGAAATTATGTTAAAAGCGTTTTGAGAAACAGATATTATTATAAAATTATGTTGTACACTGATAAGAATAATATTAAATTCTCCTTGATCTAATTTGTGGATTTTTTTTGGGTCTCGCATTATGGAGAGGTGGCCGAGTGGCTGAAGGCGCTCCCCTGCTAAGGGAGTATACGAGAGATCGTATCGTGGGTTCGAATCCCACTCTCTCCGCCACTTATTTCTATTATTAACCCGT
>CAJWPC010000004.1 GCA_913045225.1 uncultured Rhodobiaceae bacterium | reverse complement strand
ATTTATTTCATCAGATGTATAATAGTTTTTCCACCTATCTAACATCCATTTGGGGATTAGTTCTAAGTGATCAAATTGATCATTAGTATATTTCTCAATGTCATCACTCACTCTGCGGAGCACGGCATTAACAAGATTTTTTAATTTATATGATTTTTTATCATTTTTAGTTTGTATTATCGCAAGATTAACCACGGCATAGGGTGGGGACCGCATAAAAATTAATTGGCATATGGCAGTCATCATAATTAGATGAATTCGGGGGGAATGACTGCGAACCGATTTTTTCAGGTAATTATATAAAATCTGCTCAATGTGCCCCCATCGTCTGAGGGTTGTCATGACTATTGATTTACAAAGCGCAATATCTTCTTTGGGTAAACCCCGATAATTCTCTTTTTTGAGGTAAAACTCTAGTCGGTCGTCTGGGCTTACATTTCTTCGAACCACCTCATCCAATATATCTAACGCCAGTTCTCTCGGGATATATCCCTTTTCTTGAGGTTTTACTGTCTTCTTTGTAGGGCTCATATTTAATTTTTTTTTTTATTAATTATATTTATACTTATAGATGTAACAATAATAAAAAATAATGTCAGAAAATAATAAAAATAAACTTTCACCTGCAGCAAAGAGAGCTCTTAAGGAAGCAGATGAAAGAAGAAAAGAAAATAGTAGAAAAATAACTGAAATGCCAAAAGAAATTGATGGACCAGAGGGGCCCGAACCCACACGATATGGAGACTGGGAAAAAAAGGGAATAGCCTCTGATTTCTGATTATTTATTCTTTCTATTATTAATCAGATCATCAACTACTGTTGGATCGGCGAGTGTTGAAGTATCGCCTAAATCACCAAAATTATTTTCAGCAATTTTGCGTAAGATACGACGCATAATTTTTCCTGACCTCGTTTTTGGCAAGGATGGTGTTATTTGTATGTGATCGGGTGAAGCAATTGGTCCAATTACCTCTCTAACAGTGCTATTGAGCTCTTTTGAAATTGCCTCATCTTCAAAGTCAACACCAGCTTTCAGAGTAACGAAAGCATAGATACCCTGACCCTTAATATTGTGAGGGAACCCAACAACTGCAGACTCGGATACTTTTTTGTTTGAGACAAGAGCGGACTCTACTTCTGCAGTCCCGAGCCTATGACCTGAAACATTTATAACGTCATCAACTCTGCCTGTTATCCAGTAGTATCCATCTGAGTCTCTTCGGCATCCGTCGCCTGTAAAATACATTCCTTCGTATGTTGAAAAATATGTGCTTTCGAATCTTTTGTGGTCACCATATACTGTCCGCATTTGTCCGGGCCATGAGTCGCATACGACTAAATTACCGCTGCATTCATTGTCTAAAATTTTCCCATCAGCATCAACGATTGCAGGTTGTATTCCGAAAAAAGGTAATGTCGCAGACCCGGGTTTTTGATCAATTGCACCTGGTAGAGGCGATATCATTATACCACCTGTCTCCGTTTGCCACCATGTGTCAACTATTGGAGATTTTGCATCGCCAACAACATTGAAATACCAATTCCATGCTTCAGGATTAATTGGTTCACCGACAGTTCCTAAAAGCCGCAAACTGGATCGGTCTGTGCATTTAACATACTCATCACCGGCCCCCATGAGAGCTCTAATAGCGGTTGGGGCAGTATAGAAAATATTAACTGAATACTTATCAATAATTTCCCAGCACCTTGATGCATTTGGATGGTTTGGGAGGCCCTCATACATTACTACAGTTGCGGCATTAGAAAGAGGTCCATAAACAATGTAACTGTGACCCGTAATCCACCCGACATCAGCAGCGCACCAATAAACATCATCTGGTTTGTAATCAAAAATATATTGGTGTGTCATTGATGCGTAGACTATATAACCGCCTGACGTATGAAGAACCCCTTTAGGTTTCCCTGTCGAGCCAGAGGTATATAAAATAAAGAGCGGGTCTTCTGCTGCCATTTCTTCAGGAGGGCAAGAGTCTGATACTTTTTCTATTTCTTCATGGTACCATGTGTCAATAGATGGATTCCACGAAATTTTATTTCCAGTTCTTTGAATCACTAGTGATTTTTCAACCTCTGTCCCAAGTCCATTCGCAATCTTGATCGCATCATCGACATTTGCCTTGAGAGGTATAATTTTCCCACCACGTATTCCCTCATCTGCGGTAATAATTATTTTTGATTTACAATCATGAATTCGCCCAGCAAGAGCTTCGGGAGAGAATCCACCAAAAACAACCGAGTGGATTGCACCAACTCTTGCACAAGCAAGCATTGCAAACGTTGCCTCTGGTATCATTGGCATATATATGGTGACTCGGTCACCCTTTTTTGTACCGAGATTTTTTAAAACATTTCCAAATTTAGATACTTCTTCGTAGAGTTGCTGGTAAGTATAAATACGAGTTACCTCACCATCATCACTCTCCCATATAATTGCTTTTTTTTGGGAATTATCTTTAAGATGCCGATCAATACAATTTGCAGAAATATTTAATGTTCCATCTTCAAACCACTGAATACTTATATTATTTTTTTTATAAGATGTATTTTTGACTTTTGTGTATGGTTTGATCCAATCAATTCTTTGACCATGTTTACCCCAAAAAATTTCGGGTGACTTAATGCTTTCTGCATAAAGATCATCATAAGTTTTTCGATTAATGTGAGAATTTTCTGACCAAGTTTTACTAACTTTATTTCCTATAAAATCATTCATTTTTATAAATCACCATTTTTAATTCCATTATTGAGGTTGCCCCATATCACAGATGATATTCCATTCTCTTTCAGTCACAGGTTGCACCGATAATCTAGAATTTTTTACGAGCACCATATCACTCAAACTGGGGGTAAGCTTTATGGTATCTAAATTTACTGGGTTTGCGAAACTCTTGTGGTAAGCTAGGTCTACACATCTCCACGTACTATCATTGGTTGTTGTATCGTTGTGGGCTTCAGCAATAACCCTAACAATACCCACGATATTCCTCTCTTTAACTGAATGATAAAAAAAGCCAAGATCATTTATCTTCATCTTATCCATATTATTTCTTGCTTGATAATTTCTAACCCCGTCCCATTCTGTGCCTTTTGAACCTACAGCAATTTGGTCACTCCAGGACCATGTATTCGGTTCAGATTTAAAAAGCCAGTACGCCATAACTAGTCCTTACTTGTGTTTTCATCCCTTAGCGGTCTGTTCATTAATAGGCCAATTTCGTTATCAACAGATCCGTTATTATATAATATATTATAAACTGCATCAATTATTGGTAGCTTGATCTTCTTCTCTTTGGAAATATTATAAACAGCATTAGTGGTATAAAAACCTTCGGTCAAATCATTTGAGCTGTTATTTAATCCATCTGAGATTCCGATTTGATTGCCAAGTTTGGTGTTTCTTGATTTTAAATTTGTTGCAGTCAAAACCAAATCACCTAATCCTGATAGACCAAAAAATGTTTCCTTTTTCGCCCCCATAATCATTCCAAAGCTAATAATTTCATTCATCCCGCGCGTTATTAGAGATGCAACAGCGCCATCACCTAATTTTTTACCCATTGCGATGCCTGTGGCAATTGCTATCACGTTTTTTAGCGCACCACCAATTTGAACACCAACGACATCGTCATTGAAGTAGGGACGAAAGTTGTTATTGGCGAGGAGCTGCCCTACATTTTCAAGCGTAGACGGTGAATTCGAAGCTAATGTGACTGCTATTGGATGTCCGTTTGCAAGATCAATTGCAAAACCTGGACCTGATAAAATTACAGGAATGCAATCAGGTAGGTTTTCATTGCTAATTTCTGTGAGAAGTTTATTTGAAGTTATGTCAATACCCTTACATGCGATCACAAGTGGTTTATTGATACTTTTTATTGTGCGAACTTTTCGTGTGATTGTATCAAACTGTTGAGTTGGGGATGCATATATCAATGTATCACTGTTTAGCACTTCCTCTAAAGAATCTGTAAATTTGATTTTTTCACTGATAGTTATATTATTTAATTTTGATGTCGTTCTCTCAAAATTAAGCTTCTCTAACTTTTGCTTATCGTAGTGCCATAAGCATACAGCACAACCATTTTTTTCTAGGCTAATTCCCAGAGCAATTCCCCATGCACCAGCTCCAATTATTCCAACTTTTTTCATGCCTTAACCCCTGCCCCTCGGACCTTACTAGCATTTTCGTCAAGTGGCCACCTTGTTCTGATAGTAACACTTTCCTGATGGAAATTTCCAGAATTCATTCTTTCAATACCAGCCCATGCAATCATAGCTGCGTTATCAGTACATAGCTCTTTTGGTGAAACATGAACATTGAAATTTTTCTTCTTACTCATTTTATTAATTGAGGAGAATATAGCTTTATTTGATGCAACTCCCCCTGCTAATACCACATCAACGTCGTTTGAGTAATTTTTTTTGAAATAGTCAACAGCCATTTGCAGTTTATTTTCCAATATATCAATTACAGAATTTTGAAATGCTGCACAAATGTTAGAGCGTAATTTTTCATTTATAGGGAGAGAGCTATCGATTTCTTGCTTTACAGCTGTTTTAAGCCCAGAAAATGAGAAATTCATTTCTTTGGAATTATAAAGAGGACGTGGAAAAGATATAGCACTTCCATCGCCATGTTCTGCCAATTTCTCTATTATGGGTCCCCCTGGATAGCCAAGATTGAGTGACTTTGCAGTTTTATCATACGCCTCACCAAGGGCATCGTCTATTGTTGTTCCCAGCCTTTCATAATCTCCGATGCCTTTTACGATGAGAATCTGTGTATGTCCACCTGTGACAAGTAGAAGTAAATAAGGAAAACTTATTTTTTGGATCATCCTTATAGTTAATGCGTGACCCTCAAGATGATTTATTCCAATAAGTGGTTTTTCTAGGATACTTGCCATTGTTTTTGCAAAGGTGACCCCAACCAATAATCCACCTTTGAGTCCTGGTCCTGATGTAACAGCAATAGCGTTCAGAGAACTATAATTTATTTCTGCGTCCTTGACTGATTTTTGAACTACCACATCAATGTTATTGATATGCGATCTGGCGGCGATCTCAGGCACAACTCCCCCGTAGTCTTTATGTTCTGATATTTGTGAGTAGATAATATTTGATAAAATATTGCATTGCTGGTTTTTATCATATTCTAATACTGCTGAACATGTCTCATCACAACTTGTTTCTATGCCAAGTACAATCATTTTTTTCGTTTGCTATTATATTAGAATTGTTCTAAACCTGTTAAATAATAGAATAATATCATTAATGAAACTATTTATATAATATTTTATCAGATTAGATTTTTTTAGATGTCTCCCTCCAGATCCACACGAAAAATTCGGATAGGTACACGAGCAACTAATCTTGCAATGAGGCAGGCTGAAATTCTTGCCGGCGCAATCATAAACAAAAATTTAGCCAAAGAAGAAAATATTGAAATAATTAAGATTAAATCTTCAGGGGATATCATTACCTCATCAATTGGACCATATGATGGGAAAAGCTTATTCACTAAAGAGATAGATCAAGCGCTTATCGAGGATAGGATTGACATCGCAGCACATTCAGTAAAAGATATCGAAAGTTTTCTACCGGAAGGAATTGACCTTCTAGGTGTGCTAAAAAGAATGGACCCAAGAGACGCATTAATTACCAATGAAAACATTAAAAGTATTGATGAACTACCTAACAACTGCCTAGTTGGGACTGCATCACCTAGAAGGGGGGCAATTCTCAAGTCACTAAGGCAGGATTTGAATATTATAGAGTTCAGGGGTAATTTTGAAACACGTATTAAAAAATTGCAAAATAAGGAAGTCGACGCAACCTTGTTAGCAATGGCAGGAATACAAAGATTAAACTTCGCAGAATCAAATATATTACCATTTGAAACAGATGTTATGATACCAGCCGCAGGTCAAGGGGCCATTGGTATGGTTGCAAGAACTAACGATAAGGAGATCATGGAAATCATAAGCGATTTAAATCATATAGAGTCATTTACATGTATTCTTGCTGAAAGAATGGTTCTTCAAAATTTTGGTGGTTCATGTTTTCAGCCAATTGCGGCTTTTGCTAATTTCGACGATGATGGAAAAATCACAATTAACTCCATGATATCAAATGATGATGGTACCCTTAATCATAAAGTCAAAGAATATGCTCAAAGAGATACTGTTATGGATATAGCTGGAGATATTGGAAGAAGACTGTTAGAATATTATGATAAGTCACTTAAGAGGACAGTCAATAGTTAATAACATAATATGAAGCTCATTATTACCAGACCATTAGCAGACTCAAAACGGATGCAAGATTATTTTGAGTTACGCGGGGTTGAGTGCTTAATAAATCCACTTCTTGAGATCTTATATAAGAAAAGAAATATAAATTTCTCAAACTATGACCGGGTTTTGTTTACCAGTAGGCATGCGGTAAGATCGCTGGTCAAAAAAAACCCAACATTCTCAAAAAAAAAAGTTCATGCCTGCGGTAGATCAACCTACGCTGAAGTCAAAGAGTTTGCTCCCGATAATGAATATATTTTTCATGAAAGCGTGAATGATTTATTAGATGCACTTAGGTCATATACTCCAATTAATGATACTAAGATATTGTACCTGAGAGGTCGTGATGTCACAGTTGATTTTAAATCAATTTTTCGAGGTACAAACATCGAAATTGACGATTCTGTTGCGTATACTGCAAGGGAAAAGATTTTTTTTAATAAGGAAGCGCTAAAAGAGTTTAATATAGGTAAACAAATATCTGTTATAATTTTTTCACTTAGAACTGCAGTAATTTTTTTGGAGGCCTTAAAGAAATATAATTTAGGTAATAAAACGTCAATAATTATGGCATATTGTATATCAAAGAATATTGCATCCATGCTCCAAGCTGAAGGGATTCAATCAAAAATTCTGACTGAGCCAACAGAAGATGCGATTTTAGATTTATTGTAAGATAATTTTTTGTATTTCATGAATGCTAATACTCGAAAAAAACAGATAAAGCCAAAAGTTACCATAGATCAACAAGAGGGTAGTGGGTCCAAATCCAAGGCAGCCTCGAAGAGATTTGCCCTCTTAAAGATTAAATTAAATAGGAAGTTCTTTATTGGCTTGGGATTTCTTCTAATTTTTGCATTACCGTCTTACCTCTTTTTCAAATCAAACCCAGATTTGGCTAACTTCACGATTTTGAAAAATGAGGTTATTTCTGAACAAAATAAAAAAATTGATAAAATTGAGACTCAAATAAGTAACAATAATCAATTACTTTTGGATCTTGAGAGAAAAGATCAGGCATTACTCAGGTTAGAGTCTCAGATGATAGAGTTAAGCGAAATGCTTAAGGTGATTTCAGAAAAAAATGACATTATTTCAAATACAAATAATCAACTTATGCAATATATCAATTCTGAAAATCAGAAAAAATTAAAATCACAAGACAACGCATTACTTACTGAAGAGATCTATATGGATAACATTCAATTATTGGGGAAATCAATAAACTCTGAGGTGATTTCGGATGAAACTCAAGAAAAATTTTTTGAATCAAAGGAAAATGAACCGAGGAATAATTTAGAGAGTGATAAGAATAAAAAGAATATTGCAGCAATAGTTATAGATAGAATTGAAAAGAATGTTGCTGGTAAAAAAGATTTTCGAAACGAAGTCGACCTGCTGATAAGTATCGATAATGATGTTGAAGCCTTCAGCAATCTGATGGAACTATCAGATAAAACTATTCCTACACCCAATGAGTTAGTGTTTGAGTTAGAATTATTGCTCGAAGAAGATATTATTCTCTACAGAGGAGATAGCGGTATAAGGTCAAAAATTTTTGGTATTTTAGAAAATCAAATTTCTATCAAGAAAAAAAATAAGACTTTAGAATATGCTGTAATTGAGGAAATTAAGGCAAGTATTTATAATGACAATCTTGACGAGGTCGTAGATATAATAAAAGGCCTAAATTTCGATAGTGATGCCGAGGCATTACTTACTAATATTAATAATCGAACCTTGTATTTAAATGAAATAAAACATTTAAAAGAAATATATGATCTAAGTTAATTTATGCATGGCACCGTGTTAAAATGATTAAAATATTTACGATATTATTTGCAATAATCGCAATGATATATTCTTTTAATTGGCTCGCCTCTTTTTCTGGGGAAGTCCTCTTTATACTTGGTGATTATGAAGTAAAAATTTCTCCGCTATTTTTCATCATTTCATCGGTAGCGATAATTGTATTGTCAATATTATTGTGGTTATCTTTTTCCTATATTTATCAGTTACCGAGAAAAATACAGTTGATTAAAGAAGCACGATCCAATGAAAAGGTGCAGAACGCAATAATGAAGGGACTTGTTCATGCTTCAGCGGGTAATATAAATGCCGCTGAGATTGAAATAAAAAAAATCGATAGGATAAAGAAAAATACATCAGATATTATGGTCTTGTTACTTAAAGCACAAAACGCAAGCTTAAAGAAGGATAATGTTGCACTCAATAAAATTTTCCAGCAAATGGGAAAGATTGAAACCACAAAGATGCTCAGTTACAGGGGACTGTACACTCTCTCAAAGAATTCAAAAAATCCGCAAAAATCAATTGAGCTATTAAAAGATGCCGAGACATATAATAGTGCCGAGCCATGGGTTATCGACGAGCTATTGAAATGCTACTTAGTTACTCAAAATTGGAAAAGTGCTAGCGAGGTTCTTGACAAGATGCTAGCTCATAAATTGATTTCCCGAAAAAAATATAATTTACATAAATCGATTATTTTAACGTCGCACGCACTTTTACTTGAAGAGCAGAACCCATCAGAGGCAATAAGTTTGGCGTTAGATGCAATTAAACTAAATAAAAGTCAGATTATTGCGGTGATTACTGCCGCACGTATTTTATCTGAGCAAGGAGAGAGAGCCAGAGCAGAGAAGATTATTACTGATACATGGAAGTCAATACAACACGAGGACCTTGCTTATCTTTTAAGTTATGTGAATCCAGGCGCCTCGCCGAAACAAAGAGTTGAGAAAATTGAAGGATTAATTAAGAAAACAAAAATTTCGGGTATAGAGGGGGATGTTGCTTTATGCAGAGCTTATATTGACGTGAAAAATTTCGATAAGGCAAAACAAGTTATTGAGAAATATATTAATGAAAATACAAGCAGGAGAATTTATGAACTCTTAGCTGAAATTGACTCACATTTATTTAAGGGAAATGCAAAATCTCGGGATTGGATGAGAAAAGCGATGAATGCTCGATATGACACAAACTGGAGTGCAGATGATTACTCATCAGATGTTTGGCTACCGTGCATACCTGATACAGGAGAAATTAAGTCTTTCGAATGGGGTGATCATAGAATAAAAACACTAGATATAGATAACAATTACATAAGCAATTTTATGAGAAGTAAGATGCTTCAGGGCAATAGACTATCCCAAGAGTTGCAAGAAAATAATGTGGAAGATGACATTATAGAGGTCACAGAAATAGTTGAAGAAAAAGATAGCAAAATTAAATCCGGAAAAGTAGATAAAAAGAATAAAGAGATAAAAGAACCTGCAATTTCCGAAGAAATAGCTGTCCCGGATGACCCAGGTGTTGTCCAAGAAGAAGATATTCACGAGCCATAAATCTTTACAAGTCTTAAAAAAGTATAATAGTATTTAATTGAATGGAATATTTGATCAATGCTACACGTTGATTTTATGAAAGGGAATATAAAATGAAGTATAATTTGTTGGGGAATTCAGGGCTTAAAGTATCTAATTTATCAATTGGGACGATGAATTATGGGAAAGGCGACCCATCTCAACCTCTTTTTTCGCTTGGGATAAAAGAGGCAAAAAGGAATATTGATTTTTGTATTGATGAAGGAATAAATTTTATTGATACATCTGACGGTTATGCAAAGGGGGCATCAGAAGAAATCCTTGGTGAGGCAATAAAAGGGAAGAGGGATAACCTTATTATTGCCTCTAAAGTTTGGAATCCAATGGGAGATGGCCCAAATGATCTCGGTCTTTCTAGGCACCACATAATATCGGCTTGTGAAGCAAGTTTGAGAAGGTTACAGACAGATAGACTAGATGTATACCTAGCACATAAGTGGGATGGAATGACCCCCATAGATGAGATCGCAGAAGCTTTTGACAGTTTAGTTCGAACAGGTAAGGTTAGATATATTGGCTGCTCTAATTTTTCAGGATGGCATCTAATGAAAGCACTGGCCGCAGCCGATAAGAGTCACCGACAAAGATTCATATGCCAACAAATACATTACTCTTTACAAGCAAGAGAGGCTGAAAATGAGTTAATTCCCATCGGCATATCCGAGAAAATTGGTACAATTGTCTGGAGTCCGCTTGCTGGAGGTTTGTTAACTGGCAAGTTTAGAAGAGGTGAGTCCGGTCCATCTGGCTCAAGACATTTTGAGAGAAAATGGAAAAACCCTCCGATTTATGACGAAGAAAAACTATATGATATAATTGATGTTATCATTGAAATATCTCAGCAAAGATCGATACCACCATCACAAGTGTCACTTGCTTGGTTATTGAGTCGACCAACTGTTGCTTCATTGACTGTTGGTGGAAGAAACGAAGAGCAGTTCAAGGAGAATATACCCGCATCTGATCTTATTCTGACAGATGAGGAATTGGGTAAGCTTAACGAGGTAAGTCGACCAAATTTACTCTACCCTTATTGGCATCAGCAATTTATGGGTAAGGAGAGATTTTCTGAAGCTGATTTAGGTTTACACAAGTGGCATTCGGGATATTGAACTATAAAATTAGAGATAGTAATTTCTAATATATGCTGATTAAACCTTACAAGTCATATCCTGCCCACAGCACATCGGAGACTTTATTTTTCCATGGCCTTCAGGGCATTCTGCTATATGAACATTACTTCCATCTGGCTTCACAATTGTACTATGTGTCAGCTCTTGGTCACATTGACCGCATGTCATAGAACCGATACTCATTCCACATTCTTCACATGTATATTTAGTCATGATAAATCCCCATTAAAACTTCATTTCAAAAAAATCGATGCAAAAAATACTACCTATTCTTCTATTGGCCCGCCCCCATCTTTCCAGGAAGAAAAGCCACCAACATTTGATACAGACTCATATCCCATTTCAATAAGGGTCCGACCGGTCAAAGCTGCCATACCCCCTGCACCACAAACAAGTACAATATCAGCATCTTTTTGAAGATTTTCGTTGTGGTGAGGCGTGCTTGGATCTGCGGCAAACTCAATGAAGCCTCGAGGGATCCTAAGCGCGCCTTTTATTGTTCCGGATTTATTTATTTCCAAGCCATCTCGAACATCAATAAAGACTGATTTACCCTCTTTGTGCTTTTCGATACCGTCTGCGACATCTATTTTTGGGACCATCTTGTTGGCCGCTTCAAGTTCTGAACTTGCTGTCTTCATTACTCATTCCTTTCAATCTACCAAATGTATTATTTTAATAATAAATCAAAAAAATTGTTAAGCCAAGTTTTTACATGATTATCATGCATATACCGGCCCTCAAAATGCTTTTCTCTTTGCTGCGCTCCATTCAGTGTGAGTCTGTGCTCAGCTTTGACCAGCCATCGATTTACCATAGCCAGTGTGAGTTCACTGTGAAACTGTATGCCATAGGCACGTTTGGAGTATTGAAAAGCTTGCGGTTCTTCACCTTGACCGATAGCTAATATTTTTGCATCGTCTGGTGGTTGCATCCATTCACGATGCCATTGATGAACAAAGGGTGGCCAATCAATAATTTTTTCCCCATAAGCAGTTGGTCTTATTGGGTAGTAACCTATTTCAACATGATCTTTTATCTTTATAGACCCCCCAATACTGCAAGCCAACAATTGCGCTCCAAGACAAATACCAAGAAATGGGATATCTTCTTTTAGTGGGAGCTGGATCCAATCTTTCTCGTAACGAATAAAGTCATCTTTATCATTGGCACTCATCGGACCGCCAAACATTATGGCTGCTGCATAATCACCCTCGAGAGTATCAGGCAATTTATCTCCAAGAGCTGGTCTCTTAATAATTAAATTATACCCTCTTGATTTTAGCAATGTCCCAATTCTACCTGGGGTAGACGTTGCTTGGTGAAGTATAATAAGTACCTGATTACTCATATCTTGCTTAAGTAATCCTTTTTGATTTGAACTCTTTCACGCGTACTTATTCCAATTAATTCGGCGACTCGCCAAACAAGGTTATTTTCATAAGGATCAAAGTTTTCATCTGTTGTGATAATTTGCCACATCATTTCAATAATTTTTTTTCTTTCATTCAGGGTAAGCTCTTTCTTAATCACATTTGTATATGCGTATAGATCAGTTGCATTTTCCTCCTCTTTGATTGCTATCTCCATTAGCGATTGCGCATCATCGGCATTGAGCTCAAAATATGATTGCAATAATTCTAATATTTTTTTCTCTTCCAGAATATGAAATTCATCATCAATTTTTGCAGTTCTAACTAATATTTTTGATATTGCAGTTTGGAGATTACTTGCCTGAAATGATTGTGTTTCCGGTTTGGGGGTATTATTTTTAAAAAGACTTTTGAAAAAATTCATATCTATTCCATTTCGTTTAAACATATTTATAAAGTATAAATATATTATATTTAATATACATAAACAAAAAAATAAGCATAAGAGTATGAATTCCATAGATGAAAATAATTTAAAGTTAGGTATTATTGGTTTTCCATTATCCCACACGTTGTCCCCACAAATACATGAGTATTGGCTTAAACTACACAGGATATCTGGAACTTATGAAATACTTGAAGTGGATGATGCAGGTCTTGATCGTTTATTTTGTGATAAGGTACATCTGTACAGAGGCTTGAACGTGACAATACCGCATAAAGTCCGAGTATTTGATTATATGGACGAGGTCAGTGATAGCGCGAGGGTAATTGGGGCCATAAACTGTATCACTGTGGAGAATAAAAAGCTTGTTGGGTATAACACGGACGCTGATGGATTTATGAATGGTCTTGCATCATTCAATAGAGATCTTGATTTCAGTAATATGAATGTTTTGGTAATTGGTGCCGGCGGGGCATCAAGAGCTGTAATTTATTCTTTTTTGATGAAATCAACTGGTCAGGTTACAGTAACGAATAGATCATCGGATCGCCTCGCATCACTAGAAAAGGTTTTTAATGATAAGATCCGCTATATGGACTGGCAGAAATTAAATGATAGTGTCTCACAGTTTAATCTTATTATAAACTGCACGAGTCAAGGAATGAAGGGCAAAAATGATTTCACACTGGACTTTTCCTCAATGCAGCAAGGCTTATCGGTTATTGATCTGGTCTATAATCCATTAGAAACAAAACTATTAATTGATGCGAAGAGTCGCGGATGTCAAATTTTAAATGGCGTACCAATGTTATTGAATCAAGCGGCGCTTTCTTGGAAACTTTGGTTGAATATAAGACCTGATATTTCGGATGATATAATCCAATTTGTCGAAGATAAGATATAAAATTGGTCTAATTATATCAAATTTTTATACTTATTACCGAGCGAATTCTCAATTCTTAGAGCTATTGAGAGTAACTTCATTTCATCAAATGCTGGCGCTATCAATTGTACCCCGATTGGTATTCCACTTCCATCAAGTGCTACAGGGATTGTTATGGCACATAAGCCAAGAAGATTTACAGGTGAAGTATTTCGGAGCATTAAGCCATTAGCCTCTGAGTATTTCTTTGAGTCTTCTAAATATGACGTTATTGGCGCTGTTATTGGGACAGTTGGTGTTACAATTATATCAAATTCTTCAAACTTTTTATTGATTGAGTAACTCATTGTTTCAAGATCATTTTTTCGTTCTAAATACTCCATCGCTGTAAATGAGTCCATATCTTTGATACGAAAGGCCACATTAGGATCTAAAGTCGCTTTTAGATCCCTCATCTCACCATTTATGAATGCTGCAAACTCAGCTGCTGCTAGGCCGCCTTTTGTAAATAAGTTGTATGAATTGTCAATTTCATTTAGTTCATTTACTTTCTTATACTTACCATTTCCCTCAATCTTTTTGATTGCAGCATTTATCTCACTGCTTATTTGGTCATCACATTTATCGAAGAACCAATCGTATGTTGTAAAAGTGAAATCAATACTAGGGTCAACGTTAAGCCCTTTGTCTTTTTTGTTATATAAGCTTGTTTTATCGAGTTCTTTAAAGGCATAGATGCAGTCATCGACTGTATGGGTAAGTATGCCCGGTGTATCAAAGCTGCTACTCAGCGGAACAATTCCTTCCGTCGACCATCTATTTTTTGTTGTTTTCAGTCCCACATTTCCAGTCACAGAAGCTGGTATTCTTACAGAGCCAGCAGTATCAGTGCCTAATGCAAGGGCTGCAGTTCCTGTACACAAACTGACACCAGCGCCTGAGCTAGAACCACCTGGGACTCGATGCTCTGTCTCATCCCAAGGATTTATTGGCGTTCCCCAATGTGGGTTCATCCCAACGCCACCAAAGGCGAATTCAACGGTATGTGTTTTTCCTGTAATTAGAGAGTGGTGGGATGTCAGGGTATTGATAATTGGCCCTTGTACTTCCCACTTACTTGGGAGCTCTTTCGGAGTTCCAGCTCTTGTCTTGTAACCATTGACACCGTAAAGATCTTTTATTGATACAGGAACCCCAAGAAATGCAAAATGATTGCTGTCACTCCTGCTAATTGTAGAGGCTAATTTCTCAATCTCTTCATTATTAAATTCTACAAATGCACTCTTGCTGGCTTCACTATGATTATAATTTTCTACCACTTCTTCAGCAACTTCAAATATTGAAGTTTTTCCAGATAATAAATCAGTATGAAATTCTTCAATTGATTTATTATGCAAAATATTTTTTTTCATTTCCCTTTATTTCTCTTTTAGATAATATGTATCAAACTTATAACATAATTGAATTTTTAAAGGTAATCAAAATGTCTCACAGTGTAATTGATACACCTAAACTAGGTGATAGTCCAAACAGGTATGGTCCAACTTCAGCAAGGAACGTATCTACCCGTAAAATAGATATGGACTCAATTGTAATCGATACTCACGCCCATGTTCTAATACCGGAAGCTCATGATTTTATTAGCCCCTTATACAATTTGGGGGACATTCCATTTGTACATGACTCCAGTCCAGAGACACTTGAAATTCAACAGATTCAGGATACTGATAGGACGGTTGCATTATCCAGCATTCCGGACCGTCTTCAAGTTTTAGAAACGCAAGGTATTGATAAACAGGTTATCGCTTCTGTTCCGAACCAATGCTACTATATGGCAAGAGGCGAGGACGCGAATAAAGTATCGCGAATTGTTAATGATGGCATGATGAAGTGGGTTGATGCCCACCCGGACAAATTTGTAGGTCTTGGAACTGTTCCATTACAAGAGTTGGATATAGCTTTAGATACACTTGATTACATAAAGAAAGAGACAAATCTCAAGGGTTTACAGATCCTGACAAATGTAAATGGCATGGAAATATCTGATGACTCATTAGATAAATTCTGGGCAAAAGTTGAAGAATATGATCTTGCAGTAATGCTACACCCATTAGGTTTTTCTCATGGGAAGAGATTTGGAAATTACTACTTTACCAATGTAATTGGCAACCCATTAGATACGACAGTTGCCTTACATTATATAATTTTTAACGGACTTCTTGAAAGATACAAAAATCTAAAAATTTTAGGAGTTCACGGGGGAGGATTTTTACCTGCGTACTCCGGTCGAATTGACCATTCATGGGGAGCACGGAAGGACTCTTATGGTGATTTACCTAATCCTCCAACTAGTTATTTGAAGAAGTTGTATTTTGATACCACTGTGTTCACGCATGAGCAGCTCGAGTATCTGGTCAATAATTATGGGGATGACCATGTTGTGCTGGGAACAGACTATCCATATGACATGGCAGAGTATTTCCCAGTTCAACACATTGTAGATAGTAACTTGACTGATGCACAAAAGAAAAATGTTGTCGGACAGACCGCATTAAAGTTGTTTAATATAGAATAATATTAAATACTCGTCAGCTTCCTGTCTTTTTCATTGGATGTTTTTGCAGTTTCGCCCTTGGCGTACTTTCCTGTTAGCTGAGGCGTATGAGCACCTTCAAGCCCTCGATCTTCAATATGGGTTTTTCTGGTAACTCGTTCCCAAGTTCTTTTAAGGGGATCTCTAACATTAAAATTGAGAGTTCCAATGTGCTCTATTTCCAATTCAATTTTATCACCATCCATGAATGGATTAAGTCCTCGATGGTTTGTACCTGTAGCTATAATATCTCCAGGCTCTAATGTATGTATTGAGCTTAACCATGAAATACATCTTGGAATTTTATGTGCCATATCGTCTGTATTAAAGTTTTGCATTACCACACCGTTATTTCTTAGAACTACTTGTAGGTTTTGAGGATCATCTATTTCATCCTTGGTAACTAAACATGGTCCAATTGGAGTATATGTTGCCCGTGATTTCATCTGAAAGAAAAAATTCGATGTAATAAGGCCTCTTGCAGATCCATCAATTATATTTGTGTAGCCGAAAACATAATCCATTGCGTTCTCTTCACTAACATTTTCTGCCTTCTTTCCTATAACAAGTGCGAGCTCCGCCTCTCCCTCAAATATTGATGCCGGTATATCTGTTAATTCCATTGTATCTCCGTCACCGATAACTGTATTTGTTGCTTTATGGAAAGCATTGATTGGAGCAGGCTCAGACCTAGTACCATCTTCCATGTAATTTACAGCCATACAATCAATATTATTTGGACGTGGGCAGGGACTCCTTAATTGTACCTCATTACTTGGAATGCCATCGTTTACTGCTACAAATTGTTCCAAAGAAGCTTTATACTTGTCATAATTTTCTATTAAACCATTAATCAGGTCTCTGTTATCTCTCACCGGTATATCGGATAGTTGTTCAGTGATATCAACAACGTTGTCTCCCTTTAAAACCCCTAACTTGTAGTCATTAAAATATACAAATCTCATTTTATCTCCCTCATCTACATTTTATATTATCAAATCTTCACTTGTAACATCCCCCAGATAGACATATCCAGTTTCTTCGACGCTTCCTGATCCAATATACAAACCAACAGCATGAATTGGGTCAGTTTCACTCGTGTTGTAAAGCCAATGCTCAACACCTTTTGGTATATAATGAAAATGTCCAGCTTCAATGTATGTTTTTTCACCACCAGCCCCTGCAATACCCTTGCCTGACACGATATAATAAATTTCCTCACAATTTGTATGCATATGTTTTTTATGAATTGCACCTGGCATAAATTTAGCATTAAAGACTGTTGTAGTTGAGCCATTTTTTTTACTTATCGGAAGGCGAAAATCTGTTATTGACCATCCATCACCTTCATCCATCTTTTCGGGCTCTATATCGTCAATATGAACTAATATACCCTCATTGAAACCAGTCCTTTCTTTTTTCAAATCCTCTTCTGTGACAGGACCGCAGTATTCATAACCCGTATCTTCTACATCTTTTGCACCAATGTAAAATCCAATAACTTCAGCATCTGAGTCAGTTGTTTCATTGTGGAAGAAGTGCTCTGAGTTTTTTGGCATAACTCTAAAATGTCCAGCTCTTACATTTGTTCTCTCACTGCCTTGTCCCACAACCCCATGCCCTTTGAGATACATCGCTATCTCTGGGCATCGAGAGTGTAGATGTTTGCTATGAGTAGAACCTGGTTTGAATATTGAGTGAAAAACAGTTGTCGACGATCCCGACTCACCTGTTATTGGTAGTCTGAATTCAGATATGTTCCACCCGTTTTTTTCTTCCATTTTTGATATGGGAACATCATTTATATGAACTGGGGGGTATTTCATGCATTACTCCTTTAAAAAAAATACTTAACGATAATTGATATTAGCCATCCATAGACAAGAGCTCCAAGGATTGCACCATATAATAAGAATTGCACTGGTCCTGGAATTTCCCCTTTTCCTTTATAGAGAAATAGTGATAAATGAATAATCCCTAATATTGCGCCCAGAATATACCATTTGTAAGTAAATATAAAATCCATTAAATAACAACAAATTTGTTTGCGATTATAACCCATATTGATAATAGCACGCCACCAATAATTGTAAATAAACCGTTCCAGTTCAAGCCCGCATAATGCGGTGTCACACGACCTAATTTAGCGATCAATAAAGTTGATGCTGTAAAAGGCGAGCTTATCCCTGTTATTGCCCAGCCCGCGCACAGAGCTACAATGATACTATTTGGAGGGACCCCCATTATTTCTGCAGATGGAATTAATGGTCCAATCATATAAACAGCAAGTATGGGATTCATTCCAATTTGTCCACATACGGGCATAATCCATACAATAGCAATGAGTATTATGGGAGCTGGGATGCCATTTAAAAAACTTATGCTCTCTCCTGCAAAGTGATTAATTAAGCTCGATCCCATTATCCCAATAAATGCAGCCATGATCAGCACAATAAGCTCTTGCTTATAATTATAGATATCTTCATTGATGAACTCATCAACTCTATGCGCCGTGTTATAGATTATTTTCTTTGTGTTACCTGTATTTTGATATGCAATCCAAATTATACTGTAAATGGGCACCACAAACATAACAACTGGTACCGCGTTAAGATTCGTATAGTTCATGAGAGTAAAGATAATACCCAATAGAGTGATAAAAATAAAAGCTAATGGTATCAAAGTATGCCACGTTCCTGAAGTTTTCAGGTCTGGGATTTGCATTCTTGATTTAACCTTCCGAGTCGCTACGTAGTCAAGAAACCAGCCAACAGTTATCAGAATTATAGCGCTAATAATGCAAGATAGAGCAGCTCCAGTCCATGTCGTATTTGGAATAACGGACGTTGTTATGGCTATTGAGAATGTTAGGGGAGACCAACATGTCATGGCCACGAAACCACGTTGAACCGCCAGAAGCATTGCTTTTCTATTTAACGCGCGAGAGTCGGGGTCTTTTATCTCACTGCTGCCTTTCTCAGCCAGGCTACCAAGCAAAGAAATCGAGCCAAAACTCAGTATAACACCAAACATATGCCCACCGAACGTTAATGTAAGGTATCTTATTGAAGTTTTTTGTTCAGCCAGGTACCGCCCACACTTCTCCATTGCGGGTGACGATGAGGCGGCTTTCCTCAAACAGCAAAGCGATAAAAAAAAGGTTGCTACAAAAGTTGATTTTGTAAGAGCCTCTATAGATACCTTGGTCCAGTCAGGTAATACAAGAATAGAAACTAAAGTCAAAATAGAGCCAAGGACTATAAATAATTTTCTCGATAGGGACAGATCATTCAGAGACATTGAGAGGTATAACAAAATTAAAAGAGCCGATATTACATAAGAAATATAAGACCCTGACCACTCAGCCATTATGACAGATACCATCACGAGTGGCATAATGAGTGTGGTTATTGTTCTGAACTTTGGCTCAGTGTTCTGGTAGCTATTAAATATATTCATCTACTTTTCATGAAGATTTAACGAATACAAAATTTAATACGATAATTGTTATTAAAGCAAGAGTTGTTGTCGTTAGCTGGGCGACGCTAAATACAAATGATGATGTCATATGAATATTAGCAAGGGTGATGGTTATCAAGGCACCCCAACCAAAGTGAAGAAACCCACCCAAAGCAGATGCTGAGCCTGCAACTTCTGGTTTCACCGAATTGAGTGCCGCTGCATAGCAATTTCCAAGCAATAGTCCTGTACCGAAATTCGAAATTGCAAATGCAATCAGAACGGGAAGAGGTGTTTCCACCTCACTTATTCCGAAAAATAACTGCAGAACCCCGCCTGAGCAGCTAAAGAGTCCTCCAATAATTACAATTTGGTCAACAGTAATGTAATCCAACATCTTTCTTGAAATGAAAGTAGCAAGAACAAAAAGAGATGGCATAATCATGACATAAAAACCAAAAACTTCAGGAGAAACACCCATAATAACAATAAAAATAATTGGAGACGCTACGACGTATGCCTGCATGGCCCCACTTGCAAATGCTACGATCATACTGTAGGACGTAAATTTTACATTCTTTAGTAAATCTCTGTAGTTAGTTAGAAGAGTTGTTACTTTTGGTGGATCCCGCATCTCTTTTGGTAGCGTTTCTTTCAAATTGAAGAAAATAAGAACTAAAACAATCAAACCAGTAAGTGAGGTGAAAAGGAATGTAGCTCTCCAATCAAACCAACCTGTTAAAAAACCACCAATAAAGGGGGCTAGTATAGGTCCAATTGCCATGGCAATTGCAACATAGGACATTGCTTTCGCAGCAGCTAAGCCTTCTGAGGTATCTCTAATTATTGCTCTGCTAATTACTAGAGTGGAACATGCCCCTGTGGCCTGTGCAACCCGACAAAGCAAGAGAGTGTGAATATCATCTGCATTGGCGCATAAGTAACTTGCAATCGTAAAAAGTAATATTCCCAACAAAACAATTGGTTTTCTCCCAAATTTATCAGATAGTGGTCCAATTATTAGTTGGGTCGAAGCAAATGCCGCGAGATAGACAGGCACCATTGTTTGAACAATTGATCTTGGAATATTTAATTCAGCGGCAATTGATGGAAGGCCGGGCAAGAAAATTGTAGAGGCAATTTGCCCAGCAAACAACATAGTGAATAACACAGACATTGGGGCATCTTGCTTGATTTTGTTGGCGCTCATCATACTCCAATTTCCCTATTTTTTGTATGTAACCATGCTTGAGTCAAGATTACTGCCAATACCCCGATAAGCCCGACAAAAATAAATGTCTCAGTAATTCCAAATACATCGGAAAATATTCCATTCAATATTGAGCCAAGACCGCTGCCACCAATAGCGGTTGCAAGCCAGAGACTTGCGACTCTGGCCCTGTAGGTATCGGTTAGTTGCATTTGCACGGTTGATTGCATATCGATAGCAACATTTGTAACGCATGCTCCGCTTATAAAGGCAGCAAGAATTGCTAAATACCAATTATCAACATAGCCAAGTATCGTAACAAATAATAAACCCAAAATAAGGGAAATCCTCGCAATCATTGGAATCCCATTATCATTGTAGGTTTTTTTTCTTGATGCAATTAAAAATGAAGAAATTAAAGCCCCAGCTCCAGCTGCAGCCATAATTTGACCAAGACCCTCAACACCCATATTGAATTTGCCATCAGCTAATGCGGGAAGTAATTCATGGCAACCGCGAATAATGACTGATGAAATAAATGTTAAAACTATACACTCAAAAATAACAGCATTTCTGTGCGCAAATCTTGCTCCATCTACCAATTCTGAAATAAAGTTTGACTCTTTCTTTATACTTTCACCTTGCTTCGGTGTTAACACAATCATTGGTAGGGTTATCAATGCTGGCAGGAAAAAGAATGAAGAAAACAAGATGGTATATTTCGTTCCAATTAAACCAATGAGGATACCTCCAACGCTCGGTCCAATAATTCTTGCAATTTGAAAGTTCATTGCATTGAAGGCAACTGCATTTGCAATTGTTGGTTTATCAACAATGCGAGGTACGATTGTCTGCCTCGCAGAGCCTTGTGCACTATTTGCTGTACCAATTATTACAGCTACCGTGCACAATGAAAATATGGATAGGCTATCTGTAATGTGCATTAGAAAAATAGTGAATGCCGCCAATGCTTGTATTATCTGAGCTATGATAGCAGTTCTCAGAGGTTCGATCCGGTCTAATAGTACCCCAAAAAAAGGTATTGTTGTGATGTATGGTACGAACAAGAAAAAAGACAGCAAACCAACATAAGCACTTGAACCTGTAAGATCCCAGGCAATCCAGCTCATTACGAGTCGGGTGATCCACACTGCTTGCATAGATGGCGCCATACCAAGAAAATAGTATCTGAAATACTTGCTGTGTAATGCAGGGTAACGAATTTTATCCTCAATGGGTAAGTGATGTGACTATTCGAATATAATTTACCATATTATTCTATACAATAATAAATAAATTGTTTATGTAATTTATATGATAGAGCTAGATTACAATCAAAAAATCCAGTCATTAAAAGATGCCTCCTCACAGGTTTTTATAAAAACGAATGAGAACACTGAAATTTCATTCCGTCAATGGGGCGAGGTTGGTCCGATATTAGTTATGCTGCACGGTGGGTATGGGTCATGGATGCACTGGTTAAACAATATATACGAACTATCAAAAAAATTTCGAATAGTAGTTCCCGATATGCCGGGCTTTGGTGAGTCTGAATTATTACCATATCTTCCAACGCTAGATCAATACGCACAAATATTGGTGGATGCACTCGACGAATTATTACCCGATGAACAATACAATATAGTAGGCTTCTCATTTGGCTCTGCCATTGGATCTCATATGATGAAATTTGCCCGTGAGAAAGTCTTACGATTAACGCTCGTTGGATATAATAGAACAGGTAATATGCCATTCAAGCGACCAAAGATGAAAAGTTGGAGAGACGTAAATTCGAAGGAAGAATTATTTGAGGCACAACGTTTTAATTTATCAGTCATGATGTTACACAAAGATGAAAAGATTGATGATTTGGCGATCACAGTTCAGACTCTTAATACACGCGGAGGTAAGGTACGCAGCCTTGATATTGTTGCAACTCACGATCTGCCAGCTAGATTATTGGGGGTTGACAAGCCCATTGATATTATTTGGGGTGAGTTTGATGTGACTCTAATCAATGGAATTGGTAATGCTAAAGATAGGATGAAAGAGCTCATTCCCGAGGTAAATTGTCATGTTATTGATAATACAGGTCACTGGGTTCAATTTGAAGAACCTGAAGAATTTAATAAAATTATCTATGATATTTATAAGTAGCTAACATCTCAAAAAGTAAATTTAAAATTATTATTATTGAATCTAAATTAAATTTGGTTAAAATGCATTGGATGAAATCTTTTTCTTATAATAAGCAGAAAGTTTAACTATCAAATAAATGTATACAGCCTTAATAGTTTATTTGATTGCTGCAATAGGAATATCTTTTTTCTGTTCTATGCTCGAAGCTGCCCTTCTGAGTACTACTCCTTCTTACACGCAAGCGAAATTAAATGAGGGCACTCGAACAGGTAAGCTTCTTAACGAATTCAAAAATAATATTGATAAACCATTATCAGCAATTTTAACGCTAAATACGATTGCCAATACATTTTGCGCGATTGGTGTTGGGAAAGAAGCGTCCAAACTTTGGCCAAACCATATCACGGTGACAGCCCTATTTGTCCCAATAGCGATGACGTTTGCCATACTCGTTTTCTCAGAAATAACGCCAAAAACAATAGGAGCGAATAATTGGAAAAGACTTGCCCCTTTCACGGCAAAGAGCGTTCAGTTTCTTCTAATTATTCTTATGCCCGTGATTTGGTTTTTGCAGGTTTATACGAAAAAGTTCCTAATGAAAAATAATGATAATAAAGAGATCTTTTCAAGGGCCGATTTTCTAGCTATGGCCGATATAGGATCGAGCGAAGGTGAGCTTGATGAAGTTGAAAGCAAGCTTATTTATAACCTGCTTCACTTCAAAACTGTTCAAGTTAAAGATGTAATGACACCAAGATCTGTGATCGTATCAGAGCCAGCAGATATGTATGCGAATGAATTTTATGAGCTTCAAGAGGAATTGATTTTCAGCCGAATTCTCCTTGAAGAAAGTAAAGAGTCAGAAAATATCATTGGTTATGTTTTAAAAGACGAGGTCTTAGAGCACTTACTAGATGATGAAAATCATAAACAGCTGAAGGACTTCAAGAGAAATATTATCACAGTGCCGGAAACCCACAATATGCTAAAAATGTTCAATGATTTTATTAAAAACCACGAGCATATTGCTCTTGTCATTGACGAATATAATGGGGTTGCTGGCATTATAACTATGGAAGATGTTATTGAGACAATATTGGGTGATGAGATTGTTGATGAGACTGATAAAGTGGCTGACTTGCAGGAATATGCTATTCAACAGGGTAAATCTATGTCCGATAACGTTAAAAAAGCATAATTTTTTTATCTTAAAATTTTTCTTATAATTGGCCAAGCATATCTTAAACTTAAAAAACTTGCCAGTGATCCCACAACATAGGTAAATGCAGCGGCGGTCAGGACCGTATTACAAGCCTTATGGTACTCACTCGGTATTTTCTCCCTAAGAATTGGTAGTGCCCTCTTATAGCTGGCATCAAATTCAACATCCAGAGTAATGAGATGTAAAACAACATTTATAATTATACTAAGTGCAACGAGGACCCCAGCAATTTTAATAAGTGGTATCAGCCCAGTTGCAATGATGGGCCCAATACCGATATACATTATACCCCCTGCAAGTCTTGATATCCACGTCGTACTTTTAATGATCTTTTGACGCCTTGATAGGGGCTCATATCCTTCTTTATCTTGAATGGCATGGCCAATCTCATGCGTTATAATCGATAGAGCAGTAAGGCTTTTACGGTTTAACCTATATTTTTTTATTCTGATTTTTTTTCTATCAGGGTCGTAATGGTCACCGATTTCTGTTGGCTCAATATCGACGTTTTTTATTTCAAAATCATTCAATATATCTTGACCAAGCTCCTGCGCTGTAAATGGCATTCCATCGAGCTCATTATCATACTTATTAATGGTATAGTGAAATACAAGAATAGGAAGTACGTAAATTGCAAGACCAATAAAAATGAAAGCCATTACGAAAATTTACCTCATTATTTAAAGCGTGAAATTGACTAGTGCATTTAAACCTAGACCAACAGATAAAATTACAAACAAAATTCCAATGAACTTATTTATAAAACGGTAATTACTTTTTATTAGTTCAAATATCATTCCGGTGGTCACCAAATAAACGAGAAGTACATACCAGAGAGTATCAACAATTCCGGCTGTAATAACTAGTGTAGCATTTAGAGTTAAATTGTTATCTATCGACATGAATTGAGAGTAAATAGCCACAAACCAGATAAAGATTTTGGGATTAAGTATTGAGATTGCAAAACCTTGGGCAAACGAAGTGACCCCACTTTTTACTGATGTATCTTCAAAATCAATTTGGTCTGTATTTCTCAGCGACTGAACCCCAAGATAAAATAAAAAAGCAATCGATAGGACTTGTAATCCATTAAAAATCAGGGAGCTTGTTTGAATGATCAGCCCAATCCCCAAAACTGCAAATAATGCATAAATAGCAATTCCAATGCCATGAGCAATTGCGGCTATGATACCATTAACCCGGCTCTTTGTGATGGCATTATTTATAACAACGACCATGCTGGGTCCTGGCGACATGGCACCAAGCAAGCAAACAATTATTATTTGAGATATGAGTATTAGATCCATTAAATATCTGGGCTAAATCGAACGCTTACTGCTTTGACCAATCAATGAAGGAGCCATATCCTGGATGTTTGAAATCACACGGTACTTCTATCAAGGTTGGCTTATTGATATTTAAGACCTCGCTAACAGCTTCCCCAACTTTAGATAGATCATCAACTCTTACACCATGCGCGCCAAATGATTTGGCGAGTCCAACAAAATCAGGTGATTGAATATCAACACCACTTCTTCTCCCATAGAGATGGTCTTGATGGCGTCTTTCTACACCATAGCCTTGATCGTTGAATACAAAAAGAATAACGGGTATGTTGTGTTCTACAGCTGTCATAAGATCTTGGATTGTAAACATGACACCTGCATCACCGTGCATAGCTACAACCGGTACATCTGGTTTTGCAACCTTCGCCCCGATAGCAGATGGCAGGGCAAAGCCGAGCGTTCCAAAACCTGATGGAACGAACCATGTTCTTGGCAGGTATGTTTTCCAATAGGAGCGCATCCAAAAAACGATAGTTGTTGGATCATTAAATACGATTGTTTCATGTGGCAAAGCTGATCTTAATTGATCGAGAACGTCAACTTCAACAGGTTTACCTAATGCTGTATGGATTTTATCAATCAACGCTTTTATTTCAGGTTTGCGTTCACTGGTATTGAATTTGATTTTTCTATTTTTAATATGTTTATTGAGTCTTGTGAGCGCATTTTTTAAATCGCTAACCACGCCAACATGTACTGGATGGTTTCTGCCAAGCTCAGCTGGGTCAATATCGATTTGGATGACTTTACCTGGAAACTTTAATGTCCAGCCACCCGTTGGGAAGTAAGATAAGCGGCTACCAAGTATGATGACAAGATCGGTGTCATCAATAAATTCTCTCACTGGTTTTTCATTACTCCAATTTCCAACATGTAAAGGATGGTTGAATGGTACAGAGCCTTTTCCTGTTTGAGATGTAATTACAGGTGCATTAAGGCTTTCTGCAAATTTAATACATTCTTCTGATGCATCTGCATGAACGACGCCACCGCCAGACCAAATTATTGGTTTTTTCGAATTTGATAGTGCGTCTATCATTTGACTCAATTCCTCATCACTTGCTTTTCTTCTGTGGCTCGACGATTTGTCACCAACAGCAATATCTGTAGCAATCTTAAATGCATCGCCGCCAATCTCAACTAGTGAGGGTTTTGGCCTTCTGCTTTTCAGGGCCGTCATTGCCGTTCTAATCGAGTCGGGGATTTCATGTGGCATTGTTGCTTGATAACCAAAATCAATAACAGGTCTAAATATTCCGTATTGATCTCTCACATCATGAAAATAGCCTCGTCCCTTTGCTCGCACGTGGGCAGGATTATCATTGAGAATATGCAGTATCGCTGATGAGTCATTATGAGCGGTGCCCATTGCAGTGAGTGTATTTAATGCGCCTGGGCCACCACTTGTAAGAGCAACACCTATATTTCCTGATGCACGGTAAAATCCATCAGCCATAAAAACAGCGCTTTGTTCATGCCTAACATTGATAGCTCTTACCGATGGATGATCAAGGAAGGCATCATAAACACTTAAGGTATCAACGCCAGGTATTCCGAATATAGTAGTTAGCCCTTCGTTGACTAGCGACTCAACTAATACATGTGCGCCCGACCTTTTTTTCATTATCAAATCCCTTCCTAAAGATAAATTTTTAAAATATATTATAACAGATTTGTATCTTTACTGTCTATTTTTTGAAGGAGCTAGATTATGGTTGAAACATCGCCATTACCAAAGGGAACAAAAAGATATGACCCATCGGTCGTAAAAAATTTTTTATCGACAGCACTCATAAGAGTTGGGGTTGAACCTGATGATGCTGATCTTGTTGGCGATGTTTTAGTGGGAGCAGATCTGAGAGGCGTAAGAAGTCATGGGGCTGCGCGTTTGAGTTACTTTATTGTGAGGCTTGAAAAGGGTACATTAAATCTCCACCCAAACTTTGATTTAAAAATGAATACAAAAACAACAGGGCTCCTTGATGCAGATAATGCTATTGGAATAATTGCTGCAAACAAAGCGATGCAAAAGGCTATGGAGGTTGCTGAAGAGTATGGAACAGGATTTGTCGGGGTTGCTAACTCCAGCCATTTTGGTTTTGCTGGTTATTGGTCGGATATTGCCATGCGCAGAGGTTTTATAGGCATTTCTATGTCAAATAGTGGCGGCAGAATGACGCCAACTTATGCGCGAGAGTCTATGCTTGGCACCAATCCAATGTCTGTTGCGATACCGGGTGGTGACTATACAAATTTCCTGTTGGATATGGCAACAACTACAGTTGCAGTTGGAAAAATTGAGACGGCTTTGCGTGAAGGTAGGGACATCACAGAAGGATGGGTATCTCCAACGGGTGATGAACCCGTTTTAGATGACAATGGCGTACTAACTTATGGAGCACCTCTGCTCCCACTTGGAGGGGCTGGAATGGATAGAGGTGGCCATAAAGGTTACGGTTTAAACTTGATGGTTGAGCTTCTATGCGGTGCTATTACCGGAACATCTTTTGCCGATCGAATTAAAGGTGCGCGCGGTACTGAGAGACCCGCTATGGGTCACCTGATGGGAGCGATTAGGCTTGATGGATTTCGGGACCCCAAGGAAATTCAAAAAGAGATGGACGCAACGTATGACATTATCAGAAATGCAAAAAAAGAGCCCGGCCAAGATAAAGTTTATATTCATGGTGAACCTGAAGCTATGGCAATAGAAGAGAATACGAAACTGGGTATTCCAATTACACCAGCTGTTTATGAACAATTAGAAAAAATTGCAGATAAATATGGGATTAATGCCCTTCTTGAATAGATTATTCAAGGGGTATCATGACAATTTTTTGGTATGCTTCGGACTCTTTCAAATTATTGTACCATCTATCGATATTTGGTGTTACTGGTCTGTCCTCGACAATAGAGTGATAGCGATGAATGACAGGTCCGACTGGAAAATCAGCAATGGTTAACTTATTACCACCGATATATTCTTTATCTTCGAGATGTTTGTCTAATATCGCCCATAATTCATTTCCACGCATAATATTCCTATTGATCTCATCCCAGTTCCTATCTTCGGGCTTAGTCCTTATCATTCCATGATAGATAGGTCTCATCATTGGGTTTATTGCAAATAATTGCCAGTCCATCCAAAGTTCTAAAATAGCTCTTTCCCCATCATCGACTGGTGATAAGTCACCGGAACTAAATTTATTTGCGATGTAGCGCACAATTGTATTTGACTCCCAGAGGATAATATCACCGTCAATAAGTGTTGGTACGAGCCCCATTGGATTTAGATCTAAGTAATCTTGTTCATCATTCTTGCCAAACTTACCGCCAACATCTTCTCTTTCGTATGGTATTTTTAACTCCTCCAATATCCATGTCACTTTCATCACATTACCAGAAGTTTTTCTGCCTTTTATATGCAACATTTATACATCCCTATATTTTATATTTTTCAACTTTATTCTCGTCGATTTCTATACCAAGCCCTGGACCTGATTTTAGTATAATTTTCCCATCTTGAATAGTCATAGGGTTTTTGATGATATCGTCAGCGAGATATTGGATGCTGACATTGCTGAACCAATCAAGCTTACTTGCTACATGAGATATGTGACCTATCGTAGCAGCACTAACGGATGAGTCTCCAGCTTTACCACTAATATTCACATGCATATTCTGCTCTTTCATATAATCGACAGCTAAGAGTAAAGCTTTAATTCCACCAAATTTTATTAATTTTAAACTCGCACCATCAGCTGCATCCATTTTTTTGTGAAGAATAAGATCTGATTGTGAGTGTATTCCTTCATCTGCGCTAAGTGGAATATCCATAAGAGAATTACATTTTTTCATGGTCTCAACATCGTAGCCATTTACTGGCTGCTCCATATAATCCAGGACAGCACCATCTATCTTCGAGCATAGATCTAAAGCATCTTTTGATGAATATCCTGCATTAGCGTCTGCTGTAAGTTGGATATGTTCACCCAGCACCCGTCTTAAATTTTCAGCCCTTGATAAATCTTCAGGGATTGTATTTGCTCCCACTTTTATTTTAAATGCAGAAAAGCCATCATCTTTCATTTTTTTTGCTTCATCCGTCTCATTTTTCGCCCCTGCAATACGCCAAATAATGGGAAGTTCTTCTCGCTGCTTTATTCCAATTAGTTCAGAGAAAGTTTTTTTCTGAGTTTTGGCTAATAGATCTACCAATGCAACTTCTATAGCGGATTTTGCAGCGTAGTTTCCATAGATTGATCGTTGTATCAGTTCATATATCTCCCCAATACTCTCTATTTCCTTATTTATGATCTCATTTTTAATATATTCAAGGGCCAATATCATTCCGGCTGCACTCTCCCCAGTCATAGATAGAGATGAAGCTGCCTCACCCCATCCCGAGATATCATCAGTACTTTTAACTTTTACAAGTATGCTATTACTTTTTTCAATTATAACTTTCGACATACGTATTGTCTCTTGGAGAGGGAGGGCAATATTGTGAATTGTAATTTCTTTAATCTTTAACATGTGATTTTGGTTCAAAAATTTATTTTAAGCCTGCGTATGTTTAACAACATCCAACCAAAGAATAAAATCTCAATAATTATTAACATACCAAACGCATAATTATAAGCAACCACCGGATAGGCACCAAATTCATTGGGTCCCCATATATCTAATATATAACCAATGCCGAACTGAATAATAAAAACCAATAAGAATGTTGAGACGGCGATGGTTGATATGGATCTTGCTGAATAGCCTGGGGGGTATGTTTTATTAAGTATGGGATGCACTAAAACACCTATATTTCCAGTAAGTCCTAAAATGACCCATTGCCAATAGCCATCTGTATCAATATTTAGTGCAAAGAAAATTTGAACAATAAAAAGCATCATCAATCCTGTAGCAAGGTATTTTGCTCTGTCGACACCCTTTTTAGATAAATAATCTACTAAGGCACCATTGCCGAGTGTTCCAAAGGACATTGCTACAGCAACAATTAAGAGTCTCAAGCCAATTTCTTCTTGCGACAGACCGGCAACATCAGCCATCCATCCATTTGCCCATAGCCCTTGAATAGTAAAAAAACTTGCTAAACCTAGAGCTGAGACGGGTGCGAGTGTATAAAAATTTTTATTTTTTATGATCTGCATATAGACGTAAAAATTAGACTCATCACTGGATTGGTTTTCACTTTTTTTGTTGGGCATTGATAGGATAACCACGGAAAGTAGTATTAGGCAGATTATAAAACCTATGAAAAATAGATCTCTCCATTCATAGAAGTTCATGAATATTTGTAGAGGCTTGGTGGATAATATAGCGCCAATGGAACCGCTAAATAATATCATACCGTTTGCAGTTGCCCAAAATTGACTGGGAAACCATATTGTTACGGATTTTAACGCTGTGGTCAGGCAAGATCCAATACCCAAGCCGAGAAAGGCCCGACCAATAACAAGCATTAAATAACTATCGGCATATGTTGTGATGATGCATCCAATTATTGCTAGGATAATCTCGCCAATATATATTTTTTTTGGACCATATTTATCCAAAAGAATGGCAAGAGGAATATATTGGGCGGCCCCAGCGAAGAAAAAAATACTTGTTAAAAAACCAATCTCAGTTGCATTTAGTGAAAATGTTTGTGTTAATTCCGGGGCTAATATTGCATTCGTATTTCGCAGGAAGAAAGACAATAAATAGCCCACTCCAAATGGTAATATAATAATAAAAATAAGTTTTAATTTATTGTAGACCATGATTTTATTACATGGCATTATTTGTAAATGCTGTCTACTACTTTGTGAAAATGGGATGAGGATAAAGATGAAAAAGAAAATTGCAATAATCGGTACTGGCGCCAATGGTAGCTGCGTTTCTGCAGATCTAATTAGTAATGGTTTGGATGTAAAAATGATCGATCAGTGGCCTGAGCATGTTGAAAAGATGCGAAAGGATGGACTTAAGATTGAAATGCCGAACCGAACATTAGAAGTCAATGTTGATGCCTATCATTTATGCGATGTAGCAACATTTACCGAGAAGTTTGACATTGTCCTAGTTTTTGTCAAAGCATATGATACGGCTTGGACATGCGAACTAATAAAGCCATACTTAGCTGACGATGGAATCTTGGTAGGGGTTCAAAATTGTATGATGGCAGAACAAATTTCTGAAATAGTTGGGCCGCACAGGACCATAGGATGTGTTGCTGAGCTATCGTCTGAATTGTTTGACCCAGGGTCAGTCAAAAGAAATACTCCCCCTGAGGGAACGTGGTTTGGTCTTGGTGCGCTGACCCCTGAAATGAAAAGTAGAATTGCAGATGTTGAAGAAGTACTGAAATTTGCTGGCAAAGTCGGGATAAGTGATGCAATTTTATCAGCAAAATGGATGAAATTAATTGTTAATGCAATGGGAATGGGGATAAAGGCCATTGGGGATCTGCGGCCTGCTGAAGCTTTTGAAATGGATGGTATGAGAGACCTTATGCTGAAGGCCGGAGAGGAAGCGCTTAAGGTTGGTGAAGGTCTTGGTTATAAATTAGAGCCAATTATGGGATTAACCCAAGAAGAAATTAATACATCAAACAGAGTCCAGGAACTCTTACTTGATACTATCACAAAACATGTCGGTCCTACGGCATTAAATACCGTACTGCAAGATCACAGGAAAGGACGCCTAAGTGAAGTTGACCTTATCAATGGATGGGTATCTGAAGGCGGCCAAAAACTTGGCATTGAAACTCCAATTAATGATAAAATTGTCGAAGTGACAAAGAGGATTTATGCAGGTGAAGTGACATCATCAAAAAACCTCGTAGAGGATGTCATAAGCTCACTTAAAGGTAAAATTTAAAATGTCCCAGAAAGAACTTGGTTTAGCAGTTATTGGTTCTGGAAGGATTGGATCTCTGAGAGCGATCTTAGCATCTGGTCACCCTGCAGTAAATTATTTAGGAGTCTCAGATATAAATATTGAAAATGCAAAAAAACTCGCAGCCAAATCCAATGCTCAAAAATTTACAAATGACAATCATGAATTAATCTCAGATCCGAATGTCAATGTTGTGATTGTGTCGACAAGTGAGCATGAGCATTTTGACTCAGTAATGCATGCGCTTGAATTAGGTAAGCCGGTTTTAGTTGAAAAACCAATCGCACTTTCGGTTGATGAGGCTGATAAAATGATAAAAAAATCTGAAGAGACAGGAACATTATTCAGAGTCGGTTATGCCCAACGTTTCAAAAGAAGATATCTCTCAGGTAAAGATCAGCTGCTTGAAGGACGAATTGGAAATATCCTATCTATTTCGGCGCGGGCTTGTAATACACGTGCACAAGGCATTGAAATATTGAAGAGGTCAAGTACGGCGACGCCTGTGGTAGATGTTCTAACGTATTGGGTTGATGTTGCATGTTGGTATCTTGATGGCATTGAGCCAGTTGAAGTCACTGCTCGAGGTGCGGGAACAGTTTTTCGAGAAGCAGGATTTGATGTAAATGATACTACATGGAGTTTAATCAAATTTGATAATGGTGCAATCGTAAACTTAGGCGTATTTTTTGCGCTTCCTTCGCACTCTCCACAGTTAGGTATGGGTGTAAGATTTGAGGTATATGGTGATGATGGGGCATTAATTCTAAATGATGATCATACAGATGAGTTGTTAATTACAAATAACGGAATACCTCATGCCTATATTCCCGATCTTGAGTTTAATACTGCATTTTTATCAAGCTCAACCCCCGGAAATTGGCATCTTGGAGATTATTGGGGTCCTGTGGCTGATGAGACTCGAGTCTGGTTAGACCACTTATCAATGGATCGACCATGCCCAATTGCAACACCCAAAGATGCAAGAAAGAATTTAATAATTACACTTGCAATGGAAGAGTCTGCGAAGTTGAATAATACAATCAAATTATGATACCGCTTGTATATGTTTAAAATAAAAAATATTGAGACATACATAATTCAGGTACCGCTTTTGGTGCCACTAAAAATGTCAGGTGTCCATATTGAGCATTGCGATAATACAGTTGTAAAAATAACCGCGAATAACGGAAAAGTTGGTTGGGGTGAGGCCCCTTATGCCCCTTTTTTTAACGGTGAAACATCTCGCGGTATGGTTGCTGCAATTGATTTTATGAAAGATAGATTACTGGGAAAAGAAATTCTGCAACAAAGTGATATTAAAGACGTAATATCATCAACAATCTACGGAAACTCAGGTGCTAAATCTGCAATTGATATGGCATTATATGATCTATTTGGTAAATCAGAGGATAAACCACTATACGAAACTCTCGGCGGAGCTAAGAGAGATAAGGTTCCAATGATTTGGCTGGTTGCTGGTGGTGATGATGAGTTTAAGTTGCTGGCAGAAAAAGTCGACCAAGGTTTTGTTTCTTTCAAGGTTAAAGTAGGCACAAATAATGTTCACGAGGATATAGAGAGATCATATCAGGCCCAGAGAATTCTTGATCATAATTATACGCTTTCAGCGGATGCCAACCAGGGTTTTAATAGAAGCGACGCATTAATTTTTGCTTCAAAGACGGGTGATATCGGATTGGACTTTTTTGAACAGCCGGTAACTGGAAAAGATATTGATACAATGGTGGAATGCAACGCAAGATCGTATGCACCTATTGGTGTGGATGAAGGAATCCACAATATTGATGATATAAAGATACATTATGATCGTAAGGCGGCAAATGGCGGTAGTCTCAAAATGATCAAATTTGGAGGCGTCGCGCAATTATTTGAAGCTGCAAATCTGATGCATTCATATGACATGCATATAAATCTTGCTGGAAAAGCTGCAAACACATCAATTGGAAGTGCGGCGATAGCCCACTTCACCAGAGCGCTACCATCTCTTGACTGGGATGCGAGTTTATCTAGTCAATATTTGTCAGATGATATAGCAGAAAATCCAGTCAAAGTTATTGAAGGCCACATAATCACTCCCGACGACGGTCCTGGCCTCGGAATAAATATTGATGAAGATAAATTAAATCAATACAGTATTAAATTGTAAATTTATAATCTGAAAAAATGGCTCAAATAAAAATTATTGATGACTCAACTAAGGGTACACTATTCACCTTTGGTTTCATTCTGACAGTGCCATTTATTGAGGCATCTGTAAAACTTCTCGGCGATGCCATGGCGCCTCCGCAGGTTTCTTTTACTAGATTCATGCTGCATGTTGTAGTATTGAGCGTTTATATATATTTGTATCTTCCAAAAGAGGAGTGGATCGCCAAACCTAGCTGGCCGTTATTAGTGAGAGGCATTCTTGCAAGTCTTGGGACATTATGTGTCTATGCCGGATTATCAGTCCTCCCACTTGTGGATGCTGTTGCTATTTTTTTCATACAACCCATCATTATAACTGCTTTGTCATCTATACTATTGAGAGAAAAAGTCGGCATTTATAGGTGGATTGCTGTTTTGGCTGGAATGGGTGGAGCTCTGCTTGTGATCGGACCAAATTTTGATGATGTTGGATGGGGTGCAGTATTTCCAGCCTTAGCGGCATTATTTCACGGTCTCTCAGCATTGATGGCAAGAAAATGGGCAAATGCAGCAAGACTTCCCGTGTTTCAATATTATACGGCAATTACAGCAGTTATCATGATGACAGCTATATTCATTTTTGGTGGTATTACAGGATATGATCGCGTTGCACTTGTGATGCCAGATACATTCCAATGGTTTTTACTGGCAGTTATAGCTTTTGGATCAATTATAACAAATTTACTACTAACGCAGGCATTCAGGATAACTCCATCGTCAATTATTGCACCATTTCTATATTTACAAATCATTGGATCAACAATTATGGGATATTATATTTTTAATCAACTACCGAGTTCGCAAACTATTTTTGGGGCATGTCTTGTCATATTAGCAGGTCTTGCAATATGGTGGAGAGAGAGTAGATCAGTCTGATTTAATAGCTGCTATGCGAGGAAATAAAAAGTTCACATACACTATCTGTTCTATTACTCCAGGCGTGATTTCCTCCAAGATTGACTATGGTATCACCCTGATTTAGCTGAACTTGATCTTCGTCTAAAATTAAAAAGATGGAGCCTTTCATTACGTAAATATAATCTAGAGAATTATTTTTGTGCATGTATGGATGCTTTAAATTTTTGGCACTGAAGAGTTCGATTGAATTAATGGATTTGTAAAAATTTTTGACATCCTCTCTTGTAACTTTATTAATGTACTCATTTTCAGGGGGGAAAGTCACAAATCTACATATTGATCCTGATTTTGGAGGTATCAGGGTGTGTGGGTAACTGTCACTTTCCTCTTTCGCGTCATTACCAAAATTAGCAGGGCTTCGTAATGTCGCCCATATTTTTGTTGATTTATATCCTGGTCTAGCATTATCGGTAATGGCATCTTCAGCAATTCCATCACTTATTCTTTTTATTTCGCCATTTGGAAGTTGCCCAATTACTATTCGCCTTATGTCAGTCATTATCATCACCACCAATCATAATAAAGAGCATTTCGTTTGGCCCATGACTATTATCCCATGAATGAAAATGACCAAGCTGAACAATTATGTCACCCTCATACATGACTAATTCGTCTTCGGGTAAAACATGGGTTCTTTTGCCCTTTGTCACAACACCATAATCAACCGTGCGGGTGCGATGCATATTCCAATGCTTCTCACTCTTCATTTTTTCAGAGAGTCCTGTTCTATTCATCGACGCAAAAAATTTATCTGCTTTTTCTTGGTCAATTTTTTTATTATCTTCTTTCTTTGACTCAATAACTCTAAAGTGTGCGCCATTTAATGGTGGTGAGTGAGAGAGCGGTCTATCTGCGCCGTCTGAATGATTTGATATATCAACCGGGCAGTTATCAAATGTCCAGATTTCATTAAAATAGATTGTTGAACCACCACCTCGATTATACTGGTAGGGGTTTTCAGTATCTGACACAACATAAGATCGGCCATCCTCCCTGTTTCCTACAATTACCCTTCTCGGTGGTTTTGGTTGTGGGCTCATTGGATCTTACATATCAAAAACTGCTACCGCCCTTACTGGCGAGCCTGTTCCACCCCTCCAAGCTAACGGTAGACAAATGAATGTGAATTCCCCCCTCCCAATCAGTTTCTCGAGATTACATAAGCTCTCCAGATGTGTGATATTTACCTCATGACATATTTTATGTACGAGCGAGTTTACATCTCCAATTGGGCCCGGTCTCATCGAGTCGATACCAAAATGAACGAAACCCTGTTCTGCGATCCATTTTGTTGCCTCAATATTCACTCCAGGGTTATCGGTTGAATAAGCAGCTGATGGGAAAGTCCTCTCGTGATGGCCTGTGCAAAGTAGTAAAGTTCCATTTTCTGGAATCGGTTGGCCTGTTTTTTTAACGGCTTCTTCCAAATCTGAGGACGTTATCTCTGATTTTGGTTCTACGTGTCGTAAATCGATACAAATACCTTTCACAATACAATTTTCAAGTGGATATTCATTAATTGGCGTTCCATCAATACTAAAATGTCTTGGGGCATCAATGTGTGTCCCCCCATGGTCAGGCATTGAAAAATAATGCACGGAGTTCCCTTGGATATTGCCAGAGTCTGCAAAAGCTTCTTCGTGACTTTTCCAAACACCATGAATGATAGGAGGCTGTCCTGGGTATTGTGGGGTGCGGTGATATAGCTCACGGCTTAAGTCTATTATTTCCATATTAATCTCCTAAAAACTGATGTTGTTATTATACATAATATTAGCTTCAATGTTATAGGCTATTTGAAGTATTTTACTTTCGTCCCATTTCTTGCCTACAATTTGCATTGCAATTGGCATATTTGACTTATCCCTTCCAATTGGTAAGACCAAAGCCGGTAAGCCCGTAACATTAAAGGGACTAAAGAACTGTCTATGATAATTAGCTGAATAATCATAATTTTTCTGATTTATTTTTGCGTTAAGGTCCTCTATCAGTGGCGCTGTAAAAGGTGTGGCCGGTGTTATTAATGCGTCAAATTTTTTAATTTTATTTTCAATCAATCTTGTCATTTTGATTTTGTTATCAAGTGCCGTCAGATAATCATCTATATCTACTTTTACGGACCATTCCATTCTCTTTCGAACATCAGGATCAAAACTTTCAGGATTTTCAGAATACTGTTTGATGTGAACTTTTGTGAATTCCGGGCCTGCGATGCCATAGAATAAATCTTGTATTATATCCACATCCTCAAAATTGATTGTTGTTATGCTGGCGCCAAGATCTTCGAGTAAAGATTTTGCGTGTTCATATGAACCTTCTACCTCACCATCTAGTTCTTGGTTTTGATATATGTCAGGACATATCGCAATTTTGAGACCCTTAATATCACTTTCAAGTTGTGACAAATCAATTTTTTTATGCTCAACTGATTTCATGTCATTTTGGTCATATCCCTCCAAGGCGCTGTAGGCCAAGGCTGTGGAATAAACAGATTCGCACATTGGTCCAACGTGGTCTATACTCGGTGAGTTTGGAAAAACCCCACTGAGGCTGATTGCGCCATGGGTTGGCTTCAGACCCACAATACCGCATAGTGATGATGGAGTCCGAATAGATCCTCCTGTGTCAGTTCCAAGTGAGATGGGAACAAATTTACTCGCCACTGCAGCGGCAGAACCACCACTGGAGCCCCCGACAATTTTTAGTGGGTTGTGTGGATTTCTCGTTGTCCCAAAATGTGCATTTATAGTTGTAGAGGCTGCTGCGTATTGATGAGTATTTGTTTTGCCTAGTAATATAGCACCTGCATCGTTCATCTTAGATATACAGTATGCATCATGCTCTGGAATAAAGTCCTTATACAAAGCTGATCCATTTGTGGTACGAGTTCCTGCGGTGTTAATTATATCTTTTGCAGCATATGGGATGCCATGAAGGGGACCCTTGTATACCCCATTTAAGATTTCACTTTCTGCGTCTTTTGCCCTTTTCAGGGCTTCGTCTTCGAGTATTGTTATGAATGCATTGAATTTGTGATTGTGCTCTGAAATTCTATTCAAGTAATATTCGGTAACTTCCCTTGGGGACAGCTCTTTGCTTTTGATGGAGTTGATAATTTCTCTTATATTATTAAATTTCATTCGAATCTTATTTTTTAAAATAAATTATATACATTTTAGTCATTTAATTATATAAACACAAAATATCTCACGCATAAACATAGATTCTATAATCTTGTTAATATGAGTAGATTTTGGCACTGTTAAATTATCGACAACTGCCAGTCAATAGTATAATGATAGCAGGAATAAGTCATGCTTAGTTGGATGTTAAAATGAATTTAATACAAGAACTTGAAAAAGAACAGTTAGACAAGCTAAGGGAAAGCAAACAAATACCAGATTTTGCTCCCGGAGATACCGTTCGAGTGAATGTTAAAATTAGCGAAGGTACCAGAGAAAGAGTTCAAGCCTATGAAGGCGTTGTCATTGGAAGATCTGGTTCAGGTATTAATGAAAGCTTCACAGTGAGAAAGATTTCATACGGTGAAGGAGTTGAAAGAGTTTTTCCTGTATATTCTCCAACTATCGAGTCTATCTCTGTGGTAAAAAAAGGTAAGGTAAGAAGAGCAAAACTATACTATCTAAGAGATAGGAGAGGCAAATCTGCTCGAATAGCTGAAAAGATTGACGTAAATCGTCAAAAAGGAAAAGAAGCATCTCAACCCGAGGCCACAGGCGAAGAGAATGAATCAAAATAAATCCTGTAACCAATAAACGAGGATTTCACTTTGAATTATAAACTTCTAAAAGAATTGTGCGAGACTCCCTCTGTAGCGGGTAGGGAGGTACGAATAAGAAATTTCATACACAAACATGTAAAAGACTATTTTGATGAGATTGAAATTGATCCGCTTGGCTCATTAATCTGCAAAATAAACTCAAAGAAAAAAAATAAAAAGAAAATATTACTGCTCTGCCATATGGACGAGATTGGATTTCTTGTGAGTCATATAAACAGCAAAGGATTTGTATTTGTTGATCCGGTTGGTGGCTTTGATCCAAGAAATCTATTTTCAAGAAGGGTGCTAATTTGTACAGAAAAAGAGGATATCCGAGCCGTAATGAATCCACAAGGAAAGCCGGTACACACCCAAAGTCCTGCAGACCGAAAAAAAATTCCAGAGCCAGATGAATTCTTCATAGATACAGGCCTGGGTGAGAAAGCTAAGGATAAAATAAAAATTGGTGATTTCGTTGTCATGGATGAGCCTTTTCTAGATATGCCTGAGAAAATTGTTTCAAAGGCGCTTGATAACAGGATTGCATGTTGGATCGGTATTGAAATTGCGAAGTATTTTTATGAGAATAAGATTGAACTAAGTAATGATCTCGTTGTTGTGTTTACAACCCAAGAAGAGGTGGGATTGAGAGGGGCAAAGACGGCCTCATTTAATGTCAAACCAGATATAGCGATCGGAGTTGATACAACTCTAGCCTGTGATACACCAGGTGTTCCTGAAAAAGATTGGATCACTCAGCACGGGAAAGGCTTTGGTTTACACATAAAAGACTCTTCTTTTATATCTGATAATGATCTGGTTGAAGAATTTGTTAAATTAGCAGAAAAAAGTAAGATTTCTTATCAGAGGACAATACTAAGCCGGGGTGGCCAGGATGGAGCCGCAGGTCAGCAGGCCGGATCCGGAGCAAAAGCTATAGCAATAGTAGTAGGAACAAGATATATTCATACAGTAACAGAAATGATAGATAAAAAAGACTTGTCAAACGCACTAAATATTCTCAAGAAATACATTGAGGGTTTAAAATAATTTTTTTAGAATAAACAACAAATTTTGGATACAGTGAAATGAGCAAATCAAGAACTATTTATGATAAAATATGGGATGACCATCTTGTAAACACAAATGATGATGGAACATCACTTATTTATATAGACAGGCATTTGGTCCACGAGGTGACTTCACCACAAGCATTTGAAGGTCTGAGGATGACCAAAAGGAAGGTTAGGTGTCCAGAAAAGACACTTGCTGTCGTAGATCACAATGTTCCTACTACTGATCGTAAAAATGGTATTGAGGATGAAGAATCAAGAATACAAGTGGAAGCCCTTGAGAAAAACTGTAAAGAATTCGGTGTTGAGTATTTTAATGAGTTAGATATAAGACAAGGCATTGTTCATGTTGTAGGACCTGAACAAGGTTTTACATTGCCAGGAACAACAATAATGTGCGGTGACAGCCATACGTCTACACATGGCGCTTTCGGAGCACTTGCGATGGGCATTGGCACATCTGAAGTTGAACACATTCTTGCTACCCAAACCCTAATTCAAAGAAAGGCAAAAAATTTTAGAGTCAATGTTGGCGGAACAGCTCCAGATGGAGTAACCGCAAAAGACATTATTCTCTCCATTATTGGTGAGATCGGAGCTGGCGGTGGAACAGGATCTGTAATTGAATATACAGGTAAAGCGATTTCTGACCTTTCTATGGAAGGAAGAATGACGGTCTGTAACATGTCCATTGAGGGTGGCGCAAGGGCTGGGCTGATAGGCCCTGATGAAAAGACTTTTTCTTATATTAAAGATCGACCAAGGTCGCCAAAAGGGGATGATTTTGACAGAGCGGTGGATTATTGGAATGCACTTAATTCTGATAAGGATGCATATTTCGATAGAGATGTATATCTTGATGCGGCTGCTCTACCACCAGTTGTCACATGGGGGACTAGCCCTGAAGATGTGGTATCAATTAATGGTGAGGTTCCAGATCCAGAAGGCATAGATGATGAAATTAGAAAAGAGACAAAGAAAAGTGCACTTGAATATATGGATTTGAAGCCTGGTACTAAAATAAAAGATATTGAGTTAGATGTTATATTTATAGGGTCCTGTACTAATGGAAGAATTGAGGACTTAAGAGAGGTTGCCAAGGTGGTAGAGGGTCACCATGTGAATGAAAATTTAAATGCAATGATAGTACCTGGATCAGGTTTGGTAAAGGAGCAAGCAATAAATGAAGGTCTTGATAAAATTTTCATGGCAGCTGGATTTGAGTGGAGAGAGCCCGGATGCTCGATGTGCCTTGCCATGAATCCAGATAAGCTTTTGCCAGGGCAGAGATGTGCTTCTACCTCCAATAGAAATTTCGAAGGAAGACAGGGGTTTCGAGGAAGAACCCACCTTGTGTCTCCTGCGATGGCAGCCGCTGCAGCTATCGCTGGCCGTTTCGTTGATGTAAGAGATTTTGTAAAGTAGGAAGATATTTATGGAAAAGTTTAAAAATATTACTGCTGTTGCTGCTCCATTACCTGAAGTGAATGTTGATACAGATAAAATAATTCCAAAGCAATATTTGAAAACAATCGAAAGAACAGGATTGGGTAAAGGCTTATTTTCTGAGTTACGCTATAATGATGATGGAACAGAAAATGAAGATTTTGTCTTAAATAAGTCTCAATACAGAAATGCTAAAATACTTGTCGCGGGGGATAACTTCGGCTGTGGGTCAAGCAGGGAGCACGCACCTTGGGCGCTTCTTGACTACGGTATTAAGGTTGTTATTTCCACGTCATTTGCTGATATATTTTACAATAACTGTTTCAAAAATGGCATGCTACCTATCGTTCTTGATGAAACAGAGGTTAGTCTCCTGATGGAGGAAACAGAGAGGGGATCTAATGCCACTCTCACAGTTGACCTTGAAAGTCAAGAGATTACAACCTCTGATGGCAACAAAATTAACTTTAAGATCGATAAATTTCTTAAACACTGCTTGCTAAATGGTCTAGATGATATCGCGCTAACCCTCGAAAAAAATAGCGAAATTAGAAGTTACGAGGATAAAATTAAAAGTCAAAGACCATGGGTTTAATAATACTAAACGTGGAAATATTGAGGTAAGTAATGAGTTCATACAATTTGCTAATGCTTCCCGGGGATGGAATAGGACCGGAAGTAATAAATGAAGTTGAGAGGGTAATTGAATGGTTCAATATGAACTCTAACCATAAATTTGAAATTGAAAAAGATCTCGTTGGTGGTGCCGCATATGATGAGCATGGCCAGTCAATCTCGGATGAAGCTATGGATCTTGCTCATAAATCCGATGCAGTAATATTCGGTGCAGTGGGTGGGCCAAAGTGGGATAATGTGCCATTTGAGGTGAGACCAGAGGCTGGCCTCTTGAGACTTCGAAAAGAGCTCGATTTATTTGCCAACCTAAGACCCGCAATTTGCTACAAAGCGCTCGCGGAAGCATCAAGCCTAAAAAAGGAGCTTGTTGAAGGACTTGATATATTGATATTGAGAGAGTTAACCGGTGGGGTGTATTTTGGTGAACCAAAAGAGATTACTGACCTTCCCGATGGTCAAAAAAGGGCTGTAGATACTCAGGTATATACTACCAGTGAGATTGAGAGGATAGCTCGCGTCGCTTTCGATCTTGCTAAAACCCGAAAAGGAAAAGTAACTTCCACAGAAAAGAGAAATGTAATGATTTCAGGTGTTTTTTGGAATAATGTCGTCTCCGAAGTCCACAAGAACGAATATCCAGAAATGGAACTCGAGCATATGTTAGCTGATGCATGCGCTATGCAGCTTGTCAGAAAACCAAAACAGTTTGATCTTATTGTCGCAGACAACTTGTTTGGTGATATACTATCGGATGAAGCTGCTATGCTTACAGGATCTATGGGAATGCTGCCTTCAGCATCTCTTGGAGCTGTTAATCCAAATACGGACAAAAGGAATGCGATGTATGAACCTGTTCATGGCTCTGCTCCAGACATTTCTGGACAAGGGATAGCAAACCCAATCGCCGAGATCGCATCTTTTGCAATGGCTTTACGCTATTCATTTAACCTAACTGAAGAGGCAAAGATGATAGAGGACTCGATTTCTGCAGCATTAGATCAAGGTATTAGAACACCAGACATAATGCAAGATGGAATGAAAAAGGTTGGTACAAAAGCGATAACCGACGCAATAATTGCAGAAATGAATTCAAGAGCTTGAGTAAGAAACCATGTCAATAAAGATCGCGGTTGTTGGTGCAACAGGAAATGTTGGTAGAGAGATATTAAATATTCTTGACGAGAGGATGTTTCCTTGTGACGAAGTTGTGGCACTCGCATCCAGAAAGTCAATGGGTAGAGAGCTATCTTATGGTGATAAAACCCTAAAAGTGAAAAATCTTGAAACTTTCGATTTTTCGGACATTGACATCGCTCTTTTTTCTGCAGGCTCAAAAATATCAGAAAAGTGGGGACCTATCGCAGCTTCTGCAGGGGCTATCGTAATTGATAATTCCTCATTTTGGAGGTATCACGATGATGTCCCACTGATAGTTCCAGAAGTCAATCCAGATGATATAAAGTATTATAAAAAAAGGGGAATTATTGCAAATCCAAATTGTTCGACCTCACAATTAGTTGTAGTGCTAAAACCTCTTCATGATTTTGCGAAGATTAAAAGGGTTGTCGTTTCGACATATCAATCAGTGTCAGGGGCTGGCAATGCAGCAATGGAAGAACTATTTAATCAAACAAAAGGTATTTTTGTAAATCAGGTAGCAGAGCCCGAAAACTTTACAAGACAAATCGCTTTCAATGTCATACCCCACATAGATATTTTTCATGATGACGGTTTTACAAAAGAGGAATGGAAGATGTTATCTGAGACAAAGAAAATCATAGATAAAAGTATTAAGCTGACTGCCACTTGTGTAAGAGTCCCCGTTTTTGTTGGCCATTCCGAGGCAGTCAATATTGAATTTGAGAAATCAATCAGCCCTGAAAAAGCACGAGCAATTCTAAGAGACTCACCAGGTGTTATGCTAGTGGATGATCCCGAAGATGAAAAATATGTAACACCGATCGAGTGTGTTGGCGATTATGCAACTTTTGTAAGCAGGGTCCGTGAAGACATAACGGTAGAGAATGGTCTTGCTATGTGGGTTGTTTCAGATAATCTTCGAAAAGGCGCTGCGCTTAATGCTGTTCAAATTGCAGAGTTACTACTTAACAAAAAATACGTTGGCTAGAAAAATTTTTATGGAATTTTGAATTAGAACAATTATAAATATACTGTGATTAATTTAATAAAGATCAAATGAACAAACCATTATCCCCACATTTATCAATTTACAAATTTAAATTAAGTTTACTTATGTCGATTGCGCATCGGATAACCGGTGGGGCGCTCTATTTCTCTATGATAATTTTTATGTTTTTTTTAGCTTCACTAGCACTTGGGGAACAATATTATGTAATCTTTTCAACTGTAATTGGGTCATGGATTGGGAAGTTAATTATTTTAGGAATAACGTGGGCCATATTCCATCACATGCTTGGGGGGCTTCGACATTTTATTTGGGACATTGGTAAAGGCTTTGAGGTAAAAACAGTTGATCAGCTGGCAGCGATTACACTGCTTGGCGGGGTACTTTTAACTTTAATTTACTGGCTCGTTTTCTTCATTATATAGTGGGATAAAATCTATGACACATTCACCAACGAGACATTTTATTTTGCAAAGAATTACAGCAGTCTTAAACATTCCAATCTTGATTTTTCTTTTGTATTTAATATTTACAATACCTGGAATGAGTTATGATGGAGTTACAAGCCTCTTCCAAAAACCATTAATTCTTTTTCTCTCGTTACTCCTAACGTTTAATTTTGCTTTCCATATGAAATTAGGTATGCAAATGATAATTGAGGACTATATTCACGAAAATAAAAATTTAAAATTGGCACTTTTATTAAACAATATCTTCGTTTCAATCGTTATTATTGGGTGTACATATTCACTATTAACTTTATAATTTACACAATTTGAAGGGATAAATTTACATAATGTCAAACACGCATAATATAAACGGAAGAGAGTACACTTTTGTTGACCATACTTATGATGTGGTCGTTGTTGGCGCTGGAGGGGCAGGTTTGAGAGCCACGCTTGGATGCTCTGAGGCAGGTCTAAAAACAGCATGTGTTACAAAACTATTTCCAACAAGAAGTCATACTGTAGCTGCACAAGGTGGGGTAGCTGCTGCACTAGGAAATATGGGTGAGGATGATTGGAAATGGCATATGTATGATACCGTGAAAGGTGCAGACTGGCTTGGTGATCAAGACGCAATTGAATATCTATGTAAAGAAGCTCCCCAAGCAGTATATGAACTCGAACATTTTGGATTACCATTTAGCAGAAGAGAAGATGGGAAAATCTACCAAAGACCATTCGGTGGTATGACAACACATTATGGTGAAGGAATTGCACAAAGAACATGTGCTGCTGCAGACCGAACAGGCCATGCAATGTTGCACACGCTTTACGGTAAAGCAATAAGTAATTCAGCGGAGTTTTTTATAGAATACTTTGCTATTGACCTAATAATGGATAAAAATGGAGCCTGCCTTGGCGTAGTAGCGCTATGTTTGGAAGACGGTACAATCCATAGATTTCAAGCACAGAAAACAATCCTTGCCACAGGTGGCTATGGACGCGCTTATTTTTCAGCGACATCTGCGCACTCATGCACGGGAGATGGAAATGCTATGGTTCTCAGAGCTGGCTTACCATTACAGGATATGGAATTTGTTCAGTTTCATCCAACGGGAATATATGGGGCTGGTTGCTTAATAACAGAAGGATCAAGAGGCGAAGGTGGATATCTAACAAACTCAGAAGGTGAGAGATTTATGGAAAGATACGCTCCATCAGCCAAAGACTTAGCAAGTAGAGATGTGGTCTCGAGATCCATGACGATTGAAATTAGAGAAGGTAGAGGTGTCGGCAAAGATAAAGATCACATTCATCTCCATCTCGAGCATTTAGCACCTGAAGTACTTGCTGAAAGATTGCCAGGGATATCAGAAACAGCTAAAATATTCTCAGGGGTTGACGTAACAAAAGAGCCGATCCCTGTATTACCAACAGTTCATTATAATATGGGTGGAATTCCTACAAATTTCCACGGGGAAGTCCTCACAAAAATCAACGGGGATCCCGACTGTGTTGTTGATGGATTAATGGCTATCGGGGAAGCAGCTTGCGTTTCGGTCCATGGCGCAAACAGACTAGGCTCAAACTCCCTCATAGATTTGGTCGTTTTTGGTAGAGCCGCAGGGCTGAGAGCTGCAGATACAACGACAGCAAATGCTAATCAGCCACCACTTCCTGATAACGCTGGACTGAATGCTCTAGAAAGACTCGATAAGTTTAGATATGCAGATGGCAATACTTCAACCTCCGAATTACGATCCCAAATGCAAAAAATAATGCAAAATAACTGTGCTGTGTTTAGAACAGGCGAAGTTTTAGATGAAGGAAAAGACCTCATTAATAAAACTTGGAACGGTCTTGACGATATCAAGATTAATGATAGATCACTAATATGGAATACGGATCTAGTAGAAGCTCTTGAGTGGGATAACTTAATTGTACAGTCTGTTGTTACTGTTGAAAGTGCAGCAAATAGAAAAGAAAGTCGTGGCTCGCATGCCCGCGAAGATTATACAGAAAGAGATGATAAGAATTGGATGAAGCATACGCTGGCGTGGATAGATAATGATGAGAGAACTACCACAATAGATTATAGGCCTGTGCATGAATATACTCTGAGCAATGAAGTAGCCTATATTCCACCAAAAGAGAGGGTATATTAAGATAAGCATGGTTGAATTAGCACTCCCAAGAAATTCCAAAATTACAGAAGGAAAGAAGTGGCCCAAACCACAAAACGAAAATAATATTCGTGAATTTAGAGTATATAGATGGAATCCAGAGGATAATCAAAACCCATCCATTGACACATACTATATCGATACTGAAGATTGTGGCCCAATGGTTTTAGATGCTTTGATGAAGATTAAAAGCGATATTGACACTTCTTTAACTTTTCGTAGATCTTGCCGTGAAGGAGTATGTGGCTCATGTGCAATGAATATTGATGGTGTTAACAGATTGGCTTGCACAACAGCAATTGAGGACGTTAAGGGCGCAGTGAGCATTTATCCGCTGCCTCATCAAAAAGTAATTAAAGATTTGGTTCCAGACCTAAAGAATTTTTTTGAACAGCATAAATCTGTTGAACCTTGGTTGCACACTAAGAAGGAAGATCCAAATGAAGAGTGGCTTCAATCAAAAGAGGACAGAGAGCAACTTGACGGTTTATATGAGTGTATCATGTGCGCATGCTGTTCAACTTCATGCCCAAGTTATTGGTGGAATTCTGATAAATATCTTGGTCCGGCTGCCTTACTTCAAGCTTATCGTTGGATAATTGATAGCAGGGACGATGAAAGAGATGAACGACTTGATAAGTTGGAAGATCCATTTAAATTATATCGCTGTCACACTATCATGAACTGTGCAAAAGCATGCCCTAAAGGACTAAATCCTGCAAAAGCAATTGCTAGTATTAAGAAAATGTTAGTTGAAAGAAGGGTTTCCAAATAACTACAGCCCTCTATTCCCCCTTAGGCTCTAATATTTGTTTTCCTCGGTACATTCCAGTTTTTAAATCGAGATGGTGTGGTCTATGCAACTCACCAGTTGATTTATCTTCAACATAAGCCTGACTTTTCAGAAAGTCAGTTGATCTGCGCATACCTCTTTTTGATTTGGTTACCTTCGTTCTTGGGACCGCCATAATCAATAACTCCAATTTATAAAATTAAATAAGATTTATTACATATACATATTCATTTATTATTTGTCATCATTAATATATATTAAATTCAAATTTTTTATTAATGACTATTTTATTATTTATATCTATAAGATTATGACTCTAGGCAAGAGCTATAATATTTTGCGATCAGAGATTGATCAACTGCTTATCAGAAAGATTGGCATTTCTGGGTTTCCTGCGACGTTAGTCGAACCAATCAAGTATATTTTTGTGAATAAGGGAAAAAAAGTAAGGGCTATCCTTTTAGCAGAGTCGTGTGCACTTTTTGGTATTCATTATACAAAAATACTTCAAATTGCACTAGCATTGGAATGTATCCATACATATTCACTCATACATGACGACCTCCCCGCAATGGATGATGACGATTACCGGAGGGGCGAGCTGACTTTACATAAAAAGTATGATGAAGCGACTGCAATATTAGTCGGGGATGCACTAATCTCACTAGCATTTGAATTGATTTCTGGAGAAAAAGATTTGTCAGCTGAATGTAGGGTTAAGTTAATAAATAACTTGGCATTGTATAGTGGGGGGAAAGGCATGGTTGGTGGACAAATGCTTGATCTTAGACTCAATCCAGCAGAGGCGTCTATCGAAAGTATAAAAAAAATGCAACAAATGAAGACGGGAGATCTCTTCTGTTTTGCATTCACAGCTGGACCGATTATTGCAGGCAGTGGGAGTGATGATGAAGAGAAATTATTTGAGTTTGGGAAGCTGTTTGGTTTGATATTTCAAATAAGCGATGACCTTATTGATGTGGAGTCAACACTAACAGAGGCAGGTAAATCCGTAAATAAGGATCAAAAAATGGATAAAGCAACTTATGTGGACCATTATGGGATAGAGGAAGCAAAAAAACTTATGCAAAATTATATAAAAGAAGCGAAGGTTATTTTAGAAAAATATGGATCAAAAGCACGGCCACTAATTACATTATGCGAAAGTCTACCAAATAGAAGATCATAAAATAATATTATCAATCAATCTTGTTTCCCCAAGCCTTATTGCGCCAAGTAATATATATTGACCACTTATATTTTTATAATCTTCAACATTACTTAGATTATCGGTTTTTCTGAGTTCTAAATAATCAACATTTAAATCGTCTTTATTGAGTCTCTCTATTTCCGTATCTAGAATTGACATATAATCCCCGGCATTTTTATAAATTTTTTTGCTTGCTCTAACAAGCGACTCATATAAATATACCGCTTTTGAGCGCTGATCAGGATTTAGATAGCTATTTCTTGATGACATTGCTAAACCATCATTTTCCCTGATAATGGGGGCAAGAACAATATCAATTGATGTAAATAGTTGCTGGACCATGTCCTTTATAAGAATATATTGTTGGTAATCTTTCTGCCCAAATATCGCAATGTCAGGTCGAACGATGTTCATTAATTTATTCACAACTAACAGGACTCCATAAAAATGCCCTGGCCTCTGTCGCCCGCATAGCTCGTTCATAAGACTGGGGTTATTAGTCGTGATTAGATTTTTTTCGTTGGGAGGGTAAATCTCCTTATCACTTGGGCAAAAAACACAATCAACATTTAATTTTTTAAGTAGCTTAATATCTTCATCAAGAGTTCTCGGGTATTTTGAATAGTCTTCTTCAGGGCCAAATTGTTTTGGATTTACATAAATGGAAACAATAGTTTTTGTCGCGCCGCACCGTCTTATTTTGCTTATTAAACTTAAATGTCCTTCATGTAGATTTCCCATAGTTGGAACAAAACCAACTACTTCATTATTTTGTTTCCAAGAAAGAACCTCAGCTCTTAAATCTGATAAATTTTCAGAAACTATTAGCATTCTATTTGAACGAGTGTTTATCTGTGGGGTATTTTAGTGTTTTAACTTCTTGAATGTATTGCTTTATTGCATCCTCTATTGTGTTATTTCCATCCATGTAATTCTTTGAGAACTTTGGTAATTGACCTTGAGAAATACCCAAAATATCGTAAAGAACTAGTATTTGCCCATCAACTTCTAAACCTGCGCCGATGCCAATTATTGGTATGGATATCTCACTTGCTAGTTCTTTTGCTGTTTGTGAGGAAACACATTCAAGAAGTAATAGATCAGCGCCTGAGTCCTCTATTTTCTTTGCTTCTTGAATGAGTGCATTTGCCTCATTTGAACTCTTGCCCTGAACTTTATAACCTCCCATCTTATTTACTGATTGCGGTCTCAATCCAATGTGTGCGCATATCGGTATATCTGAAAGCGCTAGCTTTTCAATAATATTTATTTGAGACCTATTCCCTTCTAATTTTACCATTTGTGCTCCACCATCCTGCATCAGTCTTTTTGCATTATCAAGGGCAACATTGGCATTATAAAAACTCATAAAGGGCATATCAGAAATTAAGAAAGAATAATTCACCGATGATGCAACGATTTTTGTGTGATAAATCATATCTTCAATTTTAACTGGTACCGTTGTTTTATGTCCCTGCACCACCATTCCTAGGGAGTCACCAACAAGAATTATTTCTGTTCCCGCCTTGTCGACTAAATTTGCAAAAGTTGCGTCATAGGCTGTAAGGCACGCAATTTTCTCACCTTTTGATTTTAAATCTCTCAGAGTATTTAGGGTAACGGATTTTAATTCATTATTAGTATACATTTCTGAGCCTAAATATTTTTTTCATAGTTCTCATCGATGTAATTATACAGAATTTTTTTAAAATCATCTGCTATATTTTTACCTCTGAGTATTTTGAACTTATTTCCATCAACAAATACTGGCGCTGCAGGTTCTTCGCCAGTCCCAGGTAGTGAAATCCCAATATTCGCATGTTTTGACTCCCCTGGTCCATTTACAATGCAGCCCATAACAGCAACCTTTAGTTGATCAACGCCGACATAAAGTTTACTCCATTTCGGCATTTCTTTCTCAATATATTTTTCAATATCAATCGCAAGTTCTTGAAATACGGTTGAAGTTGTTCTACCACATCCTGGACATGCAACAACATCAGGCCGGTAAGCCCTAATTCCCAAGGATTGGAGTATTTCTTTTGCAACCTTGACTTCCTCAATACGATTTTCGTTAGGTCTAGGTGTTAGTGATACTCTTATTGTGTCACCAATATTTTGATTTATTAAAATTGATAGTGCCGAGACTGAGGATACAATTCCTCTCATACCCATCCCAGCCTCAGTCAGACCGAGGTGTAGAGGGTATACAGTTTTTTCTGCTAGGCTTGTGTAAACTTTTATAAGTTCTGAAACATTGCTTACTTTTGCTGAAAGAATTATCTTTGATTTCTCCATTCCAATTTCTTCTGCCCTACTCGCGGAATAGATTACTGATTTAATCAGTGCATCGCGTAATATTTCGGCTGAGCTTTTTTTCACTTCAGCTCGGTTATTTTCATCCATTAAAAGGGTCAACAATTCCTGATCAATACTACCCCAATTAGCGCCAATTCTTATGGGCTTATCGTTTTTACACGCTATTTCTATGATTTCAGAAAACTGCTTATCTTTTTTATTTTTAAAGCCAACATTTCCTGGGTTTATCCTGTACTTATCTAAGGTCTTCGCACAATCGGGGTAATCTTTTAATAATTTATGACCGATGTAATGAAAATCACCAACTAAGGGAATAGAATAGCCAGCTTTATCTAAACCTTCTCTTATAAATGGAACCGCTTTGGCAGCTTCCTCTCGGTCAACTGTTATTCGGACAATTTCTGATCCTTCTTCATACAATTCAATTATCTGTTGAGTTGTTTTTTTTATATCAGCGGTATCTGTATTTGTCATTGATTGAATGACAATCGGCTCACCACCACCAATGGCTACACCACCTATTTTTACAACTATTGAATTTCTGTCCTTTGGCATCACGCTCGGGTTCTATTTAAATGTATAGAATATTTATATATGAATTAATTAATAAAAAAAATAACCAATTTATAAATTGATATATGGTTTTTTTTAAATATTCTTATAGAATATAAAGGTTGGTATTACAAAAAGTAATTATTACTCTGGAGACTGACCCAAGCCGGGAGTTAAATAGAGACCTTAATAATATTAATCTCTCCATATTTGCTCTTAAGATATTTATTGAAGGTGTAAGATGTTACCGGAATCAAAGAGACAAAAAATAGCAAGCTATTTCAATGTTGGTAAGCCCAAGCGGGGTATTATGCTTTGCGGACATGGAAGCCGCAGTGAGCCGGCTGTAGCTGAATTTGCGAATTTAGTTTTCAGATTAAAAACATTGCTACCAAATATACCAATAGAGTTTGGTTATTTAGAATTTGCAAAGCCTATTATAAGCGATGGATTAGATAAACTAAGAGAGGCTGGTGTTACTGAAATAGTCGCATTGCCAGCAATGTTATTTGCCGCCGGCCATGCTAAAAATGATATACCGTCTGTGCTAAATACATACAACTACAAATATCCAAAACTCAAGATCACATACAGTAGGGAATTGGGTATAGATAATCTGATGATCAAGGCGGCATCCGAAAGGATAATTGAGTCTATTGATAGTGCGAAATTAAAGATTGATAAACATGACTCGATGCTTTTGGTCGTTGGTAGGGGAGCATCTGATCCGGATGCAAACTCAAATATATCAAAGATTACACGATTACTATGGGAAGGCATCGGGTTTGGTTGGGCTGAAACAGCTTACTCCGGTGTTACTTTTCCACTCGTATCACCTGCCCTTGAGAAGATTGTTCAGGTTGGATACAAAAGAATTATTGTATTCCCCTATTTTTTATTTACTGGGATCCTTGTCGATAGAATATATAAATCCGTAGATGAGGTAAGTAAAGTTCATAGCAACATAGAGTTTTTAAAAGCGCCCTATCTTAACGATCATCCAAAAGTGGTAGAGACTTTTTGTGATAGAGTAATTGATGTAATTGATGGTGACATAAATATGAATTGTCAACTTTGCAAATATCGAGAACAAGTTTTAGGTTTTGAGGATGAGGTTGGATTGGCTCAAGAAAGTCACCATCACCATGTTGAAGGGGGTGGTCAATCGCGTGGTCACACCCATGATCACACCCATGATCACACCCATGATCACACCCATGATCATTCTCATCATCATCCCTACCCGCATGCGGACCATCCACTAGGTCCAGTAACCCTTAAAAAATAGAAATCATGCAACAATACATAAGAGAGCCCACTGAAATATATAAAAAGTCATTTGATACTATATCATCTGAAGTTGATCTAACAGGCTTTAATGATCAAGAAAAAAAAATAGTGACAAGAATAATACATTCTTGTGGTGATGTATCAATTGTAGAGGATATTTTTATTTCTGAGAATGCAATTGAAAGTGGAATTGGCGCCATGAAATTGGGTGAAAAAATATACGTTGACAGTAAGATGGTCGCAGCTGGAATAATTGAGAAAAATATAAAATTGAGCAGAATTTACTGTCATATTGGCGATGAAGATGTTGTTGGTATAGCAAAAAAATTAAATACAACAAGGTCAGCTGCTGCGGTCGAGCATTGGAAAGAGGGGATGTCTAACTCTATCCTTGTTGTTGGTAACGCACCTACCGCATTGTTCAGGGTATTAGAAATAATTAGTGAATACAATATAAAGCCAAGTCTAGTCATTGGAATGCCATTGGGCTTCGTTGGTGCGGTTGAAGCGAAAGAGGAGCTTATAAATTTTTATCAATCAACTGGGTTAAATATTATAACTATCCGCGGGAGACGAGGCGGAAGTGCTATGGCCTCAGCAACAATTAATGCGATAAGTTTGTTGATTGATGACAAATAGAAAAATACAATTAATTGGATTAGGCGCTGGAGGTATTGATACATTGCCAACCAGTCACAAAGAATTAATCTTTTCCGCAGATTTAATATTCGGAGCTGAAAGACATCTAGAAGATATTCCCGCAAATATCAAAAAAAAGTCATGGTCAAAAAATATTAGGAATGATCTCAAGAAGATAAAAAATATAAAGAATAAAAAAATATGTATTTTAGCAACGGGTGACCCACTTTTTTATGGTGTTGGGAATCTAGTTATGGAATTTTTTTCAATCGACGAAGTGGATATATTGCCAAGCCCTTCGATATTATCATTATGTTGCGCAAAAATTGGACAAAACATTAAAGATGTGGATGCAGTCTCCCTTCATGGAAGAGATTTCAACTCGATAATTAGTTATTTACAGCCAAATAGTAAGTTATTTGTTTTATCTCATGACAAGAATACTCCAACTAAAATCATTAAGTTATTAAAAGATTTGAACTTCGAGAGTAGTTTAATTTATATTTTTGAAAATGTTGGCAGGAATGACGAGAAAATTACAAAAAAAATTATCAAAGATTGTCATAATTTTAGTTGTGCTAATTTAAATTCAGTTTTTATTGATATTCGTACTTCAAAAGATACGAATTTTTATCCAAATTCAGTCGGGTTAGCTGACTCATTATATAAAAATGATGGGCAAATCACAAAAAGTGAGATTAGAGCGATAACGATTTCAAAATTAGAGCCATTAAATAATTCTATTATGTGGGATATTGGTGGTGGTTCTGGATCTATATCCATTGAGTGGTCATTGATAAACAATGCTGCAAAAATATATACGATTGAACAAAATAAGAAAAGAATTGGTTTTATAAGAGAAAATATAAAAAAATTTGCAATCAAAAATATAACAGTCTTACACGAATCTGCGCCAGATATATTAGAAATATTGGAAAAGCCAGACAGGATATTTATTGGTGGGGGTCTTGCTTCAGATAAGGGAGATAAGATTATAAATAAGTCATTAGACTGCTTGAAGCAGACAGGAATAATTGTAGCAAATGGTGTTACAGCTGAAACTGAGAGCCTCTTGATTGGTATGTACAAGGTTTATGGTGGTGAATTATCAAAATATTCAGTCTCTAACCTAAAAAAAATTGGCAAATTACATGCATGGGATCAACAGATGCATGTCACGCAATGGAAATATAAGAAAGGACCAGATGCTCGGTAAGGCTTATGGCATTGGAGTTGGGCCAGGAGACCCGAAATTATTAACTGTAAAAGCAACGGAAATCCTTGAGCAGCTAAAAATCGTTTTTTACCCATCCTTTGGTAAAAATAGCATCGCTCTGGATATTGCGCGTTCACATATAAGAACTGACGCAAAATTGATCGAAATGAACATTCCTCTATTCCCTAATGAGGCAAAGGTGGCCGCTTATCAAAACTTTGCGAACCAAATAAAAGAGTATCTAAATAAACAAGTTGATGTCGGGGTATTATGCGAAGGGGACCCTCTATTTTTTGGCTCTTTCATTACAATCCGAGACTTATTGAAGGAAAGTCACCAAGTAAAGGTAGTTTCAGGAATTTCATCCATAATGTCTGCATTTGTCCATCTGGATGATTTCATGGGGCAAGGCGATGACTCAATAAGTATAATTACAGCAGGGACGGATGAGTTTCTTATAAGGGATAAAATTTCCAAGTCAAATACAACGATAATAATAAAGGTTGCCAAGCATCTTAAAAAAATAAAAAAAATAGCTACGGATTTGGGTCTACTAGAGACTTCTATGTATATTAGTCAGATCGACCAAGCGCACCAATACTCTGATCGTCTGAGTATGATCTCAGATGAGGTGATTGAATACTTCTCAATAATTATAATTAAAAATCATAAGTTAAACTGATGAAAAATCCAAAGACAGCTGTAATTGTTGTATCGAAACTCAACCTGGATCTGGCAGTGCTTGTCCTAAAAAAAATTGAAAATTGCCAAATTCATGGTTTGAACATCATTGATGCAAAGGTAGATGTCACATTCAAAAACCTAGCAAAGCACATTCAGTTACTTCAAAAAGAAAAAACTAATATAATAGCAATTTGTTCAATACCAATTATTATAAGATCGCTGGAGGGAAAGCTTCCAAAAAAACATAATGGTTCTTGCATAGTAGCATTATCACCAGACGGTAAATATACAGTACCATTATTAGATACTCATTCTGGGGCGAATGAATTAGCAACTAAACTTGCAACAATTTTAAATTCTAAGCCAGTCATTACGACACAAAGCGATACTTTTTTAGGAGTTTCTCCTGATAACCCACCGCCTGGATTTGTATTAGATCCAGATTGTAATTACAAGGAATTCATTTCGGCGCTACTAGATAGACGTTCATTAAAAAATGTGCCTGCATATAGCTGGCTTAAAAGCAAAAAGATTAGAGTTTCCGGTTCGTCGAAACTCGAAATCAAATTTTCGATTAATTCATCGATAAAGCCAAATAAAGAATTACTTGTTTATCGACCTCAAAAACTTATCATTGGGATTGGAACTGTTTCAGGCGCATCCTATGTCAAATTGAAAAAACTTGTTTTAGATACACTTGAAAAGAAAGACTTATCAATTCACTCCGTTAAAGCGATTGCAACTATAGATTTAAAAAAAAATGAGCGTGCAATAAATAAACTGGGTCAATATTTAAATAAACCAATTATTCACTTTAAAGCAAGTGAGCTAAACAAGATAAGTCCTCAGTTAGCAAATTCTTCCGAGTATGTTTTTAGGACCGTAGGATCTCACAGTGTTGCTGAGGCTGCCGCATTAGTAGCAGCTGGCAAGTCATCCAAGCTGATAGTTGAAAAAAATAAATCAGCTGAGGCTACGTGTGCAGTTGCATGTAGTCGCCAGGTTATAAAAAACCTTCCAAGCACACAAAATGGGACGCTGTCTATTATTGGTCTTGGGCCAGGAAGCGATGCTTGGAGGACAATCGAGGTTAATAATATTCTTGATGAGTCAACCCATTATATTGGTTTTTCAGGTTACCTTGATCAAATCAAGAAAAGAAGAAATAAAAAGTATTATCGTTATCCAATTGGACAAGAAGAGGAGCGGGCGTTAAAGGCTATTTCTCTTGCAAGGCAGGGAAATAACGTGGCTTTAGTGTGTTCAGGTGACCCCGGCATATTTGCTATGGGATCTATCGTATATGAGATTTTGGACAATGAAGAAAATGAAACCGATATTGATATCAAAATGACACCAGGTATATCAGCATTTCAAGCTGCATCAGCAAAGGTTGGGGCGCCATTTGGAAATGATTTTTGCATAATATCATTATCAAATTTATTAACTCCAGAAAACGTCATATTAGACAGGCTCCATGCAGCTCTAAAGGGAGATTTTGTTTTGGGCATATATAACCCAACATCCAGCAAGAGAAAGTATTTCTTTAAAACTGTACTAGATCATATTCAATCTGTCAGATCATCTGATACACCTGTTGTAATTGCAAAAAATGTTGGAAGAAAAAAAGAATTTATTCAATGTTTAAAACTCCGTGAAATTAAATCCGACAGCATTGATATGTTCACTGTTTTAATCATTGGTTCATCCCAAACAAAGAGCTTCACGAAAAACAAAGAGTCAACCAATGTATACACACCAAGGGGTTATAAATTAGAAAAAAATAGGGGTATTGCATGAGGATTTTTTTTATTGGTGCAGGTCCAGGGGACCCTGATCTACTCACGCTAAAGGCGCATAAAATACTCAGTAAAACTAAAATGTGCTTATATGCAGGTTCTCTTGTACCGAGGGAAATATTGTCAATTGTGCCAAAAGAAGCGAAGTTAATTGATACATCAGATCTAACCATGAAACAGATCGAACAATTATATATCAGAGCAAAAGAATTAAATGTGGATGTTGCGCGGGTTCATTCAGGTGATGTGAGCGTTTATGGAGCTTTATCAGAGCAAATAAACCTTCTTCAGAAACACAATATAGATTTCCAAATAGTCCCTGGTATCCCCGCTTATGTAGAGGCGGCAGCGCAGTTGAAAACTGAACTGACTGCACCAGGTCAAGTTCAAAGTGTAGTACTAACAAGAACCTCATTTGGTTCAACACCGATGCCAGAGGGTGAAGATCTGAAAACCTTTGCTAAAACAGGTGCGACTTTAGTTATTCATCTATCGATCAGGAGGTTAAATTATATTTATCGTGAACTAACTCCAATTCTAGGAGATGATGCGCTTGTTGCAGTACTATACAGGATAGGTTGGCCAGATCAGCAAATTATATTAGATCGATTGGATAATATTGCTTCAAAGGTTCGAGAAAAAAAAATAACAAGAACCGCACTCATAATTACTGGAAAGAATTTTAAAAAGAAATCAGATATAAATAGCGTACTTTATGACGAAAATTTTAATCACTTATTTAGACCAAAATGAACAAGTAAATTAGTCTTAATAGTTTCTATTGAAGAACTCTTTCTTGCCGCGTCATCATTTTCCCTACCTATCATTATTATGGGTATATTTAGTACTCGACAGGCGTAGATTTTTGCATATGTTTCTGCGCTGCCACTATTACGTGTCACAAGATGAGTTATTTTATTATTCCGCATGTTAATTAGCTCACTTGCGATACGAAATGGACCTCGACCTACTATATACTTCTTTCCTTTACTAATAAATTTTTGATATTTATCTATGGTTCTAACCATCATCCATTTGTGAGATTTTTCAAATATTTCTAAATTTTTTTTGCCGATTGTTAAGAAAATACGTGAATTTCTTGGAAGACTGTTAGTTATAAAACTAGCTTCAATAAAACTCGAAGCCTCAAACCAAGAGTCTAATGGGGTTTTTTTCCAAGCCGGTCTATGCAATTGGTAAAGTTTTATATTTAAATCTTTCGTAGCAGCTAAAACATTGTTCGATATTTGTTTAGAGTATGGATGGGATGCATCAACAACCGCATCTATAAGTTCACTTGATAGATAATCCTTCAATCCTTCTACACCACCGAAACCACCAATTCTACTCAAGTAATTGCCTAATCTTGGTTTCTCAGTATTACCCTGAAGTGAGAGTATTGTAATAAAAGAGTCTGATAGAGAGTCTGCCAACTTATTACTCTCGGACGTCCCTCCAATTATAAGGATCTTATGCATCTCTGCTCTCGATTTTCGCTAAAATATCCCCTGTTCGATCAACAATCATAATATCAATTGAGACACTATCTTTTTTGAGGTACTTAACTACCACATCCTGTGCAGCGACCGCAACATTCTTCGCCAGCTCATATTTTTTTGGACCAAGTATAGACAAACATTGGTTAGCGGTACTAATTTTTCTGAGTTCAACATGATCAGAATTATTTGGGTCTAATTTTTTGATCTCTGATCTGAGTTTTTCTAAATTTACCTGACTCCTACTTGAGTGTAAATCCATTTCGCCTTGTGATAATTTTAATAATTTTGCAAAGCCTCCTGCGATTGTAACTCTTGGCACAGTATTCTTTTTTAGATACTTTAACATACCGCCCACAAAATCACCCATATCAATCATAGATTGGGGGGGTAAGTTATATTCTTTTTTTGCTGCTTTCTCAGAGACTGAGCCCGTACACGCTGCAATATGCAGTGTATTTGTTTTGATTGCCACATCAATGCCGCGATGTATTGAGTGAATCCAAGCAGAGCAGGAAAATGGAATAACAATGCCGGTTGTACCTAATATTGAAATACCATTAATAATTCCAAGTCTTTCATTCCATGTTTGTTTTGAAATCTCTTTGCCCTCTGGCACCTCAATAATAATATCTACATTCAGATTATTCTTGGCAATGGATAATTTCTTCAAATTATCCTCAATCATCTTCCTAGGTCCAGGATTTATTGCTGGCTCTCCAACGTCTAGGGGTAATCCGGGGAGTGTTACGGTACCGACACCATTACCGGCCTTAAAATAAATACCGTTCTGATCATTCCTTTTAACTATTTTCGAGATAATGAGTAAGCCGTCGGTAACATCGGGATCGTCCCCAGCATCCTTTATCACTCCAGCACTCACTGATTGCTGAGTTACATCTTGATATGCTATATTAAATTTAGGGGATTGGCCATTGGGTAATTTAATAGTAACTATATCGGGGCATTTACCTGTCACAAGCCCTATGAATGCCGCTTTTGAAGCAGCTGTTGCGCACGCGCCGGTTGTCCATCCTCTACGTAGATTTTTCTGTAACATAAAGATAATAATAATTTCAATTTTTTTAAATGCAAATATTCGATAAATTAAAATTACCAGAATTCAATAGCGGAGAGGTCTGGCTCGTCGGCGCGGGTCCCGGAGACGTAAAATTATTAACAATATTTGCGGTGTATGCACTATCAAAAGCAGATGTAATTATATACGACGCACTAGTTTCTAATGAAATTTTAAAATTTGCAAAAGAGGATGCTACTCTAATTTATGCAGGAAAGAGAGGGGGTAAACCATCCCATAATCAAACCGATATTTCCAAACTTATAATTCAACACGCTAAAGATGGTCAAAGGGTGCTAAGGTTAAAGGGAGGAGATCCATTTGTTTTTGCGAGAGGTGCTGAAGAATCTTTTACTTTGAATGAAAATAATATTTCATACCGTGTCATTCCTGGTATTACATCATCCATCGGAGGAATGGCTTCAGCTTCAATTCCAGCGACATCAAGAAATACAAACTCTTCTATCTTATTTTTAACAGGTCATAATACAAATGGTGAGATGCCAGACGATATTAATTGGCAGGCTGTTGCAAAGATTCCTGTTGTTGTCATGTATATGGCAATAAAACACTTACCTATAATTGCCCAAAGACTGATAAAGGAAGGCAGGTCATCTCAAGATTGTGTCGCGGTAATACAAGATGCAACACTACCATCTGAAAGAATACTTGAGTCAAACTTGATTAATATAAATAGTGATATTGAAAAAAATCAAATTAAGGCGCCTGCAATTGTTGTTCTTGGTCCCGTCGTTGGATTAAGATCAAAATTAATTCAAAATGTTATAAAAGATGCCATCAACTAAACTATGTATTTCTTCTTCGATGACCGGTAGTGGGAAGACGGTTTTCACGTCAGCATTGATTAAATCCCTTATCAATAACGGCTATAATGTATCTGCGGGCAAAATTGGACCCGATTACATTGATCCAACATATACAAGATATATAACAAATAGAGCTGTATATAATTATGATACTTGGGCAATGACCGAAGAAAAAATTAGGTATCTTATTCATGAGTCAACTCAAAAGAATGATGTTCATATTATTGAAGGCGTAATGGGTCTCTTCGATGGCACAAAAAACCAGTCATCTTCAACTGCAGAGTTTGTAAAAAAATTTAAAATTCCTGTTCTGCTTATCCTTGATGCAAGCGGTCAATCTCAAACCTTAGCAGCAATATGTAAGGGCATAATGAATTACGATACTGAAATTAATTTTATCGGTGTTATTTTAAATAATATCTCAAGTGAAAGACATTATAATTTGATAAATGAAGAGCTAGAGAAAAGTAAAATAAAGGTTTTAGGATATCTACCGAAATCAGATGATTTAATTTTCCCCAGGCGTCATTTAGGGCTTTTCTTAGCTGAGCATGTTGAAAATTACCAATATTTAATTAATTGTGCAGCTAATCTAATAGAAAAATATATAGACATTGAAGAGATCATCAAATTATCAAATATCGTAGATGACGATCAAGAAACTAAAATTAGAGAGTCAGGTAAGGCTTCGATTGATCTCGGTCAGAGAATTTCCATTGCAAAAGACCCGTCTTTTTCTTTTATCTATGATAACACATTAAGACAATGGACAAAGGAAGGGCGTGAAGTAGATTTTTTTTCTCCACTGCATGATGAAGGTCCATCGGTCAATTGTACCGGTATATATCTCCCAGGGGGCTACCCTGAGTTAAATTGCGAAAAATTGGCAAATTGCAATAACTTTATGAATTCTATGAAAAGTGCAGCTAAACAAAGAAAATTTATCTATGGAGAGTGTGGTGGCTATATGGTTTTAGGAAAGTCAATTATTGATAAGGATAACAAAGAGCATGCCATGTTGGGGCTTTTGAGTTTAGTCACAAGCTTTAATAAGAGGAAATTAAGTCTCGGCTATAGAGAAGTTAAGGTAAAAGAGTCAAACTGTTTTGCCAAAGAGAATGCTTACATGTGCCATGAATACCATTATTCATCAATCATGAAAGAGTCAGGACAACATCTTTTCGAAAGTCTGGACAAAAATGATGCTCAAAGAAAATATGGTTTAATAAATCAAAATGTATTTGGTTCATACTTGCATATAATTGATAATAGATTGATGAAAACTGGAGATTAAAATGATTTATGAATATCAAAATAAACTGCCTCAGATTGACAATAAAAGCTGGGTTGCGCCAAACGCTGTGATAATTGGTAGTGTCATCTTAGAGGAGGAGACGAGTATCTGGTGGAATGCTGTATTGAGGGGTGATAATGAAAAAATACATGTAGGTAAAGGCTCAAATATACAAGATGGATCTGTAGCTCATACTGACCCAGGCTTTGGTTTATATATTGGGCAAAATGTTACTGTGGGTCACATGGCTATGATACATGGATGTACAATTGGTGACGGTTCACTGGTGGGAATTGGATCAATTATTCTCAATGGGGCAAAAATTGGGAAAGGTTGTTTGATAGGGGCAAATTCTTTTATTGCGGAAAATAAAGAGATTCCAGATAACTCAATTGTGCTCGGCGCGCCCGGAAAAATAATTGGTGAAGTTCAGGAAAAACATAAAGCTATGATGGAAAGAGCACAAAAGAGTTACGTGCGAAGATCCGTTGCGTACAAAACAGATTTAAATGATGTAACAGATAATTTCAAATATTAGAAATTGAATTGAATTTTTTGTAAAGTTATTGTAATCTTATTTTATAGTGTTGATGTAGTTGAATGTAAAATAAGGAAGGTTACCATGAATAACAAGTTAGTAATAGGAGTTATTGTAGTTGTTGCCGTAGCTGTGCTTGGATATTTTGTTATGCAACAAGCTGGTACAGATAGGTCTGCTGACTCAGGTACAGGTGGCGAGCTCATGAGAACAAATCAGGTGGAAGGACCGATTGAAATTGGTAGTAAAACTGTAGAGATTGAATTGCTTGACGAGTTTGCAACTTACGGTCAATCGTTTAACTAATCTTTTATAAAAATATGCAAATATAAAAGGGCTATTTAATAGCCCTTTTTTATTGCCTCGACATCATGATTATCATATAAAATTAACACATACGTGCTTATCTTAATTCTAGAATAAAACTGTATATTGAATTATGAATTTAACCATTAGTGATAAATTTGAGCAACTGGTAAAAGACAAAGAAATTCAATTTGATCAAAAACAATATGAATTAATAAATATTCTCGCAGAGAAAAGCGAAGAATTTATAGCTTATACTAAGCAGTCTCTACTAAAAAGAATCATCAATAAGAAAATGAATAGACCTCTCGGGATGTATATATACGGTCAAGTGGGACGTGGTAAATCCATGATAATGGATCTATTTTACAATAATATTGATATTTCGCAAAAGAGGCGGGTTCATTTCAATGAATTCATGAATGAGGTTCATGAGCAAATCTTTATTTGGAGAAAAAAAAACGGGGTATCAAGAAATGGTGATAGTGATCCTGTTTTGATGGTTGCTAAATTAATAGAAAAAGATTGTAAACTCCTCTGCTTTGATGAATTTCAAGTAGAAGATATTGCTGACGCAATGATATTGGGTAGGCTATTCAAGATTTTATTTGAAATGGGTATATTAATTATTGCAACATCAAATATTCATCCAAGGAATTTATACTCAGAGGGATTGAATAGGGATACATTTATTCCTTTCATCGATAAATTAGAAGAGAATATGGAAATTTATAATCTTCAAGCTGAGAAAGATTACAGGATAGATAGAATTAAAAATAAAAGAGTATATTTTTCCCCAATCAATGGACAAAATAAAAAAAATTTTCATGAGGCTTGGCAAAACCTAATTGGTAGTATAGAAGTTACAAGTAGGTCTATACCCCTAAAGGGAAGGGAGATAGAAGTCTCAGTGTCTGCAGGAAAGTTCGCAAACTTCTCATTTGACGAATTATGCGTAAAACCTCTTGGGGTTGCTGATTACCTCGCAATATCTAATAACTATAATATTATCTTTATTTCAAATGTGCCGAAATTGGACTCGAAAAAAAGAAACGAAACAAAAAGGTTTATAAATTTGATAGATACATTTTATGAAAATAAAAAGATATTGTTTATATTAGCAGAGACCCATCCAAAAGATATTTTGATTGGCGGAAAAGATGCTAATATCTTTCAGAGAACTGTATCACGTTTGGAAGAAATGCAATCGTCAGACTATTTGGATAGTATAATTTCAGAATAAGGAAAGAAAGGATTAGGAATGGGATACCGAAGAAATAAAATATCACTTATCGGTGCTGGACAAATTGGTGGCACTCTTGCACTTTTATCTGGTCTAAAAAACCTTGGCGACCTAGTTTTGTTTGACATTGTTGATGGGGTTCCGCAGGGAAAAGGTCTTGATATAGCGCAGGCGAGCACAGTAGAAATGTTTGACTCAAAGATTGAAGGCGCATCTGATTACAGTGCTATAGAGGACTCGGATGTGATAATAGTAACAGCAGGCGTGCCAAGGAAGCCCGGTATGAGTAGAGATGATTTGCTGGAGATAAATCTTAAAGTGATGAGTTCTGTCGGTGAAGGAATTAAAAAATATGCCCCAAACTCTTTTGTCATTTGTATTACAAATCCGCTTGACGCAATGGTCTGGGCACTTCAAAAGGCAACAGGACATAGTACAAATATGATATGTGGAATGGCAGGGGTTCTCGACTCTGCACGATTTCGGTACTTTCTCGCTGAAGAAATGGGTGTTTCAGTTGAAGATGTCACGGCATTTGTATTGGGGGGGCATGGAGATACAATGGTGCCGCTTACTAAATACTCAACAGTAGCTGGTATTCCCTTACCAGATCTAATTAAAATGAAATGGATTACCCAGAAAAAACTTGATGAAATTGTTCAGAGGACGCGTGATGGTGGCGCAGAAATAGTATCTTTGCTCAAGACTGGATCAGCATATTACGCGCCTGCGAGCTCAGCTATTGCTATGGCGGAGTCTTATTTAAGGGACAAGAAAAGATTATTACCTGCAGCTGCCTACTTGAATGGTGAGTACGATGTAAACGGTTATTACATTGGTGTACCAGTTATAATCGGGAAAGATGGCGTTGAAAGAATTGTTGAAATAAATCTCGATAAAGATGAGAAGGAGGAGTTTAGCTCTTCTGTCAAATCAGTTATCAGCTTAGTTGAAGCCTGCCAGAAGATTGCTCCAGACCTAAAGTAATTTTCATATTGAAATAAGTAATTTTTAATGAATATACATGAACATCAAGCAAAACAGCTTTTAAGAGAGTATAAAGTACCCGTATTAAATGGGTTTACAGCTTTTAATTCCAAAGAATTAGATGAACATATTGATATCCTTCAGGGCCCAAAGTGGGTTGTAAAAGCTCAGATTCATGCTGGTGGTAGGGGCAAAGGCGGCGGCGTTAAGGTTGTTGATAATTTTGATGAGGTAAAATTAGCTTTTAATAAAATGTTAGGGATGAAACTTGTAACAAACCAAACTGGACCCGACGGTAAAGTAGTAAAAAGGGTATATATAGAAGATGGCTGCAACATTGATAGAGAATTTTATTTATCCTATCTAATTGATAGGAAGACTAAAGCAATATGTCTGATAGCTTCATCAGAGGGAGGAATGGACATTGAAGAGGTTGCTGATAAAAATCCAGAAAAGATAGCTAAAATATATCTGGACGCATCCAGAACGGAACTCAATAGTGAAAACATTGATGAAGTTTTGAGGATTTTAAACCTTGATACTGCACACAAAGGAAAATTAACGGCTGTTTTAAATAATTTACTTTTATTATTTGTAGAAAAAGATGCGAGTCTAATTGAAATTAATCCCTTTGTCTTATCCACTGAAGGTCATTTGATCTGCCTAGATGCAAAAATGAATTTTGATTCAAATGCTCTTTTTCGACATCAAGATATTTTGAGCTTGAGAGATCCTGAGGAGGAAGATCCCCTAGAAATTGAGGCTTCAAATCACGGATTAAGTTACGTAAAGCTTGATGGTACAATTGGCTGCATGGTAAATGGTGCAGGTTTGGCAATGGCAACAATGGATATTATAAAGTTATATGGAGAGGAGCCAGCAAATTTTTTAGATGTGGGCGGCGGCGCTACCAAAGAGCAAGTTATGAATGCATTTAAAATTATCCTAAGTGATAAAAATGTGAAGGGAATACTTGTTAATATATTCGGCGGAATAATGCGCTGCGAAATAATTGCACAAGGAATAATAGAGACTGCAAGCGAGCTAAATTTATCTATACCATTGGTTGTGAGATTGGAGGGTACCAATGTGGATTTAGGTAAAAAATATCTGAAAGAGTCTGGTTTGAATATTATATCCGCAAATGATTTAGACGAGGCTGCCAAAAAGATAGTTGATGCAGTATCAAAGGTATGATGAATAATGTCCATCTTAGTAAATAATAATACAAAAGTTATTTGCCAGGGATTTACTGGTAAGCACGGAACATTCCACTCACAACAAGCAATTGAATATGGAACGCAGTTAGTTGGTGGGGTAACTCCAGGTAAAGGTGGTGCTGAGCATTTAAATCTTCCGATTTTCGATAATGTCGTTGATGCCGTTACGAGCACAGGTGCAAATGCGTCTGTAATTTATGTTCCACCACAATTTGCTGCCGCGGCAATAATTGAAGCAATAGGTGCTGAGATAGAAATTATTGTCTGCATCACAGAAGGCATACCTGTTCTCGATATGCTGGAGGTGAGAGCAGTTCTCAATAAGTCAAATTCTATTCTAGTGGGCCCTAATTGTCCTGGAATTATAACGCCCGGAGAGTGTAAGATCGGGATCATGCCAGGGCATATACACCGTGCTGGTTCAATTGGTATTGTCTCTCGCTCTGGAACACTTACTTATGAGGCTGTTGCACAAACTACAGCTGTAGGTTATGGACAGTCGACTTGTGTTGGTATAGGAGGTGACCCAATAAAAGGGATAGACTTCATCGAAGTTATTGATAGGTTTTATTCTGACCCGAAGACAGAGGCAATAATTATGATTGGTGAAATTGGTGGATCAGCGGAAGAGGAAGCAGCTGAATTTATAAGAAAAAACAAAAAAGGTAAACCCATTATTGGATTTATTGCAGGTCTTACAGCCCCTCCTGGAAGGCGTATGGGCCATGCTGGCGCCATTGTAGATGGTAATTCAGGCTCCGCAGAAACGAAAATAGATGCAATGAAAAGCGCTGGAATTGTTATGTCAAGTTCACCCGCAATGCTCGGATCGACCCTCAAAAATATCAAATAATTACGAGTTATCAGAGACTAGTTTGAGATGACGTGCCTTATTTCTAGGATGAGCTTTTTGGTGGACATCGAGTAATTGCTTCTGATTTACCTTTGTATACATCTGTGTTGTAGACAAACTTGCATGACCAAGTAACTCTTGTATAGAACGAAGGTCGACTCCTGCTTGTAGTAGGTGTGTTGCATATGAATGCCTCAAAGAGTGTGGCGTCGCATTTTCAGGTAAATTAAGGCTAGCTCTCATTTTTTGCATGATTATTTGCACAATGCGGGGACTTAGCCTATCTCCTCTTATCCCGATAAATAAAGGGTCATCAAAATTATATTTCTTTGGATATAGTTCTATATATTTCTTTATATTTTCTTTTATATCAGACAACAACGGAACTTCTCGATATTTATTCCCCTTTCCTCTCACTCGGATAGTATCCTGCCATTCTTCAATGGGTGCATCTTTTATATTTAACTCCAGAGCCTCGCTTATTCTTAGGCCACATCCATACAGCAGAAGAAAAATACATTTATTTCTAATTTGGACCCAATCTGGAGACTTCTCATTAATATCAGGATTTTGTGTGTCAATGATCAGATCTTTTGCCTGCTCATACGTAAGGGGTTTTGGAATACTTTGTGGTAACTTCGGCATTCTAATATTATTTATCGCATTATTTTTTATAATTTCAATTTTTTCAAAATATTCGAAAAGAGATCTTATGCTCGACATCAATCTTGCAATCGTTCTTGTACTATTTCCATCCCTTTTTTTTCTAGCCATGAAAGCTCTGAAATCTGTGGCAATAAGAGTCTCAAGATTTCGCAACGACAAAGGTCCCCCTATGTGCTCAATTAAGAAATGTATGAATGAGTTAATATCTCTGTAGTAAGCGTCGACTGTATGTGATGATACTCTTTTCTCATTTTTTAAGTGGCTTATCCAAGTATTCAACGCCTGATTTAAGTCATCTTTAGCTAGTTCTATCTTGAAAATATTACTCATGTGCTAGTTGCAATCTATCTTATCTTTTGACCCGTTGAAGCCCAATCATTTAAAAAGTTTGATAAGCCAATATCAGTGAGTGGATGCTTCACTAGTTCCTTTAATATTTTTGGAGGTATTGTTGCAACATCGGCTCCAATCATCGCAACCTGTTTAACATGATTGATATTTCTAATGGATGCCGCTAAAATCATGGTATTGAGATCGTCATAGTTGTCATAAATCGCTCTAATTTCGCCAATAAGATCGACTCCGTTTATACCTGTATCATCAAGCCTACCAATAAATGGGGATACGTAAGTTGCGCCTGCCTTTGCTGCAAGTAATGCTTGGGGAGCAGAAAAACAAAGTGTAACATTGGTGGGGATATTTAACTCAGTAAATTTATTACATGCATCGAGACCCTCCCATGTTAGTGGAATCTTGACAACAACATTTCGTGCTAAGCCGTGAAGGATCTTTCCCTCTTCGATCATTCCGTTTATGTCAGTCGCGGTAACTTCAGCACTAACTGGACCTGGCACTATTTCACAGATATTTTTTATTGTTTCTTTAATATCATTACCTGATTTTGCAATCAATGATGGATTTGTAGTAACTCCATCAACTAGGTTCATCTCTGAAAGTTCTCTTATTTCTTTTATTTCAGCAGTATCGACAAAAAATTTCATATTATCTCCAACCAGGTTAAATATCAGAAATATCTATATAAACCAAATGACAAACTTATCAAATTTACGTAGACTTACCAATAGTATTTTATAATTATTATAACTTAGTTAAATATTCATAAAAATATCCTTGTTAAATGAAACATCCTCATCTCTTGTCAGTACTTTTACCAATAAATATAAATTATCCGTTCACTTACTCATATACTGAGGCCCTAGAGATCGGCACCATCGTAAAAGTTTCATTCAGAAATCGCGAGCTATATGGGGTCGTATGGTCTCAAGATGAGCATTTAACAAATTTTGATAGAGAGAAAATTAAGCCGATAATTAGCAAAAAAATAGGGGATGATTGCATTTCTCTGCCTACAGACTTGTTAAGTTTTTTAAACTGGGTTTCGACGTATTATATGGTCCCACTCGGGCTTGCTCTTAAAGCATCATTTAAAAAACAATTCTTTGAAAAGCAAGGAAAGAAAAAAATTTATTACACGCTTAATCCTTTACATACGTCAAAAATAACACAAAAACAAGAGACGGTGATTGAACTACTGCGAGTGCATGAAACACTAGAGAGAAATAGAATCATCTCAATCTCAGGTCTCTCAAATGACATAATAAAAAGAATGATTAGAAATGGTATATTGAAAGAGTCAGAGTCATTTGTAGAGGTAGAAGAAAAGATTTATCTCGAAACGAATATTGATTTTACCCAAGAGCAAAATTATGCGATGGAGAAGATTAGTACTTCTCTCAAGCAACAGAAAGTTACGTTAATTGACGGAATAACTGGATCTGGCAAAACGGAGCTATACCTCGAGGCGGCAACCAGAATATTAAAGGAGGGAAAGCAAGTTTTAATTATGCTACCTGAAATAACTTTAACACAGGAGTTTTTAAAAATTTTTAGAAGTCGATTTAAAAATCAAGTTGGGGAATGGCACTCAGGTTTATCAGAGGCTAAACGCAGACAGCTGTGGTTTGATATTCTTAATAAAAAAATTAGACTTGTTGTTGGCGCAAGATCAAGTCTTTTTTTACCATTTATTGATCTCGGGTTAATTGTCGTTGATGAAGAGCACGATCCATCTTACAAGCAAGAAGAGGGTATGATTTATAATGCACGAGATATGGCAATACTCAGAGCAAAGCAACTTAAAATAGCTTGCATATTATCATCAGCTACACCTTCAGTTGAAACATTTGAAAATATTGTATCAAAAAAATATAGTAGAGCTGCATTAAATAAAAGATTTTATGGGACGAAATTACCAACTATCAGTTGTATCGATATGCGAAAGGCTAAAAAAGAAACGAACTCTTTTTTACCTGTTGAGTTGATTGAAGATTTAAAAAAAACAAAAGAGAGAAATGAGCAGTCACTAATATTTTTGAATAGGCGTGGTTACTCACCCTTGTCTATTTGTGGAAATTGTGGTGTGCGAGTAGACTGCCCTGATTGTGATGCATGGCTTGTGTTACACAAAAAAACGTTGAAATATAAATGCCACTATTGCGGTCATACACAGAAATCAGACATAAAATGTAAAAATTGCCACTCATCTGATAAAATCATCCAAACAGGGCTTGGAATCGAAAAAATAGATGAGGAACTAAATAGATTACTACCAGATATGTCGAGGATAATATTTTCTAGTGATTATCTGCCAAGCCCTAGTTCTGTATCTGCGGCTTTGAAACAAATTAAAGAAAACAAAATTAATTTAATAATTGGGACGCAATTAATATCGAAGGGGCATAATTTTCCAAGTTTAACATATGTAGGTATACTAGACGCCGATTTTGGTCTCGAAGTTACAGACATAAGGGCATCTGAACGTACCTACCAAATATTAAATCAGGTTTCAGGGAGGGCTGGTCGTGTAAAGCAGGAAAGCAAAGTGAAAATTATGACACACATGCCAGATCATCCATTATTACAATCATTAATAAATAACCAAAAGCAAGAATTTTACAATGCAGAATTGACAATAAGAAATTCCACACGAATGCCACCTTTTGCTCGCTTGGTCGCCATCATTGTTAGTTCAAAAAATAGAAAACTTCTGAATGAATGTAGCCAGAAACTAGCTCTCATTAATAATTTTCCAAAAGATGTAGAATTATTGGGACCGATAGAAGCACCAATATCAAGAATGAGGCAATATTACAGGCAAAGATTTTTAATCAGAGGACCAAAGAACTGTAATATACAATTATATATTAAAAGGTGGTTGGACTCACTCAAATTACCACCACAAATAAGAATAACAATAGATGTAGACCCACAAAATTTCCTCTGAGAATTTTTTAATCAACCTTAAAGGAAAAATAAACAGTTCACTTGTTGAAATATAGAGAGATTTTATTGCACATAATGCCTACCTGTGATAATGAATATATGTTTTCTTATTATACTTAATTGTCTAGTTTGAGAACGCAAAAATATAAAAAGAGGTAATTGCTACCAAATGTCAAATGAGACATCCATACCAGAAGTTGCCAAGAGATACGCAAAGGCTACATTTGATCTCGCAGAAGCTGAAAATTTATCAGAGGCGATATTAAAAGATCTAACAGCACTAAAAAAAATGATTAATGATAACGAAGAGTTAAGCAGATTAATATTAAGTCCTACCTTTACTTCTACTGACCAAACCAGCGTGATGAATGAAATATTTAAGAAGCAAGATGTCTCCGTCTTAGTGAAAAATTTAGTTAACGTTCTTATCAAAAATCGTAGGGTAAATTTATTGGTCTCAATTATCAATGCATATGATCATATAATGAAAAGTAATAGTGGTGAAATTATTGCGGAGGTGATTACAGCTGCTGAGTTAAAAGATGATCAAAGGCAAGAAATTATTAGTAACTTAAAAAAAATGACTGGTAAAGAAATTCAAATCCAATCAAAAATCGAACCAGAAATTATAGCTGGTATAAAAGTTAAAATTGGATCGCAGATGATCGATGCATCTGTATCAACGAAATTGAATAATTTAAAAATTCTTATGAAAGGTGCAAACTAATGGATCTAAAAGCAGCAGAAATATCAGCAATATTAAAAGAGCAAATAAAAAACTTTGATTCTAACGCTGAAGTATCAGAGGTTGGACAGGTATTATCTGTAGGTGATGGAATTGCAAGGGTCTACGGTCTGGACAATGTTCAAGCCGGTGAAATGGTTGAATTTACAAATGGTATTCAGGGCATGGCTTTGAACCTTGAAATAGACAATGTAGGTATAGTTATTTTTGGTGACGACAAAGATATCCATGAAGGAGATGTTGTAAAGAGAACAGGAGATATTGTTGAGGTCCCTGTTGGTAAAGAACTTCTTGGTAGGGTAGTGGATGCACTTGGTAACCCAATTGATGGAAAAGGTCCTATTAAAGCTAAAGATAATGGGCGTGTTGATATTAAGGCACCTGGCATTATGCCTCGTAAATCAGTGCATGAACCAATGCAAACTGGTCTAAAAGCAATTGATGCTTTAATTCCAATTGGCAGGGGTCAGAGGGAATTGATCATTGGAGATAGGCAAACAGGAAAAACAGCAATCGCTTTAGATACAATATTAAATCAGAAGTCTGTAAATGCAACTGATGATGAAAGTGCAAAATTGTATTGCGTATATGTTGCAATTGGGCAAAAACGATCTTCAGTAGCACAGTTGGTAAAAATTCTAGAGGATAATGGAGCCCTTGAGTATTCCGTTGTTGTTGCGGCTACTGCTTCCGATCCTGCTCCATTGCAATATCTGGCACCGTTTTCAGGTTGTACAATTGGAGAGTATTTTAGAGATAATGGAATGCATTCACTAATCGTTTATGATGATTTATCCAAACAGGCTGTCGCATACCGTCAAATGTCACTGCTTTTAAGGAGACCGCCAGGCAGGGAAGCTTATCCTGGTGATGTATTCTATCTGCATTCACGGCTATTAGAGCGTGCTGCAAAACTTAATGAAGAAAATGGTTCGGGGTCCCTTACCGCTCTTCCTGTAATTGAGACGCAAGCGAACGATGTTTCTGCATTTATTCCAACGAATGTCATTTCAATCACTGATGGGCAAATATTCCTCGAAACAGATTTGTTCTATCAAGGAATTCGACCAGCCGTTAATGTTGGGTTATCCGTTAGTCGTGTTGGTTCTTCAGCCCAGATCAAAGCTATGAAGCAAGTAGCAGGCAAAATAAAAGGTGAACTTGCACAGTATCGTGAAATGGCTGCTTTTGCCCAATTTGGATCTGATTTAGATGCAACAACACAAAGACTATTGGCAAGGGGTGAGCGCCTAACAGAATTACTAAAACAACCCCAATTCAGTCCACTGAAGGTTGAAGAGCAAGTATGCTCAATTTATGCCGCTGTGAATGGTTATCTTGATAATATTGATGTGGACAAAATATCTTCTTATGAAAAAGGTCTATTGGAGCTTATAAATTCATCAAACAAAGATATTCTTGCAGAGATACAAAAAGAGCTACAAATCTCTGAGAAAACAGAAAAGAAACTAGTTACTGTTATCGAGTCATATACAAAATCATTTAGTTCGGAGTAGATAATTGCCAAATTTAAAAGAATTAAAGAATAGGCAAGTTAGCGTTAAAGCGACGCAAAAAATTACGAGAGCAATGCAGATGGTTGCCGCTGCAAAACTTAATAAAGCACAGGAAAGTGCTCAAAGTGCTAGGCCATATGCGAGAAAAATTTCGATTGTAATGGCGAATCTACTATCATCAATGGATAGTAGCTCTAATGCTCCCGAGTTAATGGTTGGCAATGGTAAATCAGATACCTATCTTTTGGTCGTTGCAACAGCTGATCGGGGTTTATGTGGTGCATTTAATTCAAATATTGTCAAACTAGCCACACTGGAAATCAATGAATTAATTAAACAAGGTAAACAGGTTAAAATAATATGCATAGGCAAGAAAGGTTATGATCTCATAAGAAGAAGCCATGAAGAGAAGATAATTGATTTTATTAGTTTAAAAGAAGTGAAGAGTATTGCATATAGCGATGCCGAGGGAATAGGAAATAACATAGTTGCGAGATTTGAGCAGGGTGAATTTGATATATGCAAACTGTATTACTCAAGTTTCAAGTCAGTTATTTCACAAATCCCGCATGCTCAACAACTAATTCCATTACCTATTGACAATGAGATAGATGGTGATGAACCAGATACCAACTCTAGCTTGGCCATATATGATTATGAGCCAGAAGAAAGTGATGTGATGGAAGATCTATTGCCTTTGAATTTGAATATTCAAGTTTTTCAGGGGCTCCTGGAAAATGCAGCAAGTGAGCAGGGTTCTCGGATGTCTGCTATGGATAACGCGACAAGAAATGCGGGAGAGATGATCAATAAATTGACCTTGCAATACAATAGAACAAGACAAGCAATAATAACAAAAGAATTAATAGAAATAATATCAGGTGCGGAAGCATTATAAAATATAAGAGGTGTAAAATGGACAGTAAATCAAACGGAAAAATAACACAAGTAACAGGAGCTGTAGTTGATGTACAATTTGATGGGGAACTGCCAGAAATATTAAATGCATTAGAGACTGACAATAATGGCCAAAAACTTGTCCTTGAGGTTGCATCTCATTTAGGTGAAAATATTGTAAGAACCATTGCTATGGACTCAACAGAGGGTTTGGTAAGAGGGCAAGAAGTAAAAGATACTGGAAATCCCATAAAAGTTCCGGTTGGCGAAGCTACCTTGGGCAGAATAATGAATGTAGTCGGCGAGCCAATCGATGATGGAGGATCAGTTGATTCAAAAGAGTCGAGACCGATACACACATCAGCACCACCCTATGTTGAACAATCAACAGAGACAGAAATACTCGTGACAGGTATAAAGGTTGTGGATCTTCTTGCACCCTATTCAAAAGGTGGAAAGATTGGCCTATTTGGTGGTGCAGGTGTTGGTAAAACTGTGCTCATACAGGAACTTATAAATAATGTTGCGCAGGCACATGGTGGATATTCAGTTTTTGCCGGCGTAGGTGAGAGAACAAGAGAGGGAAATGATTTATACCATGAAATGATTGAGGCTGGTGTTAACAAAGAAGGTGGGGGTAATGGCTCAAAATGTGCGCTTGTATTTGGCCAAATGAATGAACCACCTGGTGCGAGGGCGAGAATTGGCCTAACCGGTCTTACAATTGCTGAACAATTTAGAGATGAAGGACAGGACGTTCTGTTCTTTGTAGACAATATTTTTAGGTTCACTCAGGCAGGTTCTGAGGTTTCTGCCCTACTGGGAAGAATCCCATCTGCTGTTGGATATCAACCAACTCTGGCAACTGATATGGGTGCACTTCAGGAGCGGATTACCACCACAACAAAAGGATCAATCACTTCTGTACAAGCAATATATGTGCCAGCAGATGATTTAACAGACCCCGCACCCGCAACGTCTTTTGCTCATTTGGATGCTACAACAACACTAAATAGATCAATCGCGGAAAAGGGTATTTACCCTGCTGTGGACCCGCTGGACTCAAATAGTAGAATTTTAGACCCGCGAATTGTTGGTGAAGAGCATTACGCCGTTGCAAGGCAAGTACAGGAAACTCTTCAACGCTATAAGTCATTGCAAGATATTATTGCGATTTTAGGAATGGATGAGCTCTCTGAAGACGATAAGCTTATAGTTGCTCGTGCAAGGAAAATTGAGAGGTTTCTATCACAACCATTTCACGTAGCTGAGGTTTTCACAGGTAGTCCTGGTGTTTTTGTCTCCCTTGAAGATACAATAAAAGGGTTCAAAGAAGTGTGTGATGGTAAGCATGATGACCTTCCGGAAGCTGCTTTCTATATGTGTGGAACCATTGAACAAGTAATTGAGAAAGCAAATAAGTTAAGCACTGATGCGGCTTAATAATAGGATCACCTTATGGGTAAACTAAAATTAGATTTTGTAACACCAGAAAGATTATTATATTCAAAAGATGTTGAGCAAGTAATTGTTCCAGGTTCTGAAGGTGAATTTACTATCTTATCAGATCATTCCCCGATTATTTCGTCCCTAAAGCCTGGATATATAAAAATATATGAGGATCTCTCTGACGAACCAACCATTTACTTTGTAACTGATGGTTTCGTCGATATGGCATCAAATCAGCTTACTATCTTGGCACAAAGTGCTATTGAGAAGGGTCAGCTGACCGCTAAAAATCTTGAAGATATAGTTAATACGTATCAAGGTGAAGCTGATAACACCGAGAATGAAGCAAAAAAGAATAAACTCAATCTTAAGATTGATACTGTCAAGGCGCTCCAAGTCGAAGCCTAGTTTGAGAAAATGTTGTAATCTTTGAAATCTTCAAGGACTTTCCGGTAAGTCTCTCTTTTAAAATCTATAACTTGTCCAACTATTTTATCTCTTTGCTCCCATTTCCATTCAGAAAATTCTTGTTGGTGCGACATATTTTTTTCTGGTACTAAATTTATTTCGTTATCTGAACCACTAAAGAACATTAAAAACCATTTTTGTTTTTGCCCTACAAAATTTCCTTTTGGATTCTCATAAATATCATTTGGGATATCATAGTAATACCAATTTTTTGACTCATAAATAATAGTTACGTTTTTTATGCCTGTTTCTTCAAAGACCTCTCTGCAAACTGCCTCTTCTGCTTTTTCACCACTATCTATGCCACCCTGTGGCATTTGCCAAAGAGGAATTTTTTTTGGATTATCTGATTTTATTAGTCTCTTACCTAACCAAACCTGATTATATTTATTTATTATCATCGCGCCAGCACATGGCCTATATTTATCAGTTTTTTTCATTAGTCTCTTAAAGTTCTGAGGCGGTATCTAGAATTAATAAGTTTTTTCGCATAGATTAATTGTAAATCTTCAGAGTCAACATCTGTTATTTGATTTTCAATTATATATAGTGGCATAATGCCAACCTTGTCTATAGAGGTGTCATTTGGCGTGTAGTATTTTCCTGTTGTCAATCTAATCGCGCCATCACCAGAGCCAAGAGGTATAATAGACTGAACAGAACCTTTTCCGAAAGTTTTTGTCCCAATTACGGTGGCTCTTTTATTATCACCAAGAGCCCCGGCAAATATTTCAGATGCCGAAGCCGAACCGCCATTCGTTATAATGATAATTTCTGCTCCATTTGTAATATCGCCCTTTTTTGCAAAAAATCTTTGCTTTCTTGATTGGTCCCTAGTTTTCGTGGATACAATCTCCCCTTTATCCAAAAATAAGTCTGTAACTTTGATTGCTTGGTCGAGAAGACCACCTGGGTTATTGCGAATATCAATAATAAAGCCTTTGATATTATTATTAGACTTTTTGTTGATCTCTTTAACAGCAGAGACGATTTTTTTATCAGCGATGTCATTAAAGCTGGAAATTCTGATATATCCAATATTATCTTCTAGTAATTCAAATTTTACAGGTGTGATTTGAATAATTTCTCTAACTATCTCTACATCAAAGGGTGCGTCATCTCCATCTCGATAGATTGTTAATATGATGGATGTATTTGCATAGCCACGCATCATATCAACAGCTTCATCAAGACTCATACCATAAACGTCTTCACCATCGATTCCTGTAATGTAGTCACCTGATATTAAGCCTGCTCTTGATCCAGGTGTATCGTCAATTGGGGATACAATTCTGACAAAACCATTATCATCTAATGTTACTTCAAGACCAAGTCCACCATAAAAACCCTTAGTATCAATGTCCATCTCCTCAAAGTCCTCCTCAGATAAGTACGTTGAATATGGGTCAAGGGAATTGAGCATACCCTTGAGGGCTGAGTCCATTAGTTGGTCTTTATCAATCTCATCGACGTATTTTTTCTCAGCCTCAGTAAAAACTCTCAGAAATAGTTTAAAAAGGTCTATATCTTCATGATGATCGCTCGCATATGTTTTTGGTACGATTAAAATAGAAGCTAATATTATTGCTAAAAGAAAATATAGGATCCTGAATTTTGGAACAATGTAACTAAAATTCTTCATATTTATTTATGGTATGGATGATTAATTAATATTGTTAGGGCTCTATAAATCTGCTCCAGAAGTAAAATACGCACAAGTAGATGTGGTAAAGTCATTTTGCTTACGGATAGATTTTCATCAGCTACTTCTTTCATTTTTCTGGATGTTCCATCCGGCCCACCAATAATGAAGTTGAGGTTTTTCTTAGATGATAACTGGTATTCGTAAAGCATTGATTTTAGTTTTGTAGAGGATATTAATTTACCTCTCTCATCAAGCAAGACATTTATCGATTTTTGTGGATCTAATTTTCTGGTCAATAAGTTAAATTCTCGCAGTTTTCGTAATTCAGCATCTTTCTCCTTAGATTTTTCAATTTCATTAATAGTGAAATTTGTAATGCCTGATCTTTTAGAAATGGATTGGATATTTTTTATATAATGGTCAGATATGGAAGTATAAGGACTGTTTAAAACCTTTCCAACTGCTAATATGTTTATATTCAATTTATGTTCCTAAACTTTTTTTGGTATCAAGAACCAGATTCTCAGACCATATTTTTTCAATCATATAGAACTCTCTTACTTCTGGTTTAAATATATTTACAATGACATCTAACGCGTCTATTAATACCCAATCACAATTCTGAAGTCCTTCAACCTTTATATTTTTATAAGAGCTAGTTTTAAGTGTTCTTTGTATTTTATCAGCTATTGAGCTAACATGCCGCGTAGAGGTCCCACTTGATACAACCATGTAATCAGCTATTGAGCTTTTATCTTTTATATCAAGAATCACTGTATCCTGAGCTTTCATTTCTTCAAGACAATCTTTAATAATTGTAATTAGTTTTTTTTTGGGCATTAGTTATTTTACCTCAGAGTTCCTTAATTGAGAAGAAGATTGATAATTAAGTTTTGTGTGCATGAATACCCAAGCAGGTTTTTTGTAATAAATCAATTGACTTGAGTCCGCTTCATCAATCCGATATGCCCTATATTTATTTGCAAAAACGGATGAAGTCACATTGAGTGATGAGCTCGGTCTATCGATTATCGCAATAGGCATTAACCTTATAATTTTTTCCCATTCTTTCCAAAGATGAAATTGATTTAGATTATCCGCACCCATGATCCATACAAACCTAGACCTATGGTAACGAGTCCTAAGGTATTCTAGTGTGCCAATGGTATATTTAATTTGGGCATTCAGCTCAAGTTTACTTATGGATATATTATTGGTGTTAATTATTTTTCTTGCTGAAAAAACTCTTTCTTCAAAATCATACAAGAAATCATATTCTTTAAGTGGGTTACGGGGGCTCACGATCCACCAAATTTGATTTAATCCTAGTCTACGTAATGCAATTTTACTGATACTCAGATGACCGTGATGTGCGGGATTGAATGATCCACCCAAAAGCCCAATTTTTTGACTTGAGCAGACCGCTTGGCGACTGCTCGTAATCCATCTTTTTATTTTAGGATCGCTGATCATGTGCTAAGTCATCATGGCCTTGTCTGACCATTTCCATAAACTGTGTACTTGAACGTTGTTAGCTGCTCAAGCCCAATAGGACCTCGCGCATGCATTTTTCCCGTTGAAATACCAATCTCTGCTCCAAATCCAAATTCACCGCCATCAGCAAACTGTGTTGACGCATTTAGCAGTATAATTGAACTATTTACATGATTAAAAAAATACTCAGCCATTTTTTCATCCTCAGTAATGATTGCTTCTGTATGCCCAGTACCGTATTCTTTAATGTGTGAAATTGCCTCATCAATGCCTTTGACTACTTTTACAGATATAATTGCATCAAGATATTCAGTTGCCCAGTCGGACTCTGATACATTTTCTGTTTGAGGAAAAATATCTTTTATTTGAGCGTTTCCTCTTATTTCGCAACCCATATCCGATAGCTTTGATAATATTCTTGGCAAATATTCTTTATAGATTGATTTATCAATCAAGAGGGTTTCTGCAGCACCACAGATTGAAGTCCTTCTCATCTTTGCATTTACAGTAACGTCAATTGCTTTTGTGATATCGGCTTTCTCATTCACATAGACATGGCAAATGCCCTCTAAATGGCCGAATACTGGAATCTTTGCTTCAGTCTGTACTCTCGATACAAGACTTTTTCCACCTCTTGGCACTATAATATCAATGTTTGAGTTAAGCCCTTCAAGCATTAGGCCAACTGCATCCCTATCTTTCGTTGGAACAAGTTGTATTGAATTACTATCAAGGGAGGTCTTATTCAGGCCTTCTTTGATTGACTCATAAATTGCATAACTCGAGAAGTAACTATCAGAGCCGCTTCTTAAGATTGAGGCATTCCCTGACTTTAGGCATAAACTCGCGGCGTCAGCAGTTACATTCGGTCTGCTTTCATATATAATCCCAATAACACCAATTGGGATACTAACTTTCTTTATGTGCAAGCCATTTGGTCGATCCCAGCTTTCTAATTCGTTTCCGACGGGGTCATTAAGTTTCGCAATATCTCTCATGCTTGACGCAATGTTCTTTATCCCAATATCATTGAGTGAAAGTCTATCAATCATTGCCTCTGATAAATTATTTGATTTTGCAATTTGTATATCTTTATTATTTTCGGATAGAATATATTCCTCATTATTTTCAATTTCATTTGCTATAATGTGCAATGCATCATTCTTTTCTTCATTTGATGCTGTGGATAGCCTTTCATATGCAACCTTGGCATTAGAACCAATTTCCTGCATTATTTTTTTAATATGTTCAGTCAACGTAATCTCCTATATCTGAAATAACGAGATCATCTCGATGAACCAGTGCTGTTCTGCCTCTATATCCCAATATGTTCTCGATTTCTGGTGTACTCTTACCTTTTATGTCAAGCGTATCACGGATCGAGTAAGCCGATAAGCCTCGAGCGATTTCATTATTATTGTCATCACAAATAACTACAGCATCCCCCCGCTCGAAATTACCTTCCGCAGAAATTATCCCAGCAGGAAGTAGACTGTTTCCATTTATGAGAGCAGTTTTTGCGCCTTGATCTATAAAAATTCTTCCGTTTGGGGTGAGCATGCCAGATATCCATTTTTTTCTCGCTAAATGTGGAGTAGTTTTTGCAATAAAATGAGATATTCTAGCACCATCTATTATGGATTTGATCGGATTATGAACTTTGCCATCAGCAATTATCATATTGGCTCCACCTTCCATAGAGATCCGAGCTGCTTCAATTTTTGTTACCATCCCACCCGATCCATAGTCGTTTTGTGTATTCTTTGCCATATTTTGAATCTCTTTGGTGATATTTTTTATTTCAGGTATATGTACGGCGTTTGAGTGATCAGGTGGTAAGGTGTAAATCCCATCAACATCGGATAGAATTATTAAACAATCAAAGCTTGTCATTGTCGTAACTCTAGCAGCAAGACGGTCATTATCCCCATAACGTATTTCTGAAGTTGCCACTGTATCATTTTCGTTAATAATTGGGATAACACCATTATCAATCAGCATTGAAATTGTATTTCTTGCATTCAAGTAACGTCTCCTCCTCTCTGTATCTTCGATTGTCAAAAGAAGTTGAGCAACTTTAATATTTTTTTTAGAAAATGCTTTTTTTATATTACTTATCAGCTCAATTTGCCCCACAGCTGCCGTACCCTGAGCCATATCAAGTTTAAGTTTTTCATTCTTTTTTAAATTTAGGATATTTTTACCGAGGGCAATAGCTCCCGAAGTTACGATAATTACATTTTTGGAATTCTTTTTTAGATTTGCAATATCCTGTACAAGGCTATTTAGCCATTCTTCTCTAATTGAACCTGACTCATCAACAATAAGGCTTGAGCCAATTTTAATTATAATATTTTTATAGCTATTTAATTGTTTTATGGTAGCCATTTTTCTTTCTTTTTATTGTCTTGTTTATCCTTATTTGTTACCTCTAATAATTTATTCTTAAGCTCTTCAATACCAATACTCTTCTCAGCTGAGATAACTATTATATCCTTATCAACTTTAGCACTAAAATTATTAATTTTCTCTTGAATATCATCGTTGTCGAATAAATCAATTTTATTTAAGATTATGATTTCTTTCTTATTGTCGATTTCATTTCCATATTCACGTATTTCCTTTCTAACGACCTCATATGATTTTTTTATATCATCTTCCTCCAATGATATTAGATGCAAAAGTGTTGGGCATCGCTCTATATGTGATAAAAATTTATGCCCAAGTCCAACACCTTGGTGCGCACCTTCTATTAATCCGGGTATATCAGCGATAACAAAAATTTCATCCTCATGACTTACAACACCAAGCACAGGGTTTAAAGTTGTGAAGGGGTAATCTGATATTTTTGGATTTGCATGGCTCAATTTGCTTAACAATGTCGATTTCCCTGCATTTGGCAACCCAACAATTCCATAGTCTGCAATCAGTTTCATTCTTAACCAGATGGCAATCTCTTCACCATCCGTTCCTTTATTTGCGGTTCTTGGCGCTCTATTCGTCGAGGATTTGAATCTTGTGTTACCGAAACCACCACTTCCACCTTTCGCAATCAAAAAGACTTGATCTACTTCTGTTAAATCTGCAATTAGATCTTCTTTCAATTCGTCGTATATTTGCGTCCCAAGCGGGACAGATAGAATTAAGTCCTTTCCTCCATGGCCTGTCTTATTTTTCCCTGATCCATCTTTACCGCGTTCAGCTTTAAAGTGTTGGCGATATCGATAGTCGATCAAAGTATTTAGGCCATCAACTGCCTTAATATATACATTTCCTCCATCGCCACCATCTCCACCATCTGGCCCACCAAATTCTATATATTTTTCTCTTCGAAAGCTGGCCGCACCATTCCCGCCACTGCCCGCTTTTATATATATTTTTGCTTCATCTAAAAATTTCATAACAATATTTTACCAATATTTTTATATAATGGCATAAGATCAACTTAATTGAGCTAATTATGGTTTTTAAGGAGGAGTTTTTTAGTTTACTTCAACAACACTAATGGTTCTTCGACCATTTCTCTTGTCTGTAAATTTTACAGCACCGGCTTTTGTAGCAAAAATTGTGTGATCTTTTCCAATACCAACATTTTCACCAGGATGCCACGTGGTTCCTCTTTGCCTTATAATGATGTTACCTGGAATCACTTGTTCACCACCAAACTTTTTAACACCAAGTCTTCTACCGGCTGAGTCGCGTCCGTTTTTTGATGATCCGCCTGCTTTTTTGTGTGCCATGATTCCCTCTTTTTAATTTCTTTATATATACTACTATTTAGCTTTTTTTAGTAGTTTTTTTTGCCGGTGCTTTCTTTTCAGCTGTCGCGGCCTTTGGAGCTGCTTTTTTTGCCGGTGCTTTCTTTTCAGCTGTCGCTTTTTGTTTGCTCTTCTGGCCTGTAGCTGAAATATCCAATATCTTCAGTTTTGTTTGAAACTGCCTATGACCGATTGTTCTTCGAGAATTTTGCCTCCTTCTTTTTTTGAAGACTATAATTTTTTTTCCTCTATCTTGTCCAACTATTTCTGCAGTCACAGTTGCGTTTTCAATATATGGAGTACCAACTATTGTTTTCTCACCCTCTGTAATCATTAGGATTTCAGTAAATATAACCTCCTTGCCTTTTTCGTTTGGAAGTTTTTCTGTAATAATTACATCACCTTTATTTACAGAGTATTGTTTCCCGCCAGTTTTAATAACCGCTGTCATTGGAGCTCTTTCAATTAAAAATTTAGTTAATGAATATTTTTAAATTAATATCACTATTTAATATCTTAAATAAGCTAAGTCAACTTTTCTTTGTTAAATCGCAAAAAAATTTGCTACTTTATAGGGCTGCATAATATAACTTATGAGTGAGGAGTGATTATGAGGAAAACAAAAGCTGTCGTATTACATAAAAATGGTGATGCAGATCAAATGGTATGGGAAGAAGTTAGCCTACCTGATCCTGACCATGGTCAAGTTTTATTAAAACATGAATTTGTTGGATTTAACATGATTGATGTTTATCATCGCTCAGGTATTTACCCAACCCCATCTAAGCCGTGTTTTCTTGGAACAGAGGCGTCGGGGGTTATCGAACAAGTTGGCCCTGGTGTAGAGAATTTAAATATTGGAGATAGGGTCGCATATGCTGGAAGTGGTAGCGGCCTCGGCTCCTATTCTTACTCACGGTTAATGAATGCGGATGATTTAATCATAGTTCCAGATTGGATGAGATCAGAAGTTGCTGCGGCTATTTTAACCAAAGGAAGAACCGTGGAATATTTGTTCAATAGGACGTATAAACTACAAAAAGGGGACAGAATATTATTTAATGCTGCTGCAGGGGGTGTCGGCCAGATAGCAGGTCAGTGGGCGGCCTCAATAGGCGCGATAGCAATTGGTGTGGTTGGTAATAAGGAAAAAGAGAAGTTTGCGCAAAATTCAGGCTACAAGCATGTGTTTAATATGCAAGATCATGACATAGTAAGAGAAGTTATGGCTATCACTGAGGGTACAGGTGTCGATGTTGTTTATGACTCAATAGGTAAGACAACCTGGGATATTTCACTTTCTGTAGTAAGGAAGTTAGGGCTTGTTGTTAGTTTTGGCAGTGCATCAGGTAATCCACCATTGTATGATGTCGCAAAGGACGGAGTAAAGAATTCTGCATATATTCACAGAGCAACAATGGTCAACTATATGACCTCACCAGAAATTGGTAAAAAGAGTGCTGAAAGTGTTTTTGAAATGATCAAAAATGGCAGCATCAACCTTAATTTGAATATGGATTATCATCTGGATGATATTGTCAGCGTTCATCAAGATGCCGAGGCTAGGAAAACGATCGGGCAGATTGTGATGAAAGTTTAGAAATATTTTTTTAGAATACTCAAATTATCTATAGATGGAGACCGTCTACCAGCATGGATCTCTCTTGTAAGGTTTACTATTTCCTGATTAATTGGAGTCTCAATACCATATTCTTTTCCCAAATCTGCTACTAATCCATTGATTTCATCAACCTCACTGTACCTTCCCTTTATGTGATCGTGTAAAACTGCGTCTCTAGCATTCGGACCAATATCCTTGATTAATTTATCCAGCATGAGTTCAATTGGATTATTGGAATTATTAATTTGTTCTTCTGATAAACCAAATATTGGTACAATCTTGTATCCATGTTTTTGACCAACCATAAGAGCCTCTGTACCGATTTTCATGATAAGTTCTTTTATGCCCGGGATCCTAAATCCATCATAAAGATTAGATCCGAGTGAGGCGAATGGACCCATACACATTGCATTTATTATTAGTTTCATCCATTTTGCAGATATTATGTCATCTATGATATCGACATTACCAACTGAAGTTAATATTTCTTCAACTTCTTCTAACCTGTTATTTTCCTTATTTTTTTCAGCCCCGATGCCGAACCAAGTTTTTTCATTTGGTGTATCCCTCTGTATGATTCCTGGAATGAATAATTCAGATGAGCATTCTACCACACATGCTATTGTTCTATCTGCACCAACAATTTTTGATATACGTTCGGCTGTCATAGCATTTTGAACACCAACTAAAATACCGTCATTCGCGAGGTATGGCTCAATTAGTCTTGTGATCCATTGTGTATCATAGGCTTTCACAAATAAAAATATGAAGTCAAAACTCTGTTTCAATTCAGCCAGATTACACAGATGATAGGCATTCACATTGGTATTCCTTGTCTCTTCTGGCAGATTTATTGTTAACCCATTGATATTCATCGCATTTACATGCTCTGGCCATTGATCGATTAGCGTTACATCATATCCTGCAGTTGTGATATCCGCAGCTGCACAAGAACCGTTGGCGCCCGTTCCTAATATAGCTATTTTCTTATTTTTTAAATTCATCGTGAGTTGATTAATCTATTCCTATCATAGATTTAGTATGGAACAGCTTCACCACGCCAGTCAATAATATTGCCAGTATCTTTGTGATCAATATTGTTTAGCGCTTTAATTAAGTACTCTGCTGCTTCTTCTTTTGTGAAGACTTTCTTATTCTTTATTTTCTGAGTAAATGGTTTCGATAGTTGAGTATCAACCGTGCCAGGGTGTAGTCCCACACAAATTGCATTCTTATTACTATATGAAAGTTCGATTGACAGAGTCTTGATAAGCATGTTTAGTGCAGTCTTTGAAGATCTGTAACTGTACCAGCCCCCGAGTTTGTTATCAGATATACTTCCTAACCTTGCTGACATGAAAGCGATAATTGAAGCACTTTCTTTTGTGAGTATGGGCGCAAAATACTTAGAAACTAAAAATGGAATGTAGGTATTAACCTGGAATACTTCTTGTAAATAATCAAGATTAATCTCTCTAAAGGTTCTTTCTGGCGAATAATTTTTTGTATGAAGCAATCCTGTCGTGTTCAATACGATATCTAAACTACCATATTTATTCCTAATCTCCTCCGCACATTTTGCCACTGAATGCTCGTCTAGCATATCCATTTCAAACTGACTCTTTTTCGACTTTTGTCGGACAATTTCGATAATTATATTTTCACGGTCCAATGCTCGAACTTGTTTAGATATTGTCGAGCCTATGCCCCCACTTGCACCAATAATGGCAACTTTTGCTTTGCTAAAAATGTTTTTATTTTCAATATTTATCATGATTTACTAATATCTTACTATAATGATTATAATAATCAGTAAAAAAATATAAAACTTTAAACTATTTACTAGAGGTGCACGTTTAATATGTGTTACATTGATTCATGTGCAAAAAAATATGTAACAATGGTTGAAATAAACAAGGATTTTATTAAGAAGTTTCAAGCTGAGAAGAAAAAGAAAGACTTTGAAATCATTTTTAACTTCTATGCACCTAAAATCAAGTCATTATTGGTGAGAAATGGTGCAGATGTTACACTCGCGGAGGATATAATGCACGACACAATGATTAACATTTGGGATAAAATCCACTTGTATAATCCAGAAAAAGGATCCTTCAGCTCGTGGATTTACACAATCGCAAGAAATAACAGAATTGATTTACTACGAAAAAAATCATCACAACCTTATACGGATATTTCGGAAATTGATATTCCATCCGATAATGAAAATAGCCAAGATATAGTCGAACGTAAATCTTTAACTGAACAGGTGAAGAACGCTATTAATTTATTGCCTGAAAAACAAAGAAAAGTGATAGAACTCTCATTTATAAATGATATGACGCAAGACGAAATTGCGGTCGAGTTGAATATCCCTATTGGGACAGTAAAGTCAAGAATGAGGCTAGCCTATCAGAAAATGAAAGATAATTTAAAGGACATAACCGCATGAAGAACTGCCCCGATCTCGCAACAATAATCTCATACTCTAGTGGCGCACTCAGTAAATCTTTTGCATTGCTTGTATCATCACACATTGAAAAGTGTGGACATTGTAAAAAAAATATCGATCGGTGTCATGAAATGGGTGGGAGTTTTTTAGAGGAAATAGATAATACAGAACTTGATACTAACTCTTACGCTATGTTCCTAGATAAACTTGAAGTCTCAAAAAACAAAGAAACGCAAATCAGTGAAAAAGAAATTTTTGATAAAAGCAGCGAAGTTCCTGTCTCCCTGCAAAGATACATAGGCAGTGATCTGAGCAGTCTGAAGTGGTCGTTTTTAGCGCCGGGAATAAAAAAATGCTCTGTAAAAATAGATCAAAAAGAAAACAAACATCTAACATTTCTAAAAATCAAATCTAAAAAGAAAATTCCCGAGCACAGTCACCTTGGCAGCGAGTTAACGCTCGTTCTCAAAGGTTCCTTTGATGATGAAAATGGAAGATATATGGCCGGTGATATTGCAGACCACGATCACACCTCAAAACACGAGCCAATTGTGACATCACACGAAGATTGTGTTTGTGTAATTGCAACTGATGGCCCATTAATTTTCAATAGCTTCATTGCAAATATATTTCAGTCTATCGCACGTATATAGATGCCTCTTCCTTGGAAGTCAGTATGGATAACTGGTGCTAGTTCTGGCATCGGTCGCGAACTAGCTATACAATTAGCAAGTCAGAATGTAGAGATTTATGCATCAGCAAGGCGTTTTGATGAACTTCAAATTTTAAGCAGTATAAACAATAATATACACTCCATTAATTTGGACGTATCAAAAATCAAAGACGTACGAAAAAAAACTAAATTTTTTTTTGAAGATGGTAATTTTCCGGATCTTGTAATACTTAATGCTGGAGTTAGTCGTCTGTTTACGCTTGATAAAATCGACGAAAAGCATCAAGATATCATAGATTCAATGGATACCAATTACTTTGGCGTAATTAATTGCCTTTCAGTAATTCTACCGCGAATGATAGAAAGAAAAAAAGGTCATATTGCAATAATGTCATCTGTTGCAGGGTATAGGGGCCTTCCAAATTCCGTTGCTTATAGCCCGACTAAGGCAGCCTTGATTAATCTTGTTGAAATTATGAGATCAGAGTTAAGCCCCCTTGGTATCAATATATCCATTATCAACCCTGGATTCGTTGATACTGATGCCACTAAGGTGAACAAATTTCGAATGCCTAGTATGGTCTCTGTTGAATTCGCTGCTAGGAAGATAATAAGAGATCTTGTAAAATTAAAATATGAGGTTGCTTTTCCATTTATGTTTACATTTTTTATAAAATTTCTGAGGATACTGCCAAATACTCTATATTTCTACATTATAAGAAAGCTTGTTTGGAAAAGTTAGTCTTTACTTCATATGACTTAATTTAAATATACTGATTTGAATTGAGTCTTCACAAAAGCCTGCTTCGCAATATGACAGATAGTAATTCCAAATTCTCTTAAATCTATCGTCATAACCTAAACTTTTAATGCGGGGCCATTTTTTATTAAATTTCTCCCTCCACATGGATAACGTTTTTACATAAGATTGATTGAAGTCCTCAAGAACTTCGATTTGAAGTTGTTTTGTTTCTGCAATTTTTTCCAGTAGTTTCTTACTTGGTAAGAAACCTCCGGGGAAGATATATTTTTGAATAAAATCAACTTGCCGACTATATTCAGTGAATCTTTCGTCGGCGATTGTTATACCCTGAATTATTGCATGACCATCTTTTTGAAGGCATTTCTTGATTGTTTCAATATAAATTGGAAGATATTTACTTCCAACTGCTTCAATCATTTCGACGGATACAATCTTATTATATTTACTATTTGTTTTTCTGTAATCTTCAAGTTTGAAATTACAATCTGCTAATTTTTTTGTGATGTTTAATTCTCTTGCATATTTTAGTTGTTCTTCGGAGATTGTAATTGCGTCAATATTAATAGTATTATTCTCAAATAAATATTGAGATAAAGTACCCCAACCACAGCCAATTTCCAGTACTTTCTCATTATTCTTGATATCTAAATATGAATTTATTTTTTTGAATTTATTCTCTTGTGCTTGTTCCAGTGTAATTTGTTTACTGTCAAAATGTGCACTTGAGTACTGCATTTTGTCATCAAGCCATTCGCTAAAAAAATTGTTTCCCATATCATAGTGGGCTCTTATATTCTTTCTTGCCCCCCTTAAACTGTTCCATCTTAATAAATGCAAAACATAAGAAATATTAAATCTAAATATTTTGAGGGGAGTCATTTTATCGAATTTTTGTTTATTTCTCAGATAAAAGATAAAAAATTGCGTCAGATCGGAGCACTCAATATCTCCATTTACATAACAATCACCGAAAGCATTTGGTCCGCTTGTAAAGTAGTTCCACACAATCCTGTAATTATTCAATTTAATCGTTAGATCAGAATTAACGGATCCAATTACGTAATCTGTATTATCTGGAAAAATAATTTTTAAAGAACCATTTGGTTCCCAGTTAAATAATTTTTTAAAGTAACTTTTTAGCATTGCAAATCTAGTTAGTATCATTATTTTTTATGTAGCATATCTGTAATTTAGGAGCTTCCGGCTTCTTTTTAAAGCTCATTCCTTTAAAAAACAATTTTAGTGCCTCATAATGGATCGCAAGTATGACTTTTAATGTCAGGAATAAATTCTTTGTGAGGCTTTTTATTAGGTTATAATTTGTATACTCAAGTTTTTCTCCTGTAAAGTGAGCGATAAGTATTGGCTGACCTCTCGCATGTAGATTTATCCCGATTTGAAATAAATTTGAATTATTCCTGATATGGAATGTATACATTCCATCCCCATCATTGAAGGGTGAAATAAATAATTTCTTATCACACTTCTGATAGATAATTTCCCCTGTTTTGAGTGCCGCTGGAATGACATAAATGACCCTTTGACCAAAAGTATTATTTACCTCGTAAATTACTAACTCTATTTGTTTTTCTTTGTTGTAGCCAAGATAGACCGTTATAGGATTAAATACATAACCAAAGACACGGGGATAGGCAATCATAGAGAAGCATACTACTGGTTTTTTTGTGATCACATTATTTTTGATCTCCTCAAGAAAATCTTTAATGGGTCCACCATTGCCATGATCTTTGTCGTAAATACTAAATAAATTAAATTTGTTATAGGAAAGTAAATTTGTTTTTTTTCTCAAGTTATTAAAATCATCACAATCAAGCATTAGTGCAAAAACACTATATGCTAGCTTGTGTCTTATGGGACTTAGGCGTTTATGGACTACTTTACCTATTAATATATTATTTTTAATCATTAAATTAGATCATATGATTAATTACACCGCTATCCTATTCCAGCTTTTCTCTATTGTCCACGGTCTGTTCTTTTTTGTAATATTTTCGGCAACTAGCAGACCGCTTTGTATGCCATCTTCATGAAATCCATACCCAAGAAAACTTCCGCAAACCCATATATTATTTTGTCCTTGCCTCGCCAATATCTGTTTTTTTATCTCTTTATTATTAAGATTAAATATTGGATGCGTGAAGATTATCTCCTTGTGCATTTCTCTATCGGATATCTTTTTTTCAGGATTTAATGTTAGGAAAAAATTTGTTTCAGTATTCAGTCTTTGAATACTATTTAGCCAATAAGTCATTGAGAGTTTCATACTATTCGTTTTTATTTTACGAGTATAATTCCAACTAGACCACAATTTTACATTACGTGGCATTTGACTCGGATCAGAGTGCAGATAGCCAATATTTTGTTGGTATTTAAAACTATCTAAAAGCTTTGCGAGTTGCTTGTCACAGCTTTCTATCAATTTTTTGCTTTCATGAGCTTGGTTTGCAAGAACGATTTTATCAAACTCTAAACTTTCATCATCATCATTTGTGATTCTAAAATTATTACCCACTTTTTCAATTTTCTTAATGTCTGACTTAATTTTTTTTTGAAAGACCGATGATTTAATAATCGCCTCTACATATTTTTTACTACCTCCATCAACAGATGACCAAACAGGTCGATTTGATAATTTAAATAGCCCGTGATTAATAAAGAAATTTACAAAGTCATGCGCTGGGTACTCTAGCATATTTTCGGGATCACAAGACCAAATCGCACTACACATTGGAATAATATGATTGTGAATAAAGAAGGTTGGGTAATTCTCGTACATAAGAAAATCCTTCAGTGAAGTTGATTTTGCATATCTTTTTATTGATTTTTTAGCATTTGAGTAGAATTTAATAATGGCGAATAATTGCTGCCAGTGTTGTTTACTTATGAGATTAGATCTTTGCCCAAAATAACCACTTAATCCGGAGCCTGAATATTCATAATTTAAAATTTCATCTGACATTGAAAAGCTCATGTTAGAGTGATGTTTATTAACGCCAAGTAGATCAAAAAATTTTATTAAGTTAGGATAATTAGCTTCATTGAAAACCATAAACCCAACATCTAATGATACATTAAGTTTATTCGGGTCTTTTAGTGTAACAGTATGCGCGTGACCGCCAAAATAGCTATTTTTTTCGTATAGTGTCACCTTTTTATATTTAGATAAGTGCCATGCCGCAGATAAGCCTGATATGCCACCTCCAATTACCGCTATTTTTTCTGACAATGTTATACCTTCGATTTATGAAAAAATGATCTTAACGGTAGTTGTATACGTTAAATTTTTAGATTACAATTGATATTAAAATGACTAAGTACTTTCTAACATATTTTATTGTTTTGGTGATTTTTCTCACTATTGATGCTGTATGGCTTGGGTTCGTTGCCCGAAAATTCTATGTGAATAATATTGGCTTTATTCTAGCAGAGAAACCAAATTTTCTGGCCGCAGCAGTATTTTATTCAATCTATGTAATCGGAATTATTATATTTTCTACAATTCCTGCGCTAAAAGATGGTCTTGGTACAACAGCTTTAATATATGGGGCCCTTTTTGGGTTTTTTGCTTATCTGACATACGATATGACTAACTACAGTACATTGAAGGATTGGCCACTTCAAGTCTCGCTCATCGATACAGCATGGGGAACGTTTCTGACTGGCATTTCTTCCTACCTTGGATATCATGTTGCTAAATCTTGGGTTACCTTCTAACTCAAAGCTGCTTTCACTACAATAATTTCAAGCATAGATCTACTGCATTACTATCTTAAATCTGTGAAATACTATTTAAAGTAAATGTATAATGTTGTATCATTAAAAACGTAGAACTATAACCTTTGCATATCTAGGGAGATTTTGAATGGAATATGATATACCAATGAAGCCATATGGTCCGACGGCAGGTAGGGATCACATCGAGGATAAGCCAAGACCGAAAACAAAAACGGTAGATTTTCATATTCATATGCGAATTCAAGATGCTGATAAATTGGTTGGTGATAGAATTCCAGATGACTCAAAAGTCCAGTATAGATTTGCGAGCAAAGCTTCAAAAGAGCAAACACTCAAACATCATTCTGAAAGAATGCCATACCTGACGGACATGAATTATAGATTGCCAGATATGGAAAAAATGCAAGTAGATATAGCAGCACTATCTTGTGCCCCAAGACAATTTTACTATTCTACAGAGCCAACACTTGGGCATGAATCAAGTCAAGTCGTCAATGATGGAATATATAAAGCCGTCAAAGAAAATAATACAACACATGTTGGATTAGGAACGGTTCCTCTTCAAGATACAGATTTAGCGATAAAAGAGCTCAAAAGGTGTGTTAATGAATTAGGCTTCAAAGGACTTCAAATTGGTGCTAGAATTAAGGAAGATGAAGAGCTTTCTTCCGAACGTTTATATCCATTTTGGGAAGCTGCACAGGAACTCAATGTGCCAATGCTAATACATCCTTCATCATTTTCAAGTCCAAGACTATCCGAATATCATATGATGAATATAATAGGAAACCCACTAGATACGACAGTCGGTGTCCATTATCTTATCTTTGGAGGAGTATTAGAAAAATTTCCAAATTTGAAATTTGTTTTGAGCCATGGTGGCGCATTCACATCCCATTATTTTGCAAGGATGGACCACGCTTATGGAGCAAGACCAGATTGTCGCGAAGACATCCATCGTAAGCCAAGCTATTACCTATCAAAGTTCTATTTTGATACGCTTGTATTTTCAGTAGAACAGTTATCTTATTTAATAAGTAATTTTGGCTCGGATCGTATTTTATTAGGTACCGATTATCCATTTGATATGGCCGAATTTAATCCTGTTGAACATGTTTATCAAGTGCCCGGACTCAGCGAGAGCGACAGAGAAAAAATCTGTGGTTTAAACGCACTAAACCTTATGGGAATAGATGAGGCTTACTTTAGTGAGTAAATAATATTGAGTTTGGTTGTTAGAGCCAATCCTTATCAAATATTTTTTCACCATTCTCGTCTATAATGATCCTAGCCTTCCTCTCAATACATTCTATGGCATCATCTTTTTTGCTAAAAGTATCCGTTCTTATGAAGTAGGCGCTCATTTTTATACCCCCAATTTCTTTGAATATTTTTCCTTCTGTTGTATACGCTCCGCTATTTTTTTTAGGAGTTGGTACAATCTGAAAATCTTTATAGTGAGATGCACCGACGGCACTAGAATTACTATTAAATAAATTTTTTAATTTGCTGAACATGTATTAGTACCTACATTGATTATTTTTTAATTATTTTCAAAAAATGTTATTATCTATAATATAGACATAATTTGGAGAAAAATTTAATGCAAGGAAATAATATTTTATTTATCATGGCTGATGAGCATAATTACAACTGCATTAACCAATTAGGTAATGATTTTATTATCACTCCAAACATTGATAGCCTTGTCAAAGAGGGTACCACATTTACAAGTGCTTACACGCCTTCACCACTTTGTGTTCCCGCAAGGGCATCATTAGCTACAGGAACATACGTGCACAAGAATAAGTATTGGGATGGAGCGCATGCATACGATGCTAGGATACCTGGCTGGCAGCACGTCTTACGCGATAACAATGTGAATGTCACTTCCATAGGAAAATTACATTATAAGGACCGAACAATTGATACTGGATTCACAGAGACTATCGAACCTATGCATTTGAAAGATGGACTTGGTGATTTATTCGGGCTTTTGAGAGAAGAGATGCCGCCAAAAGATGCTTGCAAAAGATTATCCGAAGAGCTTGGAAGGGGTGATTGTGAGTACTTGGAATATGATCGCCTAATTACAAATAAAGCTATTGAATGGATTAGAAAACAAAAGAAAAGAGAGAAGCCAGACAGCCCGTGGGTATTATTTGTGTCTTTTGTATCGCCTCACTATCCCCTTATTGCACCACCTGATTTTTATGATTTATATAATGATGCAAACCTGCCCTATGATAATTACCAGAATTTATCAAAAAATAAGCTGCATTCATGGGTTAAGGGTATACGAGAAAGTTGGCCATACGATGATTATATGGATGAGAAAAAAAGAAAAATTGCAGTGCAAGCTTATTACGGTATGTGTAGTTTTATGGACTCAAATGTGGGTAAACTGCTCACGGAACTTAAACAATGTGATATATATGATGATACTACAATTATTTATGCAAGTGATCACGGAGAGTCACTTGGTAATAGAGGGCTTTGGGGAAAGATGACAATGTACGAAGACTCAGCATCAATACCCTTGATCATAAAGGGGCCCAACTTTAAAAAAAATCGGATGTGTAAAACACCTGTAACCTTGATTGATCTATATCCAACAATATTCGATATTTTATCACTTGATCACGTTGCAAGTGAGGCGAATATAGATGGCGATTCACTCAGGGCAATAGCAAACAAAACTTACGATAAAAATAGATGTGTTTTAAGTGAGTATCATGGAGCTGGATCATATGGCGGCGCCTTCATGCTTAGAATGGGAGATTATAAGTATATATATTATGTAGGACATCAACCAGAGGTTTTTGACATTAAAAGTGATCCAAATGAGAAACAAAATCTTGCAAATGACCCATCATTTAGAAGTTTGGTTGATATGCTGGATAATGCATTAAGGTCAATTATTAATCCTGAAAGCGTCGATGAAGCAGCGCGTAGCGATCAAAAAAAGATGCTTAAGGATGTTGGGGGTATTGATTTTGTTTTGAATAGAGGAAACTATGCTGGTACGCCGGTGGGTTCATGAACTTAATCAAATTTAATGTTTAAGAACAATAATTTATAAGGAGATTATTATGGGTATTTCAGGATTTTGGCAATGGGTTGTAATTGGCTTAATTGTATTATTATTATTTTCACGGCCAGGTAAAATATCAAAGCTACTTGGTGATCTCGGTGTTGGGCTTAAAAGTTTTCGTGATGGTGTTAAGGGCGATATCGAAGACTCTGATGAGGATGATAAGGACTCAAACAAAGATAAATAGAAAAAATCCAAGATGTTTAACATAGGTTGGCAAGAGATACTGATAATTTCAGTAGTTGTTATTTTAATTCTAGGTCCAAAAGAGTTACCTGCGACTCTCAAAACTTTTTTGGGTGTAACCAGAAAAATCAGACATTTGTCTTCTGAATTCCTGAAGGAAGCAGAGAATGTTATCAGTAAAGAGGATCTGCACAAAGTTAAAGAGTCAATGGACAACATTGAATATGACGAAAATCTCTCAAATAAAATTGATGAGTCTATCAGTAAAAAAAATAAAAAGTGAGAGCAGCTTTGGTTAAGAAGAATACAACAGATCCAACGAATTCAAGTGAAAAAAAAATGACCATGCTCGAGCACTTGGCTGAATTGAGAACACGGCTAATCTATTCGTTTATATTCTTCATATTTATTTTCTTTCTTTCTTTGATTAATTTTAAGATAGGGAGTTTTCACGGAAGCATATCGGAGTTGGTCTATATTTTTCTCCAAAATCCACTTGCTCAGATTATCAATGAAAGAGGCGGTAGGATGATTTTTACAGCACTACATGAAGGCTTCTTTACACAAATCAAAGTTGGATTTTACCTAGCATTGTTTATTTCATTGCCGATAATGCTCATCCAGATCTGGAAGTATGTCTCGCCGGGTTTGTACGAGGATGAGAAAAATATTTTTTTGCCATTCATGATAGCAACACCGTTTCTTTTTCTATTGAGTTTTTTAATGGTTTATTTCATTGTAATGCCAATCGCATGGAATTTCTTTTTGTCTTTTGAAATCCCTTCAACCTCAATGGGCCTTCCAATTGAAGTTGAACCACGGATATCTGAGTATTTATCACTTGTGTTAAGACTTATATTGGCTTTTGGGCTATGCTTCCAGCTACCCATTTTAATCTTATTATTAGTCAGAATTGGAATTATTGATGTCTCATGGTTAACCAGAAGACGTAAATATTGTATTTTATTCTCATTCATTACTGCTGCGATCTTAACACCACCCGATGTGATCAGCCAGTTTCTATTAGCACTACCACTTATTTTTCTTTACGAAATATCAATTATTATCTCAAAATTTATCAAAAAAAGAGACTCAGATTAATATATCATTTGAATTAATCCCATATGCAAATTATATTTAAAGTATACGCAACGAAACAGTGATAAATATATGATTCTTTTAAACACCCTGATGCTTCTACAATGGATTGCAGGTCTAATTGTATGGCTGTTGATATTAAATGTCGTGATAGAGTGGCTTCTGCATTTTGGAATTTTAAACTCCAGACATTTTCTTGTATCTGTGATTGGTGAGTTTTTGCATAAAATGACAAACCCCATCCTCACTCCAATAAGACGTTATATACCAACTTACAATGGATTAGATTTTAGTCCACTAATTGCAATTTTCATTCTATTCATCATCAAGGACCTTATTAATATACTCATCATAAGCAGCTAAAATATGGGGGTATTATGCCTATTAAAGAAGAATTAAAACATAAAATCATTGATGGTAAAATAATTTCAGGACTTCTAGTTGAAAAGGTGTCAGCTGGCATTTTTGAGCTCACCAAGAAGGATATTACGCCAACTCTCGCAGTTGTTTTGATTGGAGATGATCCCGCAAGCCAAGTATATGTTCGCAATAAAAAGATAATGTGTGAAAAAGTTGGTATTCAGTCTGTGGAGTATAAGTTTGGAGAAGATATTAAGGAAACAGAATTATTGAGCTTAATTGACTCACTTAATAGAGATAAAGGGATCAATGGTATACTTGTACAATTTCCAATTCCTCCTCATATAAGCAAACAAAAAACAATAAACGCTATATCACCTGATAAAGATGTCGATGGTTTGCATCCAATCAATGCTGGCAAGTTAATGAATAATATCGAATGTCTCACTCCATGCACGCCCCAAGGTTCTATGATTATGATTAATTCTATTGCTGAAGATACGTCCGGAATGAATGCAGTTGTTCTTGGAAGATCGAATCTAGTTGGTAAACCAATGTCTCAATTATTAATAAACGCAAATTGTACAGTTACCCAAGTACACTCAAAGACGAAGGATATACAGTCATTCACATCACAGGCAGATATTTTAGTTGCTGCAATAGGCATACCAAATTTTGTAAAATCTGATTGGGTTAAAAAAGATGCCATTATAATCGATGTAGGTATTAATCGAGTCGCGTCAGATCAAAACGCGACTGCTAAAACAAAACTTGTTGGTGATGTTGATTTTGAAGACGTTTTTGATAAAGTATCCGCGATAACACCTGTACCCGGTGGCGTTGGTCTCATGACAGTTGCTTGTTTAATGAATAACACCTTGATAGCAACAAAAGCCCAGCATAGTTTGTAAGATTTATTTTTTTCTGTTCGATAAGAGCTTTAATCTGAGAGAGTTAATTTTTATAAATCCACCAGCATCATTCTGATTGTAGTCAGTATCAGTATCCTCAAAGCTGACTAGATCGGCGTTGTAAAGTGAATAGTCACTCTTCCTGTTCATCACTATTATGTTACCTTTGTGGAGTTTTAGTGAAATTTCCCCGGTCACATATACTTGGGATTGGTCAATTGCTTTTTGAAGCATTTCTCTTTCCGGTGAAAACCACAACCCATTATAAATTAACGATGCGTATTTAGGCATTAGTTCATCTTTTAAGTGCATTGAGCCCGAGTCCAAAGTAAGCTCTTCAATTGCTCTATGTGCTTTGAGTAGGATAGTGCCACCAGGTGTTTCATATATTCCCCTGCTCTTCATGCCAACATATCTATTTTCAATTAGATCAAGCCTTCCAATGCCATTTTGTTTACCAACTTCGTTTAATTTTTCAAATATTTTAACTGGAGTCATAGAATTACCATTAATTGAAATCGGATCACCTTTTTCGAAACCTATAGTTATTTCAGTGGGCATGTCATTTGAGTCATCAATTGATAGCGTTCTTTGATAAATATATTCCGGAGGTTCGTTTTCAGGATTTTCAATTAACTTACCCTCTGACGAGGTATGCAAAATATTGGCATCTATTGAAAATGGAGCCTCACCTTTTTTATCTTTTGGAATTGGTATTTGATTTTCTTCAGCAAATTCGATTAATTTTGTTCTCGATTTTAGATCCCAGTCTCTCCAGGGAGAAATTACCTTTATGTTTGGTTTAAGGGCATAATAGCCGAGCTCGAACCTGACCTGATCATTACCTTTACCAGTGGCGCCATGACAAACTGCATCAGCGCCTGTTTCGTTTGCAATTTCTATTTGCCTTTTAGCAATTAATGGCCTTGCAATGGCTGTTCCTAGTAAATACTGACCTTCATATAGAGTGTTTGCTCTAAACATTGGAAATATATAGTTAGATACGAAATCTTCTCTTAAATCCTCAATATATATCTCTTTGACGCCCAGCATCTCAGCTTTTTTTCTTGCTGGCTCTATCTCATCACCTTGTCCCAGGTCAGCAGTAAATGTGACCACCTCGCAATCGTATGTAGACTGAAGCCACTTCAATATTATAGAGGTATCAAGACCACCCGAATATGCTAGTACTACTTTCTTTATTTTATTTGTCATGGTTAAAGATATAAAATATTAATTAATCAAAGTATATTATTTTTTACTTTTAAGCCTTATTGTTTCAGATCTTAATTGACCACATGCAGCCAAAATATCCTGACCACGGGGTTTTCTGATCGGAGATGAAAAACCTGCATCCAAAAGTACTTTTGCAAATTCTCTAATTCGCTTCATATCTGAACATATGTAATTACTGCCTGGCCATGGATTAAATGGAATTAGGTTAATCTTTGAGGGTATATTACTTAATATCTTAATTAAGTCTTTTGCGTCTTGAAGACTGTCATTGACATCTTTTAGCATGACATACTCAAATGTAATTTTACTCGAGTTTTTAATTTTTGGATAGTTTTCGCAGGCTTTTATAAGCTCTTTTAGCGGGTATTTCTTGTTAATGGGAACAAGGATGTCACGAATTTCATCTTTTGCTGCATGAAGAGATACTGCAAGAGAGACACCAATCTCATTACCTACTCGCTCGATGTACGGAACAATACCAGATGTTGAGAGTGTAACGCGGCGTTTCGATAGCGCTATACCGTCGCAATCTGTTATAATCAGCAGTGCTTTTTTTACAGCTTCAAAGTTGTATAATGGTTCGCCCATACCCATCATTACAACATTTGTGATCTTTCTCACATTATTTGGATTATTTTTATGCCAATCATCAAGTCTATCTTTCGCAATAAGTAACTGTGAGACTATTTCATCACTAGTCAGATTTCTCACTAATCTCTGAGTGCCTGTATGACAAAATGAGCAGTTTAACGTACAGCCTATTTGGCTCGAGATGCACAATGTGCCTCTATTTTCCTCCGGTATAAAAACTGTCTCAATTTGGTTGTTAGTTGAGTTATTTTTGCTCGCAAGATCTACTAGCCATTTAATTGTTCCATCATTTGATTTTTGTTCATTTGCAATCGAATTTCTGGATAAAGTATAATTTTTTGATAATTGGTTTAACAACTCTTTAGGCATATTTTTTATCTCAGACAATTCTGTCACACCACCTAAAAAAGTCCAATTCCAGAGTTGCTTTGTTCGCATAGAATTTTGTTTTCTAGGAACATGACACTTCTCTAACGCTTCAGAAATCTCCGATTGTAACTGACCATAAATTTTTTTTAAGTTCTGATTATCTTGATTTGTGGATGGTGATTCTATTGAAGTATCCAGCATTTTATATCTTTAAATTAAATTTTTTGTGTTCAAGAACAAACTGAGTCAAGTTCTTGAAGACTTCTAATTACACCTTTTAATGAATAGTGATCAGTTGTGTTTGTTCCAAATTCGGATGTACCTTTTACAATCATCTGATAGCCTTTTTTCATCGCCTCAACTAATTTTTTTTCTTCATCTTCAGTCATGAGCCATGCATTTATGCCATCCTTATTTGAGGTCATTGCGAATGTGCTGTTTAGGATCTTTACAGAAATGGAGGTTCCATCCTTGAGCTTATAACCAATATTAAGGCTGGGTTGATTATAATTCATGTCAATTCTAGAAATAAAAAAATTTGGAGTCCAATTTTTATCTTTTGGGTCCTGTTTTATTGGGGTACTTGCTATGTAGCATATATTTCTATCCCCTGTGGAGTGAGTGAAAACACTCCAATCACCAAATCTACTTTTTAGCTGTGGCTGAGTATTGGCAAGAACGTGAAATTCGGGTACCAAAAAAGTTAGCAACAGAAATATGCATGTAAATCTGAAATATTTTTTTAGTGTTTTCATAGGTGTATCAACTTAATTCCACATTCAAAATAAAAAAAAATAATTTATTTTTCGTAAACAAAGACTAAATATGTTTTTACCTTGTTTTTATACCAAGGGTTTTGAAACGATCATACATAACAATTGCTCCTGCAATTGCAACATTTAATGAAAAACTTGTTGGAATTTTTACAATATGATCTGCTCTTGATAATGTTTCTGATGAAAGGGAACCCTTTTCAGGACCAAGTACATACATGGCTTGTAAAGGATGAACAAAATTTTGTAAATCTTCGGCATCTTCAGTTATTTCAATTCCTATTATTTTACAACCTCTTGGTATCGAGATATCATTGATTTTATCCCACTCATAATAAGGCAAATGATTTACCGATTTTGAGGTATCTGATTTATTAATTTTATCCTTATTTTCAACAACTCTCTTGTGAGGACTAATGGTAAATACCGAATTAGCCCCAAAGGCATGGGCAGACCTAATTAAGTTTCCGAGATTCATTGGTTTTGAGATATTTTCAACGCCAATTGAGAAATAACCTCTGGGAATTTGTTTTGATTCTCGCATTTCTGCTAAGATTTGAATTTAGCTTCTATTAAATCAATATTGAGTGCGAGCTCTGTATCTTTTTCAGTTACTTTTCCTTCATCATGCGTAGATAGCGTAATATTGACTTTGTTGTAGACATTTGACCAATCTGGATGATGATCTAATTGGTTTGCAATTTTTGCGACTTCATTCATAAAAGCCCAAGCTACATCAAAATTTTCAAAAATAAATTCCTTTTTTATTCCTTTATTATCGGCTGTAGGTGGCCAGGGTAATACTCTATCAATCATGATTATCTCACTCTCTTTTTGTTATTTACTAAAATCTACTGCATCTGTGCATATATAAATAAATCATATTATCTACTTGATTTCCAGTTCTAGAATAATTTAATATAAAGTATATTTTTTATTTATGGAGATAAAAATGGAACCAAACATTTATAAAAATTCATCCTATGCTTCAACCGAAATTGATCAGGGCTTGCGCACATACATGCTACGTGTCTACAACTATATGGCAATCGGCCTTTTCATAACGGCAATTATCGCATATTTTGCTGCAGCGTCAGGCTTGTATCTCGCATTGGCACAAACTCCTCTAATTTGGGTTGTAATGCTCGCACCATTAGGCATGGTTTTCTACCTGAGCGCACGTATTACTCGAATGTCTTTCACGTCAGCGCAGGCGTCTTTTTGGATTTTTTCAGGCCTCATGGGATTATCTCTATCATACATCTTCTTGGCGTATACTGGTACTAGCATAGCTCGCGTTTTTCTCATTACATCTGGCTCCTTTGGAGCGCTCAGTTTGTTCGGATATACCACAAAGAAAGATTTATCTGCTTGGGGTTCATTCCTCTTTATGGGTTTAATTGGCATAATATTGGCATCAATTGTAAATATTTTCATTGGTTCAAGCGGAATGCAGTTTGGGATTTCTGTTTTGGGTGTACTGATATTTGCAGGATTTACAGCTTACGACACACAGCAAATTAAACAGATATATTATCAAGGTGATAGTGCTGATGTATCAGGGCGTAAAGCGATTATGGGTGCGTTAAGACTATATCTCGACTTTATTAATCTATTTATTTTACTAATACAATTATTTGGTTCGCGGAGATAAGGTTTAAATAATTTTATATTTGTTCTTATCTTTATCTAAAATTCTTAAAATAAGAGGGAGTTCACTCCCTCTTTTTAATATCTTACCATCTGTTCCTTTTACCTGATACATTTTTTGACTATTCTTAAGTTTAGGCAATTTATGTATTGTATATTGTGGCATTTCATTACTTTTTTTAAAGATTGAAAAGATTGCTTGGTCTTTGAGTGTGTCTATTGCATAGTCTTTCCATTGACCAGAGACTACTTTTCTTCCATACAGCGCGAGTATGTGGTTGAGTTCCTCTCTGGAGAAAGATGTAATTCTAGTATCTTTCGGATCAATATGATTTTTGTCTGATTGCGTCCAATTTTTACTATTTGGAGCGTTCCCATATTTATTTAAATTTAAAATATTATTCATTATGTATCCATTATTAATTTAGCATAATTAAGAATATGAAGAATTTAAAGTTAAAATATGTGGAAATTGACAAAAACTACATTATATAAAAAAAATAGGGTAAGAAAATCACAAAAATAACATCCAGGGGTATATATGTCTAAGGGAGGTAACAATATGGAATTCACTGCAGAGGTCAATCGTCTGCTACAAATTCTAACACACTCAATTTATTCAAACAAAGAAGTTTTTTTAAGAGAGCTGATATCAAACGCATCAGATGCATGTGATAAATTAAGATATATATCTATTTCTCAATCGGATGTGACAATTGATGAATTAAAAATAAAAATTACGGTAGATAGCAGCAAAAAGACCATTTCAATCTCTGATAACGGCGTCGGTATGAGTCGGGATGAAATGATCGAAAATCTTGGGACTATTGCCAGATCAGGTACGAAAACATTTATCGAAAATATGTCAAAAGATGACGATGCAACTTCCCAAATTGGTCAATTTGGAATTGGTTTTTATTCAGCTTTTATTGTTTCAAAAGATGTCACCGTATTGTCGAAAAAATTTGACTCTGAAGAGGTTCACTTATGGAGTTCAGATGGAACCGGCACCTATAATGTTCAGCAAATTAAAGACAAAAATATTAGTGGTACAGAAATAACCATCAAATTGGCTAAAGATGCTCATGATTTTGCGGATAAGCAGATAGTTCAGGATACAATAAAAAAATATTCAGATAATATTAATTTTCCCATATATCTATCTGAGAGCTCGTCTATTGACGGAGAACAAATAAATACAGCTGGTGCTATTTGGGCCAAGCCAAAGGCTGAGATTACCGAAGACCAGTATCACGAACATTATAACTTATTAAGTAGAAATTTTGATCAGCCACTGTCAACTATCCACTATAAGGCTGAGGGTCGTTTCGAATATGATGTTTTACTATATATACCAACTACACGCCCCTTTGATCTATTTGATCAACAAAGAAAAGCAAAGTTGAAATTATATGTCAAAAAAGTTCTTATAAGTGACGATACGGATATTATTCCAGCTTATTTGAGATTCATAAGCGGTGTTATTGATTGCGCTGATATTCCGCTAACTGTCAGTAGAGAAATTTTACAAGAAAACAACGTTGTCTTATCTATCAAGAAAGCTATCAAAAATAGAATAATTTCAACTTTAAATAAATTAGCAAAGGATGATAAAGATAAATTTGACATATTTTGGGAAGCATTCGGGCCTGTTATTAAAGAGGGTATTTATGAGGATTACGAAAAAAAAGATGATTTACTTAAGTTAATAAGGTTCAAATCTTCTAATACAAAAGACGGATACAGATCATTAGAAGAATATATTGGTGATATGAAACCAAATCAAAAATCAATATATTTTATTACATCAGAAGATTATCAGTCAGCACTGGCAAATCCTTTATTGGAGGGTTATATCGCAAGGGAAGTCGAGATTATAATACTGACTGATCCTATCGATAGCTTCTGGACAGCAACAGGTATAAAATTCGAAGATAAAGAGTTGAAGCACGTATCGCATGGCACTGAAGAATTAACTGATATTTCTGTGACCAAAAAAGCAAAGAAAAAGAAATCAAAAGCTAAAATCACTGATTCTGACTTGAAGAAATTAATAGCTGAAATGACCAGAGTTTTGGGTGATCATGTTAGTGAGGTAAAAATAAATTCAAGCCTGATTGATAGCCCTGTTTGTATTTCAATTGGTGAAAATGTGTATGATAAAACAATGCAAAAAATACTCCAACAAAGGCAAGGGATGTCCATATCTAAGCCTGTTTTAGAGGTAAATCCAAACCATGATGTGATGATCAAACTGAGTGATATGTTTAAGAATAAACAAACAAAAAATATCAATACAACAGCTCATATATTGCTAGATTATGCTCTTATCATGGACGGTGAAAAACCTCTTAATATTGAAGAGTTTGGAAAAAATATGCAGGATCTGATCGGCAAATTCAACTAATAATTTTTGCTGTAAATTGTGGCGATAATTTGATTAAAAGTGCACAGATTGAGTGTCCTTTACCAACCTGCTATTTGGTGGAATAAACTTCGTAAGATTAATTCCCTCTACCGCGGATTTATATTCTTCAATGTTTGGTGTTCGCCCTAATATCGCTGATAGAACAACGACGGGAGTTGAAGCAAGAAGTGACTCCCCCTTTTTTTCTTTTGAGTCTTCGACAACTCGGCCCTTAAAAAGCCTCGTTGATGTTGCCAGCACAGTATCACCTTTTTCTGCTTTTTCCTGATTACCCATACATAAATTACAACCAGGCCTTTCAAGGTACAATATATTGTCGTAATCTAATCGTGCCTTATCCTTCGGTTTATTATCATCAAACTCGAAACCAGAGTATTTTTGTAAGATAGCCCAATCACCTTCTTCAATAAGCTCGTCAATAATATTATATGTTGGCGCAGCCACAACGAGCGGAGCCTTAAACTTTACATCCCCATTCGATTTTTCAAGGTTTTTTAGCATTTTTGCAACAATCTTTATGTCACCTTTGTGCACCATACAAGAACCAACAAAACCTAAATCAACTTTTTTTTCAGATTTGTAGTAGGAGATTGGCCTAATTGTATCGTGGGTATATCTTTTTGATACATCGATATTATTCACATCAGGATCGGCAATCATTGGTTCAACTATTGCATCTAAGTCCACAATCACCTCTGCATAATATTTCGCATTCTCATCAGGTTGTAATGCTTCAACTTTTTTATTTTCAATTTCACTAATTCTTCTGTCGGCAATAGATATAAGGTTTTTTAGCATGTTATTTTCATTATCCATGCCCTTTTCGATCATAATTCTGATGCGGTCTTTGGCTATGTTAAGGGACTCAATAAGTGTTTTATCTTGAGATATGCAAATTGCCGCTTTCGCCTTCATTTCAGCTGTCCAATCTGTAAATGTGAAAGCTTGATCTGATAACAGTGTCCCTATGTGTACCTCTATAATTCTGCCTTGAAATACATTTTCATTATGTTGCTGCAGCATCTGAGCCTGTGTTGCGTGAACTACATCCCTGAAGTCCATATGATCTGCCATTTTTCCCCTGAATGTAACCTTGACTGATTCAGGGATCGGCATTGTCGCTTCCCCGGTTGCGAGGGCCAGAGCTACCGTGCCTGAGTCCGCCCCAAATGCCACTCCTTTTGACATGCGGGTATGAGAGTCTCCGCCAATGACTATTGACCAGTCGTCTACAGTAATATCATTAAGAACTTTATGAATTACATCTGTCATGGGATGATATTTATCTTTTGGATCACGCCCGGTAATTAAGCCAAATTCATTCATAAACTTCATCAATTTTGGAGTATTTTGTTGAGCTTTTATATCCCACACGGATGCTGTATGACAGCCTGATTGGTATGCCCCGTCAATTGAAGGAGATATTGTAGTGGCTGCCATTGCTTCGAGTTCTTGAACAGTCATTGGGCCAGTCGTATCTTGAGAACCCACAATATTCACTTTTACTCGTGCGTCGGATCCAGCGTGCAGAATTGTATTATCAGGCACACCAACTGCGTTTTTATTAAATATTTTTTCTACGGCTGTCAGACCTTGATTTGGATGAGAAATTATTTTTGTTTTAGCGTAAGGTGAAACTACCTCAACACCCAGTATTTCACACGCTTGATTTTGAAGTTTTTTTCCAAAAACAACAGCATATGAACCGCCAGCACGAATAAAATCGATATCCTGTTGTGTAAAAGAATTAGAAATATCAACCAACTCTTTGGTCCCATCAGCATTATAAAGTTTTTTAGTTTTTGTATTTATTTTAAGTAAAGTACCGGTATCGACATTATAGGTTTGTGTCAAGACAGGGCTTCCGTCATTATTTAGAATTTGTTCTTTATTTTCATCTAGAGCTTTAACCCAGTTTTTTAGATCAATTCCAATACCGCCGGTTACACCAATTGTAGTTTGGAATATTGGCGAAACTCCATAAGATCCTGCAACAATTGGCGCAATATTTACAAATGGCACATATGGACTTGCACTCTTTCCAGTCCAAAGGGCAACATTGTTAACGCCAGACATTCGAGAGGACCCAACTCCCATAGTACCTTTTTCAGCAACCAGCATAACACGCCTGTTTGGATGTGCTTCTTTCAATTCTAGAATTTTTCTTTGAGCATCTTCGGATATGAAACATTTACCATGTAATTCTCTGTCTGATCTTGAATGAGCTTGATTACCCGGCGAGAGTAGGTCCGTTGAAATATCTCCTTCAGCAGCTACATAAGTGACTACATCAATCTCTTCCTCAATTTCTGGAAGGTTCGTGAAGAATTCTGCTTTTGAATAACTGGTTAGGATCTCTCTGGCAATATTATTCCCATTTTTATAACCCTCTCTGATACGATCAATGTCTGCCTCGTATAAAAAAATTTGTTCCATTAATATTTTTGCCGCTTGCCCAGCAATTTCTGAGTCTTTTCCAAGGGCAAGATCAATCAAGACTTCTATCGATGGCCCACCTTTCATATGTGAGAGTAATGTAAAGGCAAATTCAGGAGATATTTCTTCCAATTTAAATTTACCGGTAATTATTTCTTTTAATAGTTTCGCTTTTTCAGCGGCAGCGCTTGTGGTTCCCGGTAAAGTATTATAAATGAGAAAGTCTATGCAATTGCCTCTTTCACTGCTTGTAGGATTTTTGATATGGGTAATAAGTTCCTTTAAAAGTTTACCATCATCAATAGGTTTAGGTTGCAATCCTTCGGATTTTCTATTTTCTATTTCTGTTAAATAGGTTCTGTAGAGGTCCATCTTAAACACTATATGTAAAGTAAACAATCATGTTTCACTATTAAGTTTTACCACGATAGAATAGACATTCAAGTATATTTTGATAGTATGAGAATTTAAAGGTAAATTTGAAATTTTAAATATAATTATCAAAAAAAGAAGAAATGAAATTAAGCATAAATGGGCTGAGTTTCTCATATGAAGACAAAATAATCTTTGATGGGCTATCTCTAAATTTATCATCCGAAAAAATATCAGTACTAATTGGGCAAAATGGGGTAGGTAAATCAACGTTACTGAGAATAATTGCAGGATTAGAAGAGCAAGATAAAGGTAAGATTACTCTCAGTAATAATTCTAATGAACAAATTCTTATTAGAGGAAACATTTCATATTTAGGGCATAAGCTTGCACTGAAAGAGAATCTTTCAGTTCACGAGAATATTAATTTTTGGGAAAAATTTTATAACTGTGTAATAACTGATAATCATCACAAAGAACTTGCGATCGACAAGTTACTTAATCGAAAAATCAGAGATTTATCGCAAGGTCAGAAAAAAAAAGTCGCTTTATTAAGGATTCTAATGTCCAACAAAAAAATCTGGCTACTTGATGAGCCACTTTCAAATTTGGATGAGCAGGCTGCGAATTATTTTAAAAATACTTTTATGTCAAAAGTTTCCGATCATAAGCTGATATTAATCACATCTCATACCAAACTTAATATGAAAAATGAGTCTAGTATTTATATTGGGGAAGATGCATGAGGCAATTTATTTCAGTTATTCGTCGTGATCTATCTGTTTATCTTGAGAAAAAATCGACTTTTGTAATGGCAATAGCTTTTTTTCTTATAATATCTGCATTATTACCAATTGGCATAGGACCAAATCTTGATTTATTAGAACTTATATCGCCAGGACTATTGTGGATTGCTTTTTTATTGTCAATTTTATTGAACATCTCACATGTGTATGAGGGTGATTACAGGGATGGCTCACTTGATCTACTAATTCTGGAGTCTGATTTACCAGAGCTTATGCTTATTAGTAAAATTATTAGTTTTTGGTTATTAATAATTCTACCTGTGATTATTTTTTTGCCACTTGGAGGTATTATGTTGAATATGCAACCAAACGACCTAATCAAAATAATTTTTTTGATTATCGTCAGCAGCCCTTATATGATTTTGATTGCCTCTATTGGCTCGGCAATTGCGATTAAAATGAATAATTCAGAATTACTAGTGACACTTTTGGTCACCCCTTTTTACGTTCCAATCTTAATAATTGGTACACTGCCATTTGTAGAAAATGACATTCTAGACTTTACTTTTTTTAGATCATCTTTGTTACTTGGTGCTGCAACTTTATTTACACTTGCAATTATTCCCTTTTTAGTAACGTATATACTTAGAGTAAATAGTGAATAAAGGCATGGGAGATTTTACCTTGAACTTATTTAACCCAAATCAATTGCTGAGAAATATAAACAGATTTTCAAATTTAGTATTTTTTACAGGAATAACTGTGCTTACGATTGGACTCTACTTTGCTCTTATTGTTGCTCCAAATGATTATCAACAAGGTGCAATGGTTAAAATCATGTATCTGCATGTACCATCTGCGTGGCTAAGCCTCGGTATATATTCGTCAATAGCAGTTATGAGCTTAGTATATCTTATAACAAAGACGCCCATTTGTGCTTTGATTAGTAAGTCATTAGCGCCAATTGGTATAATTTTCACATCAATTGTGCTGATATCGGGCATTCTTTGGGGGCGACCAATGTGGGGTGTTTGGTGGGTTTGGGACGCAAGGTTGACCTCGGTTTTGTTGCTTTTTTTTATATATCTTGGGCTCATTCTGATATATCGAATGGATGGTAAAAGAAATAGCTATTTTAAAATCGCATCTGTTTACGCACTATTGGGTTTTATAAATATTCCGATCGTAAAATATTCCGTTGACTGGTGGAATACCCTACATCAACCTGCCAGTGTAATGCGGATGGATGGACCAACGATCCATTATTCAATGCTTTATCCATTATTATTTGTATTTTTTGGATTTTCTTTAATTTCTCTGTATTTTTTATCACAAGCATTGAAGTTAGAAATATTAAATAATAAATTTAAAGCACGGCGCATTAAAGAGAAATTTTGAATATAAATGGAAGAATTATATATCTATTTTATCGTAGCCTCCTTCGGGTCAGCAGCCATTATAATCTTAAGCTATTATATCTATTTAAGAATATCGCTGAGAGATATACAGGAAAAAATCAGTCAGAAGGACGATGATCTTGAAGTATAACCGTAAAAGTCTGTTATATACGATGCTTTTGGTAATATTTCTATTTGTGATATTTTTTTTCTATTATTCCCTTCAAAAACAAGATGAAAATAGCAAAAGGGTCATAGCACCAATAGCCGTCGGTAAGCAGCTGCCCGCAATTGAATATGCAGATACGATTTATGATGGAGCAGTTTTTAATGGCTTTGCTAAATCAGATCTACAACTAAATGAAATTTCCGTCTTAAACATCTGGGCATCCTGGTGCACGCCATGCAGAGCAGAGCATGAGATTTTGATGAAAATTAAAGATTTAGACATGCCATTATATGGGATAAACTATAGAGATAAACTTGAGAATGCGGTTAAATTTCTCGATGATTTAGGCAATCCTTTTACAGGCATAGGATTTGATTTTGATGGAGTATCAGCGATTACACTGGGTGTTTATGGTATTCCAGAGACTTATGTAATCGATAGCAATGGTGTTGTACTAAAAAGACATATTGGTCCCCTTACTACAAAAGAATTGGAAGAAATCAATTCATACTTAAAATAGGTGAGAAATAAGATGTATCATTTCTCATAATCAATTATAATTATACTTATTTTAAAAAATAGGATGAGTGAAATGATATATGAATTGAGAATTTACCATTGCACGCCAGGCTGCCTTCCAAAAGTCTTGGATAGATTTCAAAATATTGTATTTGGATTTTGGGAAAAATACGAAATAAAACAGGTTGGTTTTTGGACTACATTGATAGGTGAGTCAAATATGGATGTTACATATTTGCTCGAGTGGGACTCGCTTGCAGAAAGAGAAGAGAAGTGGAATGCATTTCAAGCAGACCCCGAATGGATTAAGAGGAGAGCCGAGACAGAGCCAAATGGTCCATTAGTCTCATCATATTCCAATCAGATTTTACAGCCAACGGCTTTTTCAAATCTAAAATAAATATAGCAGTCAAATTTAGGAGGGTTAATGTCAACAAAATTAGATAAAAAAACAAGTGATTTAGCAGCAGAAAGGAAGATTGCATCACACAAAATATTACTCGAAAATGATGAGATGATTGTAACGCATTGGGTTTTTAAACCGGGTGAACAAACTGGATGGCATCTGCATGAGATGGATTATATGCCAATTCAATTATCAGAAGGTAAGTTGATGTTTGAATTTCCAGATGGTTCAACAAATGAAATAGATTATGTTCCAAGAACCGCCTCGATTATCAAGGCTCCATTAGAACACAACGCAATAAACACAAGTAATATGGATGTCATCGCACTGGAAATTGAATTTAAAAAGTAACTTAACAGCAATTCTCAATGCCAGATAAAGGAAAACTGAAAGACAAAGTTGCAATTGTAACAGGGGCCGCTCAAGGTCTCGGTAAAGAGATCGCAATTGAGTTCGCAAGTCAGGGAGCGCATATTGTCCTAATTGACATAAATCAAAAAGAGGCACAAAGAGTTGAAAATTTGCTTCATAAAAAAAAATTTTATGTTGATTTGATCACTACCGATGTTTGTGACTCAAAGGATGTAAACAAAGCAATTAATGTCATTGCTAAAAAATACAAAAAAATAGATATATTGGTTAACGCCGTTGGTGGTTTCGATAAATTAGACTCTATTGAAGATATAAACGATCAAGAGTGGCTTAAGGTAATTGATTTAAATTTAAATTCAGCATTTTATTGCACGCGAGCCGTTTTTCCCATTATGAAAAAAAATAGATTCGGGCGAATTATTAATATTTCATCAGGAGCTGGCATCGCACCAAATCCGCACGCGCCATCATATATCCCATATGGTGCAGCAAAGGCTGGTTTACTAGGGATGACAAGGTTATTAGCCAGAGATGCCGGAGAATTCGGGATTACGGTCAATGCATTAGCTCCCGGTACAGCATTAACTCCGCGCGTAAAAAAAGTTAGAGATGCGAAGAGCATTGAGAATATTGCCAAAATGAACCCAATGAGGAACTTAATAGATCCTATTGACTGCGCAAAGGCTGCACTTTTTCTTGCGTCTGAAGACGCCAGATATATTACTGGGGTCACGATGATGGTAAATGCAGGAAATTTGATTTTTTAAATCAGATCTTAACCCATTTTTGGTCTTTTATTGATTTGTCCATGGCTTCCAGGATAGCCACATTTTCAATTTTCTCCTGATTTGTGAATCTGTAATCTGCTTCACCCTGAATTGCCATTGCCCACTCTTCCAAGTTAGACTTAATAATATCTGTCGCAGGGAATAAATCTTTTATTGGCTCTGCCCCAATTTCACAAAATGATAATTCTGTTTCTGCTCTAAACATCGGATGCTTTAAATCTCTTACCTCAGCCCACATTTTATCGCCAAATGCGGTTAATCTGCAATAATATGGTGTCTTTGATATGACTGATAATTGGCCTGTCGCACCGTTTTTGAATTTCATTTGTACCGTGGATAGATCACCAGTCTCAAAGCCCAAAACTCTATTTGAGGATTGGGCAAAAAGTCCCTCAACGCTCCCAAACATTGATAAGAAAAGATCCGTCATATGCACGCCAGTTCCGGTCATTCCACCAGCAGGTGCTTCAAATGAAGAACCCCGCCAATTATCATTGTCAAGTGAGGCTAAAATATCGTGTGACCAATTAGCTTCTATATGCATCTTCTCACCAAATGAGTCGTCATCAATGATAGATTTTAGTTTCTCGATCGCTGGGTCATATCTTCTTTCGTGTCCTATGCCGATGATAAAGTTGCTTTCATCTGCAATTCGAATCATATTTTCTGCCGAACTTCTGCTAAGAGCCATTGGCTTTTCGCAAAAGACCTGCTTTTTTGCTTTAATAGCTGACTTTAGCTGATCTTCATGTTGCGAATTCGGCGTACAGATAATTATTGCGTCAATATTATTTTCTTCAAGCATTTGGTCATAGGTTGGAAAGGCATTGATTTTATTTTCTTCCAAATATTCTTTGTGTTTTTCCATCGTTCTTGAAGAAGCTGATGTAACCCTTATTTTGTCGCTATCTTTTAAAGTATCTATGATTAGTTTTCCCCACCAACCTAACCCAAGCAGGCCTGCATTTATCATTTTTAACTCACTTATTTAATTCCATTATTGTTATTAAGCATACTTGATATTATAGTAAGATTTAATAATTATCAATTAAGTTGGAGACAGCGATGAAAGCATTAGTTTTGGAGTCAAAGGGTACACCATTTGTTTATAAAGATGTCAAAGATCCTGTGCCAAGTGATAACGAGGCCGTCGCAAAGATCATTGCCTGTGGCTCTGGGCTTACAATCCAACATGTTCGTGCTGGACGTATAGAAGTAGATTATCCAAGAATTATTGGGCATGAAATAACAGCAGTAATTGAAGAGGTCGGGAAGAGTGTAACAAATCTTAAGGTTGGTGACGCCGTAACGGCTTATTTCTATTTGACTTGTGGACATTGTAAATGGTGCAACAATAATAGAGAGACACTATGTGAAAATTTTGGGGGTTATGTTGGCAGAGAGATTGATGGGGCCTACGCAGAGTACATGAAGCTTCCAGCGGAAAATTTTCTAAAAATACCCGAAGCACTCGATTGGAAGAAAAATCCTGCAGAGATTGCTGTGATATGTGACGCTATTGCCACACCATTCAAAGTAATCCGACATGCATCCATAAAAACGCAAGATACAGTCGCAATAATTGGAGCGGGAGGTGGTCTGGGTATTCATATGATTATGATGGCTAAATGGGCAAATAGCAAAGTCATTGCTGTTGATGTAGCTAGTAATAAATTTGACGCATGCAAACAAGTTGGTGCTGATGTATGTATTAATCCAAGAGACCACAACGACAATCAGGCATTTTATGACTATACAAAAGGAATGGGGGTTGATGTCGTCATAGATTTTGTTTCAAGCAACGAGTCATTAAATTTAGGCTTTTCGATATTAGCTCGGGGAGGAAGGCTTGTCACCCTAGGTGGAGGCGGGCCACAAAATGCTGTTACGGCATTTGCAGGTGATTTATTAAATAAAGAGGCTATTGTAATGGGTAGTCGCTATGCAACAAAGCAAGAAGTAATTGACTCTTTGGATCTTGTTGCAAGAGGCGACGTCTGGCCATTAGTGACAGATGTTAGAGATATGTCACAGGCAGAAGAGCTGCATGCCTTGGTTGAGGATGCAAAAGTAACGGGTCGTGCAGCCTTATTAATTAAATAAAATTAAAAGGATATTGTGAGGGAAAGAAATGAAAGAACTTAATGTCTACTTATCAGGAGAGATACATACAGATTGGAGAGATCAGATTGTCTCAATGACGGAAAAAAAAGGATTAAATGTTCAGTTCACAAGCCCAGTTACAATACATGAAAATAGCGATGATTGCGGTGTAAACATACTCGGTAGCGAAGAGCAGTCATTCTGGCATGATCATAAAGGGGCAAAAATAAACGCCATAAGGACAAGGAATCTAATCCAGAAGGCTGATCTAGTTGTCGTGCGATTTGGTGAAAAATACAAGCAGTGGAACGCTGCATTCGATGCAGGATATGCACATGGTCTAAATAAGCCCTTAATTATTATGCATGACGATCAACACGCGCACGCACTAAAAGAAGTAGATGCAGCAAGCCTTGCTGTAACTCAAACTCCTGAGCAAGTTGTAAAAATAATCGATTATGTGATGAATGGGAAGTTAGATTAAATAGAACGTGTGACTAATTGTATCTACTTAGCGCCATCTGAGCTGTAATCTCGATTAATTTATGAAATAATATACCAATTACAGCCAAAAGAAGTAAGCATGCAAACATCCTTGATATATTGAGACGATATCCTGCTTCAAGAATCCTAAAAGCCAATCCGGAGCTTGAACCACCTGCCCCTGCCGCAAATTCTGCAACAATCGCGCCAATTAGTGATAATCCTGCTGATACTTTGAGGCCAGCGACAACACTTGGTATTGAGTTCGGGATCTTTAAATGAAGCAAAGTTTTGAATTTTGAAGCCTTATATAATCTAAATAAATCGAGGAGTTCTGGATTTGCGGAATTTAAACCAAATAATGTGTTTGTTAGGATAGGAAAAAAGGCAACAAGCCAGACGCAAATTAATAGGGCCAAATATGTGCTATCTACATAGATTATAATAATGGGCGCAATGGCAACGATTGGTGTAACCTGTAATATAATTGCAAGTGGTAAGAGGGTATCTTGAACTGAGCGCGAATAGCTCATCAATAATGCAATCAGAATCCCACCGCTACTTGCAAGTAAGAAACCAAGAAGAGCAATCTCAAGTGTGTTCAACATAGCAGGAAAAAGAATAGACCAGTCTTCGAACAGTGTCATAATTACAAAAGATGGAGCTGGCAAAATATAATGAGGGACTTCGCCAAGTGTAACGTAGAGTTCCCATATTAAAAATATGGAAATTATTAGTATAATTGATGGGAGTTTAGAGAAATAGGATATCCTACCTTTGAATAAGTTCATCGATATCGTTTCTAACGATGTTGGCTATTTTTGGATGAATTCTTCGGTGTAAATTTCATTTATATCATCCAGTTCCTTTACAACATCGTATTTTAACATTTGCTTATAAAACTTCCGGATCTTTTCTGGAGAAAAATATCCAATGCCATACTTTTGTGTGTTATTAGTTTCAACAATACCATATTCTTTTAATTTATTCATAGAATATTTTATTTTGGCATCAGTTATGTCAGGGTTTTCTTTTTTTATAAGTTCGTTTGTTTTTGATGCGTCACCATGAAGATAGTTTTTCCATCCGATTTTTGATGCATCAATAAAACATCTTAATTCATCTTTGCGATTAGTTATTGTGCTTTCCATCGCTTCAATGGTGGTTGAGTATGTATCAAAACCGTAGTCTGCTAATAGAAATACATTCGGTTCAACTCCGATTTCTTTTGAGATAGAGTAAGGCTCGGATGTCAGGTAACCTTGTTGTGCCGAGTTTTTATTAGCAAGAAATGGTGCTGAATTGAAGAGATAAGGTCGCCTCTTTTCTGCATCAAAATTATGCTCTCTCTCCATCCATCTGAAAAAAGTAACCAAGCCCATATCACTAATATAAATGGGATCTGCATTCCGCAGATCCTCCCAAGATCTAAGATCTCCTTCGGGATGAGATATAACAATCTGAGGGTCTTTCTGAAAGAATGCTGCAATCGTTTTAATTGGTACACCTTCAGCACGGGAGTTTATTAACTGAATAAGATTGCCGCCCATATATACATCTATTTTATTTGTAATTAGTTTAGCTCTATTATTGCTGCCTGGTCCACCTTGAATTATTTCTAAGTCTAGGCCACATTTTTTGTATTCACCATCCGACAGCGCTTGATAGAAACCCCCATGTTCTGGTTGAGCTACCCAGTTTGTTGCAAATGTAAAATTAGTGTCTGCACTAGCTGATATTGGAAAAAATAAGATAAAGATAAAGATAAAATGACGCATGTTATTTCCGTTTATTTTGCATTCTGTTAAGAATTATGAATTACAATTTAATTATAAGATCAAAAATGTTTCTACGTTGATTTTGATTTTATTTTGATTTTATATTTTATAACTATATATTGAACGTCTTCATAGGGCAAAATAGATCAACTTACTGGCACATAAGATTATATGTATATTTATCTCCCCATAGCCGAGGTTTCTGTAAACTTAATCATTTTATTTGGAATGGGTGGCGCTGTGGGTATTCTGTCGGGTATGTTTGGCGTGGGTGGTGGATTTTTGATGACACCTTTACTCATTTTTTATGGAATACCCCCAATAGTTGCTGTGGCTACTGAGGCAAACCAAATTGTAGCATCCTCAATATCTGGAGTTGTCGCGCATTGGCGTCGAAGGGCTGTAGATTTCAAGATGGGTACTGTGCTGTTGATTGGGGGGGTAATTGGATCTTTTTTAGGTATTGAATTATTCGCGCTACTTAAAAATATTGGTCAAATAGACTTGATGATTTCATTAGCATATGTCTTATTGCTTGGGTCTATTGGTTCGCTTATTTTCGTCGAGGGTATCAGGGCAATTATAAGCAAAAGAAATGATAAAATAGCTCAAATTCGAAAAAGAAAAGAGAGAACATGGGTACACACACTACCATTCAGGGTTCGTTTCAAAAAATCAGGTTTATACATAAGTGTCATACCTCCAATTACTATCGGAATATTTGTTGGGATTCTTGCTTCAATCATGGGGGTCGGTGGAGGATTTGTAATGGTTCCAGCAATGATTTACTTATTAAGGATGCCAACTAATATTGTTATAGGAACATCCTTATATCAAATTATTTTTGTTACAAGTCTTGTTACGATACTACATGCGTACGAGAACCAGACTGTTGATGTTATGTTAGCAATAATACTTATGAGTGGGGGTGTTGTGGGCGCGCAAATTGGTGCATTTCTGGGGCATAGATTAAAAGCTGAGCAATTGAGGTTTCTATTGGGCGTGCTTATACTTGCAGTTTGCGCAAAGATGTTGATTGAACTTGTTGCTGAACCACAAAATATATATGTGATCACTGATGTACTATAATAGTTTTATTAAAACACTCATAGTTGGGCTAGTTTGTGTAGGGTTTTCATATACAAATTATGCTTCTGCAAATGAAGTTGAGGCTGACCTTGTAGTGCAACTTGACGATCCACATATACAAATTGGTTCAAATTTTTTCGGGGAAGAGCTTCTTATTTTTGGAGCATTTAATAGCGGTGACTTATCAAAATCAGATATTATTATTAAAGTAAGAGGAACCAGCAAATCTATTTCGGTGAGAGAAAAAGTAAAGAAGTATGGAATTTGGGTAAATAGTGACGATACTATTATAGATAATGTCCCTAGTTATTATGCAATTTATAGCAATCGAAATATTCAGCGAATTACAGCTCAGGATTTTCTCAAAGAAAATCAGATTGGCCTCAATTATTTAAAATTTATATCAAATGAGAAAAATCAAACCCCTAGTATCTATGAAGAAATAATAAAAAAGAACAAGGAAGAGGGTATTTTCATAGAGAAGTATACGGGTGTTAGAATTGTTGGTGACAAACTGTTTCGTGCGTCAGTACAGTTACCAAAAGATATAAATGAAGGAAGTTATGACGTTACTATTTACTTTTTTGATGATCAAAAATTAGTGGATAGGGATACCTCGAGAGTATTTGTTAACAAAACTCTTGCTGGAAAATATATATACACCCAAGCAAATGAGAGACCACTATTATATGGTATAATCTGCGTAGTAATTGCTTGGATTGCTGGGTTGTCAGTTGCAGGACTTTCAAGAGCCAGATGATGGCATTCAATTATTTTATATCTGAGCCAATAAGTTCGCTTATCGATTTTACCCCATATCGCTCGACCTCATATATTAATTGTTTTTTTAATTTACTTATCAGTGTTGGTCCCTCATAAACAATTGCGGTATAAAGCTGTATTAGTGACGCGCCATTTCGTATCTTCTCAATAATGTCCTGACCTGTGAATATGCCCCCAACTCCAATAAGGGGTATCTTTCCCTCTGATATTTTATAGGTATCTCTCAACATTTTTGTTGATTTCTGCATCAATGGCCTACCTGAAAGACCACCCTCTTCGTTTATGAACTTTTTATTCATAATATCTTTTCGTTCAAGTGTGGTATTTGATAGGATCAAACCATCAATTCCACCGTCTATTGAGAGGTTTACAATTATTTCTAGCTCCTTTTTAGTTAAGTCAGGAGCTAACTTAATCAAAATTGGAGTTTTGAGACCATCTATCTTATAGGCTTTAATTAATTTTATTAATTCTTGGAAATGTTGACCTGACTGAAGATCTCTAAGACCTGGTGTATTTGGTGATGAGATATTAATTGTAATATAATCAGCAATTGTGGAAAATTTTTTAATTCCAATCTGATAATCGCTTAATTTATCTTTCGTATCCTTATTTGCCCCAATATTTATTCCAACTGTACCTCTTTTTTTAGTTTTGCATAGCCTATCATAAATAATTTCCATTCCATCGTTGTTGAAGCCAAGTCTATTTATCAAGGCATCATCTTCTGGCAGGCGAAAAACTCTCGGTGGCTCGTTTCCTGCTTGTCCTAATGGTGTTACGGTTCCGACTTCAGTGAATCCAAAGCCTGATAAAATTATTTCATTTGGTACTTCAGCATTTTTATCAAACCCTGCTGCTAGACCAATTGGGTTATTAAACGTTAAACCAAATACTTCCTGTTTTAATAATTCAGAATTATTATTCGAGGGTATATGAATCCCTGTTTTGAGGGCAGAAATTGCTAATTTATGTGCCTTTTCTGGTTCAATTAAAAAAGCAATATTTCTAATTTTTTTATAAAAGCTCATCAATTTCTAATATAGTTTCCGGCTAGTGCCTCCATTATTAATTTTTGGGTATTCTTCACCCCATAGATCAATACAAATGATCCAAATCGAGGTCCATCTTTTTGGCCAAGAAGAACTTCATAAATCGAGCAAAACCAGTCACGCATTGGTTCAAATTGATACTCTCTTCCTATTCGGTAAATTTCTGATTGAATTATTTCGGGATCTGTAACATCCATAAAATTATTTAATGTTTCTGATAATTCACGCAAAGCTGCCTCTTCGTTTTGACTTGCTTTCCTATATTGCTTCTTCGGTTTAACGAATTGGTTAAAGTAATTAATTGCAAAGCCAATCATATTGTCAATAGCGTCTCGATTTTCATCCAAAGTAGCACTATCGTAATAACTATTCAGAAATCCCCACAGTATCTCTTTACTTTCTGAATTTGAAGCACTAACGAGATTCAGAAGCAATGAATATTGTATTTCCGGGGATTTTTTAAGGGATTTGCCACCATGGATATGCCAAACTGGATTATCATAAATTGATGGATCAGAATTACTATTTAGTTTTGTATAATTTTTTAAGTGGGATGCATATTCATCCATATTCTTGGGTATTACGTCAAAATACAACCTTTTTGCTTTTCTCGGTGATTGGTACATAAATAGCGATAAACTCTCTTGAGAGCCGTATTGAAGCCACTCATCTATTGACAGACCATTCCCGCGTGACTTCGATATCTTCTCACCATTTTCATCGAGAAACAGTTCATAGTTAAATCCTTCAGGGGGTACACCATTTATGACTCTGCATATTTGCCCACTAAGCTTCACGGAGTCAATCAAGTCTTTCCCAGACATTTCATAGCGAATATTAAGCGCTTTCCATCTCATTGCCCAGTCAGCTCTCCATTGGAGCTTCACTTTTCCATCTTGAATTTCAGTTTCAGTCTCTTTATTTGTCAGAGGGTTTGTATAAAATATTTTTTTAGAATTTTGATTTATTCCATTTATTTTTACTTGAAATACTTGACCAGTATCTGGGCAAATCGGAAGGAAAGGGCTATACGTCTTGCGTCTTTCGCTTCCAAGAATTGGTTTTACAATATCTATAATCTTTTCATGGTTCTTTAATACGTCTAATAGAGTCTTATTGAAAAAACCATTTTTATAATAATCAGTTGAACTAATGAACTCATACTCAAACTTAAATTGATCAAGAAAACTCTTTAATTTATTATTATTATGTTCACCAAAACTAGCATATTCCCCAAAGGGATCGGGTACCTCTGTTAGGGGCTTTCCTAAATGTTTGGATATTTCGGCTTGGTTTGGGATATTATCCGGTACTTTCCTCAGTGCATCCATATCATCTGAAAAACAGATTAATTTTGTTTTTTTTGAGTTATTTGTTATTTCTTCAAATGCATTTTTTACCATGATAGTTCGGGCAACTTCACCAAATGTACCAATATGAGGAAGTCCTGAAGGACCATACCCCGTTTCAAATACAACAGGTTCGTTGTCTCCTATCTTATCAATTTTTTCTAGTAATTTTTTAGCCTCTACAAAAGGCCACGCTTTTATATTCTCAAAGTGATCCATGTTGGTGCGCTGCTTAAATAATACTGTTTTAATCTATAAAGTGTTTTGAAAGTTTTAGACCTTGCGATTGATATGTAGAGCCAATATCCACACCATATAGTTTTGATGGCGTTTCTGCAAGTTTTTCATATTTCAGTCTTGCTATAATTTGCTTGTCTTCAATATAGAATGGCACATCTAAACTTCTAACCTCAAGCACCCCCTTACTGGCTTTTGATAAATCGTTTGTATCTCCAAAGCCGGGGTCAAAAAAACCTGCATAATGAACTCGTAGTTCGCCCATCGTTGGGTCTATGGGAACCATTTCAGCAGCATATTCTGGAGGTATCCTGACGAATTCACTTGATGCAAGAATATAAAATTCATTTGGATCCAAAACCAATCTTTTTTTTTCGGTTTCATGAATTGGATCCCAATATTCACTCACTTTATAATGACCAATTTTGTCTACATCTATAGGAGCGGTATAGTGCTTTGCTTTAAAACCAATTAACCCATTTTGCGAGCTTAAAGATACGCCCAATTGCAGTCCGTCTGCGATCCTAGCTTCACCATTGACCAATCCAAAACCACCCGATATTTTTGACAGCTTATTGTGTAATCTTTTTAGGTCCCGGTCTGATATGATTGACCTTTGTTGTTCAGACTGTGTGGAACTTTTTCTTATAAAACGTAATTGGCTAAGACGTGAATTTTCGTGTATCATTATTGAATATTTATGTGGCGATATTTCAGCATATAGTGCGCCTGCATACCCAATCGGAATTTTATCAAATGACTGAGTATAGTCAGCAATCACTCGAGTAAAAACATCTAACCTACCCGTTGAACTCTTTGGGTTAGCGATTGCCCATATACTCTCAGGAAGTTCAAGGAATTCTTTTAGTTCGACAAGATAAACACAGTTCCGTTCAAGAACCGCTCCATCTTCAATACTGAATTCATGGTCGATGAGATCCGTTGCGCATTCTAAAACTTTCTTATTCTCGCTTGGGATAAAACTTGCTCTAATACGATATGCTTTTTTACCAAGGCGCAAGTCTAGACTTGCGGGCTGGATTTGTTGATCAGTAATTTCGTCCAAAGACTGTATTTTTTTTCTTGCCAAAAGTTTCTTGATCAGGCTATCAGGCAAAATGCCACTAGCGCCCGTCAAATTTAGATTTTTGTTTTCTTCGGGGTTTGTTTGCTGTATATTTTCGCTCAGTAGATTCATTTTTTTTATTTCATTATACATAAAAATGATTATATAAATAGTCAATTATGTATGAATTAAACAAGATTCAATCTACTTTTTAAACGCACGCTTTAGATACAGAAGTTTAATAATATACAAAAAGAGTACTATAATTATTACAAACGAAACTCAGTATTATCGGCTGAGGTAAAAATGTCAAAAAATAGATCAAAAGACAAACATAATATACAGACAAAGCTTATCCATTCTGGTGCTCAGCGTTCACAAAATAACGAAACTTCTGAGGCTATATATCTAACTTCTGGATACATTTATAATTCTGCCGAGGAAGCTGAGGCGAGATTCAAGGGTGAAATAGATGGATATATTTACAGTAGGTACTCAAATCCAAATCTTACAATGCTGGAAAAGAAATTATGTGAAATGGAAGGTGCTGAAGCCGCTAGACTGACATCATCTGGGATGGCTGCTGTATTTTGGGCGCTCTTCACAAATGTGCAGTCGGGAGATCACATTGTCGCTGCAGACGCATTATTTGGTTCATGCTTATCAATTTTGAAAGATATCCTTCCAAATTATGGGATAGAGGTAACAATCGTAAGGGCCAATAAAATTGAAGAGTGGGAAAAATCAATAAAGAGTAATACCAAGATATTTTTCTTTGAAACTCCTACAAATCCAATGCTTGAAATAATTGATATTGAGAAATTATCTCAGATTGCAAAAGCAAATAACATCAAAGTAATCATTGATAATGTCTTTGCGACACCATTAAGGCAAAGACCAATGGAATTTGGAGCTGATATCGTAATTTATTCCGCAACAAAGCATATTGACGGACAAGGTAGATGTTTGGGCGGTGTAATTTTGGGCGACGCTGAATTTATTGAAAATAAATTACATGACTACCTAAAACATACCGGGCCAGCATTGAGTCCGTTTAATGCATGGATAATGATGAAAGGTCTGGAAACGCTCTCGTTACGGACTGATAGGCAAATTGAAAGCGCAAAAAAAATTGCAGATTATTTGGTGGATCTTGCAAACATCAAAGAGGTTATTTATCCAGGTCACAAATCCCATCCAGAATACAACATTGCTCAGAAACAAATGACGGGGGGCGGTCCTATTGTTACATTCAAAGTTGATGGTGGTAAAAAAGAAGCTTTTAATTTCCTCAATAAACTTGACCTTATAAAGATATCCAACAACCTTGGTGACGCAAGGACTTTAATCACGCACCCAAAAACTACAACGCATCGCAATTTATCAGATTCTGAATGCATGGATTTGGGAATAACCGAAAGTACATTAAGAATGTCTCTTGGTCTTGAAGATATTGATGATATTATGATCGATATTGGTAAATCTATCCAATAATACAGGTATAATACACGATGGGCGAAACAAAGATTGATAAAAAATCAAATCAATATAATGCAATACCATTGGATTTGAACAAAGCCTCTGAACGACATATACTACATAGGGATATGACATGTTTTGCATATTTAGTATTTTCGGATAGATTGATTTCCGTAAATGATAAACTTCAAATCACTTATGATTTGGAAAATGCAAACGAAGCATTCATTTTGGATCATAAATATCAAATAGAAGATGCTTACGATACATTTATACTTCCATCATTATCATATGGAGCGAATATTGGTAGCACAGCTGAGTCGAAAGATTATGAGATAAGTTTGTTAAATTTCATAGAATATCAGCAGCATATACTTACAGAGATATAAACCTAATCACAATAAGAATGAGATTTTACCCAATCATAAAAATAATAGGAATATTCCTCGTGATATTAGGAGTATTCATGCTTATTCCTGCTTTAATTGATCTTATATATATGCATGAAAACTATAAGGTCTTTATATTGTCATCACTGATTACAGCAATGACAGGTTTTATTTTGGTATTATCCGTGTGGGGAAAAAACCAATTACTAGGACTGCGAGAGGCATTTATTTTGATCTCACTTACTTGGCTTCTGATTGCAATATTTTCAGCAATTCCCCTATATATCTCAGACTCTGGACTTAATATTACGGATGCATTTTTTGAGTCAATGTCCGGAATCACAACAACTGGTGCTACGGTTATTACAGACTTAGAATTTCAATCAAAGGGAATACTAATTTGGAGAGCCCTTCTGCAATGGTTGGGGGGGATAGGTATTGTAGTTATGGCAGTTGCTGTATTGCCAATGCTGCAGGTTGGGGGTATGCAATTATTTCGCCTCGACTCTTCAGATAATGCAGAAAAAATATTACCACGTGCCATACAAATAGCAGGATCCTTAATTATAATATATCTCATTATTACAGTTCTCTGCGCGCTTTCTTACAATATTGGTGGTATGGGACTATTTGACTCTGTAGCTCACTCATTCACAACAATTTCAACCGGAGGCTACTCAACCCATACTGACTCTTTCGCATTTTTTGATAGTGCAAAATTAGAGTATATATGTGTACTTTTTATGATAATTGGCAGCCTTCCATTTGTGTTGTATCTTCAATTAGTTCGAGGCAAAGCCTCTAGTTTGTTTTTAGATAGCCAAGTTATTACATTTATGTTTATTTTACTTGCATCTGTTTTGTTATGTTCTTTTTATATTGGGTCCTATTTGGAGATAACTGTTCAGGATGCATTAAGACAGGCGGCATTTAATATCACTTCAATTTTAACCGGAACCGGTTACGTTTCAGCCGACTACATGTTGTGGGGTCCATTCATAATTTCTATGTTTTTCTTTTTGATGTTAATGGGTGGTTGTGCCGGATCTACATCATGCGGTTTGAAGATTTTCAGATTTCAAATTTTGGTCAAACAAGTTGTTGTGCAAACAAAAAAAGTTGCCTTCCCCGACGCGGTTTTTATTCCAATGTATAACGGCAGAGAAATACCAGACAGTGTAAATAGAGCCGTTACCTCATTTTTTTTATTATTCATTGCCTCATTTATAATTTTTGGTTTGCTTCTTACGCTTCTTGGCTCTGATCTTATTACAGCTTTTTCAGCCTCGGCGAGTGCCCTTGCAAATGTTGGTCCGGGCTTAGGTCAGTTTATCGGACCTACTGAAACATATGCATTGATGGGACCCTCATCAAAGTGGTTGCTGTCGGTAGCAATGCTTTTGGGTAGGCTTGAAATATTCACTGTGATGGTTTTATTCACATCTTATTTTTGGAGACAATAAAATAGAACATAATTTGGATAAAGCTCAGATATTAAATTCACAGGCAGTAATATTAGAAAAATTAATCTCTTTTGATACAACAAGTAATAAAAGTAATTTAGAATTGATTAATTATATTTGTGATTACCTATCTGTTCATAAAATTGAACCTTCAAAGATCTATAATGATGATAAATCTAAAACATCGATCTATTACACAATTGGTGATCGGAAACTTCCTGGGTTAGTTCTATCTGCGCATACAGATACTGTACCTGCAGATAAGGATCAATGGTCATATAATCCGTATAAACTAAAGATTCAGGACAACAAATATTATGGAAGAGGTACTTCAGACATGAAGGGGTTTATATCTCTTGTTCTCGCCATAACCCCTTGGGTAATATCCAAATCCTTTGATAAACCTCTTCATGTGGCCTTAAGTTATGATGAGGAGGTTGGGTGTCTTGGGGTAGGGCCACTAATTGATGTGATGAAGAATAATATATGTCCTCCGGAAGTAGTTATTGTGGGCGAGCCGACAGATCTTAAAATTATAAATCAGCATAAAAGTTGTCATACCTTTGAGACTGAATTTCACGGAAAAAAAGCACACTCTTGTTATCCAGATTGGGGATGTAACGCAATTTATTTTGCTAATGAATTCGTAAATGAGTTAAGAAAAATTGAGTACAGCCTAGTTCATAGCGATGTAGATAATAATTTTGAACCACCTTATTCGTCGCTAAATGTAGGGCGGATCGATGGGGGTGTGGCACATAACATAATTCCTGATTATGCAAAGGTTATTTGGAATATTAGGTGTTTGCCTAACGCAAATTTTCAAGATTTGCTCCGTGATTTGTTTGAGAAAAAAGTGCCATTATTAGAATCAAAAATGAAACAAAAATATTGCGATGCCTTCATCTCAAACAGAAATATATCAAATATTTTACCGCTAAATCAAAAGAAGTATCCTGAAATATTAAATACACTCACCAAGAAGGACCCAAAGCATAAGTGGGGCGTCTCTTATGGAACAGATGCTGGATATTTTTCTAAAATTGGTTGGCCAACAATTGTCTGTGGGCCTGGTAAAATAGAGCAAGCGCACACGTCTGACGAATTTATTAAAATTAAAGATATTAAAGATGGTATAAACTTTATGATGAATTTGATGAGCGGTATTTTGGCTTAGTTAGGTATGCAATGCTTAAGAATAGCTTTTTGTACGTGTAATCTATTTTCAGCTTGTTGGTAAACATGAGATCTATCGGAGTCAATTACTGCGTCAGTGACCTCTTGCCCTCTATGTGCGGGTAAACAGTGTAAGAATATTGCATCGACTGGTGCTTTAGCAAATAAGTCTCTATTAACCTGATATTTATTTAGGATTTGAATTTTTCTTGATCTTTCATTTTCATCGTCATTCATAGAAAGCCAGGTGTCGGTTACAATACAATTTGCATCTTTAATAGCATCATCAATATTTTGGGTTATATTAATTTTTGAGCTCTTCTTGGCGATATCTAAAATAGCTTTTTTGGGTATATATTCTTTTGGTATAGCCATATTTAATTTGAAATCAAATAAAGTACTAGCTTGTATCCACGTATTTGCAACGTTGTTACCATCTCCTATCCATGCAACTTTAAGGCCATCAATTGTTCCAAAGCACTCTTTTAAAGTCATTAAATCAGCCATTATTTGGCAAGGATGACTTTCATTGGTAAGAGCATTAATGATTGATATTGCAGAGTGGTTGGAGAATTCAATCAAGTCTTGATGATTAGCATTTCTGATTATTATTCCATCCACGTATCTTGATAATACTTTAGCGGTATCTTTAATAGTCTCACCTCTTCCAAGTTGTGTAGTTTTCATATCTAGATAAATACACGAACCACCAAGCTCAGATATTGCAAGTTCAAATGAAATTCTGGTTCTTGTTGATGGCTTGTCAAATAGGAGTATAAATGATTTTCCATCTAATAAATTTCTCTCAGAATTTCGATCAGCTTTCAACTGTTCGGCTGATGATAGTATTTCAATCAGTTCGGCTTTTTTCAGTTCGTGTAGATTGATGAAATTTTTTGATAAATATTCCATTATAAAATTTCTTTAATTGATTTTTCAAATAAGGACATAACCTTCTTGATTTCAGACATTGTTATGTTGAGTGGTGGTAGTATTCGAATTACATTGTCAGCTGCATTCACAGTGAGGATGCCATTTTCATATAGTTTATTAGCTAATAAATTATTCGCTACCGAACACTTTATTCCGATCATTAGACCCAGGCCTCTAATTTCAGCGATAACATTTGGATATTTTTCACACAATTTATTCAGTTGATTTTTGAAGAAAAGTCCGTTCTTTTCAACGTTTGACAAGAAATCAACCTTGTTAACAATATCCATAACACAATTACCCACAGCCATTGCTAATGGATTTCCGCCGAAAGTAGACCCATGAGTGCCTGGAATAAGAGCTTCTGCAATATCATCTCTCATTAGGCAAGCGCCAATTGGAAAACCTCCACCAAGGCCTTTAGCTAATGCCATGACATCAGGTTTTATATCAAACCACTGATATGCAAATATTTTTCCTGTCCTGCCTACACCGCATTGAACCTCGTCAAAGAGAATAAGTAAATCCATCTCTTTTGCGATAACTTGAAGACTATTAATAAATTCTCTGTCAAAAACATTTATTCCACCTTCACCCTGTACAGGCTCAATAAGTATTGCAGCTGTTTTCTCGTTGCATGCTTTTTTTAATTGATTAATGTCATTACGTTCGATACTTACGAACCCCTTTAACGGTTCACCAAAGCCTTCAAGATGACTGGAATTACTTGCCGCTGCGATTGTTCCCAGCGTTCGACCGTGAAAAGAACCTTTAAAAGTTATTATCTCGGTTTTTTCTGGTTTGCCTTTTGAAAAGTGATATCTTCTTGCTGCTTTAATTGTACACTCAACCGCTTCAGCTCCTGAATTACAGAAAAAAACTTTATGCGCAAATGAACAACTTGTCAGTTTATTGGCGAGTGTTACTTGTTCTTCTATTTCATATAAGTTTGATACATGCCAAAGTTTCCGCGATTGCACGTTTAGAGCATTTATAAGATCCTTATTGGAATGACCGAGAAGATTTACAGCAATTCCAGCCGCGAGATCGATATACTTTTCCCCCTTATTGGTAAATAGGTAGATGCCTTTACCATGAGAAAAAACTATTTTCTTTCTGTTATAGTTGTTAGCTACAGAATTCATTACTTATAATACGATTTTGAATTTAAAAGAGGCTATTTTAATCAGAAAATAATTTTAGTCAATTACATTAATTTACCTCTAGGATTTAAGCTTATAACCAATTCTAAAAAGGTAGCAACTAAGCGCATACAATAAGATATTTAATATTAAAAGACTAAGTCCGCTATTCAGTAAATTACCATCTGCATATCCAGTAATACCGTAACGAAAACCATCTATCGCTTGGAAAAATGGGTTATATTGTGCAATGCCATAGATCTGACTTGGTAAATCCTTAATAGAGTAGAATGTACCTGATAAAAATGTCATCGGCGTAATTATAAAATTTGTAACTGCGCCCATGTGATCAAATTTTTCGGCCCATAACCCACCAATAATTCCAATTAGGCTCATGAAAAGCGACCCCATAACTGAAAAGTAAAATATGGCATATATACTGTGGTAAGGTATTTCTAAAAATAGAGAAATAATTGTAAAGCCAATAAATGCAATCATACAGCCTCTAGCTAATCCTCCAACTATGTATCCTGTTGTTAGCTCCACAGCATTCAGTGGGCTTAAAAGGAGATCTGCAATGTTACCATGTATCTTCCCGCTGACTATTGAGGATGATGTATTCGCGAAAGCGTTTTGTAATATCATCATCATTATAATACCTGGCGCTAAAAAGTGTGAAAAAGGCATACCAAATATTTCAGGTCTTGCCTTACCAATAGCGACGGAAAAAACAAAAAGAAAGAGTAATGCGGTCATTAATGGTCCAAATACGGTTTGTTGCCAAACTTTTAGGAAACGCATTATTTCTCTCTGTATTTGGGTATAAAGGCCCAACCAATTGACTATACCAATGTCTTTGCGCATTGTAGATTTTCCAGGTTTTTTATAACGTAATCTTGTACAACATATTACTTATCTCTGTTGAAAACAATACTAAAAGATTCAGTTTTTTCATAAATGTAGTAGTATTAAATCACGTATTTATAACAATATATTGATTTCATATAATTTATAATAAATTGAGGTGATGCCATGGCTTGGACGGAAGAAAGAGTGGAGCAGTTAAAAAAACTTTGGACGGAAGGCCTTAGCGCAAGTCAGATTGCAAAACGACTAGGGGATGTTACAAGAAATGCCGTGATTGGAAAAGTGCACCGTTTAGGATTGGAGCCACGCGCAAAACCGCAACGAAAAAATATTGCGGTGGGTCAATTAGACGGGAGTATATTATCTGTAAGCTACTCCGGTAATCTTGCTTTCAAAGAAACGCCTGTAGATGATATCGAATACACCAAAAATCATGACATACTTCAGTCAAACATTCATAGCTTGGATCAGAGCTCTGATCAATTTGCAGTTACAATATTAAACCTAACTGAGAATCACTGTAAATGGCCACAAGGCGATCCGGGAACGGAGGATTTTCATTTTTGTGGACACCAGCCACTCTCTGGAATGCCATACTGTGAAGATCATGCAAAAAAAGCGTATAAGAAATTTAAAGTCAAAAGTTAAATTTATCTCATTAAATATTAGAAACTGAGTTGGTAAGAAACAGGTACCCAATTATAGCCTGCGCTATTATTTTTCTCAACGAAACCTATTGCTGGAAATGGCATATGGTATCCAATCATTGGTATCTTGCTACTTGCAAGCATACTGAGGATTCTTTTACGGCTCTCGACTGCCATCTCTTTATTGTCATCAAACATGACGTGCCAATCTGGGACTTGCATTGAAACAACAAAATGATTTGTGATATCGGCAGCAAAAAAAAGACTTTTGTTATCACTTTCAATGCTGTAGCACATGTGACCAGGGGAGTGACCAAAACCATTTACAGCGGTGATACCTGTTACCACATCTTGATCGGGTCTAATAAACTCCATCCTATCAGATAATGGCATGCAAATCTTTTCAAATAGCTCCCTATTTGCCTTCCGTTGTTCAGGAATATTTTTCCCTGTTTTCCATGCCTCATATTCAACCTCACCAATAATTATGGAGGCATTTTTAAAATAACCATCCTCTATATACATCAGCCCACCAATGTGATCAGGATGGCAATGAGTAATCACAATTTTGCTTATATCCTCATGCCTGTATCCAGAATATTCAATAAGATTGATGAGTTTTCCATTTTCTTCATTAAGTCTTCCATTGCCGGTATCAAAAAGAATAATTTCCTTGCCTGTATTTATAATCAGCGGTGTGAAGCCATGTTCAAATTTCTTTTCGGGCAGAAAGTTTTGCTTACATAATTTATGAACATCTTTCTCGTCTTTATTTTGACCAAAAATTGGATATGGTCCGTCTCTTTGAACTAGACCATCCAATATGGTTGTAATTTCAAAGTTACCGAGATTAAACCTAAATATATTTGGATATATATTACCTGTTTTTTTTACTGTCATTAAAACTCCTTGATTGAATGGTCATTAATTTATAAGTGTACCAATTCCCTCTTCAGTGAACAATTCAAGTATTATAGCATTTTCTACTCGTCCATCCAAAATAACTGCTTTGTCCACTCCATTTTTTAGAGCGTCAATGCAAGTTTTGATTTTGGGTATCATTCCTCCCACTATTACGCCATCTGAAATAAGTTTTTCTGCTTTTTCGACTTTGAGCTCCAATATTAGTTCTTTGTTTTCATCAATAACACCTGCAATATCTGTCAGCATCAATAGTCTACTTGCTTTTAAGGCGCCTGCAATAGCGCCTGCTGCTGTATCGGCGTTTATGTTATAGGTAGTATTATTATCCTTACCAAGGGGTGTAATTACGGGTATAGAGCCTTTTTTGCAGTGATTGATAATTGTAGATGGGTCAATTTTTTTTGGCTCGCCCACAAAACCAAGGTCCATTATTTTTTCAATATTTGAGTCGGTTTTGTAAATATTTGTCAATTTTTTTGCAAAAATTATTGAGTCTTTATTACCTGACAGGCTTATCGATTTGCCTCCATGTTTTTTAATCTTCTTCACAATGTCAGTATTAATTATTTCATACAATACTCGTTCAACAACTTTTATTGTATCTCGATCTGTAATTCTTAAGCCATTATGGAACTTACTTTCTACACCTTGCGCCTTTAAAGTTTCTCCAATTTGAGGACCTCCACCATGTACAACGACAGGCTTCATTCCAGCTTGCTGTAACATAACGATGTTTTGAGCAAAAATATCAGCTAAATTATCATTTACCATTGCATGACCGCCATATTTTACAACCACATATTTGCTGTCATACATTTGCATGTAAGGTAGTGCTTCGGCTAAAATTTTTGCCCTTATCGACGAGTGAATCTTTTCCATCAACCTCACCTATCAGTGTTTAATTATTCTATATATTAGACATCTCAGTAGATCAATACCAAACTTATCTTTACTTGAGGTTACCAGAATCCCTGGTCTTGCAGCCGGCCTCCTGCTAATTTTTTCATTTGTCTTGAGCAATAGATTATCAACTTCATTTTTTTTAATTTTATCAAATTTAGTCAGAATAATTTGATAAGAAACCGCTGACTTATCAAGTATCTCCATAATATTCTCATCAATTTCCTTAATACCATGTCTCGAGTCGATAAGAAAAAAAACTGTTTCCAGTTCCTTTCTTCCTAGCAAGTAGTCTCTTGTTAGCTGACTCCACTGTTTTATTGACTCTTTACTCGCCTTTGCATAGCCAAACCCTGGAAGGTCTACGATAAAGAATGCGTCCCCTTGAGAAAAAAAATTAATCATCTGGGTTCTGCCTGGCGTGTTGGAAACTCGTGCGAGTCCAGATACATTTGTAACTGAATTTATTAGACTTGATTTTCCGACATTTGATCTTCCAGCAAAGGCCACCTCTTTTTTGTCATGAATAGGAAACCCGTCATTTGCAACCACAGACAAACAGAATTTACTGTCTGTCGCAAAAGCCAATCGTGCGTCCGCTAACTCATCCTCGGCGAAATCTGTGTAATCAATAAAACCTAGCTCTTTTTTGGTTTCTTCTTGAAGGTATTTTTTATATTTGACCATAGTTCAACCTCTACGCCCATTCGTTTCATTATAATATATTGTTGTAATGAGGATAATGTATTGTTCCACGCCCAATAAATAACCAGACCAGCTGAAAACTGTGCAAATAAAAAAGTTAGGGCTACGGGCATCCAAGCGAATATTTTTTGCTGAATAGGATCTGGAGGGGCGGGGTTTAATCTCATTTGAATGAACATGGTAAGACCCATAATAATAGGCCATATACCTATTACTAGAAATGATGGTGGATACCATGGAATAATACCGAATAGATTAAATAAGGTGGTTGGATCTTTTGCTGATAGATCAGCTATCCAACCATAAAATGGTTGATGTCTCATTTCCATGGTGCACAAAAGTACCTTGTAAAGCGCAAAGAATACTGGGACTTGTATTAAAATTGGTATACAGCCAGACAGTGGATTAACCTTATCTTTTTTATATAATGCAATAATAGCCTGTTGCTGTTTTGCGCGATCATCCTTATAATTTTCTCTAATTTTTAACATCTCAGGTTGTAGTTTTTTCATTGCACTCATTGAGACATAAGCCTTATTTGCGAGTGGGAAAAATACAATTTTGATGAGTACTGTCACCCCTAAAATTGAGAGCCCATAGTTGCCAAGTATTCCATAGAGCCATTGAAGGACATAGAATAGTGGTTTTGTTAGGAAATAGAACCATCCCCAATCGACTAATAAGTCGAATTTTTCGAGTGAATATTCATCTTCATATTGATCCAAGATTTTTACTTCTTTTGCGCCCGAGAAGACATATGAGGTTATTGTTGTGGTGCCTCCTGCATTTACCTTTTGAGCTGAGCCTAAATAGTCAACTTGATAGGTAGAGCCGTTTCCCTTTGAAGTGTATCTACCCTGATAATTTATATCCTGTGGGGGAATAATTACTGTTGCCCAGTTTTTGTCAGTAAAACCTAGCCAGCCAGTCGTAATATTATCAAATGACTCAGTCTGTTCAGCAATATCTGCGTAATCAGCTTTTTTCTCTCCTTCGCTCCCAAGCACACCAATGTAACCCTCGTGAAGCACGAAGAAATTCGTATAATCCTCAGGGAGACCTTTTCTTGATATTAGAGAATATGGGTATAGGATTTCAGAGGAATTTGAATTATTTTTTACTGTTTGTGTGATGGTAAAAAGGTAGTTATCATCTATACTAAACTCCTTAGAAAAAATAAGACCTTCGTTGTTATTCCACTCTAGCCTAACTGGTGAGTTAATACTTAATTCACCACCGGAGACTAACTTCCAAATTGTGTTATCATTTGGTAATTTTGTTTGTGATTTAGCGTCGCCGACCCAGCCTTGGTGCGCGTAATATGGATTCTCAGATGTATATGGTTTTAACAACTGAACTAATTTGCTATCCACGTCAATTGTATCTCTGTATTTTTTTAGACGAATATCATCCAATTTAGCCCCAAGGAGTGAGATTGACCCCTCAAGTTTTTCTGTATTTATCCTTATACGCTCGACAGACGTTCCAGCATCGGAAACTGAAGTTGATGAGGCAGTCGCAAGATCAATTTTATCCTCACTTTCAACATCGCTTTCAGGGAGTGGTATGTTTGATAGATCTTGGCTTTCCTGAAGGCTCATTTCATTACTTATTTGGCCTGATGTTCTCTCATCGAGTTGGCTACTTCCGATAAAATATTGCCATATTAATAAAACTAATATTGATAAACCGATTGCTAGTATAAAATTTCTTTGTTCATTCATTGCATTATCAGATTTTTTTACATAAACTTTCCAGGTCACTTTTAAGTGACTCATAGGGGTAATCCAGAATTGCTTTTCGTGCTATCATCACATAATTCGTATCTTGCTTTGCATAATTAATGAAAACGTCGGAGACGACAGATCGCATCCTTCTTTTCGCCTTGTTTCTAAGAACAGATGTTCCGATTTTCTTAGAAGCAGTATATCCAATCTTTGGGCTTGAGTGCATTTTGTCTTCAAGATTGTGCTCTAAAAAGATAAATGATGGCGTCACAAACTTTTTGCCACCTGAAGCAAGTTTAAACTCATTCCTTTTTTTTAAAACTTCCATTCGAGACAATTATTATTACAGAATTATGCGGAAAGACGTTTTCTCCCCTTTGAACGTCTGCGGTTTAGCACTTTCAATCCTCCGTTTGTTGATTTTCTTGCCCTAAAACCATGCCTTCTTTTTCTAACGAGGACGCTTGGTTGATAAGTACGTTTCACTTCATTTACTCCAAACTATAAATTTAGATATCTATACAATAATAAATATAAAACATAAACAAAAAATATATTTATTTTATAATAATCAAGATTAAATTATTATAATCTAGATTTCCAGATATCAATATGCAAAAAAAAATAAACATAACTGCTGGTAAAAAAAATCTTATTTCAGATGTTGAAGGAATAAAAGTTGGTAATGCAGAGAATATTAAACTCAATACAGGACTCACATTTTTAAAACTTAATCACAAATATCGCGCGTCAGCTTATACTTTTGGCAGCGCACCTGCATCTCGTGAGGTTGAATTATTACAGCCAAATAATACCGTCGAGTTTATTGACGGTATCTCATTAAGCGGTGGATCCGTTTTTGGCTTAGCGGCCGGTGCGGAGTATGTTGATATTCTCAAGCAAGAAAATATAGGCTTTAAAATAAAAGATACAGACATTTCAATACCAATCGTGCCATGTGCCAGTATTTATGACATAACTACAAAAAATTATTCTGCTATAAGCTCCGCAGTATATAAAGAGCTATCCCATGAAGCATACTTAAACTCAAGCAAAGACTTCTCACTTGGTAATTTTGGCGCTGGTATTGGTGCTGTGGCTGGTACTCACAAAGGTGGCCTTGGCAGCGCCTCTACAAAAATTAGTAATGACATAATTATAGGAGCCATCACCATTGTAAATTCAGTTGGTTCTGCGGTAATCCCTGGAACTAGACTTCTTTATTCCAGTATTTATGAGTTAGGTGGTGAGATGGGAAATAATTTGAGAAAAAATTTTCGAGATTTTGAACATTATCAATGTCAACTGGATATATCTAAGACGACAAAGCTGGATAAGCGACCGAGAGACAGGCAAAATACAACTATTTCCGTTATTGCAACAAATTTAGATTTGAATAAGTTAGAATTATATAACCTTGCAAAAATGAGTACTTCCGGACTGAGCAGGGCAATTAGGCCGGCTGGAACAAGTTTAGATGGTGATATAATATTTGCAATCTCAAGTTGTAAGAGAAATTATTATAAAAAAGACTATAATTTTTCATTTATTTGTTCTACTGCCTCAGATACTCTAACTAGAGCAATAGGAAGAGCTGTTTATAGTGCAAAAGGTATAAAAGGGTTAAAAGCCGTCAAAGATTTAGTAACAAAAAAGGAGTAATATTATGAATAGTCAAAAATGGGAAAAAGGAAAAAAGATTCGTGATGAAGCTTTTGGTAAGGAAGGTTTAGAACGCTGGGATGACCTTTATAAAATTTGTCCTACACATGCTGATGCCATTCATGAGTATTGTTTTGGTACGGTTTGGGACAGGCCAAATCTTGATCTAAAAACAAGGGAAATGATAGTTATGGCTGCAGCCGCCGCTCTTGATTTGCCTCACGAGGTAGGGTTACATGTTAGGGGAGCATTAAATAGGGGCGCAAATAAAGACGAACTTATCGAGGTCATTCTGCAGTGTTCGCCATATATTGGATTTCCAAAAACTAATCATGCTTTAAAAGCGGCGCAAGAAATTTTTGATAGTTGGGAAGCAAAAAAAGATGATTGGAAGCCACTTTAGTTTAGAAAATAATGATACGTAAATTTAACAGGATAGTAACAGTTTAAGAGCTTATAAATATCACATAAATAATTATATTCAGAGAAATTTTATGATAAGTACGAGTTTAAGCGCAAGGTTAAGAGAGTTGCTAATTGATGGTAATTGCTACAATCCCGCAACAATTTTTAATCCATTATCAGCAAGGCTTGCCGGTGATGTTGGTTTTAGATTGGGTATTATACCAGGCAAGATTTTGGCACTTGATTTTTTATCCGAGCCTGATCTTATGCTGTTAACATTGTCGGAGCTTACTGATACCGTGAGAAGAATTGCCAAAAATACAGAGATACCATTAATCGTTGATGCCGACAATGGCTATGGGAATGCATTGAATGTAAAACGAACAGTTGAGAATCTCGAAGATGCAGGGGCTTCTGGTATAAGCATAGAAGATACGGATCTTCCAATTAAATTTGGTGCCTTAAAAAAATCAGATTTTTTAGATATAAAAGAAGCTTCAAAAAAAATAAAAATGGCTGTAGATTCGAGAGAAAGCACGAGTACTTGTATAATAGCGAGAACTGGCTGTTACTCATACACTGGTTTTCAAGATATGATTGAAAGGGGTAAGGCTTACGAGTCCGAAGGCGCGGATGCAATTTTCTATGTTAATATCGATACACGAAATCATATTTATGAAATATCAAATCATCACAAAGTACCAATAATTCTTGGTAATAATTCAACTGAATTGTCCTTAGATGAGCTTGCTGACTTAGGTATTTCGGTTAGTCTGCCAGGTCACAAAGCATATTTCATTGCGATGCAAGCTTATAAAGATGCAATGCAAAGATTGTTCGAAACTGGTAATTTTGGTGATTATAATATAGATATGGATAAATTAAGTGAATTATCCAATGAAGATATATATTCAAATTTGATCGATAAATATATGAAAGGTTGAGAATAACGAAAAATGAGTAATAATTACGAACAGATAATTAATGATGTTTTCGATAATAATTCATCTGCTAATATTCAAGAAGTCAGTATGATTGTCGATGACGTTCTTGAACAATTGGACTCAGGGGCACTCAGAGTCTGCGAAAAAATCAACGGAAATTGGGTAGTTAATCAATGGATTAAGAAAGCCATATTACTCAGTTTCAGGACAAAAAGTAATTCAACTCTAAGTGGGCCATACGCAACTTGGTTCGATAAAGTCGCTGGCAAGACTGCAGATTGGGATGAAGATAAGTATAACTTAGCAGGATTCCGTAATGTTCCAAATGCTGTGATTAGAAAATCTGCTTTTGTTGCAAAAGATTGTATTATTATGCCCTCATTCATCAATGTGGGTGCTTACGTGGATCAAGGTACAATGATTGATACTTGGTCTACAATTGGATCGTGTGCACAAATAGGAAAAAATTGTCACATAAGTGGAGGTGTAGGCATTGGTGGCGTACTTGAGCCACTTCAAGCAAATCCAGTAATAATAGAAGATAATTGCTTTATTGGGGCTAGATCAGAAATTGCTGAAGGTGTGTTGGTCGAAGAAGGATCAGTAATTTCTATGGGTGTCTTTATTGGAGCCTCAACGAAGATAGTCGATAGAGATACTGGGGATATTTATTATGGTAAAGTTCCATCTTATTCTGTAGTAGTTCCCGGAACGTTACCTAGTGAAAAGATGAAGGACGACGGCTTGGGACTTTATTGTGCAGTAATTGTAAAAAGGGTCGACGAGAAAACTCGATTAAAAACATCGATCAATGAGTTATTAAGGCCATAAATATTTTTTAAAAAAGTATATTCATGATAAATCAAGTCGAAGCGCAAAACATATTACAAGATTTTCTAAGGATTGAGAGTGTTACTCCCGATGCTAAAAAGTCATTTGATTTTTTAGAAAAACTTTTCAAAAAATATAATTTTGAAATACATAGAGTGAAATTTGGCTCTGCTGATACAATAGAAGTAGAAAATATGTTTGCAATTATTGGGTCTGGGGGTCCGCATCTCAATTTTGCGGGACATGTAGATGTTGTTCCCCCGGGCGAACTGAATAGTTGGAAGCACCCCCCTTTTTCAGGGCATATTGAAGACGGAATCATATATGCTCGTGGTGCAGAAGATATGAAAGGAGCGGTGATTGCATCCATAGTGGCGGGAATTAACTATTATGAGAGAATGGACTCCAAAGGTACGCTGAGTTATATGTTAACAGGTGACGAGGAAGGAGTGGCAATAAATGGTACCAAACCTCTCATCAAGTGGGTCAATGATCAAGGAATAAAAATTAATGACTGCATTGTTACTGAACCAACAAATAAAGAGTTGATTGGAGACAATATTAAAATTGGGCGTAGGGGTAGTTTATCGTGTGATTTAAGAATTATTGGAAAGCAAGGCCATGTTGCATACCCCGAAAAAGCAAAAAATCCCATAACACATGCCATAAAGGCGTTATCAAAGATTACTGGACAGTTAGATGAAGGATCTGAGCATTTTCTACCAACTAATATTGAGATTACATCTATCGATGTAAATAACCCAACTCATAACATCATTCCTGAATTAGTTCACGTATCTCTTAACGTTCGGTTTAATGATTTATGGAATGAAATATCTTTGATAGAGTACATAAAGAATAGGCTTTCATCAGCTCTTGATGAAGCAGAAATTACCTTTGATCTGAGAAAAATTTCGGTAGCAGATGTTTATTACACTGGGAGTGGGAAATTAACTGATTTACTTCAAAAGGCTATATTTAATAAAACTAACATAGATGCCAAACTAAGCACTTTCGGTGGGACATCAGACGGTCGTTTTATTGCAAAATATTGCCCAGTAGTAGAGTTTGGGCTTGTTGGCAGGACAATGCATCAGGTAGACGAAAAAATAAGAATAGATGATTTTTTTCTCCTTACAGAGATTTATATAGAATTTATTGATAATTATTTTAACTTGTAAATCTTTACATAGAACCGTAATCAATTTTTTTAAGATACAAACCGCAAGATGGAGCGAGAGTTGCACATTTTGTTCTATCTTTCGCAGCAATAATATCAGGTATCATTGACAGATCCCAAGATCCTGTACCAACTTTGAGTATGCAGCCCATAATCGATCTTACTTGAGTATGTAAAAAAGATTTAGCTGTAAAATCAACATAGATCTTATCCCTCTTCTTTGTAATTAAAATTTTTTCAATTGATTTAATTGGAGATTTTGACTGGCATCCAGCCGATCTAAAAGTAGTAAAATCGTGTTTGCCAATGAAATAATCTGCAGCCTGCTGCATTAGTGTAATATCCAAGTTTTGCTTTACATGTGCGTGTGTATTGCTGTGGTATGTAAGTGGGCTCTGTCGGTTCATTATTTTATATCTGTAGTGTCTCATTATTGCTGAGAATCTGGCGTCAAAGTCATCAGGAACTCTCTCAACACCTAAAACACTGATTTTTTCATTCTTAAGATAAAAATTAATACCTTTTCGTATTTGATCAGCGTCGCGATCCTGATCAAAATCTAGATGAGCAACTTGTCCAGATGCATGGACACCCGCATCCGTTCTGCCTGCACCGGATACACCTGATTTCTCACCACAAAATTTTTCAATGGCAATTTCAATATGCTCTTGAATTGACGAAGAATTATCTTGCTTTTGCCAGCCTGAATAATCTGTACCATCATATTCGATTGTAAGTTTATATCTCATTTTTTTAATTTATATCACCGATTTATTGAGTATGACCCCCTTTGGTATTTTTGTTCCTAGAAGGAAGTCCTTTATGTGCATTGGCTTTTTCCCTTCTTTTTGTACTAATATTGGTTTGATGGCATTATCACCACAAGCTATAGAGAGTTCATCGTCGATCACTTCGCCAGGCTCACCATGCCCTTCCAAAATTTTTGCCTCGATTATTCGTACCCTAAAATTATTAGAAGCATCAATATATTTAAACCATGCTCCTGGATGCGGGCTCAAGCCTCTTATTTTGTTATGTATCTCCTTGGCTGCACAGTTGAAATCTAATTCTGTTTCTTTTTTATCAATTTTTTTTGCATAGGTTGTATTTATATTATCTTGTCTTGTGAAATTTAAGTTTCCATCTTGGAGATCAATAACTGCTTGCATCAAAACTTCAGCGCCTAATTTTGATAATTTGAGTGATAGTGACTCATTATTATCCGTTTCCTTAATCTCAATTACAATTTTCTTGCAAATATCCCCTGTGTCCAATCCATCATCAAGTTTCATTATATTTACACCTGTTTTCTTATCCCCGTTCATTATTGCTCTTTGTATTGGTGCAGCACCCCTCCACCTTGGTAGAAGAGATGGGTGGATATTTAAAAAACCAAATCTAGGAATCTTTAATATCTTGGTTGGTATTATCAATCCGTAGGATACTACAATACCAAGATCAGGATTTGATTTTTTTAAAAAATCTATTTCAGTCTGTTCCTTTAAGTTTGTTGGCGTTCTAACGCACAGATTATTTTGCAAGGCAAATTGATGAATTACAGACTTATTCATCTTCAGACCTCTGCCAGATTTTTTTGGTGGCTGTGTGTAAACTGCTGAAATTTTATTTTGCGACTCAACAAGCTTTTTCAAAGCAGGTAGCCCAAATTCTGACGAGCTCATAAAAATAATGTTCATATAATCGTTCTTAAGCCTTTTGCTTATATTGTTTGATAAATTTTTTTTCGATAGATGTTCTTTTTAGACGAGAGAGGTAGTCAATAAATAATTTCCCGTCTAAATGATCTATCTCATGCTGGACGCATGTCGCAAGAAGCCCATCACAATGTAGGAATTGTACCTTATTTTTTTTATCGAGATACTTGACCCGACATTGGGATGGTCTTTCAATTTCTTCATAAAACTCAGGTATTGAAAGACAGCCCTCCTTGTAAACAGACAGTTCACTTGATGTCCACACAATTTCAGGGTTTACCATATAGAGAGGGCTCTTTTTTTTCTCCTCACTATGCTCGCAATCTATAACAACCAATCTTTTAGTGATACCAACTTGTATAGCAGCTAGCCCAATTCCAGGGGCTGCATACATGGTTTCAGCCATGTTATCTAATATTGACAAGATTTCGCCATCTATTCTATCAACTGCATCGGACTTTGTTCGTAGCACTTTGTCCGGGATAGTTATAATTGGATAAATCATATTTTACTCTGCATATAAAATTAGTATTTTAATGCAAAACATATTAAAATGTAAAAATAATATCAATATAATTTAGAAGATGACTGAAATCATAATAATCACACTACTTCTGCTTACCATTTTTTTGATAGCACTCTATGTGATGCTCTCTCAAAATAAAAGGAGTCATAATAGCTCTGAAACTGAGATTAGTGAATTAATCAAACAAAATAATGAATTAGATCTGAAGATTAGAACTCTAACTGATTTGTTCAATGGAAATCATGACAGGCTTAATAATTCAATCAATGAGGTGAAAGATAAAATTAACGAGAAAGTTCAAGAGGAGCTCAAGCAAAGTCGAGAGAAGACGCATGAGGATTTAACAAAATTATCTGAACGTCTCGCAGTAATTGATAATGCACAAAAAAACATCACAGATTTGTCGAATAATGTCATAGACCTTCAAGGCATACTCTCAAATAAGCAACAAAGAGGCGCTTTCGGGCAGGCAAGGATGGAGTCGATAATTGCAGACTCACTCCCAAGTGCTCTTTACTCTTTTCAGTATACCCTATCAAATTCAAAAAGACCCGATTGTATAATTCGCATGCCAAATTCGGACGAATTGGTTGTCATTGACTCAAAATTTCCTCTGGAGAGTTTTGATGAACTGAGATCATCAAAAACAACTGAAGATAAGAAAAAGGCATCTGCGAAGATCAAAGTTGATGTATCAAAACATGTAAATGATATAGCTGAGAAATATAAAATACCCGGTGAGGTTCGGGAACCGTTAATCATGTTTATTCCTTCTGAGTCGGTATATGCAGACCTCTATGAGAGTTTTGGTGATTTAATTCAAAAATCTTATAGATCAGGAATTACGATAGTTTCACCAAATACTCTAATGCTTACTGTTCAAACACTTCAGACTTTAATACGTGACGCTCAAATGCAAAAACAACTTGGTATAATAAAGACAGAAGTTGGTAATGTTTTGATAGATATTGAAAGACTAAATAGTAGAGTTCAGGATTTACAAAAACATTTCAATTTGGCAAGTCAGGATATAGAGAAAATTACGGTATCATCAAAGAAGATTGCTACAAGTGGAAGAAAGCTGAACGTCCTAGAACAAACACCTGAACCCAAAAGGATTTTTAACGAGTCAAACGACTAGTCCGCTGTTGTTCGTGACAATATTGCTTGGGTGAGCGTACCATCATCTAAATAATCTAACTCTCCACCAATTGGAATTCCATGAGCGAGCTTTGTGACTTTAACATTAAAATCTTCTAAATAATCTATCAAAAAATGAAGTGTTGTTTGTCCATCTATTGTTGCGCTTAATGCCAAAATTATCTCTTGAACTTGGTTTTGCTTTATTCTTTGGCCTAATTTTTCAATACTTAATTGGTCAGGACCAACTCCATCTAGTGCGTTCAGCACTCCGCCGAGAATATGATAATATCCTTTAAAAACACCAGCTCTTTCAATCGCCCACAGATCAGAAATTTCTTCAACCACACAAATAATATTCATATCTTTATTTTGATTACTGCATATTGCACATGGCGATTTGAGATCAATATTATTGCAAATTTCGCAAACAACAATTTTTTCGCTAATATCATTAAAGGCATCTTTTAGAGGAATTAGCAGTTTCTCTTTTTGTTTAATAATTGCGAGGGCTGCCCTTCTTCCAGATCTTGGTCCAAGCCCTGGTAATTTTGATAAGAGCTTTATGAAATTATTTATCTCATTTTTGTCATCGAAATTCATCAATTAAAAACCAATATTAAATCCTGGAGGAATCGGAAGACCACCCGTTATATCTTTCATCTTTTTTGCAATTTCACTATTAATTTTTGATTTTGCATCGGTGAACGCTGCTATTATTAGGTCTTCTATTATCTCCTTCTCACTTGCAACTAGAATAGATGAATCAATATCGATTTTTTTTAGTTCATGATCGCCGTTGATGGTTACCTTTACAAGTCCACCACCTGAAGTTCCCTCAGTTTCAATATTTTTCAGTTCTTCTTTCGCTGATTTCATCTGATCTTGAATTTTGCTGGCTTGTTTCATTATCTCGGAAAAATCCATTTAACCCCCATTCTGTATGTTATCATCTTCATTGACTACTTCCGCATCTGGGAAATGTTCTTTTATACTATTAATTGTAATTTGATTTTCTTGTTTTGGATTACTTCCTGAAATATTAATTGTCCAATCCATTTTTGTCATATTTCTCAATGCTGATTGTATATTATTAATTAGCTGACTATCAAAATCCTCATTTGATGTGAGTTCTATATGCCCAATTTTATATTCAATTAAATCAAGTTTATCTATTTCATCTGCGAGTCTGATATCATTATCAATAAGCATTGATTTTATCTCATCAAATGTTTCAGGTATATTGACCGATTCAGTCAGGTCTTCTGTTTGCGCAGATGTTATACTTTGTATTTTTTTTGAGTCTTTTTGAGCTGACGCTTTTAAATCGCTGATCAGACTGTCAATTGGTGGTAATTGATTTGAATAACACAGTTTTATAAACAACATCTCTAGAGCTAAATTTTGGTTAAATGAATTTTTCACATCATTATATCCCTTTAGAAGCATTTGCCACATATGTACCAATGAGGATATATCAGTATTCACAATGTACTTCTCCAAAATTTCCTTCTGTTTAGCAGACAATATATCATTTTGTATCGGAATATTTAATTTCATTAGTGAGGCTATATGAGTAATTTTTGACAGATCTCTAATTACAGACATCGACTCAAATCCATTTTGATAAATTTCATTAATTTTTTCCGGAATCTGTTCAACGTGACTTAGTATCAGGTTTTCAAAAAGATCTATGATGAAATTTATATTATTGAGGTTTAACATTTCAGATAATTTTTCTTCAGATATATTTCCCTCACAGAGCGATATGGCTTGGTCTAAAACTGATAAGGCATCTCGCATTGAGCCCTCTGATGCGTTGCATATAAGCTGAACACTCTCATCGTTTATTACAACATTTTCTTCTTTCGTTACCTTTTTTAAATATTCAGACATGACATCATTATCTATTCTTTTTAAATTAAATTTTTGACATCGTGATAATACGGTTACAGGAATTTTTTCTATTTCAGTTGTTGCAAATATAAAAACTACATGCTCTGGTGGCTCTTCCAGTATCTTGAGTAACCCATTAAAGGCCTGTTTTGATAACATGTGTACTTCATCAATAATAAAGATTTTAAATTTTGCCATTGTAGGCTTTGTTTGAGCGAAACTAATAATTTCCCGAATATGATCAATCCCAGTATTAGACGCAGCATCCATTTCGAATACGTCAGGATGACGTGACTCCATGATTGCTTCGCAGTTTAATCCTTTTTTTTCAATTTTGATCAAAGGGGTATACTCAGCATTATCTAATGTATAATTTATTGTTCGTGCAAGAATTCTTGCAGTTGTTGTTTTGCCTACGCCTCTTATGCCAGTAAATAGGTATGCTTGAGACAGCCTACCTGATCGAATGGAGTTACTTATAGTATCAACTACGTTGTTTTGCCCAACAAGCTCATCAAATGAAGTCGGTCTATATTTTCTCGCGAGTATTCTGTAGTTGGTATTTTCAGACAAATTATTACTCTCACTAATCCAGCAATTTGTGAGAAGTTAGCCAATGACCCGCAAAAAAATCGTTGTGGCTGCTTCCTTCCGGACCTGACCCGATTGGCGATAATTGCGTCCAGCACTAACTTCTCACATGAGATTATAACAAATCATATTCGATATTGGTATAAATACTTATTGTTATTTAATAGATATTTGTAGGTAGACCATTATTTAAGATAATGATCATTACTCTCAGTTTTTGATCTCATTTCACTCGCATGATATACACCAAGTATTTTGAGTTCACTAGAAAAGAAATCTAGCTCTTCTAGCGCTAACCTGACATTATCATCATGAGGATGACCTTCAATATCTACATAAAATTGGGCAGCAGAAAAGCTACCACCAATAATGTAGGACTCTAACTTTGTTAAATTTACGCTATTTGTTGCAAAGCCACCCATTGCTTTATATAACGCTGCTGGGACATTCCTCACACGGAAAACAATACTTGTGATGGTTGGTTTCCCGTCAGGCTCAGCATCATCTGGTTCATGGGATAGAATTATAAATCTTGTGGTGTTATGATTTTCGTCCTCAACATTTTTTCTAATTATTTTTAAGTCATAGTATTCCGCAGCCAATTCGCTTGCTAAGACCGCAGTTGTCTTGTCATTAGTTTCTGAAATAATTTTTGCGGAACCTGCTGTATCAGCCCCAACTATTTGGTTTAACTTTAGTTCATTAATGATATTTCTGCACTGACCAAGCGCATGTCTGTGGCTCATTACATTTTTAATGGTCTTCTCATCTGCTTCATGAACTCCAATTAATTGGTGTTCAATCGGAAGAAAAAATTCATCGATAATATACAGGTCCGATGTGGGTAGGAGATGATGTATATCTGCCACCCGTCCAGCCAGCGAATTCTCAATGGGTATCATCGCATAATCTACTTTTTTGGTCTTCACCTGGGCAAAAGCATCTTCAAAAGTTGCAGCTGGGACAGCTGTCATACTTGGATATTTTTTTACACATGCTATATGTGAATATGCTCCCATTTCTCCCTGGAAAACTATCTTATTGCTCATATCTAATCCTGACCTTTTTGGGCTTCCATTAATCTTTCTACATCATCTAACGTGTCAATGCTAATGATTTTGTCATCAATTATAATTAAATTTATCTTTAGTGAATTTTGTATTGCACGAAGTTGTTCTAAGCGCTCTTCCTTTTCAAGGGTGGATTGCTCTATGGAGGTAAATTTATCAAGTGCTTCCCTTTTATAAATATATACACCAATATGTTCAAGATAAACTTTGGCGCCATGTGGTATCGGGGATCTTGAAAAATAAATCGCTTCGATGTTATTTCTATCTTTTACATTAGTTGCGATTTTAACAATATTTGGATTTAGAATATCTTTCTGATTTTCTATTTTTCTAGCATAAGTCAGAATATCAGCATCTGTACTCTTTATCTTTTCTAACCCTTTATCAATAATACTCGACTTGATATTAGGGATATCACCTTGTAAATTGACCACGTATTTATAATTTTTCTCAGGATCTATGGCTTCTAGCGCTTCATGAATTCTATCAGTTCCACTTATGTGTGTGTTTTGAGTTATAAAATATTTCGCATTATTTTTTTTGAGGACCTCAGCGATCTCAATCGAGTCTGTTGCAACCATAACTAAATCTGCATTGGACATCTGGGCGTTTTCCCAAACTTTAAGAACCATTTCTTTGCCATCTATTTTAAGTAGTGGCTTCTTGGGCAGCCTTGTTGAGCCTATTCTCGCAGGTATTAGTATTATGGTTTTATCACTATTATTCATCTGGAATATTTTAATTAAAAATATATATAATTAAATATTAGAATTATTGAATATTAGTAAATTTTTTTGTGGTTTTACTAATCCATTTATATTATAAGAAAAGAACTTGGACTGATACAACATGGATAGTTTTGAAATTAATAAAATTTTTGGTGCAATTTGTGCGACCGCCCTATTCATTCTAGTCTTAACCATCGTAACAGACTTCCTATATTCTGAACCTGAACTTGAACAGCAGGCATATGTAGTTGATGTTCCAGATATGGATATGCCTGTTGCAGATGTCACGCCAGAGGTAGTTGAAGTAGATGTTATGGAATTACTTGTTATGGCGAGCCTTGAGAATGGTCAAAAAGTAGCAAAAAAATGTGTATCTTGCCATAATTTCGAAGCTGGATCAGCAAATAAAATTGGGCCCAATCTCTACAATATAGTCGATCGGCAAATGGGTATAATGGATGGTTTTGCATATTCCAACGCCATAAATGAAAGAGGTGCCAATAATGAGAGTTGGACATTTGAAAACCTCTTTCACTTCCTTGAAAATCCAAAAAAATGGTTACCAGGAACTATTATGGGTTATGCTGGTATAAGAAAGCCGAAAGACCGAGCTGACCTTATTGTTTATTTACACGATATTTCGCCTGACTCAGAATCAACAATAGAGTAAACGTTGGGAAGGAAGATATAATCTTTCAATTAGACTTTCATCCGTTATTAAATTATATTTTTATTATGCCTATTAGAAAAATCAAAATACTTCCTCTGATTGTATTTTTTTTATTTGGAACAACTAATTATATAGCTTCGGAAGAGTACCGAGACTTAGATGATATACCATGGGAATATGCTTTAACCCTTGGGGATGAATTAAAATATTCAAGTAATTTTACCCATTTTGATTACGTCAATCCAACAGCTCCAAAGCGTGGAAGCCTTACGCAGCCAGCAATTGGGTCATTTGATACACTTAACCCTTTTAATCTAAAAGGTGTGCCCGCAATGGGCAGCTATTACATATACGATAGCTTGCTTAAAAATTCAGACGACGAACCTTTCTCCTATTATGGGTTGTTAGCAGAGGCTATATACCACCCCGCCGACTTTTCGTATGTAATTTATAAATTAAGAGATAATGCAAGATGGCATGACGGAAAAAAAATAACAGCAGATGATGTTAAATGGTCACTTGAAACCCTGAAGGAATATAATCCAAATTATCAATATTACTACAGTAATGTAAGTGAAATAAATATCATAAACGAAAAAACAATTGAGTTTAAATTTGACCAATCAGGCAATAGAGAGCTGCCATTAATTACAGGCCAATTTCCAATATTGCCCAAACATTTTTGGAGTGACCAAACAAAGGATTTTAGTGAGACAATACTGGATTTTCCATTAGGTTCAGGGCCATATAAATATGCAGAGGTTCAAGTCAATAAAAAGGTAGTATACGAAAGGGTCAAAGATTACTGGGGGGAAGATTTACCAGTAAATAAAGGATTCAATAATTTTGATACTATTATTTTTGAATACTTCAGGGATCGCCAAGTGCAGTTAGAGGCATTTAAGGCAAAAGAGATAGATATTATTTTTGAAAATTCATCAAAGAGATGGGCCACCGGTTATGATTTTTCTGCAAGGGATAGCGGAGATGTAAAACTTGAGCTTTTTAAACTTAAAAATGTTCAGGGTATGCAAGCATTTGTAATGAATCTCAGAAAGCCCAAGTTTCAAGATTTAGCTGTAAGAAAAGCTCTTAATCTAGCATTCGATTTCGAATGGCTGAACTCAAACTTATTCTATAATCAATATCAGAGAATCGATAGCTTTTTTGATAATTCTGAGTTGGAGTCTACATCTCTGCCTGACGGGCAAGAGTATGAGATATTGTTAGAAATAAGTAATTTGATTCCGGATGTAGTTTTTAATGAGGTTTATGAGAATCCTATTGGTGGAAGTCCACAAAACATGAGAAGAAATCTGAGAGAGGCTCAGACGCTATTAATGGATGCAGGCTATACAATTGTTGATGGCAAACTAATTGACAAAAATACAAATAAACCCTTTGTTATTGAGTTTCTCATATCGCAACCGGACATGGAAAGAATTATAACGCAATTCCAAACTAACCTGAGATCTATTGGTATTGAAGTCAGCATAAGATTGGTAGACACTGCGCAATATCAATTAAGGATGGATCAGTTTGACTTTGATATTGTAGTTGCAACTTTTCCGCAAAGTCTATCACCTGGTAATGAGCAGAGAGACTATTGGGGCTCGGAGGCCGCTGACTCTGAAGGTAGTCGAAATATAATTGGTATAAAAGATGAAGCGATTGATTTGCTTATTGATGGAATTATCTTTGCAGATACAAGGGCTGAGCTTATATCAACAACAAAAGCATTAGATAGAGTATTAAAATGGAATTATTTTGTTGTCCCTCACTACTATTCAGAAGGATTGAGAGTAGCAAGATGGAATAAATTTGAATATTCTGATAATCTACCTGACTACAATGTAAACTTATTTACTTGGTGGAGTAAATAAACCGCATATACCAAAATATTGATCAGTTATTATGCTTGCATACACAATCAAACGACTACTCCTAATAATACCAACCCTATTTGGCATAATGGCAATAAGCTTTCTAATTATCCAGTTCGCTCCTGGCGGACCAATTGAAAGGATAATTGCCCAAATTGAGGGAACTGATAGCTCAGCCTTATCACGAATTTCTGGAGGTTACAGTGGGGATTTCAGCCAAGGTATTCAAAATTCGGATACAAATAGTAAATATCGGGGTAGTCAGGGCTTGGATCAGGACTTTATTTTAGAGCTCGAAAAACAATTTGGTTTTGATAAACCTCCAATTGAGAGATTCTATCATATGATAATCAATTATATGACGTTTGATTTTGGTGAGAGTTATTATCGCGATATAAAAGTCATAGATCTCGTCAAGGAAAAACTGCCAGTGTCAATATCTCTAGGGCTCTGGATGACGCTTATATCTTATCTAATTTCTATTCCACTTGGAATGATGAAAGCAATTAGAGATGGCACAAAGTTTGACCTTTGGACCTCAACGATTATTGTCGTTAGCTATGCTTTACCCGGTTTTTTGATAGCAATATTTTTGATAATATTTTTTGCAGGCGGGAGTTATCTCGATTGGTTTCCATTGAGAGGCTTAACATCAGATAACTTCCACGATTTGAGCCTATTTGGAAAAATAATTGATTACATTTGGCACATAACACTGCCACTTCTTTCAATGGTACTTGCAGCTTTCGCGACCACCACCTTATTGACAAAAAACTCATTTTTAGATGAAATTGGAAAGCAATACGTTCTGACAGCAAAGTCAAAAGGTTTGACTGATAATCAAGTTCTAAAAAGGCACGTTTTTCGTAATGCAATGCTAATCATAATATCTGGCTTTCCCGCCGCATTTATTTCAGCATTTTTTACCGGTTCACTACTAATCGAGACAATTTTCTCATTAGATGGACTTGGTTTATTAAGTTTTGAATCAATTATAAATAGGGACTATGCAGTAGTCTTTGCGACACTGTATATTTTTTCATTTATTGGTTTACTGATAAATCTAATCTCTGACCTTTTGTATCATTGGATTGACCCAAGGATTGATTTTGAAACGAGAGAATTATAGTCGAGGCAATACAGATATATATAAATGTGGAACCGATATAAAAATATTACCCCAGTAACAAGAAGAAGGCTGAATAATTTTAAAAAAAATAGACGTGCTTTCATATCATTGAGGATTTTCTTTTTTCTTTTCCTAGTATCATTATTTTCTGAGTTTTTAATTAATGATAAGCCTGTAATCGCCTATTATAAGGGTGAACTACTTATGCCTATTATTATCGATTATCCCGAAGAAAGATTTGGCGGATTTCTGGCGGTAACTGACTACAGGGACCCATTTATTTCAGATGAGATTGAAGCGAATGGATGGATTTTGTGGCCTTTAGTTCGCTATAATTACCAAACAATCAATTATGAGATTCCATCTCCAGCCCCTTCACCACCATCTTTTTTAATCGAGAGGGAAATCCGATGTCAGAATTATCCGGGTGGCATCGATGATAAAAATTGCAGTATTTGGAATTGGAATTGGCTTGGCACCGATGATCAAGGTAGGGATGTTTTGGCAAGATTAGTGTATGGTTTTCGTATTTCTGTTATATTTGGTTTAATTTTAACTATTTTATCATCGTGTATCGGGATAATTGTTGGTGCATTACAAGGTTTTTTTGGTGGTCTAACCGATCTGTTTTCACAGAGATTAATCGAAATATGGAATTCAATTCCATCATTGTATCTGCTCATAATAATATCTGCTGTCATAACACCGTCCTTCTGGCTTCTTTTATTGATTTTATTACTTTTTTCATGGGTTAGTTTAGTTGGGGTGGTAAGAGCAGAATTTTTGAGAGCAAGAAATTTTGAATATGTATTAGCTGCAAAAGCATTAGGGGTGTCAAATATCAAAATCATGTTCAAGCACCTTCTTCCAAATGCAATGGTTGCGACTTTAACATTCTTACCGTTCATATTAAATGGATCAATTGTCACTCTTACGTCACTCGACTTTCTGGGTTTTGGCCTACCTCCTGGATCAGCATCACTCGGAGAGCTCCTATCGCAAGGTAAAAACAATATTCATGCACCATGGCTAGGTTTGACAAGCTTCTTCGGTATTGCCGTCCTGTTAAGTTTATTGATTTTTATCGGTGAAGGTGTAAGAGATGCCTTTGATCCGAGAAAGGTATTTATTGATTGACATGATTGCGAGTAATAAAAATGTACTGCAAATAATAAATTTCGCGCTCAACTTTCCTGCTAGTGGTAATGGAGTGTTTGGGATTCAGAGTTTAAATATATCAATCCCTAAAGGTAAAACAATTTCTATTGTCGGTGAGTCAGGTTCTGGTAAAACTCTTACGGCATTATCAATATTAAAGCTCAACCCAAATACATCCGTTATTTCAGATGAAAGTCAGATTATTTTTTCAGGTAGAGATATACTAAAAATAGATAAAAGAGAATTGAATGCAATTAGGGGAAATGAAATATCTATGATTTTTCAAGAACCGCTTAGCTCATTGAACCCATTACATACAGTTGAAAAACAAATCAGCGAAGCTCTAATATTGCATAAGATAAAAAAATCCCAGGACATTCGGGGCACAGTTATCGATTTAATGCATAAAGTGAGGATTAATGAACCAGAGAAAAAACTCACAAGATATCCACATCAGTTATCTGGTGGTGAGAGGCAAAGAGTTATGATTGCAATGGCCCTCGCAAATAATCCTAAACTTCTCATTGCAGATGAGCCAACAACCGCACTTGATGTTACTGTACAATATGAAATACTAAAGTTATTGAAAACACTTCAGCGTGAATTAGACCTAACTATATTATTTATAACGCATGACTTAAGTATAGTAAAAAATTTCACGGATTATGTCTATGTAATGCAAAATGGATGTTTAGTTGAAGAGGGTTCAACAGATAGTATATTTAATGAGCCGAGAGACGCCTACACTAAGAGGTTGGTCAATGCCAGAAATCTTGTGGGAAAGAGAGAAAAAAGAAATAAGTCACTCGAGATATTGAAACTTAACTCACTTAGCGCTCAGTATGAACAGAATAAATTATTTCGTAAGAAAAGAGTCAATAAAGTTGTTAGTAATATCAATTTATCAATTAACTTAGGGGAAACAATTGGTTTAGTTGGTGAGTCAGGTTCAGGTAAAACAACTATTGGATTATCAATTTTAAGACTTATAAAATCTGATGGCAGTATTATCTTTATGGGGGATGATCTTGCAAAAAAATCCTTCAAAGCCCTTAAAAGAATTAGAAAGGATTTACAGATTGTATTTCAAGACCCTTTCGGATCACTATCACCAAGATTGACAGTAGAGCAGATAATTGAAGAAGGATTGATTGCGCAAAAAATTGAGTTAGATGCAAATAGCAGAAAGGAGAGGGTTCTCGAAATACTCAAGGATGTTGGCCTGGAACCTGACCAATTGAATAGATACCCGCATGAGTTCTCTGGTGGTCAGCGACAGAGAATTGCAATAGCAAGAGCGATTATATTAAGGCCAAAATTACTTGTTTTAGATGAGCCAACGAGTTCCTTGGATGCAACTGTTCAGCTGCAAATACTAAATTTGCTCAAAAAATTACAAGATAAATTTAATACTTCATATATTTTTATAAGCCATGATCTTCGTGTCATAAGATATATTTCGGATAGAGTGATGGTTTTAAACTCTGGTGAAATTATTGAGATGGATTATACAGAAAATATATTTAATAAGCCTAAAAATGAGTATACAAAAAAATTAATTTCTTCAGCCCTATTGGGTTAGCTACATATAAATAAATTCGGGTATCATCCTAGCGACTGACTTAATGTGATTATCTTCTTTATCTAATATTTCTCTTATCTTTGTAAAATTTTCAATTCGTACATCCATACTGGTCATATTACTATGAATGATTTTATTTGTTTGCACATATATCGCTACATGACCTTCCCAAAAAATAATATCACCCCTTCGTAAATTACTGATTTCGGGATCAATATCTGTAGTGCCACAGAATTGTTCACATTGCTGTATACTATCCCGCGGGCACTCCCGACCAACCGCATTGAGTGAAGTTTGAACTAATCCAGAACAATCTATTCCAAGAATAGTCCTTCCACCCCATTTGTATGGTGCCCCAACATAACTTTTTGCTACATCAACAAAATCTGTTTTTTTTTCGAGATTTCTCCGAACATGACTGGTATTTATAAACCCATCCTCAAAATTAACTTTTACGAAATCATTTTTTACGTTGGACAAGTCACAAAGTACTCTTGAATTTCTGAATAAAGTTTTTTTAATAGGTGATTTTGGGTCTGGAGTGGAATATATGTGGGTACTATTCGCACTGATTTTAAGAGAAGAATTATTTAATTTGTGGTCTTCAACTTTAGTTGCGGTTTTTACCACATAACCACGATAGTTATCATTTAATAATCTTCCATATATCCACTTTTCATCTTCATCCTCAATCCCTATGAATTCACCGTAAAGAGCCTCCGATATTGTTTCAGAAGAATTTGATGGCTCTTTCTTAATATCCGTTTTGGGAATTGTAATAATGCGTTGAATGCTACACCTTAAAATTATTTATTAACATAAAGCTCTTTTATTAGCTGGTAAATAGCTCTGATGCCCTGCGCGGCTCCACCTTTGGGGATATACCTGTTTGTACCATTATTCCAGGAATAAACATCGAAATGTAAATAATTATTTGTATTGGTAATAAATTTTTTCAAAAATTCTGCTGCAATAATAGAGCCTGCAAACGGTGTATTTGGTGAATTATTCAGGTCTGAGATCTCATTATTAAGCCATTTTCCGTATGGTGCAAAAAATGGAAGTTCCCAAACTGGATCTTGAACATTTTGCGAAACTTTTTTTAGGATATTAGAAATTGCGTCACTAGTACTAAAGAATGGAACTATCTCTGGTCCCACCGCCACTCTTGCGGCTCCTGTCAGGGTAGCCATATCGATGATTAAGTCTGGGGAGCCCTCATCAGCGAGAGTTAGAGAGTCTGCTAATATCAATCTACCCTCTGCATCAGTGTTTCCAATTTCAACCGTCAAACCTGATCTTGAATTTAAAATATCGCCTGGTCTGAAAGAATTACTTGAAATTGAGTTCTCAGCAATTGGTATCAATACTCTCAAGTTTAAATTCAGTTTATTTCCAATTATCATATTTGCGAGGCCCAATATATTCGCCGCCCCGCCCATATCTTTTTTCATTAGAAGCATACCAGATGAAGGTTTAATATCTAAGCCACCTGTATCAAAAGTGATGCCTTTTCCAACTAGTGTAACTTTTGGATCATTTTTTTTCCCCCACTGAATCTCAACTAACCTTGGTTTATGCGAGCTTGCTTTTCCAACCTCATATATCAGAGGGAAATTATGCTTGAGCAGATCTTCTCCGATAATTTCAGTGACTTTACAGTTTTTATTCGTGAAATATTCTCCAATTATTTTTGCAAATTCCTCTGTTGTAAGTCTATTGGCAGGATGATTTATAAGATCCATTGTGAAAAAGATACTTTCCACATGAATACTTACCTCATTATGGATCTTATCCGGAAGGAAAAGTTTTGAAGTGGAAATTGGTGCACTATCATATTTATAACAACCCAGAGCCCAGCTTATATACGGTAAAATATCGTCAGGATCTAAATTTGAAATGTAATAATTATTGCCGGGTAATTTTTTTGACAAATTACTGCAAATAAATTTAGAGTAAACATCATTTTCATATGTTCTCCCTAGTAAAACTTTTCTTATATTATCTTTATCTTGTGGGATTATGACCAGCTCACCAGGATCAGCTGTAAATGTATTTTGCTCGATCCATCTTTTTTGATCTGGGTTTTCTTTGATATAGTTGTTTAATTTATTTTTACTTATAAGCTCAATTTCAATTGCATTATTTCTATTTTTTGTGAACATTCTATCCCATTACATTAAATTTAATATATATTTGCATCCAGTCCTGCCGCGATCGTTGCGCCTAGATGGAAGCATTGGTCTTTGAAATTGTCATTCCAACTACCCTTGAGTATAAGTGGTTTTTGTACCTCTTTCCACTTTAAACCAGTTATTATTCTTTTTATATTAACCTCGGTTCCTGTACCGTCATGACCTGCTCGAATATATATTGCGTAAGGCATACCATTTGTTTTATCGATACAGTGGTAATAATTTCTATCGAAAAAATCTTTGATAATCCCACTCATATAACCAAGATTTTCGGTAGTGCCAATTATTATTCCAGCTGAGTCTAGGATATGGTTATGGTCTACTTCACGAGCATCACAAGCCAATATCTTAATATTATTCGACTCAATAGATTTGGCGCCTTTTTGTGTCTCGTAAAGTAATATCTCAGTATTTTTTGTTGGTAAATTTGATAGTATAAGTAGTTTCTTCATCATTAATTTAGAGTAAATAACAAAGAAAGGATTTTCAATATAATCTTTTAATTATATATTTATGGTAAATGGTGCCGCAGGAGTGGATTGAACACTCGACCTCACCCTTACCAAGGGTGCGCTCTACCACTGAGCTACTGCGGCTTCATATGTATTTGTAAAATATTAATCAATCAAACATAATACAACTCGAAATATGGCAAAATTAAGAAAAAAAGACAATCAAAAATTAGCTACAGCTTTGAAGGAGAATTTGAAGAAACGAAAAGCTCAAGCAATCAAGAAAAGAGAAAAGAAAGTAAATAATAGCGAAGCAAAAGATGGATAAAATTCGTATCATTGGCGGTAATAGGCTAAACGGGAAAGTTTCTATTTCCGGTTCAAAGAACTCCTCTCTTCCGATTATGATTTCATCCATTTTAACAGATGATGTATTACAAATACATAATGTACCCAAGCTAACAGACATAAAAACACTTACATTTATACTAGAGGAGCTTGGCGCGAGCATAAATCAAATCAGGGTAAAAAAAAGTGATCTCAGCGCGCCAATTTCTATCAATGTGGCTAATATAAGCAGCACAACGGCTGGGTACGAAAATGTTTCCAAGATGAGGGCAAGCTTTTTAGTAATTGGTGCCTTACTTGCAAGAGAGGGTTACGCTCGTGTGTCAATGCCAGGTGGCTGTGCTATTGGTACGCGCCCAGTTGATATTCATTTAAAGGGTCTAAAAACATTAGGTGCGGACGTCAAAGTTGAGAAGGGATTTGTTATAGTGAAGGCCAAGAAAGGCCTGACAGGCAATTATATTCAATTAGAAAAACCATCTGTGGGCGCAACTCAAAATTTAATAATGGCGTCAACACTTGCAAAGGGCGAAACGAAGATAAGCAACGCGTCAATTGAGCCTGAGGTTTTAGACTTGATTGATTGCTTAAAAAAAATGGGGGCAAATATTGAGATAAACAAAAAAAATATACTTATCGATGGGCAAGAAACACTTCATGGTGCGTCGCATTCAGTTATGTCTGACAGGATTGAGGCTGCAACTTTTGCAATCGCGGCATGTATTACGAGAGGAAATTTAATATTAAAGGGTTGCGATCCAAGAAACTTGGAATTACCACTATATCTACTAAGAAATATTGGCTTCCAAATAAAAGACACCGATGACGGCATAAATGTTGATGGTTATTTGACAAATGAAATTAAACCCATTGATCTTATAACGGAACCTTATCCAGGTTTCCCAACAGATTTACAAGCACAGTTTATGGCATTACTTACGCAAGCACATGGAGTTTCAGTAATAAATGAAAAAATTTTTGAAAATAGATTTATGCACGTCCAGGAATTAGTTAGAATGGGAGCAGATATTTATTTAGATGGAGACAAAGCTATAATAACTGGTAAAGCAAACTTAGTGGGTGCTCAAGTAATGGCTACTGATCTTAGGGCATCTGTATCCCTTGTAATTGCTGCCTTATGTGCAGAAGGAGAAACCCTAATAAATAGAGTTTATCATTTAGACCGTGGTTTTGAAAATTTAGAGAAAAAATTATCAAATTGCGGTGCAGAGATAGAGAGAATAAGATAGAATTTAGAATGAAAAAAATATTTAACATTAACGACGTGAAGTCAATGAATGAGTTTTATCAGCAACAAGCCAAAAGGAAGCTCAACTTTAATGAAATCTCCGGTGAAGTTGATGCTATAATTTCATCAATCAGGAAAGATAAAGACTCCGCACTTCTAAATTATACAAATGAGTTTGATAATAATCAGTTATCTCAAGAAGATCTAAAACTAGACAAGAATATTTTGAGCAAAAGTACTGAAAATATCAGTAGAGAACTTTTAAGTTCGCTAAAATTTGCCCATGATAGAATTCTTGCATATCATAAAAAGTTAAAACCTGAAAATCTCTCTTATACTGATCAAATTGATATTAAAATCGAGCAAAGATGGACACCAGTAGAGTCGGTTGGTGTCTATGTGCCAGGGGGCAAGGCAATATATCCAAGCAGTGTTCTTATGAATGTTATACCGGCACTAGTTGCGGGTGTCAGGCGTATTGTAATGGTAACACCATCAATGAATGGTGTCCTTAATAATTCAATACTGGCGGCAGCCAGTATTTGTAATGTAGAAGAAGTCTACAGAATTGGCGGAGCCCAAGCTATCGCAGCTCTTACTTATGGAACTGATCAAATAGATAAAGTTGATATGATTGTAGGTCCAGGGAATAGTTATGTAGCTGCTGCAAAAAAACAGGTTTTTGGTGATGTAGGTATTGATATGGTCGCGGGACCATCAGAGGTTATGGTTGTTGCTGATTCAGACATGGATTTAGAATGGGTTGTAGAAGATCTTTTTGCGCAAGCAGAGCACGACGATAATGCCCAATCAATTCTAGTAACAAAGGATATTGATTTTGCAAAAAGAGTTCTGGAACGAATAAATCAAAGATTAGAGGATCTTGATGATGGGGCAACACTCAAAAATAGTTGGACCCGATATGGATGCATAATAATATGTGAAACAAACAAAGAAATCATAAAATTTATAAATGAAATCGCCCCTGAACATTTGCAATTATGTACGCCAGACGCGCGTGATTTATCAGAGCAAGTTAAAAATGCTGGGGCAATATTTATTGGTAAATATACACCAGAAGCTGCTGGTGATTATGTTGTTGGCACAAATCACGTATTACCCACAATGCAAACAGCAAGATTTTCGTCTGGACTATCGGTTCAAAGTTTTATGAAACGAACATCTATTGTTGAGTGTGATAAGTCGAACTTTAATGAAATAGCCCCAAGCGCGATCAGAATTGCTGAGCAAGAGGGTCTTATATCACATGCTAACTCATTAAGAGCGAGATTAAACCGAAAAGATGATTAAGGAAGATGGCTCCACGCTTAATATTAGCTAGTAACTCAATCCGTAGATATGATTTATTAGGGCAAGTAGGGATTATCCCTGATATTATTGACCCAAGTAACGTGGATGAAACTATTTATGATCAAAGCCTGCCACCGCATCAGATAGCTCTGATGCTCGCAAGGAAAAAAGCGTATTCTATATCTGAGAATGAGCAATATAAAAATGATTTTATATTAGCTGCAGATACAGTTGTTGCAATTGGCAGAAAAATTATTGAAAAAACTGAAGATATTGAAAAGGCAAGAGAAAACTTGAATTTATTGTCTGGACGTAACCACAGAGTTTATACTGCTGTATGCGTACGAGATCAAAAAGGTATTTTTTATAATAGGAATGTTGAGACACGAATTAAATTTAAGTTATTATCCGAAAGTGAAATACATCTCTATCTCAATACTGATGAATGGAGGGGTAAGGCAGGGGCATATGCCATACAAGGGTTTGCAGGAGGATTTGTGGTAAAGCTTATTGGCTCATATACCTCAGTAGTTGGTCTGCCTCTAAATGAGACTTTAAATTTACTTAATGGAATTGGCTTTAATGCGCAAAATAAATCTAAAAAAAAATAAACTCATTTATTATTGGATATACTCAGGATTACTTATTTTGATGTTATTGATGTTATTTTTTTATTTCGTTCATTTAAATGCACAAAATAATAGTTTTGATGATGAGGAGAGTTGGATTAGCTATAAGTTAATTAATAATAATTTGGTCATGGAATTTCCATATCTCATAAAAAAAAGATGTTTGATAAAAGAGGTAAGGTATGGAATTAATAATGCAAAACCAAACAATATTCTTGTTATGCCGATGTGTAAAAGTGAGATCAAGGAAATAGAGAAATATAGAACTATTCCACCATCAACATCAAAGGTTAGCTTGTATCTCATCATGATTGATGGTACTAAAACAAAAGCTCGAGAATTTTATGTTAATTAGAAATAGTAATTAATTTACATCTAATAATGTGGATACAAGTTATGAAAATAGAAAAATGCCCAATGTGTAAACAATTATCTAACGCAAAATTCGAACCCTTTTGCTCAGAGAAATGTGCAAACAAAGATCTGGGCAATTGGCTCACCGGAAAATATTATATACCTGGTGAAAAAGTGAATGATGAAATGATTAATGAGAACCCTGAGATTATTGATATAATAAAAAAAGATAAGCTAGACTTCTAATTAAAAAATTCATATAAATAGGAATATCATGTGCCCTGATAGCTCAGTTGGTAGAGCAAACGACTGAAAATCGTTGTGTCCCTAGTTCAAATCTAGGTCAGGGCACCACAAATTTTTTCAATCTATCCTGCTTTTAAGACCAGCCATACCTCGAAGGATTTCAATAAAGCTTGTAACATCTTTTTCCCCATAACCTGCCTCTTCTGAGGCCTGCATGAGTTGAGACCAGATATTTGTCATTAACATAGGAGAGCCAAATTTTTGTCCTTGCTCAAGCATTAATCTGGAGTCTTTAAGTACATTTGTTACAAGGCTTTGGGTCTTAAAATCACCATCGATCATCTTGGGCCCTTTATCGCTCATTGTTTTCGATGAGCATGCGCCATCTTTTACGACTGCAAGTAATGAATCAAGATTTAACCCGGACTTTTCTCCCAGCACAAGCCCTTCCGCTAGCGAGAGACGGTTTCCCGCTAAAACAAGATTTATTACAAGTTTTGTACGCGCTCCCGACCCAGATGGACCCATATAATAAGATGCTCTGGAAAATGTATTTAATATTGGGATTGCCCTGTCGTATATCTCTTTTGAGCCACCAGCAATGATAACCAAATCTCCTACCTCTGCCATTGCGCTTGTTCCACTTACAGCTGTATCTAAGAAATGTATCCCAAAATTTGATAGTTCTCCGGCAATCTTCTCGCTATCCTCTGGTCTCGATGTTGTTGTATCGCAAACAATTAAGTCGCGATAGTTATTATCTGCAAGCCCTCCCTCACCGAACAACACATCCCTTGCAATTGTACTATTTGGAAGTGATGTTAATACAAAATTGACATCCTTGCCGACAAGGCGTGGTGAGTCCAATGGCGTGCCACCGACATCTTTAAGTTGAGACATTCTTTTTTGATCAGTATCAAATCCCTGAACATGTATCTGTGCCTTGACAAGATTTTTAATAAATGCTTGCCCCATTAAACCCATACCGATTAGTCCAATTTTATTTATTTTCACGACCACCTCTTCAGGTTTATGTCAATGAAAGAGTTATTTGCGTCGACAGACTCAGTTATTGCCTCCAAAGCTCGGACAACTTTGAGTCCCTCGTACCCTGAAGTTTCAGGAACGGTTGAGGTTTTTATTGAGCTGCAAAAGTTTTTTAAATTCTCAATCACTCCATCTAGTTGATTGAGAGTAACTTCTGTCTGCGTCTCTTCATCAATACCTTGGTATAAGAACTTTGAGCCATCTGCAAGACTCCAAGCGGAACCTTTGTCGCCATGTGCTGAAATTGATGCTATAAATGGCAGCCTGAGAGACGTATTGATTACTGCATGAGCCCCGCTTTCATATTTAATCATTACCGTTGTTATGTCATCCAGAGGGGTATCATTATCTAGGACGCTGCTGAGAGCACATAATTTCTCAAAATTTCCCCCAAGATAAAATAGGTTATCAATCATGTGTACGCCTAAAGCAGTAAATGCACCAGCTGGAGCCTCATCTTCTGAATCTCTCCATGGTCTATTTGGGTCTGGCCCGAAAGGTCGGCTAAAATTTGACTCAAAATGATGAATTTTGCCTAGTCTATCATCTAAAATATATTTTTTTAGAAGCCTGGTAGCTGGTAAAAGGCGCCTATAATGAGCAACTTGAATGTAGACATTATTTTTTTCAGCGCAGTCAATACAAACTTTTGCGTCATCGCTATTTAATGTCATTGGTTTTTCAACCATTATATGCTTTTTCGAGTTTGCAATTTCGAGAATTAAATCTTTATGTGTTGAGTGTGGTGTGGATATTATTACTCCATCTAAATCTTTATCATCAAGAAGCTTGTCGAGACTATCTTTTGCGATACAGTTATGTTTATTTGCGAAGTCCTCCCTCTTTTTCTGAGTTCTAGCAAAGCATGAAATTAAATTTGCTTCTGGAATTTTTTGTAATGAGTTAGCAAGCTTATTACCCCAATTCCCAAGCCCAATTATTCCAAGATTGACCATATCACTACTTTAGACTGCTCTACGGTATTGATCGATTTTACTCTCATCTACTTCGATACCAAGACCTGGTCCGTCTGGAGTTATTATGTGACCGTTAACGACTGGTATCGGGTTCTTAACAATATCATCTGTTAGATATTGATTTGTTACACTTGCGTCCCATTCAAGGGTTGGTAGTGAAACAGCTAAATGAGATATTGCAGCACTTGCTATACTGGTATCGGCTGTCTTACCAGCCAAATTAACTGACATTGATAATGACTGCATCAATTTTGCACCTTCCATAACTCCCTGAGCGCTGCCGAGCTTTATAAGCTTGAGACTTCCACCCATGGCTGCACCTGCATCATAATGTTTTTGTATGTCTTCGATGGAATGAATGCCCTCGTCTGCTCCAATTGGAACATCACATAATTCTGCGCATTTGCTCATTGACTTAATATCGTGTCCGTGGACTGGTTGTTCAAAAAAATCTAAACCTGCATTACCAGCGCCTTTAGCAAATGTGAATGCATTCTCTGGGCTGTATCCCTGGTTTGCATCGGCTGAGACATGAACATTGTCTCCGCAAATTTTTCTTGATTTTTCCGAGCGCTCAAGGTCGTATTCAGGAGGATTTGGACCAACCTTAACTTTAAAGGCTATGTATCCTTCATCTATCCTTGCCTGCGCTAGTTCCATTTCATCCTTACTCCCCGCGATCATCCAAAACATTGGAGCTTGATCCCTTTTTTTACCTCCAAGAAGCTCATACATCGGTTTATTAGTATGCTTTCCAATAAGATCGTAAAGTGCTCCATCAATAGCAGATTTAGCGCTGTGATTTGCAACCATTAATGGCTCAATAGCTGCAACGAGTTGATTTTGGTCTTGTATCTCAGTACCTTCCAGCCTCTGCGCCATGAAGTTTGTTGCAGCTACTAGTCCTTCAACTGTTTCCCCTGTCATTGTTGGCGCTGATGAAGCTTCCCCCCAGCCAACATTTCCTTCAGTATCTGTTACTTTAACTATGAGGTTATCACAAGTTTCGATTAAAATACCTGACATTTTTATTGGCATTTTTAGCGGAATAGCTACAGCACATGCTTCAATTTTTGCAATTTTAAACATCGATTTTATTCTCCTAAATTAAATAATTAACTAGATTTTCTAAGTGGTACCAGAAGATCATCAATCGACGCATTTTCTAGATTATTTATTACGTCGAAAACTTCTTTCCTATTTTTTTCATCATGCTTTGGGCTGAGATCTCTAAATTTATCCTGTACTTCTTCGATGGTCATTGGCCTCTCTCTTTCTCCGCGCATGTGTTTGCCATAAAGCTCTACCTCATCACCATCAATTATCATTTTAACCCTCCCTGGCCAGAACTCTGGATGAATGGCATCAAGGTCATCAGCTTGCTCTATGTTTGTTATTGACATAAGTCTTTTAAATTCATCCGATAACCCTTTATCCAAGGCTCCAGTAAAGGTTGTCATATCCGCTCTTTGCTCTGTTAGCGCTAGTGCAACTGCGAAACACCCAGAAAATTGTGCGTCTACAGGAGATTGCGGGTTCCTTTTTTGCTCAATAGGGGAACCACATAGTTGTACGCCATATTTTGGCATATCAATAGTGATTGAGGATATTTTTTTTGTATCTATGTTATTTTCTTTTTGATAATCAATCACCAAGTCAAGTGTTTGATGATTATATCGACATAAAGGAAATGGCTTTATCGCATTTTCAAGAGTTTCGTAACTCTTGCCAAGTGTTTTTGTTGCATTCTCAGGCAGGGGTCTCAGGGCATACCCTTGCAAGAAACCTTGCTTACCTTCAAAAACTTCAGCGGCTCCAATAAAGCCAGATTGCGCCAATGTGGCTGCAATGAAACTGCTGTGAGTATTTATGCCCGGATGCGTACGCTTATTCCATGCTCCGTTTACGACGTACTGCATGGAGCCTGCAGCTTGGGAGCCATTCAGGCCCATCGCATTTACGATTTCATCCTCAGACATTTTTCTATTTCGCCCGATTATGGCAGAACCTGAAAATGTTGCACACGTACCTGTTGGATGAAATCCCATTTCATGTGAAGAATGAGGCCCCAATGCCATCGCAAGCCGGCAAGCTATTTCGTAACCTACTACTACTGATACAATGAGCTCTTTCCCACCGGAATTATTTTCTTCAGCAGCGGCAAGAGCACAATTCACAACCGAACCACCAGCGTGAATAACTCCTTTAGCGTGATGGTTATCATAATCAAGACTATGGGCCATCGATGCATTTGCAAATGAGGCCCATTCAGGTGCCATACTCTCACCTGTTGCTAAGACGGTTGCGCCGCCATTACCTCTATTAATTACCCTTATACCATCTACAATTGATGGACCTGACTCCATCCATTCATATCCGCCAATATCATTACCCATAATATCTAATATTGCTTTTTTAACATGCAATATTACCTCTTCAGGCAGGTCATTATAATCTAAATTTGTAGCATACTTAGCATATTGTCTGGCTATATCCATTTTTTGGCTCCCTCGCTATACATCATTCATCAAGAGTTATAGGTTACTAATAATAGATGATCTGTCAATACCATTAGGGAATATATCTTTAGGCTTGATGTTGCTAAATATTTGTTGTTAAGTATATTTCATGGCGAAAATCAATCAAATAAACGTGGGTGTTGTTGGTGTTGGATGGGTTGGTGGGATTCGAGCAACTGCCGTGAAAAAGAATCCGATTGTTGATAAATTATATATTGCAGAAATTGATGAGAAAAGGCAGCAAGAGCTCAGAGCTGAACTTGAACCTGACATAATTACTGATAACTGGAAAGATCTCGTTGATGATGATAACGTTGATGCAATTGTAATATCAATGACCCCTGAGACAAAGCGATTTCCTTTAGTAATGGAGTGTCTTGAGAAAGGAAAGCACGTATTTGTTGAAAAACCACTTGCCCCAACCATAAAAGAAGCAGATGAGGCACTACAATTGGCAAAAAAAAATAATTTAAAATTAACGATTGGATATTCGAGAAGATTTGATCCCAGATATGCATACATGAACAAAGCGCTGAAAGGTGGTTTGATTGGGGATCCTGTAACTTGTTTAATATCACGTCATTCTACACGAGAATTAGGGATGAAGATAACCGGTAGATCAGATCTCTCGCCAGCATCTATTGCTGGCGTTCATGATTTTGATTACATACTTTGGGCAATGCAGCCGAGAAAACCTGTAAGGGTTTACTCTCAAACATCAGGGAAACTATTTTCGAAGAATAGTAACAACCCCGATCATCAGTGGTGCATGATAACAATGGATGATGGTACAACCATAACTGTTGGGATTGGTTGGATACTACCACCGCACACTCCAAATTACGTGCAGGCATTTATTGAGATTGTTGGAACTGAGGGGACGCTAACAATTGATGACTCTCACAAAGATATACAGTTGAGCACGATCAAGGACGGAATACAATATCCAATGTCATCCATGCCTGGTGAGCAGATAGATCACGTTTTTGCAGGATCTATGCACGAGGAGATTAATCACTTTTTAAGTGCAATAGTTTTTGATCATCCCGTTATGATCTCTGGTGAGGAGGCAAAGTTAGTTATGCAAGTATCTCAAGCTGCAGACATGTCTGTCAAGCTTGGTGAGCCTGTATCCTTGCCAAGAAATGATTTTGTATAATGCGAAGGTATATCTCATAATTACATGATACAGAATATACTATCAAATATTGATTTAATTCCAATTCTTCAGATTATGTGGATCGATTTAATATTGAGCGGCGATAATGCTATCGTTATTGCTCTTGCATGCCGAGGGTTACCTGAACATCAGAAGAAGATTGGAATGATTTTTGGAGTTGCTACTGCAATTATTTTAAGAATATTTTTTGCAAGTATAATCACTCTAATTCTTGATATGCCCTACATACGAACAATTGGTGGTATCTTATTACTATGGATTGCAATAAAACTGATATTGCCAGAAAAAGAGAGTGTTCAGCCAAAGCATGGCGAAGCTAAGACGTTATGGAAGGTTATCCTCACAATCGCAATTGCAGATGCAGCAATGAGTTTGGATAATGTACTTGCCGTTGCTGCTGCAGCCCATGGATCCGTGATTTTAATCATTTTTGGAATATTATTCTCCATTCCTTTGTTATTCATCGGCAGTGCATTTCTACTAAGAGTATTTTCGAAGTTACCAATTTTAATATGGTTTGGTGGGGCTCTGTTAGGATGGATTGCTGGACATTTACTTTTTACAGATATTGGAACTCAAGGTTTATTCCCATTCGTATCAAAGGATAATATTTTACAAGCATCAATCGCGTGTGCTATGATTGTCATTGCTTGTTCGTATTTTATTTCGAAGTTTAGACAAAAAGGAAGCGATTAAGATGGTATATGATGGTTTAATTAAAGAGCGGGCTGCATGGTTTGGTCCAGATATTCAAAATTCAAATGAATGGTTGATACATTTAGATGAAGTGGAACTTGAAGAAATACATAGTGCGCTTCAATCGGTAAAAGAACGAAATTTAAGTATACCATTTAACAAAGAAGACTTTAGTCTTCCAACGCTCTCAAAAAAGCTTACCTCTTTATATGATGTTTTGGAAAATCAACTGGGATTTGTTCTGTTAAGAGGCATTGATCGTGATAGGTACACAGATCAAGAGTGCGAATTAATTTATTGGGGCATTGGTTTGCATTTAGGCAGGCCTGTATCGCAAAATACAAGAGGACATCTGCTTGGACATGTGACTGATGAGGGGAAAAAGATGTCTGATCCTACCACAAGACTCTATCAAACTACATTGAAAATGGATTTTCATTCAGATCAGTTACCTGTTGATGTTGTGGGCTTATTTTGTCAAAGAAAAGCAAAGAAAGGAGGCGCAAGCTTCCTAGTGTCAGCGCTAACAATTCATAATGTTATTAGGGAAGAGAGACCTGACCTTCTAGATATATTGCATAGTCCTTTTAATCTTGATTGGAGAGGTGAAAATCCTGAAGGTGAACAACCATGGTATACTTGCCCAATGTACAGTCATTTTGCAGGAAAATTGACATCACGTCTTACATCAAGAGCATTTTTTGAGTCAGTTACACGTCATGGTCAACACCTCGCGCTGACAGATTTGCAGAGAGAGGCACTTGATGTTGTTCAAGAAATAGGTGAACGTGAGTCACTTCGTCTTTCTATGGATTTTAATGAGGGTGATATACAATTTATCAATAATCATCAGATATTGCATGCCAGAGAGGACTTTATAGATCATGAGGATCCAAAGCTAAAAAGGCATCTACTCAGAATGTGGATTTCATTCCCAAAAGAATTCAGAAGAGCTTTAGCGCCAGACTTAATGGAGAGATACTCTTATGTTGAGAGGGGTGGGATTCCAAAGAAAGAAGTTGCATGATCCTCTCAGGTAATGAGTTCAAAAAGCGCCAATTAGGCGTTGCTGTAGTGGGTTCCGGAAGAATGGGCTCGCACAGAGCAAGATTAGCATCTCTTCATCCTGCCGTTAGCTATCTTGTTGTTGGCGACATCAATGAAGATCAAGCAAGAAAATTAGCAGAAGCATCAAAGGCAAATGGATATTCAACGGATAATTTTGAATTAATTAATGACCCAAGAGTTGATGTAGTTATTGTATCAACGCCCGAAGATCAACACAGGGACTCAGTTGAAGCTGCAATTATGGCAGGCAAGTCGGTATTAGTTGAAAAGCCACTCGCCCTGACAATAGACGATGGTGACCGGTTATCAAAATTAGCTCAAGAAAAAGGTGTTGATCTGAGGATTGGTTATTCCCAGCGATTTCTTCAAAAATATTTTGTGGCACATGATGAAATTTCGAAAGGAAAACTTGGTCCAATATTAGGCGGTATGACACGTGTTTATAACACGAGAACAAATATGCTTGAAATTCTTAAAAGATGTCCAGAGGCAACACCAATATTGGACATTATTACCTATAACGTTGATTATATTGGGTGGTGTCTTGGTCCCGATGTTTCTCCAGTGGAAGTTCAGGCAATGGGTCATGGAACTATCTTCAGAGACCAAGGATTTGATGTCGATGATATTAGTCTAACAATGGTAAAATATTCAACCGGGGCCGTTTTCTCATTTGATATATGCTATGCCTTACCGGGAGGCTTCCCAACAACAGGACAAAGTGTTCGGCTTGAAGTAATGGGTCGGGATGGTGTTATACTAATAGATGACGACCACCGAGATCAAATTATGTATTCTGAACATGGATACAGCAATGCTTATGCTCCAGATCAAAAATTAAACTTAGCATTTTTGGGTAGTAGATCCTCTGGTGAGTGGGCAGATGGAATTATGTTCGGTCGTATAGCAGATGAAACAAAAGAATGGCTTGACTCACAATCAACAGGAGCGAAATGCCATCTCACAACAGCAAAAGAGGCTCGGCAAACTCTGGCTGTAACTCTTGCTATGGCAGAAGCATCAGAAACAGGTCAACCGGTGCCTTTGGCTAACATTTAGTTTCCTATTTTATCCTTGCCAACCTTCTTCCTCCAGTTCTTCAAGTGCTTCAAGCATACATGTGACACTGTAAGTTAGGACCATTGCGCCTCCAGGATTCACACAAACCATTAATGCTTCGGCAATCTCTTCAGGTTTCAAACCCAATTTCAAACCTTTCTTTATGTGCGCTTTAAGATGTGGTTGATTATGAGGATTGGAGCCTTTAACTGCAAGTGCGATTATATGGAAAAGCTCATGCATCTTCTCATCGTAAATTTTTGTTTTTTGTCTTATTTCAAAATCTAAATCAAGCATAATTTGAACATATTCTGGAAATTTTTCAGCTAACCATTCATGCGCAGGATATACATGACTCCTTCTTTCGGCGAATGTCTCAGCAAGCTTGCTGTTTTTTTCATTCTTTTCTTTTCTTTTCATTATAAATTTCCTATTTTATGAATCTTGATATGTTTTCACTGAAGATTTTATTTTTTTCTTCCTTTGATAAAGACTGACAATTACTTACAAAGTCAACTGGATAAGGTTCACCCATATCAGCCGGGTAGTCACTTCCTAAAAATATTTTATCTATACCAACAGTATCAATTAGATTTCTGAGACCGCTTTCTGAGTGTGTTATGGTGTCATAATAAAAATTTTTTAGATAAGAAGACGGTAAATTAGAAATATTTTCTTTTGCTTCTTCCCTAACTCTGTACCCATGATCAAATCTACCTATGCCTTGGCGAATAAATCCCCCAGCATGAGCAAAACATAGGTTGAGGTCAGGAAGTTTATCTAAAATCCCCCCAAAAATAATAGATCCCATAGCTGCCGTTGTTTCCAATGGATTACCGATAAGATTTCTTAAATGGTAATTCTTTAACCATGAGTCTGCTCGACCCCGCGTGGGGTGAAAAAAAATTATACATTTTAAATCATTGGCAGCTTCTAAAACTGGATATAACTCATTATCATCCCAATCCATTCCATTTACATTTGTAGCAACCATAGCACCCAGCATCTTTTTTGAATTTATACATCTTTCAAGTTCAATTACCGATGCTTTAGGATCTTGTAGCGGTAAAAAACAGAATGATTTAAATCTGTTCCCATTGATGCTTGCATAGTCTGATATGTCATCATTAACATCTTTTGCGTATGCTACCGCATTTGTATTATCAAGACCGTGCCAATGCATTAGAGGGCTAATGCTCAATATATGCATATCAATTTTACGAGCGTCCATGGAGTTGAGTCTTTCATCTGGCGTTTCCATTTTTTTTGGCCATGGTAGGGACATCTTTAGATTGCCATAGGATGTTGTCAGCTTATCATTTTTATCGCGATAAAATTCTACACCATGCCATGTTCCTCCACTTTCTGCAATTTTTACAGCTTGTCTAGGTGCTACATGGGTGTGCATATCTATTGTCATTGTCATTGTCTTATCCTTTTAAAAAAAAATCTTATAGATAACGGTTCTTTCTTTTAGATGAGGGTAAAATATTCAATTTTGTACGATATTTTGCAACTGTTCTTCTTGCAATATTTATATCATATTTTTTTAATAGGTTTACAATTTTGTCATCAGATAAAATATTTGACGGAGTCTCATTTTTTATGAGTTCTTTAATTCTATTTTCTATTGTCTTTGATGAAATTTGCATATCTTGTTCTTCTCCGTAAGTGCCTTTATCAAAGAAATACTTCATCTCAAATGTTCCCCTTGGTGTTTCAATAAATTTATTTTGAATAGATCTACTCACCGTGGAAATATGTAGATTTGTCATTTTTGAAATTTTATCTAAATTTAACGGCCGCATATGATTTATTCCATTCTCAAGAAAACCTCTTTGCTGTAACATTACTTCATAAGCAATTTTTAACAGAGTTCTCTGTCTTTGTGCTATGCTACTGATCAACATTTTTGCATCTCGATAATGGTTTGTTATGAATTCATCTTTTTTCTTTTTTGATTCTAGTATTATATCGCTGTATGTTTGGTCGACAGTAATGTTTGAAAAGTAATTTTGTATGAGCCTTATCGCATACACACCACTTGAGTTCTTTTCGATGATAATATCGGGGGCAATAATTTCAAGAGTATCACGTGAGTAATTTAAGCCCGGCTTAGGATTACATTTTCTTATTACATTTATTAACTTAAACAAATCTTCCTTACAAATATTTAGGCGGGAAGTTAATTCTTTATAATTGTCATCAGCAATAAGTTCAATATTCGCGAGAAGTTCTGATAATTCTTCATTAATTAAATTCTTCTCTCGAAGTTGCAAATAAATACACTCACTGAGGGTCCTTGCAAATACTCCAGTCGGCTCGAAATTTTGTAAACTTATCAAAATCTTTTCGTATACCTCAGCATCAATTCCAAGCTTTGTACAAATTATTTCATCGTTTTCAGTCAAGTAGCCAGCTTCATCTAAAATATTTATAAGGTAAGTTGCGATAATTTTTTCTTTATTATTCATCCTTGAGATGAGCAATTGGTCCAAAAGGTGTTCTCTCAGGGATTTTGCATAGCTTATATTATTTAATAGATCTAAATTTGAAGAATTTCGGGAATACTTATCCGTAAATTTTTGAATTCTAAGCTCGCGTTCTTTTGTGTTCTGCTTTTCAATCAAGAGAGGATTATCCTCTATTTTTTTTTCTAAATAGCTCTCGAGTTCGACATTGTTGAGACTTAATAATTTTATCGTTAACTGCACTTGCGGTGATAGCGTTTGTGCCTGATTTATTGTTGCAATATTTGTTAGACCAAGACCCATTTTCAAAAACTATATGTTAAATTCACTACCTAAATAAACTCTTTTAGCCTCTTCACTACTGAGTATTTCATCAGAGGTACCACCAACCAAAATATTTCCTTCATATATAATGTAGGCTCTATCAATAAGACTAAGCGTTTCTCTAACATTATGGTCCGTGATTAAAACTCCAATATTACTAGCACTCAGGGACTTTATAATATTTTTTATTTCTTCAATTGCTAGAGGATCGACTCCAGAAAATGGCTCATCCATAAGTATGTATTTGGGTTGACCGGCAATAGATCTGGCAATTTCTACCCTTCTTCTTTCACCCCCCGAAAGCAGACGCGCTGAATTTTTTTGTATTTTTTCAAGTCCGAATATTTCGAGTAGTTTCTCTAATTTAATTTTTCTCAACTTTTTATTTTTCTCTGTTATCTCCAAAATAGAGTTTATATTATCTCGAACATTCATACCCCGAAAAATAGAGGGTTCCTGTGGTAGGTAACTAATACCAAGCCGGGCTCGGCTATACATAGCAAGTTTTGTAATATCATTATTATTTATTTTAATTGTGCCTTTTCGTGGTTTTATAAGGCCCATAATAATATAAAAAAGTGTTGTTTTACCTGCCCCGTTTGGGCCAAGGAGACCAATAATTTCTCCTGGTTTTACTGAAATAGAAATATCATTTATAACATTTATACCGTTATAATCCTTTGCAATATTTTCGATTGTGAGTAGATCTTGCATGTTATCTTCTGTTATTACATAATACCTTTTAATTCGTTCAAGACATCCTCCGTTGCGTCATTCTTACGCTAATTATTTGGGGTAATGAATGCCTTGACTCGGCTTTTTGAGTCCATTTTTATTCTCATAGTATTCAAATCAACGGAGACTTTATCAGCTTTTATTGCATTACCCTCATCACGACTAATGATTACATCATCACTAAATACCAATTGATTTGCCCTAGCATCATAAACTGCATTAAGACTTGTTATTACCTGATTCTCGTATTCGATTAGCACATTTCCTTCGCAGGTTATTTTTTCAACCTGAATATCGCCAGTAATATCATCAAACGAATAGTGTAATATTAGATTATCTGTCGCAAGCAATGCATCTTCGTTTACGATCCTTACTTGACCCTTAAATATTGCGTTTTTTTCACTATCAATAATTTCTAAACTTGAACTTTCTATATTTAATGCTGAATTACTAAAGAATGATTTGATTTTCTCAGATGAAATGCTTTGTGTTGATACAGAGCAGGCAAAAATTATTATCAAGAATAACTGTCTTAGGACGTTATGCATAGAGTATTCTCCCCAATAATTAAGTTAACACCATCTGTAAATTTTATCTTATCTCCATTATTATTTATTTCAAAATTCTTCCCTTCAATACAAATATCTTCATATGCAATCTTAACTGGACGCGGGCTGGAAATTATTTTTTTTTGCAGATCAATTTTAATACTTTCAATTAAAACCCCAACATTCTTGTTGGATGATATTACGATATCACTCTCTAATTGCAGATGCTGTGTTTTATGATTAAATCGCGCACTATTACCAATTATGTTAATTTCGAGATCATTTTTTAGTAATAACTTCGTCTTTATACCAGACATTTCAACGATGTCTTTATTATCTATTGAATTCCATGTTCTTTCTGTGCTTATTTCATAATATTGGTTCTGCCCATCAATACCTGAAATAATTGAGTTCTTTATCTCGACAGTATTTTCAGCCATGGAGGTGTCTTTTTCGACAGGAATGGGCGTTACATTTTCTATTTCTGTAATCTTCTGACCTTCAAAATTTATGAAGTAAACTAGCGTCCCAACCCCCAAAATAATAAGTAATAGTATGAGGTTATTTATTAACTTTAAATTTCTTGTATGAGAATTTGCTCGGTCAATTTCATCATTTTTTGTTTTTATTTGAGTGTTCTCGGAAGTATTTGTCATCGTTTAGTGATCGAAAATATTTTGATTACCCCAGCCTCTTAGATCTAATTCTGCTTGTGTATTTATAAATTCAAAGCATGATTTAGCGAGATCAATACGATTTTCTCTTTCAAGCATTGAGTCGAGGCATTCTTTGATTTTATGTAAATATATCACATCATTTGCTGCATATTTTTTTTGACTTTCCGTCAGATTCTCAGTACCCCAATCAGAGCTCTGTTCTTCCTTTGAAAGTGAGATGTTGAGTAGCTCTTCACAAAGTGACTTTAAGCTGTGCTTGTCTGTATATGTTCTGGCTATCTTAGATGCAATTTTTGTGCAGTAAATATTGTTAATAGATATGCCATAAGATTTTGTAATCACAGCTACATCAAAACGGGCAAAGTGAAATAACTTTTGTATTTTTTCACTCTGAAGCATTTTTATGAGGTTTGGAGCAGGATTTATAGGTGAAGTAACCCTGATTAAATGCGTGCTATCACTTCCGTCATTAATTTGGATCAAGCAAAGCCTGTCTCTTGCTGGATTAAGACCTAAAGTTTCAGTATCTATTGCGACCTGATTGCTTAATTGCAAATCACTGGGTAGATCGTCATTGTAAAGATGAATTTTTGATTTATCCCTATCCAATTCTTATCCTTTTCTCGTAATTTCTATTTTTTTTATATTGAATATATATTATATTCTCAATTAATTAAATTATATTATTCTATTATAACTTCGACCGAGGATAGAAAAATAAATATACCATCAAATAAGAGTAAAATTGTTTCCATTTTGGGCGGGAATGGCTTCATTGGCCGCAATTTGGTTCGAGAACTTGCGAAAGATGGCTATAGAATAAAAATTGGGACCAGAAATCCGGCAACCGCAAATCATCTCTATGTTTCTGGTGTTGCAGGACAGATAGAGGTTTCTAGAGTTAATGTGAATGATGAGCGTTCAATAAATAAATTTATCCAAGGATCCGACTATGTAGTAAATTTAGTTGGTATTTTGGAAGAGAGGAAAAGGCAAAAATTTCAGTATATCCACGGTGAGTTACCTGGGATTATTGCGAAGATTTGCGTTGACTATAATGTGCGAAGATTCATACATATGTCATCTTTAGGTGTCGATATTAATTCAAGTTCAAAATATCAAAGAAGTAAGGCAATGGGTGAGGCATCCATTCAGCGCGAAAGCTCAAATTATACAATAATCAGACCTTCTGTTGTTTTTGGTTATGATGATAATTTTTTTAATCAATTTGCGAGGATCCTGTCCCTGTCTCCAATTTTTCCGTTAATTGGGAATGGAGATACAAAATTCCAGCCAGTTTATGTGCTAGATTTAGTGAGGCTAATAGTTTCGCACATAAAAGATAAGAATAGGAAAAATATTTATGAAATTGGTGGTAAAGAAATTTATTCACTTAGGGAAGTGATTGAATTAATTTTGGCTACCATCAGCAAGAAAAGAATCTTAATCCCAATACCATTTTCGCTATCAAAAATATTCATAACGCCAATGCAAGTTTTACCAAAGAGACCAATCACATTTGATCAACTCGAGTCGCTAAAAACCGATAATATCCTGTTACAAACTAAAAATGAAGATATCGGTAAGCTCGAAGATTATGATATTGAGGCATGTTCGGCAAAAAATATAATCCCTGAGTATTTGGGGCGTTTTTCAAGTTAAGTATTCAGCTGATAACATATAAAATTATCAAGCTAAGGCAGACTCTGTAAATTACGAATGGATATAATTTTATTCGGTCAATAAATTCAATTATTATTTTTATCGATAAGTAAGATGTTATGAATGAGAGAGTTATGGCCAAAAATATTGTATTCGTAAGAAATATATCCTGTTTTTGATAAATTGTTGTTGCGATAAAAATAAGGCTTGCAAATAATATTGGAAAAGACATAATTGTCGAAATGATAGACGACTCCGTTCTGCCAAAGCCTAAAAATCTCGAGACAGTTATGCAAATACCAGACCTGCTAACACCAGGAATTAACGAGATTGATTGAAATACTGACAAAAAAACCAAGTTTCTTTTTGTAAGCCTTTTATTTGATTTTTTGCCGAAGTAGTCACCAAAAAATAGAAGTATTGCAAATATTAAGTTACACCACACTATTACGTGGATATTCTCTCTAATAATATAAATTGTATTATAATTCAGAAAAATATATGCAAATGCCATCGTTGGCAATGCACTGAATAAAATTAGATAAATAGCCTCCTTAGTTGACAAAAAATCTGAATTGAAATTCGCTATTTTTTTTGATTTAAGTGGGTTTTGTAAAAAATAAACTATCAAAGCTAAAAGTGAGCCAATATGTAAGCTTAAATCTACCGAGACAGATTGGTCACTAGCTTCACTAAACAAATTTAGTATCATTAAATGAGCTGATGAACTTATGGGCAGAAACTCTGTTATTCCCTGTACTAGTGAGAGAATTAGTAAATACTCAACCATGTAAGAGATTATAGTGTATTGATTGCTTTATTAAAGTAAATTTACTCAAGGAAGTGGAATAAATTCTTCTTTGTCGTTTATAATCAGAGGGAATTTACCTTGGAGCCATTTATTTTTTGCATCTTCAATTTTATCTTTTCTTGATGAAACAAAGTTCCAGTAAATATATCTTGGTCCATCCATTGGCTCACCACCAAGAACAAGTAATCGTGTACGTCTGGTTGCCTGAAGAGTAATACTTACCGACGGCTTCAGTACGATTAATGTGTTTAATGGTATTTTTGTTTCATGAAAATACGCACTTCCTGAGATGATGTAAATAGCTCTTTCGATGAAGGTTGGTGGGATATTAAATTTGTTTTTTTCCTCAATTGTAACGTCAAGATAGAGTGTAGCCCATTGTGAGTCGATTGATGACTTTAATCCATCTAGTTCGCCAAATAGAACTTTTCCATGGACACCTCCACTATCAATCTTAGTAATATCATTTGAAGATATGTTTTGAAATGACGGCTTAGACTCCTCATATTTTTTTGGTTGCGCAATCCAGCTCTGTATTCCAAATAATTCTGATGGCAATTTACGTACATCCTCACCCGTTCTCTCCGAGTGGACAATTCCTCCACCTGCTGACATGAGGTTTATGTCTCCAGGTGCAATTCTTACATCATTACCAAGAGAGTCCTTATGATCCATCGTACCCTTGAAGAGATAAGTAATTGTAGATAACCCAATATGCGGGTGCGGTCTCACATCTAAACCCGACCCGGAGAGGAATTCTCCGGGACCCATTTGATCCCAGAAAATAAATGGGCCAACCATTTGTCTTTCTTTTGAAGGCAGCGCTCTATGAACTTCAAAATTGCCAATATCACTAGTCCTTGGAAGTACTACAGCATCAATGTACTGATTGTCCTCTAATTCTTTTTTTGATGTTGGAAGCCAACTCATATTAGTGAAACCTTTTTTTAGGAAGAAAGTAACTTATTATTAAAGAATGTTTTTTACAAATTTTAGATAGTATAACTTAAATAATAATATGATTAAACTATTTCAATTTAAACTCTGCCCCTTTTCCAGAAGAGTAAGATTTACACTGGAAGAATATAATATAAGTTTTGTGACAATTGACGAAATAATCTGGAATAAAAGAAAGGAATTTCTTGCTATTAATCCTGCGGGTACTCTTCCTGTTTTGATAGATGAGGCAGATGATATAATTATAAATAATTATGCAATAATTGAATACATTGAAGAAAAATATAGCCACCTTCAAAAGGGTACCTCACTTATTTCAGGTAACCTTAGAGGTAAAGCTGAGATCAGAAGGTTAGTTGATTGGTATGACAATAAATTTTATAATGAAGTAAGTAAAATAATATTGAGGGAATTAATCGATAAGTATTATATGAAAAATAGAACTGAAGATAAAAGTCCAAATATGGAGTCACTGAGAATAGCTCAAGAAAATTCGATATATCATTTCGAATACCTCTCTCATCTAATTAGTTCTAGGCGCTGGATTGCTGGGGATGCAATTTCACAGGCTGATATAGCGGCGGCAACACATATATCATGTCTCGATTATTTAAACAAAATTGATTGGGATAAATGGTCAGAAATTAAAAACTGGTACGCAAGAATAAAATCTCGACCATCATTTTCTTCTATATTAGAAGATCGTTTAGCCGGATTTCACCCACCCAATCACTACTCAAATCCTGATTTTTAATAACATGAAAGCAATAACGAAAGAAGTCTTACAAACCAAAATAGAGATGCTTGGCTTTGATGACATTGGCTTTACCGACATTACTGATATACCCGATCAAAAAGACAGTTTAGAGGAATATCTAAAAAATGGCTACCATGGAGATATGATCTGGTTAGAAAAAAACAAAGAAAGGAGATCACATCCAAGTAATATATGGCAAGATGCGAAGTCGGTCATTGCGGTATCCAAAAATTATGGCCCTCAAGATAATCCACTGCACAATATTAAAGAGACCCTTAAAGCAAATATCTCTGTATATGCTAGAGCTGATGACTATCATGAATTAATGAAAAAAAGCCTGAAAAAGTTGAGTATATGGCTCCTGAATGAGTATGGAATTGAATCAAAACTTTTTGTTGATACCGCTCCAATTATGGAAAAGCCAATTGCGCAAATAGCAGGTATAGGATGGCAAGGAAAACATTCAAATCTTGTCAGTCGCAAATTGGGATCTTGGTTTTTTTTGGGAGTTATCCTATTACCGATCAAGCTTGAAGCTTCGTCTCCGGAATTAGATCATTGTGGGAGCTGTTCTTCCTGTATAGATATATGTCCAACTAATGCCATTGTTTCACCTTACAAACTTGACTCTAGACGGTGCATATCATATCTAACGATAGAACATAAAGGGCATATTCCAGAGGAATTTAGGGAGTTAATTGGCAATCGTATATATGGTTGCGATGATTGCCTAGCCGTGTGTCCATGGAACAAGTTTGCATCCCAGACAAGGGATATTCAGTTAAAGGCAAAAAAGATCTTGAACATGCCAGATATTTCCTTTTTTCTAGACTTTGATTATGATGCATTTAATAAATTCTTCAAAACCTCGCCAATAAAGAGAATTGGCAAGGATCGATTTCTCAGAAATGTACTTATTGCAGCTGGAAACTCTGGATCACAGCAGATATCAATAAAGGTTAAAAAATTCCTCAGACATGAGTCATCAATTATACGGGCAAGTGCAATATGGGCATTAAAAAAAATTATCTCAAAAAAAGAATTTCAAAAATTACGTAAGATATATATCTTAGAAGAAAACGATCCTCTAGTTGTGAGTGAATGGGGTTAGATATTGAATAAATTATTTTGCTTTGGTGTTGGTTTCACAGGGTTGCAGACGTGTGAATATTTTAATGATCAGAAATGGATTACTTCAGGGACAACCCGTGACAGAAATAAAAAAGTAAATCCAAATATTGAGTTAATAGAGTATAATCCTAATAAAGGTAAAGTATATCTGAGTGAGTCATTAGCAAGTTCAAAAATTCTCTTGATATCTATTGCTCCTGATAAAAACGGGGATGTCGTGCTAAAGTCAAATTATGAAGATATAGCCAACGCATTAAAAACTTCAGTTAAAAGAGTCATTTATCTGTCAACAACTGCTGTGTATGGTGACGCAAATGGTTCAACTGTAGATGAAAAATATAAGATAAATCCTCAGTCGGATCGTGCGAAGAGTCGAATACTTGCAGAAAGCCAATGGACTGATTTGTGTGATAAATTTGGCGTCACGCTTAATATACTTCGGCTATCTGGTATCTATGGCACAGGTAGAAATCAAATTAGAAATTTGATTAATGGTACAGCAAAGAGAATTATCAAAGAAGGGCATGTTTTTAATAGAATACATGTTGCCGATATCGCTCGAATTATTTACATGCTATCAGTTTCAGATATTAAATCAGATATATTTAATATTTCGGACGATATGCCTGCTCCCCCACAAGACGTTGTTGAGTTTGCGGCAAGGTTATTGAACACTGATCCACCAGAGCCTGTTATTTTTAGTGAAGCAATCTTATCTGAAATGGCAAGAAGTTTCTACTCAGAGACAAAGTACATCATAAATCAGAAAATAAAAGAAAAGTTGGGTCTCGAATTAAAATATCCGAATTATAAACTGGGTTTAAAGGATATTTTAAAGGAGGAGCTTAACAGGTGATTAGTTCGCAATAAATATTTGATTTGTCCAAATTTTTATATATATTTATAATTCTTAGTAAAACTAAAATTGGAGATTAACAATAGCCAGAAGAACAGAAGATTTCGCAAGAAAAAAAACTGAGCCTGCGCATAAAATAAATAACTTGATAGACGCAGGAAATATAAGACTTATAGGACCAAACAGCGAAAATTATGGTGAAGTAACTCTAGATATTGGTTTACAAGAGGCTGAAAAATTTTCACTAGACCTTGTAGAAATTTCTCCAAATACAGACTTACCAGTATGTAAAATTATGGATTATGGTAAGTTTAAGTATCAAGCCCAAAAGAAAGCTGCTGAAGCCAAAAAGAAGCAGAAGGTAATCGGTGTTAAAGAGATCAAGATGCGTCCGAACATCGACACACATGACTATGAAGTAAAGTTAAAAAATATGAAAAAATTTATAGAATTCGGAGATAAGGTTAAGATATCTCTTATGTTTCGCGGGAGAGAGATGTCTCATTCGGAGCTTGGTGTGAAACTTTTTGATCGCATAAAAAATGATACAGATGAGTTTGCAAAAGTTGAGCTTGAGCCAAAGTTTGAAGGACGGCAAATCATCATGGTGCTGGCGCCAAAATAAATATTTTTAATCAAATATTTTTTATTTTTCTGTTGTAAATAATTCTTACCTAGCCTATAAAGTCTCATAGTTTATTAATTCTAAAAAAACCTGAAAAAAAATGCCAAAGTTAAAAACAAAATCTGGTGCAAAGAAAAGATTTAAGGTCACAAAAAGTGGCAAGATAATGTGTGCCCAAGCAGGGAAACGTCATGGCATGATTAAAAGAACTAATAAATTTATTCGAAATGCCCGAGGAATGTCGGTATTAGCCGAAGCCGATCAAAAGATTGTTAAGCAGTTTTTACCATATAATTAGGATAGAATAGATGGCGAGAGTTAAAAGAGGCGTAACATCACATGCTCGACATGCAAAAGTTTTGTCAAAAGCAAAAGGGTATTATGGTAGAAGAAAGAATACAATCCGTGTAGCAAAGCAAGCTGTAGAAAAAGCAGCACAATATGCCTATAGAGATAGAAAAGTTAGAAAAAGAGACTTTAGAAGTTTGTGGATCCAGCGCATAAATGCAATGGTCAGAGAACATGGTATGCGCTATTCAACTTTTATGCATGGTTTAAACAAGGCCGGAATTAGCATCGATAGAAAGGTGTTAGCTGATCTTGCTGTTAATGAACCGCAAGCATTTATGGAGATACTGAGCAAGGTTCAGGCAGAACTTAAGTAGTTTCTATTTACCATTCATTTATCTAAATGTCGTAATATTTCTATTATAAAATAATTGATAGGTACCTTGCGTATGAGTAAATTCCCAGACATCTCAAATCTCCGAGTTAAGCTATTGAAAGAGATCAATGATATCAAGTCATTGGATCAACTTGATAATATAAGAGTGTCTGCACTTGGAAAAAAAGGTGCTATTACATCACTTTTAAAGAATATTTCATCACAAACAATTGAGGTCCGTAAGGATTTTGGCGAGCAAGTAAATGCGCTTAAGAGACAAATCACTGACGAAATTGAAATCTGTAAATCAGCTTTGCAGCAAGCGGAGATCACAAAAAAAATAAGCCAAGACGTTATAGATGTTACTCTTCCACTGACAAATACTAATCTTGAAAACGGTAAAATTCACCCCATTAGTCAGGTTACCGAAGAGATAATTGAAATATTTTCAGATATGGGTTTTAACATAGCTGAAGGACCTGATATTGAAGATGAACATCACAACTTTAACTCTTTAAATATACCAGAAAGTCACCCTGCTAGGCAGATGGTTGATACTTTTTATCTACCGGGAAAAGATGGTAATTCGAGGCTACTCAGAACCCACACGAGTCCAGTTCAGATCAGGACAATGATGCGAGAGGAGCCACCAATAAGAATTATAGCACCGGGTAGAACATATAGATCTGACTCTGACCAAACACACACACCAATGTTCCATCAGGTTGAGGGCTTAGTGATAGATCAAGATGCAAATATGGGTCAGCTTAAATGGTGCTTAGAAGAGTTTTGCAAAGCTTTTTTTGAAGTTGAAAATATAAAGATGAGACTCAGGCCAAGTTATTTCCCATTCACAGAGCCATCTCTAGAAGTTGATATTGCGTGTCAAAAGGATAAAAATCGTTTAATTGTCGGGGAAGGCAGTGACTGGCTAGAAGTTTTAGGGAGCGGAATGGTCCATCCCCAGGTATTAAGAAATGTTAATTTAGATCCAAGTAAATATAAAGGATTTGCCTTCGGATTGGGTATAGATCGCTTGGCTATGCTAAAATATGGCATGACAGATCTCCGGTCTTTTTTTGACTCAGATCTACGTTGGCTCAGGCATTATGGTTTTCGGGCACTTGATATACCGTCTCTATCAAGGGGACTATCTGAATGAAATTCACACTATCATGGCTAAAAGACCATCTTACCACAAATGCAGGTTTGGATGAGATCTGCGATAAATTAAATATGATTGGTCTCGAAGTAGAGGATGTTTTTGATCCATCTGAGATTTACAAAGATTTTACCATCTGTGAGATTTCAAGCATAAAAAAACATCCGGATGCTGATAAGTTAAAAATTTGTACTTTAAATACTATAAACGGAATACAGGATGTGGTTTGTGGGGCTAATAACGTCAAAGAAGGTATGAAAGCGGTTTTTGCTCCAGAAGGCTCTTACATTCCAGGACTATCAATGACCTTACAAGCCACAAAGATCCGAGGTGTAAAGTCAAGTGGAATGCTACTTTCTGAGAGAGAATTGTCACTTTCTGATGAGCATGATGGTATATTGGAGCTAGATCCAAAATCTCAAATTGGTAATAATATTTACGATCAAATTAATAAGTCAGACCCCGTAATTGAAATATCCATAACACCTAACAGGTCAGATGCACTCGGTGTGAGAGGTATTGCGCGCGATCTAAGCGCAGCGAATATCGGAAAATTAAAGCCCCTGAAAGCGACAAAGATTATTGGAGGGTATGATATTCAAAAAAAGATAAAAATAAATAAAGATGTCGAAAGTAATATATATGCAAGCTTTAGATTAATTAAAAATATAAAAAATTGCGAGTCACCAAAATGGTTGAAGAACAGATTAGAGGCAATAGGATTAAGACCTATTAATGCGCTTGTTGATGTAACAAATTATCTAACATATGATTTGAATCGTCCTTTGCATGTATTTGATTATGATAAAATCAATAAGGGCTTAGAGATTCGAAAAGCAAAAGCTGGCGAGAGGATTCTTGCACTCGATGACAAAGAGTATAACCTCAGTCGATCTCATACAATTTTCTCAGATGATAATAATCCGGAGTCAATCGCAGGTATTATCGGTGGAAAAAGAACCGGCTGTAATATGGATACTGTGAACGTCTTAGTCGAAAGTGCAGTTTGGGACAAAATTAATATCGCGGATACTGGCAGGGAGTTAAACATCAACTCCGACGCGAGATATAGAAATGAGAGAGGGATAGATAGCGGATTCAATAACAGTGGTTTGGATAAGGCCGTTGAGATGATAAAGGAAATATGTGGTGGCGAAATATCAAATATAAAATCAGTGGGAAAGCCCCTGAATCGTCAAGAAAAGATAAATTTTAACTTGGATGAAGTATCAAGGCTACTCGGTGTATCCTTTAAAAAATCTGATATAAATCAGATACTTACAGGGTTAGGATTTTCATTATCAGAAAAAAATAAGAAAATTGAAATCACCGTACCATCATGGAGACATGATATTTCTGAGAATGCGTGCATTGTTGAAGAAATCATGCGTATCAAGGGAACTGACAATATAAAGCCAATTCCTCTCAAAAAATCTGTTGGCGTAGCATCTAAGAAGATAAATAGGGCGCAAAAAATTAGATTTAATATAAAAAGGATATTGGCTAGCAGGGGGATGATGGAAACAGTTAGCTACTCATTTATTTCGGATAAAATTGCAAAACTTTTTTATCAAGTTAATGATGATTTGCGTCTTCTAAATCCCATATCAATGGAGTTGAATGTCATGCGACAGCTTTTGATGCCAAGTCTGCTTTTATCAGTTAAAAGAAATTTAGATAAAGGTCAAAAAGATATATCTCTATTTGAGGTGAGTAATTGTTACAGTGGAGTTAATCCCGAAGATCAATTTGAGTTTGCATCCGGCGTTAGGCTTGGCAAAGCAATCTCACATGGAGGAAATGGTGACTGGAGAGGTAATTCACGAGATTATGACTCATTTGATGCTAAAGAGGATATAATTGCAATTTTAAGATCTGAAGGTATAGATGATAGTAATTACAAAATTACTCAAGATGCCCCCAAATACTATCATCCAGGTAAGTCAGGGGTTATAAGACAGGGCCCAATGAACATATTAGGTCATTTTGGTGAAATTCATCCAACTATTTTAAGTGACCTTGACATAGACACCCCAATCTTTGCTTTCGAGATATTCCTTGGTAAAATATCATCAAAAACAAGAAATAAGTTAAGAGTAAGACCTGGATTTACAATAAGTAACTTTATGCCGGTAAGCCGCGATTTTGCTTTTATAGTGGATAAAGATACAAAAGCCGAAGAGATTCTTAACGTAATAAAAAGAATTAAAAATACTATGATTGAAGATATTAAAATATTTGACATTTATTCTGGGAAAAATATACCGAAAAATAAGAAATCAATTGGGATCAATGTTATAATTCAACCATATGAAAAGACACTAACAGATCTCGAAATTGAAGAAATATCAAGAATGATTATATCTGAAGTAGGAAATAAATTCGAAGCTGAAATTAGATCTTAGATATGGATTCCCAAAAAAGTTCAGATAACATGCATAATTTATCAAAAATCAGAAATTTTTCGATAATTGCTCATATAGATCATGGCAAATCGACGCTCGCTGATAGGTTGATTCAAATAACAGGTGGGCTTGAACAAAGAGAAATGAAGGATCAGGTGCTTGACTCAATGGAACTTGAGAGAGAACGAGGCATAACAATCAAAGCACAGTCGGTTAGCTTGAAATACAAGAGTAATAAAAATGAAGAATTTACACTAAACATCATAGATACACCAGGTCATGTAGATTTCGCATATGAGGTTAATAGATCACTTGCGGCTTGTGAAGGATCCATATTGGTAGTTGACGCAAGTCAAGGGGTGGAAGCACAGACACTTGCTAATGTTTATCAGTCTATTGCTAATAATCATGAAATTTTAGTTGTTTTAAACAAGGTAGACCTACCAGCTGCCGATCCAGAAAGGGTTAAAGCACAAATTGAAGACGTAATAGGTTTAGATACAAGTGATGCGATTGAAATTTCAGCAAAAACAGGTTTCGGTATCAATGATCTGCTTGAAAAGGTGACAGAGAAGCTACCGCCCCCCTCAGGTGATGTAAGCCAGACAACAAAAGCGCTGCTTGTTGATTCTTGGTATGATACTTACCTAGGTGTTGTTGTTTTGGTAAGAGTTTATGATGGATCAATAAAAAAAGGGCAGAAAATTAAACTCTTATCCAACGCCGCAACATATCAGATAGAAAGAATTGGCGTGTTTCAGCCGAAACAAAAAATGCTTGATGAGCTTGGTCCAGGTGAGATTGGTTTTTTTACAGCATCCATAAAGCAAGTATCGGATATGAGGGTTGGAGATACTATTACTGATGCAAAGGCACAAGATATTGCTGCTCTGGACGGTTTCAAGCCCTCACAGCCCGTAGTTTTCTGTGGTCTATACCCACAGGATACATCAGATTTTGAAGGTTTAAGAGATGCAATAGAAAAGTTAAGCCTCAATGACGCAAGCTTTCAATATGAGAAAGAAACATCAGCTGCTTTAGGGTTAGGCTATAGGTGTGGTTTTTTAGGCCTACTTCACCTCGAAATTATTTGTGAAAGAATTGATAGAGAATATAATATTGATCTGGTTACAACTGCACCAAGCGTAATTTATAAGGTGCATACGACAGACAGTAATGTAATCGAGTTACATAATCCCGTTGATTTACCACCCCAAGAAAGAATAGCAAAAATTGAAGAGCCTTGGATTGATGCATCAATTATTGTACCTGAGGAATATCTTGGTGCAATATTGAAGCTTTGCGAGGAAAGAAGGGGAGTGCAAAAGGAGCTTAATTTCTCAGGTAACCGTGCTGTAATCACATATCAAATTCCATTGAATGAGGTTGTTTTTGATTTTTATGATAAATTAAAATCTATCTCAAAAGGATACGCCAGCTTTGATTATTCAATAGCAAATTACGACGCGTCTGATCTCGTTAAAATGCAGATTTTAGTTAATGAAGAGTCAGTTGACGCATTGGCAATGATTGTTCACAGAAGTGTTGCTGAAAACCGGGGAAGGATTATAATAGAAAAACTAAAGGATTTAATTCCACGACATTTATTCAAAATACCATTACAGGCAGCTATTGGCGGGAAGGTTATAGCAAGGGAGACGATATCTGCGGTTAGAAAGGATGTAACAGCAAAATGTTACGGTGGAGACGTGACACGTAAACGGAAGCTGCTTGAAAAGCAAAAGAAAGGTAAAAAGAAAATGAGAAAATATGGAAAAGTTGAGATTCCCCAAGAAGCCTTTATTGCAGCGCTTAAAGCTGATTATTAAACTTAGATCTGCCCTGATGACAAGCTTTTCTGCCAAACTCATCTTATTTATTCTAATTTTTTTATTTGACATAAACTTGGTTTTATCAAAAGAATATGCAAGTGAAATATTCTTCAAGATAAGAACGGAAACTAATTCCGAAGCAAAGAGCATTGGCTCCTACTCAAAAGGTTGTTTAGCTGGAGCTGAATACTTACCAAACCACAGTCTTCACTATGAGGCGCTAAAACCATCAAGAAATAGATTTTGGGGTCATCCAAATCTAATAAGCTATATAAAAAATACATCAAAAGAGGTATTTGAGACTCATGGAAATGGTCTCATTCTGGGAGATTTATCAATGCCAAGAGGTGGACCGATGCCTTATGGCCATAAAAGCCATCAGACGGGTCTGGATGTCGATATTTTTTATGAAAGAAAACCAGACTTAGCAATGAACAGGTTTGAGCTTGAAACTTTCAAACCAAGGTCCGTTCTTTCGCCAAATCAAAGGGAAATAAATGAGGACTTATGGTCAGATTATCATTATGATTTACTAAAAATAGCAACAAAAGACGATAGGGTAACGAGAATTTTTGTTAACCCATTAATTAAGAAAGAACTATGTGTGATGGCAGAAGAGAAGAATGATATGGATTGGCTAAAAAAGATGCGCCCATGGGCTGGTCATTACAATCATTTTCATGTCAGATTGAGTTGCCCAAAAAATTCAGAGCTATGTATTAATCAAGCTGATGTGAATAATTCAAGTGGCTGCGGGAGCGAATTAGATTTTTGGATGAAAAAAGATAAGCTTTTTGAGTCAAACTCAACAAAAATACGTAAATGGATGTTGTTGTCTGATTTGCCAAAATCATGTAGAAAAATATCTATGGAATAATTTGATTATGGAGAGGTGGCCGAGTGGTTTAAGGCGCACGCCTGGAACGCGTGTATAGTAGCAATACTATCGAGGGTTCGAATCCCTCTCTCTCCGCCATTTGAGTCATAAATAACGTCGTATAATGCTGTGCAAGCAAAGAATGTGAATATATGAGTAGAGAGATTAAAAAAAATGTTTTGGGTGGAGTGCTACAATCATGCTGCCATGCACCAAAAACTGGATATTTTAGAGATGGATTTTGTCGAACAGACGATACCGACCTTGGTAGCCATGTTATTTGCGCTGAGGTTACGGCTGGATTTTTAGAGTTTTCAAAAAGTCGTGGTAATGATCTTTCAACCCCTAGACCGGAATATAATTTCCCTGGTTTATTACCAGGGGATAGGTGGTGCCTTTGTGCTTTGAGATGGAAAGAGGCATGGGAGAAAGGGGTAGCACCAGCTGTGATTCTAGAGGCCTGTGATGAAGCGGCCCTCAAGTATGTTCCCCTTAATATATTAAAAGAATTTGCAATCAACCCTGCACATTAACATGACCAACGTATTTAACTTTAATTTTGATACAACGTATACTGGCTTGCCAAAACAATTCTTTGTGAAACAACGACCCGAACGTGTCCAAAATCCCATGATTGTTCATATTAACTATGACCTTGCTCAGGAAATTGGCCTTAATTTGACCTCAACCACACAAAAAAAACTTTCAAAACTATTTTCTGGGAATGAACTACCTGATGGATCAACACCACTGTCGCAGGCCTATGCAGGCCATCAATTTGGATATTTCACCATGCTAGGAGATGGTCGGGCTCATCTTCTTGGGGAACATATTACGCCCAATGGAATACGACTCGATATCCAATTAAAAGGATCAGGAAAAACTCCATACTCAAGAAGTGGAGACGGCAGAGCGGCGCTCGGTCCAATGATACGCGAGTACCTCATTTCAGAGGCAATGTATCATTTAGGTATTCCAACTACAAGAAGTCTCGCAATTATAACCACCGGCCAAGAAGTAAGACGCGAAGCTTTATTACCTGGATCAATATTAACGCGCATTGCAAGTTCTCATATCAGGGTCGGAACTTTTGAGTTTGCAGCCAACCAAAAAGATGAGGGGCTCCTAAAATCATTACTGGATTATACAATAAAAAGACACTGCCCAGAGGTTTTTGATTCCTCAAATAAAGCAGTTGGTCTTATTGAAAATGTGATGCAGAAACAATCTGATTTGATTGTTCATTGGATGCGTGTCGGATTTGTACACGGCGTAATGAATACTGATAATATGACCCTCTCGGGTGAGACGATTGACTACGGGCCTTGTGCTTTTATGGATAATTATGATCCAAATACATTTTTTAGTTCCATCGATAGGGGAGGCCGTTATTCATTTATGAATCAGCCATTGATTGCTCAATGGAATTTAGCTCGATTAATTGAAGCACTATTACCTCTGATTGATAATAATGCAGATAACGCTGTCAAACTGGGCGAAAAGTTAATAGATAAATTTTCTGATATTTATAAACAAAAATGGCTAACTATGATGCGTTCGAAGATCGGTTTACTTGGTGATCAACCAGAGGACCAAATATTAATTAAAGATCTTTTAGATTGGATGCATAATAATGATGCCGATTTTACAAACACATTTCGTGATCTTAGTGATGGAAAAAAACCAACAGAAATAATATATGAAACATCATCTTTTCAAACTTGGTATAAGCAATGGAAAAGTAGATTACAAAAAAATAGTAAATCTTGGGATACTTCTGTGGCAATGATGAGAAATATTAACCCAATAATTATACCAAGGAATCATCAGGTTGAGCGAGTAATAAGCGCTGCGGCTCATGGTGATTTTAAGCATTTTAGAGATTTTTTAGAGGTATTAAAAGAACCCTTCAAGGCGGATGGTAAATCAAAGCCTTACCAGATACCACCTGAACCACGAGAACGCGTATATCAAACATTCTGTGGCACATAATAATAAATAGACATCAGGCTAAATAAGTAGTTATATATCTAAAAACATGTCTTTAATAGAATGTACAATAAAAATTTAATCCTATTAATTATAGCTCAAATATTCGGTTTTACTGCTGCGCCCGTCACTATCTTTTTGAGCGGTATAATTGGCTCAACCCTTACATCATTAACAACACTCTCAACACTTCCAACCGCATCAATGGTGATTGGTCTTGCGAGCTCAACAATGATTGCTTCCAATATAATGAGCAGAATTGGGAGAAAAAGAGGTTTTATTTATGCTGCAATTTATACCTCAGTATCTTCGCTGATAGCCGCTGTATCAATCTATTACGGAGATTTTTTGTTTTATTGCCTGTCTTGCTTTGCCATTGGTAACGGTCTTGCATTTACTCACCAATATAGATTTGCAGCAGCAGAGTCAGTTAGTGAAGATATGATACCAAGGGCTATTTCAGTTATTATGTTGGCAGGAATATTTTCTGCATTACTCGGGCCAAATATTGCAGTATATTCCCAAAATCTTATACCTGAGCATACTTTTGTTGGCCCCTATATTGCCCTATCTTTTATGACATTTTTACCAGTTTTATCTCTAATATTTTATAGTCCAAAAAATGCTATAAAGAGTGAAAAGAAGATTATTGCTGGAAGATCCTATAGCGAATTGCTTAGCTCGCATAGATTTAGTCAAGCTATAGTTGTTGCCGCAATGTCATATGCCATAATGTCATTCTTGATGACGGCAACACCTCTTAGCATGCATCATCATCACGGTTTTTCACTTGAAAGTACAAAGATAGTTATTCAATTCCACATAATTGGGATGTTTCTGCCGTCACTATTCACAGGTAGGTTAATAAAGAAATTTGGTCATAGCCGAATAATATACACAGGTATATTATTTTTCTTATTAACGATATTTTTGAGTTACTTCGAGACAACTTATATTAATTATCTTATCGCCCTTACATTTCTGGGTATTGGATGGAATTTTCTATTCATTACCTCAACAAGTCTGTTAGTTATTTCATATAGAGAAGAAGAAAAGTTTAAGGCTCAAGGGTTTAATGAAATTGTTGTCTTTTCAATGCAAGCAATAGCGAGCCTATCCGCAGGTTTTATGTTGACACTCGTGGGTTGGGAAATTATGAATATCTTGTGCGTGCCACTAAGTCTTTTAGTTATATTTATGACTTTAAGGGCAGACATAAGTGAGAAGAAGAGTGCGCAAATAATTATGAATAAAGGATAATAAGTGTATCAAGACACAGACACAGTTATAGTTGCTGCTTCAAGAACTGCCATTGGTAGCTTTAACGGAAGTTTTCGAGATGTAGCACCCTATAAGCTCGGATCTGCAGTTATTCAATCGCTATTAGGCAAGATAAATATGAAAGCGTCGGACATTGACGAAGTAATTCTTGGGCAAATCTTAACAGCAGGGCAAGGACAAAATCCAGCGAGGCAGGCAGCAATTGATGCCGGTATACCATTTGAGACGCCAGCTTGGCTTATCAATCAGCTTTGTGCGTCAGGATTAAGATCTGTTATAATAGCGCACCAGCAGATAAAGGAGGATTTTGGTCGGATATTAATTGCAGGCGGGCAAGAAAGCATGACACAAGCGCCCCATGTTTCATATATTCGACAAGGTCAGAAAATGGGTGCTTTACAAATGCAGGATACAATGATTAGCGATGCACTGATTGATTTTTTTAATAATTATCATATGGGAGTAACAGCTGAAAATGTTGCTGATAGATGGTCTATATCACGTGACGCGCAAGACAAGTTTGCATTCGACTCCCAAATGAAAGCGGCAAAAGCTCAAGATGATGGAAAATTTATTGATGAAATTTGCCCTGTTCATATCGAGCAAAAGAAAAATAAAGAAATTGTATTAGAAGACGAGTACATAAGAAAAAATATTAGTATGGATGATATAGCCTCGCTCAATACAATATTTAAAAAAGAGGGCGGTACTGTAACTGCTGCCAACGCCTCTGGTATAAATGATGGAGCTGCCGGTGTTTTATTAATGTCTTATGCAAAAGCAAAGTCAATGAGGCTGGAGCCATTAGCTAGAATTGTAGGTTGGGGGCAAGCCGCTGTTGATCCTGCAATAATGGGGACCGGTCCAATTCCCGCAATTAAAAGTGCATTATCGAATATAGATTGGAATATTTATGACATTGATTTATTTGAGTTAAATGAGGCATTCGCCTCGCAAGCATGTGCTTGCGCTAAGGATTTAAATATTCCTGCGGATAAATTGAATGTAAATGGTGGTGCTATTGCCCTTGGACACCCAGTTGGCGCTTCCGGTGCAAGAATACTTGTCACACTATTACATGAAATGGTAAAAAGAAAGGCATCAAAGGGTCTTGCCTCTCTCTGTGTTGGCGGTGGGATGGGAGTCGCCTTGTGCGTAGAAAGATATAACTAGAAATTATCTTTTTGTGTTCGCGTCTCGGAAAAAACTTCTAAGTCTGTTGATTTAATATTACCTAATTTATTTTTCAAAACAGGATCATCATACATTAAGAATGGGTTTGTCCTCAATTCTCGTTTTAAAGTTGTAGGCAGACAGCACTTTTTTTCTGAGACAGCTTTTTGTATATGCTCATATCTATTACCAATATTTTCATTATCTGGATAAATTGATATGGCAAATTTTGCATTTGCCAAAGAGTACTCGTGTCCACAATATATAACTGTATCAATGGGTAAATCCCTAATTTTTTTGATTGACTCAAACATCTGCTCGTGGGTTCCTTCAAAAACTCTGCCGCAACCCATAAGAAATAATGTATCACCAGCAAATAAAATTTTCTCTCTTTCAAAAAAGAAAACAATGTGACCGAGAGTATGACCTGGTGTCTCTATCACCCTAATTGGTGATCCTGAGAAGTCTATATATTCGTCACCGATGAGTGTTATATCCAAATGAGGTATTTGGTCTTTTTCTGATTCAGGACCCAACACAATGCAGTTGTATTTATTTTTTAAATATTCTATTCCGTCAATGTGATCTTGATGTTTGTGTGTAATTAAAAGGTGAGTTAAATTAAGTTTCTTTTTTTCAAGTTCTTCATCAATTCTCTTAGCATCAGGGGCATCAACAGACATTGTTAAGCCTGTATCGGCATCTGAGACAAGAACTCCATAATTATCTGTCCTGCATATAAATTGATGTATTTCAAATTTAGTCATTATTTTTTTTAAGTAAGAATATTGCTTGTTCACCTATCAAGTTAACAGAACGTATTCGGTTTGCAAAGTTTAACTGTGCCCCATTTTTATCGAGAGCTACAGATTTGATAATTTTAATGTTAATTTCATCACATAAACTCAAAAAATCATTAATAGTACACAGGTGTATATTCTCAGTATTATACCACTTAGCTGGCAGTGATGGAGTCATAGGCATTTGTCCATTTAGTGCCAGGTAGAGTCTGACCTTCCAATGACCAAAATTTGGAATGGAGACAATTGCTTTTTTACCAATACGAAGTAGCTGCTCAAGTATATCCCGCGGCCTATTTACAGATTGAAGGGTTTTACTCAAAATGACATAATCAAAGCTATTATCCGGGTACATTTCAAGGTCAAAGTTTGCATCTCCTTGAACGACAGGAAGTCCTTTTTCGAGGCATAAATTTACCCGATCTGAATATAATTCTATACCACGCGCATCAACTTTCTTTTTATCCTGCAGCATTTTCAATAGGGATCCATCATCGCACCCAATATCCAAAACCTTAGAGCCAAGCTCCACCATTTCTTCAATAATTAAAAAATCAAACCTATTACTCATATCCACCTATGACCTATCCATGATTATTTAACATATTGTGCTTCCAAAAAACCACGTATCGTTTTAAACATTGCTGGCTCATCCATAAGAAATGCGTCATGCCCCTTGTTCGACTCAATATCTATAAAACTTACATCAACACCCTTTGAATTTAATGCATGCACAATTTTTTTACTTTCGATGGATGGAAATAGCCAATCACCTGTGAAAGAAATGACACAAACAGAGGCATTTAAATCATTAAATGCATTCGCTAAAACCCCATCATTTTCCGAAATCAAATCAAAATAGTCCATAGCTCTTGTTAAGAAAAGATAACTATTTGCATCAAATCTTTTAACAAAATTAACACCTTGATATCGTAGATAGCTCTCGACTTGAAAGTCAGCATCAAAGCTAAATGTTTTTTTTGCTCTATCTTGTAAATTTCTTCCAAATTTATTTTGTAGGGCAACTTCAGATAAATAGGTAATATGGGCTGTCATTCGAGCTACCGATAGACCTTTTTCAGGAGAGGTATTATATTCAAAATATTTACCTTCATGCCATTTTGGGTCAGCCATTACTGCTTGCCGCCCAACTTCATGGAACGCAATATTTTGCGAGGTATGATACGCAGCAGTAGCAATAGGAATTGCTGATTTTATTCGATCTGGATATTCAGACATCCATGCCAGTACCTGCATGCCCCCCATTGATCCACCAATTACTGTCAAAACTTTTGGTATTTCTAAGTGGTCCAAGAGTAATACTTGTGATTTTACCATATCGCTGATTGTTATTACTGGAAAATTAAGCCCATATGGTTCATTCGTGATTAAGTTTTGTGATTTTGGACCGGTTGTCCCCATGCAACCCCCCAAAACATTTGAGCAAATTATGAAATATTTATCAGTGTCGATTGGTTTACCTTTTCCAACGAGAATATCCCACCAACCTGGTTTTTTTGTTATTGGATTAATAGCGCATGCATATTGATCACCGGTAAGTGCGTGACATATTAGAACGGCATTTGTTTTGTCTTTATTGAGCTTTCCATATGTCTCGTATGCAATTTCGAGGGGTGAAATTGATTTTCCTGAAGCTAAATTAAAATCATTAGTGGTATATTTGACTAATTTTGTCATCTTATTTTACTGGTTTATTATATTCGCATTAATGCATAGAAATTTTAATAATTCTCTAATATTAGAATAACTTAGATATATTTAAATTTAAATATTGTCTATTATTTAACAACTATATGCTTTATATAGTAATAATATTTACGATATATTTCAAAAAATAACTATGGAACTATCAATCACTTAAGCAAAATGGTAGAAGAAACAAAAATCAATAATGAACTCAGAGCGTTGAGGATACGCCTTGATCAGATTAATACTCGTTTGCAGGGAATTATTCTTGAGAGGGCAGATATTGTAAAACAAGTTGCAAAAGTCAAGAATGTACAAAATCTATCGGTTTTTCAACCATCTCGTGAAATGGAAATATTAAGAGAATTAAATAATTCAAATTTAGGCTCGTTCAACCTGAAGCAGATTTGGGGTATATGGCGAGGGATAATTAATGCTAATACGGCGATACAATCAAAGCTTAATATAATTATGGAGAAAAATATTAAGAAAAATAATCGAGATTTGATACTTCATAATTTCGGTTCAATTAATAATCTTATTGAGGATGAGAATGCAATTGATTTGCTAAAGAAAGAAAAAAATATAGACTCAAGTATTCTTGTAATAAGAAATGATAGTACCTCATTGCTTGATATTGATGGTAAAAAACTATCTGTAATCGGCACACTGCCCCAGATACAAAGTAATAGTGAAGAGCCAACTCTTTATATTATTGGTCAACCTGATCAATTTTTTACAGAAGATGATACGTATCTTTATAAAATTAAGATTGAGAAGAAAAAATTGATAGATAAAGAATATCTTTCCACTTTGCTTCAAGACTATTTGGATGATGACTATGAGTTCATAAAAAAATTATCAGAGGAATTTTATTTGTTAGCAATAAAAGATAAAGTAGATAATGGATTTAATAATATTTCGATAATTGACGAAATTCAATGCATCGGCAGATATGCCACGCCAATAATAATCGGAGATGAAGTTGAGTAATTTGATAAAACCCCGCGATGGTATTCGTGGCATAAGTCGCTACAAAGGCGGAAAGGGTAGTCAGGCAATTGGTGCAATAAAACTATCATCAAATGAGTCGCCCTTAGGGCCAAGTGATAGAGCTGTAAAAGCGTATATTGACTCAGCTAAGTCTCTTTCGATATATCCAGATGGCAACAGTACTCTTTTGAAAGAAAAAATAGCAGAACTGCACGATGTAAATGTAAATAATATTATATGTGGCGCAGGATCAGATGAAATTTTAAACTTAATTGCTTGTGCTTATCTGATGCCGGGTGATGAAGTTATATACAGCGAGCATGCTTTTTTATTATATAAAATAATCACATTAACAAATAATGGTACGCCAATCGCGGCAAAAGAAGTTGGGCTAAAGGCAAATATAGATAACATTATAAACTGTGTCACAAAAAAAACAAAGATTGTATTTATTGCAAATCCAAATAACCCTACTGGTTCATATTTAAATAAAAACGAGTTATATGAACTCCGGGATCGATTACCTGAGCGAGTGCTATTGGTAATTGATGGGGCATATGCCGAATATGCCCAAGAGCAGGATTATATTGATGGAAAAAGTCTAATTTCAGAGACAGCCAATACTGTAATGACAAGAACCTTTTCTAAGGTTTATGCCCTTGCCGCACTAAGAATTGGGTGGGCATATGCGCCATTACACATAATCGAAGTTCTAAATAAAATTAGAGGTCCCTTTAATCTTTCGACTGCTGCAATAAATGCCGGTGCTGCTGCTATCGAGGATCATGATCACGTGGCTAAATCTGTTGAATTAAATTCTAATGAAAAGGTTCAATTACTAAAGGCATATGAAGAGGCTCAGATTCATGTTCATGGTGGCGCTGCAAATTTTTTACTATTAGATCTAACAAATCTTGCTAAAAAAAATTCTACAATGCAGCAAGAAATGGTAGTTGGTCTGAATAATTATCTTATAAAAAATAATATTTTTGTAAGGAATGTCTCAGATTATGGACTTCCATGCCATCTCCGAGTTACGATTGGTAGTAAAGAGCAAAATAGAACCGTTCTTGATAAAATACGGGAATATGTAGAACAAGTTTGTAATACCAAATAATTTCTGCTTTAAATAAAAGATAAGATTATGAAAATGAAATCAGAAAATATAATATTTGATACTGTTGCAATTGTTGGTATCGGACTCATAGGGTCATCAATTGCTAGGGGTATTCAAAAAAATAAAATTGCCAGAAATGTTTTTGGTTATGCCAAAACAGCTTCAACTAGAGCGAAAGCTAGGGAGCTTGGTTATATGGATAAAATTTTTGATACATTAGTTGAAACAGTAAATGATGCTGATTTAATAATCTTGTGCGCCCCTGTTGGATCAAATGCCGAAATTATGAGAAATATCCAAGGACATCTGAAAAAGGGCACTATCATAACAGATGTTGGCTCTGTAAAAAAAGCAGTTATTGACCAAATTGATAAATATTTACCAGATGGTGTAAGTTTTATACCAGGGCATCCGATCGCAGGCACTGAGTTTTCAGGTCCTGAGTCAGGTTTTGCTGAATTATTTTACAAAAAATGTTGTCTATTAACGCCTTACACCGATACAGATAAAGTGCATTTGGATAAGGTGGTTTTCTTTTGGGAAGAACTCGGGATGTTTGTCGATATTATGTCACCTGAAATGCATGATCTTGTACTCGCGACTATCAGTCATTTACCCCATCTAGTTGCGTTTAATCTTGTTGATACAGCCTCGAAACTTGAAAATAAAAAAAATTACGAAGTCACAAAATATGCAGCAGGGGGATTTCTTGATTATACGAGGGTTGCATCATCGGATCCAATCATGTGGAGAGATGTTTTTTTAAATAATAAAGACGCAGTGATAGAAATACTTGACAGCTTTATAGACGGCTTAGCTGATCTAAAAGATAGTATTAAAATGGAAAATGGAAATAAACTTGAAAGTCTATTCACAGAGACGCGTAACAAACGTAATAAAATCTTAGACTCAATAAAAAAATTAGAGTCCGAATAGTACACCTAGAGTTACTTGACAAGTCGATTTGTTGCTTCTTCAATCCTTGTTTCTAATTGCACCATGAAATCATCATCACCAAGACCGGGTTCAATGGGCTTTAGAAATTCAACCAATATCTTACCTGGTTTCTTTCTCAGTTTATTTTTTGGCCAAAACAGCCCTGAATTTAACGCAACAGGCACACATGGTATTTTTAAATTCTTATATAAAGCTAATATACCTCTTTTATATTCTGGGTCTGAATTAATTACACTTCTCGTACCCTCTGGGAATATTAATATGGATCTCTTTTGGTCTTTGCTTTTTTTTGCTTTTTTTACCATATCTTTTATAGCAGAAATACCAGCTTTTCTGTTGATTGGAATATTACCAAATTTTAGTGCATATTGACCAAAGAATGGAATAAATAGTAATTCTTTTTTTAATATCATTATGGGCGGCTGATCTAAGATATGGAGAAAATTGATTGTCTCCCAAGTTGATTGATGCTTCGAAGCAATTAATGCTTGCTCTTTTGGAATAAATTCTTGCCCATAAATTTCAAAATCAACCTTACACAAATAGTAGAGTATACTCTGAGAAACTTTTGCCCAAAAACTCAAGATAATTAACCCGATTGATCTCGGGAGGAAAAATAAAGGTAAAAAAATGATAGAAAACATTAATAGGTTTAAAGAAAAAATTATATAATAAAGAACTCCTCTTATCATTCAAATCACCTAATTAAATTCAAATAATAATCTTAAACGTGTAAATAGATATTTTGAATATTCAAGTACGATTATCCTTAGTTTTTCAAATTTTGTAATATTCATATCGTTGAGTAACTTACTTTGAACATGATAAGGGAAAAAGTTGGTATCCTCACTTAAATTTTTTAAAATCAGTAAACTTCTTTTCATGTGGTAATCAGAAGTTACGATAATTATATTTTTGTATTGATTTTCTCTAATCCACCCTGTGGTCTCTACTGCGTTTTCAAAGGTATCTTTTGCGTCATTTCCAAGATCTATACAACACTCAATTAGATTGGCGTCAATGTGTATTTGCTCTGAAATATTATATTTATTTGTACCTGGATTAACACCAGATATAAACAGGTGTTTTGCAATACCATTGGATAGAAGATCAATTGAGGTTTTTATACGATCTTCACCACCTGTAAATACCACTATTCCATCTATGGTATTTGATTTTTCAATAATGGTTGGTTTTGCATTGAATATTCTTACAAAATCAACGATATCAAGTGTAAGAATAAAGACACACATAATTGAAGCAAGTATTTTGAGTATTTTTAGTGATTTATACATCTTGCTATTATTAATTTAATAATATTTCTTTACTAATCTTTTGACGGTCACATAAGATGATATGGAACAGACGGCAATAATAAAAAGAGGTATTAAAATAAATATATAATACTGAGCATACACTGAGTTGGATGACACAACGACTAAATCAGAGATATTATTAAAGAGCCCACTAATTTGAAGTAGGAATGGATTGATAAAGATAATTGTTATGAATCCAGCAAATGATCCAGTCAATCCAGCAGTTAAACCTATTTTTGTGAAAGAGTAGACAATTTTGCTTATTACAAAATTATTTGAAGCACCAAGTTGTATTAATATATTTATAGTATTTCTATTATAAATAATTGAAGTGTGAGTTCCGTAAATAATTATATATGAGATAATTATAAAAATTATAAAAATTAACGTTACCCACGATATTAGGCTAGTTTGTATCATACCTATAGATAATGCTGAAAATTCAGGCTGACCAATAAGAATGACAAATGATGTCAAAAGTATTGTTATTAAATAGCTCAAAAGAGATATTACAATAAATAGATATTTACTGTGAAAATTAGTACTTGAAATAATTGATGATGGTCGTGGAGCAAGTTGCTTCATTACTCTTTTTGCTTCAGATTTATTAATCACCTTGTTAATTATATTCACTTACTTCGTATCCTAATTCCATTATTTTCAATATTAATAATGCTCGCTCTCTTATGAGATATAAGACTCTCATCGTGTGTTGCTATGATAATAGTTGTTCCTAATTTATTCATTTCACTAAAGAGACTGAGAATTTTTTTTGAATTTTCATAATCGACGTTACCCGTCGGTTCATCAGCGAGTATTAGCTTTGGAGTTGATATAACAGCTCTTGCAATTGCAGCCCTCTGTTGTTCCCCACCAGATAAATAATTTGGATAGCTATGGGTACAATGCTCCAGATTAACCCAATTGAGCAGCTCAACAACATCCTTTTTGTAGTTTTTTTCTTTTTTATTTTGAACTTTTAATGGTAATGCAACATTCTCGTATGTTGTTAAATGGGGTAGTAATCGAAAATCCTGAAAAACAAAGCCGATTTTCCGTTTTATGAGGTAGATCTTATTTTGCGGTATTGTATTTAAATTTACCCCACTAAATAGCACACTACCACTTGTCGGCCTTAATGATGACGACAGAAGTTTTAGAAAGGTCGTTTTCCCTGCACCGGAAGATCCTGTAATAAAATAAAAATCACCCTCTTTGATATTCAAACTTATATCATTAAAAATATCTCGGGATATACTGTATCTATGATAAACATTTTCTAACGATAATAGGGTATCTGCCATTTTATCCTAAAAATTTATAACCAATTTGCTATCCTCTCTCGGGCTAGTATATCTTTCACCTCAACCCTCTCACGAATAACTTCATATTTATCGTTTTGAACGATTATTTCCGCAATTTGTGGTCTTGAGTTATAATTTGAGGATAATACCGAGCCATAAGCTCCTACTGATTTAATCGCAATCAAGCTACCAACTTGTACAGAGTTCATATTTCTATTTTTTGCGAAATAATCACCTGTTTCACAGATTGGTCCAACGATATCATATAGCTTGTTCGAAGTTCCTAGATTATTTTTAACAGGCAGTATCTCATGGTAAGAATTATATAAAGTTGGTCTGATGAAATCATTCATGGCCGCATCCACGATAACAAAGGTTTTCTGACTTGTTGTTTTAATATCTACGACACGGGTCACTAGTAGACCGCTATTTGCGACCAAAAGTCTACCGGGCTCTATATATACTTCAATATTTAAATTACCAAAAATGCTCTGTATGAGAGATGCATATTCCTTAAAAGTTGGCACGTTATCATCATCTGAATAGGTCACACCAAGTCCGCCACCCAGATCTACATGTTTAATTTTATGCCCAAGGCCTCGAAGATCATTAATCAAATCATAGATGATCTGAAAAGCTTTTTTGAACGGCTTGAGGTTAGTAATTTGACTTCCAATGTGTACAGAGATCCCAATAATATTTACATTAGGTAACTCGGAAGCTATTGCATACATACTTTTAATGTAATCAAATTCAATGCCAAATTTATTTTCAGCTTTACCTGTCGTTATTTTAACATGGGTTTTTGCATCAACATCGGGATTTACCCTCAATGATATATTCTGTTTAGTATTAAGTTTTTCACATATATCATTTATTCTCGTTAACTCTGACTGGGACTCGACATTGATACAGTGGATCTTTGTTTTAATCGCATAAGTTAATTCTTCATCAGTTTTTCCAACCCCAGCATATATAATATCTTTACCAGTTGCCCCCGCATTAAGTGCACGCTCGATCTCACCACCTGATACAACATCAATCCCAGAACCTTTATTGAGCAATAGTTTTAAGATCGATAAATTTGAATTTGCCTTCATGGAGTAAAATATTTTTGCTTTCATATCAAACGCAGATTTTAGTGCTTGATATTGATCTTCAATATATTTTTCAGAATAGCAATAGAAAGGAGTTTGATTATCGTCGGCAAGCTTTTCGATGCTCAATCCTTCAACGTATAGATTATTACTTTTATATTTTATTGGAGTCATTATCTTATATTTATTACTTTTTAGTCTACTGAAAGAAACGTTATTTAGATCAATCTATCCAAAATACTTGTTTTTTCAGAGATTGATTTTTTTTCTAGTTCGATGTCGCCTTTAACGCCGCATGCACTTAGAATAATCAATAGCAGAAACGCCATAATTAATTTTGTGAGCGCATTTCTTTTTTGCCGCTTGTTCATTTTATTTTTAGTGCTTTCAACCATTTTTCTGCTTCTTTCTTCACATTTTTTGGAGCAGTCCCACCCTGTGAAGTCTTATTATGAATAATTCTATCAAATGATATTTTATTTACTAGTTCTATTGTAATTCTTGGATCAATTTTCTGATAATCTTCAACAAGAAGTTCATCTAAAGACTTATTATTTGACTCCGCGTAGCTGACAATTGATCCAACGATTTTATGGGACTCTCTGAACGGAATACCCAAATCTTGGACTAAAACGTCAGCAATATCCGTTGCAATAGAAAATCCATTCTTAGCTGATTGAAGCATTCTGTCTCTATTTGGCTTCATATCAGTAATCATCTTACTCATAACCCTCAGTGATAATTCTATTGTATCTATTGCATCAAATAATGGTTCTTTATCCTCCTGCAGATCTTTGTTATAAGTCAGCGGAAGACCCTTCATGACGACTAACAGAGTATTTAAGGATCCGATGACCCTTCCAGCCTTTGAACGAATAATTTCTGCGCCATCTGGATTTCTTTTCTGTGGCATAATTGATGATCCCGTTGTAAGAGTGTCGGGCAAGCTTATGAAATTAAATTCTGTAGAAACCCAAAGGATGATTTCTTCTGCAAGTCTGGATAAATTTACCGATAGAATGGCAATATTTGATAATGTCTCAAGAAGCATATCTCTAGATGATACGGCATCAATAGAGTTTGACATTGGTTTATTAAAGCCAAGTAATTTTGCAGAATATTCTCTGTCTATTGGATAGGATGTGCCGGCCATCGCAGCAGCGCCGAGAGGGCTCTCATCTAATCTCTTTAGACTATCAGTCAATCTTAGTTTATCTCTATTAAACAATTCAACATAGGAGAGCAGGTGATGTCCGAGTGTAATTGGTTGTGCAATTTGTAGATGCGTATACCCTGGCATTATGGCATCAAAATTATCTAGAGCTTGCTGTGAAAGCATTTTTTGATTTTCTTCAATTAGCTCTACGAGGCCGTTAATTTTTTCGATTAAGAACAATCTGATATCAGTCGCGACTTGATCATTCCTCGATCTTGCAGTATGAAGTTTACCCGCAATAGGACCAATAATCTCTGTAAGTCGACTCTCAATATTCATATGAATATCTTCAAGTTTTTTCTTGAATTCAAATTTACCGTCACTAATTTCTTTTTGTACCTTTTTTAATCCATCAACAATCAGATTGCATTCTTCTTTCTGGATAACACCCGATTTTGCAAGCATCATTATATGAGCAATTGAGACTTCAATGTCATATTTTGCAAGACGATAGTCATATTTTATTGATGCGTTAAGATCTTCCAGTAGCTCATTTGTGGCTTTAGAAAATCTACCACCCCACATTTTATTTGTCATTATACTTCCATGCTCGAGTAAAGTTGAAATATTATAATAATTATGACGGCAAAAAGATAATAATTTATTTAATATTTATAAAATCCTTCCTTTGTTTTGCGGCCCAGCTTTCCACACTGGACGTATTCTTCTAACAAAGGACAGGGTTTATATTTTGCATCGTTGAAATCTTTCTGAAGTATCCTAAGAATTGATAAACAAGTATCTAAACCGATAAAGTCTGCTAACTCTAGAGGTCCCATTGGATGATTTGCTCCAACTTTTAATGCTGTATCAATAGATTTAGCATCCGATGTACCATTTTCATAGCAATAAATTGCTTCGTTTATCATCGGTAACAACACTCTATTCACTATAAAACCAGGTTTGTCATTGCATTCGATTGATATCATATCCATTACATCAAGATACTGCGTTATTTCATTCAGAACTCTCTTATCAAGTGCGTTATGATTGATTATTTCAACAAGCTTGATTATTTGCGGTGGGTTCATAAAATGAAGACCAAGAAATCTTTCAGGATATTGAAGACTGTTCGCTAATCTATTAATTGATATCGAAGATGTGTTGGTAGCAATAATAGTTTTTCTATCACAATTTTCCTCGATTTTTTTAAAGAAATTTGATTTTGTATTCTCATCTTCAGTCAAACATTCGATGATTAAATCACAGTTTTCCAATGATGATATTTTATTTGTATATTTTACTGTCGCGAGCTGATTTGATTCGTTGATTTTTTTATCAAGTTTTTCTTTAGCATTCGAAAGCTGTCTCTCTTTTATATCAAAAATAACAACGTCAAACCCCGCTTGCAGGTTTGTATCTGCGATCGCAGATCCCATTAATCCACAACCAGCAATACCGACCTGAGTAACCATTTTTTATTTTTGTATTTTTTCGAGTTCTTTATCTAGATCAGGAACTGCATCGAATAAATCGGCTACTAAGCCATAATCAGCAACCTCAAATATAGGTGCTTCATCATCCTTATTTATGGCAACAATGACTTTAGAGTCTTTCATACCTGCAAGATGCTGAATAGCTCCGGATATGCCAACCGCAATATAAAGTTCAGGGGCAACGACTTTCCCAGTTTGCCCCACTTGGTACTCATTTGGAACAAAACCTGCGTCAACAGCTGCACGGCTTGCGCCTACAGCAGCGCCGAGTTTGTCTGCAACAGACTCTAGCAATTTAAAATTATCTCCAGATTGCATTCCCCTCCCACCGGAAACTATGGTTCCAGCTGATGTCAGTTCTGGTCTTTCACCACCCGAAACCTTTTCTTCGATAAATTCAGATAAGCCTGGATTCTTTTCTATTCCAATGGAGCTTATCTCGGCTGTTGATTTACTCTCTTTGGCAGTTTCAAATGCTGTTGTCCTAATTGTTATGACATTCTTATCCGTTGAACTCTCAACTGTTGCTATTGCGTTACCTGCATATATTGGTCTTTGAAATGTTTTTCCATTGATAACACCAATAATTTCTGATATTTGGCTAACATCTAACTTTGCTGCAACTCTCGGAAGTATATTTTTTCCATTTGTTGTTGCAGCAGATACCAAATAATCATACTCGCTCATGAGATCAATTAATAATTCAGAAATGGGTTCTGATAACATATTTTTATATTGTGAGTTTTCAGCAAGTAGAACCTTTTCTACACCTTCTGTTGAAGCCGCATCATTTGCAGCATTAGCGCAATCAATGCCTGCAACTAGCACATGTACAGGATTTGCAATTTTTGAGGCAGCAGTGATTGCTTTTTTGGTTGCCTCTTTAAGAATTTCATTGTTATGTTCTGCTAATACTAAAATACTCATTATATCACTCCTGAAACGTTTTTTAATTTATCCACTAAATCCTCAATTGAGTCAACCTTTCCACCTCCTATTCTTGCAGGTGGCTCTTCTACTTTTTTGGTAACAACTTTAGGTTGCATCTCAATTTGTAAGTCAGAAGGGTCAACATCGTCAATAGTTTTTTGCTTTGCTTTCATAATGTTTGGTAATGATGCGTATCTCGGTTCGTTTAAACGTAGATCAGTTGTTAGTACAGCAGGTTTTGCTAGCTTGATTGTTTGCAGACCGCCATCTATTTCCCTTGTAACAACAAATGAGTCATCCTCAATTTCAATTTTTGATGCGTATGTACCAATTGAACAATCCAAGAGAGCTGATAGCATTTGACCGGTTTGATTGCAATCATCATCAATGGACTGTTTCCCTAATATTACTAAATCAAAAGATTCTTTTTCAATTATTTTTGCCAGAACTTTTGCAACAAGAAGTGGCTCAGGAGAGTGCTCTGTTTTCACATGAATGCCCCTGTCAGCACCCATTGCTAGTGCATTCCTAATAGTTTCTTTTGATTGTTCAGGCCCAAGAGAAACTACAACTATTTCATCACATTTTCCACCTTCTTTTATTCTTATCGCTTCCTCGACAGCAATTTCATCGAAGGGATTTATGGACATTTTAACATTGTTTAAGTCGACCGCATTTGTTTCTTTATCAACTCTAATCTTAACGTTGTAATCAACAACTCTTTTTACTGGCACAAGTATTTTCATAATTGTTCTCCGTTACTCCTCGTAATTATTACCTGGTATCCAAAGTATATCATCGAAATCTGATTTCAAGTTTACATACCTTGCTGCAACAAATAGGAAGTCGGATAGTCTATTAATATATTGTACCGCTTCCTTACTGATTTCAGCCTCCTCAATTTGTCTTAGTTCTATCATTTCCCTCTCGCAACGTCTAGCGATTGTTCTGGCTATATGTACATACGCTGAAACTTTTGTACCGCCGGGCAGAATAAAAGATCTCAATGGCTCGAGTTGGCTATTTAGTTTATCAATTTCTTTTTCAAGGTTTTTAACATAGCTTTTTACTATTTTGAGGCTATCAGCATTTTTATCTTTATCGGGTATACAAAGGTCTGCGCCAAGATCAAATAAATCATTTTGAATTGTAGCAAGTATTTTATCTAATTCCTTTAATTTATCTGACTCAATAAAAGATCTTGCCAATCCAATGAAAGAGTTTAATTCATCCACTGACCCATATGCGGACACTCTTTTTGAACTCTTCGCAATACGTTCCCCATTGCCAAGGGCGGTTGTACCGTCGTCTCCTGTTTTTGTATATATCTTATTTAAGATTACGATTTGCTTGACCCTTAATAATTAAAGTAAAAAAATATCATAATTAATACGACCGCAACGAACTGTGCGACCACTCTGAATCTCATTAATTTTTGCGATCTATTGGCGCTCCCCCTCTTTAGCATATTTGTAAGACCTAAAACAAGAACTAAAGCTACAGAAAGAACTGAAATTGTGATTATTATATTCAATAGACTAGACATTATGATACCACTATTTATAGTATCCTATTTAATGACTGAGTTTAGTAATTTCAAAGTTTATCCAACATTGAATTGAAAAATATTTTTTGAATTCACATTAGCTATTGTAAGATTGATGTAACACAACATTATTTTTTGGCAGGAGTTAATTATTATGAAACATAAAAAACTACTTATCCTTCTCCATGGTTATGGGGCTAATGGTATGGATTTAATGCCAATTGGAGATTATATAAAAAAAACAGTGACAAAATTTGAATTGGATTATTCTGCACCAGATGCATTTGAGATTTGTGACGCCAATCCATATGGGTTTCAGTGGTTTAAATTATCCCCAGATCGCGACTATTCTTACAACACGGAGGTTAAGAAAGTCTCAGCTAAGGTTCTCTCAGATATAATCATGCAAGAGACCCAAAATCACCATATCAAAATATCAGATGTAATACTCTGTGGGTTCAGTCAAGGTGGAATGGTTGCGCTATCAACAAGCTTAACAGCAAAAGATAAACCTTTGGCCACAATTTGTCTTTCAGGATTGCTCGTAGATAATATTAGTCCTATTGGCAAAATGCAACCCAATATTCTTGTGATGCATGGTGAAGAGGATGATGTTTTGCCGATTGATTTTTATAATAAAACAAAACAACAATTAGATGATCATGGCATAGAGTACCAAGCAAAATCCTATCCCAATCTGGGGCATAGTATTAGCCAAGATGAACTAGATGATCTCATTATATTTTTAGAGAATTTATAGTTGGCTCTTAAATGTAATTTTTCTTATTATTTATTAGATCAAAGATGAGTAAGCCAGCAATCAGTGTATTTGAAATTATATTATAGCCGGATAGGGACAGCCCAAAAAACTTTAGAGGGTCTGAACAATTTGGCTCTATCTTGTTTATATCTTCAAGTAGATTTGTTGCGTTAAGCTCAATACTTGATAATCTATCAGAGCATCCGGAAAAATTTTGCCAATAATTATTTTCAATACCAAAATGATAAGTTGCCAAAGAAAAACCTGTCATGGAGGCAAGTAAAATAGCAACATAGGCTCCTGCATAAGCTCTTTTGAGCAAAAAATGTGAATGGTTGATTGGGATTATTCTGGATTTGAGAGCAAATAGTGCAATACTGGATAAAATAATGAAGTAATATGGATATCTCTGGATAATGCATAACTCGCAGGGTTTGTATCCAAGAACATACTCAATGAAATAAGCCGATAACATAACACAGGCAGCATAAACTGCTATAATTAAGGGGATTGATATTCTAAAATTCATTCTTAAAACCCAACATAGATATAGAGCACTATTAATATTGTAATAATAGACAGAATTATCAATAATCTACCCATCATTTTCTTACTCTTATCGATCTTATCATAAATATTAATCATTTTTGGACCAATAATGTAAGTCATTGTAGTCACTATCTGATATCTAAAATATCTTCCAATAAAGCTGTAGACGATGAGATAAAAAACATTAATTTTGAAAATACCACTGGCTATTGTAACAAGTTTGAATGGGAATGGTGTAACCGCTCCGATAAATATTATCAATGGTCCATAGCTTCCATACAACTCACCAAAATCTGATAAATCGATAAAATTACGGATCATATATTCCTCAAGATAAAAACCCAGGAGATATCCAATTAACGCACCAAATGTTGACATTATTGATGCGATGAGTGCAAATTTTATAAATTTTTTTCGAAACTTGATTACTGATGGTATCAAAATTACCTCTACCGGCACAGGGTTTACCACACTCTCGGTAATTGAAAAGAGAGATATATAGAATGTTACTAACTTCTCATTAGTGTATTTTTCTATATTTTTTTTCCAATCAAGCAATAATATTCTCAATGTAACAAATGTTCTTAGTGGACTTATTACATAATGAGATAAATCTCGTTGATTATCAATCAAGAATTATGCATAATCTTCAGCAACTATATGTAATTTGGGAGAAATATAATGGTTAACGCTGGGGATACTAGTTGGATATTGACTGCTACGGCACTTGTTCTTTTTATGACGATGCCAGGCTTAGCTCTTTTTTATGCAGGCTTAGTTAGATCGAAAAATATTTTATCAGTTTTGATGCACTGTGCTGCGATATGCTGTCTTGCATCGGTTACGTGGCTCGCGGTTGCCTACTCGCTTGCCTTTTCAGGTGATGGTGCTTATGTTGGGGATCTATCAAAATTATTTCTAGCAGGTGTATCGCGTGATGCCATGAGTGGATCAATTCCAGAGTCATTGTTCTTCTCATTTCAAATGACATTCGCAATAATAACTCCAGCTCTCATTGTAGGTGCCTATGTTGAACGAATTAAATTTGGTGCAGTATTACTAATTTCTGCACTTTGGCTTATATTTGTTTATGCACCTGTCTGTCATTGGGTATGGGGTGGTGGTTGGCTCAGTGCTCTTGGTGTCTATGATTTTGCCGGTGGTATTGTTGTTCACGTCACAGCAGGTGTCTCAGCACTCGTCATAGCAAAAATGCTTGGCAGTAGGTCTGGCTATCCAGATCAAGTACAACCACCACACGCACCTTGGATGGTGATGGTTGGCGCCTGTATGCTGTGGGTTGGTTGGTTTGGCTTTAATGCAGGTAGTGCATTAACCGCTGGTACAGACGCATCTATGGCATTGCTAGTTACTCACATATCAGCAGCTACTGCATCTCTAGTCTGGCTAATTATTGAATGGCTTAGGTTTGGCAAGCCAAGCCTAGTTGGTCTTGTTACAGGAACTATTGCAGGTTTGGCAACCATTACACCGGCTTCGGGCTTTGTAGGTCCAATGGGAGGATTTATTTTAGGTCTAGCTGGAGGTGTTGTTTGTTATTACTGTGTAGATCTTGTCAAAGTTAAGTTTAACATTGATGACTCTCTAGATGTTTTTGCAGTTCATGGAGTTGGTGGTGCGACAGGTACTTTACTTGTAGCAATTCTCATCAGCCCAACTTTTGGTGGTATAGGCCTTGGTGAAGGTGTGACCGTTATGAGTCAGTTGGGAGTTCAGGCCACAGGAATATTAGCAACACTTATTTGGTGTGTAATAGCAACTATGGTAATTGTAAATATTGCTAGGGTAGTAACAGGGTTTCGAGTCGAAGATGATGACGAGGTTGAAGGTCTTGATTATAAGGCTCACGGTGAAACAGGTTATAAATTATAATACTTTGGGAGTAAAAAAATGAAAATGATTATGGCAATTATTCAGACACACAAACTTGAAGATGTCAGGACGGCATTGCATGATGTCGGTGTTATGGGTATGACAGTTACAGAGTCAAAAGGTTTTGGAAGAACGAAAGGTCACACGGAAATATATAGAGGTGCGGAATATCAAATCAATTACATTCCAAAATTTAAAATTGAAGTTGTTTGTGAAGAGGGTATATCTGAGAAAGTGATTGAGACAATTTCAGAAACTGCAAATACTGGAAAAATTGGTGACGGTAAAATATTCATGTGGGATATTGACTCTGCTATCCGAATAAGGACCGGTGAGAAGAACGAGCAGGCTATTTAGTTTAGCTCAAGACTGAAATTGCCCCTGTGGTGAAATTGGTAGACACGACAGATTCAAAATCTGTTGCTTTCGGGCGTGCTGGTTCGAGTCCGGCCAGGGGCACCACTCAATAGGATAACTATGGATCTTGGATTAAAAGCGAAGAATGCAATTGTTTTTGGTGCTTCATCCGGTCTTGGTAGGGCTGTAGCGCATTCTCTAGCCTCAGAGGGATGCCATACAACATTAATTGCAAGGGACTCAGAAAAACTCAAAATCGTGTCTAATGAGATTTTAATAGCACACAAGGTGACCTCAGATTATTTTGCAGCAGATTTAACGAAAGATCATGAAGTCAGCTCACTTATGGCCGATATAAGTGATAGAAAATATGACATACTCATTAATAATACTGGGGGCCCACCACCATCAAGCCCAATTGACACAGATAAAAATGCATTAGATCTATTCGTTAAATCTATACTTTTAAATACCATAAGAATAACAAATAGCCTCATACCGAGTATGATTGAAAAAAATTGGGGAAGGGTTATTACAATAACCTCATCGGGTGTGGTTCAGCCAATTGATAACTTATCAATATCCAATACACTAAGACCAGCTATAACAGGCTTCATGAAAACCCTCTCAAACCAAGTAGCTGAGCATGGTATAACAATAAATACAGTAATGCCAGGGCGCATTACTACAGATCGGACATTCGAGGTAAACACACAAAGAGCAAAGTCTCTTGGAATTTCATATGATGAGGCAATTTCAATTTCATCAAACGAAATACCTGTCAGAAGATACGGTACGCCTGAAGAGTTTGCCAGCGTTTTATGTTTTTTGGCTAGTGAGAAAGCAAGTTATATCAACGGCAGTAACATAAGAGTAGACGGCGGTTTAATAAGAAGCGTATAATACAACCTCGATGACAAAAAATAATAAAATAATTGGCGGTCATTTACTCGCAGACCAATTATCTACCAACGGAGTTGACACAATATTTTGTGTCCCAGGAGAGAGCTATCTCGGATTAATGGATGGCCTGTATAATCATAAAGATAAAATAAGATTAATAACTACCCGACACGAGTCCGGCGCAGCAAATATGGCTGATGCATATGCTAAGTTGACGAACAAGCCAGGAATTTGTCTTGTATCAAGGGGTCCTGGTGCAACAAACGCATCAAACGGAGTACACACCGCTTATCAAGACTCAACTCCGCTCATATTGCTTATCGGTCAAGTATCGAGGAATGAGCGAGAACGAGAAGCTCAGCAAGAAATTGATTACAAAGAAATGTTTAAACCAATGGCAAAGTACGTAGCTGAGATTAATGACGCCGATAGGATTCCTGAATTTATAAATAAAGCATTTTATATATCACAATCAGGAAGACCAGGGCCAGTTGTACTCTCACTTCCAGAAGATATGTTAATAGATGAAACCATATCGCGCACAACACCTGCACCTAATATATTTCAGTCAAGTCCATCAAAGACTGCAATGGACAGTTTTTATGAAAAGCTCAAAAAGGCAAAAAGACCTATTATAATTGTTGGTGGAAATACTTGGACAAAAGATGCCGTGAACAAACTTACACAATTTGTTGACGATAACTCAATACCTGTACTCACGTCATACAGAGCCCAGGATAGATTTGACAACAGGAATGAGAATTATATCGGGCATTCTAGTTATGCTATTCCCGCAGAGACAAAAAAACGAATTGAAGAAAGCGACTTCATCCTAGCTCTAGGAGCGCGTCTCGGTGAAGTAACGACACAAGGATATTCAACAATTAAAGTACCTGATCCTGATCAATATCTGGTCCATGTGCATCCCGGTATAAATGAGATTGGTTCTGTATATTACCCTGATATCGGCATTCCAAGCGGTATGCAAGAATTCGCATCTGCTTTATCATCTTTTCCAAAGATTGAAAATCCACCATGGAGTGAATGGTGCAGCTCAGCAAGGAAAGAATATTTGGAATTTATCAAACCAACGCCTATGAGTGGAAGTCTCAATCTATCTGAAGTGATGGCGTATCTAAACAAAACTTTAGCCGATGATGATATTGTTATTGTTGGCTCCGGAAACAATTCACAATGGGTTCACAGATATTATCAATATCGCGATCTTGGTTCACAAATTGTTACAACAGGTGGATCAATGGGTTATGCCGTTCCTGCAGCTATAGCTGCCAAGTTAGTTTATCCAAAAAAGACTGTTGTGAGTTTTAATGGTGATGGATGTTTTATGATGTTAGGACAGGAAATCATTAATGCGGTTGAGAATAAATTGAACCCAATATTTATTATTATAAACAATAAAAAATTGGGCACAATTAGAATGCATCAAGAGCGAAATTTTCCAAAAAGGATCATAGGGACAGACATATTAAATCCAGATTTTATTGCCCTCGCAAATGCCTATGGGATTGATGCATCCAGGGTAACGGAAACTGCTGAATTTAGAGATGTATTTGAAAAAGCTAAAGTTAGTCAAAGTGCAACTCTAATTGAGCTTATTATTGAACCAAATGTTCTCAGTCCTGCACTAGAAATTGGTAAAAATATCGGATAAGAATCTTCTATCTTTTTAGAGGAACGTCACTGAATTATCCATTAGAAAGAGATAGATGTTTACAGCCAAAAGCATATAATTCTTATTTCCTGAAGAGCGATGTCCAGCATGACTAAAATTGGCCAATAATGTAATGTCATCATGCGTTTGAGTGTTACTGTACTCCTTAATTTTATCAGCTAGTATATGTGATTTTACGGACTCCCGTTTGTGTACTATGATCGCAGGGATTGTAAAAAGTATAAGCAGTAGAGCTCCCAATTTCACCGAAAAGCCTGTCAAAATCAATACACTGCCCGTTCCCATCATAAATAAAGCAGAGTAGTGCGCAAAATAGGTTATAAAGTTGAAATAATTTGTATTCTCAAGTCCACGAAATAGTATACTAGTTCTCTGGCGCCCAACAGCCCTTCGCATCTTTGTTGATCCAATCATATAAAAACCATGAAGATAAATGTATGCGATTGCAATTCGAAGTATGAACATTCCAATATCGCTGATTTCTAATTCTTGCATTCAGTAAAACTCTTTGTGTTTATATTCTCAATTCTTCAAACTGAATTTAACTCCAACCTATAGAATAAATATCTGAATTTCTCAAATATACAAATATTTATTTTGATTAATTTAATACAAGTATAGCTTTATTCGTGTTGATTAGAAAAAAATTTATGTTAATATTTAGCCCTATTGAAGCTTAAGTTAATATTCGAACGAATGTTTGGTATAATGAGTAATATACATAATATAGACGTCTCTGGGTATTATTGCCCAATACCGGTACTGAAAATAAAAAAGGTAATTAAGACCCTAAAAAAAGGTGAAAAACTCAAAATTATCGCTACGGATCCAATGATTAAAATTGATCTACCAACGTTTTGCCGAGAGTCAAATTGTAAACTTATCTATATAAAAGACACTGAGGAGTCCATATTTTGTGAGATTCAGGTTTTGTAATGTTATTTACGAATGCTAACAATTACTAATGACACAAAAATTAATATGCCTCCTACGTATTGAGAAAATAGTAATCGTTCATCTAGTATTAAAGCTGCCGCTACCGCTGTAAGCAATGGCTCTGTATTGAAAAAAAGTCCTGAAATCAGAACAGATGTAAATTTTAACGATAACATTTGAAAATAGTAAGCGCCAACATAGCAAAGTGACATTATCAAGACAGGTAAATATGATGATAATTCATTTGGTACTATATTAGGTGAAAGTATCAAAAAAGATAAGGCCAGAACTGGTAACACAAATAGATGCACCCAAAAACCTAGAATGATTGGACTTAATTTTCTTGAGGCAACACCTGCTGAGAAGTACAAAAAAGTTGCACTTATACTCGATAATCCTGCTAATAGGACGCCAAGCGGATCTATGTTATCAAAATCAGGTACAATAACACAAATCAAACCGATGAATACAACCGCAAAAATAATGATATCGCTCGTCCTAATATTTTGGCTGCCTCTAATTATACTTACCAGTAATATTTGTATCGGGAATGTGAAGAATATTATTGCTGCAAGAGACACTGAAATAAAATTTATCGAGCCAACATAACATAAGTTAATCAGTGCTGTCGCGATTGCCATTATTACAACATATACCCTCACTTCTTTTGGGATCCTAAAATCCAATTTACCCATAACTGCAAGAGTCAGAGATATTATGAACATGAATGTTGCGCGTGATAGCACCGAAAAAGTTGTTGAGATACCATTTTGAGCTGCAAGCGCTGCGAGAGGATTATTTAATCCATAGCATAAGGAAGACAAGACAGCAAATATCGGGCCTTTATTTTTTTCAGCGTAGCTTTGATTTTCCAGTTTATTCATGAGCCTTCAAGCAGAAGCAATTTTTAACTTAAAATTTTATTTAAATGGTGTTACTAATACGTATCTTTAATAGGGGGCTAACTTGGAAGATAATATAATAGAACTATCACCTAATAAAGCTTTTTCAATACAAAATATTGTTAAACTTGACGGTCGATTGAGTGCCTATCCTCAAAATGAAAAAGGTTTTGTTCCGCTAAATTGTTATCTCATAAAAGAAGATAGTGGGGCTTTTTTATTTGATACCGGTTACCTCTTTCATCAAGAAAAAATATTACATCAATTAAAATCTATTCTCGATCCGGATACACCATTATCAATAATACCACTGAGAATTAATGAATTTATGTCAGTTGGAAATGTAAAAGCGATTACTTACAATTTTAATGTCGTGGCATTTTACTCACCACATCCGGAAGGTCCCGACTGGTTTGATTTTACAGACAAAGAGAGAGACTGGAGCCTTAAAGAGATACCTACAAATATACTCAGAGGCACGGTTGACTGTATGGTTGGTGATAATACAGATAGGAATATACAGGTAATAAGTGCACCCCTGAGGCTTATAAATACCTCTTGGATATATGATGAAAAAACAAAAATTTTATTTTCATCTGATATGTTCAATTATGGAATTGCAGAAAAAAGTACTGAGGATTGGATAATAACAAATCCCGAAGAGGAGTTCTCTATTAGCTACATAAAGTCTTTTCTACTGAACACTCGTTACTGGTGGCTTGAAGGTGCAAAGACAAGGCTTTTGCGAGATAACATAAAGAAAGTATATGACTCCTACGATATCGAAACACTGGCCCCAGGATACGGTAAAATATTTAAAGGAAAAAAATTAGTTCAAAAGCAGTTTGAATTACTTGATAATATTCTTGATGAGCTTGACATATCAAAAACAAAAGCACATTATGTGGCAAGAAACCAAATGAGGTAAATATGTCTAAAAGTAAGCTACCACGTGAAATACTAAAAAATGTATATTGGCTTGGAGATTGCCTTGAGCAGAGATACCAAGGAAAGATATACCATTCCTATAACTCGTCATATCTAGTTATAGGGGAAGAGGCAGCTTTACTTGTTGAAACAGGACACCCAAAGGATTTCAATGAATTACATGATCAAATTGTTGGAATTTTAGAAAATAAAAAGGTCCCACTAAAATATATATTTATTACACACCAAGAGACACCTCATGCTGGAGGTGTAGGTAGGTTCCTAAACATTTACCCGGATATTGAAATTCATGGTGATGTGAATGATTACCACATGGCATTTCCCAATTATAGCGCTAATTTTAAAGCTATGGAAGTTGGTGACTCTATCGACTTGGGTGGCGGAATGAATTTTATTGCAGCTGAACCGGTTGTCAGGGATATGAGGACTTCATTGTGGGGATACATCACACCTTACAACTTGCTGTTTCCTGGTGATGGCTTTGCTTACAGTCACTATCATTGGGATGGTCACTGCGGAATGATTGCTGAAGAAGCTGACACACTTGATTTGTTTGACGTTTCAGCGGTATTTGCAGAACTAGCACTATTTTGGACTAACTTTGTTGATATGGAGATCTACACAAAGAAGTTAAAAGAGCTAGTGGATGAACTAGACATAAAATATATTGCACCCACTCACGGTCTGCCAATCTTGGACATTGATAAAACAATGCCAAAAGTCATTGAAGGACTTCAAGCGCCGTATCACAAATTAGCTGGATAGTTTTATTTTTCAGGATAGGGTACGTTCTTACCTGTATATCTTCTGACGCGAATATTAGCTTGCTCAGCATGTCCAGCAAATCCTTCTAGCATGCACAATCTGGAGCATACCTCACCAATTTGCGCGGATGTATCTTTATTCTCAACTCTTTGATAGGTACAGGTTTTTAAGAATTTACCAACCCACAGCCCACCCGTATACTTGCTTGCCTCTTTGGTAGGAAGTGTGTGATTTGTTCCAATAACTTTGTCGCCATAGGCAACATTAGTTTCTTGCCCTAAAAATAGCGAACCAAAATTTTTGAGATTTTTTAAAAAGTATGATGGATCTTTTGTCATCACCTGAACATGTTCATAGGCTAATTTATTCGCTTCAATGAGCATATCTTCTTGGTCTTCACAAAGTATAATCTCACCAAAGTTTTCCCAAGAGCCTTTTGTTATATTAGCTGTTGGTAGTATATCGAGAAGTCTATCAATTTCACTTAGTGTATCTTTGGCTAATTTTTCTGAGTCGGTAATTAAGATGGCGGGTGATGTTGGTCCATGCTCCGCTTGACCCAGTAAATCTGTAGCACAGATTTCTCCATCTGATGTGTCATCGGCAATAACTAATGTTTCCGTTGGTCCAGCAATTAGGTCAATTCCAATCTCCCCAAACATTTGTTTTTTTGCCTCTGCAACATAAGAATTACCAGGGCCAACAATCATATTCACAGGTTCAATTTTTTCAGTACCGATACCCATTGCACCAATTGCTTGAACCCCACCAATAAGGTAAATTTCATCCGCACCTGCAAAATGCATTGCTGCTATTGTCGCTGGATGCGCTCCTCCATTATAAGGTGGGGCGCACGCAATTACTCTTTTTGCTCCAGCCACCTTCGCTGTAAGAACACTCATATGTGCTGAAGCAACCATTGGATATCGCCCCCCTGGCACATAGCACCCAACATTTTCGATTGGTATATGCTTGTGGCCAAGAAATACTCCCGGAAGTGTTTCAACCTCCAGTTCATTCATTGTCTCCAGTTGCTTTTGTGCGAAGTGCCTGATTTGGTTTTGTGCAAATTTAATATCTTCAATCTCAGATTTATTTAATTTTGATATCGCCGCATCAATTTCATCTTCAGATAGTTGAAAGCTTTCCGGGCTCCAGTTATCAAAATGTCCTGAATAATGCTCCAGTGCGGCATCGCCTCTTTCTCTGATATCGCTTAAGATTGATCTGACAGTTTCTTCAATTGATGATTTATCTTCACTTACACTATTGGATTCCGAACGTTTCTTAATATATCTAATCAAATTTCAATTCCCTTGTTTATTTAAACACTTGTGGATTTATAGGGGATCCGGTTCCACCTGTAATTATGAGGGGAGGTCCACAAAAGAAGAATTCATAAACTCCATCTGCAGCACAGTCTTCTGCTAACTCCTTTAAATAAAATATCTCACCCATACAAAGTCCCATTGCAGGTATCACCACCCAGTGCCAAGGTTGGTTTGCCTCGGAGGTTTCATTTGGTCTAACTTCCACTCCCCAGGTATCAGAACATATCGCTGCAACCTCTTTTTCATGGCACCAGTAACAATTTTCAAATTTTACTCCTGGAGCGTCACCGCCGGCATATCCACCCCATTGATTTTCACTCAAACATCGTTCCATTTGACCCGTTCTTATTATAACAAAGTCTGCTTTTTTAATATCAACACCCTGTTTCTTTGCGCATGCATCGAGTTCATCATTTGAAATACCCTCACCGTCTTGTAGCCAATCAACCCCACGGTATCGTGCGATATCAAGTAAAACTCCGCGACCATTCATCTTATCCTTTGAATTCTCAATTCCAAGAACATTTAAGCCTGTTACATCAATTTGTTTTGGGTCATGGCCGTTATAAGCCCTGTCTTCGTAGAATATGTGCCCAAGTGCATCCCAATGTGTAGCTCCCTGAACGCACAAGTTTAGCGTGTCATCAGCATAGCGAATTTTATTCCAATCTTGTCTGCCACAAACCGCATCCGTTCCTGTTGCAAGCATTTGGTGTATAGGATTGAAGCGTCCACCAAATAGACCGTTTTGAGGACCCTCTCTGTCAAGAGGAATACCCAATGAGAAAACCTTCCCTTTTTTTATTAACTTCGATGCTTCAATAATGTCTTTCGGGGTTACAAGATTAAGAGTACCAATTTGATCATCTTTACCCCATCTGCCCCAGTTTGAGAGCTCTTCCGATGCTTTTTTTATTGCATCGAGATTTACTTTTATATCCATATACATTCTCCTGTGTTAATGCGCAGTCCAGCCACCGTCAATAAGTAAACTTGTTCCAGTTATCATCTTAGCCTGCGGAGAGCATAAATACAATATGCCATCTACAATATCCTGAACATCAACTAATTTTTTCATTGGTATCATTCCATAGACAAAATTTTTAAATTTCTCATCTTCAAACATTGGCTTGGTCATGGGTGTATCTGCAAATGTTGGAGCGATTGAGCAGACTCTTATGTTTGACGACGCGACTTCGACCGCTAGGGCTTTAGTAAGTCCTTCAACCGCATGCTTTGTGAGACAATAAACGGTTCGGGTTGGCGA
>CAJWPC010000003.1 GCA_913045225.1 uncultured Rhodobiaceae bacterium | reverse complement strand
CCACCGCTTGTGCGGGCCCCCGTCAATTCCTTTGAGTTTTAGCCTTGCGGCCGTACTCCCCAGGCGGGGCACTTAATGCGTTAGCTACGGCACGGAATCCGTTAGAAGACCCCACACCTAGTGCCCAACGTTTACGGCATGGACTACCAGGGTATCTAATCCTGTTTGCTCCCCATGCTTTCGCTCCTCAGCGTCAGTACCGGCCCAGAAGACTGCCTTCGCCGTTGGTGTTCCTCCTGATATCTGCGCATTCCACCGCTACACCAGGAATTCCATCTTCCTCTACCGGACTCTAGTCACTGCAGTATCAGATGGCGTCTCAGGGTTGAGCCCTGAGTTTTCACATCCGACTTACAGAACCGCCTACGAGCTCTTTACGCCCAATAAATCCGGACAACGCTCGGTCCCTACGTGTTACCGCGGCTGCTGGCACGTAGTTGGCCGGACCTTCTTCTGTGATTACCGTCATTTTCGTCATCACTGAAAGTGGTTTACAACCCGAAAGCCGTCATCCCACACGCGGCGTTGCTGCGTCAGGGTTGCCCCCATTGCGCAAGATTCCCTACTGCTGCCTCCCGTAGGAGTCTGGGCCGTGTCTCAGTCCCAGTGTGGCTGATCATCCTCTCAAACCAGCTACAGATCGTAGTCTTGGTAGGCCATTACCCCACCAACAAACTAATCTGCCGCGGGCCCATCCAAAGGCGATGAATCTTTCCCTCGCAAGGCTTATCCGGTATTAGCTCAAGTTTCCCTGAGTTATTCCGAACCTCTGGGTAGGTTCCCACGTGTTACTCACCCGTCTGCCACTCCCCCGAAGGGGCGTTCGACTTGCATGTATGAGGCCTGCCGCCAGCGTTCGTTCTGAGCCAGAATCAAACTCTTAAGTTTAGTTTCTGTTTTTCCAATTACTCGATTGTCTACGCAAATTACTGTCAAATATAAATTAACGAGTGTCGTACGTAGACACGAATGCTTGGCTTATTATCATTCAGATAATATGCGCCAGGTCACGCTGTCTACGTATCTCTTTCTTTTTACAATTTCAAAGAGCTAGAGTGCAAAAAAATACGTGGTTCAAAAAATATTTTTTAATTTGAACCAAATATCTGACTACAATCTTTTATGCTAAAGTTGCACATCCAATCTAATACGAATAGAATTGAATTCTGTGTCGCTTAGACCGTCATATCTAGATATATTCAAAGAGTGTATATGTCAACTAAAAATAACAAATATATCTACAATTTCAGCATTAAAATTAAAAAGGTAATTTTTCATCAACATTTGCGTGTATTAACGATAAAAAAGTCAAGTTTTTACAAAAATTTTGGACTAGTTTTTTTTTAATAACTGAAATAAGATTTTAATATGCGGTTTTTGCTAAAAAATAAGATAATTATTATTTCTTCTTCAATAATTATTTTGCTAATTTTTACATTCTTCTATTTTAAGAAGGCTGTTCAACCTGTGCAAATTATTTCAAACCCAAATATGACAAACATAATACCAACTGAAGAATTTATTAGTCAAAATAGCACTGATGTCACGGGTGCAGTTCAAATTCTCGAGTCAGACTCTAGCCAAAAGGAATTTATTGGCAAACAGGAAGTTTATAGTTTTGATTTAGTTGACAAACACGAATTCGAGAATGGAGATACAATAGTTGGTATATTAAAAAACAGAGGCTTTGAATTGTCTGAAGCAATTGCACTATCAAACGCAATAAACCCAATTATTCCAGTAAAATTAATTCAGATCGGTGATCAAATTGAAATATACAGGTCTGAAAAAGACAGAACTTATAAAATAATTTTAATAACAAAAGGGGCACGATTGGCCGTCATAAAAGAGAAAGGTGTGTACAAGGCAGATTTAATACGAGAGCCTGCAAAATTAAATTATGTATACAGGGAATTTCTCATTGACGATAATTTTTATGATAGTTCAATTAGAAATGATATCCCTGAATCAATACTTAATAAAGCCATTGAATTACACAGCAAAAATGTAAATTTTTCGCGTGACATCAGGGTTGGAACAGAATCAAAATTATATTTTACAAACAATCAGAGTTTTAAAAAAGGTGAAAATGGTAAATTTGAGCTCCTCTATTCATCTTTAAGTAATCAAATTATAAATGAAGAATTCTTTTTATATGAAACGATGGACGAGAAAAAAAATTACTATGATCGAGACGGTGTTGGGGCCGGCGGAATGAAAATAATAAGCCCACTTAGAAAATTGATCGAAACTTCAAAATATGGTATGAGAGTTCACCCTGTATCTGGTGAAGAAAAAATGCATTATGGAATTGATTACGCAGCGGAACTCAATTCACCAATTTTCGCGATTGCTGATGGGGTAGTTGATTTTATTGGTGTTAAGGGTGATTTTGGTAATTACATCAGATTATCTCATGCGAATAACGTAAAATCAGCATATGCCCATCTCAATAAATTTTCCGAAAACCTCATTAAAGGAAGTTTAGTAAATCAGTCTGACATCATTGGCTATGCCGGGCAAACCGGACTGAGTACAGGTGTTCACCTTCATTATGAAATAATCGTTAACGAGAAGAGAATTAACCCGAACAAATTTGATGAGGAGATCAACAATTATTTCCTCACAAATGAGGAACTTGCTGAGTTCTACATTGAAAGGGAAAAAATTAGAAATGATATTAGACAGCTAGAGCAAAAAATTACTTACCAATAGATTGTTCTTCTATTGTAACTGGTATTATTTTACTTCGCTCCACATTATCTGAGTTTGATTGGTTCTGTGTGATAATTTTTTCTTTTTGCTGACCGTTTACATCGTGTCCATTGGAAATAACTTGTTCATCTGCAGACTGATTTTGATTTCTTTGTATTTTCAGTTCATTAGCATCGACAATTCGCTGGTAATGCTCTGCATACTGAAGATAACTTTCGGCAGCTATTGGATCGCCAGAAGATTGTGACTCACGTGATAATGCCAAATACTTTTCGACAATCTGCGGTGCACTCCCTTTAATTTTTATATCTGGACCGTTCGACTCCAACAGCCTTGAAGATGCGTTTGATCTTCTTGGTCTGTTTCTATTTTTTTTCTTTGTTGGCAAAAGTACCATTTGTTCCTAACTATATAAATACCGTATAGCGAATAGTATCTATGATTATAATTGGTTTAGGTTTTTACTGAGTATTCTAGAATTTAATTTATATCTGTGCTTTGATCGCTTACTCAGTTTTTTTATATATATATAATTATCTCAGACATTTCAAACTAATTTGTAAAAAAAATTAAAATTTGCAACTAATTACTCTTTTTTTACTTGATAAATCATCATATAAATTTATGTTTTCTCTTTCGAAACCAACGCAAGTAAGGAGTTGAAATAACTCTTTGGCCATGTCCTCGTTGATTTCCATAATTAAAAATTTTGTTTCATCATTGCTTTTTTTCTGTAAATTTGACACTATTTTTTTGTAATGTGTCAGACCGTCGATACCACCATCAAGTGCAATTAATGGATCATTATTTAATACTTCCAGCGGGAGTGTTTCAAGTTCTTTGCTGAGGATATAAGGAGGATTTGCTACGATTATATCAAACTTATTGAAGTTAATGGCATCAAGCCAATCAGATAAAACGAAGGATGCTCTGTGATCAATAAAATATTTTTTTGCATTTACCTGAGCGATACTTAGGGCATTCTCTGATATATCCGAACCAATACCACTTGAATTTGGGAATTCAAGAAGTAATGTGGATATTATACACCCAGATCCTGTTCCAAGATCGATAAGAGAAAAGTCATCATCCTTTGCATAGTGCTCCTTAATTATATCAATTATTAACTCTGTATCGGACCTTGGGTCCAAAACATTACAATTGACAATAAATTCTCGTCCATAGAACTCACGCTTACCTATAATATTAGAAATTGACTCCCCATCTAGCCGTCTTTTGATTAAACTTTGGAATTGATTTATTTTTTTATCGTCTAGTTCCTCATTTGCATTGATGATAAGATATTCTTTGGATACACCAAGTATGTAGGACAATAAAATTTGACACTCTAAATTGGATGCTTCAATTCTATTTTTTTCAAGTTCTTGATTAGCAGCAGTTAGAATACTTATTATGTTTTGCATCTTTTAATTATTTTCACCAGCCATAATTTGAGCTTTATCTTCAGCAATGAGCGCATCAATAATTTCTTGAAGACCTTCTGACTCCATAACCGCTACCAGCTTGTGTAAAGTGAGATTTATTCTATGATCTGTTACCCTACCTTGTGGAAAATTATATGTCCGTATCCTCTCAGATCTATCACCACTGCCAATTTGTGATTTTCTATTCGAAGCTCTTTCCTGATCCATCTCACTTTTTTCTTTTTCATATAATCTGGCTCTGAGTACTTTCAATGCTTTTTCACGGTTTCTGTGTTGAGATTTTTCATCCTGCTGTGATACAGTTATCCCTGATGGTATATGAGTAATCCTAACTGCGCTGTCCGTGGTGTTAACAGATTGTCCCCCTGGACCACTGGCTCTAAAAACATCAATCCTTATATCTTTATCCTCAATTTTTACATCTACTTCTTCTGCCTCGGGAAGAACTGCTACTGTCGCAGCAGATGTATGAATTCGTCCACTTGACTCAGTATTTGGGACTCTTTGCACTCTGTGTACACCAGACTCAAACTTCAATTTTTGATAAACATTATTTCCAGTTATATTTGCGATGAACTCTTTGTATCCTCCGAATTCGCCCTCGTTTGAGTCCATAACCTCAACTTTCCATTTATTGTTATCCGCAAATCTTAAATACATTCTCGCAAGATCACCCGCAAACAACGCGGCCTCATCTCCGCCTGTTCCGGCCCTTATTTCAATAATGACACTTTTATTATCATCAGAGTCTTTCGGTAAAAGTAGTTCGCCAATGTCGGACTGTACCTTCTCTATTTTTTGCGTTACCAAAGAAATATCTGACTTTGCCATTTCGATAACGTCATCATCCTCTGACTCGGAGTTTAAGATCCCTTCTAAATCATTCTTTTCTTTCAAAAAATTACGATACTCGATAATAGCCTTAGCTATCTCCTCTATTTTTGAGAACTCTATTGCCAATTCCGCATACTTATTTCTGTCCCCTGATAAAGTGAGCATTTGATTTTGAATATCTTCATAATTTTGAAGTATTTTATCTAATTTCTTTTCGTCTAACATTCGTAACTCAATTTTTTTGTCAAAAAATAATGCTGCTGAGATCTATTTTGACAATATTGTCGTCTGGTTTTTGCGTCAAAACTATTTGGGTCTCATTATATTTAATTATTATATTTGATAGATTATCTGTTAACAATATCTCATTCCCTCTAAAATTAAAAAGGTATCTCTCTCCTTTTTTGAAGTTTCTTGATATGTAAGTGTTTTCTTCATCAGCAACCTCGACCCAAACATTTCCTTTTGCATGGACTTCTATTGTATTAAATTTTTTGGCTTCTATTTGAGTATTCTTTTCATAAGAATTTTTACTCATGTCAAGATCTATGCTCTCATCATTAGGATTCGTTAGAGAGTTATTTAACTCATCAATAGTTATCGATTCGTGATCAGTGATTTTGATATTCTTCAGCAGCACCCTCCCATAAAAATCTTCGTCGTACATAATTGTGATACAAACCAACAACATAAATATGAAGATTATATTTGCCAAGATTGACCGGCCTATTCTGTAGAAACTTCTGCTTGCGGTATTCTGGTCTGTGATTTTAAGTATTTGTTTCGCTATATTTCTGATTTTTTTCGAGTCTTTATCAGGAATATGAATAAACTTAGCATACTTAATTATTAAATTATAAGCATACTGATTATTCGGCATTTCAGAGAAAAAATTATTTTCAATAGCATCCAAATACTCAATTGGCGCATTAAGTTCATTTGCACAATCTGCAATAAAGATACCCTGCTTTTTTCTCCAACTAACAAGGATGCCGCCTATAGTCTCCTCTTTCATTTTCCACGCATAGTTTTTTAAATAGGGATCTAGTTTTGATCAAGTTTGTAGGCTGAATGTAAGGCTCTCATTGCTTTTTCGATATGCTTTAACTCAATTAATACGCTAATCTTGATTTCTGAAGTAGTGATGGCTTGTATATTTATACCATTTTCAGCTAATACCGAAAACATTTGAGCTGCAACACCTGCGTGGCTTCGCATACCAACACCAATTATAGAAAGTTTTGCAATATCTTTTGATTCCTCAAGTTTAGCGTATTTGATAGTATTACTCAAACTCTCAATAACCAATTTTGCTGAACTCAAGTCTGTTTCTTGCACAGTAAATGTTAAGTCTGTGTGCATACCATCAGCCGATATATTCTGTACTATCATATCAACATTTATACCATTATCCGCTAGATTACCGAATATCTCTGCGGCGACTCCTGGTTTGTCCTCTAGCTGTTGAATAGTAACTTTAGCCTCACTCTTCGAGTATGCAATTCCACTTACAACTTTATCTTCCAATATACCATCCTCATTTGTAACAACTGTGCCTATATTAGTGCTATTCGTAATATTTTCAAAATCATTTTCGCTGAATGTTGACCTAACTCTGATTGGCATATTATATGACATAGCCAATTCAACTGATCTCGTCTGAAGGACTTTAGCTCCTTGAGATGCCATTTCTAGCATCTCTTCAAATGATATATGTTTCATTTTTTGTGCTTCTGGGATTATTCTTGGGTCTGATGTGTAAACTCCATCGACATCTGTATATATATCGCATAGATCGGCATGAATACCACAAGCGATTGCCACTGCTGTTGTGTCAGAGCCGCCTCTGCCTAGGGTTGTTACTCTATTTTCTTCTGATATGCCCTGAAACCCTGCAATTATTGGGACAATGCCGTTTTTCATGAGATTTTCAAGATGATTTGACTTAACATTGCTTATCCTTGCAGATCCATGAAGACCCTTGGTAATTAGAGGTATTTGCCAGCCTTGTATGGATCTCGCATCTATATTTCTTTTATTTAATATCATTGATAATATTGCTGAGCTTACCTGTTCTCCTGTTGAAATTATAACGTCCCTCTCAGATTGCTGCATATTTTTACCCACTTGATCTGCTAAACTTATGAGGCGGTCGGTTTCACCGGCCATCGCAGAGACAACCACGGCAATCAGGGTCCCATTAGATAATTCTCTTTCAATATGGTCTGCCACTTTTGATATACAATCCATATCCGCCATTGACGTTCCGCCGAATTTCATGACAATTTTTTTATATTTTTGATCCATTGTAGACTTGAGTTCTATTACTATAAGCTTTAAATACATAATATATATTTTAATACTTACTGCAAGGTGAACTATGGTTCCTGAAATGAATAAAACCGTTGATCAATTGGAAATAACAAAATTTTCAAATATATCTTATGATTGGTGGAATCCTGAAGGGAAATTTGCGACGCTGCATAAAATTAATCCAATCAGAGTTAAGTTTATGCTCGATTTGATTTTTAAAACCAACCAGATTGATGTCCATTCAGATAGACCTCTTGCTAATTTTCGTGTATTGGATATTGGTTGTGGAGGAGGATTATCATCCGAACCTTTTGCAAAGCTTGGAGCCCATGTCTGCAGTGTTGACGCTGACAACCAGGCAATAGAGGTTGCAAAAAATCATGCAAAAAATGAAAACTTGAAAATTGATTATAAGAACTGTTCTGTAGAAGACCTATCATTAAAAAAAGATGGTAAATTTGATGTCATATTAATATTGGAGCTTCTCGAGCACATAGACGACACAAATCACTTCCTCTCAATTGCATTAAAATACCTGAAAAAAAATGGAGTTGTTTTTGTTTCTACTATAAATAAAAATATTAAATCGATGGTTTTAGCTAAATTTGCAGCTGAGTATATTCTTAACTGGGTTCCGAAGGGAACGCATGACTGGAATAAATTTATTACACCAAGTAATTTAAGTCAGATGATGGAACGTCATGGATTTGATGAGGTGTTGAGAGCAGGTATTATATTTGATCCAATGAGTCTAAAATGGAAGCAATCGAATGATGTCAGCGTCAATTACATAACATCTTTTTCACAGATATAATCTAATTTTTATCATCAGGAATTTCGGGGATTTGTATAATATCAATGCCTTCATCCACCAGCTCAGTGATCTCTTTTTTTGATGCTTTTCCATAAATAGATCTCATCTCAGCTTCATTATAGTGGATCTTTCTTGCTTCCTCAGGAAACTGGTCACCCACATATTCAGAATTTTTCTTTATTTCATCTCTAATTTTACGAATGGCATCATTTATAGATCTGGAGCTACTATTTGCGATGACATTACTATTTTTTGTATTCGTTTTTTTTGGAATTCCGGGAGCCATCAAGGACTTTGATATATTACTGCTATCGCACTCTGGGCAGACTATTTCATTAGCATCCAGTTGCTTCTGATAACTCTTTGAATCTTTGAACCACGACTCAAAAAAATGCTCATTCTCACAGACTAAATCATATCTTATCATTCAAAGAACCCATTTTATATCAATCTAAATATACTCATATATTCATATATAATAATTATTTTGGTTAACAGAAGGTATTTTTTTTCTAAAATTTTCAACCATTGTGATATCTATATCTGCAAGTGCCATGCTATCCTCGTCTGAAATTTCAGTTATAATCTCTCCCCACGGAGAAATTATCATGGTGCGTCCATAAGATATCCTACCATTTTCATGCTTACCCACTTGCGCTGGGGCTAGTATAAAACAGCCTGTCTCAATTGCCCTCGCTCTTAAAAGGGTATGCCAGTGTGCTTCTCCAGTAGTAACTGTGAAAGCAGATGGTACAATTATCACAGATGCTCCTTTTTGGGCTAATTTTCTGTATAATTCAGGAAATCTTAAATCGTAACATATTGTAAGTCCAACATCACACCAGGGTAGCGACACCAATGATAATTTCTTTCCGGGTTTATATATTTTTGACTCGTGATACTTTTCACCATCACTCAAGGTTACATCGAACATGTGTATCTTATCATAAACGCCAATAATATCTCCATCAGGATTAAATGCATATGTCCTATTAAGCGCCAAATCCTCATTGTATTTTATGGATATAGAGCCAACTATCACAAATAAACCTACCTTTTTGACTATACCCCTAAGTTCCCTTAATCCAAAATCTTCATCTTCATAAGAGATATTTTCAAATAAAGAGGCTTTATTTTCTGCCATTAGAAGGGATTGTTCCGGTGTTACAATAAAGTCTGCGCCCTTTTCTTTTGCTTCCTGAAACCTGGTCTCCAGTATAGAGAGATTTTCAGATATTTTTGTGCCTGTCGTCATCTGAATACAAGCAACCCTAAATTTATGATTTTTACTCATTTATATTATTTGAAATAATGTCGTTTAATGCACCCTTCCTATCCATTTCATACAGCTCATCACAACCACCAATGTGAACATCATTTATAAATATTTGTGGCACAGTTCTCGAACCATTAGCTTTTTCAAGCATCTTTTTCCTGAGAGTAATATCACTTGAAACATCGTATTCGGAATAGCTAATATTTTTTTCGTCCAACAATCTCTTAGCTGCAACACAATAGAAGCAGTTTACTGACGTATATATTTCTATATTCATTGACATTTTTTATACAAATCTATTTTTTTAATATTAAATGTAAATATGATATGTTTCATAATATTACAAATCCAATTTAACAGATGTCCGAATATCAGAAAGAAAATAAGATATTATTCAACCGAAAGAAGTTAAGACGCTCTCGGGTTCGAGCGATGAATTATGATATACCAAACTTCATTTATGAGCACACTGCCCAAGATCTAACATCGAGATTAGATGAAATAAATAGGGAGTTTAAATCAATTCTAATTCTTACAAAGAATAAAAATTTTATATCATCTAAATCCCTTACTAAAAAAATAAAAGATCCATTAATTGTCAGCCCAATAAGTTTATCAAACAAAAAAGCAATAATGATTGAGGATGAGGAATACTTGCCCTTTCAAGAGAATTCATTTGATTTGATTCTATCCGACCTTATGCTTCACGCATCAAATAATCTCAAAAGCTCGTTAGAAAAGATACATGCACTCTTGAAGCCTGATGGACTAATGCTATGCAGTATGTTCGGTTCAGAAACATTAAGAGAACTCAGGAGTTGTCTACTTGCAGCCGAAGAACAATTCAAAGAAAAGGTATACCCACGTATACACCCATTTACTGATATCAGAACAGCGGGTGATATCTTGCAAAGCTCAGGATTCAAACTTTGTGTTGCGGATGACACAACAATTAAGGTTCCCACGAAAGATGTTTATCAATTGGTGAAATTAATCAGATCTATGGGTGAGAATAACTACTTAAATATAGACAAACCAAATATTTCAAGAAGTATATGGAATAAGACATCCGAATTGATGAAAGATGTTACGCCTACTGAAGATGGGGTAATGTCAACTTTTCAAATATTAACTCTCACCGGTTGGAAGTATCATGCAGACCAACCAAAACCACTAAAACCAGGGTCAGCCAAGATAAGCCTCGCTGATTTTTTTGATAAATAAGCAAGACCTAGATAAGATCCCTCAAGGTTGCGAAGAAGGATTTATCAGCAGGCAAGACCTTGTAATCTGCGATATCCTTTGGGAATATCCATGCTAGTTCCTGATTTTCCATAGGTTTCATGAAGCCTTCCCATTTGCGGCATACGTAAAGTAGAACCACCACATAATATTTTTCATAATTCTTTTCTGTAAATGATAATGGAGCCAGACAAGCAGCTGAAACGTCAATATTAATCTCTTCCTTTAGCTCACGAATAATAGCTTCTTCTGGTGTTTCGTTTTCTTCCACTTTTCCACCAGGAAACTCCCAATATCCTGCATAATCTTTTCCTTTGGGCCTCTTATTTATTAGAACCTTTCCCTGCTCATTTATAAGAGCGCATGCGACAACAAGTTTAATTTCCATAAGTCCTCAAGATCTGTAATCTGTATTTATATCAATGTATTTGTGTGAAAAATCACAAGTCCAAACTGTATGATCACAGCTTCCCATACCAAGATCTATAATGATTTGAATTTCATCTTTTTTCATGTATTGCTTCACGATTTCTTCATTATAATTATCAAGCGCCATTCCTCCGGAAATTATCTTATGCTCACCAAAAAATAATCCAAGTGCTTCATGATTTATCTCCTCGTAGGATTTCCCAATTGCTGCAATTACTCTTCCCCAATTTGGATCTTCCCCATAAATTGCTGTTTTGACAAGAGGCGAATTTGCAACTGATTTTGCAATATTTGTTGCAATATCCTTATTTTTTGCTCCAGATACAATTATTTCAACAAATTTCGTTGCGCCCTCTCCATCTTGTACAATCTGTTTTGCTAAGTCTGTAGCAACATCATTCAAAGCATTCCTGAACAAATTAATTCTCGGATCATTTGCTTTGCTGATCATGTCATGGCTGGCTTCATTAGTTGATATTAGCATTACAGTGTCACTAGTTGAAGTTTCGCCATCAACCGTGATTGAATTGAAGCTGTTCTTCGTTGCATCAATAAGTAAACTTTTCAAAAGAGTGCCATCCACGTTTGCGTCAGTAAATATGTACGATAGCATGGTTCCCATGTTTGGCTCAATCATCCCGGACCCCTTTGCGATACCCAGAATATTTATTTCACTTTTATCAATAAAAAAATTTTTTAATGATAATTTCGGAAATGTATCTGTGGTCATAATTGCCTCTGCGGCTTCCAACCATGATGATCCTTTATTTGACTTTGCGAAGCTCAATGCATCGACAATTGATTTTGTATTTAAAAATTCCCCAATCACCCCTGTCGATGAAACAGCGACCTCCTCTTTCTCACAATTTAGCATCTCGGCAACATAATTTAAAATATGATCAAGATCTTCTTCCCCTCGACGCCCCGTAAACGCATTTGCATTACCAGAATTTACAAGTAAGCCCCTGATTTTATCTTTTAAATTATTCTTTGCCCAGCCAACAGGTACTGATGGGCATGATGATTTTGTATATAATGATGCCTGTGAAACAGGCTTATCGAACTTAATTAATAACAAATCCTTCCTGTTCTTGTAGTGGGCATTTGAAGTGAATGTGTATACACTTAGACCCACCAAATCTGGTTCTTTAAAATTTTTTATTTCTTTAATTTTTTTTTTAATATTCATGCTAGATATCCAAATATGAGAGAGTCAAAATATAGCCCAATGATTTTGCAATTTTTTAATTTATAATTACCTTAAATTTAATATATATTATACATTCAATTATTGTAAGTAGTTATGTCTATTCATTAATCATTGATTTTATTTGTTAATCAGTTGTTTAGTATATATAGATAAATACTATTGCTGAGGGATTTTTTGATGATTGATTTAAAAAAAATTACAAACAGCTTGTTTAACAAGCCCATCAAAAAGAAGTATAAATTCTATGAAGACCAAGTTTCATTAATTAATCAACTTGAACAAGATTATTCCTCACTCAAAGATGAAGATCTAAGAAAAAAAACCACTGAATTTAAAGATAGAATATCAAATGGATCTCAACTATCTGATTTATTAGTTGAAGCATTTACAGTTGTTCGTGAGGCATCGAAAAGAACATTAGGTCAAAGACATTATGATGTACAGTTAATTGGGGGAATGGTGCTCAATGACGGTGGAATCAGTGAAATGAAAACAGGTGAAGGTAAAACTCTTGTTTCAACACTTCCCGTATATCTGAATTCGCTAACCGGAAAGGGTGTTCACGTAATAACTGTAAATGATTATTTGGCGCAGAGAGACTCAGAATGGATGGGTCAAATTTTTAACTTTCTTGGATTAGATGTTGGATGCCTTCAAAATGACATGACCGATGCAGACAGAAAAATTGCCTACAATGCAGACATAACTTATGGCACAAATAACGAATTTGGCTTCGATTATCTGCGAGATAACATGAAGCATGATTTCGAAAGTATGGTTCAGAGAGGACACAATTTTGCAATCGTTGATGAGGTTGACTCAATTTTGATAGATGAAGCCAGAACGCCTCTCATAATATCAGGTCCCTCTGAAGTAAAATCTGAGATGTACAACTCAATAAATAAACTGATGCCACTTTTGGTAGATGAAGATTATGATATTGATGAAAAGACAAAGTCTGTTAATCTCTCTGACAAAGGGATTGAGCATGCAGAGGAATTATTGAAAACGAACGGTCTTTTGACCGGTCAATCTCTTTTTGATATAGAAAATATTTCCATTATTCACCACATAAATCAAGCAGCTCGAGCTCACAAGCTTTTTGTTAAAAATAAAGATTACATAGTCAAAGAAGGCAAGGTAATAATCATCGATGAATTCACTGGAAGAATGATGGAAGGCCGAAGATATTCAGACGGCCTGCATCAGGCAATTGAAGCAAAGGAAAATTGTCAAATTCAAGCTGAAAATCAAACACTCGCATCAGTAACATTCCAAAATTATTTTAGATTATATGAAAAATTAGGTGGCATGACTGGAACAGCATCAACTGAAGCTGAAGAATTTATGGATATTTATGGGTTGCCCGTATTAGAAATACCCACAAATGAAGCTGTTAACCGAATTGATGAGAATGATGAAATATATATGACAGTTGAAGAAAAATATGACGCCATCATAAAAGAAATAACAGAATCTAATGCAAATCAACAGCCTATATTGGTTGGTACGACCTCGATAGAAAAATCAGAAGAAATCGCCACCATGCTAGAAAAATTGGGCTTCAAGCGCACGAATTATATTGAGAATAAAAACACTAATATCCAAAAAAATACTTTTTCAGTGCTTAATGCCAAATATCATGAGCAGGAAGCGAAAATTATTGAACAGGCTGGTAGGCTTGGCGCCATCACAATTGCAACAAATATGGCTGGAAGAGGAACAGATATTCAGCTTGGAGGAAATCTTGAAGCGGAATTAAAATTATTAGATAAATCAAGTATTGAAGATGACAATAAAGTTTCCGCCATAAGAAATAGAATAGCTGATGAAAAACAGCAAGTGATTAAGTCAGGGGGACTTTACGTGATAGGGACCGAAAGGCATGAGAGTCGAAGAATAGATAATCAATTAAGAGGTAGGTCGGGAAGGCAAGGTGACCCAGGAAAATCAAAATTTTACCTGAGCTTGCAGGACGACTTGATGAGAATCTTTGGGTCTGAAGATATGGAGTCATTACTCAAAAAATTTGGGCTCAAGGATGGAGAACCAATTGTCCACCCATGGATAAATAAAGCTCTTGAAAAAGCCCAAACAAAAATAGAGTCACGTAATTTTGATATTAGAAAAAATATCCTGCAATTTGATGACGTTATGAATGATCAAAGAAAAGTGGTCTTCGAACAGCGTAAAGATCTCATGGATGATACAGAGGCCTCAGAAACTATTATAGATATGCGCTACGAATATATCGAGGATCTGGTAAAAGATTATATTCCCGAAAACTCATATCCCGAGCAATGGGATACACAAGCACTTCGAAATAAAATTAAAACAAATCTTTTAATTGATGCCCCTGTTGACCAATGGGCTGCAGAAGAAGGCATTGCTGAAGACGAAATAATCACACGTTTAAAAAAAATAATTGATCAGATAATGGCAATTAAAGAAAAAAAATATGGTGAAGAAGTTATTCGTAAGATTGAAAAAACAGTGCTATTACAAGTACTCGATATTTTATGGCGCGAGCACCTATCAAGACTTGAACACTTGAGAACATCAGTATCATTGCGAGGTTATGGGCAAAGGGATCCATTAAACGAGTATAAAACTGAAAGTTTCGAGCTATTTCAAAGCCTATTAATTAGACTAAGAGAGCAAGTCACTGCCCACCTTATAAGAGTAGAAATAGTTAAAAAAGAGAATTTTGAAAAAAAATCGGATGAGGGTGATGCGTCAGATACTCTAAAACAGAAGAAAGAGAAAAATCAAAAGCAATCTAATTTAGCCCCAGCTGTAGCAAAACAGAGTAAATTAGATCCTAAAACATTTGGAAAAGTTGGCAGAAATACCCCATGTCCTTGCGGAAGTGGAAAGAAATTTAAGCACTGCCATGGAAGTACAAAATGATTAGCCAATGCGACCAATAGACAAGAATTTATCACGCCTGTCTTCAATAATTATTTTTCGATCTAACTTAGTAATCTCTGATAAATGTTTAGAAAGAGTTGTCTCAACATCTCTCAGAATCTTTTCATGATTTCGATGCGCTCCACCAACAGGTTCCTGTATAACGTCATCAATGATCTTCATTTCAATTAGATCTTGAGCGGTTATTTTCATGCTATTTGCTGCTTCGCTCGCTTTTCCAGGGTCTCTCCATAAAATTGAGGCTGATGCCTCCGGTGAAGCAACTGTATATATTGAGTGCTCTAACATTATTACCCTATTTGCAGTTGCGATTGCTACGGCACCGCCGGACCCTCCTTCACCAATTATTATTGAAATAAGTGGCACGCCAACATTGAGGCAAGTCTGGGTTGACCTTGCAATTGCTTCTGACTGACCTCGTTCCTCGGCTCCAATGCCTGGATAGGCACCTGCAGTATCAACAAATGTAATGATAGGTATATTAAATCGATCAGCTAAGCTCATTAAACGCTCGGCTTTTCGATAACCTTCAGGGCCCGCCATACCAAAATTATGTTTTATCCTTTCGGCTGTATTTGAGCCTTTTTCATGACCAATTACCATTACGTTGGTGTCACCAAATTTGGCTAGACCACCAATAATTGCATGATCATTGGAGTATTTTCTATCCCCTGCCAACTCAATAAAGTCGTCAAATAATGCTTCAAGGTAGTCTCTAAAGTGGGGTCTATCGGGATGACGAGCCACTTTAGTTTTCTGCCATGGACTCAAGGTTGCATATAACTTCTCAAGAGCCATATTTGCTTTTTGTTCAAGTTGTTTTATGTTTTCATCAATTGATATATCATCATCGCTTGGTGATAGCTGCCTAAGCTCACTTACCTTACTTTCCAGTTCGGCTACATTTTTTTCGAAGTCAAGATATTGCATAAAAAATTGTTCTCAGTTTTTTTTAATATAATGAATATAATAGTTTAACGAAACTATAACATATTTATATCACATTTTTTTTGATAAAGGATGGTTTTCCTTTATAGCCATTTTTAACTTGTCGTCTAAGATGTGCGTATATATTTGTGTTGTTGAGATATCTGAATGGCCAAGCATTTGCTGCACGGAGCGTAAATCTGCTCCATTTTGCAATAAATGACTTGCAAAAGCATGCCTTAGCACATGAGGTGAAATATTTTTTTCGTCAAGACCCGCGCCTCTGGCATAGACTTTTAATTCACTAGCAAAATATTGGCGAGTAAGACACCTATTTTTTCTTGAACCAGGGTATAAATATGTCTCCTTCGCTAAATCTCGATTGCAACCTAAAAGATCAAGATAATGTCTCGTCTCACCCAGGGCTTCCTCCGTCAATGGAACAATCCTCTCCTTATTCCCTTTTCCCATCACATTTAGGAAATAGTTGTGCTGGTTTAAGTCTGAAATTTTTATAGATAATAATTCACTAACTCTCATACCTGTTGAATATAATATCTCTATTTGCGACAGAAATCGCTGATGTCTTAATCTCTTTTTATGAATTAATTTACTTCCAATTTGCAAGTCTTTGACGTGCTTTATTAATTTTAATATAGAACTTTCACTCATTAATTTCGGCAGTGTTCTACCGAGTTTGGGACCGTCAATTCCATTCATTGGGTTGTCATTGATAATATTTTCTTGAAATAAGAATTTATAAAACTGTCTAATTGTACTCATATGCCTTGCTAATGAACTACTCGTTGCACCACTATTCGAAATTTCTCTAAAAAACTGACGCATGCTTGCATTTTCGACTTTTTCTAGTGTGAGTTTTTTTCGGTTTAGGTAACGCAACAAATTATTTAAATCATGCCTGTATGAAGTTAAAGTATTTTGAGTAGCTGCTCTCTCAACTGACATCATTTCAATAAAATTTTCAATGAGCTGGCTCATACAACTTACAATACTTTTTAAGAAAATAAATACATTATTTATTAATGTTAATCTGTAATATTTAATATATGGTTATTTTGATTTTTAACAGGAATGAATAAATGCATGTTGTGCTTGTAGGGATGATGGCATCAGGTAAGTCAAGTATTGGTAAAGTTCTATCCAAGACCATGAATATCCCCTTTCTTGATATCGATAAGGAGATTGAGTTTCATGAAAAAAGGAGCATCAAATCGATTTTTGAAAACAGTGGAGAGAGATATTTTAGAAAACTTGAAAGTAAAATTATTATTGAGAACCTCAAAGAAAAGAAATCAACGGTAATTGCTCTTGGTGGAGGCGCTTTTTTGAATGCAGCAGTCCGAAAAAATGTAAATGAAAAGTCGATATCAGTTTGGCTTGACGTTAATATAGAGTCGATAATAACGCGCGTAAAAAAAAATCAAAATCGTCCTCTAGTCGAGAAAAAATCTGATGAAGAAATTAAGAAAATATATGAAAAAAGATTGAAATATTACGAAATGTCAAAAATTCATATAGACTGCAATAAAAAAACTAAGACAGAATGTGCGGAAGAAATTATTTTCAAGCTCAAAAATACAGGTATCAATGAGAACAATTGAAGTAAATCTTGATAAAGATCCATATAAAGTTCTATATTCTGATCTTCAACAAGGAATTCAAACTATCCAGCCTGAGAGTATTAACGGGAGGAAAATTGCAATTATTTCTGATGATCATGCAGCAAATAATAACCTAGACGTGCTCAGAAAGGCTTTATCACGCTATGACATTAAGATAATCGAAATTATTCTGTCCCCCGGTGAAAAAAATAAAGAATTAATGGTTGCAGAAAATATTATTGATAAGCTTTTATCAAAAAAGTTTGAACGCGGTGATCTTATAATTGGACTTGGAGGAGGAGTAATTGGGGATCTGTCTGGTTTCGTTGCAGGTATTATACATCGAGGAGTTAAATTTATTAACATACCTACGACTTTATTAGCACAGGTAGACTCATCAATAGGAGGGAAAGCAGGTGTTAATAGCAAATATGGGAAAAATCTTATTGGTTGCTTCAAGCAGCCGGAATTAGTTATTTGTGATATAAATTCACTCTCCACACTTCCAAAAAGAGATCTACTGGCGGGTTATACTGAACTAATTAAGCATGCACTCATTGGAGATGCTGAATTATTCAGCTATCTCCAAAATAATGTCAAAAATATATTTAATGACCATACCATTTTGCAGGAAGTCATACACAGAAGTGCCCTAGTCAAAGCAGATATAGTAATGGAAGATACTCATGAAAAAAACATAAGGGCCCAATTAAACTTAGGTCACACTTACGGTCATGCGATTGAGTCATTCTACAAATATGATGGGCGTCTACTTCATGGAGAGGCCATATCAATAGGAATTATTATGGCTTTCAAAACATCCCTCAGGCTTGGTTTATGTCAGGCAGATCATCTTCATATTGTTGAAGATCATTTCAATAAGATTGGTTTACTAACTGATTTGAAAAGTTTAAATGGAAAAAAAATATTACCTGAAAAAATTATTGACCTTATGCGAAGTGATAAAAAAGTCACAAATGAGACAATAAATTTAGTGCTCCCAAGAGAAATAGGGCGTGTTGAAATCCGAAATGATGTTAATGAAAATATCATCCAGGATGTGGTTCACGAAACACTCCATCTTTAAAACTTGTCAGCTAGCCAGCAGACTCACTCTCTTTTGAAGTTTTTGTTGATAGTGATAGTGAGTGAATCATTTTAATTTCATCAAATAACAATTCGTTTATTATCTTATGACGTTCTAATTTTGATTTATCGATAAAGTGATCTGAAACGATGGTGATATGAAAATGAGTTTGCCCGCCTTCTTTCCAACCGGAATGGCCTTTATGCTTGTCAGAAACATCGGCAATATTAAGTTCTATTGGCTCCAAAACCATTACTTTAGCCCTTATTTTATCGGTAATATTAATTTGCAAAGTTCCCAAAAAATATTTATATGAATTTAAGTTAAACAGAGTAAAAAATAAATGGCAAATGTTAATTCAAAATTTTTTGATGGTATAAAAATATCTAAAAAACAAGAGTCTAAAAAAAGAGAAGATAATTGCCAGTGGGAAGATTGCGAGATGCCAGCAGTTCACAAAGCACCTAAGGGGAGAGGTATGGAAGGGCAATATTATAATTTTTGCCTTAAACATGTCCGTGAATATAATAAAAACTACAATTATTTTGAAGGTATGAACCAAACTGATCTCTCAAAATTTCAAAAAGAAGCAATGCTTGGGGATAGGCCAACTTGGAAGCTTGGTGTTGATAATAAAGATCAGCTAGCTAGCTTTTCGGCTGAAGAAATACTTAAAAAATTGAAGGCTAACCGCACAGGTATAAATCAAGATGGTGAGAAATTAAATTATAATAGCCAAAAAAGACAAAAGATTGGAAATGCTGCAAAAAAAGCGCTATATGTACTAGGATTGGATAATTCGTCGTCAAGTGATGAAATTAAAAACAGGTATAAACTTTTAGTTAAAAAGCATCATCCCGATCTTAAAGGCGGTAAAGAGACATCAGATGAGAAATTAATTGAGATTATTAAATCATACAGATATTTAAAATCAATTGGACTTGTAAATTGAACTTAAACTGAGGAAGAAAAATGAATACAGAAAATGAAGATAAGAACCTAACACCAGATATTGAGATATCGGTCGAAAAAACTTTTGGATTTAAGTCAAAATTGAAAGTTCCAGCCTACTCGGTTAGGAATGAATATGTTCCTGAAATTGACGAATCATATATATTTGATCCTCAAACCACTCTAGCTATCCTTGCAGGATTCTCTCACAACAGACGTGTAATGGTACAAGGGTATCACGGAACAGGGAAATCAACTCATATAGAACAGGTTGCCGCTCGTCTGAATTGGCCGTGTTTGCGAATAAATCTTGATAGTCACGTGAGCAGGATAGATTTAGTAGGGAAAGATGCGATAGTACTGGAGGATGGAAAACAGGTAACTGAATTCAAAGAGGGTATTCTTCCTTGGGCCCTGCAATCAAATATTGCTCTTGTATTTGATGAGTACGACGCCGGTAGACCCGACGTCATGTTTGTTATACAAAGAGTGCTTGAGGTATCTGGAAAGCTTACACTGCTTGATCAAAGTAAGGTAATAAAGCCGCACCCATATTTTAGGATGTTTGCGACCACAAACACAGTTGGGCTTGGGGATACAACTGGCTTATATCATGGTACTCAACAAATAAATCAAGGGCAAATGGATAGATGGTCGATTGTTTCAACGTTAAATTACTTGCCCCATGATGTCGAAAAATCTATTGTCATATCAAAAGCAAAATCATACGAAAATAAGGACGGTGAGCAGATAATTGATAAAATGGTAAAGGTTGCCGAACTATCGAGAAATGCATTCATAAATGGTGATTTATCGACGGTAATGAGCCCAAGAACTGTTCTTACATGGGCAGAAAATAGTCTCATATTTGATGATATTGGCTTTGCTTTCAGGCTTACTTTTTTAAACAAGTGTGACGAACTCGAACGACCGGTAGTGGCAGAATTCTTCCAAAGGTGTTTTGACCAAGAACTTGAGGGTGTAGAACTAATTAAATCAACAGAAGAATAATTACTAGGACATGCCAGAAATCAAGGAAAATAATTTTTCTGAGATCATCAAAAAAACGATAACAGAAGCCACAAGATCTATTGCCGAAGAGCCTGAGCTTGAAGTTATATTCAGTGATGAGCCACCAAATATAAGTGGAAAGAAGATAAAGTTAAGAGACCCTGGCGCATCCCTAAATAAGTCAGAACTTGCAGTCCTGCGCGGTAACGCTGATTTAATGGCATTAAAAATTAAAAATCATGACCAAGAAATACATAGGAAATATCAACCCACATCACCTCAGGCACAAAAGTTATATGACTTAATTGAAGAGGCTAGAATAGAGGCCGTAGGCGCAGAAGATATGCCAGGTTGCGCTACAAATTTAAATGCAAGGAATATTGAAAATTACAGAAATTCAACTTTAAATAATATCACGCACAAAGATGAGGCTCCAATTGGAGAGGCTATCAGCTTAATTATCAGAGAAGCATTAACTGGTTTCGCGCCACCAAGTAATACACGAAAATTTGTTGATCTATGGAGACCGCATATAAATGAAAAAGCGCTCGAAGAGTTAAAAAAATTAAAGGATGAAATACATAATCAAGAGTTATTTGCAAGTCAAATACCGCAGCTGCTTGATGCTCTTGATATTGCAAGTAGTTTAGGAGATTCGGACCCATCATCATCAAAAAATGAAGATGGAGAAAGTGAACTTGAGGGATCCGAGGAGGAAAATACTGAAATCAGTGACGAATTCGATCCCGATGAGTCTGAGGTAATTGATGACGAGAGCACAGAAGAGCTTATTGACCTTGATGATTTAGAGGGCGCAGATGAAGAAGGCGAGGAAAGCTCGGCACCAGATAGTAGCGGCGAAATTGATGACTCGCAAAATTTGAGAAAGCAAGATTATAAGATTTACACAAATCAATACGATGAGATTATTAACGCAGAAGAAATGGCCGATCTGGAAGAATTGGATAGACTCAGGAATTATTTAGATAAACAGATATCAAACCTTCAGGCAATCGTAGCGAGGTTAGCAAATAAGCTTCAAAGAAAATTGATGGCACAACAAAATCGTTCATGGGACTTTGATCTAGAAGAAGGGACACTCGATACTGCCAGATTGGTCCGTGTTGTAACAGATCCTATGCATCCATTATCATTTAAGATGGAAAGAGATACAGATTTTAGAGATACAGTTGTTACATTGCTAATTGATAACTCTGGATCGATGAGAGGGCGCCCAATTATGGTTGCAGCAACTTGCGCAGATATATTAACGAGAACCCTAGAGCGATGTGGGGTAAAAGCAGAGGTTCTCGGTTTTACAACCAAGGCCTGGAAAGGTGGGCAATCTCGAGAATTATGGACTGAGTCTGGAAAGCCTATGCGACCTGGGAGATTAAATGACCTTAGACACATTATATATAAATCAGCTGACGCACCTTGGAGAAGATCAAAACGAAACTTAGGTCTTATGATGAAAGAGGGTATATTAAAAGAAAATATTGACGGGGAAGCGCTAGAATGGGCATTCGAAAGGCTTCAAAAAAGACAAGAACAAAGAAAAATTATGATGGTCATATCAGATGGCGCTCCAGTTGATGATTCATCTTTATCTGTGAATTCTGGTAATTACCTCGAACTTCACCTAAAAAAAGTCATAAATAAGATTGAAAACAACCAAGATGTTGAGCTTATTGCAATTGGGATAGGTCATGATGTAACACGGTATTATAAAAGAGCAGTTACAATTATCGATGTTGAGGAGCTCGGTGGTGCTATGACAGAGAAGCTTGCTGAATTATTTGATGAGAATGAGAATAAATAATTAAGCTTTTAATTTATTATGATATCTAAAATAGATAACCTTGAATGGTATCAATAACATTATAGCAACAAATAATTTAACCGCAAAATCACCAAATGCCCACATCAACCATCGAGGAGATTCTGCTAATCCGGACAGAATTACAATATTTTCAGTTGCAAAGCTATCCTCATAACCCATCATTGAAAAAGTTACCGAAAAGGCAATTGTAAAAAATAGAATTGTATCGATTATAGATCCAAGTGTGGAGGATACCAATGGAGCTTTCCACCACTGGAATTTACTTAACTTTGTAAAGATTTGTATATCAATTAATTGTGACAATAAAAATGCACTGCCTGATGCGATAGCAATCCTTGGAGTTGCAAAATAAAAAGATAGAGCGACGGCTGTAATAAATCCCCAATAGACAATTCGTCGTGCTACCACTTCTCCATAAGTTCTATTGGTAATATCTGTGATGAAAAAAGCAATAGGGTATGTAAATGCTGCCCATGTAAGTAAATCTTCTAAACCCCATAACATAACAGGGTATTGAACTAAAATATTTGATATGAGTATTACGGTTACCATACACAAAATAAGAAGTAACCTTTTCTTATTCAACATCAGCTTTGAGCACCGTTTGCTGCTTTTTGAACACGCTTTTTGATTGATTGGGCTTTTGATGATAGATTCTCTTTCGATTCTTTCATGAGAAATTCGTCAAGTCCGCCTCTGTGCTCAACACTACGTAGAGCCTTTGAAGATACTCTCAAATAAACCTTTTCATCTAACAAGTTACTTCGAAGTGTGACTTGGTGCAGATTAGGTAGGAATTTACGACGGTTTTTGTTATTAGCATGACTAACATTATTCCCCGACATCACAGCTTTACCTGTTAATTCACATTTTCTTGACATTATTTAATCTCCGATTAAAGCACTAATAGACAGTATATAAACCCTCACCAACAATCCGTCAACTTCAATATTTATTATATTTGAATAAAAAAAAATCTTGCTAACATAAATATAAAGTCATACTTATTTTACTAATTCAAGTTAAGATTTGTCACTTATGAAGCATATAATTCTTAAATTAACTATCCAGCCAATTTTGGTTTTTTTTATGATAACTATCATTTTGTTATTTAGCATGTGCTCAACCGTGGATGGTAATGAGTTAAACGATAGATTCGAATATGATATTGAAAAAAGATACTTCATTGACGATCAAATAAATCTAGAATACGACATCAAATCACTAGGGTTAAAAATTGCAAAACTTAACTTTGAAGTTAACTTTGGAGAAGCGCAGTACTTTTCAAACGCTACCGTAAAAACACAAGGCATCGGAGATCTTTTCTCAAATTCAATTTGGACATTCTCAGCAAGAGGTATATTGAGTAAAAATGATATACAACCAAAATTTTATAATAACCATATTGAAACAAAAAAAGGCGTTGGTCATGTCAGTATAGTTTATCGAAATGGAAAACATAACATATTGGCAAGACCTGAAATAAAAGAAAATAAACTTATAAGGCTCTATGAAAGACTAAATGTGCAAACTATAGATCCAATTTCAAGTATGATTGAAATGTCTATGTATCACAATAAAGATATATGTACGGGAGAATGGGAAGTTACTGATGGAAGAAGAATATTTTCGATACAATTTGCACAAGAACTCGAACAAAATATTTGTACTGCAAAATTCATACCACTTGTTGGATTTTCGGATAAAGAAATGAAGAAATATGAAGATAATCCTGTGCCACTTTTCATGCTACAGCTTATGAAAATTACCATCAAAGATGAATTTATATTCTTAATACCAATCAGCATAAATGCGAGTGAAGGTATTTCTGGATCAATTGACTTAGTTGACTTATCAATAAATGGTAAATCTATAGTTTTTTGATTATTTTTATATGTACTAATCAAAATTAATGTACTAAATGTAGTATGGAACAAAAAATGAATTAGTGTATATCACTGATTCGGACATGATTTGTTCCTCCAATGTTCTATTTTCATAAATCTTTTGTTAATTACAATGATGAGTAGAAAAACAAATCCAAAAATAAAAGCAATATTGGGCCCAACTAATACTGGTAAAACTCATCAGGCAATCAATATGATGCTTGGCTATGACACTGGTATGATCGGAGTTCCATTAAGACTCCTTGCACGAGAGCTATATGATAAGATATCGAGTAAAATAGGTGCGCAGTCGGTTGCGCTTGTCACTGGCGAAGAAAAATATATACCAAAATTTCCAAAATATTATATATGCACAGTTGAAGCAATGCCAACAGATTTACCTTTTGAGTTTATTGCGATTGACGAGATACAACTCGCAAATGATATTGAGCGCGGGCATGTATTTACAAAGAGAATATTTGAGGCGAGGGGGTCAATTGAGACTGTATTTCTAGGTTCTGAAACAATAGAGATGATATTAAAGAAAATCATCCCAGACATCGAAGTCATAAAAAAAACAAGATTTTCAAAATTAACATATGAAAATTCAAAAAAGGTCTCAAGATTAAGAAAGAGAACAGCAATAATTGCATTTTCGATAAATCGTGTATATGAAATTGCTGATTTTGTGAGACAGCAAAATGGAGGGGCCGCAGTGGTTCTTGGAGCTTTATCTCCAAGAACACGCAATTCCCAAGTTGAGCTATATCAGTCAGGGCAAGCAGACTATCTAGTTGCCACTGATGCGATTGGGATGGGATTAAATATGGACATTGATCATATAGCATTCGACTCAATCAAAAAATTTGATGGTAATAAATACAGATATCTCTATCCCCATGAAGTTGGACAAATTGCAGGTCGTGCAGGGAGATATATGAATAATGGCACTTTCTGTATGACATATCCAAACCCTGAATTAGATCCCAACATAGTAAGCTCAGTTGAGAACCATAAGTTCGCGACAGTAGATAATATCAAATGGCGTAATGGTGATATAAAGTTCAATTCCCTTAAAAGTATGATCGATAGCTTGAACGAAAAACCAGATTTGCCTTACCTTAAATCGGTTAAACCTGGTGAAGATCAGCAAACATTAGAATATATCAATGAGAACAAGTTATTAAGTGATAGAAAATTAAAAATTGACGAATTAAAGCTGCTGTGGGATCTCTGCCAGATACCAGACTATAGGCAAACCGGCATAGATAACCATGCAAAAATAGTACTAAAGATTTTCTGTGATATAACTGAGTCAGGTGGGTATGTGGATGAAGAATGGTTTGATAAGGAAGTAAAATATTGCGCAAAATATAATGGTGATATCGATGGCTTATCAAATAAAATTTCTTTCATCAGAACATGTAACTTCATAGCTAATAAGAGTGGCTGGGTTCAGGACTCAAAGCACTGGCAGAAGAAAACAAGGACCATTGAAGATAAATTATCCGATAAATTGCATGATAGACTTATGCAAAGATTTATTGATAAAAGGACAAGTATCCTTGTTAATTATGCGGACCTAAAAAATATTAAAGTTGATGAAAAGAATAAGATTAATGTTGGAAATATTTCCTTGGGCACAGTTGAAGGATTGAAATTTAAACATCAATCAACAGCTAAATTAAATAAATCAGCAAAAAGTAAGCTAAATAATATCATTCACACAAAAATAAACGAGCAGGCAAGAACTATACTTTTTTCAGATAGTGAGGATTTCCAACTATCGAATATGAATGAGTTATTATGGAAAAATATGACAATTGCATCAATATCAAGTAGTTCGAATATATTGCTACCAAAAATCCAGCTGTTGGCTGATGATTTTCTCGATATAAGTAATAGAAAGAAATTACAAAATAAGCTCGAGAATTGGCTTTCTTTTCATATTAAGAAGGTGCTACCAGGGCTTGTAAAGTTTAATAATGCGAAGCTTAAAAGCCCTCTCTCAGCAATACAATTTTCAATAGTAGAGAAGCTGGGAGTAATTCAGAAAAGTAAGCTTGGGATAGAATTTGATCAGCTAACAAAAGAAGAAAAAAGGGAGCTTCGATCATATGGTATATTTATTGGTGAAAATTTTTTATACTTTAAAAAAATATTCGAAGATAATGAATTCTCGCTCAGAATTAAATTACATAACATCAATGTTGGGAACCCTTGCGCTCGCGGACAGGTAAGGAATGAAAAGATTATTGAGAATAAGCCCGATACAATTTTTTACCAAAATCTGGGCTATTTCCATTCTGGTAATCGCTTTATAAGACCTGACTTTGTTGAAAATGTGCTATCTTCTATCAGAGAAAAAATGCAAAAAGAAAAATCTTCTAAATTCATACTTGATAATGAACTGATAAAGAAAATGGAACTGAAAAAAAATTTAATAGAGAAGCTACTTCGAGATCTTGATTTTACTAAAATTAAAAATACCAAAAAAGATAAAGATCAATTTTGGATAAAGAAAAAAATAAACGAGATGCCGTACAATGAGTTTGAGTATAGTGAGATTAATCCATTTTCAGTATTAAAAAAATTTAACAATGCTTCAAATCATTAGATTTTTCTGTTATAAGTATTCATCTCATGGTTCATGAAAAGTTAATATCCTTAGAAAGACATAAATGACCTACGTTGTAAATCAAGCCTGTATTAAATGTAAATATATGGATTGTGTTGAGGTATGTCCTGTTGATTGCTTTTATGAGGGGGAAAATATGCTAGTTATTCACCCTGATGAATGTATTGATTGCGGTGTTTGTGAACCAGAATGTCCTGCTGAAGCAATTCTTCCTGACACAGAACCAGGTATGGAAGAATACCTTGAACTAAACAAGAAATATTCTGAAATTTGGCCAAATATAACGATGAAAAAAGACTCACCTGTTGATGCTGACGAATTTAAGGACAAGAAAAATAAATTACAAGAATATTTTTCAGAAAAACCTGGAACCGGAGACTGATTAAAATAAGGAAGCTCAAATAATGGCAAACAAGGTAAATAAAAATTACAAAATAAACGAATATGTAGTTTATCCATCACATGGGGTGGGTAAGATTACGGATATACTTGAACAAGAAATAGCCGGAATGAAACTCGAACTATATGTCATCTACTTTGAAGAAGATAAAATGACACTTAGAGTGCCAACAAATAAAGTAGAGTCGACAGGTATGAGGGCGATATCAGATACAAATTTGATAGATGAAGCATTTTCAATTCTTAAAAGCAATGCAAAAGTAAAAAAAACGATGTGGAGCAGACGAGCTCAAGAGTATGAAACCAAAATCAATTCGGGTGATATTATTGCCTTGTCTGAAGTTGTAAGAGACCTGCATAGAAACCCCAGCCAGTCCGAGCAATCATACTCCGAGAGGCAATTATATGAATCAGCACTCGATCGTCTTGCAAAAGAAGTCTCAAGAGCACGTGGTATAAAAGAAATTGAAGCAGTTACAAATATTGAAGGTCAACTTGCGAAAAATAGCAAGAATGCTGCTGCTAGTTAGAATTAGTCATTTAGCTTCACTGTAGCAATTAAAGCGTGCAATGACCCCATTTAAAAAAATAAATATAATGGGTGGTGACTACGAATTTACCCTCAATATTTCCGGCCCTATGGACAACTATAATCTAGAATATGTGCCATCAGACCTGCCAGATATATATAAAAAAATACTCAATCAGGAAAATTTTCAAGTATCTGAGTTCTCATTATCAAACTATTGCATGATGCGTGAGCGAGATATTTGCCAAATGACAGCAATACCCGTCTTTGTTAATCGAGGTTTTCGACATGGCATAATTTGGGTTCGAAAAGACAGTAATTTAAATAGTATAACTGATTTAGAGAATTCTAAGGTTGGTATTAAGGAGTATTCACAAACAGCTGCAGTGTGGCTTCGAGGTATTTTATTAGAAGAGTATGATCTCCACTGGAGCTCGATTTATTGGTATGCGAACAAAACACAAAGATTTATACCGCCAACAGAGGCAAACGTGAAACTAATTAGCGGTGACCCAGAGGAATTATTGATAAACGGAGAGCTTGATGCCTATGTTGCCCCAAGACCACTTGATCTTAAAAAATCACCAAAAGATAGGGTGCTGAGACCACTTATAAATAACTATGCAGAAGTAGAAAAAAAATATTTTGAAACAAGCGGTATTTACCCAATAAATCACTGCGTGATGATCCACCATGATGTAATTACAAAATATCCAGAGCTTGGATATAGCATATTCAAGGCATACAGCAAAAGCAAAGAAAAAGCACTAAAGCGGAAGTTGGGTGCAACACTTCTACCTTGGGTTGACAGACAATGGTCAGAAATTATTGAGCTATTTGATAATGATCCTTATCCGCATGGACTTACAGAGCCTAATATAAAAAATATTAATAAATTAATTAACTATCTCCACGAGCAAAAGCTCATAAAAGTTAAACCTACATTGAATGATTTATTTCCCGTAGAAAGCCATCAATGGAGAGAGTAATTAATCGAACTTCGGATTTACACAAACTCTAATTCTAGATAAGGTAGATTTGGATAAATAACTTTTATTTTGTCTCCAGGCCTGACAGTGCCGCCCTGTGTAACTATTGACATCACCCCTGACTTTACATCTAACTTTCCTGAGTTATTCTTTGAAATTACTCTCTTCAATAATCCATCTTGAAAATCTTCAATTTGTTTGCATGGCTCTCTAAGTCCAGTTATTTCAACTTCTGCTTCAAGTCCAATTTTCAAAATCGTACCCTTTGGTAGATTTATCAAATCAATACCGACTGTTGTTATATTCTCCCCTAGGTCCCCTGGCTTAATGTTATGACCTGCCCCTTGAAATTCTTCTATAAGCTCAGAAGTCATTAGGTGAACTTGTCTAATGTTAAGTTGGTTCGGATCTTTTTTTACTCGGGATCTATGTTTAACATATTTTCCTGCATGCGCATCACCTTCAACACCGTGCATAGTTATCAGGTTTATTTCCTCCTGACCTTCTTTTGAAAATTCATGCGACTCTTTTTTACTTACAGCGAAAACATTCCCAATTTTTGTATCCATTAGCAAGCCTCCATATCAAAAAAAAATCACAACAAAATCATACATTTTATCTATAATTTTACAATATTCTCAATCTTTAATAAAGTATCAGACGGCAAATTATTAAAGTAACCATGAAAAAGATATTTATTCCATATATAACCTAAAAACTGTATTCGTAATCTCTCATCGGGCAACCAACCTTCATCCATGATAAACTCATTTAATTTTTTTATATTGTTGGCGTGCCTTACAAGGCCATCTACATTATAACATGCATCAGCAAGTGTTATAACTGGCTTACCAAATAATAATGCCTCGATACCAACTGTTGAATTAAGTGTTATAACAAGCCGTGCATTTTTTATTAGTTCCTCTGTGCTGTTGCCATTTGCAAAAAGTATATTTTTTCTTGGCGGGTATTTTCCAGCTATAGATTGCTTAAAACTTGGGTGCTCCTTAATTACAAAATTTTTATCTGGATATTTGGCAGCAAATGATATTATTAAGTTCATAAAATCATCCATCGTCTTTATCCATCTCGAATGAACCCTAATCTGTTGATCTGACGGAATTTGAAAAGGGAAAAATATATAGTCATCTGGTAGCGGGGTAAATGGATAGCTAAGCTTTAATTTTCTTACTTGAACCTTGGTCGGTAAATCTTGTGCCCCATAGTTTGGTTGATTTAGATAATACCCAGCTTCTCTTGGTAATGAGTTGGCTGCATTTACTCCACGGCAATCTATTTGCAGTGTATTTGGGAAAAAACCATTCTCGATATAAACACGCCTGTGATTTGTCTTGATGCTATCAAAAATATTATCGGGTGATATGGACCCATTAAAAATTAGAAAAGTAAGTTCATCCTCTTTATTGTTATCTGCTAAAATTTTTAATAGCCTTTTCAGCAATGAGGCCTGCAATGTCTTGTATATAATATAAGGCTTGTTTATCAATCGCAGTTTAAATATTTTTGGGTAATCAACCTGTTTCCTATAAACATTACCCGCAATCAACTCGGAGCAACTACTATCATTGATCCCAAAAACTACTAAGGATAGTATGTTGGGTGCTTTATTTCTGTATAAATTAATTATGATGGATAGTACATTTGTCTTTACAGTAATTACTCTATTTTTTTCTATCATGCCAAAATTACGCATCACAGATCTGTCCAATTTTAAAAATTTCATACTACTTTATTGTTAGATTTATCTTTTAATTAATTATATCAATTACAATTGAATATAATATATTTTTATTTTCTAATTCGTTCTGAAAAGCCTGTAGACCATGAAATAAACATTCGTTATTATCAATCAAGTGGGGGCGTAGCTCAGTAGGATAGAGCACCAGATTCCTAATCTGGGGGTCACAGGTTCAAATCCTGTCGTCCTCACCAACAAAATTGAGATTACGTCGTCTTTAGCTATTGAGTTATTAAAACTAATTCATATATTCGCTTTATAACAATAATAACTTAAAATATTCAATGACAAGAATATATAAAACATTTTCTTACCTGATTACAGCAGCCATTTTATTTTTTTTACTCTCAAGTTTGGCAAGTGCAAATCTTGTCTATTCAAATTTTATTATATTTGAAGGTAAAAAAGATTTTGAACTGTCTAATATTTCATATCACGGCATGGGAAGTGGAAGCAAAAGCAGTTCAAAAAAAAATAAAATAAAAAGGGAGATGAGGGCGTTAAAGCACTCCCTGAAAAACGTTTCGTACCAAGAGTGTATATTGGAAATGCTCATAAAGAATGGTAATGATCCGGACTCAAGCTTGTTATCAGTGAATAGGGCCTTAAATGGGAATAAGATTGAGCTGAGAAAAATACTCAAAGAAAATTATCAATCTTGCAAATCTTATAAATAACTCATGAGCGAGAATATTTTTTTGGCGTCAGACTATTATCTGGTGACTGATATAATGAGTACTTCTCATTAAAAGTATATTGCTATAGGCCATACTATAATTTTTATAAGACTCTTAATCCGGGTTCATAGGTTCAGAACCTGACCTCCTCATCACAATTGAGACAACTTAAGTTTTATTTCTTTCCTCATTTTCAGCTTTCTCAATCCTTTCATTAACCTCTTTGACACCCATCTCAAAAAGCTTGTTGTATTCGTCCTCGGTTCCCTTTTTTTTATGCCAGTCTCGCATGGTGAATACACCTGCGAACTTCTTAAGTTTCCTATGCTCTTTTAGGAGGTTGTAATATAAAATAGCTAGAGTTATCGCAATTATAAGAGTTACAAAAAATAGAAGGTTAATGTTCATAAGCAGCTACCCATACTCATATAATTTAGATTAGCCTCAATTCAAATATATAGAAGATGACAAAAAAATGAATGGAAACAAGAAAAAACATGAGCAGATATCTCACCAGAATTTTTAAGCTTTCGTTATTAACCCTATCCGCAGCATTTAATTCCAACCATTTCCAAACAGGCTTCATTAATAATCTTAAATAAAAATAAGCAGCAGCTAATATACCAATAACTATTAAAATTCCACTTCCCATACAGGAAGTTTAACAGATGGAATACTCAATGACAATGTCGGTTTTATTTACAATAATTTTTCAATTGAAGGGGGTATTTAAACACCCATGCTATCAGATCTATACCGCATGACTCCCGCAATTACCCAATCTCCATTGTAGTTATAGAGGGTGTATAGATAGTTATTTATAGTGTTATTACTTGAAATGACGGTGACCATCTGGAATGCCATTTCACCTTTAAGCTTCAATCCTTCGAATGTATGTGACTTAGAATTCCAGATATCAGAATATCCATTTTTAACCATTTTACCAAAAATTTCTGCAGACGGATATTGTCTTTTAATCTCAGGTGAAGCATAGCTGTATGCAAGTGATAGGTTCTTCTCTTTAAATGCATTAAACTGCGATGTAATAACTTTTTCTATTTGAGGTCTAAATTCTTTTTCTGCCCCATATGAAATTATGGTTAAAATAAATAGAAGTATGGGTATATAAATAATTTTTTTCATTTTTTGATTTTCTACAATATTTTATTATATAAACGATGCTAGATCCGATATAGACCAACTCTTAATTGTGAAGTATGAGTAATAAAAAATTTTTCCCATATTTAGTGGGATCTGAATGCTCAACATAAAATTATGAATTAGTTTAGCGTGCAGCGTCAGTAACTATTATCTGGTCCGTGCTCAGCATTGTACAGCTCCAAATAGTAGTAATAATCTATTGGGTCTTCTGGTGGACCTAAAATATTACCTCCTCCTTTTATCCAAAAATCAACATCTTCTGATTTAAAAGGTTCATATATGTACTCTTCTTCTTTAGGTAATTTTCTATCATGATCCCAAATGTATAATGAACAGAGTAACATTGCGATCACCAATACACCCATTATGATGTACTGGTTTCTGGTATTCATATATTTTTGATAAAAGCCAGCCATTTAAAACCCTTGAGAAAGTATGAAAATTAACAGGGTGCTTAATGCAAAACTAACCATGCCAATTTGTAATGTCTTAATTAAAATAGCCATAATTTTATGAGTTAGAGAACTATTAAAAATTTTAATTTTGAAGAATGATAGAATGAGACCGAGAAACCACAAAAGGAGTATGGCGCCCATCGAAAACACAGAAGCAATACCAGTAATTAATAAAATGGTTCCCATTATGTAATTATATCAGTAGGCCTAAGTCATAGCAATGCAGGTATTTTTATAATACTAGCAATCCAAGACTGACTTGGTTTCGTATATTGAATAGTGGGTAGCGGTTTTGTTGTTTTCACCAAACACATCCCTATAATCACTACCCACACGCACTCATGATACCATCTGCCTAAATTTTATGCAATGACACACTTTCTTGTGATCTTTGCGTGTTTGGTTTTCTTAAACGCACTTATCTATGAGGTAAAGTCTTTTTGAACTAAGTATTATTCTTCAAGACGCCTTGGATCTGAGTGATTTAACTCAACTTTAGCCATTTAATACAATCTTCAAGCCTATCATCACCCCAAAATACTTCACCATCGTATATAAATGTTGGGCTCCCAAAGACGCCTGATTTATAAGCAGTATTAGTATTTTTCTCGTATGTAGATTCAATATCCGAGGCCTCTACTTTTTTTAGTACCTCATCTTTATTTAACTTCATCTCTTGCATTATTTCACTTAGATTTGGCTCCGTCGCTGGCTCTTTTCCCTCCTCAAACCAGCGCCTGTAGGTAATTTTTACATAATCAATTCCCCAGCCTTCATTCATTCCGAGAATTGCAATCTTATTTGCCAAATCAAATTGTGTTAATGGATAGGGAGCTGGAACTTTTGGGCTAAACCCGTAAAACTGAGCCCTTCTTTCAATATCACGCCACATATAGTCGGACTTGATCTTTTTTGATGGTGGAGTAAAGGGAATGTTATCCATTTCCATCATTATTTTTCTTACACTAAATGGCTTCCAATTGAATGAGATATTCTCATTTTTTGATATTGCATCAATTCGATTGACAGATAGGTATGTATAAGTACTTCCAATAGAAAACCAAAAATCAATAGAATTCATATAAAATCTCCAGAAAACAAAAAGGTTCAATCTTTATAGAATCTAATCTTTTGAAATATTTGTGGCGCCGGTCTCGAAGCCGATAACCTGTCCATCTTTAAATGTGTAAACACCCATTACGGCTTGTTGATTACCATCACTAAAAGTCACAAAAGCATGCTCAATACCTATTTCATCATTTTCGTAAATAATTCTGACTCTTTCACGGTTTATGTCGTCACTCATTGCCCAGCCAATTACATCCTGTTTGGTCAAAACTGCCCCATTAGAATGCATTGTAAATTTATAATCATCGTGAAGTAACTCATTCATAGCTGATTCATTTTTTTGATCAATGGCTTGACCTAATTTTTCTATTATTGACATAATGTTTCCTTTTTATTTTGTTTAATTATAAATATATCGAAATTAATTACTTTATAAAAGAGAGAATTCTCTGACTCTATCAAATGTGAAGTGATCTGCAACATCGCTTTTTGCATAGTAGACGTCCTCGACTACACCAGCTTCATTTATTAAAATATCAGTAACCGCAATATCTAAATGACCCTTGATACTTAATGGAATGTATCCCTTAATCATTGCTGGAAATATTTTATGGGCCTTTAATAACGTAGCAGCTAGTAATTTAAGAAATGATCTTTGTATGTTATATTTTCTAAAATACGTGAATTCTTCATCCGCTAATATGGTAAATGGAAGATCTCCATGCTTGTTCATGTATTTGCCCAAGTTATCAACTGGTGAGTGAAAGATCCCAACATGGGTAAAATTATCTCCAAACTCGCTAAACCTTTTTTGTAGTTCATTTATTCTCAAATTACAAAAAGAACAGCCAGCGATCCGATAGAAGGTGAGCAAAACCTTTTTTCCCTCTGTTTCTGATAATTTGAAAGGTGTACCGTCATGCCTTGGAAGAACAATTTCTTCTAATTTATCCCCTTTTTTAATACGCATTATTCAATCCTCTCTGATAATATATAATTGTATAATTCTAGGACTTAAATCTAAGTGTAATCTCAGACTCATTCATTGATACCACAAAATCACTCATATTTACAGGATGAGGAGGAAACATTGAGCCTAATAAGATTACATCATCCCTTAATATGCCCCGTCCGAGTTGGTTTGCAACAAGGTTACATTCATCAAAATTATCCTCCAAGGTCCCTATCAAGGCTTCGATATTTTCGAATGGTTCCCATCGTTCAGGTCCCATTGTTGCTGTGATTTGACAGTTATTCACACCATCACCCCAACCAAATCCTGTATCCGCATCCACAAGCCATCCGCGCTGATATATATTTTCGGATAGAACAAAAGCGGCACTTTTAGGAGGGCTATGAAAATCAACAAATTCTATACCAGCAACAAGACTAGAAATACAATTTTTAATTTGATCGAACGTCGCATTTGAGGGAATATCGGAACTTATATGCGCTGCTAATTCAGCTTCTACTCTGGGATCAATAATCGCTTCTAAATCTATTTGTGTGTTTGATAGGATTTTACCAGAGTCAAACAGCGCTCCAATCAACGGTCGATTTATACCCAATGCTTTTAGACCAGCCTGTGATCCAAATCCAAGCTTCCAACCTACTTGCTTTTTCCCTAGTTTTATTTCTTTTTCAATTGCAATTTTAAGTGCATTAAGATTCTCTTCATTTAACATTATTATCGATACCTCGCCTTGATTTATTATAAATAACCTTAATGAAATTCACTTACACAAGCAAGCTGTGATACATTCTAAATTTATAAACATCTTAAAAATATGTATATCTATTTATCTAATTCGATGATATGTATAGATATGTTTTGAGCTAAAATTCAATATATATGAGTTCAATGTATTAATGTGAATATACCAGCCATATTACTACGGCAATTTGATATCTGATAAAGTGAGAAACAGGAACAAAGTTCCAATTAATTAATTTGCTATCTAGGGAGTATTATAATGGCAAACGGAAAAGTTAAATGGTTTAACCTAAAAAAAGGTTATGGTTTTATTCAACCTGAAGAAGGCGATAAGGATATTTTCGTCCATATTTCTGCACTTCAAAATTCTGGCATTAGAAATTTATTCGAAGATCAAAATGTTGAATATGATGTTGCAGAAGAAAAAGGTAAAGTATCAGCTGTAAATATAAAACTAATTGAAGATTAGTAATCAAAATATAATCTATCAGCTCAAATAATTTTTATTTTCAAGCTTGAGAAGATCACGCTTTTTGTTTATTCCACCTTTTAGGCTATATCCACCAATATCACCATTTGATTTTACTACTCGATGGCATGGTATAGTCTTTGGGTCGGGATTTTTGCCACATGCATTTGCTACAGCTCTGTAAGCTGTCGGTCTACCGATATTTTCAGCTAGCTTCTTATAGCTAATTGTCTGACCCTTCGGTATTTTTTTTATTTCATTAAATACGCTGCGTTGAAAATTTGTAAAATCTCTTATTTTTTTTTGTTTCATTTTTTTATGTTAGTAACTAATAAATTGTTAGTCTATTTAAAAATATACAATATCATTGAAGAACAAAATTCGGGATTAATTTTATGAATGAAATAAAAGAAAATGGCTATCTCATACACTGGTATAACTTACATGAAGATATCGAGTCGGAATACTTGGAATGGCTGCATGAAAAATATATTCCGGCACGTCTCAAAGACCCAAGGATCCTGTGGGCATGTCACTTTAAGTCCCTCACAAATGTAGAACACCCAGGTGAGAAGGGAAGGTTAAGCCATGATAATAAATCAATTCCTGCGGGTGATCGTTATATATTAATTTTTAGTTCAGAGGAACCTGGTATTTTTGCAGATCCAACAGTTGCTGAATATCATCAATCATTGAATCAAAATGATTTGGGTTATCTAAAAATGAGATGTGAAGAGAGATATAATATCATGACGGAAGAGGCAAGAGGTCCTGGTTCAGAAGAAAGGCCATTAGATGGGGCAGGTCTATCAAAATGCATTCAACTGGGAAATTTTAATTCTGGGTCATATGAGGATGAAGATGAGCTTGCAAGTTGGTATGCAACCTGGAGGATTCCATCAATGAAGAAACTACCTGGGTGTCAAGGAGTTCGAAAATTAGTATCGATTTCGGGTTGGGCAAAGCATGCCATCTTATATGAATGGTCATCACCAGATGCAAGAAACAGTACCTTTGTGGATCACGAGATGGCAAATCCTGAAATGGAAGCATGGACAGATCGTGTTGTAAGAAAATTGGTGCATGCTCCAGGGTCTCCAAATTTAGCACAGAGAATTTGGCCAATTATTGAATAGCTTGGATAGTCTAAATGAGCATAAATTATCTCATCACAGGTGCAAATCGTGGTATCGGCCTCGCACTTACTGCGGAAGTCTTAAGAAATAAAGAGAAAGTCATTAGTCTATGCAGAGAATCCAGTGACTCTGATAAACTTGTGTCCCTTCAGAATGCAAACCCCGGTCTGGCGGAGCTTCGCAAAGCTGATGTAACTGTTGAAAAGGATCTAATTAATGCATCAAAAAATATTGAACATCTTGATGTTTTGGTGTGTAACGCAGGTATTATGGGGGCCAGAGGTAGCATGACGGACAAAGATAACGACTATAATGGCATATCTGATGTACTCATGACAAATGTAGCCGGACCTTTTTTCACGATTCGAGCATTTTTAAATATAATTAAACGAAGTAAAAACCCTAAAATAATAATAGTATCCTCGCAGATGGGAAGCCAAAAACATTCTGGAAGTGAGTCCTATTTTTATAGGGCTTCAAAAGCCGCAATAAATAATATAATGATTACTTTTTCAAATGAATTAAGACACAGTGAAATACCTATTGTTTCTGTCCATCCAGGTTGGGTTCGAACTGAAATGGGTGGCAAATTTGCAACACTTTCAACACAAGAGAGTGCAAATTCACTATACAAATTTATACAAAAAATTGATATGACAAAGTCAGGTCATTTTTATAATTATGACGGAAACAAACTGGATTTCTAAAATATACAAAACGTGAGATTGCAAATAGATTTACTCACTAATTGTTCGTTAGAAGCGTAATTCAAAGTGTACGAGTTGATCTCTATTTTTACTGCTTTGCTCCCATCAGGATGAAGCAAATGCGGCATAAACTATCGCTATTATTAACCCACGCGTGGTTCGTACCTCTTTGGATGACAATGTCTCCTTCACTCAGAGTTACCTCCTCATTATCAAGCAGCAAAGTTATCTCACCTTCGAGGATTATCGCATAATCAACTGTTTGTGATTTATGCATAAATGGATGTCTTTTTGACTTTACAAGCGTATCTCCTGCATCTAAATCTGAAAAGTAGGAAGCGCTATCAGAAGAGAGATTCTGATATTTTTTATCAGGTTCAAAAGATGAAATTCGACATACAGTCTCATTCGGCTGGGGAAACATAATAAATTCATCATCAACCCTTTCAATATCACCTCTCATTTCGATTGGAAACTCCGATGTATGCCACAAATTGGTCAGACTAACCCCGGGCCTTGTATTTTTTTCCATTTTATTTGTTACAAACTCATCTGAGACTATAATAGACTCTCCAGTCTCATCAAAACCAGTAACTACTCTGCGACAATTTTTACTCATGCACTTCTCATTCATCAAATAATTAATATATCTATCCATAAATTATAGAATATTTATTGAATTTGGTACTAAAATTTTACAGGCTCAACTAACTCAAATTGCAAATCAGATGTCTTGTGATATTAAAATAAAGGGTATATATGTATAACGTACTTAGAATTGCGCCGGTAGCTCAGCTGGATAGAGTATCTGACTACGAATCAGGGGGTCGGGGGTTCGAATCCTCCCCGGCGCGCCATAAAACAGGAATAAAATGAAAGCATTTAAAAATAAGGTTGATAATTTTTTTAAGTGGGTTAAGGGATCAGAATTAGTTCTTCTCGAAGAAATTGATGTTACTGAAGATCCGGTTCGCCCTCACTTAAACTTAGATTTTAGAACTAGCTATGGTAGGCAAATCTATGGATTAGAATATGATAATAATATAGAAGGCATTGTGTGCATAGCTTTTACCGATGAAATCCCTCATACTGAAAAAGAATTAGAATTAATGAGTAAGAATTCTCATCTTGAGCAAAACTCTAGTATCCTAATAGCCTATACCGTATGGTCTCGGAAAAGAGGTGCGGGGAAAGAAATAATGCGAAAATTATTAGAGCATATCATAAAAAATATGGAAAATATCAAGCAAGTCGTAACCCTTTCTCCATTGACGCCCATGGCAACTCACTACCATATTCGAAATGGAGCAAAACTAATCAGCATAAATTCTGATACCCAAAATTTTGAATACGAACTCAAGAAGTAGAGTATCCTAGTTTTGAAGCGGTGTTGGTCTCCAATTTTCAGGTGCTATTGTTACACTCCCTGAATTAATATTTTCTTCAATCTCAGTTTTATAGCCTAATGTTTCGACTGTAAACCAACAGCCAGGTTCAATTGAATATTCTGTCAATATTGAATTGATATACATTGCCTGGGCATCAACCCCATTCTTGGAGATTGATAATACGGCAGTATCACCTGCAATATATTTTAGGTTTATGCATTTAGTAGATTTTCGCCAAGAGATATAATCGTCAATTGTTATTATCATTATCAAATATTTACATTACACCAAAAAATGAACTGATTAGCCGCACGCCTATTATAAAGAAAAGGCATAGAAGTACCTTTTTGAAGGTCTCTGCATTAATTTTAAGACGTACATATCTACCTAATCTCATTCCGATAACCGCAAACACTGCACAAAATATTGCTATTGGAACCATCTCTAACAAAAATACACCTGTATAATAATACCCAATTGTTGCCGGAATAACGGCAATCAAAAATAAGAATCCTGTTGTGTCGACAAATTCTTGTGGTGATGCCTTCCTCAATATCAGATAGATTATTATTGGCACACCCCAAATTGAAGTCAAACCACCAATTATGCCTGCGATCGAGCCCATTCCAAGTTGCCACAATCGATCATTCTTTATATCAAATGACCAAGCCCCTCTGAACAGATTATCTAAAGCAAAAATTACGACCAATATACCTATTAGTAGTTTTAAAATTTCATCACCTAGAATTACTGCTTGAAATGATGTAATAAAAATAAATACAAGCATTGTAATTGCAAAAACTTTATATTTTTTCGCAGTATTCATTGGGCTTTCTGCAGAAATATATTGCTGGAAATTTGCGACAATAACTGGAATCATATTTAAACCAATTGCTTGGAGTGGATTTATAAAAAATGTTAAAAGAGCAATAGAGGTAAGTGGTAGGCCAATACCTGTTACCCCTTTTACAAAACCCGAAATCAAAAAGATTATAAGAAAAATAATGTAAAGTATATAATTGTCGGTGAATAACTCAAACATCAAGAACCATTTAATGTAAAAATATTAATCCTTGATGAAATAATTTAAATTTAGATACAGCAAGGTCCACAAAATTAAATTTGATATAAAGGTATAGTATATAAAGGTAGAATGCAACGCGTCTGTTTTATATAAAACTAAGTCTATATTTAGTAAGATAAATATCGATATCACACTAAGAGTTAATAGTAATAAGAGCTTCACAGAAAAATAATTTAATTTATCAGCGATTGCTAAAATTGCTATTGATGCCAGTGTTGTGAAGACCCATAGCATTTGAACGTATGTTGTATTCCCAAGGCTTTGTCCGGGAAGTTGAGGTAATATTAGAATCTTCGGCAACAAAAAAAAGATGAAAAAGCCGGTGAAGGTTATTTTTAACAGGTTTCTGGCGTCATTGGTGCCACCTCTAATATAATAAAAACCTATTACGATTAACGAAAATGCAACAGACATTGCAATATTTACGAGTAGTGTCAGAAAATTTCTCTCATTTATAAGAGAGCTATCCTCACCCCCATCGTGGAAATGCTCGTGAGCTACCCCTGCAGAATGCAGTTCGAATAACTCCGCTTCAACGATCAATGGTTGAACAAAAAGTAAGTTAAATAATGTAACAACAAAACCTGTTATTAGACCTGCAACAAGTGCGGGATATAGATATTTAATCACTTAATCACCTAATATTTTCTAATGGCATGGAAAAGTCATAATGTGCCTTACATCGTGAGCTGCATCGTGAATTAGCTCTGGGGATGCAAAACCGAAAAGCATTATCATGGAAAAGCCAAATGCAATTACAAATAAAGACTTTAAGATTGTAGACGTTTGCAGGTCGCGAAACGTAATTAGTTGATATAATTTTGAGTACATATCACCCTCCGTGAATAATTTAATAAAATGGATCGGTATCTGGCTTACAATATATACATATTAATTACAGTTGCGGGGGCAGCCTCGGTCTTGCACCGTGTTCCCTAAATCCATAACAAATAGTAGATGATGAAAATACCCAACTGTCAATTAGTAATTTCAGGGATTATCAAAAATATTTCATCATATTTTCAACGTCTAAAATGCCATGCAGCAATTATATTTGAGCATACCATTAGCAAGGCTAGTGTAAGAAGTGTGAAAGGTCCACCTGATATGGTCATTAAATACCCTGAGAGAGGGTACATAAATAACCAACATAAGTGACTCAAAGAGAATTGCGCTGAATAAACCTGCGAAAACTCATCCACCGAGGATACCATCCGGATCACTCGTCCCATCGGAGTAAGCAAAAGTGTATAACCAAAACCTGAAATAAACCATGCCAATAACAGTACAAACCAAATAAAATCAAATAGTATCAGCCAAAAGGCAAGAGCCACAAATATTATAGATAAGAGATTAGAACCTGCTAGCATTATACGACTTGCTGTCATCTCCTTGGAAAGATGTGGAATTATTATGGCTGCAAATATGCAACCAGCCCCAAATAATAGCATCGTAATGGAGAAAGCAATTTCTGATAATTCTAAAGATAACCTTACTAAAATGATTGTATTAACGAGTATCATTGATCCGCCTGCAGAAACAGCCAAATTTAGAAACATCAATCCCCTCAACTCTGATATGCTCAAGTATCTTTTAATACCCAGAGTGAGATTAGTACTGAAATTATTTTCTTTTTCACCTGATGTTTTAGATAAGAATGGGAATATAATCCCAGATATCAATAACGCAGAGACAAAATAACCAATAAAAGTTCCCACAAATAATAAATTATAATTAAGAAAAAGTAATAATAATGTGGCAAGTGCATAGCTTAGGATATTTTCCATATCTTGAGCTATCCTAAAAAGTGATAGAGCTTTTGTGTAATCGGTCTCATCTTTAAATATTTTTGGAATTGCTGACTGATATATCGGGGTAAAAGCTGCAGTCGAGAGATAAATAAGTACAATTATAATGTATAAATGCCAAATTTCGCTGACAAATATTAAACCAAACGCAGCAATTGCACGAATTACGTCCTGAATTATTAAATATTTTTTTGTGTCAAATTTATCTGCTATTGCACCTGCGAAAGGTGAAAAAATGACATAGACGAGCATTTTTATTGTAAATAGACCCGAAAGAATAAGCGCGGCATTTTGACCCGTCAAATCAAACGCCAATAGACTGATTGCAATAGTTGCGAGACCGCTGCCCAATAAAGAGAAATTTTGTGCAAAAAAAAGATTTCTAAAACTTTTTTCGGATAAAACAGATAGCATTCAACACCTGTATAAAGTATGAATTAAAAATTATACTGCAGTTTAGTGTTTTTATAAAAAGAAAATTGGTTGCGAGGGTAGGATTTGAACCTACGACCTTCAGGTTATCAGCCTGACGGCCTGTTGCCAATGTATTGCCATGCTTTAAAGGACAAGGGAAATTACGGTTTTTGTAAGTTTATTGCCATATATTTGTGCTACATTTAAATACATTAATTTCAAACTTATTTTTAGGGACATTATTAATGCTTAGAAAAAAAATTTTTGGCCTTACTTCCACGTTGCTCTTTCTTTCTATTAGCCAAGCAGTTTTGGCTAATCATGGCCCACAAATAATGTTTGAGAAGCAAATACAACGATATTTTTCAGCGCACGAGACTAAGCAAATGGGTACCTCTAATATTGACATACATTCTTACGGCCATGAGGTCACACATAGTCTCCCACATGTAGATGACCAAAAATATAATCATATATTTCACGATAGATTCAATCTCGCGGCGCTGCTTAGAGAGAATGATGAAATCGTATTTAAAAGATTCCATAAAGGATATGGGATCGATGAGAATACTCTGCTTCATGGAATGTCGATGTCGAAGACCGCTCTAGCAGCTGCAGTTGGAAGCCTTCAGTGCAATGGAAGCATCAAATCTCTAGATGATGAAATGGGTTCATATTCGAAGTTTCTCGAAAAAACCCCATATTCAAAAGTTACAATTAAAAATGTCTTACAAATGAATAGCGGGGTCACACCTCTAAATGGCAAAAATAATAAAAAAGCGAACCAGATCGCTATGGGGCTAGGAGATTACTCAGGTAAGGCTGATATCCTTCTCGCTTTAAAGTTGTTCGACAAAAAGCACAGGATGCAGGGAACAAAACACAATTACCATTCCGCAGACCCCTTTGCTTTATCAGTATTGATAACTGATATAACAGGGAAGCCAGCAAGCGAAATATTTTACCAGAATGTTTACAAGAAATTTTCCGAAAATGGTCAGATCCATTGGGTCTCTGACAAAAAGGGTTACACCGTCTCACAAGCACGCCTCGTAATGAAGGGGCCCGATTGGTCAAACTTTGGCCAATTTATTTTAGACGAAATCAGAAAAAATACCTGTCTGGGCAAATTTTTTGAAAACGGCACAAATAGTGCCATACCCACAAGTCGCAAAAATGTTGGCTATGGTTATCAATTTTGGGTCTATGAGATTAACGGTGAAAAAATGATAACAATGACTGGTCACGGTGGATTCTTCAATATCCTTAGCCAAAGCAAAAACAAAGTATTAACTATTTTTTCCGTTGATGAAGCTTACAACGCGGGAAACCTATTTGGTGACTTGGAAAGTGTTGTTGGCGAAGTTTTTAAATAAGCGTATTATTCAGAGGTTTGGCACATTTGCGCAGGCTTATACCAATCACGAAAGCCTAACGATGTATAGCCACCAACTTTAGAGCCAAACACAGAAAGCCCTCGCAAGATAAAAAGCTTGGAGGTCCATTAAACTATTGATATATATTATTTTTGGTTGCGGGGGCAGGATTTGAACCTGCGACCTTCAGGTTATGAGCCTGACGAGCTACCGGGCTGCTCCACCCCGCGATAAGATAATCCCCTAGCTAACACCATCTTGTGTTAAAGGTCAAGAAACAAAAAAAACTTATTCTTCGGTTTCCAGGCCTGTTGGGATTGGAACATTCTCAGGCTGAAGTGTTATACCTGCGCCATCTGCAACACTTTCCAATAACATCCCGAAGTCCTTTTCCAAATTTTCTTTTGCCATTCGTTCGATCCTACCTGAATGCTGCTGAACGGCTTGTCTTGTCGCAGCGGTAACTGGCATTGGAACACCCAATTCTTTTCCAGATTGTAATCCAAGATCAAGATCTTTCAGTAACAATGGAGTTGTAAATGTTGTTGTCCAATCAAGATTTGTGAATGCATTTGATTTGTATTTTGTAAATATAGAGCCCATAACTGAGTTATTCATAAAATTTAAAAAAGCATGTCTCGGGACACCAGCTTTTTGTGCAAGTATGGTAATTTCAGCAAGATTCTGTATTACAACTCCTAACATTACATTATGAGCTATTTTACAGAAACGAGCTAGATCGCCTTCACCAACATAAGCAACGCCCCGTGGGGCTATTGTTTCAAGATATGGTTTAATTGTATTGAAAACATCTTCAGGCCCGGATGCGACAATTGATAGGACACCGGCTTTAACCGCTTTACCGTTACCGCTAACAGGACAAGATATATATGCGATGCCTTTTTCGGTTAGCCTATCCCTTATTTCATCAGAGTCCTCGGATGAAATCGAGGAGCAATCAACAAATATCTGAGACCCCCCTGTACCCTTCGACAGAACACCATTATCACCAAAATATACTTCCTTTAGATCCTTACCTGTTGAGACCATAGTGAATAAAACCTCAACATCATGTAGCTCATCCATATTTTCGACAACAGTTGCTCCATATTCTGATAGCGGATCTGCTTTTGCCTTTGTTCTGTTCCACACACTTATATTTTGTCCATCCTTTGCAAGACGCCCTGCCATCGGGTATCCCATTCTTCCTGTTCCTACCCATCCTATTTTGTGGCTCATAATTTTTCTCCTTATTTAAATTTCACTTTGCCAATTATAATCTTCAATTATTGTCTTAACCTCTTTCAAAAAACTTGCAGCATAAGCCCCATCAAACGCTCGATGATCAAAACTTTGGCCCAAAACACCCATCTTCCTTATTCCTATCTTATCTCCATTTTCATCTTCAATAATAACAGGTTTTTTAATAATACCATCGAAAGACATGATAGCAACCTGAGGAGGATTAACGATCGGAGCTGTGATATATGTCCCCATGCTTCCATTATTCGATATTGTGTAAGTGCCGCCATAGTGTTCATCCTGATCCAGATCATTATTTTGTGCCCTTTGGACTAGATCATTTATTTTATCATTTAGATCTGTAAGTTTGTAATTTTCAGCACCTTTTATTACTGGCACAATTAATCCATCAAATTTTAAGTCAACGGCAATTGATAGGTTTAGAGACTCAGCCACAACAATCTCTTTTTCATTAAAAGTGCTATTAATGAGAGGGTAACTATCTCTTGCAATCGCAATTGCTCTTGCGACGAATGATAAATAAGAAATCTTGAATGCTTTATCTAAGCTCTTCTCTTTCATTTCGGACCTTACGAAGTCTAGATTACTATAATTAACCTCAACAGCTTGGAATGCCTGAGGTACCACAGACCAACTTTGTGATAATCTTTGCGCGGTTGTTCTGCGAATTCTATTAAGTGCTACTGACTTGTTGTAAATGGTTTCATCAATTGCTTGCGTGTTGGTGCTTGATGATATCTGTGATTGGGACGTTATAAAATTCTCTAGAAACTTTCTATTAACTTTTTTTATATTGTTTGATTTACAGTAATCCAACAATTGATCTAGATTTATACTCGCATTGCTTGCAATCCTTTTTGCTAATGGGGTTAGCTTTATTTCACTATTTGGTATTTTAATTGAATTGTAATTTTGGTCAGGTGTGAGCACTTCGGTTAGAACCGAGAACCAATCGGGAGCATCCAAATCTATTTTTGTATCATCATAATTTTTTATTTCCTCAGCCGTTCCCTTTTGTGATTGAGTCTCGGTCTGAGTAGCTTCATCATGAGTCACTTCTTTTTTTTCATTGACTTCAGCCTCACGCTGAGCAACATCATTAACATCTTCTCCATCCATAGCAACTATTGCAACAATCGATCCAACGGATGATGTATTTCCTTCTGCAACAAGAATTTGTGATAATTTGCCATCTGCTGTTGCGGGTATTTCCATTGAGGTTTTATCTGTCTCAATCTCAAATAAAATTTCACCAGATTTAACAGTTTCCCCTACCTTTTTATGCCATTTGGAAATAGTTCCCTCGGTCACTGTCTCACCTAGTTGTGGCATCTGAATATTCATTGATAGCACCTATTTATCTTAATACATCAAGTATTTTACTGTAAATTCTATCAACTGACGGTATCGTAATATCTTCAAGATTATCAGCTGCAGGAAGTGGGATATGAGGTGTAGTAATTCTCACTGCAGGTCCATCAAGATCCCAAAATAATTCGTCAACTACTATCGAGACAATTTCAGCTCCCCAACCGCATAGCCTTGGGTTTTCTTCAACGGTAAATAGCCGACCAGTTTTAGCTACTGAGCTTGATATTGTTTTCATATCCAAAGGAACAAGAGTTCTAATATCTACAACCTCAACATCAATTCCATGATCAGTCATTAATTTATCCGCTGCCTGAATCGCTCGTGGTACCATTAATGCGAGTGCAACTATTGTTGCATCCTTACCCGGTCGCACGACTTTTGCAGTACCAAGCGTATCGACATGCTCACCCTCAGGTACCTCGCCCTTAATTGCATAGAGCGATTTATGCTCAAAAAAGATGACGGGATCCTCGTCTCTTACGGATGCCGCAAGCAAACCCTTTACATCTGCTGGAGTTGATGGGGCGACTACTTTTATTCCCGGGATTGCCATTGCCCAATTTTCGATTGATTGAGAGTGCTGCGCGCCAAAACGTGAGCCCCCTCCGTTCCCTGTTCTGACAACAAGTGGGCACTTCAATTGACCATCTGACATGTAACGTGATTTTGACATTTCATTTGCCACAAAATCCCAACAAACTGCCAAAAAATCTGAGAACATTATTTCTGCAATTGGCCTCATACCAGTCATCGCGGCACCCATTGCTGCTCCGAGAATAGCTTGTTCAGAAATTGGAGTGTCAATAACTCTTTTTGGACCAAACTTATCAAAAAGACCAACCGTTGCTTTAAAAACACCACCCGCTCTTGCTACATCTTCTCCTATGAAGGCAACCGTTTCGTCTCGCTCCATTTCTTGAGCAATTCCGGCTGCAACTGCCTCTCTATATGTTAGTTGCGCCATGCCCATCCTCCATTTGCATAAACATTCGTTGTTAATATCTCCTCAGGCGGAACCGGTGAACTTTTTGCTTCCTCCGTTGCCTCATCGACGACCCTTTTTACATTCTCCTCTATACCATCAATAATCTTTTGTTTCACCCCAAACTCAATGAGCCTAGAGCGGTATCTTGTTATAGGGTCATTATTTTTTTTCCAGTGATCGAGTTCACCATCCGGCCTGTAAGCGCCTGGATCAGCACGGCTATGACCTGATTGTCTATAGGTTTTGCACTCGATCAGTGATGGACCTTCACCGGAACGCGCTTTTGAATAAGCAACCTGAGCAGTTCTGTAGACCTCATCGGCATCATTACCATCTATGATAATGCTATCTAATCCATAAGCTGAAGCTCTATCAGCCGCTGGATTTTTTACGGCAGTTATTGACTCAATAGGCGTGTATTCCATGTAATTATTATTTTCACAAACAAAAACAACAGGTAATTTATACACAACTGCATAATTTAAAGCCTCATGAAAGGCACCTATATTCGTTGTCCCATCTCCAAAAAATACTGTTGCAACATCATCATGCCCCATGTATTGAGCTCTCCAAGCGGAGCCAACAGCCATGGGTAAATGCGCTCCGATGATTGCATACGAACCCATCACACCCTTGCTGGTATCAGTTAGATGCATCGAGCCTCCCTTACCTCTCATTAGACCGCAATCTCGTTGCATCAATTCGCCCAAAACACCAACAACCGATGCGCCTCTAGCAAGAGTGTGAGCATGACCTCTGTAGGTACAGAAGCTTTTGTCATTTTCCTGCATAGCAGTTGCAAATCCTGCAGCGATCGCTTCTTGTCCCAGCGATAAATGACTTGTACCTTTTACCAGATTTTCAAGAAATAAATCATAGGCCCTTTGTTCAGCAACTCGAATAAGATATTGGGAATTATAGAGCTCTAATCTCTTTTTTTCATCAATATCATCGTTCTTGAGGGTTTTCTTTTTTGCCATTATACCACCAGCAATTAATATCTATTTGCAATTGGTAATTCATCGGCAGGGAATAATGAAATTACCTTACAGCCTTGGTCTGTAACAACCACTTCCTCTTCAATTCTAGCTGCCGAAACACCATCTTTTGCAGGACAGTATGTTTCTAGTGCAAAGACCATACCTGTTTTTATTTCCATTGGGTTTTCCAAAGAAACCAACCTTGAAATGATCGGTCTCTCATGTAGTGCGAGGCCGAGTCCATGACCAAACTGCAATCCAAATGCCTGCATTTCGCTTTCAAAGCCAAACTCTTCGGCCTTAGGCCAAGCTTTGGCAACAACATCAGTTGATACGCCAGGTTTGATAAGTTCTATAGCTTTATCAAGCCACTCTCTGCACTGGATGTAGGCATCATTTTGCTCCGATGTTGCCGTTCCTACATTAAAAGTTCTGTAATAACATGTTCGATAGCCCTGATAAGATTGAAGAATATCAAAAAATGCCTGGTCACCAGGTCTGAACATACGGTCAGTAAAATTATGCGGATGGGGACTGCACCTTTCTCCAGAAATCGCATTTATTGCTTCAACATCATCTGATCCCATCTCATAGAGCATTTGATTTGAAAGCGCAACTATATCGTTTTCCCTGACACCTGGTTTTAATTCCTCATAAATCATATGATATACGCCATCTACCATTGTTGCGGCTTGATTAAGTAAGGTGATTTCGTCAATATTCTTAATCTCGCGAGCATCCAACATTACTTGCTGACCATCTACAATATTCATTCCGGCATTTTGTAGTTCAAAAAACATTGCAGTTTCTGCTATATCAAGCCCGATTGGCATATCTGCAACTCCGGCTTGTTTCAAATAACTCATTATTTCTTCTGCGTGCGATTTCATTAAACCAACAGATGGCGGAACTGTTCCTCTCATTCCAGTCATGCCTGCTAGGCATCTATTTGGGTCGAGCCAGTCACAATTAAGTTGATGGTGAACTGCGGCAGATCCAAAATCCCAAACAAATGGTTCCTCGTCACCAGCTAGTAAGGCAAAACGGCAGAGCTTGTCCCTTTCCCATTCACCAATTTTTGTTCCAGTGATGTATCTTATATTATTTACATCAAATAATATTAATGCTCCAAGACCTGAATTTTTAAGCGCATTTTTTGCACGAGATAACCGATATTTTCGTAAGCGCTGAAAATCAACTCTTGTTTCAAAGTCAACCTGCTTAAATCCTGGCGAAGCCAGAGCCCTATCCCACTGCCAATTCTGATTTGCATCTTCTGGCCTTAAAATTCTAGGTGAAAAAACACTTTTATCCGTCATAGTTATTACTTTCTAAATTGATTTGATAACGATTAATCCCTTGTCTATTTATATATCAATAAATTTGGATTAGTAAAATAAAATTTAAAAAAATTACTCGGTATATGCCAGTGGAGCCAGAGCATCTACATCGGTTACAACATCCAAAATAACACATTTATTGAGTGCTATTGCCTTTTGCAGTGCTGGAGTGAAATCTTTTGGATTTTCTACTCTTATTGACTCAGCGCCCATATGCTTGGCAATTTGAGCAAAGTTAACATTATTAAACGTCCACATCTCTCTTGCCTTGTCTGTTTGAGTACCGCCATAGACCCTATCAAATCCCCTTTTTGACTGATTACCCGCACCATTGTTATTCACAACGATCACAGCGTTAATTCCCCATCGAACTGCAGTTTCAACTTCGGCAATATGATACCAAAAACCTGCATCCCCAGTAAAACATATGACAGGCCTATCTGGGGCCGCGCATTTAACACCCAAGGATGCCGGAAATGCCCAACCAAGGTGGCCGGCAGATCTTATATAACTCTGCCCAGCGGATTTCAAATCGAACATTCCTCCCATCCACATTCCGCCATGTCCAGTATCTACTACAACAAATGAATTATCTGGTAAATTTAAAGAAAGATCGTGACAAACCCTTTCCGGTCTAATTGGTATATTGTCTGACTGCAGTAATGGACGAAACTCATCATACCACTCTCTGCAGTAACTTTGGACCTCCTCAACCCATGAAATTCTCTTTTCAACCATAGTTTCATCAGCAAATTTTATCATCTCCGTTAAGGCCATTTTTGCATCTGCCATAATACCAACTTCTAAAGGATAATTTCTGCCCAAGACTTCAGGATCAATATCTATATGTATGGCTTTTATTCCAATTTTTGGTATCGTCCAGAAATTTGTTACCATACCCCCAAGATCTGTTCCAACAAAGATGGCAAGGTCTGCAGCAAGCACAGATTTATTAGCCGACCCTCTTGAGTAGGTTCCGACTACACCAACATTAAGCGGATTGGTTGAATTTATTACATCTTTACCGTTTAGTGAGGTTGCTACAGGAATTTTTAATTTTTTTGAAATTTCATCAATTAAATCTCCTGCTTTAGACCACCTAACGCCACCACCAACCACCAGAATTGGCTTACTTGCATTATTAATTATATCCATTGCTTTTTTTATTTGAGCTATATCAGGCTTCGGTCGATATGGTGGAACAGAAGAGACGCTCTCGTCGATAGATGTGGGTATAGTCTCATCAAATGACTCTTGATCTACTTGACCCTCATTGCCTTTAAATTGTAAATGAACTGGACCTGGCGAACCAGATACAGCAACTCTGAAGGCTTGGTTAAGCATGTCAGGGAATCTATTTGCGCTATCAACCGTTGCATTTAACTTTGTGACTGGCTCAAATGCGGGTATGTCATCAACCTCTTGATATGCTTTTCTAAATTTTGTTGCTTGATCACGTCCTCCAGTTAGAGCAATAACTGGTGACTTGGCAAGCCAGGCATCCCTGAGTCCGGCCGCAAGATTTAAAGCACCAATTATCTGTGCCGCACATACACCAGGTCGCCCAGATGCACGGGCATACCCATCTGCCATATAGGCAGCTGAAGCTTCCCCATGAGCATGAATTCTTCGGATATTTGATATTGTCTCTAACTCAGCCATCGTCGTCCTAAGGACTGCCGGAACGTGAAATATATCTGTTACCCCATAATCATGGAGCATTTTTGCCAATACCTTAGCACCAGTTAATTCATTACTCATTTCACACCTCTAAGTTACTTAATAGCAATTGGGTTTATTGGGGTACCTACCGCTCCTGTAATTGGAATAGATGGAGCAACTAGTAAGAATTCATATGTATTGTCTTCGAGACAATCTTCTGCGAGTTCCTTTAGATAAAACATTTCTCCCATAGTCATACCTTGAATTGGTATTGTTATCCAATGCCATGGTTGATTTATTCCTTCTTCACTTTGATTAGGCCTCACCTCACATCCCCACGTATCAGATGCAAGAGCCGCAAGCTCGGTTCTTTGAACCCAATCTATAGTATCAAAGCCCATACCTGGGGCATCACCACCAGGGAAACCATCCCATGATTCTCTTTTGAGGCAATCCTCCATTTGACCTGTTCTCACAATTACAAAGTCGCCTTTTTGGACAGATACACCTTGCTTCTCCGCAGTAAGATCGAGGTCATCACATGTTATTGCATAACCATCATCCAGTCTATCCACGCCAAGAGCTCTGGCAACATCTAATAAGATTCCTCTTCCAACCATTTTGTCTCTTGTTTTTTCAATGCCACACTTCTGCGCTCCTGCGGAAGTGACCTCCCTGCAATCATAACCATTCCACATTTTGTCTTCATAGAAGACATGTCCGAGCCCATCCCAATGTGTGCATCCGTGCGTTGGTAAGAAAACTGTGTCATCCGCTGCCCTAATACCTCTCTGGTCGAGCACACCAGAATAAGCATCTGTTCCGGTTCTTAACATTGAATGAATTGGGTTTGTTCTACCCATCGCAGGATATTTAGTTTTAGCGCCTTGTGGACCTTTGTAGTCAAAATTCAAAGCTAGCGATATTACTTTTCCCTTTTTAACAAGCCTTGCTGCATTAATAATCTCATCTGTCCCAACATAGTTGAGTGTCCCTATCTCATCGTCGGCGCCCCATTTTCCCCAATTTTTATATTTTTCAGCGGCTGCTGCAATATCTGCCCTAGTTATTTTTTTTTCTTGCATGAATTTCTCCCTATCTATTAATTTAATATTATCGATGATAACCAGTCAGCGGTCTGTGTACGGTATTTGTAAATCCTATTGTTTGCTACGTGCGAACCATCCTCTATGTAATTGTATACCACGTCCCCATTGACTGCTTCAGCAAGTAATTTAGACTCCTCTGGTGGAACAACTCTATCTAAGCCGCCCCCAACAATATATAGAGGACATTTTATATTTTTAGCGCAGCCAGACAAATCCATTCTGGTTGCAAATTCTCTTGCTTCATCCTCAGAGTGACATTTACTTCTGTGAATAAATGCCTCTTTTGTGAGTCCCGGTATCCGGTCAAATATGTTACTCCAGGCAAACGGTCCTGTCAGGGAAATGCATGCCTTTAGCCTATCATCGTGAGACGCAGCTCTTGGCGCATAATAACCACCAAGACTAACACCCCAAATAGCAACCCTGTCAGAACTTAAATCATCTCTTTTTTCAATAAAATCTATAACTGCAGAAACTGGTTCTTCATACTCCGGACATATAGGCGCCAAATACTCTGACTCACCTTGACCAGGTCCATCAAATGCCAGCGTTGCAATACCTCTATCAAGAAATACTCTCTCGTTTGTTTCCATCTCCTCTTTTGCTGAGTCTAATCCCATACACATAATGACAACTGGCGGGTTATCAATATTTTTTGGCTTTCTAAGATTGCCATACATCGTGAGATTATTCCAATTTATTTCAATTCTTTCACCAAGAGGATCTGCAAGTTCCATGGATTTTTTGTGATATTCAACTGCAAATGCATGTGTTTGTCTCATTTGCTTAGGATCTTGAACAAACAGAAATTTTCCAAAATGGCAACAAACGGCAGCTGTATTGTAATGTTCAGCCGCGCTTAAATTATAACCATTAATTCGCGCCTTATCTCCAAGTGCCCCATGAATGTGCCCTTTCATTTCCCACTCATTGCACCATTCATCCCATTTACTAATCGATGCAGATACATCATTAAAATCTGATAGTGGAACACCATTAGAGACAAATCGATATGACCAGTGGGATACAGCTGTAAGTAATTTTTCGTCTTTATTTTGCATAAGATCAACCTCATATTTTAAAATAAAAATTCTAAAATAATTTTAATATTTATTGTATATTAAATATAAGGACAATGGGAAAAAATGTATAAAATAATTGTTGGTGGAAAAATACATCAAAGTGGAATTAATCTATTAGAGAAAGTAAACAACTTTGAAGTTATTATTTTACCTGATGCAAGCCAAGAAACACTTGAAAATAACATCTCCGATGCAGATGGGGTCTTATTGCGATTACAGTCTTTCACAAAGTTAATGATCGACAATTCACCAAAACTAAAAATATTGTCAAGGAATGGAGTTGGGTATGATCGTATCGATATTCCTGAATTGACGAATAGGAAAATTCCCCTCACAATTGTTGGTGATGTCAATTCAGGCAGTGTAGCAGAGCATACCATTATGTTTATTCTTGATTTATTGAAAAATAGCAAAAGACATGATGCAATGGTCCGAGGGGACAAATGGAAAGATAGAGATCTGCTAATATCAAATGATTTTGCCAGAAAAAAAATATTAATAGTTGGCTTTGGTAAAATCGGACAAAAAGTTGCAAAAATTGCGCTTGCTTTTAATGCACAAATTAATATTTATGATCCATATGTAGATAATCAAAAAAACTTTCCAGACAATTATAATTTTTTTGATGAATTAGATACCGCTATCAAGGACTCAGAAATAATCACGTTACATGCGCCAGGGATGGGAAAACCTATCATAGGGAAAGATGAGATAGAGTTAATGCAAGAAAATACAATTCTAATAAATACATCGCGCGGTTCCCATATCGACCTAAATGCTCTCTTGGAAGGACTAAACTCGGGCAAACTTAGAAGTGCAGGTCTTGATGTTTTCCCCGAAGAGCCACCTGACATCTCTGATCATAAAGTATTTAGTCATGAAAAAGTTTTATTTTCGCCACACATAGCTGGGTTAAACAAGGACTGCGCTGCAAGGATGTCCGTAAATTCTGCTCAAAATATAATTGATTATTTTAATGGAAAATTGGGTCCTGAATTCGTTGTAAATAAAGAAATTTTATGATCTTCAACAACGGCTATTAGCCGTTTCTCAGGTGAGGATAAACTTGTGATAGCAATGATCCTTCACAGTAAGTCTTTTCATAAATTGCAGAAGATTGAATTAATTTTAACCATTCAATTACTTTGGTGTTTGAGGCCCATAAATCTGAGCGACCAAGATCTTGCATACGAACTATTACTGGCATAATACAAATATCTGCATACGTTATTGCCTTCCCAAGGAGGAATGGACCACCACTCTCTTCTAACCAAACTTCCATACGATTGCAAGTTGCCTCTATCTTTGCCGTTGACTCATTCATATCTTTTTCGGAAAAACCAGTCCTACCCATCTTCAAAAGAAAGTCTTTTCTCAATGGCTTTGACTCAGCAAGGGCAATAAACTCTTTTTCTGATAAATCCTGAAAGTGTGGTAAAAATGCCATATTATAAGATGGTATCCTAACAGACGGCCCTGCAACCTCATCAAAATATCTTATCATGGCTCTCATTTTTGCAGCGTTTTCAGGCTCGGGTGGGCGAAGAGGATTATGATTTAAATTAATATCTTCAAGATATTCAATTATTACCGAACTATCTATTACTATTTTACCGTCATGGACCAAAGCTGGCACAACTCCGTTAGGATTTATTGATAGATATTCAGGCTTTAGTTGATCACCGGAGAATAAGTCCAGAATTTCCATACTGTAATTTATATTTTTATAGTGAAGAGTATAGCGCACTCGTTGACTGCAAGTTGATTGCAGCGCATTGTATAATTTAAAATTTCCAAGATTCATCTACTTTTTATCATAAAGGTCCAAACCATACATGTAGTTTGCTGCCTTCAAAAATAAAGTTCTATTTACTCCATCTGAATGCAACCATCCTGCTGCATCTCTTAAAAGTTTTGATACTCCAAACTCTTTCATGTAGCCATGCCCCCCATGCACTTCCATAGTCCAAGTTGCAATTTTCCATACAGCTTGACTTGCCATCGCTTTTGGAAGAGCACCCAAGGTCCAATCCCAGCCTTGATCTTGATTATCAGCTAAGTAGCAGGCTCGGTGTGTATATGATCTTGCGGCGTCAAGAAGCATTCTCATTTCACCTAACTGAGCTCGAATACCATCGTGTTCAATTAATGGCCGACCACCTTGAACTCTTATTTTTGCCCATTGCTCTGCTTTTTCGTAGAGGGCGACACCAACGCCTAAACAGCTTGATGCTGCGAATGAGTTACTTGATGGAAAGAACTTTTGAAGTAATTGAAATCCTTTACCAACCTCTCCAACTATATTCTCATCTGGAATAAAACAATCTTGGAAGATTAATTCAGCATTGTTTGCAAGACTTTCACCTAGCTTGTCGTGTACACGACCAATTGTAAAACCTTCACGACCTCTCTCTAAAAGGAAGCAAGTGGTCCCTTCTAGCATTGGCTTACCCTTTTCTGTTTGAACAAATAAAAGATAATGGCTCGCTCTATTTCCGTTAGATATGAAGTGTTTCATTCCATTTATGACATAACCCCCATCAACTTTTTCCGCGGATGTTCTAAAAGGAGTCGGATATGGTAAAAAATAATTTGAGGCATTATCAGGCTCAGTTATGCCAATCGCCAAAACAGCTTCAGGGTCTTTCGAATATGGAATTAATGTCCTCTCAGCTTGTTCTTCATTTAGTGCTTTTTCCATTATGGTTGCAAGTTTCATTGTTTGAGCCATCACAACGGATACACCGACATCTCCAACTGCTAACTCTTCAACAACCATTGCTGTAGTGAGTGAGTCGAGACTTAAGCCACCGTATTTTTCAGAAAGTGTCATTGTTCGAAGGCCAAGTTTATCTGCCTCTTTCACTATCTCTCCACAATATCTCTCTTCAGGTGTTGCTTTTCCATCAAGATCGACTGCCACAGGTTTGACCACGTCATCGACGAATTTCTTAACTGTTTCTAATATTGCTTTTTGTTCTTCTGTCTGAATAAACATTTCATGCATTGGTTGTCTTCCCTTAAAATGAGTTTTTTAACAATATATATATAGTGATTTCTTTCGCAGAAAACAAACGAAAAATAAATTTGACATAAAGTTAAAAGCTGATATTGGTTTTAACTTGGGATATCATAAAAAATAAAGAATATTTCTATATGGAGGTGTTTAAATGCGCAATAAATATCACATATCAAGAAGAAGTTTTTTAGCTGGTACATCTGCTACCGCAATCGGCCTCACCTTTCTGCCATTTAGCCTTAGAGCCAAGGACCAAGATCAACTAAATTTTTATAATTGGGATGATTACATTGGAGAAGATACATTATCGGACTTTGCGAGTGCGGTGGGGGTTAAAACAAACATTGATTTCTTTGCTGATAATGATGAATTATTTTCAAAACTAAGGGAAGGTAATCCCGGATATGACATCATTGTTCCTTCAGATATTTACGTAGAAAAAATGGTAAAAGCAGGGATGCTGGATAGGATCGATCAAGACAAGATATCAAATATGGGAAATATTGATAAAAATTTTTTGAATCCGATATTTGACCCTAATAGAGAATATTCTATACCATATATGTGGGGTACAATCGGCATAGGGTTCAATAAAAAACGAGTAAGCAAAACTCCAGACTCTTGGTCATACATTTACGATTCTGAGATATACTCCGGAAATGTTTCGCTTTTATCGGAAGCTACTGACGTTATCGCCTGCGCACTGAAGTATTTAGGCTATTCTGCAAATACCAAAAGTACAAAAGAATATAAAGAGGCCGAAGAGTTATTAATAGCTCAAAAGAAGCATATCAAAGTTTTTGCTGAAGATAATGGCCAAGATTTACTTGCCTCTGGCGACGTTATCATGGCCCAAGAATATAACGGAGACATCGCACAGATAATGCTCGAAGATGACAATATCAGCTACATCGTCCCCAAAGAGGGTAGCATTATTTGGGAGGATTGCCTTTGCATACCCAAAAATGCCCCTCATAAGGAGAATGCTCACAAATTCATTGATTTTATCTTGCGTGCTGATATTGGAGCGGAGCTTGCTGACTATATTCAATATGCAACTCCAAATAAAGCTGCAAAAAATCTAATGGATGATGAATATAAATCAAACCCAGCTATATTCCCAGCAGATGAAACTGTAAAATTATGCGAAAATATGCTATACCAAGGAGAAGAAGTAAGTAGAATGATCCAAGACACTTGGACCCGTATACTTGCCTCGTGAGTTAATCATGACTCCATTTGAAAGACATAATGATGGCTAGGTGGGCTGTGAGGAGCAAATTTTTCTTCCTCCTACTTTTGCCTGGCCTGACGTGGCTTTTTCTCTTCTTTTTAATTCCATTGTTTATTGTTTTTTCGATGAGCTATGGTCAGAAAGTAGATATCATTGATATAGACTATAACTGGAGTCTTATAAATTACGCGCGTGCAACCGATGGCGTTTACTTTGTTACGCTATTTAAATCTGTGATTATTAGTCTCATAACAACTTTTCTTTGCTTACTAATCGCAATACCCGTTGCTTTTTATATTAGTTTTTCCTCAGTAAGAATAAAATCAATTTTGCTAGTTTCTATATTGCTTCCACTTTGGACTAATTTACTAATTAGAACATACTCGCTAATTGCGTTACTGAGAACAAAAGGACACATTAATAATGCACTCGAGAACTTGTGGGAGTCAGCCAATTACCTCCTAAGTTTCTTTCGTTTGGCTAACCATAACTTTATTGGCGAAAGTTTTACACCTTTAAGTTTAATGCATAATAATTTTTCTGTAATCTTCGGATTAATCTACATTTACGTGCCTTTTATGATAATTCCAATTTATCTAGTATTAGAGAAGATCGATAGAAATATTCTTGAAGCCAGTTACGATCTCGGTGCAAATCATAAAATAACTTTTTTCAAAATAATCATGCCGAATATCAGCGTTGGAATAACTTCTGGTATAATTTTGGTATTCATACCCTGCCTTGGCTCTTTTATTATACCGGAATTATTAGGCGGCGCAGACTCACAAATGATTGGAAATATAATTGAGAGACAGTTTAAATCTGCAAATGACTGGCCTTTTGGATCAGCGCTATCATTTATTTTGATTTATATAACAATAATAATCCTGGGGGTAAGATACGTTTATTCAAAACTTTACTCACGCCTTTATCAGAGAGGTGTTTCATGAAGAAGAGAATACAACATTACACACCAGTCAATTACGCCAAAAATAATACCCTGAAAATAATAACATTTATATTCCTCGTAATTTTATATCTACCTATAATTAATTTAATTATGTTCAGCTTTAATGACTCAAAACGAAACATTGTGTGGCGAGGATTTACCAGCAAGTACTATGAAAAATTGTTCGAAAATGAGATGCTTTTTCTGGCTTTTTCAAATTCTATGACAATTGCAATAACCTCAACAATAATTTCAACCTTTTTAGGTATAACAACTGCAATTGCACTCTGGAAATTCAATTTTTATTTAAAAAAATATTATGACGTTGCGTTACTATTTCCCATCATAATCCCAGAAATTTGTATGGGTATATCTATGTTAGTTTTCTTCAATTATATTAACTGGCCAAATTTCCAATTATGGCCATTTACTCTATCAAGCATTATCATTGCACATGTCTCCTTCATTTTTCCATTTGTTGCAATTATAATCAGAGCAAGACTATCAATGTTGAATAATGAAATTTTAGAGGCAGGCCAGGATCTTGGTGCGAGCAAATATCAAGTAATTAGAAAAATAATAATTCCATTTATGAGTCCTGCGCTTGTCGCCTCTGCTCTTCTTGCTTTTACACTATCACTTGATGATTTTGTAGTTACCTTTTTTACATCCGGCCCAAATAGCGTAACACTCCCGGTTAAAATTTACTCGATGGTCAGATTTGGAATTAGCCCTGAAATAAATGCTATATCAACATTACTGATTTTGATAATTATAATTTGCACTTATTTTGCAATTAGATTTCTATCCAAAAGTAATAGAGAGTTCATGAAATGACAGAGAAAAAGACTACCATTGAACTAAAGAAATTAACTAAGAAGTTCGGAGATATTATTGCTGTTAACGATGTGTCATTAAAGATCTCTGAAAATGATTTTTTTACCATATTGGGTCCATCTGGTTGTGGAAAATCAACTATCTTAAGATTAATTGCTGGTCTTGAAGTTCAAGATAGTGGAGCTGTTATAATAAATAATAAGGACTCTAGTTTTGTCCAAGCAAACGAGAGACCGGTTAATATGGTCTTTCAGTCATACGCACTCTTCCCACATCTTAGTGTGCGAGATAATATTGAATTTGGCCTAAAATTAAAAAAAATAAGCAATACAGATATAAAAATAAGAGTTGAAGAAATACTCGAACTTGTAAAAATGAATGGTTATGATTTCAAGCTGCCATCAGAACTTTCGGGCGGCCAAAGACAAAGAGTTGCCCTTGCACGAGCAATTGTTAATAAACCCAAAATTGTACTTTTAGACGAACCACTCTCGGCATTGGATGCAAATTTGAGAATGGAAATGCAACAAGAGCTCGTTAATATTCAGCGTAATCTGAAAATGACTTTTATGCTTGTGACCCATGATCAAGATGAAGCGCTTTCAATATCATCAAAAATTGCAATCATGGAAAATGGAAAAATTATTGAGACAAATACTGCAACAAATATGTATGAATACCCATCAAAAAAATTCAGTGCAGAGTTCCTCGGACGAATAAATATAATAGAAGGTGCTTCATCTTTAATTGATAATAGAATGCTTTTTAATAGTGACACATTTGGAAAAATTAATCTCGAACGAGATATTAAATTACCGAAAGATGGTGTGCTTGGAATTAGACCTGAAAAAATAATCATTGAGACTGGACTTAATAAACAGAAGAATAGAGTAAGCATGAACGGCACAATTACCAATTGGACCTATTATGGTGATGTGAGCTACATTACGATTGAGCTGAAGAATAAATCAAAAGTTTATATCAATGTTCAAAACGTCCATAGAAACTCTCTGCAAGAGCTGAATATAGGTAAAAAACTGTTCGCTTCGTTCGATATTAATGATCTTATAATTTTGGAAAAGTAATACTTTCCTATAATAAAAATTTTGCTATAGTATTTAAATTCAAAACAAGATTAGGAATTGGAAAATGTCGATATTTGATACTGAAAAGGTAATTGCAATTGAAGAACATTACATAGATCCGAATGTTACAAAACTCCAAGAAGAGAGTACTAAGAATACTAAAATAAGAAATCCGAAAATGGTGGCCAGAATGGAAGATTTTGGTGGTGAGAGAATCGAAGAAATGGATGCAGCAGGCATTGATGTCCAAGTACTTTCTATTGCGCCTCCAGGCATTCATAATTTACCTGCTGATGTTGCAGTTGATGCAGCCAAAATGACAAATGATTACTTAGCGAACAAAATATCAGAAAACCCAAAAAGATTCAGAGCTTTTGCTTCATTGCCAATGCAAAACCCAGAAGCGGCAGCGAAAGAGCTTGAGAGATCCGTAAAAGATCTAAACTTTGTTGGTGGCATGATCCATGGCCTCACTAATTCAAAATTTGATGATGGAAAGGAGTCTTGGCCAGTATACGAAACTGCTGCAAAACTTGATGTACCGATATATTTACACCCGGGTATGCCTCATCATGAAGTAAGAAAGACCTATTATCAGGACTACACAGAAGAGTTTGCTTTGTTCCAGCAAGCTGCATGGGGATATACTGTAGAAACAGCAACAATGGCTATTAGACTTGTTCTTTCAAGAGTATTCGAGAAAATACCAAATCTTAAAATTATTTTAGGTCATCTTGGTGAGACCTTACCTTTCTTGTTATGGAGAGTTAATCATAACTTAAAAAGACCAGGTAATGCCCCAATAGAATTTAGAGAGGTTTTTTGCAATAATTTTTATGTTACGACAAGTGGTAATTTCTCTGATCCAGCATTATTATGCTGCATGCAAGAAATGGGAGTAGATAGGATATTATTTGCTATAGATTGGCCCTTTATAGACAATAAACTTGGTGCAGATTGGTTTGAAAATATCTCAATATCAAAAGAGGATAAAGTTAAGATATTGAACGGTAATGCTTCACGTATATTTAAGTTATAATCTTGGATATAAACAAAAATTAGAGCTCTGGGACATCTAGGCCTATTCCCACAACCTCGTCTTCAATTGGTACCCTAAATGCATCATTAAATAAATTTAGGGAGACCATAACCGTTGCTGTCAGGGCAATCTCAACCATTTGCTTTGGCGTGTAGTGATTTTTAAAATTATCAGCCACTTTATTTGGGATATTTGATGCATCAATCATCATATGGTCCACGAAACTTAGAGCTGCCTTTTCTGGTTCTGAAAAAGCCTCGTGGTTGTCTGAGTCCTGAATATTCTTTATTTTATCCTCTTCAACACCCATTTTTCTTAAGTGCTCTATTTGATGAGTCGAACAATAAAAACAAGTATTTCGTGTGGCGACTTTGTATCTAATTAGCGCTTTAAAAGGTTTAGGAAGTTCACCCAGCTCCCATGTTGATTGCCAGTAATTTCGAGATGCCATGCCAAAATCGTCAGAATGAGCCATTGCCCTAGCGCTATTATTAATCCTCGAACTTCCTTTTGCCTCATTTAGGTCTTTGATCAGTGACATAAATTGTGAGCTGAACTCATCGTTGGATAATAATGGAACAACTGTATTTGCATTCAAATTTCTATCAAGTTGACTTTTCATCTCTTTCTCCCAATTAAACTGCGCTTGGCATTCGAAGATACTCACTCCCATCTAGTTTCACAATTATAGAGACAGGCTTATCTAATTTCAATGCCTTCTTAATTCCATCAACTAATTCTGGAACAGAATGAGCTTCTATGGCATCTATTCCAAAACTCTCAACAATTTTTTTGTAATCAATTTTTTCAAAGCTAGTTGACTCAGTATTATATCCTTTTTTTAGCTGCTTAGATTTTACTTGTGTCAAGCCATTATCAACCATTATTACTTGTATCATTGCAATATCTAATCGCTTCCATGTAGCAAGCTCCCCTGCATACATTAGGAAACCGCCATCGCCCACAAATGAAATGACAGGCGCTTTTGGTAATGCCATTTTAGCTCCCATTGCAGCGCCCAGGGAGAAGCCCATCGGAGAGAGACCATTTGAAACAAAATATTTTAAAGGTAAGTTCGTCAGCCATGCTTGGGATGCAAGTGATTTATGAGCCCCCGCATCTGCAGCTATTATGGTTTCCTCGGGGACAACCTTCCTGATCTCTTTATATACAGCTTGTGGCGCTATGCCACTTGACTCTCTATATTCTGAACTTATGCCTAACTCAAAATTATGAATCTTATCAAAGCAGTCCCTCGCTTTTTTTAACCAACCTAAATCTGTCTCCCTTTCCCCTAACAGATTTTGAAGTGAGTTTAAAGTCTCGGCCATATTACCTTTTAACCCAACACTCACAGGTTGAAATGTTCTGTCATTCACATCAGCGTCGTCAATGGATATAATTGGTACTTTTGATTTGTATGGTCTAATAATATCCCAACCATCTAAACCAACCGTGATAATTAAATCAGCCTCTTTAAGCATCTCATCGATAGGAGTCCCAAACCAACCATACATACCTAAATAAAGTGCATCATTGCATGGAATATTACCAACTGCCTGAAGGGTTACGGAAGCTGGTGCATTAATTTTATGTATAAACGAAAGCAATTCATCTGATATTTTCGATGCAACAGAACCAACCCCAGCAACAACAATCGGCTTTTTGGACGCAGTAATCAAATCATTAGCTTTATCTAATGATTTTTTGTCTATTGTTCTTGATTTATTGGTACTCGTTATTATTCCATCAATTTCAGAGTCATCTATGTCAATCTCTGCTATGGCCTGCACCGGTGAGATTGGGAGATAGACAGCACCGGGTCGTGGATCTATCGCTACATTATATGCCCTGTCTAGAAGTGTGGTTACATTAGCTGATGTAATCTCTTCAGACAGTTTTGTAATTAGCCCACCAAATGCTACCAATGGGACCTCCTGATGGGGATTTTTTGATAAAAGTTCAGGGTCTATTATTGCAGAGAAAACAATTATTGGACGACGGTCAAGGTGAGCTGATGCTATACCCGACGCAAGATTTGTTATACCTGGTCCTTTAGTTACAATTACAACACCTGGCACACCTGTAATTTCACCATATGTTGAAGCCATATATGCTGCTGTATTCTCATGATGGGTCAAAACATACTTTATGCCCTGATCAGAGAATGCATTGATTAAATTAATTGTATCACTACCGGGTGTCCCGAATACCTGCTTCACGCCTCTTTTCTTTAGATATTTCGCAATAAAATCACAAATATACATCATTTCTCCTCTATTAGTTTACCGATTGGGGCTCCATTATCTGAATATATATAGAGGGCATCACCTACTTGTGCAGCGTCTTCAATCCCAGCTGTTATATAAATACCCAATGCTGTCTTTATATTTGCAATCTTTCTTGGCTTCCAATCCTTTTGTCCCAACATATGCCGAATTACAGAAATTTCTTCTACTTTTCCTTCATTAATGCTTATCGCGTCGAATTCAGTATTACCACACTCTGAACAAAAATATTTTTTTGGGAATGTAAATTTATTACAATTACTACATTTTTGAACAAATAATTTTTCCATTTATATTGCCTCTAATATTGTTGCCGCAACTGTTCCACCATGCCTATATAAGGTCATTCCATAACCAGTAGCAATTCCAAAATTTACATTATTTAACTGTCTCTCACCAGCCCTATTTTGTAACTGTAAAACAACTTCACCAATTCCATTCAATCCTCCGGCCATTCCGCCTGGTTGACCTGCTGAAAGCATACCACCCCAAGTATTAACCGCTTGAGTCTGCTGTTCCATGCCTTCAAGATAGTCCCTAAATTTTTCATTTTTTATTATTCCAAGGTCATTCAACTGTGCGAGTACAATTGCTGGATAGTCATCATAAATACTCAGCACGCCAATATCGACTGGTGCTAATTTTGCCGTTCCAAAAAGCTTATCTTTAAAAGTTGAAATGCCTGTTGCTGTTCCATCACCCTCTTGATTTTCATAATTAAAACTTTGTTCAAATGCTCTGATTCTGACCTGCCTTTCAAGTCTTTCGTTTTCGTTTCTCGAGATTATTATTGCGTAAGCACCAGCAACAACAGGTACACAGTCATACCTACAAAGGGGGTCAGCGACTAAGGGGGCATTATTATATTCTTCTTCAGTTAATTCTTTTTTATAAACAGCATATGGATTTTTTGATGCCCAATTACGCTGAGATATCAAGAGGTTTGCATAATCACTTTTTTTTAAATTATACTTTTTCATTTGCCTAGAGGTAACCAATGAATAAACTCCATTTGGGCCACCATGCCCAAGAGGCGCAAGATGATCTCTTGTAGCGCTATTGTAAGAATTAGCGATTTTTGCATATCCGGAAAGTCCAGTCGCATCTCCTGCAAGAATCAATATATTATTTGCATCTCCGGTTTTAATCGCACGTGACGCATGTCCTAACATATTCATTGCAGACGAGCCACCATTTGTGTCTTGGAGTAACCAGTTTAAACTAAAGCCAAATCGCCAAGCTATATCAATTGCGGAGTCCGGAGTAATAGAGAATGATGCAATAGCGAGGCCGTCTATTTCTTGATGCTTCAGATTTGCATCCTGTAAAGCATCCAATACGGCATCTTTCATAAGGTTTTGTATTGTTTGCTCGTCATTTGGATGTCTTGTGTAAATAGACTGTCCGACACCAATAATTCTAGGATCAAACATAGACTCTTAATTTACTAGATATATTGGAATTTCAGAATGTAGCATGAGGTGCCGAGTGGCGCCGCCAAATATAATTTCTCTCAGACGACTTTGAGTGTAAGCGCCTTTTACAATAAGATCAGCGTCAACAGATTTACTAAAATCAAGTATGGCATCACCTATCTTTTTTTCATCACCTGATATTGTTACTGGCTTAGCATCTATTCCATGAGAAGCTAAGAGTTCAGAAACCTGTTCGCCGCTAGGGCCTTCAGTTATAACCTTTTCCACAGTCAAAATTGTGACATTATTTGCTTTCTTTAGTATTGGTAAAGCAGCAAAAACGGCTCTTGAACTTTCGGTTGTGCAATTCCAAGAGATTACGACTTCTTTACCAATATCAATCTGCTTATTCATGGGGATCAGCATTACTGGTCTACCACCATCGAATAGTATTGTTTGAATGGAACTTAGGCTCGCACTTTGAAGCTCTTGATAGGGTCTCGAGATAATCACTACATTATACACCCTGGAGAGATCTCCCAAATATTTCTGATTCTCAAGCTCCTCAGATAACCACTTGTATTTTAAATCACTCAAATCACTATCACTCTTTTTCAAGGTATTTATATGATCCATAAACTTCTCTTTGTATTTTATCGCCTCTTCCTTGTTTTCGTCGTGATGCAAGGAGTCAAAGACTATTGAACCTTCCTGCGCAATAAAGCTATCTATTCTCTGATGAATGGCAACGCCACTAACGCTAGAATTGTATTTCTTGGCAAGAGAAACTGCGCAATCTACAAGGTGGGGTATTGTCTCGATATATTCGAATGGTAATAATATATTTCTCATCTTAATTTCTTGTACTTTACAAACCTTTCATTAGATCATTTACGTCAATTGGAAGTTCAAGTTCTTTTCCAGTCTTTGATGATAAATCCATTGCCATAGTTAAGACTAGATTTCGATGGCCTTCCTCCGCGGTCGCATGCGGCGTATCCTTGCCGAGGTATATTCTGCTAAACCAAGAATTTGTTTCCTCTCTCATTGGACCCCACAAATCACCATTATAAATATCACCGGGCGGAAAGCTTGTAAGAAAGTCTACATTTCTCGTAGCCTCTATTTGCAATCCTTCCGGCCTATATGCTGGTCCCTGATTGAATTCTGTTGCCAAAATTACATCTCTATGGGTATCCTCAATATCGATAACACCCTTTGTGCCTACAACACCAATTTCAAGTCCATAAACAGCTCCAGGCCAAACTTTTGGTAGCGCCCAACAAATGTTCATGCTAAAAATTGTACCATCTTCCATAGTGAAAACACCGAATGTTGCGTCTTTGGTTCCGAGCTCAGCCATGATTTTTTCTGTTGATCGTGCAAAAATTGAGACAGGCTTGGCTTGATCACCAAGCATCCATAAAGCCATATCTAAGCTATGAGTACCTGAGACAACCATTGGTGTTAAATGTCTTCTATCTTGAGATAATCTTACTTCCCCTGTTGGAGCCATTTTATTCATGAATGCTCTGACCACAACAGCAGTTGCCTCACCTATTTGCCCATTATTTATTCTTTCTTTTACAGCAAGGAAGCGCCTTCTAAATCTTTGTGTATAGCCAACAACTGCATCAACTCCTGCCTCTTGGATTGCATTCAGAACTTTTAGAGACTCAACAGCGTCTGTCGCTAGCGGCTTTTCGATAAGCATTGGAAGTTTTCTTTCAACAGCTGAAAGTATTGGCTCAACATGGCTCCAAGTTGATGTGGCAATAATTACTGCATCAACCTCAGGTCTCTCAATTAACTCTCTAAAATTAGTTGTAAAGAAATCTGCTTTTATATCTTCTTTTAACTTTAATCCCAAGTCTTCATTGATATCGGAAAGCCCAATCCATCCAATCCCAGGGTATTCTTTGGCGAGAGTTGAACGCATCCTACCAACAACACCACAGCCAACAACTGCTAGACCTAGTTTCTTATCACCTGCCATATTCATACCCCTTTTTTATGACTTTATTCTACTCAAAAATCTTAATTATTCAATTCATTTAAATTTATTAGGAGCGAGTATCTCTTGTCTTCTTCTTATATTTCTCGTATAGGTCTGGTCTGTTCTTTTCTGTAGTAAGAAGGGACTGGCTAAATCTCCATTTACTTATTGCCCCATGATCTCCCGACAAAAGTACATCGGGTATTTTCAATCCACCATACTCTCTTGGTAATGTGTATTGGGGATATTCTAATAGCCCATCCTCATAGCTCTCGTTCTCTTTTGAAGCTTTTGAACTCAACACGCCATCTAATAATCTTACACAAGAGTCAATTATATTGATCGCTGCAATATCTCCATTTGTGAGAATATAATCACCGATTGATAGCTCCAGTGCTCCAGTTGACTCAATTATTCTTTGGTCAATTCCCTCAAATCTTCCGCACAGAAATATCAGACCTTCATTTTTTACCAGATCTTTTGTTATTTTTTGATCATATTTAGTACCTCTTGCCGCCGGCACAATTAATGGTCTTGTATCACCATTTTGTCGCATATTATTAATGATTGGAAGCACGATATCTGCTCTCATAATCATACCAGGTCCACCACCTGCTGGAGAGCCGTCGATCTTTACTTTCTTATTATTTTGCCTCTTTTCTAGTGGAATTATTTCAAGACTCCATTTTCCTTCAGCTAAGGACTTGCCAATATTACTATACTGAAGTGGCCCAGGAAATAACTCAGGCGTTGTCGTAATTATCGATATTTTCCATGTAACGTTACTCATCTCAGGTCAGTTCTACCCAATCTTAACCGTTATGATTTCTATCAACAAAATACACTTTTATTGCTCTGATTGATATAGATAATTAATGTGTTTATGGGATAGCTATAATTATTTTTCTTTATCTTCGGCGGGTGCTTCTGCTGGTGCTTCTTCGGCTTGTGCTTCTTCAGCAGGTGCTTCTGCCTGTGCATCTTCGGCAGGTGCTTCTTCTTTATCTTTCTTTGGAATTGCTTTTTTCGGATTATTTCTTGGTGGACGTTTTGCAATATCTTCGGCGTCTAAAAATCTTAAAACTCTATCGGTGGGCTTCGCTCCAACGCCAAGCCAATATTTTATTCTATCGACTTGTAAGGTGACTCTTTCATTACTCTCTTTTGAGAGCAGGGGATTATATGTTCCAAGCTTTTCTATAAACCTACCGTCCCTTGGATTTCTGACATCCGCAACTACTATCCTGTAATATGGACGCTTCTTTGAACCACCTCTTGCTAACCTAATTTTTAATGCCATTACAATTCCTTCATTTTAAAAAAATTCCACCTATACATAACCATAATCACTTTTTTCGTCCAGTTATATTTAATAAATTTGATAATTTATTTTGGGAACTTGGTAATCCAGGTAGTCCAGGTAATTTTGATCCCGCAGAACCGTTTTGCAAATCAGATAGCATTTTTTCACTTAATTTACTATCATTTAATTTATTTATCTCAGACTTATCCATGTCTTGTAATCCGAGATCTTGATCTAACATACCTTTTTTGCCAAATTTTTTCATCATATCAGATGTCTGCCTGTATAGCTTAATCAGTTTATTAATTTCTGAGACCTCTGTGCCAGATCCCATCGCAATCCTTCTTTTTCTTGATGCGTTTAATATTTTTGGATTTCGTTTTTCTTTTGGAGTCATTGATGAGATTATTGCAATCTGTCTGTTAATTATTTGATCGTTAATATTTGACTCTGCCATCTGCTTCTTCACTTTATTTATTCCTGGGAGCATTCCAAGAATTCCTGTGATTCCTCCCATCTTTGACATCTGCTTGAGTTGTTGTGCCATATCCTCAAGATCAAATATACCTTTCGATATCTTCTTGGCGATCTTATTTGCCTTATCAGCATCAATTGTTTCCTTTGCTTTCTCAACAAGCGAGACAACGTCGCCCATTCCCAATATTCTATTTGAAACTCTATCTGGGTAGAATTCCTCCAGATTTTCAATCTTTTCTCCAATACCCGCAAATAATATTGGCTTTCCAGTCACATGCCTCATTGACAAGGCAGCCCCGCCTCTTGCATCACCATCGAGCCTTGTCAGAATTACTCCAGTCAAAGGTATTTTTTTTGAAAATGTATCTGCAACATTTACAGCGTCCTGTCCAGTTAGAGAATCTGCAACAAGGATAATGTTGTGAGCCTCCGCAATTTTGTTTACACTTCGCAGTTCATCCATCAATTCATCATCAACATTCATCCGCCCGGCTGTATCGAGAATAAGTACATCAAAACCTCCGAGTTTTGCCTCTTTGCAAGCTCTTTTTGTGATTTCGGTTGGTTTTTGACCTTTTATTATTGGTAGTGTCTCTATATCATTTTCTGCCCCCAAAATCTCAAGTTGCTCTTGGGCTGCCGGCCTTGTAACATCAAGCGATGCCATCAAAGTCTTCAATTTTGACTTATTTCTTATATAATTTCCTAATTTTGCGGAGGTTGTTGTTTTACCTGAGCCCTGAAGACCAACCATCATTATTATTGAAGGTGGCCCTGATCTGAGATTTAGCTCGACGTTTTCTGATCCGAGTAGTTCAGTAAGCTGGTCATTCACAATTTTTATAACTGTCTGTCCTGGTGATACTGACTTTATAACCTCCTCACCGATTGCCTTTTCACGAACTTTCGCAAGAAAGTCCTTCACAACCTCTAATGCAACATCTGCTTCTAGAAGCGCCCTTCGCACTTCCCTGAGCGCATCATCAACATTAGCTTCGGTGAGTAGGCCTCTTCCTGTTAATTTTGAAAATACAGATGAGAGCCTATCAGACAGCGTATCAAACATTAAATACCTCTAATTTTATCTGCAGAAGCAGTTGTAAATTATTTATCCAATAATATATTAAAATAGTTCTATTAGTCTAACAATTACTATCATAAAATAAGAAAAATAACTATATTGCATATATGTGCGTTTAGCCTGAACTAGTCGAAATAGAAATAAAAAGTTAAGTGTAATATGGAACCAATAAACTTTGTAGATCTAAAAAAACAATACTCAGCGATAGAAAGTGATGTTAACGAGTCCTTATCTGCGATTTTAAAAAGTGGTCAGTTTATACTTGGACCAGTTGTTGAAGAAGCTGAGGAAGCGCTATCAAAATATACAAATGCAAAGCATACAATTTCTGTTTCCAGTGGAACAGATGCGCTTTTTGTCAGTTTGTTAGCACTTGGAATTGGCCCAGGGTCAAAAGTCTTTATTCCTGCCTTCACATACACGGCAACAGCTGAAGTAATTGCACTTCTGGGCGCGGAACCTGCATTTGTTGATGTGGATGAAGATACCTATAACATATCCTGTGAAAGTCTAATTACGAAAATAAATCAGTATCCAAAGTCAGAATTATCAAATTCTGCAATAATTGCTGTTGATTTATTTGGTCTTCCAGCTGATTACAATACAATTTGTGATATTGCTATGAACTCCGGCTTATACCTAATATCTGATGCAGCTCAATCTTTTGGAGGTTCCATTGGAAGTCAAAAAGTTGGAAAATTATCACCAATCACCACTACAAGTTTTTACCCAACAAAGCCGCTGTCTTGTTATGGTGATGGAGGGGCCGTATTCACAGACGATGATGAGATCGCAATGAAAATTAAATCTATCAGGTCACACGGTATTACAGATAATCCCTATGAAAATGTCCGAATTGGAACAAACGCGCGTTTTGACGCAATACAAGCTGCGGTAATATTGTGTAAACTAAAAATTTTTGATGAAGAGTTAAGCAGGAGAGAAAGTACTTCACGCATATACAATCAAGAGTTAAAAAATATAGTCGAAACTCCAACTACAACAAACCAAGTAAAGTCAGCTTGGGCCCATTACACAATAAGAACAAGAGACAGGGATGGACTTAGAGAATTTTTAACAAAAAATAGTATCCCTACAATGATATATTACCCAAAAGGTATGCATGAGCAAACTGCTTACCAGAAATATCACAATGGAGATCCTTTAATAGTCAGTGAAAAGCTATGCGGTGAGGTTTTAAGTCTCCCCTTACATCCGTACATGAGTGAAAATCAAGTTTACTATGTTTCAGGAAAGGTAAAAGAGTTTATAGGGTAAGGATGATAGAAAATATAAAATATCATAAAATGAATGGTGCGGGTAACGAGTTCATTATAATAGATAATTCAGATATTAACTTTACCTATACACCTGATATCGTCATGTCAATATGTTCTAATTCCCCCGAAACGAATTGTGATCAGCTAATTACAATTGAAAAAAGAGTTGGGCATTGCCTAAATTTAAATATTTGGAACAAAGATGGCAGTAAAGCAGAAGCATGCGGAAACGCATCAAGGTGTGTTGCAAAGTTAATCTTTGATGAAATAGGTGTTGAGTATGTTGAACTGAGATCAGAAAATTGTACCCATCTTTGTAAGAAAATGGATAATGGCAACGTTATCGTAAATATGGGTAAAGCAAATACTAATGGGAAGAATATTCCTATATCACTTGATATGGATGACACATTAAACTTCAATTACAATTTTGAGTTTGAAGATCTGAAAAAGGTAAAATATACGAGCGTAATAAATGTTGGTAACCCTCACATCATATTTTGGCTTGATAGCATAAACAATATCAAACCAGAGGTAATAGGTCCGTTGGTTGAGAATCATAAAATTTTCCCAGAAAAGATAAATGTTAGTTTCGCCGAAATTCGTGATAAAAATAATATAAAGTTAGCGGTATGGGAAAGAGGCGCAGGAATAACGAGAGCCTGTGGCACCGCCGCGTGCGCGGCTGCATACTCAGCAATGAAATTAGGACTTGCAAGTAATAATTTGAACATAAGTTTACCAGGAGGTATATTAGAAATAAATATTGACCCCGAAGGTAATATTCATAAAACTGGGCCGGTTGAACTTGAATATTCAAGTTCAATGACAATGGAAGAAACTGATGAGTAATAATTTAAATTTTATAACATTTGGCTGCAAACTTAATGCTTTTGAAACGCAAGTCATGAAGGAAAAGGCTGAGGGTTATTTTTTGACTAACCATAGTTTTATCAATAGTTGTGCTGTAACAAACGAAGCTGTTAAGCAATCAAGAAGAGCTATTAGAAAAGAAAAGAGAAATAACCCAACGAATAAGATTGTTGTAACTGGCTGCGCCGCCGAACTCTATCCATCAGAATTCATTGATATGCCAGAAGTTGATATTGTCATTGGAAATGATGATAAAACCAAATCAAGTACATTTATGAACCTCGCACAAATTGATGATGCGGATAATGAAGTAGTTGAGTTTATGCACGAAGATCCACCTTTCATAAATAACTTTGACAATAGAACAAGAGCCTTTGTCCAAATACAAAATGGGTGTGACCATAGATGTACATTTTGCATAATTCCCCATGCAAGAGGTAATTCAAGGTCACTAGATGAAAGGCACATAATAAAACAAATTCAGACACTGATTGATAAGGGGTATCAGGAGATAATATTGACTGGAGTTGATATTACTTCTTATGGAAAAGATCTTAATGAGGAAACTAACCTTGGAATACTTATAAAGAACATAATTAAAGAGACAAATAACTTAAAAAGACTCAGAATTTCTTCAATTGACTCAATAGAAATTGACGATGACTTTCTCGAAGTATTCTCAAGTGAAGAAGTAATAATGCCTCACTTGCATTTATCTCTTCAGTCAGGTAACGACCTAATTCTAAAAAGAATGCTTCGGAGACATCAAACATCAGATGCAGTCAAGTTTTGCGAAAGGATCCAAAAAATAAGGCCAAATACAGTGTTCGGAGCTGACATGATCGCTGGATTCCCGACAGAAACAGATGACATGCATAGGAGTACAATGCAGCATATTAATGACTGTGATATAACATATCTGCATGTGTTTCCTTTTTCATCAAAAACTGGAACACCTGCATCAAAAATGCCGCAAGTCGAAAAAAATATCATTCAGAGTCGTGCAAAAGATTTAAGAACGCTCGGCAGGCAAAAAATGAACCTATTCCTAATGAGAGAAATTGGTAAGGAAAAAGCCATATTGATTGAAAAACAGGGATTTGGTCGCACTGAGCAATACTCAAAGGTTATAGTTAATGAAGTGGGTAATCCGGGTGAAATAATTAAAAAAAAGATTATAGGTATTTCAAAGGATCAACTAATTGCATAATTAAATACAGATAATTGGAAATGAAAAATACGTGGTTCCAAAAATTAAAAAGTAGTCTTACCAAATCTTCAACGGTAATCTCAGAGGGTATCACAAATATAATATCATCACGCAGATTAGATGATGAAACTCTTCAAGAACTCGAGGATCTTCTTATAAAAGCTGATTTGGGTGTAGATAACTCTGTTTCTATAATTGAAAATTTAAAAAAAGAAAAATTTAATAAAGACGTTGAGACTGATGAGATAAAAAACTTCATAGCACACCAAATTGAGTTAAAGCTCGAAGGATCATATTCTCCATTAGATACAGAAAAATCTAAATCGCCTCGAACGATAATTGTTGTTGGAGTTAATGGATCTGGAAAAACAACGACAATTGCGAAGCTTGCATATCTAATGAAAAATAATGGGGCAAGGGTTATTCTTGGTGCAGCCGATACATTTAGAGCAGCGGCCACTCAGCAATTAGAAGTGTGGGCTAAAAAATTAAACCTCGATATTGTAAGCTTACCAGAAACAAAAGATGCCGCTAGTGTTGCTTTTGAGACAATAAAAACAGCAACAGAAAATAATTATGATACCGCGATTATTGATACTGCGGGCAGACTTCAAAACAGAAGTGAGCTCATGGATGAGCTTGCTAAAATAATAAGGGTCATAAAAAAATATGAGCCACAAGCTCCACATTCAATATTGCTTACATTAGATGCAACTGCAGGCCAGAATGCGATTCAGCAAGCTAAAGTCTTTAATGAAATTGCAAGAATTACAGGACTTATTGTTACAAAGCTAGATGGTTCTGCAAAAGCTGGCTACGTGGTATCAATTTCACAAGAATTAAAAATCCCAATTCACTTCATTGGTGTCGGCGAAAGCATAGAAGATTTAAGTGACTTCAATATAAAAGATTTTTCACGACTAATCGTTGGACTTGATAAATAAAAATGCCTGTTAGAAAAAAGCCCCCAAATGCTAAAAATCCAAAAGGGTCAATATTTCTCTTATTCCACCAAGTACAGCAAAAAATGGATATTGAACAAAAAAATCTTTTTTTGAAATATGATATAACGCCAAGGCAATTTATCGTACTTCAAACAATCGATTTCCAGCCAGGATCTAATCAAAATGAAATTGTAAAATCTATCAATATAGATCGGTCAACACTCAGTAAGATCATAGAAAAACTGGGAAGCAAGAATTATATATCAAGTCAACATAAAGAGGGCGATAAAAGGCATAAACAGCTAAGTATTACCTCAAAAGGTAGGAGCACGCTACGCAGACTCCAGCAGAATGTGAAAGATTTAGAAAATATTTTCATAAAAGAAATTGAGCTTGACACAAAAAAGAAATTTTTATCAAGTCTCAGGTCATACGTAACTAATAAATAATATCACATAAGGGATATTTTTAAGGAGGCTACTCCCTTTCAAAAAATCCAGGGTGCTCTCTATGAACCCCAAAGTTTATTATCCTCTTTCCGTAACGCATATTTAAATTATCAATAGATGTAGATAATTTTTCTCTAGTATTTTTTTCACCTGGATATAAATTTAATAAGAATTCACCTGACCTATCTTGTAAATAAATTAATCCACTGAGTCTAACGCCAACAAAGTCTACTTTTTTAGGGTCTAGTGCTAAAATCATTTTATCCCATAGTCCTTTAAATTCTTTCAGAAAAAATAATGTATCTTGAGAGAAGGAAAAAGTTATAGAGTCCTGCCAAACGCCAATATCATTTAATCTAATAAAGATATCTAGACGGCTTGAGCAATAATTATACTTTCTAATTCGTTCAGTGGATTTTTCTAATAGCCACCTTCCTACGAGGTAAGCTCTATTCGGAGAGCGGTTCTCCGGTGAAAGGACCTTTGAATTACCGTAGCTACCTCTATTAGACCTATTAATAGGAATATTCTCACCTTTCAGAGCCCTTACAAATCGCTCGCCCTCTATGGATCTCCAAACCAACCTAGCGTGACGTGGATCCATTTCATGTAAATCTTTAATAGAGTATATTCTTGCTCCTAAAAGCCTCCTTTTAATACCCTTGGAAATTCCAGGAAGATCTTCCAAAGATAAATGGTTGATCTTTCCAGGCATATTCTCTTTACATAACCACTGCAATCCATTTGGCTTTTTTATCTTACCTGCGATCTTCGCCAATAAAGGATTTGGTCCAATACCTATTGACAGTCTTATTTCTTCCCCAACCTCTTTCCTAATAAGACCCTTTATCTTCATTGATAGATCTACCGCTTTTGAGAGTTTTGAATGATTGTTACCTAGATATATTTGAAACTCATCGATGGATCTAACACTTTCCAACTCAGCTACGCTATCCAGTAAATATGAAATATATCTATTATACTTTGCATATAGCTTGTGCCTGCTCTGCCTAAAATTAATAGTTGGACACAAAGTCTTAGCCTCATAAACTCTAGTCCCTGTTTTTATACCATACGCCTTTGCCTCATAACTAGCGGCTACCACGCATCCCGAATCGTTGTCTATGGCCGCTATTGCTACAGGCTTATTTCGTAAATTGGGATCCAATTGTTGTTCAATACTTGCAAAAAAACTATCCATATCAATATATAAGGTTCTAAAGTTCGTCATTTATAATTTTTTTCTTTATTTTTTTTATTTTTGTTCTTATTTTGTTCTATACTATGGAGAAAAAAAAACAATTAAAAAATGTTGCTTTCGGAGGTGATTGGTCTGAGAAAAGTTTAGAGGATCATGAAAAAAAAATCTTCTTAAGAAAAATGAATAATATACAAGAGTCTTGCTTCTCAAATGAGATAGGAGAGGAGGATCTGCAAGGGGTTTTACACTACATAAGAAATAACTTAGAAAAAGGTCATATATTTGCAGAATCATTCGAAGAAAAACTTAGAATAAAGGATCCTTATCTGAGAAAAGTGGAGTTAATGAAGACTATAAATAATATAAAAAAATGGCTAGCAGTCTAATTATTACCTATTTGCAATCACCCTGATTGAGTCTTGGACATCGTGAATATTATCAAGACACCTAAGGTTATAAGTCCAATGCCTATTAAGGCAGCCATATCCAGATTTTGTTTAAAATAAAAGTAACCAACAAGAGTAACTAATACTATCCCCACTCCAGACCATATTGCATAAACAATACCAACCGCTAGATATTTTAAAGTAATTGCAGATAAGAAAAGAGCTAAACAAAAAAGAGCTATAGCTAAGATAGATGGAAAGAGTTGCGTAAAGCCATTAGACATTTTTAAAAATGTAGTCCCAAGCGTCTCTGCAATTATCGCTAAAAATAAATACAACCAGTGCATCTTATAAATATCCTAATCTTTAATATATAGTAATATAACAATCTGAAAGTTCAATTATTAAGATCCTTCATATCTTTTAACTCCTTCAAACCAGGAAATAAAAACCACCAAATAATTGAAAAAGAAACTGTTAACATCCCACCTATCATAATCGCAGGAGCTATGCCGATAATACTTGCGGACAAACCTGCCCTAAAATCTCCTAACTCGTTTGACCCAGTAGTTATAACAGAGTGAACTGACATAACTCTACCTCTCATATTATTCGGTGTAACAAGCTGAACTATTATCTGCCTTATGTTCATGCTAATCATATCGGATGCCCCATAAATAAAAAGTGCAACAAGTGAAATCCATAACGTTGTTGATAGAGCAAATGTAATTGTAGCGCTCCCAAAAACAATAATTGAATAAATTAACATCCTGCCCGGATACCTTAATGATGGTAATTGGGATAATGTCATTGCCGCGAATAATGCGCCGATTGATGGTGTTGCTCTCAGTATTCCAAGGCCCTCAGAGCCAATATCCAAAATATCAATAGCAAATATGGGTAACATACCCATAACACTGCTAAACAACATTGCAACAATATCTATTGTCATTGTTCCAAGCACTATTTTTGTTTTCCAAACATAAACAAACCCACTGAGCAAAACCTTTAAATTTATTCGCTTGATCTCTTTAGATCCACTTCCAATATCTGGAAGTGATATCGCGCTTAATGTGGAAGCTATGAAGCTAATTAAAGCCACCAAATAAACCCATTCATTAATGTATGCGATTAATATCCCAGCAGCGATTGGGCCAGCTAATGAGCCAAACTCTTCAAAAAAATTAACATAATGTACAGCTCTTGGGAAAATTTCAGACTTGACCAAATTTGGCAGAATGGCAAAGCTACTAGGGCCTTCAAACGACATTGCAAATCCATGTAATATTAAAATCAAATAAATTGGAATAACTGAGCCATCATCTAATTTGTAAAGAGAATAATATAAAAGGAACCCAGCAACAAAAACCTGAACTATATTACATATTATAAGTATATGCCTCCTGTTGTATTTATCAGCAATAACACCTGCAGGTAAAATCAGAAAAAATTGTGGGGCAAATTGAATAAGTCCAATAAGCCCTAAAGCAAGTGGACTTCCCGTCTGTATATATATTTGCCAACCAACTGTTAAGGTTATTATTTTAAGCGCGAAATGACTAGACCATGTAAGACTTATAAACTTTAGCAGATTTATATTAAGTAATGTACTTCTGGAAAATTTATTCATCTATTATGTGTCCAATTCATTTATTTCGTAAGTATAATGAAATACATATGGATGATTTTTATAAAACCAGCTAAAATAATCCACACATAAAACTGACATAAAACCTATTAAAGATTATACATGAAACTAATATATGAATTATTAATAAGACTAACTGTGTTGTTAGGGATTATTTCTTATCTACTCACGGTTGGTATCGCATTTGTAAAAAATGGGTTTGTAATTGGAGTACTCAGTGCAAGTCTGCCACTGATCTCTAATACCTATTGGACATATGCATTATGGAACGAGTCTGATAAATTCTATGAAATATATGTTAATGGACAAATTCTTCTTTTTATACTCATAATATTAAGCATTGCCCTGCATAAATTAAAATCCTGAGTTATTATGGCGCACCCGGAGAGATTCGAACTCCCGACCAAGTGGTTCGAAGCCACCTACTCTATCCAGCTGAGCTACGGGTGCGAAGTACTAAATTCAAATTAGCTAAGGTCACAATATCTATAGCTTCGATGAAATTCTATCAAATAGATTATCTGTCAAAAACCTTTTCAAATACATCATTATCACTGTTGCCCAAGTAATTCTGTATCTTATACGTGGATTACGTGCTGTACAAGCGTGTATAACTGCTTTACTAACAGCATTTGGCAATAGCTCAAATGTAGTTTTCTTAATTTTCTTTGATTCTAATCTTGGAATTATTTTATTTATATAAAGTGATTTATAATCAGACCCCTGCCAATCTATGGACTCTCTAAAACGAATATAACTATTTTCTCGAAACTTAGTTGTAATAGGACCCGGTTGTATGATTATTACTTTTATATTGTCATTTTTTATTTCTAATCTAAGAGTGTCTGACATAGCTTCAATCGCGTATTTTGTTGCTGTGTAGGCACCACGGTATTTTAGTGCCATAAAACCTAAAATTGATGAGTTTTGGATTATCCGACCAGAGCCATTTACTTTCATATGTGGAATAATTTCTTTTGTCAGCGAATGCCACCCAAAAAAATTGGTTTCAAAGATATCTCTCAAGGAATCCACAGGAATATCTTCTACTAAAGCAGGCAGTCCGTAGGCCCCATTATTAAACAAAACATCAATCTTACCATTCGTTTTATCTAATGTATATTCCAGCCCAGATAGAATAGTTTTTTGATTTCCATAATCAATGACAGTACTATTGAGGCCATATTTATCTTTCAATATTTTGCAATCCTCTTCTTTACGGCAGGAGGCTATTACATTCCAACCTAATTTACTTAAATCCTTTGCTACAGCCAAACCTATACCACTCGAGGATCCAGTAATCAAAATACTTTTCTTATCATTATTCATTATTTGCTCTGATTAAAAATGAAGATTTGAAATAAATCTTTTTTAATTTATTTGTAATTATCAAAAAAAAATATCTTTCCTTTGCATAGAATTATGCCAAACAATTAAATTATAATTAAGGTTTTATCAACTATTTGGCTACTAAAATATTGGTAAAGTGATAAATTTTTAATCACTTGACTATTTTTTCGGCACACATAGACTTTAAATAGTGATTCTATTTACTAAGTTTAAAACGCTAAAAAATAGAAAATAAAGATGGGAGAAGTTATGACAGCTTTATTAGACAAATTGAGAGGCGTTCTTAAGAGCTCTCTTGAAATAGCGCTCTGGGCGGTAGCACTGCTTACTCTGCTTCAGGTTCTGTTTGGTGATAGTTTTGTATTACTATTCGGAATTGATGTATTGGGTAACATCGGTGGACTCATGGCACAATTTGGTAGCGAAGGACTTGTTGGACTTATAGCCGCGGGTCTCGTTGCATACTTAATTAGTCGGAAGTAGCTCAAGCACTATGATAAAGGAATTTATGGTGTTTAGTTTATTGTAGGCACTGTAAATTTTGTTAAACTTTTTTTATAACAAATGGGAGAAATAACATGTTTTCATCATTAACTGGCATGCTCAGAAGTGGCATTGACGTTGCGTTAGTTTTAGTTGGATTAGGGGTTGTTCTACAAATCCTTTTCCCGGATGCATTAGCATTTATTAACGCTGACGTAGCAGGAAACCTGATTGATCTTATAAATCAATTCTCAGGTGCTGGTCTAATTGGTGTAATCGCAGCATTGATTGTTGTTGACCAATTAAAATAGTTAATTTCATAAAATAAAAATGGGGGCTAATGTGTTTTATTTAGTCCCTATTTTTTATTCTCCCTTATAAATTCAAGAAAAATATCCTCTAGGTCGGTTTCTTTCGAAATTATGTCAATTATGGATATATCTTGATTTTCAAGTTGCTGCAAAATATCGAAAAAATTTGTTTTACTTGGCTGATATGTAATATCAATATAACCATCCTGATTGTTTTCTACGCTACTAACTCCATCTATTTGGATATTTATATTCTTTTGCTTAACATCAGCTTTTATTGATATTTGCTTTCTATCGAGACTATCTAGTAGATCTTTTGTTGGAGCATTAGCTACAAGACGACCTTTATTGATTATACCGATATGATCGCAAAGTGACTGAGCCTCCTCTAAATAATGTGTCGTAAGTAATATAGTTGTTCCTTTACTATTTAGCTCTCTAACGAAGTCCCATAATTGGTGACGTAACTCAATGTCAACACCAGCAGTTGGCTCATCAAGTACAAGAACCCTTGGTTTATGTGTTAGAGCTTTTGCAATCAAAAGCCGCCTTCTCATCCCCCCAGATAACGTTCTTGAATATGAATACGCTTGATCTTCTAGACCCAATATCCTTAAAAGCCCCATTGAGTCACGATCTTTTTTTGGAATACCGTATAAACCTGCTTGGGTTTCAAGTACCTCAACTGGTTTAAAAAATGGATCAAGGTTTAACTCTTGAGGTACGATACCAATAGCTGACCTTGCTTTTCTTTTTTCCTTTTCAATATCGAATCCTAAAATTTTTGCATTTCCTGAAGTTTTAATTACAAGATTTGCTAATATATTTATAAATGTTGATTTACCTGCCCCATTTGGCCCAAGCAATCCATATATTTGCCCTGGCTCAATTTTTATTGTGAAGTCAATTAGCGCATGCTTTGCTAATTTTTTGTTATTTGGCTGATAAATCTTATTTAGACGGTTTGTCTCAATTGCATATTCTGATGTTTGATTCATTGATAAAGATTTATTTTCGTTTTGATTTTTAATAAGTCGTAGTAATCTTATAACTGTTAAATTACTAATAAATATTTATTATCAAATTAAACCAAATGTCAAAGATCAACTCTAATTCTACCTTATTTTTAATCGACGGTTCAACTTTTATATTTAGAGCCTATTTTGCAATGTATAAAGCATCACAGAGCAGAGGTAGTGGGTTTACGAGATCTGATGGTACACCCACAGGCGCTGTTATGGCGTTTTGTAATATGATGTGGAAAATTATAACAAATGGAATAGATGGAATACATCCATCCCATATCGCGGTCATTTTTGATACTAAAGAGAAAACATTCAGAAGTGATATTTATACACCATACAAGGCTAATAGAGACGCCCCACCTGAGGACTTAATTCCCCAATTTCCTCTAATTCACAAGGCTGTTGAGGCATTCAATATAAAATGTGTATCACAAATTGGATATGAGGCAGATGACCTTATTGCAACTTACTCCAAAATTGCATCCGAGAGAGATGCCAAGACTATCATAATTTCTGGCGATAAAGATCTTATGCAACTGATCAATAAAAATGTAAGAATGTATGATCCTATGCCCGGAAAAGAACGATTTATTGATACCAATGGCGTGCGAGATAAGTTTGGAGTAACCCCAGATAAAGTCGTCGATGTTCAGGCTTTAGCTGGAGACTCTACAGATAACATACCCGGCGTCCCTGGCATCGGGATCAAAATTGCATCTGAACTAATCAATGAATACCACTCACTCGAGAATTTATTATCTAATGCCGGGAACATAAAGCAAAATAAAAGGAGGGAAAATCTTATAAATCATGCTGATGATGCACGTATCTCTTATCGACTCGCATTGCTAGAGTCGTCTTCACCAATCGAGATTGATATTGATGACTTATACAATCAACAGCTTGATTATGACAAAATTATTTCATTCTCAAAAGAAATGGAACTCTCTAACCTTTCAAATCGCATAAATAATTGGTTCTCAAAAGAGGGATCAGAAAATATAATATCAAATAATACTACTCTGACAAATATAACGCCGATATCAAGCAATGACGTCTCAATAGGAAGTAAAAAACAAGGCAAAGACTCAGTAATTGAAATTCATTCAGTTAATTTACTAGAAGAACTGGCAAATGAAATCGCTTCTTCAGAAGCTTTTTGTATTGATCTTGAAACAAATGATAGGGAAATCAAAGAAGTTTCTATTTCGACTGGTATGCAAACATACTATCTTAGTGATGACAAAAATAAAGACGGTAGGCCATCTATTCTAGATCTAATTGAAAAAATTAATCCTTTTATGGCTGATGAGACCGTAAAAAAAATCTTTTTTGACCTGAAAAATATTTTGCCAATCCTTCATAGCTATAAAATTACTGTAAAGTCATTTGATGATGTGTCTTTGATGTCGTATGTGATTAATAATGGTAAATTAAAAAATGACCTGAATACTCTTACTATTGCTTACAAAGAACAAATTAAAACTCAAATTGGTATTGGTAGTGATGAGATAGGCAGTGATCAGAAAATAAATATATCATGTTCAGATAGAGCTTCCATAATTTTCGATTTATGGGAATATCTTAGATTCTACCTGCTAGATTTTGACTTAATACAAATGTATGAATTAGTTGAGAAACCTCTAATAAGCGTGCTTTGTGAAATTGAAAAAAATGGTATCAAAGCTGATCGAAGCATATTATCTGAACTTTCAGAAGAATTTGGACAGAAAATTAAGAAAATTGAGCAAAATATTTATAGCTTAGCTGGGAGTGAATTTAATATTGCAAGCCCGAAACAACTTGGCGAGATACTTTTCGAGAGTCTTGGTCTTAGCGGAGGAAAAAAAACAAAAAGCGGCACATGGGCAACAGGGATCGATATCCTCGAAGATCTCTCGGCTATCGGGCATACAATTGCTGATGAAATTATTGAATGGCGCCAACTTAATAAATTAAAAACAACTTATACTGATAGCCTTCCAAATTTTATTGATCAATCATCAGGACGTGTACATACTAAATTCTCTCAAGCACTTACTTCTACAGGCCGCCTATCATCATCTCACCCTAATTTGCAAAATATACCAATCAGAACAAGCGAAGGCAAGCTAATCAGATCAGCGTTTATAGCCGAAAAAGGGCGAACATTTTTGTCTGCAGATTATAGTCAAATTGAATTACGTGTATTATCGCATGTTGCAAATATTCAACAGCTCCAAAATGCTTTTTTAGACGATCTTGATATACATCAAATGACAGCCTCAACAATATTTGCCACCCCCTTAAATGAGGTTACAGAGAAAATGAGGTACAGCGCTAAGGCTATAAATTTTGGAATAATATATGGAATATCCGCTTTTGGACTTTCAAAGCAGCTTAAAATACAAAGAAAAGATGCGCAGCAATTTATAAGTGATTATTTCAGTAGGTTTCCGGGAATAAGAGAATATATGGACTCCACAATTGAATTCGCGAGAACAAACGAACATGTAAAAACAATCTTTGGGAGAAGGTGTTATTTCCCAGATATAAACTCCAAAAATCATCCTATTAGATCCTTCAACGAGAGGGCTGCAATAAATGCGCCAATTCAGGGAGCAGCAGCTGATATAATCAAAAGGGCTATGGTTCGGATTTCTAAAACTATGACAGAAAAAGGGGTGAAATCAAAAATGATCTTACAAATTCATGATGAACTTGTATTTGAAGTTCCAGACGATGAAATTGAAGAGATGAAGAATATTGTAATAAGTAATATGGAAAGCGCAACTCTGCCATTGATCAATTTCAAAGTTCCGCTTAAAGTTGACACAAAAATTTCAAATAGTTGGGATTGTGCATAATCAATTAAGTTGAAGGACCTGCATTAATGATGTCGTCGTCCACCTCGTTTTGGAATCTTTTGAAATTTTCAACAAACATCTCAACTAATTTCTTCGCCTGTATGTCAAAGTCATCTTTATTTGACCATGTATCAATTGGATTCAAGTAACTGCTATCACCATTTATCGAGAGGGGTACCATTAACTTAAAATATTTATCCTGCCTCATTTCGGCATTATCTAGGTCATCATTAAGCGCTGCTTTTAATAGACTTCTTGTTAGCTGGATTGGCATTCTTTGACCGATACCTGCTGGACCGCCACTCCATCCAGTATTAATCAGCCACGTTCGGACATTATATCTTTCCATATACTCTTTTAATAACCGGCCATAAACAATAGGGTGTCGAGGTAGAAACGGGGCAGCAAAACATGTTGAAAAAGTCGCAGACGGATCGATAACGCCTCTTTCAGTTCCAGCAACCTTTGCAGTATACCCTGATAAAAAATGATATACGGCCTGATTTGAGTCCAATCTTGAAATTGGAGGCATGACACCAAATGCATCACAAGTCAGCATTACAATATTTGTTGGCGTACCCGCCATGCCGTCTTTCGATACATTCTCCCCAACAAAAGACATAGGAAATGCAGCTCTGGTATTTTCTGTCAAACTTCCATCATTAAAATCTAGTTCACCAGTATCTTCATCTACAACCACATTCTCTAATACTGTTGTTGATCTCCTTACAGCATTATAAATCTGTGGCTCAGCATCTTTTGATAAATTTATGGCCTTTGCATAAGATCCATCCTCAAAATTAAATACTCCTTTGTTTGACCATCCATGCTCATCATCACCAACTAAAAGACGTTCTGGATCTGCAGATAATGTTGTTTTGCCTGTCCCTGATAATCCGAAAAATATTGCGGTATTTTTACCTTCTGGGTCACTATTTGCTGAGCAGTGCATTGGAAATATACCTTTTGGTGGTAATGTATAGTTGAAATAAGTAAAGACTGATTTTTTTATTTCACCAGCATAATAAGTTCCTGCAATTAGTATCTTATTATTTGTAAAGTCACATGCTATGGTCGTATCTGTGCGTACACCGTATTTATTAGGATCAGTTTTGAATGATGGTAGATCAATTATCAAAAGATCTTCTTTAAAATCCTGCTGTTCAATATTTTCAGGTAAAATGAGTAAATGCTGAATAAATAGGGCCTGCCAAGCAAATTCAGTGATAACTCTTACTTTTATTTTCTCGCTTGGATCTGTTCCGGCGTGCAAGTCTTGAATAAACAGTTCTTTACCTTGCATGTGAGAGAGCATATCGCTCTCGAGAAGATTGAAATCATCTCTTTTAATTCTTGCATTATTGCCCCACCAGACATTATCCTCAGTCTCGTTATCAGCAATTATGTGCTTATCCTTTGGTGATCTACCAGTATGCTTCCCAGTATTTACCGAGAAAGAACCGTCAATGGTAAGAATACCCTCATTCAACTCAGCGGCAAGTTGTATGAGCTGTGAGGCTGAATTATTGTAGTGCAATTTTTTTGCTTTAGCCAAGTATGTCTTATAATCAGCCAAAAATCTTCTCCCATGATTGAATTAAAATTTTTGATATTCATTCAATCTAAGTTAATATACTGCTTATTCCGAAGCAGTCAATGAAGATAAATTAGATATGCAGAAAATTATACTGATTGATGACGACCAAAATATTCTTACGTCACTTGAAATGGTATTAAAGTCGGCAGGTTTTGCTATTGAAGCATTCACAGACGGTCTTGAAGCTATAGATTACATAAAAGATAACGGAGCCGAAATTATTTTACTCGACATTAAAATGCCAAGAATAGATGGACTCGAGGTTTTCACAAGAGTAAGAAAATTCAGTAACATACCAATCATATTTTTGACGTCGAAAGATAGTGAAATGGATGAACTGATTGGCCTGAGGATTGGTGCCGATGATTATATCAGAAAACCCTTCTCGCACAAATTACTAGTTGAGAGAATAAAATCTATCTTGAGAAGATCTACAAAAAAAGTTCAAAAAGAAACTACAAGAGTTGAACTTGGCCATTTGTCTCTCGACAAACAATCGATGTTATGCAAGTGGAAAGATAATTCAATTGAGCTAACCTCTACAGAGTTTTCAATATTAATCGCATTGATTGGAAGACCAGGAACTATAAAAACTCGTGATGATCTTATAAATGAGGCCTTTAACGAAGCGTTAAGTAAAGAAGATCGGGTAATTGATAGCCATATAAAAAGGATAAGAAAAAAATTTATATCAGTAGATCCACAATTTGATCTGATAAAGACGATATATGGCGTTGGCTATAAAATACAATAAAATAAACAAATGTTATAGTTATGAGAATGATTAAAATTATTCAAAACACCCACTTAAGCTTATCAGCAAGAATATTATTATTGAATCTACTTGCTTTAATATTATTGTTGGTAGGTATTTTATATCTAAATCAATTCAGGCAAAGTTTAATTGAGTCAAAAGTTGATGCTCTTAAGACACAGAGCGAAATTATCTCCGCCACAATTTCGGCAAGTGCAACATCTAGCAAAGGTACTAATTTATTTGTATTTGATCGAAATATAGCAAATGGTAATGGCTTTGATCAAAGAGTGATCAAATACCGGAATTATAGAATTAACAAAAAACTTTTAGAGAGCATTATCGGACAGCTTATCGACCCTAAAACCTTGAACGCAAAAATTTATGACTCAAATAACAAACTTATTCATGAGTCTAATCAATTTTTTTCAGAGCAGAAAGTTGCTATATTTCCGATTTCTGAGATAGAAGACCGAAGCCTCTTTTGGTCAATATACAACAAAATAACCAGATTTTTTGGTTTAGATAGCATACGACATCTTAAATATGCAAATGATTATAATGTTGTTGCGAATGCATTAGATGGTAGCAAAAATATTGTTGTGAATAAAAATCAGAGTGGTCAGGCTATTATTCATGTGTCAGTTCCCATTGTTAAATTCAAAGCTATTGTCGGCTATCTTGTACTTTCAACACAAAGTAGTACTATTGATATGATCGTTTATGAAGAGCGCGCTGCAATAATGAAAGTATTTATGATTGCATCATTAATCACAATCATTCTATCATTGATACTGTCGAATACAATTGCAAAGCCAATGAGAGAGTTGGCTGATGCAGCTGATGAATTAACCAACAACCTAAATATAAGAAAAAAAATACCTGACTTCACTAAAAGAAATGACGAAATTGGAAATCTATCCGGTGCTTTAAATAATATGACTGTAACACTATTAAATAGGATAGATACAATTGAAAAATTTTCTGCTGACGTGGCACATGAATTGAGGAATCCCCTAACATCTTTGAGGAGTGCAATAGAAGCATTTCCTGTAATTAAAAATAAAAACGAAAGATTAAAGCTTATTGGAATTATACAAGAAGATATTGATAGAGTTGATAGATTAATTTCTGATATCTCAGAGACATCAAAGCTGGATACTGCGCTGACTGTAGAAGAAAGAGAAATTACGGATATTTATGAATTTCTTCATGATTTAATCATGCTGCAAAATTCGAGGTATAAAACAAATCCTATCAAGCTTAATCATGATGAGATAGGTATCAAACTATATTCGGTGATAAATAGAGATAGGCTAAATCAGGTATTTATAAATTTATTCGATAACGCACGATCTTTCTCAAAGGATGGTGATAGTATTGATGTGAACCTCTACGATGAAAGGGGTGGCATATATATAGAAGTCTCAGACTTTGGTGGAGGAATAATGGGAACAAAGATAGATCGTATATTTGATAGATTTTATACAGACAGGCCAAATAAAGTGGACAAAAAAAAACACTCCGGGTTAGGTCTATCGATTGTCAAACAAATAGTTGATTCACATGATGGAGAAGTCTCGGTCAAAAACTTCAAATCAGGTCAGCATAAAGGTACAAGGTTTAAAATTAAACTACCAAAACATATATAAATGATATAATAACTTTTAGAGAACTAAAATTTGGTATATTTAAATATATGTAACAACCTAAAAAAATGTTTAAAGATTTTGCAATAAAGGATATCTCACTCGCTGATTTTGGCGACAAAGAAATAGAACTCGCAAAAAATGAGATGCCGGGTTTAGTAGCTTTAGTTGATGAGTATAAAAATCAAAAACCATTGTCTGGAGCTAGAATTGTTGGATGTCTACATATGACAATACAAACAGCTGTATTGATAGAAACTCTTGTTGAATTAGGTGCAAAAGTTCGATGGGCTTCTTGCAATATATTTTCGACACAAGATCATGCCGCGGCAGCTGTTGCAAAGAAAAATATACCTGTATTTGCATACAAGAATGAAAGCCTCGAAGAATATTGGGAATTTGTCGATAAAATATTTCAATGGGAAGATGGTGATCCTAACATGATATTAGATGATGGTGGGGATGCTACGATTTATATTATTCTCGGTGCAAAGTATGAAAAAAATAAGAGCGTCATTGATAACCCCCAAAACGAGGAGGAGGAGGTATTATTCAAACAGATAAAAAAAAGATCTGATTTAAGCCCAAACTGGTTTTCAAAAATAAAAAGTCAAATTATTGGAGTAACCGAAGAAACGACAACAGGTGTAAATCGACTGAAAATGATGGAGAATGACAATACACTACCGTTTGCAGCAATAAATGTTAATAATTCTGTTACAAAATCAAAGTTTGATAATCTTTATGGTTGCCGTGAAAGCTTGATAGACGGAATAAGAAGAGCAACAGATGTGATGATTGCTGGCAAACTTGCAGTCGTTGCCGGATATGGAGATGTTGGTAAGGGTTGCGCGTCTTCACTTAAAGCCGCCGGGGCCAGAGTTGTCGTAACCGAAATAGACCCAATATGTGCTCTGCAAGCGGCATTAGAGGGTTTCGAAGTGAGAACTATTGACGAAGTATCAAAAATTGCGGACATCTTTGTGACCGCAACAGGTAACAAAGATATAATAACACTCGAACATATGAGATTAATGAAGGATAAAGCAATTGTCTGTAATATAGGGCATTTTGATGCTGAGATACAAGTATCTAAATTAAAAAATTTAAAATGGGTAAATGTAAAACCTCAAGTCGACGAAATAGAATTTCCTGATGGGAAAAAAATAATTTTGCTTGCGGAGGGTAGACTTGTCAATCTTGGCTGCGCTACTGGACATCCAAGCTTTATAATGAGTGCATCCTTCACGAATCAAGTACTGGCTCAAATAGAACTTTTCAATAATAAAGACAAATATACAAACAAAGTTTATATGCTACCAAAGGAGCTTGACGAAAAAGTTGCCTCACTCCATCTCAAAAAGTTAAATGTTAACTTAACAAAGTTAAACGAGGAACAGAGCGAATACATTGGTGTACCAAATAACGGACCGTTTAAACCAGATCACTATAGATATTAAAAATATCCCCACATCTCACTGATTTAATTTCAATAAAAAAAAAATTAATTTACTATTAATTTATCAAAGAATTTGATGAAATTTAGAGATAGCATGAATGATTATATATTAGATATGTACAATATAAGTGATATGATCTTTATGCTCTTGCTGTCCTTATTGGTCGCTTGCATTATTATTCATCAAAAGAAAAAATCATATCCTTTTACAAACTCATTCAAATACATTATTGAGGCATTTTTTATCTATGTTTTTGATATACGTTTTGCAAAGAAAATTCAGGAAGATAAATATAAAATACAAACATCCAATAAGATATGCTGGGTAATAAAAAATGGGAAAATAGTTGAATTTAATAAAAATTATGAAAATTTGCATAATGGCAAAACAATTTCTGAAATAATACGTCAAAATATACATATATTCCCAATTGAAGATTTAAAAAATATAGATGACGGAAAAACAAAAATAAAAAAAATACTTAATGGGAAGCAATATACTTTTATTTTGAAAAGTGAGAATAAGGACGACTCAATTATTATTACTGCAGAAGACAAAACTAAGGAAGATACCCAAAATCAGCTTCTCGACAAACAGAATGAGACAAATCTGCAATTAATGAACAGACTAAATAGTCCAGTTGCTATTTTTGGTCAAGACCAATCACTGGTTTTTTTTAATTCAGCATTCGAGTCGTTTTCGATGTTAACCTATGAATACTTAAATAATAAACCAACTGAATCAGAAATATTAGATAGCATGAGACAAAAAGAGATACTGCCGTACCAAGCAAACTTCCAAGAGTGGAAGAAGAAACAACTCAATATCTACGAGACTCTAAATGATCGAGAGCAATGGTGGTATTTGCAGGATGGGAGGACATTACGCTTATTGTCACAACCAAATCCTATGGGTGGAGTAACGCATATATTTGAAAATCACACCGAAAGATTAGCACTTGAAAATGAAGCAAAACTTCTGTCTGAGATACAAAAACAGACTATTGATAGTCTATCGGAAGGTATTGTACTGTTTGGGATTGACGGTAAAATAAAGCTACACAACCCTAAATTCACTGAACTCTGGCAAATTGAAGATAGTCTGGTTGGCATGCATGTAAGAAGTTTCATGAAAATTATAGAAAAGTCAGAAATATTAGATGAGATATATACAAATATTGTATCCTCTGGAGTAGATAGAAGAGAGCACAGTAATATCTTAAATTGTGAGAATAATAAAATTATTTATTATCAATCTTCAATCTTACCCGATAGATCAATTCTATACACTTTCACTGATATAACAGATAGTAAGAAAATTGAAGAGGCACTAATTGAAAAAAATAGTGCGTTGGCGCAAGCAGATAATATTAAAACATCATTTATGAATAATATCTCCCATGAGCTGAGGGCTCCCCTGCAAAATATTATTGGGTTTTCTGAATTAATTGAGGAAACTCATAATAATAGCGTTATGGATCAACAAATTTCTGATTATATCAAAGACATAAAAAAGTCTGGTAATGAGTTACACCATCAAATTAATCAAATACTTGAAATTACCGCACTCGAATCAGGCAATATAGAGTCCGAATATCAAAAAATTAATGGGAATGAAATAATAGAAATCTTTCAGGATGAACTGAATAAATTAGATTTCTTTAACATCGATTATGATGTGGTAGGGAATGCTATAGATGATAGCAAATTTATGAATATCGACGTAACACATATTTCAAGACTCTTCACCGGTGTGGTAAGACTTGTGGACCGGCACATGTCAAGTGATGATATCAAAAAATGTAAAATAAAAATAGATATTAAAAGCGATCAAAAATCTTCGAAGTTTATTTTAAAATTTGATGAAATCTCACAAAATCTATTCAAAGATATCAATAATTTGAATAGAGAATTTACCTATGTGCCTGGCAGTATTGAAAATATTATTATTGATAAATATGTCATGTTTTTCTCAGGGAAAATTAATATTGAGCCTAAAGAAGATAACATTACCATCGAAATACCAGCAATTCAATTATGATCCATAGTAAATATATATCTCAAAATTTATCTGATTTAGAGAAACTTTCAAAAGAGCTTGCCCCTCTCCTAAATGAGGGAGGTGTCGTAACACTAAATGGCCAAATTGGTGCTGGAAAAACAACTCTTGCCAAGCTCATAATACAACAACTAACTCAAACCCCGCTTGAAGATATTGTTAGCCCTACATTCAATTTATACCACACTTATAATAAGGATAATCTTGAGATTGCACATTATGATTTTTATAGAATTGAAAGTGAGATGGAGCTCCATGAAATAGACCTTAACGAGTCCTTCACAGATAAGATATGCATTATAGAGTGGGCAGATAAATTTAGGGACTTTCTTCCGAAAGACCGTATTGAAATTTTTATTAAGTGCACAAAAAATGAGAGAGTCTATAGAATAAATCCTCTCGGCAAATTCGGGGAAGTTGTAAGTAATCGGGCTAAAATAGAAAATTTCCTTGGAGGTCTTGATATAAACTTCACTGAATTACAGAGATTACCGGGTGATGCCTCAAAAAGAAATTACTATAGGGTAATGAGCTCAGATAATACTATGATAGTGATGGATGCAACTCAAAAAAGTGATATAAAAAATAAGACCGGTCTAACCAATGGGATTGATGATTTCATTAAAATTCAAGAATACCTCAATAGTATTGACGTGCGCGTCCCTAAATTAATAGTCAGAAATAAGATTGATAATATTATACTTGAGGAGGATTTGGGGGAATATTCTTATACAGATATGTTAACAAAAGAGAATTATCAGAAACTCTATAATCCTGCAATAAAAACACTAATACATATTTCTAATATTAATCACCCAAAAAATATTAGTACAAAATCAAACCCACATTACCTGAAAGAATTTGATTTGAATATCTACCTTAATGAGGCTGAGATATTCATCGATTACTATTGGCCCTTCATTCATGGAAAACAATGCAATGCTGATAAAAAACAAGAATTTACGCATATTATGGAAGAAGTATATTCAAATCTTACGAATGATAAAACACTCATGCTAAGAGACTTTCACTCACCAAACCTTCTATTTTTGGAAAATGAAAATGGCTTTAGAAAATGTGCGGTAATTGACTTTCAAGATGCACTATTTGGACACCCTCTTTACGATCTTGTCTCCCTAACAAATGATGCAAGGATTACAATAGATGAGTACCAAGAAAAATATTTAATTGGATTATACAAAAAAGATTTTCCCTTCAACAATTTCCAATTTGATAGTTTATCATTTATGCAACAATATCATATCCTGGGAGTTCAGAGATCAATTAAGATATTGGGAATTTTTGCAAGACTTGCTATACTTGAGGCTAATCAGAATTATTTAGTTCATATGCCACGAATTATTTGTTATATCAAACGTATCATGCAATCGGGTAGCATACAAGCGCTAGCATGTTGGCTTAATCAGAATTTCAAGGAAACGTTCAATGTTTAGATCTTTTTTCCCGATGCCAAAAATTTTTTTTCCGTCTGCCATAATTTGGATTATTTTATCAACAATAATCTGGTTTTGGATAGGAGCTGATATTGCAAAAATCGTTGGTTTTAATATCGATGAAGATGCTGAACCAATAATTGGTCTTGGGTACTTCATATCTCATAAATTTATATGGTTCTATTTATATTATCTCATAGCTACAATTATATTTGCTGGTTTTTGGTTTAGATATTCGCCTCATAAATGGCAAAATTGGTCCATATTGGGATCATCATTGATAATCTTTTCGACGTACTTCGGGGTTCAAGTAGCAGTTGCAATCAATAATTGGAGAAGACCTTTCTTCGATGCTATCCAAAATGCTTTGGGAAACGAAATTACCGTTTATTCAGAGGATCTGTATATTCTTTTATTTATATTTGCACAAATTGCTTTCGTATCCCTTGCAGTGTTTGTTTTAACTAGATTTTTTGTTAGTCACTATATCTTTAGGTGGCGCACTGCCATGAATTTTTATTACACCGATCAGTGGTCAAAGCTTAGAAGTATAGAGGGTGCGGCCCAACGTGTCCAAGAGGATACAATGAGGTTTGCGGCCATTATGGAAGGTCTTGGAGTCTCAATAATTGATGCTGTAATGACATTAATTGCATTCTTGCCAGTCCTCCTTGCTTTGTCTGAATATGTTACAGTTTTACCAATACTGGGTGAAATACCGGCACCATTATTAAATGCTGCGATATTCTGGTCATTATTTGGAACAATTTTTTTAGCAATCGTGGGAATAAAACTACCCGGTTTGGAATTCCGAAACCAGAGGGTTGAGGCTTCCCTTCGAAAAGAGTTGGTGTATGGGGAAGACTATGAAGATCGCGCCACCCCTCAATCAATAAATGAGCTTTTCAGTAACGTAAGAAGAAATTACTTTCGCCTGTATTTTCACTATTTATATTTTAACGTTGCAAGAAGCTTCTATTTACAAGCTGACAATATTTTTGCATATTTAATACTTATCCCTACAATTGTTGCTGGTAAAATAACTTTTGGAATATTGCAGCAAATACTCACAGCATTTGGTCAAGTATCTAATTCTTTCCAATATATTGTAAACGCATGGCCAACCATCATTGAGCTCATTTCAATTTTTAAAAGACTGCAGACATTTGAGTCGACATTATCTGGAAAAAGCTTATCTAAAATTGAATTCAGTGAAGATGGATATCAAAATAAATAAACATATTTATTATAAAAAAACAGTGGAGGAAGCCTTTATTCTTGCAGCAGGATTAGGTAGAAGGCTTATGCCTCTCACAAAAAATATGCCAAAACCCTTAGTTGAAATTAACCAAAGACCAATGATTGATTATATTTTTGATGCATTAGCAACAATTGGTATAAATAAAATGTATATCAACACACATTATCAGCATGAAAGAATCTTCGAATATATTGAAAGGAAAAAAATATCGAATATCCATATTTCCCATGAGACTTCGTTACTTGACACAGGCGGAGGGATAAAGAATGCAATAGACCCAGATACTACTCAAGCTATTATGATTATCAATTGCGACGCTATATTATTAAATAATTATTCAAATTTGCTTCAAGACTTACAAAAAAAATTTAATCCAGATAAAATGGACGCATTGTTAGCATTTTCATCACCAAAAAATGCTCTTGGGTATTCTGGTAGTGGTGATTATATTATCGCTAACGATGGCACCGTAATTGAAAGCGATCGATCAGACAAAATGGTATTTATGGGTATTTCAGTACTTAATACAAAAACTCTGGAATTAGTGAATGCTGAAAGATTTTCTCTTGTTGAAATTTGGAGTAAACTCATAAAAAAAAGAACATGTTACGGTATGGTTTTTGAGAACATCTGGTTCCATGCGGGTAATGTGGAAGCAATAAAGCTTGCTAACCAGTTTTCTAAGTGAAATTAAAGATGAGTAATTTAATATTTTATGATCTAGAAACATCCGGTAGGGGAGAAAATCATAAAAAAACCCGAAATGGTCAGTGGGATCAGATACTTCAAGTAGGAGCAATTCTTTGCGACGAAAACTTGATCGAGAAGGATCGTTTTGAAATTAAATGTAACTTAAATAAAACACTGATACCAAATCCATCAGCATTACTTGTTAACAATTTGTCAATGACAACAATCCGTAATACAAATAACATTTCCAGCTACAGACTTATCTGTGACATGCTAGATAAATTTAGAGAATGGGGCACTGCAATATATATTGGCTTTAACTCAATAGATTTTGATGAGGAATTTTTAAGAAATTCTTTATTTCAAAATCTACATAATCCATATTTTACCCAAATTAATGGAAATAAAAGAGCCGATGCGCTCAATATAGTACGCGCATCCTCTGTGTTTAATCCATCTTGTATCAAGATCCTTGATGTTAAAAAGCAGTTTTCTCTAGAAAATCTAGCTGAGGCGAATAATATTGATCATTCAAATGCACATGATGCCATGGCCGATGTTGAAACAACAATCGATTTATGCAAAATAATAAAACAGAAAACTCCTGACTTTTGGTCGAAATCACTTGAAACTGCCTCGAAAAATGATGTTATGAATTATATCCAAGATCGAGATATACTATGCCACCATGAGGCTTACTATGGAAAAGTCTATACTTATGCAACAGCGCATATTGGATCCTACTCCAATAAAAATAACGCAGAAATAAATCTTTTTTTTGATTTAAAAAGAGATCCCCAAGAGCTTTTAGATCTCAATATAACCGAACTGAAGCATATAAATAGTGATAGCAAAACAAAATTTTTAAGAACGCGTAGATTTAACAGACATCCAATATTCATGGATAAAGATTACGCCGTGAGCTTCCCGCAATATGAAGCCATTGGCATGGAAGAACTTCATCAAAGGGCTAGCATCATAAAAAATAGTTATGACTTTAAGATGAAAATTTTAGACTGGCATCAAAACGAGAGTAACGATTTCGAACAACAAGTATCGCAACTAGATCCTTTCTGGGAAGAGAGCCTATATTCTTTGGGATTTGCTTCAAATAAGGATAAGATGTTAATGGAAAAATTCCATGCAGCTGACTGGAACCAAAAACCTATTATCTCAGAAGAATTTGAACAAGAAGGATACAAATATTTTGCAAAAAAAATAATTTATGAATATGACCCATCCCTTTTGGATGAACTAGACCGTAGATCAATAGATCAAGATATATCTAAAAGATTAACTAGCAGTAATACTGAGAAATGGCTTACCATACCGGAGGCATTTGCTGCTGTTGATGATCTAAGAGAGAAATATAATGAGGATAATGACAAGCTTGAGTTCCTCGATGATTACAACGATAATCTTGAGGAAATATTCAAGCAATTTGAAAGTAGATTATTGACTTCTTAAATTAAAGTGTTACTTTTTTAAAAAAGAGGTAATTAGATGGCAACAAAACAACTTACTGACGATAACTTTCAATCAGAGATCGATACCTCATCAGTTCCAGTGCTTGTAGATTTCTGGGCCGAATGGTGTGGTCCTTGCAAACAAATTGGCCCGATACTCGAGGAAATATCATCTGACTATGAGGGTAAATTATCAGTTGTAAAAGTTAATATTGATGAAAATCCCATTACGCCTACAAACTATGGAGTTAGAGGTATACCAACTCTATTACTATTTAAAAATGCAGAGCTTGTATCAACAAAAGTTGGAGCTTTCCCAAAACTTACCCTGCTTGAGTGGATTGACGAAAACATTTGATAATAACCCCTATCCCCTATGTATTTTAATTGCATAACCAGCAAGGTACAAAGATCCACATATTAGTATCCTCTTAGAGTCATTAAGATATTTACGTGTATATGCAAGTGCACTGTGAAGGTCTATTTCTGCGACTGCAGAAATACCGAGTGATTGAGCGTCATGGACTATTTTCTCGGGTTTATGTGAGTTAATATTATCTGGAATCTTAATTGCTATCACAGCGTCTGTGATATTTTTAAATGGCTCAAGAAATTTACGGCAATTCTTTGTGTTCAACATACCAATAATTAAGATTAACCCTTTTTTATCTAATCCTCTCATTGCATCAGCTATTGCGATTGCGGCATGACTATTATGTCCTCCATCTATCCATATTTCAGTATCACTATGTACATGCCCATGCAAAGGACCAATTTCCAGAAAGTCTAATCTAGCTGGCCATTCAGCATTTTCTATTCCATCAATAAAGGACTCTCTCGTAATGGAGATATCATCAATCGCCGAAATTGTAGCGATTGCTGTTCCAGCGTTCATAATCTGGTGCCTGCCGAATAAATTTGGCAGTGGGAGTGACATCTGATATTTTTGATCGGAATATGTAAAATCTTCCCCATTATCGATAACAAAATAGTCTTTGTTCCAAATTTTAGAGATATTATTTCTAGCACTAATTATATCTTGAAATATAGGAATTATATTTTTATCCTGATACGATAATACAGTTTTACATTTATCTTTTATAATGCCGGCTTTCTCTGATGCAATCTCTTGAATAGACTCCCCAAGAAATTGCTGATGGTCAATTCCTATTGGTGTAATCACGGATACGAGTGGATTTTGGATAACATTCGTTGCATCTAGCCTACCACCTAAGCCTGTTTCAAGTATGAGAAAATCAGATTTTGTTTTTGAAAATTTAAGGAATGCTGCTGCTGTGATTAATTCAAAAATTGTTATTGGATCACCATCATTTACTTGCTCGCACTCCAAAAGTATCTCCTCCAGGGCAGCATCATTTATATTCTCCTGATACCCTTTTTTTCCAATCTTGATTCTCTCATTAAAATGAACTAAATGTGGCGATGTGTATGAGTCAACCGAGAAGCCGGATGCGTTAAGAATACTTGAAATATATGTGAGTGTTGAGCCTTTTCCATTTGTTCCCGCTACATGAATAATCCTCTCTATACTGTCTTGTGGGTTACCTAATTTTTTGAGAAGATTTTCAATTCTTCCCAATGATAAATCCATTACTTTTGGATATAAATGGGCAATTCGATCTTGAAAAGATTTTATTTCAAATAACATAAGGTGTACTTGATGTATTATTTATTGAGAAGGTGTTTGCAAATAGTAATAAGCTTGCTCCTAAGATCATGCCTGTGAACTACCATATCAATCATACCGTGCTCTAAGAGATATTCAGATCTTTGAAAACCCTCGGGTAATTTTTCTTTGATTGTTTGTTCTATAACTCTGGGCCCTGCAAAGCCTATTAAAGCGCCAGGTTCAGCTATATGGACGTCGCCTAACATTGCGTATGATGCTGTTACACCTCCAGTTGTCGGATTCGTAAGAACAACAATATATGGTATCCTTGCTTCATTTAGTTTTTGAACAGCTATTGTCGTTCTCGGCATCTGCATGAGTGACAGAATACCCTCTTGCATTCTCGCGCCACCTGCTGCAGAAAATAGTATGACGGGCGAGGATGAACGAAGCGCCTCATCCATTGCCTTAATTATTGCTTCCCCTGCAGCAACACCAAGTGATCCACCCATAAATGCAAAGTCTTGAACTATGCATGTCACTGGAATACTGCCAAGATTACCCTGAGAGATCACAACTGCATCGTCGGTACCGGTTTTCTTTCTAGCATCTTTAAGTCTATCAATGTACTTTTTCTCATCTTTGAATTTCAGAGGGTCTGATACACTCTCTTCTACATCAATCACTGTGTATTCGTCATCATAGAGTAGCTCCAGTCTTTTTTTTGCTGGGATTTTCATATGATAATTTGAACCAGGAATAACCCATTGATTTGCTTCCAGATCCTTGTGAAATACCATTTGTCCGCTGTCTGGGCATTTTATCCAAAGATTGTCTGGTACATCTTTTTTGGTTAAGATCTCCTTTATTTTAGGTGTGACTATATTATTAATCCAACTCATTTATCATTCCTGATTTAAAATTATACTGCACTTGCAAATTCTCTAACTTTTTTCATTATTTTATCTTTTACAGAAGACTCGTGCTCATTATTTTTTATTATATCAACTAATACTGAGCCGACGATCACCCCGTCGGCAAAACTTCCAACCCTCTCAATATCCTCTTTTGTTCTTATTCCAAAACCCACACCTATCGGGATATTTGTTTTTGTTTTAATTTCTTGGACAGCGGTCTCAACTTCGTTTATTTCTGGTCTCTTTGAGCCCGTTATCCCAGCTATTGATACATAATATAAAAATCCTGAAGTTTTTTGAAGAATTTTATTGAGTCTATCTGCGTTGGTTGTCGGAGTAACTAATCTTATAAATGAAAGATCTGCACTTTCTATCGCGTTACAAAGCTCATTATCCTCTTCTGGAGGTAAATCAACAACTATGACACCATCAACTTCTATATCAATAATCTTCTTAATAAAAGAGTCGACCCCATAATTGTATATTGGATTGAAATATCCCATTAGAATTATTGGAGTATGAGAATTATCTTTCCGAAAACTTTCGATCATTTCAAAGGTCTTTTCCATTTTATGACCAGAATTTATTGCCCTGAGTGAAGACGCCTGTATCGCCGGTCCATCAGCCATCGGATCACTGAACGGCATCCCAATTTCAATTATATCTGCACCAGCTTCTGGTAATGACTTTATTAGTTCCAGTGATAAATCATAATTTGGATCACCCGCAGTTAAGAAAGTTATTAAGGCTTTTTTATTGGTTAATTTTAGTGTTTCAAAACAATTATCGATGCGCACTGTCAAGTCTCATATCTCCATATTCAAGTGTTCTGCAATGGTAAAAATATCTTTATCGCCTCTTCCACACAAATTCATAACCACAAGATCATTCTTTGATAAATTCGGCGCTATATTTATTAAATGAGCGATTGCATGAGACGGCTCTAATGCTGGTATTATACCCTCTGTTTTTGTGCATATTTTAAAGGCTTCAACTGCCTCACTATCTGTAATTGCAAAATACTCAACTCTTCCTGACTCTTTAAGCCAAGCATGCTCTGGTCCAATCCCCGGGTAATCGAGACCCGCAGAAATTGAATGACCTTCAATTATTTGCCCTTCATCATCCTGCAGAAGATATGTTCTATTTCCATGGAGAACACCGGGTCTGCCCGCTGTTAGGCTGGCACAATGCTTTTCTCCTTGAAGCCCCATCCCGCCAGCCTCAATTCCTGTAATCTTAACACTTATATCATCTAAAAAAGGATAAAATAGACCCATTGCATTTGATCCTCCACCAATACATGCAATCAGTTGATCCGGAAGACGTCCCTCCTGATCAAGAATTTGCTCTTTTGTTTCTTTGCCAATTATTGACTGAAAATCCCGAACCATTTCAGGATAAGGGTGAGGCCCTGCCACAGTTCCAATTATGTAGAATGTATCATTTACGTTTGCTACCCAATCTCTCAGTGCTTCATTCATTGCATCTTTTAATGTAGCATTGCCAGATCTTACAGGAACAACTTCGGCTCCGAGCAACTTCATTCTAAAGACATTAGGCTTTTGTCTCTCAATATCTTTTGCGCCCATATAAATCACGCATGGAAGTCCAAATCTTGCAGAGACTGTAGCAACAGCAACTCCGTGTTGTCCAGCACCTGTCTCTGCTATTATTCTTGTTTTTCCCATCCTCTTTGCCAACAATATTTGACCTAAACAGTTATTGATTTTATGGCTTCCTGTATGATTAAGCTCGTCCCTTTTAAAATAAATTTTTGCGGTTTTGAGGTAATCTGTTAATCTTTCTGCAAAATATAGTGGGCTTGGTCTTCCTGTATAATATTTATTTAAATAAGCCAGCTCAGATTGGAAGCTGTCATCTTTCTTTGCTTGCTGATATGATTTTTCCAGGTCTAATATAAGAGGCATTAATGTTTCAGCAACAAATCTTCCACCAAATATTCCGAACCTTCCATTTTGGTCAGGTCCGAGTTTATAAGAGTTTAACTTATCCATCTCTTAATTTTTCTCCATGTAATTTCTTGCATTATAAATAAATTTCGTTATCAAATCATTATCTTTGATGCCAACATTATTCTCAACTCCCGACGAAACATCAACAAAATTTGCACCTGTGATTTTAATGGCATCGCCAATATTTTCAGGACTTAGTCCGCCTGATAGTATCCAATTAGAGGCCATTTCTAAGTTTTTGATTAAATTCCAATCAAAATGATTACCGTTTCCACCAGGTCTCATGGAGTTTTCTGGTGGGGGAGCATCAAATAATAAATAATCCATATTATTTTGAAGTTCAATCAATTGGGCTTTATCAGTTCCCTCATTTATATTTATAGCCTTAATAATTTGTATATTATATTTGGATTTTAAAGTTAGTAATTTACTTAAATTTTCATTACCATGGAATTGCAAAATATTTATCCCAATTTCATTTACTAGTGTCTCTACTAGATTTTCATCAGGATCAACAACAAGCCCTACTATATTAATTTCATGACCAAACTCTCGATATAAATTTTTAGCTTTTAAAATTGAAATGTTACGTGGACTATTTTCATAGAACACAAATCCGATCATATCAATTGAATTATCGATACAACACTTGATATTATCTTCTTCACTAATTCCACAAATCTTTATTTTAACACGCATAATTATCGATATTCTTTCTAATTATTTTGGCAACTTCCAGTGGATCATTCGCTTTTGTCAAAGGTCTTCCAACTACTAGAATGTCTGCACCATTCCGAACGGCTTCATATGGTGTAAGGGTTCTTTTTTGGTCATCAGATTGTGTTTTTTCTAGCCTAATACCCGGCACAACTGTTAAAAAATCCTTGCCGCATTTACTCTTCACCTTACCTGCCTCATGCGGGCTACAAACAACACCATCTAGCCCACAATCAGCGGCTAAAGTTGCAAGATTGATCACCTGATCTTGGATATTAAGCTTGATGCCTTGTTCTGCAAAGCTAGACTCATTCATGCTAGTCAATATTGTTACGCCAACAATTTTTGGCTTGTTATCTTTACTTTCATGAATTGCACTAACGGCCTCTTTCAGCATCACAGCGCCCCCAGATATGTGTACATTAATCATAAACGGATTAAGTGGAATTAGGGATTTTATTGCTGAATTTACTGTATTGGGTATATCATGTAATTTTAAATCCAGAAATATTGGTATATTTAAATCTTGCAATCTTAAGTAACCATCAATGCCCATTGAATAAAAGGCTTCCATTCCAATCTTTATGCCGTCTATATAATCTTTTATGATGTTTGTGAAAGATAAAGCTTGGTCGATACTTTTCATATCAAGAGCACAGAAAAGGGCATTTTTATTTTTAAAACTCAAATTACCACTCCTCATTGATTGGACTATTAACTGCTACTATTGATACGTTCCTTGAGTTCTTTACCAGGCTTGTAATACACTGATTTTTTCCTTGGTACCGCCACTCTCTCACCGTTTTTTGGATTTCTTCCTATCCGTGGACCTCTTTCTTTTGTAGAGAATGCGCCGAATCCTCTCAGCTCCACTCTTTGACCGTTAGCTAATGCCTCGGAAATTGAATTATAAAATACGTCAACCACTTTTTCGATATCCCTATGATATAAGTGAGGATAATCTTTTGCTAATTGGTCAATTAATTCTGATTTCTTCATATTTTCCCCAGAAGTTGTCAACTTGGATGCTGCCAAATGGATAAAAGACCGCCGATATTCATCAGTGAGAGATTATTTTTTAACCTATCCCCGTATGACGAATTTATATTAAAATAATCCATGATTTTTGCAACACTTAGTTCAATAAAATTAGTAGACTTATTTTGGTCATAGATCAATATTTCAAGATCAGTATTTATTTCTCTATTCTCAATTAACCAGAATTTTGCTTCTCTATTACCACCTATCTCGTCAATCAAATTCAATTCTAGAGCTTGCCTGCCTGTGAATATTCTCCCATCTGACATTTGACTAATCGCATACTCTTCAACGTTCCTGCGTTCTTTAACTAGATTAAGAAACCATCTATAGGTTTCATCAACAATTTTTTGGGTTAATGCCATTGCCTCCTCATCAGACTCTCCAAAAAGATCTGGCTCTGCCTTTAATTTGCCACTCTTAACCTCTTTCATCTCAATCCCAAGTTTTTCAAGTCCTTGATCAATCCTTGCCCATTGCAGCAATACACCAACGGATCCTGTAATTGTATTCTCGCGCGCAAATATTCTGTCGGCACCGACTGAAAATAGATATGCTCCGGAGGTTGCAATATTCTTCATAACTACAACTATTGGTTTATTTGATGATATAGATCTGATCTTTAAAAAGATCTCCTCCGCACTAACAGTTGTACCGCCAGGACTATCGACAGTAATGATTATTGCTTTAACATTATCTTCAAACTCCAAATACTCCAGATCTTCTAAAATCTGATCCGCATCTACAAGTAAACCACTAATAGTGTAGTTTGCGATATGTGGCTGAGAACTAATATTTGTTTTTGGGTTATTAAAAAAGATATAGAGGAGAGATATTGCTAAAACGAACGAAAAGACTCGCCATAAAAATAGCCTTTTGCGGTACCATTTAATTTCTGCTGAGTTATTAAAGACCATTTTATCACTGCTTGACTTGAGTCGATATAATCAGTTACCCAATATTTGACTTTTTATTTTAAAGTCTTTGAGTCTTCTGTTTTTTCTTCCTTTTCCGCTTTTTCTTTTTTTTCAGCTTTTGGTTTTGCTTTCTTCACAGTTTTCTTGGCTGCGCTAGGGGATTCTGCGGGAGCTTCGATTTCGCCCTGCTCATTGACAATATTTAGAGCCTCCCCTAGGATATCACCCAATGAGGCGCCAGAGTCTGCAGACCCATATTGTTCAACAGCTTCTTTTTCTTGATCAATTTGCAAACTTTTTATTGATAATGTGAGTTTATTATTTTTTGCATCTATTTGCGTCACCTTCGCATCAACCATCTCACCAACATCAAACCTGTCAGGTTTCTGTTCAGACTTATCTACAGATAAATCCGTCCTTTTGATCGAACTGGGTACTCCATCCTTACCAATTGTAACGTCCAGACCTCCATCCCGGATATTTGTTATGTAACATGTCACAGTATCACCTTTTTTAATTTGGCTGAGGCCAGAATAAGGATCGTCAGACAATTGTTTAACACCAAGGCTTATTCTCTCTTTTTCAACATCTATATCAAGCACTTTTACTTCGATCGTCTCTCCCTTTACATGCCTCTCAAGAGATACTTCTGGCTTTTCATTCCAATCTAAATCTGATAAGTGGATCATACCATCAAGATCACCCTCTAGACCTACAAATAAACCAAATTCAGTTGAGTTTTTTACCTCTCCGCTTACAACTGAGCCAATGGGATAATTCTCTGCAAATTTTGCCCATGGATTCTCTACACACTGCTTCATACCAAGAGAAATTCTTCTTTTTTCATAATCTATTTCTAGGATCACAACTTCTACCTCTTGTGAGCTTGATACAATCTTACCAGGATGAATATTTTTCTTTGTCCAACTCATTTCTGAGACATGTGTAAGACCTTCGATACCCGGTTCAATTTCAACAAAAGCGCCGTAATCCGTAATATTGGTAACGTTACCTTTTAATTTTGTATTTATTGGATATTTTTCAGCAATACCTTCCCATGGATCGGCCTCAAGTTGTTTCATTCCAAGACTAACTCTTTTACTCTCTGCGTTTATTTTGGTTACTTGAACTTTTACTGATTGACCAATCTTTAATAAATCACTTGGATGATTAACTCTTTTCCAGGAGATGTCTGTTACATGCAATAAACCATCCATCCCGCCAAGGTCAATGAATGCGCCATAGTCTGTTATATTTTTAACAATGCCGTCCAGTGTCTGACCCTCCTCAAGATTATCAGCTAGCTCCGGATTATAGTCACCTTTCGAGTCTTCAATAATTGCACGCCTAGACACAACAATATTACCTCTTTTCCTATCCATTTTTAAAATTTGGAATGGTTGAGATACATTCAACATCCCGCCAATGTCTCTTACAGGCTTTACATCAACTTGGCTTCCTGGAAGAAATGCAATTGCGCCATCAAGATCTACAGTGAACCCGCCCTTTACTCGGCCAAAAATCACACCCTCAACTCGAACGCCATCTGCATGTAGTTTCTCTAGATTATTCCAACTTTCCTGTCTTCTTGCTTTTTCCCTGCTTAATACAGCCTCCCCATTTAAATTCTCAACTCTGTCAAGGTAAACATCAACATCATCACCGATCTCAGGGATGCTTGGACCAGAAGCTGATTTGAATTCTCGTGTAGGTATCCTGCCTTCTGTTTTGAGACCAACATCTACTATAACAAAGTCATTCTCGACGGCAGTAACCTTACCTTTTATTACAGTTCCTTCAGAGAGATTTATTTTACTCATACTCTCTTCAAGCAAAGCTGCAAAATCATCAACAGACGGATTTAACTTATCAAGTTCTTTTTTTACCATTTATGTATATTCTCCAATTCACATAGAATTTCTAACCTTTATGTATGTATTTTACAATAAAGTCAATTACATCATCAATTTTCATCTCAGTTGTATCAATCTCAATTGCATCCTCAGCTTTCTTAAGGGGGGCAATTTTTCTATTAATATCCCTAAGATCCCTATTACTTATATCATTTTTGATATTATTTCTATCTATTTCGGTATTATCCTTCTTTAGTTGAAGGTATCTTCTTTCCGTTCTTTGATCTAATGATGCAGTTATATAAAATTTATAATCAGCATTTGGAAAAATTATGGTCCCAATGTCTCTGCCATCAACAACTGCTCCGTTTGATGCAAAGTCTCTTTGATATTCGATAAGTTGATCACGAATTTCACTGTATTGTGATATAATTGAGGCAACAGTTGATATTTCATCATTTCTTAAATCTTCAATTTCACTGATATCAAAAGCAATTTTATCAGTAAGCTCTAAAAGTGCGGATTTATCATTTAGATTGATTGCACTCTTCATAGCTTGATACGCAATGTACCTATATAGCTGCCCCGAGTCTAAGTGGGGTAAGTTGAAAATTTTTGCAAGTTTTCTGGCAACTGTACCTTTACCACTTGCCGCGGGCCCATCAATTGCAATAATTATTTTTTCATCCACTGTGAAAATTTCCCCCTACTTTATGATAAATTTCCATAAAATTTGGAAAACTTGTTGCTATAGGGGAAACATCATCTATCCTAATTTGACTTTTTGAACCAAGCCCCAGAATTAGCGCTGACATAGCCACACGATGGTCATAATTGGACTTAATATCTGAGCCACCAGGGACTTCACCGTTCCCATATATTATGAGATCATCATCCTTTGTTTCACATTTGACACCTGAGGCTGTTAACATGTTAATTATTGCTTCAAGGCGATCACTCTCTTTTACTTTTAATTCTGAAACCCCGCAAAATTTACTCTCACCTTTTGCGTAGGCAGCTGCGACAGATAATATTAGAAATTCATCAATAATTGATGGGGCGTCGTTCAGACTGGTTGTGACTCCTTTTAATTCACTTGCTGTAACGTCAATATCCACAACCTCTTCACCACATTTTGAATATTTATCCAAGAAATCTATCTTTGCCCCCATTGAGATCAAATAGTCAATAAATAGCGACCTTGTAGGATTTATCATTACATTTTTTATCCTTAGCTTAGAACCTTTTGATATTAAGCCTGCAACAATAAAAAATGCAGCTGAGCTTGGGTCACCGGGAATATCTATCTCTCTTGGAGAGAGTTTTTTTTGCCCGCTTATCATAATTTCCTTTTGGCCCAAATCATTCAAACTTGTTTGAATATCTGCGCCAAAATATTCAAATAATTTTTCCGTATGGTCACGAGTTTTTATTGTTTCAATTATTGTAGAGCGCCCTCTTATGTTTAAAGCTGCCAGCATTAAAGCTGACTTTATTTGAGCTGATGGCACAACAAGCTTATGATTTATAGGAACAGGTAAAGCCGTACCCTTTAGCTTTAATGGTAAATTTTCTTTCTCATTGCTCAGTATTTCCAAACCAATTTCTTTTAAAGGATCTAATACTCTACCCATTGGCCGTTTAGACAGTGACTCATCACCTTCAAACTCTACACAAACATCACAGCTTGACATAAGACCAATAAGCAATCTTACGGAAGTGCCTGAGTTTCCTAAATAAATTTTTTTACTGGGTTGTAATAATCCACCAATTCCAATACCGTATATATTTGTGATGTTTTGCTCTTCTCCCATATTGATGCTTGCACCAAACTGCTCCAAAGCGCAGATTGTGGAGGTGATATCTTCCGACAAAAGTAAATTATGAATTTTCGTTTCACCAATGCATAGCGAGCCAAGAATAAGAGCACGATGTGAAATAGATTTATCACTTGGCGTGTCGATACTACCAGACAGCGCGTTTGATCTCTCAACAATGACTGGATTATTTTTGTTGTTTATTTTCATGATCATGTGTATATAAATGTAGATATCATAATATTACATTATATAACATAGTATTAAATTGGCATAAAATATAAAAGGGGTTTTATAGTGGCTAGAGCTGAATTAGGGAACAAACATACGTGTCTAAACTGTGGTGTAAAGTTTTACGATCTCAATAAGTTAGAAATAATTTGTCCTGCATGTGGCACAGAAGTCACGCTTACATTAGATGAGCCACAAGTTCCATTGCAAACCACGCAGACTCCTATTGTTGCTGAGGATATTGTTCAAGATGATGCGGAATTGGAGCAGGAAAAAGAACCGTTGGACAACAATCTGGAAGGTGGGGTCATCGAAGATGATAATCCCATTATCATGGATGATGATGACATACTCGATGACGAATCGGAGGAAGAACTTATAAATGAAAATGAAATTGATATCCCAGATATAGAAAATGAAGAATTGATCGAAGATGACGATAATGACTTTCTAGTTGAAGAGGATGAAATTGAAGACTCGGATTTGATTATCACCCCAAAAAGTGATGATGAGTAATACAACTTCACTTTAACGCGATCAGCATATGGAACCTGAATACTGGAAAAGAGCCATCATTAAGCTCAAAAAAGAAGATGTAATCCTTAAATCAGTTATTGAACGAAATCAAAAAAATATCCTTAAATCAAGAAAGGACCCCTTTGGGACACTACTAAAATCGATTGTTGGACAACAAATCTCAGTCAAAGCGGCGGAGAGTATCTATAAAAAGCTCTTGAAACTATTACAAGCAGATGTTTCTCCTAATATGCTTTTATCTATCGACAAACAAGCGCTAAGAGAAACTGGACTTTCACGTCAAAAAATAAATTATTTGTTCAATATATCAAAATATTTCATAGAAAATCCCAATACCTCGACAAAAGAGTATTTTTTAGACGCTAATGAAGAAACTATAAAGTCTAACCTTATTACCATTAAAGGTGTTGGCCCTTGGACAATAGAGATGTTCCTTATATTCTTTAAAATGAGTCCAGATATTCTACCACTTGGAGATATTGGCCTTATTAATGCCATAAAAAAAGTTTACAACCTAGATCATTTTGAGAAAATCAATCAAATTGAGAAAATCAATCAAATATCAAATAAATGGCGCCCGTATCGGACTGTAGCAACATGGTATCTTTGGCAGGTAATAGATGACGAGCTAGTGGAATATTGATTAAACTCGAAAAAAATATTCAATACTTACTCTCCTTCTTTGTGATACTCATCCTTATTTTTTTTGCTGTAGTCAATTCAAAAACAATATGTGATGATCTAGACGGCAAAAGTAGAAATGGAGTTCTATTTTTAAAAGAATCTAAGAAACCTTATACAGGGAGAAGCTTGTGTATCTGGGATATTAATAATACCGTTTGGTATGAGGGTAATTATAAGGATGGGCTAAAAGAGGGCTTATGGACTTTCTACAATATTGACTCAACTAAAAAATCAGAAATAAATTATGAAAATGGAAAGATGAATGGTGTTAGACTAATTTATAACTCCAATAATCAAATAATGAAGCGAATGGAATGCAAAGAGAATATTTGTAAAACTGTCAACCAATCAATTGATTAAAATAAACTGTACGTATATGATACCATAAGGTTAAAATATGCTGAGGTGAGGATGAGTCAGAAAATAATAAATTATCAAATGATCATAGATGGCAAGTATACTAATAGCATAACAGAAAAGACAATTGAAATTGAGTGTCCTGCAAACAGGAGGATATTTGCTACTGTTCCACGGGGTAATGAGGCTGATGTTGATATCGCCGTAAAATCGTCTCTGAAAGCATTCAGATCTTGGTCAAAAGTAATGCCCAAAGAGAGAGGAAAAATACTTCTCCAGATAGCTGATGCCATAGAAATTGAAAAAGAAGATATTGCAAAAATTATTGCAACTGAAACTGGAAATGCAATAAAGACCCAAGCAAGGCCAGAAATTAACCTTGTGGTTGATATATTTAGATATTTTGGTGGATTATCCTCTGAATTGAAAGGTGAAACCATCCCACTTGGAGAACATGTGTTGAGTTATACTAGGCGTGAACCCTTAGGTGTAGTCGGTGCAATAATTCCTTGGAATGCCCCCGTCATGCTTGGCGCATGCAAAATTGCACCCGCATTATGTGCGGGCAATACAATTGTAATGAAGGCCGCTGAAGATGCCCCGTTGGCAATTCTAAAAGTTGCTGAGATTTGTCAAAGATTCATACCACCAGGTGTTCTGAACCTTCTAACAGGAACCGGTCCTGAATGTGGTGAGCCGCTTGCATATCACCCTGAAATAAATAAATTATCCTTCACGGGATCAACGGGAGTTGGAAAGCTGGTAATGAGGGCAGCTGCGGAGAGGATACTGCCAGTGTCTCTTGAGCTCGGAGGAAAAAGTCCTTCAATAGTCTATCCTGATGTAAATGAAGATTGGACAGTTGATGGAATTATTGGCGCCATGAGATTTACAAGGCAAAGCCAATCTTGCACAGCAGGCTCAAGATTATTCCTACACAAAAAAATATTTGACAGCTTTATTGGTAAATTATCAGAAAAACTTGATAAGCTAATCATCGGTAATCCACTCAATGATAATACTGACATTGGCACTATTATAAATAACAAACAATTTACAAAAGTTTGCGACTATATTTCTGACGGTTTAAATAATAAAAATACAGAAGTTATTTGTGGAGGTCTGCCTCCTGAAGATGGCCCCCTTAGCGAGGGATATTTTACAATACCAACTATCTTCAGAAATAAATCAAATGAATGGCGTCTTGCGAAGGAAGAAATTTTTGGTCCTGTCCTTGTTGCAATCCCCTGGGATGACGAAGAAGAAGTCATAAGAATGGCAAATCAGAGTCACTATGGCTTAGCAGCGTATGTTTGGACTCGAGATATAACAAAAGGCATAAATGCAGCTCATGCAATTGAGTCTGGCTGGGTGCAGGTTAATCAAGGCCTGGCGCAAGCCCCTGGACATTCATATGGTGGATTTAAACAATCGGGTATTGGCCGTGAGTTTTCACTTGAAGGTATGCTCGATAGCTTCACTCAAAGAAAAAATATTAGTATAAATCTAAATACCCCATCAAAAGAAATCTAATAATGCTCACTCTTTTTCATTACGACAGAACCAGTGCAGCTCAAAGGGTACGTCTTTGTCTCGAAGAAAAATCTATTCCATGGGAAAGCATAATTGTAGATACCGCTCTGGGAGATATCGATCAGCTTCCAAAAAATTTTTATGAGCTAAATCCCAAAGGCCTTGTCCCAGTGATTATTGATGATAACCTAGCAATACCCGAGTCTTTAGTAATTATCGAATACCTTGAGGAAAGATATGGTGGAGATCCTAAATTAAAACCATCTAGGCCCGAAGATCTTGCCCAAATGCGTCTCTGGATGCGTAAAATAGATGAAGGGATCCATGTTGCAAGTCGAACAATTGGTGTATGTCTCGTGAACAGACACATTTATAAAAAGAAAGACCCAGGGCAGATTAAAAAATACTACAAAGAAATGAAAGACAAAGTTCGCAAAAAAAATGATCAAATAAATATTGAAATGGGGATAGAGTCACCTCTTCTCGAAGAGGCGATGATTGAATTCAAGTCACTATTCCTAGAAATGAATGAATATTTAGGTAAAAATACTTGGCTGGCGGGAGATAAGTACTCGTTAGCAGATATCTCATTTGTCGTTTACCTACACAGATTGGACTCCTTTATGATGAGACCTTTATGGAAAGATCTAAAAAATCTTGATCAGTGGTATGAAAAAATTAAAACAAGACCTGCATATAAAAAAGCAATATATGATTGGGGGGACGTAACTGCAGATCAAAGGGCTCAAAACGGTAAGGACGCATACCCGAAAATAAAGGAATATTGGGATAAAGCTTAGTAATAGCTAGGAGATTAGTATGTGATCGCCCAAATGAGAGCCACTTAGATAAGCGGCCTCAATCCTACCTTGAACAAACCAGTCTCCGCAAAGACCAAATTTATTATCTCTATCCAAAAAAAATTCAAGATTATTTTGTTTTTTTATATTTGCATAACGCCATCCCTGTAATCCAATATAATTGGCATTTTCTGTTTTTATTGGAACTAAATTTGATAATTCATTACAGAGATAGCCCTTAACCCAATCCCTATCATTATCTATATTTTGAGATGCCCATTTGTTCGTTGAGTGGATCAGAAAAGCTGTATTATTTACGCTTGAGTACTTTGATGAATTTACCGATAGCCAGCTAATATCCGCTCCCTTTATTAGTGCAGCATCAAACCCTATATCTATTTTTTCCTCATAACCCAGCATCAGCGAATAACATGCAAGCATCTCGTAACGACTGATTTCGCTATATAAATTAACAACATCAGGGATCATATCTATTGCTTGTTTGGGCGGTATTGCAGAAATTACCCAATCAAACTCACCAATATTGTCATTGGCTTCATCATATAGTTGCCACTTATTACCCTTTAAGACATTCGCCACTTTCTCTGATAATCTAACATTTAGGCCATCTGCCATATATTTGCCAATAGCATTCATGGATGGTATTCCAACATAATTTGACGGATCTTCCCCCCAAACACGGTCATTTGTGATTTTACCATTATCAATTTCAACAAACCGTGCCTTCCAAACATCGATAATATTCTGATCTATCATGGGGTTAATGTAGTTCTTAAATTCTTCTGTTTTTGCTTTGAAAAACTGAGCCCCATGGTCAAATATAAACTCACCAGATCTTCTTGTCGCAACACGTCCTCCATAGCCGCGTGATTTTTCAAATACAACAACTTCAAAATGGTTTTTTAATTTATTAGCTAGGGCCAGGCCAGATATACCAGCTCCAATAATGGCTACTTTATCCATTTTTTCACCAAGTTTATTTCTTTTATTGCTATTTTAAAGGCTTGCTAAGAGTGCTTCGAGCTTTTTCTTACTTTTTCCAACAACTCTAGTTGATGCAATATCATCGATATTAGAGAGATCCTCACCCACGATAACCAATGCAATCATACCCATGCTCTTGTGTGGTGAACATTGATATAAATATATACCGGGCACATCGAAAGTATAACTGAATTCTTTATTTACCTTAGACGGTTTCTTTGGAAGGTCCGCAGTTTCTGGGGCGCTAATAAACTCTACATTGTGTCCGGGAGAAGTAGTTAGCCAATTAACGGTATCATTTAGATCAATATATAAAATATCTTCAGAGTAAACCATCTTCTCTCCATCATCTCTTTTATTTAACATATCGACGTCATATGTTGCAGAGATCGCGTTATTGTGTGTAAAAAGAAGGGCGATTAAAGTAAAAAGAAGTGTAAACCTATTCATGTAATTTGTCCTTATATCAAACGGTGATTATAAAACGATTAATGTACTTTCATAGTTTACATTTCACGTTAATCTTATGGTTTTTTAACCTTGATGGGTTTTTTTCTGTCAGGATAACAAGTGTTGCAGATCTCGCAATCAATACCAAAACATGCTCTGGCCTGACAGTATTCGCGTCCATAAAATATAATTTGTAAATGTAATCTATTCCAATTATCTTTTGGGAATAATCTTTTTAAATCCCTCTCTGTTTGAACAACACTTTTTCCATTTGTGAGACCCCATCGTTGCGCTAACCGGTGTATGTGTGTATCGACTGGAAAAGCAGGGTGACCAAATCCTTGAGACATTACAACGGACGCGGTCTTGTGGCCCACACCAGGTAAAATCTCTAATTCCTTATAAGTATCCGGAACTTGACCGTTAAAATCTCGGATGAGTATTTCGGATAACTCCTTTATTGCAGCGGATTTTTGTGGCGCTAAGCCGCAGGGTCTTATTATTTCATAAATTACGTTTAAATCTAGACGGCTCATGTCCTTCGCATTATTTGCTAATTGAAAGAGGCTCGGCGTAACTTGATTCACCCGAACATCCGTACATTGAGCGCTGAGCAGAACCGAAATTAGCAATTCAAATATATTCTTGTGATCGAGTGGGATGGGAGGATTTGGATAAATCCTATCCAATATTTTAATTATATTTTTGACGCGTTCTGCTTTGATCATTTTTAATTTTATTTTTCTCTAATTTTAATATGATATAAATATTAAACAATCCTGATTAATATGAAACTATGAAAAGACTGGTTTACATAATAATTATTCTAATAAGCTATACCTCTCTGTCGTATAGTAAAGAAATTAATTGCGCCTCCCATAATGTGTATGTAATTGATGCTGATACAATAAAACTGTGCAATATGAAGATACGCTTAAATGGAATATCCGCTGCAGAAAGAGGTCATGCGACCTATAAACCTTGCAAAAAAATAGTAGAAAAAATTATTGCTGAGTCCGATACTGTGTCATGCAAATTAACAGGTGATATGACCTACGATCGGCATGTAGGTATTTGCAGAGTAACAAAAAAAGATAAAACTGAAGATTTACAACAAAAAATAATTGAGAATGGGTGCGCGAGAGATTGTAAACGATACTCAAGTGGGAAGTATAAAATCTTCGAGACAGAAGCGTCAAGAGAATTACCTCTTCCGAACTATTGTAAATGAGATCTATTTTTTATTGCGATTAAATTTTATCAAAAAACGATTCTATATTTAATGATACCTATATTTATGTTATTTTGCAGATATGGGGCCATAGCTCAGTTGGGAGAGCGCTTCGCTGGCAGCGAAGAGGTCGGGGGTTCGAGCCCCCCTGGCTCCACCATCATCATTTTTTTTTAAAAATTTCAAAAATCTAATTTTGATAAACATTCCAATGACCGCTCGTGATTATAAATTGGCTGCCATCTAGTTAATTTACATGTTGGTGAAAAAGGTTGTAATTGAAAATTTTCCTCAGTAGGCTCCATAAAAGCACTTTTTTCTAAATCTAGTTCACAATTAAGATTCGAGTGCCCGAAGTATTCTGTTCTCTTTTTGTCAATATATAAATAATCTCCCCCCCTATCACTCATTATATCATTCTTGTAATTGAGATGATCATTCTTACCCCAACGAGAGTTCCTTTCTATAATTGCGCCTGGCGCACATAGTTGAACAAAACCTAAGGCATGAAATAACTCATGAATGTGGGGTACCCAAGCTTCACTTGCCTTTTTTTTTCCTAAATAAACCACGCCTGCAGTGACTTCAACCTCTCCATTAGGTGTATCATATAGCGCATCTCCTACTTGCCCCCATTCCCATTTATACTTGTCTTGATAAAAGATTGTATAAAGTTTTTTTGGATTATTGAATCCATGAAGGATTACCATGCCAGTAAAATAACCTGCGGCATTCTCTAGTCTATTAATTTCTTTCCTAGTTTTATTAACTCGCAGAAAACTAACATCTAAATTACCGTCTTTGGTAAGATCTAACCTAAATTGTTTTTGGTCGATATTTTTTTTCAGATGCTCATTACCTTTGATAACAATACTCTCAATTGTTCCGTTGGTATCATACTTTTTATCTTTTGAGTCTGAAGCTAATATATAAATAGCGTGCACTTGATAATCGTCGGTAACATCTTCTTGGTCGTAGAAAAATCTACCTTCAATTTCATCCTTTTCATTTTTATTAGTCAACTGATTTTGATCTTGATAATGAATAAAAGTATCATCACTTGATGAGACAGGCCATTGGCCACCTCCGGTATATCTTTCTTCATCGAAGGAACTAGCAGGGCTGCTCATAATTATGAGTAATAATAAAGTTTGAAATATTTTTTTCATTTCTTTGCCTAATATGTTTAAGATAACATGATACAATAAATATTAGTATTTTTTTGGATACACCAAAAAAAGCAGAAGAAAATCATACATAAATTACTATAATTAACCATGATGAACACAAATCCCAACATTGATAAAAAAATAAGTTTTATCGGAACTTTGATATCTTCTGGAAAAATTGGAGAAGCTGAGCCTTTGCTCCAAGAATTACTAAAGAGTTCAGGCAATAATTCTGAGCTTCTGCATCAAATGGGCGTTGTAAAATATTTCCAAGGATTTTATGAAGAGGCAATCCATTATTTGTCCTCTGCAATTAAATATAAAAAAAATAATTCTGACTACTATTTCTGGAGAGCGCTATCATATGGGAGAAAAAATGACAATTTGCGTGCAATCATTGATTATAGGAAATCATTAAGTTTGAACGCGAATAATGCATCATGTATTCACAATTATGCGAAAGCTCTTGGTCGAGAGGGTGAATGGCAATCAGCTTTTAAACAAGTTGAGAGGGCCATAAAAATACGCCCCGAGGATACGGATATATTAGTTACCAAAGGATTTATAGAATTTAAGCTCGATCAACTTGAAGCGGCGGATCATACATTTAAAGAGATTTTAAAGTCACACCCTCAGCATTATGAGGCTATGTACTTCAGGGGTTTTACCAATTTAAAACAAAAAAATTTCGAGATTGGCTGGGAACTATTTGATCATCGTTGGAATAGCCCATCATTCTTATCGAAGAGATATAATTTTGAGACAGCAGAATGGAATGGTTCCTCCGGTGGAGAGAAGCTATTGATATGGGATGAACAAGGACCTGGAGATCAGATAATGTGCTCACTTTTTTTCAATAAACCTCTAGGTAATTTTAAAGAGATAATTATTTTGTGCGATCCACGGCTGCAGGGAATTTTTAGTAGGTGTTTTGATAAAAATATTACATTTTTACCAAATGATTATGATATTAAAAAAATTAAATATGATGAGCATCTATCAATGTTTGGTCTACTAAAATATTACGCAAAACAAGATCAAGATCCAAAAACAAACGAAGTCATATTAAAGTTTGATAATAATGAGGTGAACAGGATAAAAGGAAAATTAAAAGGTGAAAAAAAGATTTGTGGCATTAGCTGGTTCTCAGAGAATAATCAATCTGGCAAAGATCGAAGTTATAGCTTGTTGAGCTTTTTAAAATCATTTGGAAATTCAATGCATGATTATATCTATGTTAATCTTCAGTATAACTCATCAATCGAAGAGATCAGCCAAGTGAGCCGTAAACTTGGTGTAACTATTTATAACGATGATGAAATAGATCTTTTTAATGATATCGACGGCCTTTTAAATTTAGCAGGCGCCTGTGATTTTATTATATCTATTGACAACACAACAATACACCTTGCTGGCGCAGCAGGTATTAACACACATGTATTACTTAACAGGCCTTGGGACTGGAGATGGCTGGATGGTACTAATATTTGGTACCCAACAACACATTGTTATCATCAAGAAGAAGCGGTTGACAGAAATAGTTTCCTCAAGCAAACAATTAGCAAAATTTGTCAATTAAATAATTGAGAGTCAAAAATGACTAACCTTTCAATATACCCATAATTATGAGATAATTCTTTATGTCTGACTCTATCCAAAAATATCAAAATCTACTGTCTGTTTTTTGTGACCAAGCTGAGAAATATGCTGATGAGCCATATCTTTGGTCAAAAAATAAAAAGCATTATCAATTCCTGAGTTGGAATGACACATACCTTCGAGTTAAAAAATTAGCAAACTATCTAAAAAAAATAGGTATTGAAAGTGACTCAAAAGTGATGCTTATCTCAGAAAATAGGCCTGAATGGCAAATAAGTGACTTAGCCATAATGGCAGCAGATGGGATATCAGTCCCAGCATACACAACAATTACATCGCAAGACTATGAATATTTAATAAACCACTCCGAAACAAAAGTTATAATTGTGTCCTCTAAGTTGTTATATTCAAAAGTTGAGTTAGCTTTAAATAAACTGAAAATAGAACGGGATGTGATTATTATCGATGATTTTGGACCAAAAAAAAACAATTTAATTACAATACATAAATGGGACGACATTCAGAGAGAGCCTGCCGAAGATGATATCGATCAAATATCATATCAGGCAAAAAGAAAGAACAGAAAAGATGTCGCATGCATCATATATACCTCAGGAACTTCTGGCTTCCCAAAGGGTGTGATGTTAAGTCATGGTTCAATTCTTCATAATTGCGAAGGCGCCTTCGAAATACTCGGACCGGAGCTAAATGATATTGAGAATGTACTTTTTTTATCGTGGCTCCCACTGTCACATTCATATGAGCATACATTACAGTTTTATAATTTATATTCAGGTAACCAGATTTACTATGCAGAAAGTCTAGACAAGCTACTTCAAAATCTTAGTGAGGTAAGGCCTCACTTGATGTCTGCGGTTCCTCGGTTTTATGAAAGCCTTTTACAGAAGATTTCTCTACAAATGAGCAAAGAAAGTAAATTAAAACAGAAATTATTTAATGACACAATCGCATTAGGGCGGAAATTGTATGAGTATGAAAAACTATCACTCGGGAGTAAAATGTATAACAAAATTTTATCTCTTTTGGTTCGAAAAAAGATCGGAAGTAGATTTGGGGGCAGATTGGTAGGGCTGATCTCGGGTGGTGCTGCTCTAAATTACGATGTTGGGATATCTCTATACTCTCTAGGTATTCCAATCTATCAAGGGTATGGGCAAACAGAGAGTGGGCCAGTAATATCAGTAAATTACCCAAAAAATAACAAGATCGATACCGTAGGTAGGTTGTTGCCTAATACTGATGTAAAGATATCAGATGAGAGCGAGATTCTTGTCAAGGGTGAAAATGTAATGAATGGCTATTTTAAAGACCCGGATGCAACAAAAAATGCATTTTCAGGAGAATGGCTAAAAACTGGTGATGTTGGGGTTTTTGATAAGGACGACTACTTAGTTATTACAGATCGCATGAAAGACATCATCGTTAATTCTGGTGGGGATAATATTTCTCCAACAAAAATAGAGACCATGCTGGTGATGGAGCCCGGAATTAATCAGGCAATGGTATATGGAGATGGAGAAAAATACCTAGTTGCAATTATTGTTATTGATACAAGTTTTGTAAATGAGATGCAGCCATCAAAAAAGATTATCGATGAAGCACTAAAACGAGTTAACCATCAACTTTCAGCAATCGAAAAAGTAAAAAATTATATAATTGTTGATGAAGAATTTACAGTTGAAAATGAAATGATGACCCCATCTATGAAAATAAAAAGGTATAAGGTACTTGAAAAATATGAGGATGCTCTGAGAGCACTATATACAATATAAAGATTACTTATTATCCCTACATCGCTTTGAGCAATATTTAACATCACTCCAATTTAGTTTCCACTTCTTTCTCCAGCTAAAAGGTTTTTTACACCTAACACAAATTTTTTCAGGCAGATTTTTACTCATTAATTTGTTTCCGGTTTTTTAGATATAAAAAAAAAGCCAGCACTTCATATAAATACGTTGCAAGAAAATATACAACTTTATAATCAAGCAATTTTGCAAGAAATTTATACCGACCAATCTTGGACCAAATTAACTTAAATGCATCTACGCCAACATAAATCTTATCCCCCTCACATACATGAAGTTTTCTAATAAACTTAGCTTTGTCGATTGAGACCAATTTCTCTGGTAAATCTTGATGCAAATCAAGATACTGAATTGTATCTGTATTTTGTTTTTTATAGTGATTAATTTCAAACCTACAGATCGAGCAAGAATGATTATAAATTACTTGAATGGTGGGCTTTTTCATAAGAAGGAAGTTTAGGGGGTTATAAGTGTTGGTGGTTGTACTAGACAACCACCAACTTGTTATTATTTTGCGTCAGATGTAGCAGCAACCCATATAACAACACCAAATGCGATTTTGTTAACAAAATCAGCAAGGTTGTATATGATGTTGAGCGCATCTGCACTTCCGGCACCAGCGTATCCAAGTACATAGCCAAGTGGGTAAATCGCCCAACCAACTGTTACTATGATTCTCAGAGCATTAAATGCTCGTTGAGATGCTGGGGTACCATCACTTGCACTAATTTTACTTGCTTCACCAGCAAATATTTCGTAAATGATGTAGATCCAACCTGCCATTCCGATGATGAACGCAAGCCAGACATTCATTGCACCTACTTCACCGAGATAACCGGCAACTAGCATTACAACTGATGCGATGAGCAGACGCCAGAATAGTGACGCTGCAACCACAGCAATAGCTGCTAGTATTAAGTAGAATTCAACAATTTGAAGTGGTACGGTTAACAGCCAGTCTACATATCGGAATACGATTGGGGACTCGCCTGTGCTAACCCAAACATCACGCATGTAGAAATAGTGGATGGCAGCAATACCTGTAACCATTGCGGCTACAGTTAGAGATGTTTTCCATTTACCAACTGCGCGATCTCTTTCTACCCAGAAAAAGAATGTTGCTGCAACCATAGCTGCAGATATAATCCAGAAACTTACGCCGACGTAATCAGCTGGATTGAGTGCTCCTGTTGTCATAATAGTTCTCCCTTTTAAAAATTAACTATATAACCCCTTATTTCCTTACACATAAAATATTGGAAAAATATGCTAAAAACAATGTTTTTTTATAAAAAAGTAGTAACTTTATGTTAACTATTTTTGCTTTGTTATTACGTCAACTAAGACTGCAATAATCAAATTTAGGATTGTTATTGATCCTATTGCGACAAAACTATAGAAGTATACCCATGCCCACCAGTATATCTCCTGCATTGGTAGCATCACATTTTCCCAACTTGATAGCGTCAGAACTTGGACAAGGGTAATCATCGATATTCCCAGATCTCCCCATCTCTGTGGATCTGATTGTCCAAATAGAATACTTCCAAATGATGCATAAACGTAGATAATTATGAACAAGAGCAAGGATACATAAAACACTCTTTTGATTGAACTTAATAGTGCTTCGATTAGTTCTTTTAGTTCTGGTATAGCAGATATTAATCTTAAAACTCTGAATATTCTCAATAATCTCAGCACGAGTATTGATGAGTTTGGCCCAATTGGAATAATAGAAATTATAACAATTAGACTATCAAAAATATTCCACCCATTTTTAAAAAAATGCAGTTTCTTATCCTCAGCAAAGAATCTTATACAAATTTCAATAACAAAGAAAATAGTGATTAGTGTATCTAAAATATAAATAAATGCTATTGCTTGCGGAGGTATATTATAAGTTGAAACACCAACTAAAAAAGCTGATAATATTATAGCACTAATTACGAATGCTTGAAAAAATCGATTATTTTTTATCTTTTCAAATGAAGTTCTATTCATTTATTGGTACCAACTTTTTTGTTATTTTCTTTATCCACTCACCAAAATCTTTGTCAATATTATTGATGGGAAAGCTCACAATGCATGGCATTTCATATGAATGATTTTCTTTAATGAGAGCAGATATCCCATCAAAATTTTCTTCAACTGTCTTTAAAAGTAACGCACATTCACTTTCACTAGAAATCTTACTATCCCACTTAAAAATGGATAAAATCTTTGGAATAATATTACCGCACGCAATCAAATTCTTATCCAATAAAATTTTTGTAATATGCATCGCTTCATCTTCTGAGGTGCATGTCGTATAAATCATAATAAAATTCATCGAATTTTTCTTTCAATAAATAATACAACAAGAGTATATAACAATATCGAGTTTAGAATGTGCCATATCCAATGTGTGCCATGTGAAAATTGTGCACAAGTAAATAAATCAAGTTGCCTAAATCCTAGAGACACCATGAAAATGAAAGATGTGAGAAATAGTCCAGATGAGATATTCCTTTTATTTTTTCTATAAGCAATACACGCTATAATTAACATAGAAAACAGAGCCATAAGATATGACGATATCTCCTCGACACCAAAATAACTCAAAGAATAATTTAAGAATAAAAATGAAAATATTGAAAAAGTAGAAATAACTTTCGTTTGCTCAAGATAGAAACGGACGGCGAGATATAGGTATAGGATGATAAAGATCATTATTGGAATTGTGTCAGCTAGTAATGACCATACATTGCCAAATAAATGAAAAAGGAAACTTCCCGCACCAATCATAAGAACAAGAAAGATGAGTATTATGGAATAAATTCTTAAATTTTCATGTTCATAATTTTTTTTATTATGTTTTTTTAGTAATAAAAAGAAGACAACCCAAAAAGCAAAATTGGTAAAAAAGTTAATTGGTTCAGAGAATATTTCAGGAGATATTCGCTCACAATATATATCAATACTCTGATTAAGATTCACATTTCACACTATTTTAACTAAGGCTTTCAATTCTCTCGTTTGCTTCTCTTAATTGCTTTATTACATTCCGCATTCTCGGCATCATATTTTTTTCCCAATAATTTAGCATTTTTATATTATCCCTGTTTGTTTTATAAATCTCAGAATAATGTAAAATTAACTCATCAGACCCCACGAGGAAGATGCCATCATCAGTTTCAACGGTTGGAAAACTTGCTTTTTGACCTGATTTTTCAAGTATATACATAGTAATTTCCTCATATGATGGTTCATCGGCATGAGCGACGTTAATATCAAAATCTTCAAGCTTATTTATCTCATTCAGAAAAATTATGAACTTATATGAAAAAGGGCATCCCCCCTTCACAAATAATTTATTTTTGATCATTTTTTCTCCTTTTTGCCTTTCAATTATTTAATAAATTGCCCCGTATTTAAATCATGCATCGCTTGCATCAGCTCATTTCGTGAATTCATAACGATTGGACCATGCCATGCAATCGGCTCTCTAATTGGCTTTCCTGAAACAAGAAGGAACCTGACACCTTCTTCACCTGTATGAAGAGAGACAAACTCTCCGGGATCAAAGTATATCAAGGTTTTATTACCCGATAAATCTCGTATATTTAATTCCCTTCCTTCAAACTCCTTTTCAACTTTAATTCCGGCTGGAGCTGAAGCATATTTGAAATCTGCCTTACCATCAAAAATGTATGCAAAAGTCTTCTTATATGTATCTATTTTTATTACTTTATGGGTATGTGGAGGTATGGATATATCCAAAAACTCTGGCTCGGCTGCAATGCCATCAACCGGTCCTAAAATCCCTCTATAATTACCAACGATGACTTTAATTTTTGATCCATCATCATCCTCAATAACGGGTATATTTGATAAATTAATATCTTGATACCTTGGCGTTGTCATTTTTTTTTCTGAGGGGAGATTTGCCCATAGTTGAAAACCATGCATCTGACCGTTCTTATTACCCTGAGGCATTTCTTGGTGCATTATTCCAGACCCAGCTGTCATCCACTGAACATCACCACCCGATAATAATCCTGAATTTCCTAAACTATCTTTGTGTTCTACGGTTCCCTCCAAGACATACGTTATCGTCTCGATACCTCTATGGGGATGCCATGGAAATCCAGACTTATAACACTCTGGGTCATCATTTCTGAAATCGTCTAAAAGTAAAAATGGGTCAAATTTTTCTGGCTCCGTGAAGCCGAAGACTCTATCTAAAGAGACTCCCGCCCCTTCAATGACAGGTTTCGGTTTTGAGATAGTTGTAATTGGCCTGAACGACATATCAATCCTTCAATCTAATAATTTTACTATTGTAATAACTGCCATAGTAATACCTAATGCGAAAGAAATTATTATCACCAACCCAAGGATACTTGCAATCCTGCTTAGAAAATATGGCACTTCTAAATTCCTAATTTCGCGGGACTTAATCCTGTGAAAGATATACCCCGATAGCAGAAAAATTGCTAACAGTACTAATGTATATTTAAGTTCGTTAATCATATTCGTATATTCATATAGGGATATTAAAACAGTTTACTAGGCTAAATAAAAATTATATCCTCATAATTAAATACATGCAAACAGGACAAAAAAATGCCAATTGTAAAAAAATTTGATGAAGCTGAATACATTGAGATAGACCAAGATATCCTCTGTAAAAATTTACTTCGAAAAGATGATCTTGATGATAGCAGAATTACAATTGATTATTATAAACTTTCAAATAATGCCCAGCTAGATTATCTAAACAAAGATAGTGACATTAGCTGGATACAAATATTATCGGGAGGTATAAAGATATCTGACGGGGACTTGAATAAGGATCAGATTGTATTAATAAAGGGTAAAAAGGAGATACAATTAAGTACATCTAGAGATACGGAGCTAGCAATAACAAAAATAAATAATTATAAAATATTTGAAAGTGATGCTTCCGATGCCTTTGACTCGCAAATTAGCATAATTAATTGGGGGAATGAGCCAATTCTAAAATCCGAGCATGATGACAGAAAGAGGGTATATTTATTATCAGAACTCCTTGCGGGCACAGACTCAGTGAAAGGTGAATTAATAATATACCCAAAAAACACATCCTGTCCTGAGCACTATCATGTTGGCGCACAGCACTACCAGCTAATTACTGAAGGTGAAGTCATCGCAGTCCTTGATGGAAAAGAGACAAAACTTGAAAAGTATGATGTTTTATATAATTTTGAGAATGAACCGCATTGGTTTTATACAAATGAAAAAAGCTGCGATTTTGTAGAATTTTTTGTACCAGGCGAAAATAAAACAGTTTGGACAAAAACAACCAATGTTTGTACTTGGTCACCAATGGGTGTAGATATAAATGGCCAGTCACCATCAAGACATATTGAAAAACATGTGCATGGTGAAGGAAAAAATATATAAAAAGTGATCCAAAGATAAGACCACACCGTTTTCTTTACGTGTGGGTAGATGATAGTTAGTAATACCAAACCTCATCTTACATACTATATCAACATATCCCTATTAATCCCTAAAGGTTGATTTCACTTACCCACACTACACTTATTCAATCTTTGTTGCTCCAGTTTCACATTGTATAAATTTCCCATCTTTTTTGGTGTATGCCGCCAAAACAGCTTCTTTCGTATTATCAGGGAAAGCTATTAACATGTGTTCTACAAGAATATCATCATTCTCATAAACGCATCTGTGACTCTCAACATTGAAAGCGTCACTGTTAAAAAACCCCTGAATCATTGCTAGGGTTTCTTCTTTATTCATCGTTGTTCCAGTCTGATGTCTGACAAATGTATAATTTTCAGATAGCAACTCACCGAATGCAAGGTGATCTTTATTTTCTCTTGCCAACTTCATTTTTTCAAAAAAACTCATAATCATATTCCTTTAATTTCTCTATCAAATATTGAAAGATTTACACATACGTATTAAGGTGTAATTTTCACTACAATAATAACATAACAATGAATTTAAACGAATACGAAAAAATAGATAGAGAATATCTAATCCACCCTATGACTCATCTTGCAAAGTTTGAACGCGGTGAAATCGATAATAGAATAATGAAAACTGCAAAGGGTGTAGAGATAATAGATGCCCAAGGTAACTCATTCATAGACGCTTTTTCTGGACTGTATTGTGTAAATGTTGGTTATGGCTGTACAGATATTATTGACGCGATTAAAAAACAAGCAGAAGAGCTTGCATACTATCATTGTTATTATGGAAATGCTACTGAGGCTTCAATCAAATTATCTGACATGGTTATTGAGAGGGCACCGAATAACATGAAAAAAATATATTTTGGTTTATCTGGCTCTGACGCTAATGACACTAATATAAAATTATTGTGGTATTACAACAATCTTATCGGTCACACGAAGAAAAAGAAAATAATATCGAGGAGGGGTGGATATCACGGAGCAAGTATTTTTACAGGTAGCCTCACAGGTATAAAAACATATCATACCAATTACGATCTACCTATCGAGGGAATACTTCATACGGAGCCTGCATTTTATTTCCACAGAGCTGATCTAGATCAAACAGAAGATGAATATTCCCAATTCTGCGCTGACCAGCTCGAAGAGCTAATTTTAAAAGAAAATCCAGATACTGTAGCTGGGTTCATTGCTGAGCCTGTTATTGGAAATGGTGGACTGGTACCTCCACCGCAGAATTACTGGCCAAGAATTAGAAATGTCTTAGAGAAATATGATGTTGCGCTTATATCAGATGAGGTTGTGACCGGCTTCGGCAGATTAGGAAAAATGTTTGGTGTTGATTATTTTGGAATCGAAGCTGATATGATCACTGTCGCCAAAGGAATTACTTCGGCATACTCTCCCCTATCAGGGTCTATATTATCAGAAAAAATATCCAATGTAATCAGGGATGCAACTGATAAATACGGTGTTTGGACACATGGCTCAACTTATTCTGCCCACCCAATATCTTGCGCAGCTGGAGTTGCGAATTTAAATCACATAGATAATCATCAACTTATTAAAAAAGGTAAAAATATATCCGAATACTTTAATTTCAAACTAAAGGAGAAATTTCAAGATCACCCTCAAATAGGTGATGTAAGGGGGATTGGGTTACTATCTGCTATTGAGCTTGTTAAAGATAAAAAAAATAGGAAATTTTTTGAAAAACAGGGACAATTATCTCAAGAGATAGTAACGAGGATGGCAAAAAATGGTGTTTTAGCTCGAGCAATGCCAGCAGGTGATACAATTGGTTTCGCACCTGCTTTCTGTATCAGTAATAATGAAATTGACACTATACTCGATGTAACTCTTCAAAGTGTAAATGAAGTAGTTAATAATTGATTTGCGCCAATGCAGAAATTATTGCTGGATCTGTCTCAATTGGACCGGAAATAGGAGGTTTTAAAGACCATGGTAATCCTTCAGTTGCCTGCGCAAAAGTAAAACTATCAAGTATACTATGCAGCAACCAACCTTCGTCCGACATAATAAATTTCGCTTTATCTGTTATAAGAATTGAGGGACCTTCTGGCAAATTTAACTGGTCTCTAATTTTCTTAATATCCCTTCCAGAGCCCGGGCTCGTTGCAAAATCAACAGTGTCAACAAACCGCCTCGGATCATGGGGCATCAGAACAATTAAATTTGGTATTAAACATGCAATATCATGCGCTCCACCCGACCCGACCATCCTTATTTTTGGTTCATCATAGTCTCCAATAACGGTTGAATTTAAGTTTCCAAATTTATCGATTTGTGCTGCAGATAGTAAACCAACATCTATTCTACCGGCCTGCAAATCTGAAAACACGGAGAGACTATCTGTTATCATATCTGCACCATGTGCGATTGATGGACTACCAGTTGAATAAGATTTAGACAGCGGTAGAGCGCCGATTGCGCCTGACTCATAAATAAGATTGAGCTCTGGTTCGACACTGAGTTTTGCCAAGCATGCTGCGTCCGATGGGATACCAATTCCGACAAAACAGGACTTATACCCCACAAGTTCGGATGCTGCGATTATTGCAATCCTCTGATTAGGGCTATATTCTGTATAGTCAATCTTCATTTTTTACTCCACACAGACCCTCTTCAAGCTCTTTGATTTTTGTACTTCCAATTAACTTCTTATATTCTTGTATATTTCTAGCATCATGAACCCAATTTTTAAGGTAGCTAGATAGTTTATCCTCATCTCTTGATGTTGTATCATATTCGATATAATGATCATCATCCCTCGAATAAAAGCCCGAAACGTATGATGGGTATGCACCCCATGGAAGTTCAATAATGTTCGAAACTCTGTGTGATGGTATAACTGTTTTTTCTGGTGCCTCTTTTATCTTTGAATTACTAATAATTTTTTCTACACTGACAATAATCTTATCTGATGCCAGTGCCCCTTCAACAGTGTCACCATCAATACCCCACATTTGAATGTTTCCGTACTTATCAGCACATTGTGCGTGTATGAGTGCAATGTCAGGCTTTAGTGCAGGAATCGCTGAAAATTTATGATCTGTGTATGGACATGTAACTTGTTTTAGATGACTGATATTACTTGGCTTATCCCCAATCTGAAGAATCTTTGATGGGATAAAACTAACACCCATCCTTGCTGCATGTAATCTCATTATGATCGACTGGTTTGTCCACTCTTCAATTTCTATTGATTTTTTTTTGTATGCTCTACTGAATGAGTGAGACAGGCCAACAGTTGGATTTCCAACATAACCAAAGATTACTTTTTTTACAATTTCAGATGCTATTAATTGGTCAAATAAAATATCGGCTCCCGATCGGCAAATGGTTAAATCTAGTATTTTTTGACGAATTAGCTCATGGGATAGATAAAATGGTATTAAGTGACCAAAGCCACCAATAAATATATTATCTCCAGCATTTACATTATTCTTTATTGCGTCTTGTACTGTTGAAGTTTTATCAATCATAAAAATTTGATTTTTAAATAACGTTCTTTGTATGAAGGTCTTTTATATACTCTTCGTCGTATCCAAGGGAGGCTAAGACATCATTATTATCTTCTCCAAGAAGTGGTGGCGCTTTATCTATCTGAGCTGGTGTATCAGAAAATTTATATGGGACACCCAACATCTTGAGTGTTCCGGCTTCTGAATGTTCTATATTTACGACCATGTCATTGGCTATAGTCTGTTCATCTGCCAGTGCACTTTCAACAGAATTCACAGCACTTGCAGGTATGTCTGAACTCAATAACTTCTCAAGCCATTCTGTAACTGTTTTGTTTGCAATAACATTTTGTATTTCTTGATCGATTAATTGTCTGTTTATTACTCGATCAGCATTTTTAGTGAACCTTGTATCTGTTGCCCACTCTTCTTTGTTCAAACATGCGGCAAATTTTGCAAACTGAGCATCATTTCCAACAGCGATAGCAATACTACCATCTTTCGCCTCAAAAGTCCTGTAGGGCACGATATTTGGGTGCCCATTTCCAAATCGTCTTGCTGGCTTACCGCTAACAAGATGATTCGCCGCAACATTAACTAACATCGAAATGCTGGTTGTGTATAAGCTGGTCTCTACTTTTTGCCCTTTACCAGTGTTGTATCTGGAATTTAATGCTCCCAAAATAGATATTGTTGCATTCATCCCTGTACATATATCGACTAATGCAACACCAACTTTCATTGGTTCTCCATTTTCTTCACCTGTGATACTCATTAGCCCACTTTCAGCTTGAAGCAGAAAGTCATACCCTGGTCTTTTACCTCTTGGACCTCTACCACCATATCCTGTAATCTGGCAATGTATGAGCCGAGGTGCTTCTTTCTCTCTCCATTCGTCACTGATCCCATAGCTATCCATTGTCCCATACTTAAAATTTTCTATCAGAACGTCAGCTTCCTTGAGTAGTCGTTTTAGGATGTCGATACCTTCCTCAGATTTTAAGTTTAATGTCACACTTTTCTTGTTTCTGTTAATACCGAGGAAATATGCAGCTTCGCTCCCTGCAAATGGAGGGCCCCACGCTCTTGTGTCATCACCTTTTCCGGGTTGCTCAATCTTGATGATTTCTGCACCCATATCTCCAAGATTCATAGTACAAAATGGGCCCGCCAATATTCTGCTTAAGTCTAGCACCTTAATGCCAGTTAGAGGGCCCTGTTCTTTTTTAGCCATAAATTGTCCTTTTTTCGCTAGTTAGGTCTTTCGTTTTCATCATTATCAAGTCCATCAAGATATGCCTCAACATTTTCTTTTCTTCTTTCACGGAACTGCTGAAAGTCGGGTTTCCTTTTTTCGAGAAATGCATTCATACCTTCAAGAGACTCTTCAGAACCCCACACATGAGCGAGAAGTTCCATACCATGCTGCCAACTTGCATATAATGTATCAGAGTCATGATTGAGTGATTTCTTTGTCTGTCTTATGGTCTGACCGCTTCTCTCAATAAGCCCCTCGCACCACTTTTGGGTTTCTTCGTCTAACTTATCTTTTGGAACCACTTTATTGATTAATCCGATGCTTACAGCTTCTTCTGCAGTGAATCGTCTCGCCATAAAAATCATTTCTTTTGCTAACCTTGACCCAATTAGTTGTGGAAGATATTGAGTTGCCCCAACAGTAGGACAAGCCCCTACTACTGCACCGCTTTGGCCAAATATTGCGTCATCCGCAGCAATAACCAAATCACACCATAGTGCAAGCTCGTGACCACCACCCATGCAGTAGCCATGAACAGATGCAACTACTGGTATTGGTAGGCCTCTAATAGCCATTGCTAGCGCTAACATGCGGTCATTCCAGTGCGCTGCGTTGATCCAATCTAATCTCATCATTGCATGAAAATCACCACCTGCGGAGAAAGCCTTATCACCGACCCCATTAATCACAACACACACGATTGATGGATCGTTACGCGTAGATAGAACAGCGTCAGTTAACTCATCCAGAGTCTGCTCACGGAATGCGTTTCTTACTTCAGGTCTATTTATTGAAATCCATGCAACTTTGTTTCTAATTTCAAATAATACTTCTTTATATTCACCACCAGCTTTTGACATTTTTACCTCTGCTAATTTTATTAAATTTTTGACAAATGAAAATTATCATTCTTTTTCATGCTCTTCAACCTCAATCAGTGCACCGCAAACCTCACTTGGGTGAATAAAATATAAATTTCTTCCATGATAACCTGTTGTTGGTTCTGATAAGATATTTATTTTCTTTTCTTTTTGGTCTCCATACGCCTGGTTGAGATCCCCGACGGCAAGACAATAATGGTGTAATCCACCTTTTGGATTTTTTCGTAAATAATTAGCGATCGGGGATTTATCACTCAAGGGTTCCATGAGCTCAATCTTTAAATTTGCAAAAGATACAATCGCAATCTTGATGTCTTGCTTTTCTATTATTTTGATATCAGATACTTTAGCGCCAAAAACTGTTTTATATTGACCTATCGCATCTTCAATATTAGGAACTGCATGTGCAATATGGTCTACGCTAAAATTGGAATGATCCATCTCAATCTCATCATTACTCATAATTTTATACATAAAAAATAAAAATAATTATCTATACTATTTAATATATGAATAAAAAAAAATCTATGTTTAATGAAAAATATTTTATATGGTACTTTATATGTTCAACTCAAGATAACTTACTGTGAGGAAATTCAATGCTAAATCCTTTTAATCAACCAGAACTTATAAAAGCTGAGGTATTCACTGAACTACCAGAAAAATACAGGGATACAAGACAAACGGCGTGGTCAAACCCAAATAGACAAGGTGCAAAAGTGAATCAATTTCTTGAAGGCCCCTCTTTTGACAGAAAGGGTAATTTGTATGTAACAGATATTCCTTTCGGTAGAATTTTTAAGATATCTCCAGACGGTGAATGGGATATTGTTTGTGAATATGATGGTTGGCCAAACGGATTAAAATTCCATAAAGATGGCTCCGCTTATATTGCCTGCTATAAACAAGGCTTAATGAAATTAGACGTAAACTCAGGATCGATTGAGCCAATAATAGAGACTATGTATTCAGAGGGATTTAAAGGCCTAAATGATCTTCACTTTACATCAAACGGAGATCTATATTTTACTGACCAAGGTCAGACGGGAATAATAGATCCAACCGGTAGGGTATTTAGGCTAACTGCAAGTGGTGAATTACATAAACTTGTGACAAACGCACCGAGCCCAAATGGTATAACGGTGAATAATTCCGAAAATCAAGTATATGTAGCTATTACAAGGTCTCAACAAATATGGCGACTGCCTCTAATGGCAGATAACAGTGTGAGCAAAAGCGGTGTTGCAATACAGTTATCTGGGGGGCATGCTGGACCAGATGGACTTGAAATGGACTCCGAAGACGGAATGATTATAAATCACTTAGGGGTTGGTGTTTGGAGATTTGATAGTAATTGTCTGCCAACACACCTTATTTATACGGATAATCATAGTTTGATGACAAATACGGCATTTGGTGGTCCAGATAGAAAAACGCTCTATATAACCGACTCAATGAATGGAAGGATAATGAGGGCTTCATTACCGGTTGCGGGCAAACTTTTATATGGATTATCCTAGTTAGAGTTTTAAAATATTGATAGGGATATATTGGTGTAATTATGAATAATGCTCAATTCATTAATGATCTTAATGATACATGTAAAGCAATTTTAAAAGAGAAATACCCTGTTTTTAGTGAGGCAGAATATCAAAGAAGATTTTCCCTTATTGAGACTGTCATCAAACAAAAAAAATTAGATAAAGTTATCATATATGAAGCACTTGGCTCAGGTAATGCTGTACAATATTTTACTGGATGGCATACAACACAAGAAGCTCTTGTTGAGATTAGAGAAAATGAAAATTTAAATTTGTACGTAGAACATTACAATCACCTCCCAATGGCTGAGAAGCTTATCAATAATAGAACAAAACTATTTTGGGGGCAAAGACAGCTCGCAAATAAAATATTACCTGAAATGATAAATGACCTCGGTCAAAATAATACCATAGGAATAATTGGGAGATTACCATACAGCTATATAACCCAGCTTCAGCAAAAAAATATAAGAGTCATAGATATCTCCAAAGACTATAATTTGATGAGATCAATAAAAAGTAATGAGGAAATATCTTGGATGAAAATTGCTTCTGCACTCACAGACGAGGGTATAAATAATATTGTCTCAAACTTAAAGCCGGGCCTCAATGAACACGAGATGTCTCAGATAACGCAGTGCGGTTATTTAAAGCATGGAGGTCACAAAATAATCAATTTCTTTGGAATCACCGATATGGATAATCCAGAAAATTGTGTTCCGTATCAATATACATCAAATAAAAATATTACAAAAAATGATATAATTACGACTGAGATAAGCTCCCACTTTTGGAATTATCCTGGACAAGTGCTTAGAACTATCGGCTTTAAGAAAATGACTCCACTATATAATGAGTTACACGCTGTGGGCGATGAGGTCTTCAGTACAATTTTTTCAATTCTGAAAGATGGGACTACAATTGAAGAAATTAATGCAGTCTCATCAAAAATTGAAGATGGTAGTTTTTCAATTTGGGATGACTTAATTCATGGTTATGGGGGTGGCTATTTAGACCCAGTACTCGGGACAAAAAGCCGTCCGGCAAGTAGTTATGAGGGATTCAAATTTAAAGAAAATATGACGGTTGTTATTCAGCCTAATGTCATAACGAATGACCACAAGGCTGGCATTCAGACTGGTGAATTAGTTCATATACAAAAAGATAAGTCGGTTAGAATGCACAGTTTCAAGATGGGGTACATTGAACTGTAAGTTGATTGGTTAATAATCAAATATCAAGATTAGAAACTCTCAAGGCGTTTTCCTGTATAAACTCACGTCTTGGTTCGACCTCATCACCCATGAGCCTAGTAAATAGATTACTTGCTTCATCAGCCTCTTTTACTTTTACTTGCAGTAGAGTCCTCATGTCAGGATCTAAGGTTGTTTCCCAAAGTTGATCAGGATTCATTTCACCCAGACCTTTATACCTCTGGATTGAAGTACCTTTTCTTCCATTTGCAAGGACCATCTCAAATAGCTCAGTGGGAGTGCGGACTATCTTTTCACTGTCTTTGAGCTTTAACCGACCGTGCTTTAGATAAATTTCCTGAAGCTTGAGTGATAACTCATTTAAAGCAATTGCATCGGAAGAGTGCATAAACTGTCTATCAATCGTGTAAATCTCATTTACTCCGCGATTTTCTCTTTGAAAGATCAAATCATTCGTTTCATTTGCTTTTCCTATCCAATTATGGGCAGATTGATCAATGCTGAATCTACTATTTAGCCGTTTTGCTATGTAGCTTGCTGTCTCTTTGGCATATTCCTTATTATCATATAATTTATGATCCAATGCGCCAGCAATTGCACATTCTTCAATTATAAACTTTGGATATTTACTACTTATTTGTCCAATTATCCCATTTAATACACTTGATATTTTAAGTATTTCTTTTAGATCATTTGCACTGTGTTCTGCCCCTGTGCCACTTACGTATACTGCATTTTCAAGCCCAGACTCTAGCAAATATTCCTCAAGCTCTTTATCAACTTTTATATATCTTTCAGATCTATTTTTGCTTACCTTATAGAGAGGGGGTTGAGCAATGTATAAGTAACCGCCATCAATTAACGGGCGCATCCACCTATAAAAAAAAGTCAATAACAGCGTTCTGATATGTGCGCCATCAACATCAGCATCTGTCATAATTATAATCTTATGATATTTCAATTTCTCTATATCGAACTCATCTTTTCCTATGCCTGTTCCCAATGCTGTTATAAGGGTTCCAATTTCATTCGATGATAACATCCGATCAAATCGAGCTCTTTCAACATTCAATATCTTACCCCTTAGTGGCAGAACAGCTTGACAGTCTCTATCCCTTCCTTGCTTAGCTGATCCACCTGCTGAGTCACCCTCAACAATAAATAACTCAGACTTTGCGGGATCTCTCTCAATACAATCCGCAAGTTTGCCTGGCAAACTTGATATGTCCAAAGCTCCTTTTCTTCTCGTAAGCTCACGCGCCTTCCTCGCCGCTTCCCTTGCTACAGCCGCCTCGAAGATTTTAGATATTACACTCTTAGCTTCATTCGGGTGCTCTTCAAACCAGCTACCGAGTGCATCATTAACACAGCTCTCAACAATCGGACGAATTTCTGATGAAACGAGCTTATCCTTTGTTTGGCTGGAAAATTTTGGGTCTGGAAGTTTTACCGATAAAACACAAGTCATTCCCTCTCTTGCATCTTCACCTGTGATCTGAATTTTATCCTTTTTTTGAATATTTGCCTGCCCTGCATAGTTGTTTATGGTACGGGTCAATCCCGCACGAAAACCGGCCAAATGTGTTCCCCCATCTCTTTGAGGTATATTATTTGTAAAACACAGTATATTTTCGTGATAACTATCATTCCAGCAAAGAGAAATCTCCACAGAGAGACCTTCCTTTTCAAGCTTAAGATTTATCGGATTATCAATCAATAATTGTTTGGATTTATCTAAGTACTTAACAAATTCTTCCAAACCGCCTGTATAATTCATACTAACAGACTTATTATCCACGCCTCTATTATCAGATAAATTTATCTCCACCCCTGAATTTAAGAATGCTAATTCTCTTAATCTGTGTTCTAACGTCTGAAAATTGAACTTAATATTTGTAAAAATATTATCCGAAGGATGGAATGTAATTTCTGTTCCAGATACTTGCTCTTCACAAGAACCAACCTCCCTGAGTCCATCTTTTGGCACACCGTCCAAAAAAGACATTTCGTGAATGGTCTTGCTTCTGTATATTTTAAGATCTAGTTTGGATGACAAGGCATTAACGACTGAGACACCAACGCCATGTAATCCTCCTGAGACTTTGTAGGAGTTTTGATCAAATTTTCCACCCGCATGCAGTTGAGTCATTATAACCTCAGCGGCTGATATTCCTTCTCCCTCATGTATATCAGTGGGTATTCCTCTGCCGTTATCTTTTACTGTCACGGAACCATCAGGATTTAAAATAACTTCTACTTTATCACAATGACCGGCCAACGCTTCATCAATTGAGTTATCGACTACCTCATAAACCATGTGATGGAGGCCAGATCCATCGTCGGTATCGCCAATGTACATGCCTGGTCTTTTTCTAACAGCATCCAACCCTTTGAGGACTTTTATCGATCCTGCATCGTAGTCTTTTTGTTGCTCAAGATTTATATCGCTCATACGAGATTTAATATGCGTTTTTCAATATTTATATTAGATAAAAAAAAACCTGATTCTGCAAGTTTTTAATCGATTAGACCCCATTGTGATCCAGTTTTCCATTATTAATATTGAATATGTCTGTTTTATCACTAATGTAGTCAAACAAATGTTCTGATGTACCTGTTAACCAAGTCTGTGAACCAATCTCCCCAATCTGCTCAAATAAATTTGAAACTCGTTCATTATCCATATGGGCAGTAATCTCATCTAATAAAAGTATCGGTGATATGCCATTATTTATTTCTTGATATACTCTTGCTTCAGCCAAAATCACTGAAACAAGAAGATTTTTTTGTTCTCCAGTTGAACAGTTCTCAGCGTACATATCATTCTTATTGTAATACAGCGTGAAATCAGTTCTGTGAGGACCTACGTTAGTTCTAAAAGTGTCTCGATCTTTTATGCGGGACTGGAAAAATAATTTTTGAAGCTGCGATTCAATTTCTATCATTGATGATCTTGTATTTATATCCCCAAGCTCCTCTCTCATGACAATCTTTGCCGATGGAAATAAGTTATTTTTTACTTCTGCATCCATAATTTTGTTTAGTCTATTTGTTGCAATTTGGCGTGATATAAGTATGTTTGCGGCAATTTTTGATATCTGTTTCTCTATTTTATCAAGCCAACTTTTCTTATCATCCATATCCACCAGAACCCTATTTCTTTGCATGATTAGTCGATCATAATCTTTAATATTTTTTTCATGGCTTGACTCGATTAAACAAACCAACTTATCAAAGAATTTCCTCCTGTCTGTTCTTTGCCCAATAAAAAGTCTGTCCATTTGGGGTGTAAGCCATATAATCCCAACATGATTGGTAAATTCGCGAGGGCTTTTTAGAAATTTCCCATCCACTCGGCACTGCCTAGCTTTACCTTCCATCATTTGTGAACTACCTATGCCTGTTCCTAATTTTGTTATTCCCTTAGCTGTTTTTACCTCCATAAATATTGACCATCCGCCATTCCCCTTGATGTTTGATTGCTCAGATAATTGTGCGCCTCTTAAGCCTTTTCCAGAGGAAAACATTGAAATAGCCTCAATGACGTTTGTTTTCCCCGACCCATTTCTCCCGACGAAAGCAACGAATTTTTTATCAGTTTCTATTGATGTAAAACTATGATTTCGAAAATCTGTCAGATTCAACTTGCTAATATCAACAAAACTTGAAGCTGCTTTTTCTACTTTATCCATAAATTATATATTATAGCCAAATTGAGATATTTAAATTATTTATTTGACTTACTGACGCCAACTCTTGCAGGTCTAAGAATTCTTTCGTTTATACGATAGCCTGGTTCTACTAGATGAACAACTATTCCGTTCTCTTTTTCCGTATCAGGAACTTCGAACATTGCTTCATGTAAAGTGGGGTCAAATTTTTCACCAGTAGGGTCAAATCTCTCAATGCCATTTCTCTCGAGTATTTGGGTGAGCGACCTCATTGTTAATTGTACCCCTTCAGATAAGGTTTTAGTTGTTTCGTTATTATCGAGGTTGATGTCCTTGATGCTATCTAGTGCTCTTTCAAGATCATCAGCAACGGTAACTATATCCCGAGCAAATTTTGTAGTTGAATACTTAATTGCATCTTCTTTTTCCTTTAGACTTCTTTTGCGATAATTTTCCATCTCAGCAGCCATTCTTAAAATTCGATCGTTTGCCTCTTCTAACATTTCAGTTAAGTCAGGCTGATCCTTTGTCGACTCATTCATGGATCCCCCATCCTCAAGGTCTGACTCGTTAACTAGTGTAGAGTCCTCCATGAGGTTCTCAATATCCTCATGTACTTCTTGTTCTTTTTGTTTATCCTTTTTATCTTTCATTGACTTGCCAATCTTTTAAATTATTTAAGTTCATAATAACCATTGATCTTATTATATTCAATATCACAAATTTAACCTAAAATCTTCTTCATAAGCTCTGCGGTATAATTCACCATTGGTATTATTTTGCCATAATTCATTCTCGTTGGGCCAATCACTCCAAGCACCCCAATAACCTGCTTTTTTTCGTTTTTATATGGTGTGACTATCATAGATGAGCCTGACAATGAGAATAATTTATTTTCAGATCCAATGAAAATTCTTACCCCCTCAGCCTTTTCTGCCATTCCAAGTAATTCCATGATTTCTTGCTTATTTTCTAAATCTTGAAAGAGATGCCTGACCTTTTCAAGATCATCACTAGCCTCAATGTTTGAGATTAACTTCGATGCACCTTTGACGATCAAGATCTTATCATCTTTATTATAATTTGAATTACTCCATGTTGCTAGTCCTTGGGTTAATAAATCTGTAGTTTCCTTATCAAGTTCATTTTTCTTATGTATGAAATCGGTCTCTATTCTCTTAACAGCCTCACTCAACGTAAGGCCCCTCATATGATGATTAAGGTAGTTACTCGCAGATGCCAAGCTGGAAGCTGTAATTCCCTCTGAATTATTTATAATTCTATTTTCAACTTTACCATCCTCATCTACAAGTATAACGAGAATTTTTGTCTTATCGAGGGAAACAAATTCGATATGCTTGACATATTTTACATCTTTATTTACCGAAACGACTCCCGTGCAATTTGTTAAACCTGATAACATTTCGCTCGCCTTGCTTAAGGCGTCTTCTAATGTCATGTTGTTTGTCATAGCCTGTTCTTTCATCGCAGCTTGATCTGTGTCGGTGAGATTGCCAATCTCCAGCATTGCGTCAACAAATAATCTGAGTCCGCCCTCCGTTGGTATCCTTCCCGAACTTGTATGAGGCGAATATATAAGACCCAAAGACTCTAAGTCATGCATAACGTTTCTAATAGAGGCAGCGGATAAATTTATTCTGTCCATTTGTGATACTGTTCTAGATCCAATTGGAAAACCCTTAGCCAAATACTCTTCAACAATTCTCTTAAAGATTTCCCTAGACCTATCGTCGAGATGAAATAGATCTGAATTCTTAATAGTCATTTTCCTTATTATTCTTTTTCTATTTTAATTCTTCATTTTTATACCTTATATTAGTAAAAAAAATAACATAAAATCAAGAGATATACATGAGAACAAATAAGAGGGAATCAACGGCAATTCGGCCAATAAAAATAACGCCAGGTGTAATAGAAAATGCTGACGGCTCCTGTATGATTGAGATCGGTAAGACACGTGTTATATGCACAGCTTCAATTGAGAACAGAGTTCCATTTTGGCTAAAAAATTCAGGAAAAGGCTGGATCACAGCTGAATATGGTATGCTACCAAGATCAACAAATCAGAGAATGCCGAGAGAGTCAAAGTCTGGTAAGCAAACAGGACGCACCCAAGAAATCCAAAGGCTCATTGGTAGAAGCCTGAGGGCTTGCATGGATTTAGAGAGAATTCCTGAAAAACAAATTATTATTGATTGTGATGTTATAGAAGCTGATGGAGGTACAAGAACTGCATCTGTAACAGGCGCTTGGCTGTCGCTAAAATTTTGCGTAGAAAAGATGATGAGGCACGGGATGATAAATAGTAGCCCAATAAAAAAACAGATTGCGGCTATATCCTGCGGTATTTTGAATGGAGAGGTACTCATTGATCTTGATTATGAAGAAGACTCAGCAGCTGAAGTAGATGCAAATTTTGTATTCACAAGTGATTTTGAGTTAATTGAAGTTCAGTCAACTGGTGAAGAGCAAACTTTTAAAGTTGAAGATTTGAATCAGATGTTAGATTTGGTCAGAATAAATTCCCAGAAAGTTTTCGAAGCTCAAAAAAAGGCAATTACATAAAAATGTATGACCTGCATCAAGATAAACTACTAATTGCTAGTCATAATGAGGGCAAAATATCTGAATTTCGTGAACTTCTCGGATTATTAAAAATAGATATATCATCATCTAAAGAATTAAAACTGCCCGAGCCGGTTGAAGATGGTCAAACATTTGAGGAGAACGCGCTAATTAAAGCAAAATCTGCATCCAATTTGTCCAATTTAATTTCTTTGTCCGATGACTCTGGTATTGAAATTGATGCATTGGATAAACAGCCGGGTATATACTCTGCAAGATGGGCAGGACCAAATAGAGACTTTGACTTTGCAATGCGTGAAGTCACAAGATTATTGGATGAAAAAAAAATACCAATTGCAGAAAGAACAGCAAGATTTGTGTGTGCATTATGTCTTTTTTATCCAAATGGCGAATATTTTTTTTTCGTGGGCAAAGTTGAAGGACGAGTAGTTTGGCCACCGCGTGGTAAATATGGTTTTGGTTATGATGCAATATTCGAGCCACTTAATATGAACAAAACATTTGGGGAAATAACATCGGGTGAGAAACACTCATGGACACCAAAAAAAATTGGATTATCTCATAGAGCAAAAGCTTTTGCAAAATTTGTTAGTTATTTATCTCAGGAAAAAAAATGAATGATGTCCGAATTAAGTATTTATATCCATTGGCCCTATTGTCTGTCTAAGTGTCCATATTGTGATTTCAACAGTCATGTAGCAGATAAAAAAATTGATCAAGAAGAGTTCCTAGAGCTTATAGAAAAAGAAATAGATTATCATAGTAAATACATAGATAACAAAAAAATTTCATCTATTTTTTTTGGAGGAGGAACACCATCCTTAATGGATCCTAGTATTATTGAGAGAATTTTAGCTCACCTATTTAGCCGATGCAATATTGAGAATGATACTGAAATCACGATGGAAGCTAATCCTACTAGTGTGGAGTTACAGAAATTCAGAGATTACTCAAATATCGGCGTAAATAGAATATCGATTGGTGTTCAATCATTAGATAACGATGATTTAAAAAATCTTGGCAGAACTCATACAGCTGAGCTGGCAATTGAGGCAATTGGTATCGCACAAAAATACTTTGAGTCAGTTTCTATAGACTTAATCTACGCGCGACCTGGTCAGAATGAAAAGGCATGGAAATTGGAATTGGAGAGAGCCCTCTCTCTACAAACACAGCACTTGTCTCTATACCAGCTAACAATTGAACCGAATACTATATATGAGAAGTTATATAAATCTGGAAAAATTAATTTACCGAATGAGTCACTCTCGAATGAGCTATATCAAATTACTGAAGAGATTTGTCACAAATTCTCTCTGAAAAAATATGAAATATCAAATTTTTCAAAAAGAGGATTCGAGTGCAAGCACAATTTAAATTATTGGAATTGCGGCGAATGGATAGGCATTGGTCCAGGTGCACACTCACGAGTGAAAGGGAAAAATAAAAAAAGAAGGTCTATAATTAACGAATATGATCCATATAATTGGGGTCAGAGGATAAGAAATTATGGACATTCTATGATCGAAAACAGTGTTCTAACAGATGAACAGAACCAAGACGAATATATTGTAATGTCGATGCGAACAAGGGATGGTTTGAACATCAATAAGTACGAAAAGTTAGGTGGTAAATTGAATATGGATAATATAAAATTACTGATATCAAATGGATATTTGAAGAAAGATGAAACGGAAGAAAATATAAAAGTAACGAGAAAAGGATCCCTTGTTTGCGATAGCATAATATCAAGTTTAGCGGACTAAAAATAATGGAAATAGTGAAAAATGGAAATTACCCAAGGACTATATCTAGTTTCAACACCAATTGGAAACCTTGAAGATACATCGTATCGTGCTGTAAGAATTTTAAACTCCGTTGACATGATTTATTGTGAAGATACTCGTGTATCAAAGAAACTTCTCAACTATTATCAAATCAATAAACAGCTATTCATATACAATGATTTTAGCAGCGAATTATCCCGCAATGAAATTCTGAGTAAACTGATGGATGGTGAGTCGGTAGCATTAATTTCTGATGCAGGAACACCCCTCATATCAGACCCAGGATATAAATTAGTTAAATTATGCAGGCAAAAAAAAATACCAATATACACAATACCGGGACCATCTGCATTGACTTCATCAGTAATCATATCAGGATTACCAACAGATAAGATCTATTTTTTAGGATTTCTTCCAAGTACTGCATCAAAAAGGAAGCATGAGCTCCAGAAAATAAAAAAACTAGATGCAACAGTTGTCATCTTCGAGAGCGCGAAAAAAATCCACAAAACTTTGAATGAGATACAAAATTATTTTGGTGATATTGAGATTGTAATAACTCGGGAAATGACGAAGTTATTTGAGGAGGTTATTACAAATAAAATTAGTAATATTCTCTCCGAAATAAATGAAAAACCCATAAAAGGGGAAATGGTCATACTTTTTAATACCTCAGAATTAATTACAAATAATGTTGATTTTATTGAAGTAGAAAATGACATAAAAAAACTAATAAATGATTTGCCTGTGAAACAAATTACAAATATGATTCATGTGAAATATAACCTTCCAAAAAAAATGGTGTATGATCTATGTCTCAAATCAAAAAAAACTAAATAATATTTTTGATTTTTAAAAAAAAATAAACATATAACAACACAATATGAAAATCATAGTACAAATGGACCCAATAGAGAGACTAAATCTGGCTGGTGATAGCACTTTCGCCCTTCTTTTGGAAGCACAGGAAAGGGGTTACGATATAGATATATACACCCCAGATATGCTGACTCTAAATGATGGAATATTATCTACGAAAGCACAGCAAATAAAAGCTTACCATAGCCCTGATAGAATAGAGGAATTAAACCATCCGAGATCTGTGTTGCTTGATGAATACGACATTGTGCTGATGAGGCAAGATCCACCTTTTGATATGAGTTACATAACCGCTACCCATCTATTAGAAACAATTCAGGACAAAACTCTAATTTTGAATAATCCATTTTATGTACGAAACTGTCCTGAAAAGATTTTTGTAAATAAATATATGGAATTTATGCCACACACACTGATCACCCGAAACATTAGTGAAATAATAAAATTTCGAGATGAATATAAAAAAATAATAATAAAACCACTATATGGTAATGGCGGGGCCAATGTTTTTTATTCTGATGATACTGATAGAAACTTCGGATCAATAATTGAAAATTTTATGGGATTGAATAATGAGCCTTTTATAATTCAACAGTTCATTCCAAAAGTCAAAGAGGGTGATAAGAGAATAATTCTCATTGATGGGGAAATTGTAGGGGCGATAAATCGGCTACCACAAGATGGGGAAATTAGATCAAATATGCATGTTGGGGGGCTACCTGCTAAAACTGAAATAACAGAGGGAGATGCTAAAATATGCAATGCCATCTCGCAAGACTTAAAAGACTTTGGCTTATTTTTTGCCGGAATAGACATAATTGATAATCTTATAACTGAGATTAATGTCACTTCTCCAACTGGAATTAGAGAAATTCTCCAACTGAGCGGCATTGATGTTGCAAAAATATTTTGGGATCAGGCTGAAAAAAAAATAAATAATTAGAATAATATAATTTTATACCCACTCATATGTCGAAGATAACTCAAAAAATTAAAGAATATAATTCCCATAATAAAAATAAAATTTTAAGTCTTCGAAAGAGAATAACCAAAGAGCCACAGCATATAGATTTGGACGCGAGATTGGCAAAAACAAAAAATGAGATAAAAGCAGCTCAACAATTAAGATTTAAAGTATTCTACAAAGAGTTATCCGCGCACCCCAGCATACTAACAAGATTTACACGAAGAGATAGAGATACCTATGATAAAATTTGCCAACACATGCTTGTTATTGATAAATCAAACAAAAAGAGAGGCATATTATTAATAGGAAAAAAGAAAGAAAATGTTGTGGGTACTTACAGACTACTCCCTCAGAGAGATGCAGAGTCTAATAAAGGATTTTACAGCCAAGATGAGTACGATATAAAACCGCTTATTGAAAAGCATAAACAAAGAAAATTTCTGGAGCTTGGGCGCTCATGTGTACTAAGTTCATATCGTAAAAAATCAACGATTGAGCTACTTTGGCAGGGTGTTTGGAAATACATATTGGAGAATAATTTTGATGTTATGATCGGTTGCGCAAGCTTTCAAGCGACAAAACCTGAGCAAATTGATATGGCATTAAGCTTCCTTCATCATTACGCATTAGCGCCTGAGGAATGGCGTGTTAGTGCAAAAAAAAATAGATACGTAAATATGAATATGATGAAAAAAGAAGAGATTGATAAGAAAGAAGCTTTAAAAATTATGCCTCCGCTGATAAAGGGTTATTTGAGGTTAGGGGCTTACGTTGGAGATGGGGCGGTAATTGATAAGCAGTTTGGCACAATCGATGTTTTTATTGTGATGCCTCGTGAGCTGATTGAGAAAAGATTTGTAGATAAATTCACTATATGAAAACATGAGGTCCATCACATCAGATGAAATTAGACAATGATAAGCTACACCAAGGTATGATTATTAAGCGCTCGGATGTTAGAGCGTTATCTAGAGATATATGTTTTTAAACAACTATAAGTAATCGAATATGGACAAAGACATAGATATATTAATAAATCCAAAGTCACTTGCTTTATTTATCAGCAAGATTTTATCAAAAAATAAAGGTAATGTCTCAAAGAACCGTGAGGGTTTTGTTGCCCTATTATCCGATACAATAGAATCAGCGAGAAAAAAAGCTGAAAGCTCACTAATGAGCCATGGGAATGGTATTCGAACAGCGCGAAGTATATCAGAGTTCCAAGATAAGCTCATAAAAATAATTTATGAATTTATAACCCAAAATGTATATTTACCAGAGGACCAAAAGGATATTGATAGAATATGCCTGGTCGCTGTTGGTGGCTATGGTAGAGGAACGCTTGCTCCTTTTTCAGATATTGATCTGCTCTTCCTGCACTCGAATAAACTTAATAGCTGGACAGAATCCGTTATTGAATACATGCTATATATCCTTTGGGACCTTGGCTTTAAGGTTGGTCATGCAACAAGAAATTTAGATCAATGTCTTGAGCTCTCAAAATCTGACCTCACCATAAGAACATCAATTTTAGAAGCAAGGTACGTGCATGGGTACAAGGATTTATATGAAAAATTAGTTAAAAGGTTTAACACCGAAATTGTTGCCAAGACAGCTGATGAATTTATTGAGATGAAGTTAGATGAGAGAGATAAAAGACATAGTACATATGGCGCATCGCGCTTCCTTGTTGAGCCCAATGTAAAAGAAAGTAAAGGAGGGCTGAGAGACTTGCATACACTCTTTTGGATTGGTAAATATCTTTTTAGAACCCAGGCTCTCGATGATTTAACAAAAAATGATCAATTTCTCACCTCATCAGAATTAAATAGCTTCAAAAAAGCAGAAGACTTTCTTTGGGTTGTAAGATGTCACTTACATTTTATCTCAAATAGAGATAACGAAGTTCTGACCTTTGATAAACAACTCGAACTTGCATCAAGGTTGGGATACGCCAAGAGACCTGGTCAAAAGGATGTGGAACGTTTCATGAAGCATTATTTTATGACCGCAAAGGAAGTAGGAAATTTAACAAGAATAGTTTGTGCTTCTCTTGAGGAAAAATCTATAAAAAAAGATCCAGCCGTTTATGAAGTTCTGGACAATCTTTTGTCTTTTCGAAAAAAAGACAAGACAGAGACAAATTTTTATATAAAGAAAGGCAGGCTCCATACAAAAGATAATTTTAGCTTCAATAAGAATAAATTAGATTTGATCAGACTCTTCATCATAGCCGACCACGATAATGTATTACTCAGCCCAGAGATAATTCAATCCATTAATCGTTCACTCAAGATTATTGATAATGATTTACGAAATAGTAAGCCCGCAAATAAAATTTTTTTAGACCTATTTTCAAATTCGAGAGAACCTGAGACGATACTGAGAAACATGAACGATGCTGGGGTTCTTGCAAAATTTTTGCCTGATTTCGCTAGAGTTGAAGGAATGTCTCTTTTTAACCTCTACCACAATTATACTGTAGACGAACACCTTCTAAAAACTGTTGGCTTCATGAGTAAAATAATTAATAATACCCTGAGTCAACCTCATCCATTTACCTCTAATTTTAACGCTAAACTTGATAACAAAAAAGTCCTGCTTCTCTCCGCTTTTCTCCATGATATTGGTAAGGGAAGGAAGCAAGATCATAGTATTCTAGGATCTCAAATAACAGAAAAATTATGTAATAGAATCGGAATGAAAAAAAATGAGGTATCTCAGACAGCATGGCTCGTGAAAAATCATTTGGTTATGAGTGATGTAGCACAAAAAAGAGATTTATATGACCCAAAAACAATAGTAGATTTTGCTAGCATCGTAAAAAATCAGAAAAATTTAGATTACCTTTTGGCATTAACCGTTGCAGATATAATGTCAGTTGGTCCAAGTATTTGGAATGCCTGGAAGAGTGGTCTCCTCAGGACCCTCTATAATGAGACATCAAATTATTTAAGTGGAGATAAAAATAAATCTATTGAAAATGAAAATAACTGCATCAAAGCTCAAGATAAATTTAAAGAAAAGTTATCTGACTGGCCAAAACTACTTATAAATTCATACGTTCATAGATTTAGCAATAACTACTGGCTTACAACATCGATTGAACAACAAATCGAGCATGCGAAGATCTTAAAAGATAAAGACTCAAAAAATATATCTCTAGAGATTTACAGTAAAAAAAATACCAATAATAATACAACAACGATCACACTTATTGGACCTGACTATCCTAATCTATTAGAAACATTAGCAGGCGCGTGCTCACTATATGATGCGAACATAATTGATGCCCAGATAGAAACTACAATTGATGGAATAGCTATTGATACCATATCTGTCAGTCGAGATTTCCAAGATCAAGATGAAGAAAGAAGAATCATAAGAATTTCAGATTGCATAAAAAAAAGCCTAAGCGGTGAGTTATCACTAGATAGAGAGATATCAAAGAAATTTACAAAAATTCGCTATGAAAAAACATTTAAAGTCAGAAATGAAGTTAATATAACAAATGAATTTTCAAATAACTCAACTGTTATTGAAATTGAAGGAAGGGATAGACCCGGATTACTTTATCAAATTGCCAACACATTGAAAGAAACAAACATCAATATTAAATCGGCACACATTGTTACATTTGGAGAAAAAGCAAATGATATCTTTTACATAACAAATCTTTTTGGAGAAAAAATTTATACGCCTGAAAAGCTTTTATTAATAAAAAGTATGTTGTTATCTTCAATGGAAGAAAATACGTAACCTAATTTTATGAATTTAATCAAACCATTATTCCGAGTTTCCGGTATGACGCTCATAAGCAGATTACTCGGATTTATCAGGGATATACTAATTGCAGCAACATTTGGTGCGGGAAGTATTGCTGATGCCTTTTTTATCGCTCTAAAGTTTCCAAATATTTTTAGAAGAATTATGGCGGAAGGCGCACTAAATATGTCCTTTATACCAATGTTTTCTAAAAAACTATCCAATAAAAACGAAGCAAATATTTTTTTTAGTGAGATTTTTAACTTCTTATTCTGGTCCTTACTGCTAATTGTAAGTATATTTGAAATACTAATGCCTGCTTTGGTATTTATACTAGCTCCCGGATTTTTACAAGATCCAAAAAAAATAGATTTAGTTGTTGATTTAGCTCGTATTTCCTTCCCATATCTTTTTTTTATATCTCTTGTGACACTCCTCTGCGGGGTCCTGAATTCACTAGGGAAGTACCTGCTCGCAGCATCAATGCCAATATTCGTAAATATTTCAATGATAATTGCTTTATTCCATGTGCAGACAATGGAAATACAAAATACTCGGGCCGCAGCTCTTTTATTAATGGTAAGTTTCTTAATCTCAGGTGTTTTACAGTTAGCTCTGTGTGTTTATGGATGTAAAAAACATGATTTCTTTCCAAAAATAAAACTTCCAAAAATTTCCAATAGTATAAAGAAATTTATGATTTTAAGCTTCCCTGCGATTGGGGCTGGTGGAATTATTCAAATAAATATCCTCATTGGAAGTATTATAGCATCATTTGAAGACAAAGCTGTGTCTTATTTGTATTACGCAGATAGGATATACCAGCTCCCACTAGCTATGATTGGTATCTCAATGGGGATTATACTTCTTCCAGAGCTATCAAAAGAAATTGCACAAAAAAATTCAAAAAATATTGATCTCATTCAAGAAAAATCACTTGAAATATCACTCCTTCTTGCAACTCCAGCTGCGTTTGGACTTATTTTTTTATCTCAAGAAATTATAATGGTTTTATTTGAGCGCGCTTTCTTTACAAATACAGATACAATTGCAACCTCACGTGCGCTAATTGTTTTTGCCATGGGATTACCCGCCTTTGTTTGTGTTAAAATTTTTCAAGTGATGTTTTTTTCAAGAGAAAATACAAGGTCTCCAATGATCTTCGCGGGCTTTACTGTCCTCACAAATATATTTATCTCGTTAGCACTATTCCAATATTTAGGTTATTTGGGAATTGCAATCGCCACAACTATTTCCTCATGGATAAATCTCATTTTACTTTACCGAGAATCTGCTGCAAAAAAATACTTCATTTTTAATACAAGATTATTAAATCGTATAATAAAAATTATCATAGCTTCTACAATCATGATACTTATCCTGTTTTTAATTGAAAAAAGTTCATCAATTTTACAATTTTCAGAAGGGTATATTGTCAATTTTTTAATACTTTTATGCTACATTATCATTGGAATAATTTTTTATGGAATAATTTGCCAATTACTCAAAATTATTGAATTAAAGTCCTTTTTTAGATATATGCGATAGAGTGATGAGAGTTTTTTCAGGTATACAACCATCAGGAAATCTACATTTAGGTAATTACCTTGGTGCAATTATAAATTTTGTTGAATTACAAGATGCAAATCAATGCATTTATTGTGTTGTTGACTTGCACTCAATTACAGTATGGCAACATCCCGAGAAGTTAAAACGAAATATTCACGAAATAACTGCAGGATTCATAGCCTCAGGGCTAGATCCGAAGAAAAGTATTATCTTTAATCAAAGCAGTGTACAAGAACACGCTGAACTATCTTGGCTTTTAAATTGTGTCGCCAGAGTTGGCTGGTTGAATAGGATGACTCAATTCAAAGAAAAGGCAGGGAAAAATAAGGAAAAAATGTCTGTTGGTTTGTACACTTACCCGATATTAATGGCGGCCGATATACTTGCCTACAAAGCTACCCATGTCCCTGTAGGGGAGGATCAAAAGCAGCACATTGAGCTATCCCGAGATATTGCACAAAAATTTAATATTGATTTTCATGATAGGATTCTTGAAATTACTGCAAAAGAAGAGTTCTTTGTATTACCAGAGCCGATGATAACTGGACCTGTAACTCGAGTAATGTCATTGAGAGATGGCCAGAAAAAAATGTCGAGTTCAGAATTATCTGATATGACAAGAATAAATTTGTTGGATACTGCAGATCAAATTTCTAATAAGATAAAAAAAGCCAAAACAGACTCTGAGGCCATACCTGAAAAGATGTTAGAAATTAAGGATCGTTATGAATTAATCAATTTATTATCAATATACGCAGGAATTAGTGGCCAAAGTAAAGAGGATGTACTTTCCGAGTTTTCTGGGAAGCAATTCTCCTATCTAAAGGAGGCCCTTACCGATCTATTAGTTCAAAAAATTTGTCCGATTGGTAATGAAATGAATAAGATAATTAAGGAAAAAGAGTACCTCGGAAATATACTCAAAGATGGAGCTGAAAAAGCTAAAGCAATCGCGCAGCCTGTTTTAGAAGAGACAAAAAAAATAATAGGTATAGCATAAATTTATGCTTATAATATTGGCATTGAATTCATATTTTATTAAATTAGATGTCTAAAAAAATAAGAAAATTTTTAGTTGTTGTAGACGACACTTCAGAATGTCATAGAGCAATCAGTTATGCGTCTAGAAGGGCTATGCAGACAAAAGGAAAAATAACTTTGCTAAGAGTGGTAAACACATCTGACTTCAAAAATGTTTATGGAGTTGAAGCCATTATGAAACAAGAGGCCGAAGAAAACGCTAGGGAAATACTAAAAACATATTCCGAAAATGTGAATGCAGACACTGGTTTAGTTCCAGAACTAGTTGTGAGGTTTGGGCAACCAACCACAGAAATTATTGATTTTATAAATGAAGATGGATCCATATCACTTCTTGTATTAGCTGCTGCTACAGATAGCATAAACCCTGGACCACTTGTGTCACAATTTACAGGATCAAGAGCGTCAAATTTCCCTATCCCAATAACAATCATACCTGGACAAATCACCAAAGACGCTATTCTAGAATTAACAGCAAATTAGGTGAAGAAGTCAGCAAAAATATAAGGCTTGAATTGTAAATATTTAGTATTTAAATTAAAGATGGAAGGATTTTAATAATGTTTATCGAAACCGTATCAACACCAAACCCAAATACTCTGAAGTTTATACCTGGTTGTGATGTTCTTCCTGGATCAACTAGGGAGTACAAAAATCCAATAGAGGCTGAAGAATCCCCTCTTGCGGCAAAGATATTCTCAATTGACGGAGTATCTGGTGTTTTCTTCTCTGATGATTTTATTACGGTGACAAAAACTGCATATGAATGGCCACAACTGAAGCCGATTATACTTGGTGAAATTATGGATCACTTTCTATCAGAAAAACCTTTAATCGTTGGGGTTAGTCAAGATAAACAAGAGGAATTTTTTGACCCCAAAGATAGCGAAACAGTTGATAAAATAAAAGATCTCATACAAACTAGAGTTCGCCCGGCTGTGGCACACGATGGCGGTGACATCACTTTTCAAGGATTTAAATCAGGGACTGTTTACTTAAACTTGCAAGGTGCTTGTGCTGGATGCCCAAGTTCCACCATGACTTTAAAAAATGGTATTGAGAATTTACTCAAACATTACATCCCTGAAGTAATGGAAGTTGAAGCTATATAATTTACTATGATTACCCTGCTAATTGATGTTGTCTCAAACAACTCAATAATTGCATTAATATCGGAAGAGAAGCCTAAAACTTTCGAAAAAATAAATCTTGATTGCAATCAATTACATAGCGAAAGCATAGTCCCAGCTCTTGAGTTACTTATTAGCAAGAGCACTTTTAATTATTTAGATATTAAAAAAGTGATTTGTGTCACTGGACCGGGAAACTATACTAACATAAGAACAGGTCTGGCAGTCGCAAAAAGTATATCTTTAGTGAATAACATTGATACATATGGCATAACACAGCATGAGCTAATTGCAGAAACTTATCAATATTCACCTATTTCTAATGCCTTTATAGTTATAACGCATTCGACAAATAACAATTTTTACTACAAAGAATTTAATCAGAATATGCCTGATCAGCTTGATCCAATACTACTCCACGCAGATGAGGTTTTAAATAAAATTGATAAAATTAAGTCCAATATAATTGAGACTGGAAATGAATTCCTGAATTATCTTATTAAAAACAATTTAAGTGTTAAAAATCTTACAAGTAATTATAAAATCCCAGATAATAATTTAGGTAAAATTTGTGAGTCAAAATCAATCATTTCCAATAATATTGAAGCAAAGTATATTAAAACGCCAAATTTTGTGAAGTATAAAAAAAGGGATATTTATGAATAATGTGGGCATGCATTTTAATTCCGCTAGCACTAATGATATTGAAAATATCGTAGAAATAATGAGGGGTGGATATCATAAATGTTGGGATAAAAAATTTTTTTTAAATTTAATAGAAAATAAAAATTCAATTTTATACATACTAAAAGACAAGAAAGGCACAGTGGGTTTTGTTGCAGGAACCATATCTGATAGAGACTGTGATATCATTATGATGGTTATTGATATCAAAAGTCGAAAAAAAGGTTTTGGATCATTTTTGTTGCGTAACACGCTTTCTTTACTGAAAGCTATGGGTATTACAAATATTTACTTAGAGGTTGCTGTGAATAATATTCACGCGATTAATCTCTACGAAAAAAATGGCTTTAAAAAAATTAATACCAGACAGTCATACTATAAATATAACGAAACGATGATTGATGCAGCATTATATCAAATGGTCAACACCAAAAATTGATGTTATATTAGAGTGATGGTAAATACAGAAATAACCAAAATAAGATGGTTGTAAATAGAATTGAACAAAAATGCATACAAAAAGGCTTGAGAATGACAGAGCAGCGTAAAGTTATTGCTCAAGTACTATCATCATCTCATGACCATCCGGATGCGGAAGAATTATACAAAAGATCAAATGCGATAAACAATAGCATTTCACTTGCTACAATATATCGTACGCTTAAACTCTTTAGCAATAACGGTATATTAGAAAAGCATGAGTTTAAAGATGGAAAATCACGCTATGAAACAGTTCATAAAGATCACCATGACCATTTGATTGATATTGATACAGGAAAGGTGATTGAATTTCAGGATGAAGAAATTGAAAAACTACAAGAGAAAATTGCTAATAAATTGGGCTATAATATTATAAACCACCGTCTTGAAATCTATGCTGTAAAAAAAAATAAATAATAAGAAGTAATTAATTATGTCATTTCTTAAGAGCTATTTGATTATTTTTCTCATTATTTTTATAACTATTTTGTTACTTCCAGTTCAAGTATTACTGCATATATTTCAAAAACCACTCTCAAAAATAATCCCAATGATTTACCACAGTATCATTTTAAAATTACTGTCAATAAAAATTGTTGTGAAAGGAAGTTTCGGTGGGGATGGATCACTAATTGTCTCAAACCATGCCTCATGGATAGATATACTTATAATAAGTTCCATCATTAAAACATCCTTTGTATCGAAGAGCGAAGTATCTAGATGGCCTCTCATAAGTTGGTTGGCAAAACTTCAAAGGACAATATTTATAAATAGAAATAACAATAAGGAGCTTGCTAAAACAGCAAATGAAATACAAGATAGAATAACTAATAATCAAAATGTTGTTCTATTCCCTGAAGGAACATCAAGTGATGGGAATAGGGTACTTCCATTTAAATCATCCATATTTATATTGTGCGAACTTTCAGAAGTAAGTAAATTTAATATCCAACCAATATCAATTGCTTACACTAAATACAACGGGTTGAGTATGACTAGAATTGAGCGCATGCTTATCGCATGGTATGGGGATATGAATTTACTGAACCACATATATAATATGATCCGTTCGGGCTCATTTGAGGTAGAAGTAACTTTCCATAATAGAATTGACATATCCGAAAAAAAATCTAGAAAAGATATTGCAAGTGAATGTGAAGATATTGTGAGAGATGGATTTCTACAATCTCTTAACAGAGGAGTGTAATAACTGTGAAAAAGGTATACATCAAAACATATGGTTGCCAGATGAATGTTTATGACTCAGAAAGAATATTAGAAGCTCTGGACAAGAAGGGTATCACTGAAACAAAAGACTCTAATGAAAGTGACCTGGTCATATTCAACACTTGTCATATAAGAGAAAAGGCAGCTGAGAAATTATATTCTGACATTGGCAGATTAAAAAAACAAAATAATACAAAAAAGATTGTAGTTGCTGGTTGTGTGGCGCAAGCGGAAGACAGTGAGATTATTCGGAGAATGCCTGATGTTGATATGGTCATAGGTCCACAAACTTACCATAAGCTTCCTGAATTAGTATCTAAATTGGATAAAAAGAAGAAGATTATCGAAACAGACTTTCCAATTGAAAATAAGTTTAATTTGCTTGCAAGAAGAAAAAGGCTCGAAAAGAAGCCTACTGCCTTTTTAACAATACAAGAGGGTTGTGATAAATTTTGTACTTTTTGCGTTGTGCCGTACACAAGAGGCGCAGAGTATTCGAGAACTACAGCGGAATTAATTGAGGAGGCAAAGTCACTTGTTGATCAGGGCGTTGTTGAATTGACATTACTGGGCCAAAATGTGAATGCCTACCACGGAGAGAGTTTAACAAATGGTTCTTCAAACTTGGCTCGCTTAATTTATGAATTATCTAAAATATCCGGAATAGAAAGATTAAGATACACAACCAATCATCCTAATGATGTTAATGACGAATTAATTTGTGCACATAGGGATATTGAAAAATTAATGCCTTATATGCATCTGCCAATACAATCGGGGTCAAATAAGATATTAAAGTCAATGAACAGAAAGCATAATGTTGAAAAGTATATAGATATAATTGATAAAATTCGCTCGGCAAAAAAAGGAATAGCAATCTCATCAGATTTTATTGTGGGATTTCCGGGTGAAACAGATAAGGACTTTGAAGACACCTTGGCTCTTGTAAAAACCATTGAATTTGCGCAGGCCTTTTCATTTAATTATTCTCCAAGGCCCGGCACACCATCTGCTGACTATGAAGCGCAGATCCCTCAAGCTACAAAATCTGAAAGACTAGAACGACTTCAGGGTCTTTTGAAAGAGCAACAATTCCAATTTAATAATCAGTTTATTGGTAAAATTGTGAAAATATTAATTGAAAAGGTTGGGAAAGAGGGATGTCAGTTGGTTGGCAGAACTCCTCATTTACAATCAGTTTTTTTTGAAGATATTAGAAAAGTATATAAAATAGGAGAATTTGCTGATATTAAAATAAATTCTGTGAAAATTAATAATCTAAGCGGTGAGTTAATTGAAAACAGCTAAGAGTAAACAGAGCCTAACCGTTAACCGAGTATCAAACTCTTGTATGAATATTGTAATTAATGACTCAAGTAAATTGGTTAATATTTTTGGTAAAAATGATGAAAATTTAAGATTAATAGAAAAGGAAGTGTCAGTTGAGATCATACCTCACGGAAATACAATACAAATCTCAGGTGACAAATCAAATTTAAATATAGCAGAGAGTATTATTCTTGATATGGTCGAAAGAGATAATTTGGGTGTGAACAATAATATTGACGAAGTTTCGGGTTCTATAAGAGTTAAAAATATTAAATCTGACCAAAAAAAGTCAGAGAAAAGTATTATAAAAACAAAAATTAAAACGATACTTCCGAGATCATTAAATCAAGATAAATATATAAATTCGATTTATAACAATCCTTTAACATTTGGTATTGGCCCCGCAGGAACTGGAAAAACATACCTTGCTGTTGCAGCTGCTGCATATTTTTTGGAGGCTGGATTGGTGGATAGAATTATCCTATCAAGACCAGCTGTTGAAGCTGGAGAAAAACTTGGTTTTTTACCTGGAGACTTAAAAGAAAAAATAGATCCTTACCTACGTCCACTATATGATGCATTGTATGACTGCCTTCCAGCAAATAAAGTTCAAAAGGGGCTAGATAATAACATAATTGAAATTGCCCCCCTCGCATTCATGCGGGGTAGAACGCTCGAAAATGCATTTATAATTTTAGATGAGGCACAAAATTGCAATTCAATTCAAATGAAAATGTTCCTTACACGACTTGGCATCAATAGCAAGATGGTTATTACTGGAGATCCAACACAGATTGATTTACCAGCTAGCGAGAAATCTGGTTTGCTTGAAGCAATCCAAGTTACAAAGAATATGAGTCAAACAAAACAAATTAAATTCAGCTCGGATGATGTCGTAAGACACTCACTAGTAAAAAAAATAATAAACGCGTATGAAAAAATACTCAAAAAATGAACTAGTGCCTGATATTATTATTGATTTTGATGAGTGGGAGAAACATTCTGAAATATATTCAGTCATTGAGAAGGCTACCGAACAGACATTAATTTATGTTAATAATACTCAATATGACGAATTAAGCATATTGCTCACATCAAATAAAAACATAGCTGCGCTCAATAAAAAATTTAGAAATATAGACAAAGCTACAAACATCTTATCATTTAAATCAGAAAAGCCTCATCTGGGTGACATAGTTCTATCGTACGAATATATATCAGCTGAACTTGTTCAACAAAGAAAAAATCTCGATGAGCATTTAAGCCATCTTATAATACACGGTATTCTACATTTATTAGATTTCGATCATGAGAATGACACAAATGCCATTGAAATGGAAGAAATTGAGATAAATATTATGAGTAATCTTGGTTACAAAAACCCCTATTTATTGCATAAATAATTTATACTTAAATTAATGGATTTTAATTTAATAAAACCAAATAATCTAAGCTTTCCAAGAAAATGCCTAATCAATTTTTTGATGGGCTCACTTTCAGTGTTATCTCTCGAGCCTATAAACTTTTTTGTGGTCCTATTTTTTACAATACCAATTTATATATTTAATTTTGATGCTCTTAATGATGAAAAAAATTTTCATTCAAGAAAAATATTTTTCATAAAATGTTTCTTATTGGGCATGTCTTTTGGTTATGGTTTTTATTTCTTTAGCCTCTATTGGATTAATATTGCGCTGTTAATTGAAATTGAAGTTTACTATCTTCTATTACTGCCAAGCTTGTTATTTGTCCCATTAGCACTATCTGTATTTTATGGTTTATCCACTTTATTATTAGCTTTTTTTTACCCAAGAAATATAACGAGAATATTTATTGTTGCAATTGCATGGACAATTTCCGAATATCTTAGGATAAGCATCACTGATTTCCCTTGGGCACAAATTGGCCATTCTCTCATTTACATTAATACTATTCTACAAATTATTTCTATTTTTGGTGAACTGTTTTTAACAACGCTTACAGTAATAATATTTTCTTTGCCCTTAATATTGATATTGAATAAATCGCCTGAGTTAAAATACACATCATTGCTTACAAGTTTATTCGTATTACTTGGAATTATAACCTTTGGACTATCAAGGCCTGGGTTATCAGAAGGCAAAACTGGTAATATTGAAATTAATATAATCCAGCCAAACATAAAACAGACAGATAAATGGGATAGAGAATTGGCCCAAGTCAATTTAAACAAACTAATATCTGCTACAAATGAAATGTTAAATAATAAAGAAGCAACCTTGGGCAAGAGATACTTTATATGGCCTGAAACGGCCACACCCTATTTAATTAATGAAAATTTACAAATAACTTCTGATTTAGCAAAAAATATGTCATCAAAAGACTACCTCCTAGTGGGCTCTCTGCGGCGAGAAGGTGGCGCAGTAAATAACCAATCAATTTATAACAGCTTATTTATGATTGATTGGAGAAATAAAATAATTGGTAAGTATGACAAAAATAAGTTAGTGCCTTTTGGCGAATATTTGCCATTTAGTCACCTCCTATCAAAATTAGGGTTTCTGAATTTTGAACAATTATCTGGGAATTTCTCAAATGGTCAAGGAGGTATGACAGTTTTGGATGATGACTTGATCATACCTCATGTGCTTATATGTTATGAAATTATATTTTCAGAATTTCTTCATAGTTATAATCAAAAAACAAATTTTATACTGAATGTGACAAACGACGCATGGTTTGGCAGAAGCTCGGGCCCATATCAACATTTTAGCATGTCAATCCTGAGGGCAGTTGAACGAGGTTTACCAGTTGTAAGAGTCGCAAATACTGGCATTAGTGGCGTAATTGACCCATTTGGCAGAGTAATTATTAAATCAAAATTAAATACAGAATATTATAACAAGACAATATTACCTCAAAAAACTGACATAACTTTTTATACAAAATACGGATATATTCCTCTATTTTCTATTTTGTTGCTCTGTTTTTTATTAATATACTACTCAAACAAAAAGTTAATTTCAAAAAATAAAGAACGGTGAGTACACATATGTCAAAGAACGCGTACCTATTTACAAGTGAATCTGTTTCGGAGGGGCATCCTGATAAAATTGCAGATCAATTATCTGATAGAATTTTGGACAATTTAATTCATCTTGATCCAAATGCACGCGCAGGGATTGAAGCATTAGTAACATCTAATCTTGTAGTGCTGGCAGGTGAAACTAGCCTTATAAATTTTCGTGAAAAAATCGATCTTGATGATCTTGTAAGAAATTGCATTCGTGAGATTGGATATGAAGATGAAAATTTTCATTGGGAAAAGATTGAAATCATTGATAAAATTCATGGGCAGTCTGAAGATATTGCCCAAGGAGTCGTGGAGACAGAAAACAAAAACCAGGGAGCTGGTGATCAAGGTATAATGTTTGGTTATGCGACTGATGAGACTGATACCTATATGCCCGCACCCCTTTATTTTGCAAATCAAATTTTATCAAAAATATCTATTGAGAGAAAAGCAGGCAATTTGCCAGAGCTTGGACCCGATGCAAAAAGTCAGGTAACCCTGTTGTATGAAAATGATTACCCTGTATGCGCAGATAAAATTCTCGTATCGAACCAACATAATGAATCCACAGAAAATAGCTATGTGAGAGACATGCTAGTGGACGTTATTTTATCCACTTTACCGGAAGGTTGGATAAAAAATAATAAGGATCTAATAATTAATCCAACAGGCAGATTTGTCATTGGCGGGCCGGATGGTGATGCTGGACTAACTGGAAGAAAAATCATTGTTGATACCTACGGCGGAGCCGCCCCTCATGGTGGTGGTGCATTCTCAGGAAAAGATCCTTCAAAAGTTGATAGATCAGCCGCTTACATGGCTAGATATATTGCTAAAAATATTGTGCACGCAAAAATAGCTAAGAAATGCCAAATTCAAATATCGTATGCTATAGGACTCTCCTACCCTATGTCATTTTATTTAAAACTGGATAATAGTGCTAATATAGACACAAAAAAACTGTCTGACGCGATAATGAAAATTGTTGATTTGTCTCCAAAAGGAATAGTGGATCACCTATCACTAAAAAATCCAATATATGCAAAAACAAGCTGCTATGGTCACTTTGGTAGATCTCCTAATCAGGATGGTTCATTCTCATGGGAAAAATTAGATTTAGCTGAAAAACTTTTATCAGAACTTTCTTAGTTATGAAAAATGATAGTCCATACGTGTCCAAGCTATATGGTCGGAAGAAAAGCCGCTCTCTCAACACTCATAGTCAATATATTTTAAAAAATCTATTTCCGAAGTACAAGCTTGAAGATAAGTCGATTATCGCCAATGGAAACAATATCGAATTTGAGATTGGATTTGGGTATGGAGAGCATCTACTCTGGCAAGCTTTAAATAATAAAAATAAAATGTTTATCGGAGCCGAGCCATTTATAAGTGGTGCAATAAACTTAATTAAGGAAGTTAATCAGAAGCAAATTAAAAATATAAGGATTAGCACAGATGACGCTATAAATATTGTAGATACCATGGCAGATTGTTATCTCTCATCCATCTACATATTATTTCCTGACCCTTGGCCTAAAAGAAGACACCACAAAAGGCGATTAATCAATCCGAATAATATAGATAAATTTCATAGGGTACTTAAAAAAAATGGTAAGCTCTTAATCGCAAGCGACCATAAAGGATACATACACTCAATATTACTAGATTTTTTGCATGATAATCGGTTTGATTGGATATGTGAAAGAAGTAGTGATTTTACAGAAAAGCCATTCCCATCAACACAATCAAAATACGAAAAGAAAGCTATCAAGAATGACCAAAACCCAGTCTACTTAACTTTCAAAAAAATAAGCTTGTAATATTTATGCCGTAAAGATATAATTAATATAAATTCAGGAATTCATCAATATTAGGCTTTCTCGAAAAGCCTTTTTTTTTGGGTTTTTATACGTTAAGTAAAAAAATGGAAGAACACCGGATAAACAACGAAACATTGGAAGAAAGTAAAATTTCTTCCCTGATCGAGTTTGAACTTAAAGAGCTTGGTTATCTGATTGTGCAGGTAAAGATTAATAGTCACGAAAGGGCATTACAAATTATGATGGAGAGAATTTCCGGAGAACTTAATATCAATGATTGCACGAATGCTAGTAGAGTAATAATGCCCGTGATTGAGTCCAATAGATTGTTACCTGATAATTATAGAATTGAAATATCATCACCCGGTATTGATCGTATACTAGTTAGGAAGAAAGACTTTATTCAAAATATTGGAAATGAAATTAAGGTAGAATTGATCGAGAAAATTGAAAATAAAAAAAGTTATAGGGGTGAAATTTTTGGATTTCAGGAGGACTGTCTGCTACTTACCGACGCAAAGTCAACTGACATAAATAATAAAGTGAAAATACCCTTTCAAAATATTAACAAGGCTAAACTAGTATTTAGTAATAAATTATTGAAATTATAAATTGGAGAGTGAATATGTCCGAGTCAGGAATAAGCGCAAACAGACTTGAATTACTACAAATTGCTGATGCAGTAGCAAGAGATAAGTCCATAGACAAAAATATTGTGATCTCTGCGATGGAAGATGCAATTCAAAAAGCAGCGAAAACACGTTATGGAAGCGAAAATGAAATTCGCGCAGAAATTGATCCTAAAACTGGACAAACAAATTTAGCAAGATTACTTGAGGTTGTTGAAGTCGTTGAAAATAAAGCAACCGAGATAGATTTAAAACAAGCTAGAAAAAAAAATAAAGAAGCAGAAATAGGTGACTTCATCTCTGAAGAACTACCCCCCATTGAATTTGGAAGAATTGCAGCCCAAAGTGCAAAACAAGTTATATTTCAGAAGGTCAGAGATGCTGAAAGAGACCGTCAATATGATGAGTTTAAAGATAAAATTGATGAGGTTATATCAGGAATCGTCAAGAGGGTCGAATACGGGAATGTCATTGTTGATCTTGGCAGAAACGAAGCAATCATCAGAAGAGATGAGCTACTACCTCGAGAAAGCTTTAGAAGTGGCGACAGAGTTCTAGCTTACATCCAAGATGTCAGGCGTGAACCCAGAGGACCGCAAATTTTTCTGTCAAGAACTAGCAATAATTTTATGGCAAAACTATTCATGCAAGAAGTACCAGAAATATATGATGGTATTGTAGAAATAATATCTGTTGCTCGTGATCCTGGAAGCCGAGCTAAAATTGCTGTACATACATCCGATAATTCGATCGACCCTGTTGGTGCCTGCGTAGGTATGAGGGGAAGCCGAGTCCAATCCGTTGTAAATGAATTACAAGGTGAGAAAATTGATATAGTTAAATGGAGCCCCGATATAGCCACATTTGTGATAAGTTCACTTGCCCCTGCGGAAGCAACAAAAGTTGTCTTGGATGAGGAGATTGAGCGCATAGAGGTTGTTGTACCTGATGACCATCTGTCTCTAGCAATCGGTAGGCGAGGACAAAATGTGAGACTCGCAAGTCAACTTACTAAGTGGGATATTGATATACTGACTGAGGCTGAGGAGTCGGAAAGAAGGCAAAATGAATTTATTGAAAAAAGTGAAATTTTCATACAAGCACTCGATGTTGACGAAGTAATTGCGCAACTTCTTGTTTCAGAGGGCTTCTTATCTATAGAAGATCTTGTTTTTGTGGAAACATCAGAAATTTCCTCTATCGAGGGTTTTGATGATGATACAGCTGTCGAAATTCAATCGCGAGCGAAAACATTCATTGAAGAAGAGGGGAAAAAGCAGGATGCAAAAAGAAAAGAGCTGGGAGTCCAAGATGACCTGGCACAAATTGACGGTATGACAACCAACATGCTTGTCGCTCTTGGAGAAAATGATATTAAAACTCTAGACGATTTTGCTGGATGTTCAACGGACGAGCTATTTGGATGGGTAGAAAAGACTGAACTAGGAAGCAAAAAACAAAATGGACTTTTCACTGGGTTCGATATAACGATGGAAAAAATAGAAGAGATGATTCTTAATGCAAGACTAAAACTTGGTTGGATAGCTGAAGTAGATGAAGTGGATCTCAATAATGATGATACTACCATAAATGAAATTGAAGATAATAAAATAGAATTAGCAGAAAAGCTTGCAAATGCAAGAATACTGAAATAATAGGAAACAATTTATAATTTAATAAATTTTGAACATGACTGAAGAAAAAGAAATAAAAGATAATAAAAAAGCAAAAGGGTCAAAAAAAACTCTTAGCCTGAAAACCAATGTTAATCCAACTCATATTAGATCGAGCTTTTCATCGAACAGAGCTAATACTGTTGTTGTCGAAACAAAAAGAAAGAGAGTCATAAGAAACCCTGAAAAAGTAACCTCTTCTGATAAAACGGAGAGTGGTGATCTCACAAACAGAGAGATAAGTGCCAGAAACCAAGCAATAATTGACTCAAAAAATTCTAATTTAAGCTTACCTAAAACTGATCCTGAAAACATTACAGATGCTACCAAAGGTGAGAGAAGTAAAATTAAAGAAGAAGATGATAAGGTCAGCCAAAAAATTTTCGATAATGCAAATGTCACCCTTCCACAAGAAGTGGACGGAGGTAAGAAAAATAAAAGAAATATAGATTCAGTTGAAGAACAAAAACAAGATTTGGTTAACGAAGAAGTAGACGAAGAAAAAGCGTCGAATAAGTTTACAAGATTCCGACCTCAAGAGGAGCGCCGACAAACAAAAATTACTGTCACGACTGCATTAGATGACTCCCCGAGACAGAGATCTCTCGCTTCAATAAGGAGGAGGAGGGAACGTGAAAGAAGGCAACACACAACCCCTATTCCAACACAAAAAATAAGCAGAGAAATTATAATCCCAGAAGCTATAACAATACAAGAACTTGCAAATAGAATGGCTGAGAGAGCTGTAGATGTAATCAAACTTCTTATGAAGCAAGGCCAAATGAATAAGATTACAGATGTAATTGACGCTGATACAGCGCAGCTAATTGCAGAAGAATTAGGTCATAGTGTAAAAAGAGTCTCTGAATCTGACGTTGAGGAAGGCCTTGAGGGAATTGATGATAAGGAAGATGATTTACAACCAAGGTATCCGGTTGTCACAATTATGGGACATGTTGACCATGGAAAAACAAGTTTGCTTGACGCGCTAAGAGAGACTAGTATAGTTTCGGGGGAAGCGGGTGGAATAACCCAACACATTGGGGCATACCAACTTAATACTCCCAAAAAAAATACAATAACATTTATAGACACACCAGGGCACGCTGCATTTACATCAATGCGGTCTAGGGGGGCTAAAGTTACTGATATAGTAGTTATTGTTGTTGCTGCAAATGATGGAGTAATGCCACAAACAATTGAGGCTATTAACCATTCAAAAGAGGCTAACGTACCAATAATAGTAGCAATAAACAAAATAGACCTTGAAGGTGCTGATCCAAATAGGGTCAGAAATGAACTATTAGCACATGAAGTTATAGTGGAGTCACTTGGTGGTGATATATTGGAGGTTGAGGTATCAGCCACAAAAAAAACTAATCTTAATCAATTAATTGACACAATTATTTTACAATCGGAAGTACTTGATCTCAAAGCTAATCCAAACCGCAGCGCAGATGGGACAGTAATTGAGTCCTCACTTGACAAAGGCAAGGGGCCAGTAGCAACAGTGCTTGTTCAAAGAGGAACCCTAAATATTGGTGATATTGTTGTCTTAGGATCTGCTTGGGGTAAAGTTCGTGCGTTATCTAATGATTTGGGGGCATCGATCCAAAAAGCTCAACCGTCCGATCCAGTTGAAATTCTTGGACTGAATAGTGTTCCAGAAGCTGGAGATAAATTTACTGTTGTAAATAGTGAGGCGAGAGCAAGAGAGATTACCGAATACAGGCACAGGAAAATAAAGAATTTTGCAACAGGGATCACCAACAAATTAACTCTCGAGAATATGATGGGGCAAATAAAAGAGAAAAACCTGAAAGAGCTACCTGTTCTACTAAAAGCAGATATGCAAGGTTCAATAGAGGCAATTAGCTCCGCTTTGAATGAACTTGGTTCTGACGAAGTTGTGGTAAGAATCATTCATTCGGCTGTTGGGGCAGTATCCGAAACTGATATAGCCCTTGCTTCTGCATCAAATGCTATATTGCTTGCATTTAATGTACGTCCAAACCCAAATGCAAAGCTTCAAGCCCAAACCGATGGTGTCGAGATTAGACAATACTCAATAATTTATAATTTAATCGATGAAATTAAATTGGCTTTATCTGGTCTATTGGATCCAACCATTAACGAGAAAATAATTGGTAATGCTGAAGTTAAAGAAGTTTTTTATATCTCGAAGATTGGAAAGGTAGCAGGCTGCATGGTAACTGATGGAATTGTCAGAAATAATGAAAACTTGCGACTAATTAGGGATAGCATTGTTATCCACGAGGGCAAACTGTCTTCCCTCAAAAGGTTTCAAGACGAAGTTCGGGAAGTGCAAGTAAGTCAAGAGTGTGGTATTTCGTTCCAGAATTATCAAGATATAAAAGCTGGAGATATAATAGAGTGTTTTGAAATTGAAACAATTGAAAGATCGCTTTAGAAAATGCTCAAAGGAAAAATACAAAGAGATACTTATAGTCAAAGACAACTAAAAGTTGGTGAAATAATCAAGAAGTCACTTTCTGATTTTCTATACAGAGATACAATACATGATGCGGATTTACAAAATGTATCTATTACGATAACACAGGTAACAGTGAGTCCTGATTTGAAACAAGCAACTGCTTATGTAATGCCACTTGGTGGGATAGGAGCAATAGATATTGTTGCAGCCCTGAATAAGAATTCAAAATATATCAGAGGCAGAATTGCCCCAAAACTATCTTTAAAGTTTACTCCTTCAATTGTCTATAGAGAGGATCAAACATTTGAGTATGCCTCAAAGATAGACCGTTTACTGAATAATTTGTCACGAAGTTAAACTCTCATTATAAGTCAAAATTTTATTTATGGTAAGATCTTACAATAATTTATACCACGGGTGGATAAACCTCTATAAAGATAGTGGTCTAACTTCAAATGATGCATTACGTCTAATTAAATCTATATTTAAGGGGTGCAAGATTGGGCATGCAGGAACTCTGGATCCCATGGCCAAAGGAATTCTACCAATAGCCCTAGGTGAAGCAACAAAAACGGTCCCGTATATTCATGAAAAAAACAAAACTTACCTATTCGCAATTAAGTTTGGAGAACAAACAGATACTGACGATGCAACGGGTAAAATAATTGGTAAATCAGACAGAAAGCCTGATATTGAGCAAATAAAATCTGTGTTGCACGACTATGTTGGGCCAATAAATCAGATACCTCCAATTTATTCTGCGAAAAAATTTAATGGGATTAGATCCTATGAACTCGCCCGAAAAGGGGTGGTTCCAGATATGGTTAGTAAAGCGAAAACCGTTCATATAGAAAACATCAAATTGGTTGAAATGAACAGCGACTCTGAATGTACAATAGAAGTAACCTGCGGAACAGGCACATACATTCGCTCAATTTCCAAACATATAGGAGTCAAAATGAATTTATGCTGCCATGTAAGTAGGATTGAAAGAACGAGGTATGGACCATTCAATTTAAAAAATATTTTATCTATTGATAGACTTATGCAATTAAACCATGATATAGATAATCTGAATATGATTATAAGCCCAATTGAAACTGTGCTGGACGACATCCTGGCAGTTCAAATTGATAATCATGATGCTAACAGGTTAAAAAATGGTTCAACAATTACCTTTGATTGTAATAACGATGAACCTCAACTTGGTAGAGTAGTAGCTAAATCTGCAGATAAATTGATTGCTATTTGTAACCTTAGAGATATGCAATTACAGCCAATTCGAGTGTTTAACCTGTAGAAGATAAAACTATAAAAATCGAAGGAGATTATGATGTCGATAACAAAAGATATAAAAACAAGTATAATAAAAGAATACTCAAGAAATAAAACGGATACAGGATCGCCTGAAGTTCAAATAGCAATACTAACTGAACGAATTGTGAACCTCACAGAACACTTTAAGACACACAAAAAAGATAACCATTCACGAACTGGTTTACTCAAACTTGTAAGCCAAAGACGAAAGCAGCTGGATTATTTAAAACTTAAGGATGAAGATAAATATAAGGACGTAATAAAGAAACTAGGAATAAGAAGATAATTAAGATTGGATAGTAATGTTTAATATACACAGTGAAGAAATAAATTGGGGTGGTAGAACCCTAAAAATCGAAACAGGAAAAATTGCGAGGCAAGCGGACGGTGCGGTCATCGTTACCTATGGCGGCACCTCAGTAATTGCAACAGTATGCGCGGAAAAAAAACCCAAAGCCGGCATTGATTTTTTTCCTTTAACAGTAAATTACCAAGAGAAATCCTACGCATCTGGTAAGATTCCAGGTGGCTACTTTAAGCGTGAAGGAAGGCCTACGGAGAGAGAGACCTTAATATCAAGGCTCATAGATAGACCTATTAGACCACTTTTCGTTAAAGAGTTTAAAAATGAAACACAAGTAATAGCAACTGTCTTGACTTATGATCATGAAAATGACCCAGATATAGTGGCTATGATTGCTTGCTCAGCCGCTTTGACAATTTCAGGCATACCCTTTAAAGGACCTATTGGAGCAGCAAAAATTGGATTGATTGAGAATGAAATGATTTTAAACCCGAAAGTTGAAGATATTGAAAATTCTCAACTTGAACTTGTTGTAGCAGGTACAAAAAACGCAATCTTAATGATTGAGTCAGAGGCATCCGAGTTAAGTGAAAAAATGATGCTTGATGCAGTAATGTTTGCTCATGAGTCAATGCAAGAAGTAATTGAAATGATAATAAATCTTGCAAGGAAATGTGCTAAAGATCCAATGATTATTGAAGAAAAGGATAATGCTGATATTACAAGTTTTATAGATGGTGAGGTGAGATCAAAGCTTGAGAAAGCTTTTCAAATTACAGATAAGCAGGAACGCTATAATCAAGTTGGAATTATCAAAGATGAGATGATTGAAAAACTCAACGAGAAATTTGATGATAATTATGATGAAATTGAAGCGTCAGGGGTATTTAAAGATATTGAGAGTAGCATTGTCAGAAGCTCAATTCTGAAAGAATCAAAAAGGATAGACGGAAGAGGATTATCTGATATTCGCCCAATTTCCGTTGAAGTAGGTCTACTACCGCAAACACACGGCTCCTCTCTATTCACTAGAGGTGAGACTCAGGCGATAGTTGTGACAACACTTGGAACTGCCGAGGATGAGCAATATATAGACTCTTTGGATGGAACAAAAAAACAAAACTTCATGCTTCACTACAACTTTCCCCCCTTCTCAGTTGGCGAGGTTGGTAGAATTGGAGCAACCGGAAGAAGAGAAATTGGTCATGGGAAATTAGCATGGCGTGCCGTAAATCCATTACTCCCAAGCAAAGAAGATTTCCCGTATACAATTAGAGTAGTGTCCGAGATAACAGAGTCAAATGGCTCATCATCAATGGCGACCGTCTGCGGAACATCATTAGCTCTCATGGATGCTGGTGTCCCAATTCGTGAGCCGATTGCAGGAATTGCAATGGGTCTAATTCTTGAAGGAAAGGACTATGCTGTCCTGTCTGATATTATCGGGGATGAAGACCATCTTGGTGATATGGACTTTAAGGTTGCGGGTACAAGCAAGGGGATTACAACACTTCAAATGGACATTAAAATTGCAGGAATAACCAAAGAGATAATGAAAAAAGCCCTAGATCAGGCCAAAGCTGGCAGAAAACATATTCTATCAGAGATGGAAAAAGCAATAAAGGCATCAAGAGACGATGTTGCCGATACTGCTCCAAGAATTGTAACTATGAATATCCCAACTGATAAAATAAAAGATGTGATTGGCTCAGGAGGGAAGGTAATAAAAGAGATGGTTGAGCAAACCGGTGCAAAAATAAGCGTTGAAGATTCAGGAACCATAACAATCGCATCTTCTGATAAGGACGCAATTGAATCTGCAAAAGTTAGAATACATCAAATCGTTGATGAACCCGAGGTTGGAGAGATATATAAAGGCAAAGTTGTAAAAGTTGTAGATTTTGGCGCTTTCGTGAACTTCTTTGGTCCTAGGGATGGCTTAGTCCATATATCCCAATTAAGTAATGAGCGGACCTCGCAAGTCACAGATGTGGTAAATGAAAATGATGATGTGTTTGTAAAATTGATTGGTTTTGATGATAGAGGAAAATCAAAATTGACAATGAAAGGTATAAATCAGGAAAGTGGCCTTGAAGAGAGCGGGGCAAGTGAGTCCAACAGTAAGCCTGAAAAAAATAAACAAAGACGAAAAAAGAAAGACTAAAAATATCTGTATTCTTTGGACTTAATCTTTGTTATCGTAAATAGTTTCATCTTGCAACATATCAGGTCTTGGTGTTGAGATTATATTGTAGCCAGAGTCAACATAATGTACCTCACCCGTAACCCCTGCGGATAAGTCAGATAATAAATAAATCGCAGATCCTCCAATGTCCGACAATGTAACTGTCTTTTGCAATGGTGAATGTCTTTTCTGAAAGTTAAACATTGCTCTCGCATCAGTAATACCACCTCCCGCTAGTGTTCTCATTGGCCCCGCTGATATTGCATTTACTCTAATACCTCTTGCTCCAAAGTCTGCAGCCAAATACCTAACTGAGGACTCAAGACCTGCTTTTGCTATACCCATAACATTATAATTTGGCATTACCTTATTCGCCCCATCAAATGTAAGAGTAATAATTGAGCCACCACCAATCATAATTTTTTGTGCTTCTTTAACAACTTCTGTAAAAGAAAAACATGATACGAGCATTGTTTTAATAAAATTTTCTTTTGTTGTGTTGTAGTAAGGCCCCTTCAGCTCACTTTTATCTGAGAATGCAATTGCATGTACAAGAAAATCAATACTTTCCCATTTATTTTGAATTGAATTGAAAAATATTTCAATGTCCTCACTTGACTCAACATCGCAAGGATAAATCAAATCTGAACCTAGCATTTTTGCAAGTGGTTCAACCCTTTTTTTTAAAGTCTCAGACTGATATGAAAATGCAAGCTCAGCTCCAGCTGCTGATAATGACTGGGCAATACCCCATGCGATTGAATGATCATTTGCAACACCCATAATCACCCCTTTTTTGCCTTTCATAAGGGATAAATTTATATTATTGGGATCTGACATAATCATATCTTCCTAAAAACAAGGCATGCATTTGTACCACCAAAACCGAATGCATTAGACATTGCTGTATTAACCTCAAAACCATCTTTACGTTCTAGCGCTATAGGCAAGTCATTAAAATTTGGATCTAATTCATCTATATTACATGATTTTGTGATGAAGTTATTCTGCATCATAATTATAGAGAATATCGCCTCATGCGCCCCGGCGGCACCAAGGGAATGCCCGCTAAGTGACTTTGTTGCTGATATTGTTGGAACTTTATCACCAAAAACATTACGAATCGCATTCGCTTCAATTATATCGCCTTGAGGTGTAGAAGTTGCATGAGGGTTTATATAATCAATTTCTGACTCCAAACCTGCTGCCGCGAGCCGCATAGCTCTCTCCGCTCCCTCACCAGATAATAGTACCATATCATTACCATCAGATGTTGATCCATAACCAATAATCTCAGCATATATTTTTGCTCCTCTTGAGATTGCGTGATTATATTCTTCTAATATTAATATCCCTGCGCCGCCTGCAATCACGAACCCGTCCCTATTCAAATCATACGCTCTACTAGCTTTTGTTGGATTATCATTAAAATTCGATGACATAGCCCCCATGCCATCAAATAGTACAGACAAAGACCAGTCCAGTTCCTCTCCACCGCCTGCTATCATTATATCTTGACTGCCCCATTTAATAAGCTCGTAGGAGCTCCCAATACAGTTATTTGAAGTTGCACATGCCGATGATATCGAATAATTAACTCCCTTGATACCAAGATATGTTGATAATGTTGCAGAAGCCATAGAGCACATTGCCTTTGGGACAACAAAAGGTCCAACATGCTTTGCGCCTCTATCTCTTGTTTGGTCGGCGGCCTTGACGATAGCGCGTGTGGATGGCCCACCAGTCCCAACAATTAGACCTGTTCTTTCATTAGAGACATCGCTCTCGTCCAGCTCTGCGTCGGTGATTGCCTGCTCAGCTGCGATGAACGCCCATGCGGAGCCGTCTGCCAAAAATCTCAATTTTTTTCTGTCAATATTTTCCTCTAAATCAATGTTTGGACTTCCATAGACTTGTGACTTAAATCCCAAATTATCATACCCGATAGCTTTTGAAATACCAGGTGTACAATCGAACAATGATTTTTTAACTTCCTCAGCATTGCTTCCAATACTAGATACAATACCAATTCCTGTAATAACGACTCGACGCATAGACTCCTCAAAACTATTCAAATAAACCAACTTTTAGATTTTCTGCAGAATAAACTTTCTCTCCATCAGCATAGAGGTCACCATCAGCAACACCCAACGTGAGATTTCTTGTAATCAGTTTTTTAATATTTATGATATATTCAAGTCTTTTAATTGTTGGTGTAATCATTCCAAAGAATTTTACTTCCCCGACGCCAAGCGCCCTTCCTCTTCCCGGTTGACCGAGCCAGCCCAGATAAAATCCAAGCAGTTGCCAAAGTGCATCAAGGCCCAAGCATCCTGGCATGACTGGGTCACCTCTGAAATGACAGTCAAAAAACCAGCTATCCGTTGATATACTCATTTCAGCGATTACTTGGCCCTTAGAGTGCAAGCCACCCTCTGTGTCAATTTTTGATATCTTATTAAACATTAGCATAGGTGGCATTGGCAATTGGGCATTACCAGCACCAAATAACTTACCTTCCGCACATGCTATAAGGTCTTCATATGTAAAGGTATCTTTATCAAAATTTGACATATACTCTATTCAATAATTTACATTTATTTAAATTTATTATAAATTTAGGATAACAAAAGTAACCCTAATATATATCAAGATTACATATTATGCAAAACTTAACAAAAGATACAGAAATGCACGTGAATAAAATTTGTATTATGGGCATGCTGCGAAAAGCGGACATAAAAATAACCAGACAACGCGTGTATCTGGCAGGAATATTATTTAATCTACCACAAGGACATTTCACTGCTGAAGAATTGCATGATGAGACAAAACAGGGTGATCTAAAAGTGTCTCTTGCAACTGTTTACAATACACTCAATCACTTTTCACAAAACGGACTAATCAAAACTCTTCAAGTAGATAACCAAAAAACATTCTTTGATAGAAATACAGCTCATCATTATCATATTAGGAGCCAGAATAAAATTGAGGATGTAGCTGCGGAAGATGTGAAGATAGCGTTATCACCCTCAAAAATTCCCCCAGGAAAAAAGATAAAATCCATAGATTTAATTATTAACCTATGTGATGAATGAGATTTGGATTACTCTCTCAATACTATCACCTCGTCGATATAAACACCAAAAATAAGGTCCTGATCTATCCAACCCTCTTTATCTTGTGTTTTTATGAGGCATTGTTCACCATCACAGCTAAGAATGCTAACAAGAACACCGGACTCGAGCTTTATATTTATTTCTTTTTTATCTGAATGTTTATATAAATTCTCAAAATTTGGATTATTCTCAGTAATTCTCCATGGGGAGATGATACCAGTTCTATTTGTCGCAATTAATGTATTTTTTATCCATCCTGACTTAGCTTGATAATCTCTAATTTTACTCCACCCCTGTATATCTTCCAGTATTTCTATTGGAAGACCTTTTTTCTGATAGGTCCAGAGAATATTATGTTCTAAAGATGGGCCAATTCTTACATTAGTCTTACCCGATCTTAAGCTTTTAAATTTATAATTGCTATCATGGGTCGTGTAAGCTGAACTGTCTACAACCGTGTCCTCAAATTCTTGAAAGGCGCTCTTAAAAACTTTGTACGAGACAAATGCTAGAAATATAGCAATTAAAATAAAAATAAGAAACCTTCTTGAGAGTAATTTTACGATCATATTATTTGTATTTTATAGTTTCAAATTTCAAATTAAGCAAATCAACCATTAGCATTTTACCAACTAAGACTTCATCAATATTTAGTATTAGTTTTAAGCACTCAGAAGCCATAATTGTTCCAACAAGAGTTGTAGTTACAGATAGAACTCCAATGTCTGAACAATCATCCCCGGTGTTAGAAATATTTTCCTCATCAAATAAGTCTCGTATTTTAGGATTTTTTATTTTCGATGTTGACGGAAGAATAGTTGTTATTTGCCCCTCATACGCTCTCACTGCTCCCAAGATATAAGGCTTCATATATTTCTGACAAGCATCAGCAACTTTAAACCTTGTTTTGAAGTTATCCGTGCAATCGATGACAACATCATATTGTCTAATAATCTCAATAATTTCTGCTGTTTTTGCATCGGTTGAATAATTGTAGATTATCGAATTCGGATTAAGTCTATCAATAAAAATTTTTGCGCTCTCAGTTTTATTCAGGCCAATTGTATCTACACTGTGAATAAATTGCCTTTGTAAATTCGATAAATCAACTTTATCATTGTCGACAAGTCCTATCTTCCCAATACCTGAACTGGTGAGATGGGTAACCACAGGCGACCCGAGTCCTCCTAAACCAATTACAAGAACCTTTGATGATTTGAGCTTCTTTTGACCAACACCACCGATGTTTTTTATAAGAATTTGTTTTGAATACCTCTCTAATTCTTGGTCACTCATTTGCGTATGCTCAATATTACCTAGCATTTCAAATCCCTGTAGAACCAAAACCACCACTGCCACGAATTGTTTTAGCTATGAACTCACTTTTCTTTAAATTCACACGCTCAATCCTTGTAATTACCATTTGTGCAATTCTATCGCCTGGTTTTACTGTGAATGTTTCCTTACCGTGGTTTATAAGTATGATTTTAATCTCACCTCGATAATCACTGTCAATAGTACCCGGTGAATTTAATAAAGTTACCCCATTTTTAAATGCGATACTCGATCGTGGCCTAATTTGTGCCTCAAGACCCTTTGGGAGTTCAATTGCTATTCCTGTGGGGATTAAATCCCACTCACCTGGCTCAATTTCTATTCCACTCTTGCCTAAATCTGGACTCGCGGCAAGGTCAAGACCGGATGCGCCTATTGTCTGGTACTTGGGAAACTCTTCGCAGCCGGACTTTGAAACATCCAAAAAGTTAATCTCAATCTTCTTTTCCATAATGGTTACTGAAAATATTCACTAATTTTATTCACTAACTTTTCTGCAACGTCAACTTTTGGCATCCTCTGCCATGTCTCTGACCCTGATCTTTCAAAAAAAACTATACTATTATAGTCACCATTAAAAACTTCTTGATTTTCTGAAACATCATTTGCTAGAAGCCAATCTAAATCATTTTTTGAGTGTTTTTCTTTTGCATTTTCATAAATATTTTCTGTTTCGGCAGCAAATCCAATGGATAATTTTGGCTTGAGGCTATTATTTTTCACAACACCCTGGATAACACTAACATTTTCAATAAACTCCAGCTTTCTATCATATCCGTTTTTTTTGATTTTGTGGTCTTTGTATTCTTTGATCTTCCAGTCCACGACTGCAGCCGCAAAAATACCAATATCCGAAGGAGAGCAGCTTTTTACGGCATCTAACATCTCAATTGCAGTTTTAACTTTAATCAACTCGACTCCTTCTGGAGCTTTCTCAAATGAGGGGCCACTGATTAATGTTGTGTTGGCTCCGTATCTCGAGAGCGCAGAAGCTATTGCGTATCCCTGTTTTCCTGAAGAATTGTTTGATATATATCTCACAGGATCAATTGGCTCAATAGTCGGACCGGCTGTTACGAAAGCTTTTCTATTCTTAAGTTTATTTTTTTTTAAAAAATACTCATTAATATAGTGAACAATCGATCCTGGCTCCTCCATTCTACCCATTCCATTTTCTCCACAAGCGGTCTCACCGACTTCAGGCCCACAAAAGTAGTAGCCAAACTTTTTTATGCTCATTAGGTTTTTTTGCGTTGCTGGATTATTCCACATTTGTGGATTCATGGCGGGAACTATGATTATTGGTTTGTTCGATGCGAGCAGTGTGGCCGTGGCTAGTTCATCAGCCCTCCCATGTGCTAGACGTGATATGAAATTGGCCGTTGCGGGCGCAACAAGTATTATGTCAGCATTTCTCGACAGATTTATATGTCCCATTTTAAGCTCACTCTTGAAATCAAATAGATCTGTATGAACTTCTCGCTCCGCAAGCTGTGAAACACTCAATTCAGTAACAAACTTCCTGCCAGAACTTGTGAGTATAACTTCTAATTGTGATCCATACTTTTTCAGGGATCTTATCAATTCAAGACTCTTATAGGCAGCGATGCCTCCGCCAATTATAAGTAGTATTTTTTTATTTTTTAGTTCTTGCATTTTTTATCCAGTGATCAAAATTACCAATGAGATCAAAGCTACAACTGTTATAATCCAAAAACTATTTCTCTTAAAGTAATTTTGACTCTGTCTACTTCTAGATTGGCTTTCTTCAAGAAACCTATTAAAAGTCTCGTTCGTTTTCCTTGCATCACTTAAAAAGTTGGGGAACTCGCTGATAGCAACGCCGAACCTAGATAAACCCTCAATTCCCTGCTTTATCTTCGTATCGGGTGATATTTTATCTTCCATCCATTTTTTCACAATGGGCTCAGCAATATCCCACATATTTAGCTTGGGATCCAGATCCCTTGCAACACCCTCTGTAACTACCATCGTTTTTTGTAACAGTAAAAGCTCTGGCCTTGTTTCCATATTAAATTGTTCGGTAACTTCAAATAATTGAGTTAATACATTTGCCATGGAAATATCATTTGCATTCTTCCCAGATAATGGTTCTCCAATAGCTCTCAATGCTTGGCTGAATTCATCAAGCTTTTGGTCATCAGGTACATAACCAGCCTCAAAGTGAACCTCTGCCGCTCTTTTGTAGTTTTTTGTGATAAGACCCCATAAAATCTCTGCAAGAAAATTTTGTTCCTTTTCACCCAATCTTCCCATTATACCAAAATCTAATATGACGAGTTTACCCTCCTCGTTAATCAAGAGATTACCCTGATGCATGTCTGCGTGGAAAAATCCATTTCTTAAAGCTTGAGTTAAAAATGACTGAATTATTATTCTTGCCAAATCCTTTAGATCATATTTTTTTTCAATCAATTTTTCTCTGTCTCTGACTGATATTCCGTCTACCCATTCAATAGTGAGTATTTTTTTTGTGGTTTTCTCCCAGAATATTTTTGGAACAACATACTCATCATTTTCATTCATGTTTGTATTTATTTCAGAGATTGCAGCGGCTTCATACCTAAGATCCATCTCCATTTGAACCGACCTCTGCATTGTTTTTATTGACTCTTTAAATCTCAGTCTTTTGAGATCCGAATTAAACCTTTCCATAAAGTCAGCAAGAAAATAAAAGAAGTCAAAATCCTTATTAAACTTTTCCTCAATATTCGGTCTCACGATTTTCACGGCAACTTTTTGGTTATCTGATAATTTTCCGGTATGGACCTGTGCTATTGATGCAGCTGCTATTGGCGCATCAAATTCAGCAAAGACATTTTGGATGTTTGTATTGAACTCCGACTGGATAATCTCCTCAGAAATTTTTTTATCAAACTTTGGAAGATCGTCTTGGAGATTTGCTAATTCTTTTGCAAATTTTGAACCAATTATATCTGGTCTTGTAGCAAGAAATTGTCCGAGTTTAATATAGGCTGGCCCCAAACTTTCAAGTGTACTACTGAATGTTTTCTTCTTTTTTTTATTATAATTCAATAGTTTATTTAGTAAAGACTTGTTGTTTTTAGGAAGAAAGTTATCTGGAATTTCACATCTAGAGAATAAATAACCAACTTTTATAATCTGAAATAAGTGTGTGAAGTAACGCATAAATCTTTTCTTACATTTTCCATCCTGAGTGGATGCATGCAATACCTCCAGATAAGTTTGTATATTTAGAATTAATAAATCCTGACTTTGTAAATAAGTCAGTTAACTCATCTTGCTTTGGAAATCGTTCAATACTCTCAACGAGGTATTGATATGATCTTCGATCTTTCACTACATAGCTTCCAATCTCCGGAATTATATTTTTTGAGTAAAAGCTATAAAATTTTTTTAATAAGGGAACTTCCACATTGGAGAATTCCAAACAAAGAAATTTTCCCCCGCACTTTAGAACCCTATTTATTTCGAGTAGAGCGTTTTCTATTGATGCAACATTTCTTATACCAAAAGCAATTGCTATACAATCAATTGAGTTACTGGCGAGCGGTATATTTTCTGCGTCTGAAACTATAAAATCTATGTTTTTCTTATGCTCACGGTATTCCTTTCTTTTTGTTGCCTGCTCAAGCATTTTTTCATTAATATCCATCATTAATACATTAATATTTTTTAATTTCTTATCTAATAACTTGTACCCTATATCTCCTGTTCCACAAGCCAAGTCTAAGTAACAAAATTCTTTTCTGGAAGATATTATATTTGATATTGAGTTAACTAGAATTTCCTTCCAGAGACGATGTGCACCCAATGATAAAATATCATTCATGATGTCGTACCTTTTTGCGACAGAGTCGAAGACTTCGTTAACCTTTTTTACTTTCTCTTCCTTCGATACTTCGGTATCCCCAAAAAAGTATTTTTTATTATTTGCCATATCTACTATTTAGTGCTTTGTTTATAAATGTGAAATACTAAAAATATTTGATTATTGATAAAATGCCTGAATTACCTGAAGTGGAAATAATTAAAAATAATCTATCAGATTACTTAGTAGATAAAACTTTCCATTCCATAGAAGTCTTTACCAACAAACTCAGATATAAAATACCACATAATTTAGCAGAAAGTATAAAAAATCAACGCGTCACTAACATAAGCAGAATTGCAAAATATATTATTGTTGGACTTGAGAATGATTATTCTCTACTTATTCACCTCGGAATGACCGGGAATTTTTTAATAAATGCTCAAAAAATGGGCCATAATGATAATAAACATGTGCGATTGAGGTTCAAAATGTCTGATTATTCAGAAATCGACTACGTTGATATAAGGAAGTTTGGTTTTTTTAAACTAATAAACCCGCAAAAAGGTGAAATTAAAAAACTTAAAGCAGAATTAGGTCCCGACGCCTTAAGTGATGAATTTGATACAAAATATTTACAAGAATCTCTAAAAAATAGAATTACCAACATTAAAAGCGCACTATTAAATCAGAAGATCGTGGGTGGTATAGGAAATATCTATGCATCTGAAGCATTGTTTAGAGCAAAAATATCGCCAATGATGGAGTCAAGAAAAGTGGTGAAAAATAAAATAAAAACTGGTGATCTAATTTCATCCATTAAATTTATATTGCATGATGCTATTAAGGTCGGTGGGTCAACGATAAAGGACCATAAAAACTTAAAAGGTGAGAGTGGCTATTTTCAATATAAGTTTAATGTATATAATAGAGAAAATATGACATGTAACAGTCAAAATTGTGACGCAAAAATAAAAAAAATTGTTCAGACAGGGAGATCTACTTTTTACTGCACAAAATGCCAAAAAATGAGAAATAGATGAAATATAAAAATATTCTAATTGAGAAATATAATGATCTTGTGATGCACATAATTCTCAACAGAAAGAATAAATATAACGCGCTAAACTCTGAGCTGACTGATGAACTTATAGATGCGCTAAAAGAATGCGACCAATCAGAATTAATTAAGTGCGTCGTAATTTCTGGGTCGGAAAACTTTAGTGCAGGCGCTGACATACATGAACTTGCGTCTAATCCAGACTTCATTAGGTCATGGGAGTTCATTGATACTGTAAAAAAACCTATAATTGCTGCAGTAAACGGTATAGCTTTTGGTGGTGGCAATGAATTACTATTAATGTGTGATATTATTCTAGCATCAAAAGAGGCAAAATTTGCGCAACCAGAAATCAGCTTGGGACTTATTTGTGGAGGTGGCGGTACACAGCGGCTGCCATGGAAGATTGGGAAGGGAATGGCAATGGAGATGTGTTTGACAGGAAATTCTATTACAGCGGAGGAGGCAAAAGATATTGGTCTCATTAATCACATCTACGACACTGGTGAATTAATAAAAAACGCACTCCAACTTGCTGATATAATATCCTTAAATCCAATGGATGCAATAATTTCAACAAAAAAATTAATTAAGGATACTTGTTATAATCTATCAGACGGACTAATTACTGAAAAAAATGAATTCATGAAATTACTGAGAGGTGCCAACGGTATTGAAGGAATGAACGCTTTTCTTGAAAGACGGAAACCTCAATTCAAAAATTAATGCATTATTGAGTTGACTGAATATCATTCAATCTCTATATATTCAGGTACTAATCAAAAGGAATGTAAAGTTGGCAAATACAAAATCAGCAAAAAAAATGGTGCGTAAGATTGAAAGACGCACTCTCATCAATAAGATGAGAAGAAGTATGGTTCGCACATTTGTTAAAAAAGCAGAAGCGAGTATCGAAGCTGGTGATAAGCAAAATGCTAAGGTAGCACTCCTAAATGCTGAGAAGCAACTCATGAGAGGCGCACAAAAAGGAGCATTTAACAAAAAAATGGCCTCAAGAAAGATATCACGTCTCACAAAAAAACTAATAAACTCATAAAAAATATCTAATTTGCAATTACTAACTTAGCAAAGTTGTAAATTTTTTTTTGGAGTATCTATTGAATATTTCAACCTTATTTTATGCTTCTAAATTATTATTCTATTTCAATAACTTATAATTAAAGTGTCAAAGTCATAAAAAAAGGTATAGAGATTATTCATTTTTTAAAAAAAAAATCGTAGAATTTCAAATAAAATTTCTAATTAAACCTACGCAAATCGTAATTTAAATTTATTATTGTTCTACAGTCAGTTGTCAGTATTTATAAATATTGATTGATAAGTTTATTTTATAAAATTTATATATTCAGTATACTGAACATATAAAAATAGACTTTCCAACAAATTTATATTTACATATAGTAATCATGATAATTTCAACGGATTATCCGAGTGTTATTACTAAAAATATCATTCTAGATAGGGATCAAGAGTCAAATGCATATCGATACAATCAACAATACAGTAGAATACGCAGGGGACATTGATCCAAAAACGGCTTGGTCCATACTAGAATCTTATAATGATAGTTTACTTGTTGATGTGCGAACCCAAGCTGAATTAAATTATGTTGGGTACCCGGACCTCTCGTCGCTAAAAAAAACGTTTATTAACATCGAACAGCAGTTTTTTCCTAGCGGTAATTTGAATGAGAACTTCGTTGCTGAGCTTGAAGAGGCCATAATTGAAGAGTCTCCTAATAAACAACGCCATATAGTTTTTTTATGTCGTTCTGGCGCCCGAAGCGCAAGGGCCGCGGCGTTGATGGCACAATACGGCTGGATCAATTGTTATAATATCGCATCAGGGTTTGAGGGTGATCCCGACGAGTCTCATCATCGGGCTAATGTGAATGGATGGAAATTCGAAGGGCTGCCATGGATACAACAATAAACACCCCCAATAAAAAAATTAACATTGATGATAGCTGGAATAGGGTGAGTAATAATTTACGTATTCAAATAGGAGACGATTTATATAACAGTTGGTTTGCTAGAATGGAAGTTCATGGTTTTGAAAATGGAACCTTAACATTGTCATTACCAACACTTTTTTTGAAAAGTTGGATCAAATCAAGATACTCTGAAAAACTAACTGAAATCTGGAAACAAGAAGTTTCAGAAGTAAATCATATTGAATTAAGGGTCCGAAATCATGGTGAAAAAACAAAAAGCTCTGCAAATGATAATGATAGTTCATTACCTGGTTTGCAGAATACGATAATGCTTGATAATACTGATGAAAACTCCCTAATAAATACAAGTTCGCCCCTAGATAGAAGATACACTTTCAGCAATTATGTTGTTGGCAGATCGAATGCACTCGCCCATGCAGCATCAATGCGAGTTTCACAGCCCCAAAAAAATATACCTGTGGAATTTAATCCTTTATACATACACGGACCTGTTGGAACCGGAAAGACCCACTTATTAAATGCAATAGCATGGGAGTCTAGAGCAAGACACCCTGAAAGAAAGGTTTTATTCTTATCCGCTGTCAGGTTCATGAGCTCATTTGTAGAAGCAGTAAAATCAAAAGATACCATCAGTTTTAAGAAACTATTTGCAGATGTTGATTTACTTCTAATTGATGATATGCAATTTCTGCAAGGTAAATCCGTCCAACAAGAGTTCTGCCACATATTCAATGCACTTGATACCTCTAAGCATCAGATTGTAATTGCTGGTGACTCAGCTCCTTCAAAGCTTGAAATGTTAGACGATAGAATGAGATCAAGATTATCAGGTGGATTGGTTGCACAAATAGGCCCTACTGATTTTGATATAAGACGGGGCATCCTTGAAAAAAAACTCTCTCAAACATTACGCGGCAACACGCGGATCGAAATATCACCATCTGTACTAGATTTTCTTGCGCGCAGGATCCAAAGCTCTGGAAGAGAGCTTGAGGGGGCGATGAATAGAATTATTGCGGCTCACAGCCTTAATAAAAGACCGATTACAGTTGAAGAGGCAGCCTTATCGATCCAAGACCTAATTAGCGAAGAACAAAATAGGCAAATTATGATCGAAGATGTGTTAAGAACAATTAGTGGACATTTTAATGTCACAAAACAGGACATTTTATCATCACGAAGACATAAAACAATAGTCTACCCAAGACAAATTGGAATGTATTTAGCGAAAGTCCTAACTACTCGCTCTCTTCCTGAGATTGGAAGAAAATTTGGAGGCAGAGATCACACCACTGTACTGCACGCCGTCAGAAAAATTGAAAAATTGATAAAAACAAATCCAAGTATTAGGGAATCTATTACCACACTTGAAAACTCCCTTAAAGAGTGACTGGATAATATTTTCTGTCAATTATTGCAATAAATATTAGTATGTAGGCTAATATTTTTATATTCTTAGCATATTACAAGTAATTAATCGAAAGCTCTGATGGAAGCAATACTTCAAAAAAATCAGTTCCTAAAAGCACTCACTCATGTACAAAATGTTGTTGAAAGAAGGAACACAATACCGATACTTGCAAATATTTTAATTATTGCAGAAGGTGTTGGTTTGAAATTAATCGCAACTGATCTAGACATTGAATTAATTGAAGAAATTGATGCAAAAATTGAAAAAGGTGGGAGTTTAACTGCTCCAGCTCACCTAGTTTACGATATAATTAGAAAATTACCAGACTCATCTGAGATAACCCTGTCAAAAGACGACAGTCAAGATCATTTAACAATAAGGTCAGGTAAATCAAACTTCAAGCTACAAACACTTCCACGATCAGACTTCCCAGAAATATCAGATAATGAATTTTCTCATGCTTTCACAATTGTAAGTGGAGAATTGAATAGATTGATTGAGAAAACAAGATTTGCAATTTCAAATGAAGAAACAAGGTACTACCTGAATGGTATTTACTTTCATGAGTCAAAGCCAACAAATGGGGATAAAATTTCAACCTTAAGAACTGTCTCCACCGACGGTCATCGTCTGGCACAAGCGGAATTAACTTTGCCCGAAGGAGCATTGGGTATGCCGGGGATCATTATCCCGAGAAAAACAATCGCTGAAATACAAAAGTTGACGCTTGAAAATGATGGAGACGTTGAGGTTAAAATTTCCCAAAATAAATTAAAGTTTATTTTTAATAGTGTTGAAGTAACTTCTAAAGTAATAGATGGAACATTTCCAGATTATCAACGGGTGATACCATTCCAAAATGATAAAACAATGTTAGTGAAAACAAGTATACTTACCAATGCCGTAGATAGAGTGGCAACTTTATCGAGCGAACGCGGGCGAGCAGTCAAATTATCTTTAAATGATAACAGTCTTACCTTGTCGGTTACTAGCCCTGAAGCTGGAACTGCAATAGAAGAAATATCAGTAGATTTTAAGGGTGATGATTTTGAGATTGGTTTCAATTCAAAATATTTGCTGGATATTTTATCGCAATTAAGCGGTGATTCTGTAAAGCTTTTATTTTCTGAACCAAATTCACCTTGTCTAGTTCTAGATCCAAATGATGAAGCGACGTTGTACGTCTTGATGCCAATGCGTGTCTAGAAATTTAATAAAAAAAAAATTAGTAAATATCTTGTAGGAATAATTTTTAGCCTTATATAACATTTATAGGGATTATATTTTATTATATTCATTACTTTTTTAATAATTAAGGAGTATAAAAAATGGCTAAAATTATAGGCATTGATTTGGGAACAACGAATTCTTGTGTCGCAGTAATGGACGGTAAGGATCCAAAAGTTATTGAAAATTCTGAAGGTGCTAGGACTACGCCATCAATGGTAGCATTTGGTGAAGACTCCGAACGCATAACAGGACTCCCAGCAAAACGTCAAGCTGTTACAAACCCCGAAAACACACTTTTTGCTGTAAAAAGACTTATGGGTAGAAGATTTGACGATCCTCTTGTTAAAAAAGATAAGGACATTGTCCCGTTCAAAATATCCAAAGCTGATAATGGAGATGCATGGGTTGAGGCTCACTCTGAGAAATATTCACCCTCACAAATATCAGCATTTATACTCCAAAAAATGAAAGAAACAGCCGAAAGCTATTTATCCGAGAATGTTACACAAGCAGTCATTACTGTCCCTGCATATTTCAACGATGCACAGAGACAAGCTACAAAAGATGCAGGAAAAATTGCTGGCCTTGAAGTCTTGAGAATTATCAATGAACCCACTGCGGCGGCGTTGGCTTATGGTCTTGACCGTAAAGATGGACAGACAATAGCCGTATACGATCTTGGCGGGGGTACATTTGATATATCAATTCTAGAGATTGGGGATGGAGTATTTGAGGTAAAATCAACAAATGGGGATACATTCCTTGGTGGAGAGGATTTTGATACAAGGCTTGTAAATTACCTCGCGGATGAATTCAAAAAAGATCAGGCTGTAGATTTACTGAAAGATAAGCTCGCTCTTCAGAGACTAAAAGAAGCTGCAGAAAAAGCTAAAATAGAGCTATCCTCAACTACCCAAACTGAAATAAATCTGCCGTTCATTACCGCTGATCAATCTGGACCCAAACATCTAAATATAAAATTAACAAGGGCAAAATTTGAAACACTCGTTGCAGATCTGATTGAAAATACAATCACACCATGCCAAAAGGCACTCAAAGACGCTGGACTGAAAGCTGGCGAAATTGACGAAGTTGTAATGGTTGGCGGAATGTCAAGGATGCCGAAAGTCCTCGAAAAAGTCCAGAATTTCTTTGGTAAAGAACCACACAGAGGAGTTAACCCCGATGAAGTAGTTGCAATTGGCGCCGCCATCCAAGCGGGTGTTCTGCAAGGTGATGTAAAGGATGTACTTCTTCTAGATGTAACGCCACTATCACTTGGCATTGAAACGTTGGGTGGTGTATTTACCAGGCTAATTGATAGAAATACAACAATTCCTACAAAAAAAAGCCAGACTTTCTCAACTGCGGAAGATAATCAGTCAGCTGTTACAATAAGAGTTTTCCAAGGTGAAAGAGAAATGGCTGCAGATAATAAATTATTGGGTAACTTTGATCTTGTTGGAATATCTCCTGCGCCACGCGGTGTTCCACAAATCGAAGTAACATTCGATATTGATGCAAATGGAATAGTAAATGTAAAAGCAGTTGACAAGGCTACAAATAAAGAACAATCAATCAAGATTCAAGCCTCTGGTGGTCTATCGGATGATGACATTGAAAAAATGGTAAAAGATGCAGAAGAGCACGCGGAAGAGGATAAGGCTAAAAAAGAGCTTATAGAAACAAAAAATCAAGCAGAGTCATTAATACACGGAACCGAAAAAAGTCTTGCCGAAAATAGTGATAAAATTAATGAAGATGATAAAAAATCTATCGAAGATGCCATTAATCAATTAAAAGCATCATTGGAAGGTGATGACTCTGCAAAAATAGCAAGTGATCTCGAAGCACTAACTCAGGAAGCCATGAAGCTTGGGGAAGCGATCTACAAAGCACAAGAGGACACTCAGAATAATGAGACTGAGAGCCCCGAGCCCGAAGACAGTACAATTGTAGATGCTGATTTTGAAGAAGTTGATGAAGATAAAAATACATAATCAATAGCCCTCCTAATTCAAAGGAAGACTGATATGGCAAAAAAAGATTACTATGACGTATTGGGAGTCGAAAAAAATTGTGACGATAAGTCACTAAAAAGTGCCTTCAGAAAGCTCGCAAAAGAATACCACCCTGATCACAATGCTGGTAACCCTGAATCAGAAGCAAAATTCAAAGAAATATCAGAAGCATATGAGAGACTAAAAAATCCTGAAACTAGAGCCGCCTACGACAGATACGGACATGCAGCATTTGATGGGTCTAGTGGAAGAGGCCCTTCCTCGGGCGGGTTTGATGGTAATTTTTCCTCAGCATTTTCTGATATATTTAACGATTTTTTTGGTGACTTTTCATCGACGTCAAGATCTCAAGAAACCTCGAATCGAGGTTCTGACTTAAGATACAACATGGAAATAACTCTCGAAGATGCATACCGTGGAAAATCTGACACCATCAATGTCCCGATGAATTCCGTTTGTACAAACTGTAACGGTAATGGCAGTGAAAAAGGAGAAGCGCCGATTGTTTGTCCGAATTGTCAGGGATCAGGTAAAACCCGGGCGAGCCAAGGTTTTTTTACAATAGAGAGAACCTGCACATCTTGCCAAGGTAGAGGGCAGATTATTGTAAATCCATGTAAATCATGTAGTGGCGAAGGAAGAGTAAAAAAACCTAAGAAATTAAATGTAAATATCCCAGCTGGTGTTGAAGATGGTAATAGGATCAGACTTAGTGGGCAAGGAGAGGCAGGAATTAGGGGTGGTAGAACCGGAGATTTATATATATTTGTTTCAATCAAACCCCACAAGCTCTTTCAAAGGGATGCGGCGGATCTATACCTAAATATTCCTGTATCAATGGTAAAAGCTACCCTAGGTGGTCAGATTGATATTCCAACAATTGATGGCGGAAAGCTTAGCGTTAGCTTACCCGAAGGCTCCCAGAATAATAAACATTTAAGATTAAGGGGTAAGGGTATGCCGATTATTAGAAGAAATAATTTTGGGGACCTTCACTTGCAAATTACTGTGGAAACACCAATTAATCTTACAAAAAAACAAAAAGAATTACTTGCTGAATTCGAAAAAATATCAAATGAAAAAACAAACCCTCTCAGCAGTAGTTTTTTTAAAAAATTTAGAGATTTTTTTTAGAGATTTTTTGCATTAAAAGATATTTCATCGTAAGATGATGACATAATTATAATTAACAATAATATGGTTCTATCATGAAAGTGATAATTGCAGGTGCAGCGGGAAGAATGGGTCGTGAGTTATTAAAATATGCCCATCAAAACGCTGATATTGATATAATTGGAGCATCAGAAGAGTCCAGTTCAGATTGGGTTGGTAAGGATATTGGTGAAGTAATTGGTGAAGCTAATATGAATATCAAAATTGTTTCTGACATTTTAGAACTTATTAAATCTGCTGACGTTATTATCGACTTTACCAATCCGGAGACAACACTTGCAAATGCTGTACTAGCCGCACAGGCCAGAATCTCTCATATAATCGGTACGACCGGTTTTCAAAATGAAGAAATTGAGAGTTTAAAGAAAGCAGGAAATCACGCAGTTCTTGTTCAATCCGGCAATATGAGCCTCGGCATAAATATACTATCTCAAATGACTGAAAAAATTGCTAGAACATTATCAGATTTTGATATTGAAATTACTGAAATACATCATAATCAAAAAGTAGACGCACCCTCTGGAACAGCATTAATACTTGGAGAGTCAGCGGCAAAAGGAAGATCATTAAATTTAGAAAATAATGCTGTTTATGAAAGACATGGGAATACTGGTCGCAGAGATAAAAATACCATCGGCTTTTCATCAATCAGGGGTGGAAATATTGTTGGTGAACATTCTGTTATATTTGCCGGTGACAGCGAGGTGATAACGTTATCTCATTCAGCCTTGAGTCGGAAAATTTTTGTCAAAGGAGCAATGTTAGCTGCAAGATGGTCGCTAGGCAAGGACCCCGGTTATTACAGTATGGATGATGTTCTGAATATAGAAAAATAGGAAATTTCATGTCAAAATTGATTATATTAAGACACGGTGAAAGCGAGTGGAACAAATTAAACCTGTTTACGGGATGGGAAGATGTGAGTCTTACTGATCAGGGTAAAATAGAAGCGAAATTAGCTGCATTTGCGATCCAGAATTTAAAAGTTGATGTTAATCACGCCTATACGAGCGCCCTTAAGAGAGCCAGTAAGACACTAGAAATTGTTCTTTATGTATTAAAAAAAAATATCCCTATAATATCAGACAAAGCGTTAAATGAGAGAAACTATGGCAGCTTAACTGGCATGAACAAAGATGATGCTCGAAATAAATGGGGTGATGAACAAGTTAAGTTATGGAGACGTTCCTATGATATTGCCCCAGAAAATGGGGAGAGTCTGAAAGATACATGTAACCGCACTATCCCATACTTCAAGAAAAATATACTTCCCAAACTACATGATGGTGAAAATGTCATTATTACCGCTCACGGTAACTCACTCAGATCCATAATAATGCATGTGGAGGGTTTAAGTGAAGAAGCAATTGTGAATGTCGAAATAACAACTGGGATCCCAATTGTTTATGAATATGAAAATAAGAAAGTAATCAAAAAAACTGAGTTATTTGTAAAAAGATATTAGAAACAAAATCATATTATGAATGTGCTTTTTATTGGTAATGCAATTATCGATGTAATCTCTCATCTGGATGAGATAGAACAAGTTGACCCTAATTTTATTGGTAAAATGCAAATTGTGTCCCAAAATGAGATTAATTATAAAATCAAGCTTCTATCAAATAAAAAGATAGTTCCGGGTGGGAGTGCAAATAATAGTGCATGCGGCTTATCAATGCTCGAGGAAGAAGTATCTTTTATTGGAAAAATTGGCAATGACCACTATGGGCAAATCTACCTCGATCAGAATAAAGAGCATCATGTAGAAACAGGCCTGATGATAGTCGATAATAAAACTACAACAGGACTTTCACTTGTTTATGTAACACCAGACGGTGAAAGAACTATGAATACTTTTCCAGGAGCATCAGAAGAGCTTAATACATCAGATATACCAAAAACTGCCTTTAGTGGGATTTCTGGTGTTTTTATAGAAGGGTACCTATTATACTCGCCATGTGGACTCGAACTTATATCCAAGTCAATCAGCAATGCCAAAATAAGTACTGGCTTTACAGCAATTTCTCTATCAGATGTGGATTGTGTTGATAGATATAGAGATGAATTTTTAAATCTAATAAAGTCCCATCAAATTAATCTTATTTTTGGTAATAAAATGGAGATGATGAGTCTTTTGGAGGTCAAGAAAGAAATAGATCTTATAAAAAGAATGAAAGAGCTTTCAGGGTTTGTAGAAAGATTAGTCATGACATCGGGAAAGAATGGCTCAGTATCCATCGAAAAGGGTGTGCTTATTAATGCCTCAACAAAAGATGTAAAAGATTGCATAGATACAACAGGGGCTGGTGATTTATTTGTCTCCGGGTATCTGAAGGCATACCTAAATAAATCTAGTCCAATTGACTGTTTGAAAGCTGGTAACTTTGTTGCTTCAAAAATTTTAAAGAGAGATGGCGGTAAATTAGCACTTTCTGATTACAGAGAGATAAAAAATAATATCCAGAGATATATCTTATAGCTTTCTCAATGAAATTTGATTTACAGAATGATTTTCTGACTTTCTAAGTATTAAGTTAGCTCTTTGCCTAGTTGGTAAAATATTTTCTATCAAATTCACGTAATTTATTTTTTCCCAGAGTGATGTTGCTACATTAGCTGCTTCTTCATCTGATAAATATGAATATTTATTAAAATATGATTTTTCCTCCCTAAAAGCAGTTGACTTCAGTTTTAAAAATCTCTGAATGTACCAATTTTTTATATTCTTTTCATCTGCATCAACAAATATTGAAAAATCAAAAAAATCGGATACATACGGAATGGCGTTGCCATCTCTTGGTAGCGGGGCTGGTTGGAGCACATTTAAGCCCTCGATAATAAGTATATCGGGTTTATTTACGTTAATAAATTCACCGGGAACATTATCATAGAGCAAATGCGAATAAACAGGTGCTTTAACATTTGATTTTCCGGATTTAACCGAATTTAAAAAATCAAGTAATAGTGTTAGGTTGTAGCTCTCAGGAAATCCCTTACGCTCCATTAAAGATCTCTTTTCAAGATTGTTATTACTCATCAAAAAACCATCTGTATTGACAAGTGATACAGTTATATTATCTGACCATTTAGATAATAATGCTTGAAGAATTCTTGACGTTGTGCTTTTTCCAACAGCAACAGAGCCTCCAATACCAATGATAAATGGTACTTTAAAATTTTTTTTTCCTAAAAATAAATTAGTTGCTTCAAATAATTTTTCCGTACCAGATATATATAAATTTAAGAGTCGAGAAATTGGTAAATACACATCTCTTACCTCATCTATTGACATAGGTTCATTTAAGCCCCTAAGCTCTATTATTTCATTTTCAGTTAGATTTAAAGTGGCGCCAAAACCCAAATCAGCCCATTCTTCTTTTGAAAAAATTATATAAGGTGAATTTAGATTTTTTGATTGATGCATGTGATAAAATTACTATCTTCTAGATTTTTTTTCTTCATGACCTGATATACCTCTTCTTCGCATAAGTTCGCCACACACATCGTCAATACTTAAATTACCTTGCTCAAGCAATACCATTAAGTGATAAATCAGGTCTGCAGACTCTTTTTTAAGGTTTTCTTTGTCCTTTGACAGCGCTGCAATTATTACTTCAGACGCTTCTTCACCGATTTTTTTAGATAAATACTCAATGTCACCGATTAGTTTTGCAGTATATGAAAATTCGGCATCCTTAAAAGCGTTATTCTTTATTGTTTCCGTAAGCTTTTCTAAATAATCTATATTTTTCATTGAGTTTTCAGACATAAATCCCCCTATCTAACATTGATGCCTCGTTCCTTCATATATTGCTTGGCCTCATTAATTGTGTATTCCCCAAAATGAAAAATGGATGCCGCTAAAACAGCGTCGGCATGCCCCAACTTTATACCATCAACTAAGTGTTGTAGGTTGCCAACTCCGCCGCTTGCAATAACAGGAACATTCACAATATCTGTAATTTTTTTAACGAGTATATTGTCAAATCCAGATCTTGTTCCATCTTTATCCATTGATGTGATTAAGAGCTCACCCGCACCCAATGATACAATTCTTTCAACATAATGCAACACATCAATCTCAGTATTAATTCTGCCTCCATGAGTATAAACTTCCCACTTATTCTGTGCATCATTTTTTTTTGCGTCTACAGCAACCACTATACATTGCGAGCCATACTTGTCTGCAGCGTATCGTACAAAATTATTATCTTTAACTGCTGCTGAATTTATCGACACTTTATCGGCTCCAGATAGCAATAATGTTCGTATATGTTCTATTTTACTTACTCCACCACCAACAGTTAATGGCATAAAACATACCTCAGCAGTCTGTCTAACAATGTCATAGATCGTGTCTCTATTCTCATGGCTTGCAGTAATATCTAAAAAACATACTTCATCAGCACCTTGCTCATCATAGATTTTAGCGACTTCAACCGGGTCTCCTGCATCTCTTAGATTTACAAAATTTGTGCCTTTTACTACTCGCCCATTGTTGACATCCAAGCATGGTATTATTCTCGACTTTAACAATTATAAACCCTCACTATTAATAATTTTAAGGGCTTCTATCGGATCAATTTTTTTTTCGTATAGCGCTTTACCGATTATTGCACCTTTGAAAATCGAATTCTCATTTGTCTTTAATTTTTTAATATCTTCAATAGAGTTTAAGCCCCCACTTAATATCACCGATATATTAGTTGCCATGGCTAACTTTTTGGAACCCCTAAAATTTAATCCCTCGAGCATCCCATCCCTATTTATATCTGTATGTAGGATCGAGTCAATTTCAGTGTTCTCATACTCCTTAATTAAATCTAAAATATTAACCTCCGTTTGCCTCTTCCACCCCTCTATGCATATAAATTCATCTTTGCTATCAAGCGCTAAAACAATTTTTTGGGGGTATTTATTTGCGACTGTCTTCACCAAACTAATATTAGTAATGCTCATAGTGCCTAGAACTAATTTTTCAGCTCCGAGTGATAACCAATGGTCAATCACCTCCATTGTTCTAATCCCACCACCAAGCTGAACCTTTAAATTTGTTTTTTTTATTATTTCCTCAATTATTGGTTTGTTTTTACTTTTACCATTTACGGCGGCATCAAGATCAACAATATGAACCCAATCAAAGCCCATTTCTTGGAATTTTATTGCTTGTGAAAGTGGATTACTATTATAAATCTTTGAGTCTCGCATTTCTCCAAGTCGAAGCCGGACACATTCACCATTTTTAATATCAATAGCTGGAAATAAAATCATCAGGGACTCCAATTTATAAAATTTTTAATAAATTTCAGACCTATTTTCTGGCTTTTCTCAGGATGGAATTGACATCCAATGATATTGTCTTTGCCAATTACAGCAGTAATTTCACTGCCATAGTCACAGATACCTAATAAATCTTCCATTTTTTTTACTTGAAAATAATAAGAATGAACAAAATATACTATTGTTTCTCCTTTATTCTCTAATCCATTAAAAATGCTGTGAGCTCTATTAAATTTAATAGTATTCCAACCCATGTGAGGAATTTTAAGCCCTGCTGTGGTTGGTATTTTGTCAACTACCCCTGGAATCCATCCAAAACCTGGCGTCGTTTCGCCTTCAAACCCAATATCAGCAAGTAATTGCATCCCAACGCAAATCCCCAGAAAAGGAGCTCCCTCATCTAAAATTTTTTTTTCTAGGGTCGGAACCAGACCGTCTATGTTAACGAGTCCAGCTTTACAATCTTTAAATGCTCCAACTCCAGGAAGCACAACACGATCACAGAGCTTTATATCGGCAGCATTGTGTATGCGCAGAATTTTTATCTCTTTTTTGAGATCTTTTGCGACGTTTTCGAAGGCTTTTGTTGCAGAATGGATATTTCCTGATCCATAATCAATAATGCCAATTATTTCCATACCTTTCACACAAAGCTATTAAAATATATTAAGAATTGCCTCTTCATCACCGCTACCAGTTCCGGATTTATTCTGAGTGGAATTATCGTTTAGTATGACTTCATTTTCTTTGTTGTTTCTGTATGTATTGTAAGCACTAATTTGACTTTCTGAAGTAACAATCATCTCTAACTTATAATCTCTTAAATTCAACAGCCATTCTCTTATAAGATTAGACTGAAACCCGAAAAAAAGGTGAATGAATATGATACCAAATATCATGATTGTAGATCCAATATAAATAGAGATAACATATAATAGGAATATTGTTGCAATATAAAAAGGAACTAAAAAGAAATTTTTATTCAATAAAAACCACAATGGTGGGCAAATTAACGCTGTGTATGAGATTTTATCCCGATAAATCAAAATATGCTCGTTGTTATCGTCAAAACCTCTTTTTTTTGTATATATTTCAAATAAAGCCATAATGAAAAAAATAAATTATAGAATCCCTTTTGTAGTTGGAATTGAACCTGATGTAAGTGGATCAATTGCAATTGCTTCTCTAATGCATCTAGCAAGACCCTTATAACAAGACTCTATGATGTGATGCGCGTTACTCCCATGCAAGTTCTCTATGTGTAATGTCATGTCGCTATTATGTGCAAATGCATAGAACCACTCCTTAAAAAGCTCTGAGTCCATTTCACCAATCTTTGGTGATTTTAGATTCACCGCCCACCTCAGATAAGGTCTACCTGAAATATCTAATGAAATTTGAGTTAAGGCTTCATCCATTGGAATGATTATGTGCGAAAATCTTCTTATTCCTGCTTTGTCTCCCAGAGCCTGCTTTATTGCCGTTCCCATTACGATCCCAATGTCTTCTGTGGTGTGATGCATATCAATATGCAAGTCTCCTTCAGCTTTCAGCTCAATATCAAGTAAGCCGTGTCTTGCCACCTGCTCTAACATGTGATCAAGGAACCCAATTCCTGTATTAATCTTTGATTTGCCGGTGCCATCTAATAGCAATTTACAGGAAATACTTGTTTCTTTTGTTTTTCTCTCTACAAGAGCTTCCCTTTTCTTGTTATCACCCATTATCAATTTCCATTGGTTAAAATCTTGAATATATATATCACAATCGACATATATATTATAATAAACATATTATTAATATATGTTAAATATGACAAAAGTAGTCATGTGACTAGAATTATAGGGATTAAATGATCGAGCATAATGAAAAAAATATGGTTGGTACAACTATCATCATGGTACGAAAAGGTGATAGTGTTGTGATTGCAGGTGATGGCCAAGTTAGCTTGGGGCAAACAATTATCAAAAATAATGCAAAGAAGGTAAGAAGGCTTGGCCCAGGGCAAGAAGTTATTGCTGGTTTCGCCGGCTCAACAGCGGATGCCCTTACTTTATTTGATAGATTAGAAGCAAAACTCGAGCAATACCCAACCCAGCTAACAAGAGCTGCTGTTGAATTAGCTAAAGACTGGAGACTTGATAGATATCTACGTAGGCTGGAGGCGATGATGTTAGTAGCTGATAATGATTGTAGCTTCGTACTGACGGGTAATGGAGATGTACTTGAACCTGAAGACGGCGTAATTGCGATAGGATCAGGTGGGAATTACGCTTTAGCAGCAGCAAAAGCATTATTTAACACTGATATAAGTGCACAAGAAATTGCAGAAAAATCTATGAAAATAGCATCAGAAATTTGTGTCTATACAAATGATAATTTGATTATTGAAAGCATCAAGATAAAGGAGTGATATGTCAGACTTTTCGCCACGAGAAATTGTATCCGAGCTAGATAGATTTATTATTGGTCAAAATAAGGCAAAGAGAGCGTGCGCAATAGCTCTACGAAACCAATGGCGTCGCCAACAATTAACCGGTCCATTAAAAGATGAGATATTACCTAAAAATATACTCATGATAGGGCCAACAGGCGTTGGTAAGACAGAAATTTCACGAAGGCTTGCAAAATTGGCTGATGCGCCATTTATAAAGGTTGAAGCCACAAAATTTACTGAAGTTGGCTATGTTGGGCGTGACGTTGAACAAATTATACGTGATTTAGTTGAAACGGCCATAGCAATGATAAAAGAGAAAAAACGAAAAGAAGTTGAAGCTAAAGCTCACCTATTATCAGAGGAAAGAGTTATCAACGCCCTTGTTGGCGAGAATGCATCAGAGTCAACTAAAGAGTCATTTAGAAAAAAATTAAGAGATGGCGAATTAGACGATAAAGAAATAGATCTAAAAATAAAAGACTCAGCATCAAACATGACATCGTTTGAATTACCGGGGATGCCAGGTGCTCAAATGGGTATGTTGAATATTGGTGACATGCTCGGAAAAGCAATGGGTGATAAGTATAAATCAAAAAAGATGCTTGTAAAAGATAGCTATGAAATTCTACTACAAGAAGAGTCTGATAATTTACTGGACCACGACACAATTATCCAAGAGGCACTAAAAAGTGTTCAGAATCATGGTATTGTTTTCATTGATGAGATAGATAAAATCTGCGCTCGTGAAAATCGGCAAGGAGCAGATGTAAGCCGTGAAGGAGTTCAAAGAGATTTGCTTCCCCTAATTGAAGGTACGTCGGTATCAACAAAACATGGCATTGTAAAAACAGACCATATATTGTTTATTACTTCGGGTGCATTTCACCTTGCAAAACCTTCCGATCTTCTTCCTGAACTACAAGGTAGACTGCCTATACGGGTTGAGCTTGGGGCTTTATCAAAAGAAGATTTTGTAAGTATATTATCAGATACAGAAGCAAGCCTGATTAAACAATATATCGCGCTTATGGATACAGAAGGTCTTAAATTAGAATTTTCAAAAGACGCAATAGAAAAAATTGCAGATATTGCAGTAAGTGTGAATTCAAATGTTGAGAATATTGGTGCCAGGAGACTTCATACGGTTCTTGAGAGAGTCCTTGATGATATAAGCTTCACAGCACCTGATCTTGATGAAAAAAATATAAAAATTGATCAAGATTATGTCTCAAATCATATAGAAGATCTCGCAAATAATGCAGATCTTTCAAAGTTTATTTTATAATTAAGTTTTCAAAAGTATGTAATAGGCGCCCTCCCCACCATGCTTTAAATTAGCATACCTATAACCGTTTATGTCATTTCGAATTTGTGGTAACTTTAGCCAGTTTGGAAGATTCTGATTTAAAACACCACGTGTAAATGTAGTAGGATACCCATCATTTGTATTATCTTTTGATATACCCTTACCGGTAATGATTAGAACAATGTTTAAGTTATTCTTTTTTGCCATCCTCACAAAATTAATAGTAGCGTCTTTTGCTTCTTCTTGGTTCATGCCATGCAAATCCAAAGTTGAGTCGATTTTGATTTGACCCCTTGACATTTTTTGTTCTAATCTTCGATGGATCCCCGTGAACTCAGCTTTTTCATCAGAGTTATTGTATGAAATTGTATCAGGTAAGTCTTCATTTATGATTTTATTTCGTTTGACACTTTTTTTGACAGTACTTTGCTCACTGAGATCTCTTGACATTATTATGTTATCTTCAATAACACTTTCTCTTTGATTTGTAACTTTGGATCTACCAGATTTTTTGATCGGCTCAACCTTATCTAATATCTGGTTCCATAATTTCAAATCACTGCTTGATATTTTCTTATTATTTTTTTTCATATCCTATCAAATATAATTATATCACCCTGGGATTTCATATTTCCAGCATTTTCATCGTTTCCGAAAAAAATATCCCCTCTATGTAAACCCTTTATTGCCGACCCTTTGTCTTGCGCAAACATTAGTCTCTGGAATCGCTTAAACTTTTTTGAGCCCTTGATTGGGATTTTTGTATCAAGCCAGATAGGGGTGTTAGCGTTGTATATTGACATATCAACAGCAAGTGATCTGAAAGGTGTTAACCTTATACCAAGTTGGCCCAATGGATGAACATTTACCTCGTCCTTCAAGTCTTCTTTAAAAAAAATGAATGATTTATTTATGTATTTTTTAGCTAAGTTATCTGGGCTTGAACTCATCCATTTTTTTATCGATCCCATTGATATTTGGGTTTTTTTTATATAGTTATTATCTGTTAAGTACCTCCCTATTGATGTGTATTCATAATTATTCTTGCTGTTAAATACAAATCTTCGCTCTGTTCCATTTTTAAATTTTAGGGTACCAGAGCCTTGAATATGCATGAAATATAAGCCAACGGGATTTGATAGCCATGCTAAAATTGGAAGGTCCCAATATATTTTTTCTTCGAGTTCTCTTCTGGTTAAATTTACAAATTTGTCTGATTTATTTTTTGGAGATCCATACAAAGGGTATTGATATTCCCCTTTTTTATCAGATGACGCGTTTAAGGATGGTTCATAGTATCCTGTGTAAAGACTTGCCTCATTTTGTTTTCTTAAAACTCTATAAGGCTGATAATTCTTTTCAAAATATCTCCGTGCCATATTATTATTTTGCATTTTTTGGTCTAATAAGAGATGCTTCGTGCTCTTGTTTAGAAGCGTAAATGCATCCAAATGATTATCATGTACCCAACCTTTTATATCTTCAAAAGAAACTTTTTGAAGTTGCTTTGTATGTATTTTACTAATCATTATTTGCTTTAGTTAATTAAGACGACTTATCGCTATTACTTTCCAATTCGGATCTTTTGACTTTAAATTTTTGCTAAACGTCCAAATTTCCTTAGTCTTTGCACTATTTCTTTTTGTAGATTTTTCATCATCCTTAAACTCACTAATGGTGGAGCTAGTCTCAGCATTAATCCTACAAGTTATACTCGCTATATTTTTCTCTATTTTTATGTCATCAATCTGCAATTCGCTAACTTTAATAATACTATATTCAAGTTTTTGTGCTGCTTCATTTCTTGCTTCAATGGAAGCCTTAAAATCCTCATAGAGTTCTTTTCCCAAAAGTGAGTTCAAAGTCTTGTGATCTTCTTCAGAGTGCCCAATCAAAATCATTTCGTATGCTTTCATTGCGCCTTCTCTAAAATATTTAAGGTCAAAGCCCTTCAATGACTTCTCAAGATATTTCAATTCACCAAGAAAACTGCTAATATTTTTTTCATCTTCATTAATTTCAAGTGGGTTGCGAACGTCATCTTCATGATTTGTTTCAACTGCTTTACTTTTATGCTCATCAAAGTCTATGACCACTGGTTTTTCCAGACCAGTTCTTCTACCAAGAACAGAGCGTAACATTATCAGTATAAATATTACAATTATGAGCAGTATTAAATTTATAATATCAAACATATTGGAATTAGAAGTTTTTATTTACCTATAATATATATGTATTACAGAAATAATTGAAAATATTTTATCAGATTTTTCAAATAATTGACCGAAAGCCACTATCTGCTATGATATAGTTATCAAGTTTTTATTTGTTGCTATGAATGAAGAATTAAAAAGTGGGTTTAAATTTCTGAGCCAATATGTGAAGGATCTCTCTTTCGAGAACCCAAAAGTCCCAAGAAAACTACCTCATATGATGGCAAAGCCAGATATCAATGTCAGCGTTAACGTGAATGCGGCAACTTTAGATAAAGAAAATAGCATTTATGAGGTCGAAATTAGTACCAAGGCCACATCTACAATTGAAGATGAGCCGTGTTTTATTATTGATTTGTCTTATGCATGCGTTGTTCAGCTCAATAATATTGAACAAAATAATAAATCGTTTGTCATACTTGTTGAAATCCCGAGGATGCTCTTTCCATTTGTGAGAAGAATAATTGCTGACAGTGTAAGAGATGGTGGATTCCCTCCCCTTTATATTGAGCCAATAGATTTTTTAAAGCTTTTTGAAAAAAATATGCAGACAAATTAATCTTAGTCTTTTTTAGACCATAATGCTTTTTTTACAAAATTCTTGGTAAATTCACGGTGTTTATCAAGCTCTTCAGGTGTAAGCTCCTGTGCTGGTCTTCTCTCACGTAGAACTCTACTTACATTATCATCAAGTAGACTTTTATTAGTTTCATCTTTGTGTAATTCGAGATTACTTTGGCGACCGCCGATTAATTCTATATAAACTTGTGCCAATAATTCGCAGTCAGATTTTGCATCATGCAGACCTCTTTTTTGCTCAGCTATGTTATATCGTTTACACAACGCATCGAGGTTATTTGGCATACCAGGATGTTTTGCCCTTGCAATAACAAGAGTATCAATAACCTTATCATCTGCGATTAGTTTTTTGCTCTCAAGAGATAATTCATGATTTAGAAAGCCAACATCAAAAGATGCATTATGCGCTAAAACAGGTGAGTCAGCGATAAATTCAAGAAAATTATCCGCAACTTCATCGAAAATTGGCTTTTCATTTAAAAAATCATTCGATATGCCGTGCACCTTGAAAGCCCCTTCGGAAATTTCTTTTCCATTTGGATTTACGTACTCATGAAAATACTTATCTGTTGGTATATGATTAATTAACTCCAGGCAAGCAATCTCAATAATTTTATCACCTTTTTTAGGGTCTAAACCAGTTGTCTCTATATCAACAACAATCTCTCTCATTTTAAATACTCACCAGTTTATTTAACTCTTTTACGATTTTTTCTATATGATCTCTAGTTTTCGCTTCGTCATGATTATCAATTATGAAATCTGATCTATTAATCTTTTCACTATTTGGTATTTGGTTTGCTTTTATCGCTAAATACTTCTCTTTGCTCATATTTTTTCTTAATAATGCCCTTTTTTCTTGAATATCTTCCGTCACATCTACAAGTATAATTTTATCGAACTCATGCTCCAAGTTTTTTTCAAAAAGTAACGGTACCTCTATAACCACAAATTTAGATTTTTTATTAAGCTCTTGATTTATAAAATTATCTCTTTCTATCTTAACAAGAGGATGAATATAATTCTCTAATTTTTCTAGTTTTATACTATCTTTAAACACAATATTCGCGATATCTTCGTTACTAAACTCATTATCGCTAACAAGTATCTCTTCTTTTATAAAATTATTTAAATCAACATTATGTCTATAAATCCCTCTTACACATTCATCAGAACTAAATACAGGTATATTATATTCAGTCTTAAATATGCTTAAAACAAATGATTTTCCAACAGCTATTGATCCCGTTAAGCCAATTTTGATCATTCAATATACCCAGCTTTTCTCAAAAATTTTGTAAGTTGTAATATTGAAATACCTTGGATTGAAAATAAATCATCACCAATACTCTCAAATAGATTAATTCCCTTTCCCTCAATCTCATAGGCGCCGAGAATATTGAGTACTTTATCACCAATCTCCTTTATGTAGTTTTTTATGTATTCATCACTAAGTGTCCTCATCTGCATATCTTGCACCGATATGTAAGACCAGATCTGTTTAGATTCCATCACACAAGTAGTAGCTGTAATAAGCTTATGATTTTCACCACTTAAGCCCTTAAGTTGCTCGAAAGATTCTTCATAATTTACTGGCTTATTTAAAATTCTTTTTTTAAAGTATAGTGTTTGATCACAACCAATAATCAAATCTTTACTGTATCTGCCAGAAATATTTTTGGCTTTCTCAAAAGAGAGTTTCATTACCAGATCTTGGGCATCTTTCAATGAGCATATTTTGCCATTAAGGGCATCTTGTAATTGTGCCTCATCAAAATCTGATTTGATGGCCTTGAATCTAATGCCAGTGTTCTTGAGTAAATTTCTTCTTATTTCACTCTGAGTTGCTAATATTATATCATATTCCATTATGCATTATACCTTCCTCTGAGCAAAAGCATTATCTCCGCAGCGGTCTCTTCAATAGATTTTCTGGTTACATCAATAACGGGCCAATTATTTTTTTCAAAAAGTTTTTTTGCTTTTAGAATTTCTTCACTAACAAGCCTCTTATCCACGTAGTTGCTATCATCTTTTGCATTTAAGGCCATCAGTCTATTTTTTCTAATTTGTATTATTCGTTCAGGTGTTGCTACAAGTCCTACAATCATGGGATGTTTTACGGTATCCAATTCGGGTGGCAAAGGAATGTCATTCACAAACGGAATATTCGCTGTTTTTATGCCTCTATTTGCTAGATAAATGCTTGTGGGGGTTTTTGATGTTCGGCTCACACCGATAAGTATGATGTCCGCTGCATTTAAATCTCCAGAAATAATACCGTCGTCATGAGCGAGGGTGTAATTCATCGCATCAATTCTTTCAAAATACTCGGTATTTAACTGGTGTTGTCCACCGACTATTGGGCTGCCTTTTATTCCATAAACTGACGTCAGAGACTGATGAATAGTATCAAGCGGATCAATAAGTGGTATGCTCAGCTCATCGCACAAAGCCTGAAGTGTCTTCTTTAACTCAATGTCATACAGAGTGCACAGAATTATACCCGGTTTCTCTTTTATCTCTTCATATACAGTTTCAATTTGTTTTTTGCTCCTAACAAGAGAATGTATATGTTGTTCAAAGTTCAGGTTCTTGTATTGAACTAGTACAGCTTTCGCTATTGTACTAAGTGTTTCACCAGTTGAGTCACTTACCAAATGTATATTATAAGAAATTTTATTTTCAACAGGCACCATTTATAAGTACTCCAATAATGTGTATATCTCTAAAATACAGAAAAAATATCTAATTTTATACATATTTCCCGGAATTTATTCACATCATAGTTGCAGTTAATAACCCACAAACTTTATTAACATCTATTTTTAGTAAAACTTATGTACAAGTTATACACAAATTGCTAACAGAATTTGTAAGAAAGCGACACAGGTAAAAGATACGATCAATGAATGATTATTTAAATTTAAAGTTAGATATTCAAACTTTGCTATTAAAATTATATGCTTACCCTGTTAATATTTAAAATGTGGATATTTTGTGCATAAAAAATAATTACCAATGTCCACACGGTAACAACAACAAAAACTTTTTAATAATATATAATGACTATACTGTGTAAATTAAACGATGGGGATAAGATATGGCCACCTCCCATATGGCTTATGAGACAAGCTGGTCGGTATTTGCCTGAATACAATGTTATCAGAAATAAAGCCGGTAGTTTTTTAGACTTGTGTTACAAACCAGATTATGCATCCGAGGTAACTTTACAGCCAATAAGTAGATTTGACTTGGACGCGGCTATTATTTTTGCAGATATTTTATTAATCTTACAAAACTTTGGTATGGGTATAAAATTTGAGGAGAAGATTGGTCCTGTCTTAGAAAAACCTCTTATAGAAAACCCTGTATTGAATGTTATCACTGAAGTCGAAAAATCAAAATTAGTAAACGTTGGTGAGGCGATTAATTTAACTAGAAATAAGTTACCAAGAGAGAAGAGTTTGATAGGGTTTTGTGGGGCACCCTGGACTGTAATGACTTATATGATTAATGGTCGATCAAAAAAAGATCTATCTCAATCCGTTAAATGGATGGAGGACAACCAATCATTAGCAAATGATATCATTGATGTACTGGTTGATCTATCTGCTGCTTACTTAATTTTACAGATTCAAGCAGGGGCTGACATTGTAAAAATTTTTGATTCATGGGCAGGTGTTCTGAATGAAAGTCAATTTAATAATTGGGTAATCAAGCCAACGAGTAAAATTATCGCAAAAGTAAAAGATGTTTTCCCCAAAACTCCTATAATTGGTTTCCCCAAGGGCGCTCATAAATTTTATGAAAAATATGCCTTGGAAACAGGGTTAAATATAATAGCCGTCGATAGTGAACTAGACAGAGATTACGTTAGGAATATTCTCCAGAAAAAATTTATAGTTCAAGGTAATATCTCACCTAATATTTTACTTAGAGGTGGAGCAGAACTCAAGAAAGACATTGAGTTAAATATTAACAAGTTTCGTGATCAACCCTTTATTCTCGGACTTGGTCATGGTATCCTGAAAAATACACCACCTCAGCATGTACTAGATCTTGTACAATTTGTTAGGAGCCTCAGTTAAATGGATGATGGTAACTTATACTTAATAGTTAAATCGTTACATATAATATCTGTGATTGCTTGGTCTGCTGCTCTCCTTTATTTACCAAGGTTATTTGTATATCACTCTGATTTACAAGCAGGTAGTGAAGCTTCGGAATTACTGAAGACTATGGAGTATCGATTAGGAAGATATATCATGTCTCCTGCGATGATAGCATCTTGGGTGTTTGGTCTTTTATTAATTTTTTATTTTGATGTGATAGATTTTTCTCAAGATTTTTGGTTTCATTCAAAGTTTTTATTGGTGGTAATTTTATCTGCATATCATGGTTTATTGATTGGGTATATGAAAAAATTTCAACAAGATAAGAATATAAAAACTCATAGATTTTTTCGCGTAATTAACGAAATTCCAACAGTTTTAATTATACTAATTGTATTTTTGGTCATTTTAAGACCTTAATTTTTCTTTTGATATGATTTATTTTATGTGATATAAATTAATTAATAATTTCATCTAGTATATTCCATACAAAATTCTCAATAATGACCGAAAAACAAAAAAATACTAACAGCAATCAAGTGCGACTTGCAGATTTAAAGGAAAAGAAGCCAGTTGAATTATTAGGCATTGCTGAAGAGCACGAAATTGAAAATGCAAGCACACTCAGGAAGCAAGAGTTGCTTTTTGCGATATTAAAGCGGCTAGCTGAAAAAGATATAACAATAATTGGTGACGGTGTTGTAGAGGTCTTGCAGGATGGGTTTGGTTTCATTCGTTCTCCAGATGCAAATTATCTACCTGGTCCTGATGACATATATGTAAGCCCAAGCCAAATAAGAAGATTTACCTTAAGAACAGGCGATAGCATAGAAGGCGAGATCAGAAGCCCGAAAGAAGGGGAAAGGTATTTTGCTTTACTCAAAGTAAATACAATAAATTTTGAAGATCCCGAAAAGGGGCGCCACAAGATTAACTTTGATAATTTAACACCCTTGTATCCAGATCAGTCTCTTACAATGGAAGTTTTGGACCCCTCATTAAAGGATAAAAGTGGCCGTATAATTGATATCGTGGCGCCGCTTGGAAAAGGCCAAAGGGGTCTAATTGTTGCGCCTCCGAGAACCGGTAAAACAGTATTACTTCAAAATATTGCTCATTCAATTACGACCAATCATCCCGAGTGTTATCTTATAGTTCTCCTTATCGATGAGAGACCTGAAGAGGTTACTGATATGCAAAGATCGGTGAATGGTGAAGTTGTTTCATCGACCTTTGATGAGCCGGCTGCAAGACACGTTCAAGTGGCAGAAATGGTTATTGAGAAGGCCAAAAGACTCGTAGAACATGGGCGTGATGTTATCATACTTCTAGACTCTATCACAAGACTTGGACGAGCTTATAACACGGTAGTACCTTCATCCGGGAAGGTTTTAACTGGTGGTGTCGACGCAAATGCCCTTCAAAGACCAAAAAGATTTTTTGGCGCTGCGCGTAATATTGAGGAGGGCGGTTCGCTGACCATCATATCAACAGCATTAATAGATACCGGTAGCAGAATGGATGAAGTCATCTTTGAAGAATTTAAAGGAACAGGTAATTCAGAGATAATTCTTGATAGAAAGGTCTCCGACAAACGTGTATTTCCATCGATGGATATTCTACGTTCCGGTACAAGAAAAGAAGAGCTTTTAATTGGTGATGGGACACTTAAAAAAATGTTTGTGCTCCGCCGTATTTTAAATCCTATGGGCACCGTTGATGCGATGGAATTTCTCTTAGATAAAATTTCACAGACAAAAGATAACAATGAGTTTTATGACTCTATGAACACCTGATTACGGCACTAAAACTGTTGTACCAACCGTTTTTCTATTTGACATCGCTGCATGTGCTTTACCGACTTCTTCAAGCGTAAACTTTTGTTGGACATCGATCTGAACATGTCCACTTTTTAACACATCAAAATATTTTTCAGACGCGTTGATAAGTTGTTCTCGTGTTTTGACATAGTCAAATAATGTTGGCCGTGTAATAAATAGGGACCCTTTTTTCATTAGATCAAGAATATTTATCGGATCGGGTACACCCGATGCATTTCCAAAACTTACAAGCAGCCCCCTTTTCCTTAATGAGTCCATGGAGTCAATTAACGTATCTTTGCCTATGGAGTCATAAACAACAGAGACACCTTCATTATCAGTAATTTTAAGGGCTGCATCTTTAAAAGATTCTTTGCTTATGTTTACAACATGATCACAGCCATTTGACTTTGCGTAATCAATCTTTTCGTCAGATCCAACTGTGCCAATGACAGTCGCTCCAAGTGACTTTGCCCAGCCTGATGCTATCGAGCCAACGCCGCCAGCAGCGGCATGAAATATTATCGTGTCCTCTTTCCCTACTTTATAAATGTCATGCATGAGAAAGTATGCGGTTACTCCCTTTAAGAGGGAGCTTGCAACAGTTTCGAATTCAATTTCATCCGGTAAATGTAACAAAAGGTTTTCGGGGACAATGTTATGGGTCGCATAAGCTCCAAGCGGACCGTTGCAGTAACAAACTCTATCCCCTTTTTTAAATTCCTCTACCTTATCTCCAACTGCTTCAACAACACCTGATGCCTCTAAACCCAGTCTTGATGGAAGATTTAGGGGGTACAATCCAGTTCTTTGATAAATATCAATGAAATTTACTCCAATAGCCATGTGTTTAATAAGGACTTGGTTATCTATGGGCTTCTGTTGTTCCCCATCGATTAGTTTCATTTCCTGTTCATCGCCAAAGTTATTTAAAATGATTTTCTTCATTGATTTCCCTTTAAGTAAATAATAGTCATCTCCTAGTCTTTAGCATAATAATCCCTGAAATCAATGTAAAATGGATTTGATTTCCCAATATCTTGTGACGATAGTTCATCGCATCGGTAACCAATATTTTCTAATAGTAATGCGTGGCACGTTCTGCCGAAGTGAATTTCGTCAGCATATAATGATTGGTAAGTTCTATCTCTTTGAGATCCATAGATCCCAAAATTAAAATTCGCGAGGTTTTCTTTAATACCGTTTTGATCCAGCCAGAGTGTTTGATTATATTTTTGATGTACTAATTGGCCGTTTAGCCAAATCTTGTGGTAAGCTTTACTGATGTCGTTTTTGTCAAAATTGATATTAAATACAAAATCATACCATTGATTTCTCTTGATTTCTGAGATAGGCATCAGCTGATAAAAGTCAGCCCTTGCCTCGCAAAACATACGTTTTGGATCATTAATTTCTGTTCCAGCTCCAGAGGCACAGTCATCATTACCCCCTGGGATTAAGAGATGCCCTCCCGCGGATTCATGCACCCAGACAAAACCGTTTTCATCGCTGATCTTGAGCATGAACATTGGTCCAAAGTAACTCTCTGTACTGTGAAATTGCACGAAAGATTTGTTAAAATGCCCACCATTATATATATCTGAAAAGTGGTATTCGGCTGGAATATTGATTGAAATTGAAACCCATACATTTCCTTCAAAGCCATAATTAGTCTTTGCTTCAACTCTTTTTTGACTTTCACCATTAACCCGATTGCAGTCACTAGGCCTGTTGTAGCAACCATCACCTGGTGCTTGGATAAAGAATGAGGTGTTACCATATCGAGTTGGCTCTGAAACAACTTGAAATAGTTTTATATTATTTTCTATTTCATATTTCTTCATATATTGTTTAGAGTGGGTTTTCCATCCAAGATTATTTCGCCAACCAGATAAAGTTGTATCGTTTGCCCAGGTCGCTATTCCTAAATTCTTTTTAAAGAGATCACTTGCTTGTAAAGAATTTTCATCAATTATGGGAGTAAAAAACGTAATAAATAAAATTAAAACTATTTTGACCAAATTATGATGAGATTTCATACGTCAATAATATCATATATAGAATTGATTAGGGAATCCTAATAAATAAAATGGAATGGGAGCTTTTTTTGTTGTAATAATAACTGTTAATTAAGTAATGAGAAATATGTATAATACTATCAACTCAAAAACAATTTATGCTTTATCTTCAGCACCTGGAAAATCAGGCATTGCTGTAATAAGAGTTTCTGGCCCTGAGGCGAAAAAAATTGGGAATCTATTTAACATTGATTTACCTGATCCCAAAAAAGTTCAAATTGCGAAATTAGTTCATCCACATAACGGTGATTTAATAGACAAAGCACTGATAACATTTTTTAAGTCACCAAATAGTTTTACAGGAGAGAATATGGTCGAACTATCAATTCATGGTGGTAAAGCTATTAAAGATCTGATTTTTAGTATTTTAGCAGCAGAAGACAATTTTAGTTATGCCGAGCCCGGTGAATTTACCAAGAGAGCCTTTTTAAATGGTAAATTGGATTTAGTCGAAGTTGAGGGTTTGGCTGATTTAATAAACGCTGAGACAGAATTTCAGCGAAAACAGGCGTTTGATCAAATGGAGGGTAAATTATCAAACTTATATACGAAATGGAAGGGGCAATTAGTAAAAAACCTATCATATCTCGAAGCAACAATCGACTTTGTCGAAGAGGAGATATCACCAGAGATCGCGGGGTCTCAAATAAAAGACATCAAAGTCGTTCTGAGCGAATTGGATGCTCATCTGAATGACTCAAATAAAGGAGAAAGATTGAGGGATGGATTTCATATAATAATTGCTGGTTCTCCAAACACAGGTAAGTCAAGCCTTCTTAACCATCTATCAAACCGAGATATTGCAATTGTATCCGATGAAGCGGGAACAACAAGAGATAGTTTGGATGCTTATCTTGATATAAATGGATTCCCCGTGATTATAACTGATACGGCTGGGATAAGGAAAGCAAAAACAGAAGTAGAAAATATTGGAATAAAAAAATCTCAAACAAAGATGAATGAGGCAGATCTTGTTTTGTGGCTGATGGACTCAAGTATCAATAAAAACGATGGTATCCCGCATAATATAAAGGATAAATCTATCGAGGTGTGGACGAAATCCGATATTTCTATCCATGAAAATAAAGATATTATTATTTCAACTAAAAAAGATCAAGGAATTACACAACTCATTGATATTATTGGAAAATTTGTTGAGAAGGGCTGCAGAACAGAAGGGTCATTTATCACAAGATCACGTCATCGTGATGCATTGGAAAAAACTAAAAACCATTTATCAATGATTGCTAAAAATGATCTTTTGGATGTTGAAGTAATAGTAGAAGAGTTAAGGTCAGCAGTAAACTCATTAGCTCGAATTACTGGGCATGTTGATGTTGAAGACCTATTGGATATAATTTTTAAAGATTTTTGTATTGGTAAATAGAACAGAATACAATATATATCACATAGGAGTATTACATGAAGTTTGATTATGACGTTATTATTATTGGAGGTGGTCACGCCGGCTGCGAGGCAGCTGCAGCAGCTGCAAGATATGGCGCAAACTCTCTTCTCATAACTCATAAAAAATCTACTATAGGTGAAATGTCGTGTAACCCTGCGTTTGGGGGCCTGGGCAAAAGTCATCTTGTACGAGAGGTGGACGCTCTAGACGGAGTAATCGGTATTGCTTCTGATGAAGCTGCCATACAGTATAGGGTGCTAAATCAGAGAAAAGGACCTGCTGTAAGGGCTCCGCGAGTACAAGCTGACAGGAAAATATATAAAAAGGCAATGCAACGTATTTTGAGCCAATACAAAAACCTGACAGTACTAGAAAATGAATGCATTGGTCTTCTTATTGATGAGGGCGCTTGTTGTGGTGTGCAAACACTTAACAGTGATGAAAAAATATATGCAAAAGCTGTAGTGATAACAACAGGAACATTTCTTAATGGCTTGATTCACATCGGAAAGAAAACTTATCCAGCAGGAAGAGTTGGAGATAAGCCATCACTTCACTTGTCGGATGTTTTTCAGAAGTTTGGCTTTCAATTAGGTAGATTAAAAACGGGAACACCTCCAAGACTTGACGGAAGAACAATAGATTGGGCAAGCCTTGAGGAGCAGCAACCAGATAAAGAACCAATTTATATGTCCTATCTCACTGATTGCATCCAGCAAGAACAAATCTCATGTTTTATAACCAGAACAAATGATAAGACACATAACATAATTATGAGTAACCTTGATAATGCTCCACTTTATTCTGGCCAAATAGAGTCAACAGGTCCACGTTACTGCCCATCTATCGAAGATAAGGTTGTTCGCTTCGGTGAACGTAATGGACACCAAATTTTTTTAGAACCAGAGGGCTTAGATAGTCATACTGTATATCCAAACGGCATTTCTACCTCGATTGACGAGAAAATCCAAGAAATTATGGTACGTTCCATCAAGGGCCTTGAAAATGTTAAAATAGAAAGACCTGGTTATGCTATTGAATATGATTATATTGATCCGAGAGAATTAAAACTAACGCTTGAGACCAAAAAAATTAGAAACCTATTCTTAGCGGGTCAAATTAATGGAACAACTGGATATGAAGAAGCTTCTGCACAAGGATTAATTGCGGGAGTAAATGCTGCAATCAATTGTGTTGGAAAGCAAGAATTCATTCTAGATCGTTCTGACGCATATATTGGTGTAATGATTGATGACCTTGTGACAAAAGGTGTTACTGAGCCATATCGTATGTTCACATCAAGAGCAGAATATCGTCTCTCTCTGCGCATTGATAACGCGGATCAACGTCTGACTCAAAAAGGTATTGATCTTGGAATTGTTAAAAAAAATAGAGAATCTTCTTTCAACGCTAAGTTATGTGCAATCCATAATGCCATGAGCCTTGTCACAAATCTAACAATCACTCCAAATAGAGCTAAACAGTATGGCTTGAAAATTAACCAAGATGGCAAAAAGAGGTCAGTTTTAGATTTGATTTCATACCCAAACATAAATTTAACAGATTTATATCCCATATGGCCCGAATTAAGTAGAATTGATAAGTCAGTGTCAGCACAGATCGAGTCTAATGCAATCTACTCGAAGTATTTAGAGAGGCAAAGGCTCGAGATTGTATCTTTTAAGAAGGATGAGTCTTTAGTTATACCAGTCGACATAGATTTTAATGATGTAAAGGGACTATCAAACGAAGCCCGCGATCGTGTGTCGAAAATGAAGCCTGGAACGGTTGGACAATTATCAAGAATGGAGGGAATTGATCCCTCTACTGTTCTCAAGATATTGTCATATATAAAGGCCCATCGTAAAATCTCAGAAATGTCAGCATAGATCGTGACAGATAGAACATCAGTCATAAATTTAATTGAGAGAGACTATAATGTTTCACGTGAAACAATTAGTAAACTAGAAATCTATGCTGAGTGTTTGATTGAATGGCAAAGTAAGTTCAATCTTATCGGTAAATCTACAATAAATTCTTTATGGCATAGGCATATATTAGACTCTATCCAGCTTGTGAGCACAATACCTGAGGATTTTCAGAGCTTAATGGATATTGGTACTGGCGCAGGACTGCCAGGGTTTATACTAGCAATTTATTATAACGAACTAGGTAAAGATATATACTTAGTAGACTCAAATAAAAAGAAATGTACGTTTTTAGACCATGTAGCCACAAGATGCAACGTGGATGTTAAAATATATGCAGAGAGACTTCAAGATCTGGCAGTGAAGGACTCATTTAAAGTAGATGTTATTACAGCAAGGGCATTTGCAAGCATCGATAATATAATGTCTTTATCCAGACCATATTCGCATAAAAAAACAAAATACTTGTTACAAAAGGGCGTTAATGCAAAAAGTGAGTTGACCAACGCAAAAATTTCATCAAAATTAAGAGTAGAGTTAATAAATAGTGTTACGCAAGAAAACTCATATATTCTTAATATTGAACGAAAATAATGTTTGGATTAAAGAAAAATAATAACAAAGCCAAAATATTCGCATTTGCCAACCAAAAGGGTGGTGTGGGAAAGACTACAACAGCAATTAATCTAGGTTGTGCAATTGCTGGTGCGGGGGAGAAAGTGCTAATCATTGATTTGGATCCCCAAGGAAATGCCTCTACCGGTTTAGGTATTAACAAAGATGACAGGAAGTTCTCGACGTATGATATTTTAACCAGTGAACAAACTATTATAAACATAAAGTACAAAACCCTTGTGCAAAATCTTGATATTGTACCATCAACACTCGACCTGCTGGGTTTAGAGGCGGTTTTGGCTGAAGATAATGAAAAGTCATATAAGTTAAAGCAAGCTGTTGAAGAGCTTGAGGCACAAAGTAAAAATGAATATGCTTATATTCTTATAGATTGTCCACCATCATTAAATTTATTAACCATAAATGCCCTAGCTGCTGCAGATGCACTAATTGTGCCATTACAATGTGAATTCTATGCGCTTGAAGGACTAGGTCAACTGTTAGAAACTGTCGAACATGTTCGCGCAACCTTAAATAAAGATTTGTTAATACACGGTGTACTTTTGACTATGTTTGACGAAAGAAATAACCTTTCAGGTCAAGTTGCAAAAGATGTTAGGGACTTTCTTGGTGATAAAGTATACAAAACAGTAATTCCAAGGAATGTAAGGGTTTCTGAGGCACCATCATATGGAAAGCCAGTTATATTGTATGATTATAAATGTCAGGGCTCTCAGGCCTATATGAACTTGGCAGCAGAAGTCCTAAAAAAAGACAAGATCGCATTAAACAGTAATTTATAAAAAACGGGGGACCTACAGTGGCAGAGCAACATACAAACGCATCGACTTCAAGACTTGGCAGAGGCTTGGCCTCACTAATCGGAGATGTCCCACGAGACGTTGCACCCGGCGAAAGTGAACTGGAACTCAATGTTGCTAGGCTTCCAATAGAAAAAATTCAGGCAAATAAACAAAATCCGCGTAGTATATTTTCCGAAGATGAACTTGTAGACTTAGCTAATTCAATTAGAGAAAAAGGTATTGTTCAACCGATTATTGTAAGGGAAATTGATAGTGCTGGATCATATGAAGTTATTGCTGGAGAAAGGCGATGGAGAGCTGCACAAATCGCTCAGCTAGATAATATACCTGCAATAATAAAAACATTATCTGACGATGATGCGCTAGAAATTGCTATTATAGAAAATGTGCAAAGAAGCAATTTGAATCCGATAGATGAGGCAGCTGGGTATCAGAGACTAATTGACATCTATAATTACACTCAGGAAGATCTAGCTCAGGTAATTGGAAAAAGTAGAAGCTATATCGCAAATATACTGCGCCTAAATAATTTACCAACGAAAGTAAAAGACTATCTGTCAGAAGGACTGTTAACGATAGGTCACGCAAGGGCTTTGATATCTCTGGAGAATGCTGAAAATCTTGCTGACATGATCGTATCAAAGGGCTTAAGTGTTAGGCAAATAGAGCAGTTAGTTAAAAACCCAGTAGGATCTCAGAAACAAAGCAAAAGATCATCAATTAAGGATAAGAATTTAAGCTCACTTGAACAGTTAATGACAGACGCAATTGGCCTTAAAGTTCAAATCCATGCCAAAGACGCTAAATCAGGGAAAGTTGTTGTAAACTATACAAATGATCAGCATCTGGAGCTTATAAAAAATAAATTATTAGGTTAATTTTTTAGTGAAGAGATCTTTAGAAGACATCTTTCCGTCAACTCGACAGATAAATCGTTATTCTTCCTTGTTTCAATCGTTGTTTCTGACAAAATCTCGATTATATCACTTAGGGTATCTCTATTCCACGTATTGAGCTGCTTCAGCAAAGACGGGTGTCTTTTGAAAAAGATGGGTGGTTTTGTATTTTCAATCACTTGCTTATTCGGTATATTCAAGTCATCTTTTTCCGCTAATAACTCCATTAATTTTATGACATGATTCGAAGTAATAATAAGTATTTGCGCAGGGTTGAATTCATCTATGACTGAATGATAAAGGCGGCTTATGCTTTTTGTTTTTTTTTCAAAAACTGTGTCTACTAAATCAGTAACAATTATATTTGATGAAGAGACGATTATAGACTCCACTTCAGATTTACTTATCTCATCACCGCTTTGATGTTGGTTTAAAATTTTCTCGATTTCTGATGTTGTATTACCATAGTCATTACCCAGTGATGCTACAATTAAATCTTTCGCATCTTTTTGCATGGTAAGGTCTCTATCTTTGAGTTTGTTATTAAGTAGAGCCATTATATCAATATTTGAACTATTGTAGCATGGGATCACGATAAAATTCTTATCACTTTCAAATGCCTTTCTTGAGGGTGAGCTCGTCTTCAACTCGCCTGCATTAATTATCAGGATTGACTGACTTTTTGATTCAATGATGCAGTCAACCTGTTCTTTTTTTAGATCGGATGACAAATCCAGTAATATAACCCTTTTATCATTGGTGAGTGCAAAAGTATCCAGTTCATCAGCCAGTAATCCTGGGTCATCATTTAACTGGGTACTATTTATTGTAGATAATAAAAAAGGGTCATTCTTGTTTGGGATATAGTGACTAACAAGAGCTTTTGTTCTAAAGTTTATCAGTCCGCTATCCTGACCATGCAGCAATATACCTTGTATATCATCACTAGGGTTCTTTATGAAATCATCAGCTTGTTTGTTGCGTAGGATCACTGTCTAATTACCAGCTTTAGCTTATTAATTCATCAATTTTGGATGGTTTAGAGATATTTGCTTATTTATGACGGATGCGACTTCTTTTGCTATTAAGTTATATGTAGATATTTCTGCCTGAGCATTATTATATTCTGAAGATGACAGTGTGAAAGTATTGTAGACACGCGCTGTGTTTGTAAATACCATTTCTCTGAATTCAGTGACCCTAAATATTTGATATTCAACTTCAACTTCTAATTGCATGCGTTTTGCTTCACCTGATGAGTCGATTAAAAGTGGATTTTTTTCAATGTTGATTTTAAAATCCATCTCAAGTTCAGATTTACCTCGTTCAGCATTCTGTCCCATGTACTTCAAGATTTCATTTCTAATAATCTGATGGTTTCTATCTGTCGCGTCGTTAATATAGATTTCGCTCATGATGAGTTGAGAATTACTATTGACTCCATACATTGGCGAAAAGGAGCAACCGGCGATAATCGGTAGAAACATAATTATAAAATACAAATTTTTAACTTTAGATAACAACATTTAGAATCCTATTTGGGACATATATAATTTTTCTAATCTCAGAATTGATTGATTTACTGACATTATCGATTTTCATAGCCGCAGCTTCAACCTCATTTTTTGATAAGCCTTTTGCTACTTCAATTTCACCTCTTTTTTTACCATTTACCTGCACTACAATAAGAACGGTATCTTCCTGAATATATTTTTCAATTAATTGTGGCCATTCTGTTTGAGAAATTATATCATCACAACCAATTATTTTCCAACATTCTTCTGCCAAATGTGGTGCCATTGGGGCAAAAAGTTGGCAGTAAGTCTCAAGAAGTTCTCTAAATGCATATAACTCACTGATATCATTGAGTTTTTTATTTTTATTCATCATGCTTTGTATCTCATTTGTAAGCTCGTAAATATGTGCAATCGCCCTATTAAACCGCAAGTTTTCAAGAGCGTCAGTGATGTCTTTTATAGCCTTATGAGTTATTTTTCTTATGTTGAGTGAGTTTTCAGTAAACTCCTTTGGTTCATCAATAGCATTTTCAGAAATTATGGACATTCCATCATTAACAATTTTCCAAATCCTTTGAATAAAACGAGATGAGGCTTCAGCCCCTTTATCTGTCCACTGAATATCTCTCTCTGGGGGGGTATCAGATAAAATAAACCATCTTGCTGTATCAGCACCAAAGGTCTCTACAATGGATTGGGGGTCAATGATATTCTTTTTCGATTTTGACATAGACTCTATGGGCCCAATTGTTACAGCGTCACCAGTTTTGATATGCACAGGGCTGTTTCCATCAAGCATGACTTCTTCGGGAAATAGCCAATTACCTGAAGAGTCTTTATAAGTTTCATGCGTTACCATGCCCTGCGTAAATAATCCTGAAAAAGGCTCATCCAAAGACAGATGATCTGTCTCTCTCATTGCGCGCGTAAAAAATCTTGAATATAGAAGATGTAGAATAGCATGCTCTACGCCACCAATATATTGATCTACAGGCAACCAATAGTCAACTGACTCTCTATTGACGGGCTGATTAGCCTTTGGACTACAAAATCTTGCAAAGTACCACGAAGAGTCTACAAACGTATCAAATGTATCTGTTTCTCTTGTCGCATCTTTTTGACAATTAGGGCACTTTACTTTTTTCCATGTTGGATGCTTTTCAAGAGGATTTCCAGGGATACTAAAGTCAACATCCTCGGGTAATCTTACAGGCAGATCATCATCAGGTACTTCCTGAACACCACAATCGCCACAATGGATAATTGGTATTGGGCAGCCCCAATATCTCTGTCTTGAAACACCCCAATCACGTAAGCGATATGTAATTTTCTTTTGACCTTGGGGCGACCCATCAATGACATTTTTTGACATTCTCTCTACTATAGCATCTTTTGCTTCTTCAATTGTTTTTCCATCGAGAAAATCTGAGTTAAAAATTGTTCCATTACCAGTGTAAGCTTCATTTTCTATGATAAATTTTTCTTTTTCTATATCTTCAGGTAACACTACAGGTATGACATCTAAGTCATATTTACGCGCAAAATCTAAGTCCCTTTGATCATGTGCAGGACACCCAAATATTGCTCCCGTTCCATACTCCATTAAGACAAAATTTGCGATGTAGACATCTAGATTTTTATCTTTAATGAATGGGTGCCTAACTTTAACACCAGTATTATATCCTATTTTCTCAGCTTTTTCTATTTCGGCTAAAGTTGTTCCTTTTGATCTGCACTCCTTAATGAAACTATTAATTTCACAATTATTTTTTTCAAGCTTTTTGACTATTGGATGGTCAGCGGCAACCGCAACGAAGCTTGCACCAAAAAGTGTATCAGGTCTCGTAGTAAAAACTTCAATTGTTTTGAAATCATCATCAGGAGCAATTGTAATCTCAAACTTAAATTGCAAGCCAGTTGACTCTCCTATCCAATTATTCTGCATAGTTTTGACTTTTTCTGGCCATTTACTGAGCTTATTGAGTTTACTTAGTAAATCATTTGCATAATTTGTTATGTTGAAAAACCATTGAGTAAGCTCTTTTGTTTCAACTTCTGCACCTGATCTCCAACCTTTCCCATCAATTACCTGTTCATTGGCAAGAACGGTATTGTCAACCGGGTCCCAGTTTACTTTTGATTTTTTTCTTCCAACAAGACCTTTTCTATAGAAATCTAAAAACAATCTTTGTTCATGCTGATAATATTCAGGGTCGCATGTTGCTATTTCACGGGACCAATCAATAGATAAACCGAGTAGCTTAAGCTGTTCTCGCATGTTTGAGATATTTTCGTAAGTCCATTTAGCTGGGTGGATATTATTTTGCATAGCGGCATTCTCTGCAGGCATTCCAAAGGCGTCCCATCCCATTGGATGCAGAACATTGAATCCTCGAGCTCTTTTGTATCTGGCGACGACATCTCCCATCGTGTAATTTCGGACATGCCCCATATGGATCTTTCCTGAAGGATAAGGAAACATCTCTAAAACATAATATTTTTGTTTTGAATAATCTTCGCTGGCCTGGAATATCTTTTCAGAATCCCATTTATTTTGCCATTTTTCTTCTACTTCTTTGTGATTATATCGTTCCATGACGTGACGGATTACTCTTGTTTCATCTGGCGGGCTTTTGTGAGGATACTATTTTCTAGCTGTAAACGCGTTTCGTCACTTGTTGAAATATTTACCCATTCACCGTTCTTGTACTGCTGCATAAATAGTGACACTCTTACTGCATCAGCTCTGAGTCGAGTATCGAGAATATATATAGTTATTTTGTATCTTTCGTTGAGATTATTTGGATTATTATACCACTCGGTCATAATAACGCCCCCATAGGGATCAGCCTCATCCAGTGGCATAAAAGATATGGTATCTAAGGATGCACGCCACAGTAATGAGTTTACACCAATAGTTGCGCCAGTATCGCGAATATCACTTCCAAATAGTTTTATACTATCTTGGATTTTACCCTCAGGGCCACCATCTTTTTTTGCTTTTCTTTCAGCTGCCCTCTCTCGAGACAAATCAGCATCCATCCAATCTGGCATATTGAAAGATGTTGAGCATCCTGATAGTGCAAAACTAATTAGAAAAACGAATATTGATTTTTTGAGCAAATCTAATCTCAATATTTTAATTTTTGGATTATTTAAAAAATTATTCATAAAAACCATTAATATCAACTAATTGGCAGTAAAAAATAAAGCCTTTCCAATGTCAACAAAATAACATTTAACAAACTATTAACAACTGTATCATATAAACAACATATAATATTATTATAATGTCTGAGTCTTTGTTATCCGTTGACTATTCTAGGATTATAATAATATACTTCTGATTATTAATTAATTGATAAAAGCGGTAAATACTTTAATGCGCAAAATACCTGTCATATTCTCAACAATACTATTGTCAACTTATGCTCATGCCGGTGATGCCCCGACTGATATTGAGTCAAACGGTATAAGTCTAAATGTTGGTGGGGAAGTTATGGTTGAAGCAATTGCAATAGAAGGGCGATGCCAAACCCAAGCTTCGCCAGCTGATGTTTTCGCCAATGAGCTGACAGATACAAATGCAGGGACAATAACTACAGATCTAGTAAGCATTGGGTTTGCAGCTGGGTCAACTCTAACGGACGATGCTACATATACATTTGAGGAAAGTTTGTGTGGGGTAAATGTTGATGAAAAATTTCCACAATTTGAGTTTTCCAAAGAGCTTACATTTGATATGAGCGCAACCATGTTCAATGGCTTAGATATATCTTTCAAGGACACTCTTAACCTCGCTGATATCGATGCCGAAGAAAATAGCTTTGAGTTATCACTTGGTGGTGCTTTTGGTTCAATCCAAATAAAAGACAGTGCATCCGCCGTTGACAGTATGCTTGTTGGCACTGCTGGATCGGGGGCGGACACAGCTATTGACGTAACATCTGACGGTCATGTAACTTCAACATCTGGTAACGATGACGGACTAAGCCTGATCTATTTCACCCCATCATTTGGCGGCATGGATCTAGCGTTTGGGTACAACAAGAATACTGATAATTTGGGCTTAGATAACTCTGAATTTAATGATACCTACTCTGTTGGGTTTGGATACGAAACATACATTGGTGACGTTGTACTATCGCTTGGCGGTGGTTTTGAGAAGGCAATAAGTGATACTGATACAGAAGCAAACTGTTTGACAACGGATCTCTCAACTGCAGAAAATGCAACTTCTGCTGATGGTTTTTTTGATGGTTTGTATGGTTCGAGCAGATGTGGTAATGAAACTCTATCAGCGATAGGGGCAGATATTGGTTTTGGTGATTACACATTGTCGTCCGCATTCTCAAATCTTGATACAACAGACGGTAGTGACATGTCCGTGTGGTCGCTGGGAGTGGCTCGAACATATAATGAAATTGATTACACAATTGGTTATACACAAGAAACACTCAGTTATGCGAGGGACAAGACATCAGGCGCTGAGGTTGAAGATCAATCAACTATTTTAATGTTGGAAGCTGTCAAGCCACTTGGTGATGGTGTTGATCTCGGCCTTAATATATCAAATACCGAAGTCGATAATGCTTCAGAAGAGCTCGGAAATGGCCCACAAGACGCCTGGCGTGCAGGTGTCTCTGTTACACTAGGCTTCTAACTAAGCAACCCCTCTTAAAGATATAAAATATAACTACTATTCAAGCATCTGTAGATTAGAGCTATTTAGGTGATCACATATCGTTTTATTAGAAATATGGCAAAAAATTAACAATAGATTAATCGCTGTTGTATTTATGTCACACATAAAAATAAAGTAAAATAAATGAGTGTTTCTTGCTTGATACCAAACGAAATTTTGCTAAATTGATCACATGTGCACGATGCTACGTGCATTGTGTGCGTTATTTTATATAAAATAACTTTTTTATTAACCACTTTTTTTATTATGAAAGGAAATATCATGGATAAAAAAATTCTACTAGGTGGTGCAGCTGCTCTAATTATGGCAGGTAGCATGGTTGCTACTCCAGCTTCTGCAAACATCTCACTAGAGCTAAGTGGTGAAGCACAAGTTACAATCAGTACATCTGATTCATGTGGCGATGCTCCAGCAACAGCTGCGGCACAAAACGACGTAACAGGTCATGCTACACTAGCAGCTCTTAACACTGCAACAGGTATTACATTTACATCTGACTCAGCTGGTTCTATGGACGTAGACACAGTTACATTTACAGATTACAGATGTAATCCAGTAACAGCAGATAACGATAACCCAGTATTCGGTTTCGCAAAAGAAATCGGCATCAGTGCTTCAGGTACACTAGCTAATGGTCTAGAAGTCGCATTCTCAGACACATTAGATCTAACAGATGTTGACGCTGAAGAAGGTTCATTTGAACTAGAACTAGGCGGTGCATTCGGTACATTAACAATGGGTAGTGTTGACTCAGCAGTTGACTCAACTTCAGTTGGTATGCCAGGTGAACTAGACTATGACGTATCTACAGACGGTTCTGCAGGTTTCGGTCTATCATATGCTCTACCAACAATGGGTGCACTAGATGTAGCTATTTCATACTTCCCTAACGCGGATGATGCTGGTCTAGATGATTCAGAATACATGGATACATTTGGTATTGGTGCTGCATTCGACGCTGGCATGGCAACTGTGTCATTCGGTTTTGAAAGTGCATCAAGTAACGACGCTGATTGTTCAGTATCAGCAGCAGCTGTTCACACTATCACAACAGCAGCAGCTCTTATCACAGCAGTATACGGTGACTCTGTATGCGGTGATATGGACACAATCGCAATCGGTGCTGAAATGCCAGTATCAGACCTAACACTATCTGCTGGTTACTCAACAATTGATTCAGACCAAGCTGACAGAACTACAATGGGCTTTGGTGTTGAAACATCAGTTGGTGACTACACAATTGGTGCAGGTTATGCAATCCAAACATTAGAATTTGAACTAGGTGGTGAAGAAGACGAAACTACAGCAGTTAACTTCACAGCTGAAACAGCACTAGGCGATGGTGTAGATCTATCTCTTGAATTCATTCAAACAGATGAAGATCTATTCTCACAAGCTGCAGGTGCAGGTTCAAACTCAACATACACAGCAGAAATTGCTCTAACAGTTGGGTTCTAATTTAATAAACCTAAAGTTTATTTACATAAAAAGGGGTGGTTTCGACCACCCTTTTTTTTTGTAAAATTGTTACTATTGAAATAAAATAGAAACATGTATTCAAAATCCATATTCTCACACGATGAAATACTACAGAATTTTCATAGCGTCAAAGAACGAATGAATATTGCCGCGCAGAGTGTTGGCCGAGATGTAAATGATATACATTTAATTGTTGTCACAAAAACCTTTGACTCTACCGAAATTCATCCGCTCATTGATCATGGTCATCTGGATTTTGGCGAGAATAGGGTCCAGGAAGCAGAGCAAAAGTGGGCAGGCTTAAAGAACGATAACCCAGAAATAAATCTACATTTAATTGGGCACCTTCAGACGAATAAAGTGAAGACAGCACTTTCGTTATTTGACTCCATTCATACATTAGACTCAAAAAAAATACTTGTTGAAATCTTAAAGCATATTAACAGGCCATCTTCGGTAACAAAAGAATTCTTTATCGAGCTTAACTTAGGAAATGAACCACAAAAATATGGTCTGGCACAGGAAGAAATAGCAATTTTATTAGATGATCCCCAATATTTAGATAAAATCGACTTCAAAGGGCTAATGTGCATTCCGCCATACGATGCGGAACCTTCACCATATTTTGCATTATTAAGTAAAATTGCTAACAAGTTTGATATAAAATATCTCTCAATGGGGATGAGTTCAGATTTTGAAAAGGCAATTCAATTTGGTGCTACACATGTAAGGGTTGGCAGTGAAATATTTGGCTCGCGATCATGAGCATAGATCAAATTATAAAAATTTTAAAGAAAACAGAAAGCTTCGGAATGCAAACTGATAGCTTTCTGAATACCTTGGCTTTTACTTCAGAAAAAAAAGAATATTCCACCGGAGACCTTATAATAAAGTCCGGCGAAAAAAGTGCTAAATGTATTATCATACTGGAGGGAAAAGCATTTATTCAAAAAAAAACAAGCCCGATTGAGCTCAAGCCTGGTTCTGTGATTGGTTTATTATCATTAATAAATAACAGTCACCCAAAGGATGCACTAATTGCTGGTGCAAAATGTCTGGTACTAGTGATAAACCGAGAATTGTTTGAAAAGCTTTTACACGAATTTCCTGATTTTAATAAGAATTTGAAATCGAAATTAGTCAGTGACCTTAATAAGAAGGTTAGCAGCTTGCAAACGACTTTGAGACGATAAATCAAGTGACATGGTTAAGTTGGAATGTGACAGAGATAGGAACATGGTCTGAGGGTCTGTCAAAATCGCGAGCTATTTGAAAAATTTTGTGTTCAATATAATGTCTCAATAAATTTTCTGTTACCCATATATGGTCTAAGCGTCGTCCACGGTTAGACTTCTTCCAGTCTCGATTACGGTAGCTCCACCATGAATAAACTTTTTCGTCTTCATTTGCGAAGTATCTAAAAATATCACAAAATTTTTGTTTATTAATAATTTCCAGTATCTTTGACCTTTCAATGTCAGTATGACTCACTACATTTAGAAGTTGTTTGTGTGACCATACATCGTTTTCATGGGGTGCAATATTCATATCACCAACAATAATATGGTACTGACCATCAGCGATTTGATCTTTCAGATAAAGATGCATTTCATCTAAAAAATCTAGTTTATGTTTAAACTTTAGATTTATATCAGTATCTGGCTCATCACCGCCTGCTGGCACATAAAAGTTATGTAATTTTAGAGTATTATCCTTACCAAACTCGAATTCTGCCCCAATGTATCGGCAGTCATTCTTATCGCAAAAGTCTTTTTCGATTAGATTTTTGAATCTGACTCTGGAAATTATTGCAACGCCATTATAGGATGCTTGGCCCCTGTGCGCGACATATTTGTAACCCAGATCTTGAACTGCGGCTAAAGGAAATTTATCATTTTCACATTTTGTTTCTTGTAAACAAATTATGTCTGGATCCAATCCCTCAACAATTTTTTTTAATTGCTCAAGTCTTATGCGGATACTATTAATGTTCCAACTAATGACTTTGAGATTTTTCTTCATTATTTATTTTTTTTAACCAGGAAATAACTATTCTCAGCAATTTTTCCATGAACGACGTTGTTGAGTTTTACATTAGTTTCAAGACCTTGAGCATCAATTATGTACCACTCGTATAATTCAAGGTTTGTATTTGACTCTGTTATATTATCTCGAACGTGAAAATGAAGTGTAATTTCACCAATTTCCTCATCGGTCAGGCCTTCAATAGATAACACTAGGAATTTTTCGTAAAAATCAATACCCAAAATTCTTGCATCTTCAAGTAAATTAACATTATCTTTAAATAATACATAATGAGGGGAATATCTAATAGGGTAGCGGTCAAGTGTATCTAGCTCCCTGTCAATTATACCCAACCAGACGCTATCGGAAACAACAAGAAGTGAGTCAGGTTTAGTATAATCAAATCGGAACCGACCAGGCCTCCTTATATAAAATCTGCCTTCTGAAATTGTGGAGTCTGGATTTATTTGGATAAAGTCACCTTCCATATGCTCTATATTATTAAGATACGCATTAACAGCATTTACCGCTTCAAGTTGAATGGGGTCTAAGAAACTCGATTTCGAAGGAGTGACTTGTATTAATAAAAGGGCTATTGATGTGATAATTATTCTGAACATATATTTATTGATTTTCTAGACAATAATATATGACATTTAGCGTTAAATATTGTCAAAATTTTGTTCGTTCAACAATATTTCTCTGCGTCCATAGCTATCAGCAGCAGAGATTATTCCATCATTTTCCATTTTTTCGATAATATTTGCTGCTTTATTGTAGCCTATTCCAAGTCTTCTCTGGAGATAACTTGTGGAGGCCTTATTACCACTAATGATTATTTCTATGGCTTTCTGAAACAATTGTGGATCTACATTATTATATTCACTCGGATCTTTATTTACTTCTTCTGGCTCTTCTAAGATTTCATCGACGAAGTCAGGGGTTGCTTGATTCTTGAGATAATTAACAATATCAGCTACTTCTTTATCATCAACAAAAGCCCCATGTATTCTGGTTGTTCTGTTGCCATCTGCAACATAAAGCATATCACCATTCCCAAGAAGTTGCTCAGCACCTCCTTCACCTATAACTACGCGACTGTCAATTTTTGAACTAACCTTAAAGCTAACTCTTGCTGGGAAGTTGGCCTTGATAACGCCGCTTATGACATCAGTTGACGGCCTTTGTGTCGCCATGATGAGATGAATGCCAGCAGATCTTGCCATAGCTCCAAGTCTTGAAACAGACTGGTCTATCTCCTTACCTGCAACAGCCATTAGATCTGCCATTTCGTCCACGATAACCACTATAAATGGCATTTTCTTTAATGTAATTTCCTCATTATGATAATTTGGTTTACCAGTTTTTTCATCAAAACCAATCCTGATCTTTGTCTTAATGGTACCACCTTCCCTCTCTATTTTTTTATTGTAACCTTCTAAATCCCTTACCCCAATTTTTGACATATTCTTATATCTTTTTTCCATTTCTCTAACAATCCACTTCAACGCAATAACGGCTTTTTTTGGTTCTGTAACAACTGGTGTGAGAAGATGGGGTATTCCCTCATAAAGAGAAAGTTCGAGCATTTTAGGGTCTATCATTATCAATTTACAATCCTCTGGCGAATACTTATACAATAATGAGAGTATCATCGTGTTTATACCAACAGATTTACCTGAGCCAGTTGTCCCTGCAATTAATAGATGTGGCATTGACGCTAAATCAACTACAACAGTCTTACCCCCGATATTTTTTCCGAGTGCAATCGCAAGCTTATAGGACGATTTTTCAAATTCATCTGACTGTATTAGATCATTCAAATATACTGTACTCCTCTTTGCGATAGGAAGTTCGATACCAATTTTATTTTGTCCCGGAATAATTGCAATTCTTGCAGACTGCGCAGACATAGACATTGCAATATCTTCTGCTAATCCAACAACTCTTGTTGATTTTGTCCCAAGTGATGGCTCTAATTCAAAAAGCGTAACAACAGGACCAGGTTTGATATCTGTAATCTCTCCGTTCACTTTATAATTCAGTAAGACGTTTGATAATTTTTGAGATATCAATTCAAGCTCTTCTTGGTTTACTGTTTTTTCATAATTTTTTTCAGGGTTTGTTTTTAAAAGACTGACCGGTGGTAGAGAAAATTCATTCTGCTCAAATAGATCTAAATTTTCCTTTTTATTATTGACCCTTAATTTTTTCTTGTAAGTTTTTTTTGGTCTATCAGATACGTTTAGGTCAATGTTAGACTCAATACTCTCGCCAATTATGATACTCTCATCTCCATTCCGATTATCATGACTGTCCCTGATCTCTTCAAAGCTTTTTTCTTCATATTTTCTATATTGCAATAGTGATTTCATACGTAATAAGATATTTACAAACATTTTTAGAATGATTTTGAGAGCTAGCGCTAAAGGATTTGATTTTTTTAGGGAGATCTGTTGATGCATCTGATCAGACTCTAGTAACTTAATATTTCTTTTCCTTTTCATCCCCAATACTAATCTATTAAGACAGAACGTAACCACGATTGTTAATGCAGAAATAATGAAGATGACCCGATTAGAGTTATTATCCGAAATAGTTTCAAAATTGCCTATAATAATTTCTCTAATTAAAAGTGAGAGAGAGTCACCCAGTAGCCCACCGGCGCCGACCAGATAGGACCAGTTAATCATCGATTTAAAGAAACTATTGTCAGTAATGCCAATATTTGACAGCAGTGTTATCCAAGCCAGAAAGTATATCGGATATTTTATATACCCTGGGATACCGCCTATTCTTTTTGATTGAATTATCATATCAAGGCTTATAATTAGTATAATCGAAATTAGAATAAATGAGCCAAGTCCCATAAATTGCAACATTAAATCTGAAATTATTGCCCCTGATGCACCTAAGATATTACTTATGCTATTTGCATTATAATTATTTAAATTTGGATCGTAGGGTGTCCATGAAATGAGAGATGTAATTAAGTAAATTGCAAGAGAGAACAATAATAAACCAAAAAGCCTTTTAGCTTGTTTTCTCATAAATAATCTAAAGCCAGATGGTAGCACGCTCTCAATAAAATTTAAACTCGATAATTTCATTTCAATTTAGGACCTTATTTATTATCGCAACTGCCTGCTCAACTTCACTATTGCTTCCAACTAATGCAATTCTAATGAAGTTATCTGCTGATGAGGGATCTCTTGTATTTAACGATAAATATGACCCCGGTATTACTTTTAAACCGGCAGACCAAAGCTTTATTGCTACTTCTTCATCGGAACCAAATTCTGATATTTGCAACCATGCAAAAAAACCACCTCTTGGTGTATTAAAATTAAACTTTTTATCGATGTTATTTTGGAATAATTCAAATTTTTGATTGTATAGCTCTCTGTTCTCAATAACGTGGTTTTCATCATCCCATAATGCTTCTGAGGCTATTTGGATTGGAGTAGGAACAGTCGGTGCTGAAACATTTCGTAGATCAAAGAACTTATTAATTAGTTTCTTTTCACCAAAAACAAAACCCGATCTTAGTCCAGGTGCATTTGATCTTTTAGATAATGAGTTGAATGATAATATATTTTTAAATTTATTTTTTTCTGCTACCTCAATAATACTGTGCGGCGCTTCATCACGATAAATTTCAGAATAGCACTCATCAGCTATTATAATAAAATTATATCGAAGTGATATCTCATATAGTTTTTCCAAGTATTCTTTGCTTGCTATTGATCCTTGTGGGTTTGATGGCGAGCACAAATAGAAAGCTATGGTCTTGGACCAAGTATTAGTTTCAACCATGTTTAGATTAATAAAAAAATCATCCTCTTTCGAGACATTAATAGTAAGATTTTCTCTGTCGGCATAATATCCTGTTGTTGCATATACAGGGTAAAAAGGGTTCGGTAGGATAAATATGGATTTATTATTGTGTATTTTTTTAGCAAGCAGGCTGCCAAAAAAAAGCCCTTCCCTCGATCCAGAGATAGGTAAAATATTACTAGTATAGTCATCTGTTTTAAGATTGTGTCGACGAGAAAGCCATTTGGATATATTCACGCCAAAATTAAGGTTTGCATTCGCTGAGGGATAATTTTGGAATTCTGTAAAATTATCATTAATAATTTCTCTTATAAATGATGGTATTTCATGTTTTGGAGATCCAATAGACATATCGATCCAACCATTTTTCTCCGGGTAGTTCTTAAGCAGTTCGCGTGTGCGCTGAAATGGTGAAAGAGATACCATAAATCCTCATAATAAACAAAATTTTATTATAGAATTATCTGGTTAAACGTATGTTAATAACTAATAAAAAAAGGTGGTCGAAATGACCACCTTTTTTATGGGAGAATATAATAGTGTAAATATTATGACTTAGAGAAGTCTGGATAAGCATCCATACCTAACTCAGCTTTATCTACACCGGATAGTTCGGCTTCCTCGCTTACGCGTATACCAATTGTTGATTTCATTACGAACCATACAATTGCACTGACAACACTTACGAAGACACCGATTGAAATAACACCAATAAACTGGGTTACAACACTCGTTCCATCGTTAGATAGTGGAACAACTAATGTTCCCCAAATACCTGCGAGTAGATGCACAGGAATCGCACCAACGACATCGTCGATTTTAAATTTATCAAGCATCGGTACAGCAAGTACAACTATAATACCACCGATACCACCAATGATTATTGATAGAAGTGGTGAAGGCATTAAAGGTTCTGCTGTTATAGATACAAGACCTGCTAGAGCACCGTTAAGGGCCATAGTCAAATCGACTTTCTTATACAATACTTGCGATAATATAATAGCGGCAACAACACCACCCGCAGCAGCGAGGTTTGTATTCATAAATATTTTTGATACAGATGATGCATCTTCTAGCGAACCTAGGGCAAGCTGTGAGCCACCATTAAATCCAAACCATCCCAACCACAGGATGAAAGTACCCAATGTTGCTAGCGGCATGGATGACCCTGGCATAGGATTAACAGTGCCATCTTCATTATATCTGCCAGCTCGTGAGCCAAGTATCAGAGCACCCATAAGAGCAGCCCATCCACCTGTTGAGTGAACTATTGTAGACCCAGCAAAATCACTAAAGCCTAGTTCGGAGAGGAAACCTCCGCCCCATTGCCATGCGCCTTGGATAGGATAGATAATACCACATAGTATTACAACGAATATTAGAAATGGAATCAACTTGATACGTTCAGCAAGTGTACCAGATACTATGGAAGCTGCTGTTGCGCAGAATACCATTTGGAAAAACCAGTCTGAAGCAGCAGAGTAGTCTCCTGTATCAACTGATGGGTCTGGAACACTAAAAGCTGTGAAGCTTCCAAAAAATCCACCATCAACACCATCATACATTAAATTATAGCCAAGTACCCAAAACGCTATACCAGCTATTGAATAAAGAGCTATATTTTTTGTACATTGCATGGCAACACTTTTAGATCGCACCATACCAGCCTCTAGCATTGCAAAGCCAGCTGCCATCCACATAACCAAAAAACCACCGATCAAGAATAGCAACGTATTAAATACATAAGCCGTATCTTCACCAGCAGCGTTGGCCGGTTCAGTCATGGTCAGAGTAATAACTCCAAGACCAATTGCTGATAATAATAATTTTTTTAACATTTTTTTCTCCTAGTTTTCTAAAGGGCTTCAGCGTCTTTTTCGCCAGTCCTGATTCTAATTGCGCCTTGAACATCAAATACAAATATTTTACCGTCACCGACTTTATCTGTTTTTGCTGCCTCAACTATCGCGCTTGTTGCTGAGTCGAGTAAATCATCCTTTAGTACAAGATCAATCTGGATCTTTGGGATAAAATTCACTTCATATTCAGCGCCTCGATAAACTTCGGTATGTCCTTTTTGGCGACCAAAACCTTTTACTTCGGTAACGGTCATCCCTTCAATCCCAAGATCAACGAGAGCTTTCCTTACGTCATCAAGCTTGAATGGCTTAATGATTGCTGTAATTAATTTCATCGAATTTCTCCTTTTAAAATCGTTTGAAATAGTTAGTGCAAAAAGTGTGCCAAGTTTTGGAATTTTCTTATAAACTATTGTTATGTAACAATAATTTTTTTCTTGGGAAACTCTTTACTGTTTGGATTTAGTGAATAAGATTAAAAATTATGCACTATTTGAAATATGATTAAATAATAGGCATTTTTCTAATCATGCCCTCCTGCGCCACAGTCGCGATTAAACTTCCTTCATAGGAATAAAGCATTCCTTCAGCAAAACCTCTATTACCACTTGTTTTTGGGCTTTTCTGGCTGTAAAGGGTCCAATCATTAATATCAAAATTACTATCATGAAACCAAATTGAGTGATCTAGACTTGCAACTTGAATATCTTTCTGAAAAATTGAAATACCATGAGGCATAAGAGCTGTATCTAGAATTGTATAGTCACTCGCATACGCCAATAGAGCTTGGTTCATAATCGGATCTAGATCTGTTTTCGCCGAGGTTTTTAACCAAAGCAGCTGTAAAGGGTCTTCATTTTTCAGCATAGTAATATCTCGTGGTTTTATTGGCCTGAATTCTATGGCTCTACCCCTATGTCGTGTGTCTTTAATATTGTCTGGTTTATTTTTAAAAACATCATCAAGTATTTCCATTTCTGTTTTCAGGTTTTCGGGAGTAACGATGCCACGAGGCATTTTTTCCTGATGTTCAAGCCCCTTTTCTTTTTTTTGAAACGACGCAATCATATAAAATACTAGTTTGTCACTCTGGTAAGCCGATACAATCCTTTGAGCAAAACTTCTGCCCTCACGAAGAGTATTCACCTCGTAATTCATTATAATATCAGGATCACCAGCACGAAGAAAATATGAGTGTAAGGAGTGCAAATTTTTATCTTTAACAGTCCTGTAGGAGGCAATGATTGATTGTGCAACGATAAGGCCTCCAAATACCCTAGTCCAACCAAACTCATTTACTGAAGCTCTGAATCTATTATCTGATATCTTCTCTATGTTGAGTAAGTTCTTAAGATTTTTAATCGCACTCATAATAAAATAGAAATTATTTAATAAAGTTATATATTTATATTTTAAAGACTACATAACAAGAAAAAAATGAAACAGCTAAAACCTTCACATTCGGATGTAATAATTGTAGGTAATGGAATAACCTCACAATTTTTTGCACTTAGATTATCTAAGATATTGGGTGGTAGGATTAGAATAATAATCATTGACAAGGAGAGAAAAGATTCTGATCTTAAGGAATACGTTCGCGCTCTCTCCTTATCACTATCAACAATAAACCTGTGTAAGTCACTTGGTATCTGGAAATTGATAGAACCACATACACACCCGGTATCTAAAATATTTATAAGTCACTCAGCATCAAATATAGAAAAACAAAGTTTTTTAAATCTAGATAATAGGGTTAATGACGAGGTTGCATCATATATAATTGATGAGAAGGTGCTTAGAAAGTTAGTTTCTGAAGAAACAGCAAAACTTAGCAACATAGACGTAATTTACGCTAATATTGGTGATATTAAGTTGGAGACTGATCAGGTCAATTTGAAAGTGCAGAATCAAATATTAACATCGAAATTGCTTGTTGCAGCTGATGGAAGAAAATCAGCCGTAAAAAAACAACTCAACATTAAATCAGTATCATGGGACTATAATCAGCTTGCACTATCTTGTCTTATTGAGCATTCAAAAAATAATGAAAATATTGCTGTTGAAAATTTTCTACAGACGGGTCCCATTGCTTTACTTCCAATGGGTAAAGGCACTTCCTCTGTAATTTGGTCGATGAATAGAGAGAATATTGACCAAATAAAAAAAATTAGTATTGGTGACTTAAAATTGAATATTGAAAAACAGTTTAAAAATTATATTGGTGAAATTATTAAACTGGATAACACTGGTTTTTTTGAGCTTAACTTCTCTCTTGTACATAAATTATACTTCAAGAGATGTGCTATAATTGGTGATGCAGCTCATTCGATTCATCCCCTGGCTGGACAAGGGACTAATTTAGGATTGCGTGATATCATTTGTCTATCTGATAGGATCATTGAAGCCTTTAAGTATGGATTAGATGTTGGCTCGACAAGTAATCTTCAAGAATACCAAAGGAAAAGAATGCCTGATATTTTGACATCAGCATTAGCATATGATGGAATAAACAGGTTATATTCAAATAATATTAGTGGCCTAAATCCCCTAAAAAACTTCGTAATTAATTTGGCTGATAGCATTCCCATCCTCAAAAAGACTCTTGTTAGAGGGGGATCTGGTATATCTATAAAATATTAGGCACTAAGCTTAGTTGAACACGTAGATTGATGATTATTTCTTTGGTAACTTTCTTGCTTCAGTAGGAAGCATTATTGGAATACCGTTTCTTACAGGGTATGCCAAGCCAGCATTATCAGATATAAGTTCTTGATTTTCTTCATCATAATCCAGTGGACCAGCGCTAACAGGACAAATCAAAACATGTAATAGTTTCTGATCAAAATTATCTGTCATTTTACTGAATGAAATTATTTTTTTTATTATTTCTGGACGCGATTGAAATTTCACTTAGCGCTATTAGGATTTCAGATCTATTTTCTATATTTGTTGCTTCAAGCAGTGCCTGCTTTTCTTTTGCTGTAAATGGACTGAGCATTGCAAAGGCATTTATTAAAATTTCTGTATCCGTATCGGTTATTACAGACCAGTCAGTCGTTAAGTCATTCACATTTAAGTAGTCAGATATAACATTTAGCAACTTTTCTCTGTCAATTGTATCTGTATTATCATCGAGTAATAGGTCATCATTAAAAGCATGATATGTTACCTTCATTTCTCGATAAGGAGCTCTATTTTCTATCTCTTCGATGATATTAAATCTGCAGATACCTGTTAATTTAATTATTAGTGTACCATCATCATTTTCAACATAAGTAGAGATCTTCCCAAGGCATCCAACGCGCTCTGTATCACTCTTTTTTCTCTTAGATACGGAGGGTTGGATGATTCCAACATACTTATTTTTTTTCATAGCATCATCAATCATTTCTAAATATCTTGGCTCGAATATATTTAGAGGCAATATTGCTTTTGGCAACAGAACACATTTATCAAGGGGAAAAATTGGAATAACTTCTGGTAAATTTCTAATATCAGTTTCTTGGTTCATGTGTACTCCTAGGAAAACAAAATTGCTGATAAATCTTTTCTTTTTTCAACAGTCACAGGATCTGCGAAGCCCCAGGCTTCAAAAAATTTTAGTAACTGCGACTGAGCTGCTTTTTCATTCCACTCTCTATCCATGTGAATAGATTTTATTAACAAATCTGCAGCTAAAGATTTTTCACCAACAGAATTATAGTAAAGTGATAAATCAATTCTCGATTGATGGTCGCTTGGATTTTTCTCTATCTTCTCTTTAAGATCCGATATATTGGCATCATCAACAGGATCACTCTGGGATAATTCAATTGTTGATTTTAGCT
>CAJWPC010000002.1 GCA_913045225.1 uncultured Rhodobiaceae bacterium | reverse complement strand
TTATTCCTCCAGTACAATACATTGCGATTTTTTGATTTTTTGACTTGTTTAGATTTTTGTCTGCCCATTCAGGGAAATCCCTAAAAGATTTTGTATTTGTAAAACTTGCCCCGATGAAGGATCCAATGGAGTGTTCATATGTATTCCTAGTATCGACAACAATTACATCCCTTTCGTCAAGCAGCTTGTCCCAATCGTCAGGTTGAAGAAGCTTTCCTGTCAGTTCATGTGGATTAACACCATGCTTTCCCATCGTAACAATCTCTTTTTTTAGTCTGACTCTCATCTTACGAAAGGTTTTTCCAAATGCTTTTGAGTATTTGATTTGCAAATCCGAAAAATTATCTAATGACTTCACGTATGTCATTACATTTTTTATGCTCATTTCGTCACCTGATATGGATCCATTAATACCCTCAGATGCCAGCAAGATGGTTCCGAGAACCTTGTTTTTTTCGCAAATTGTTTGAATATTGCCCCTGAATGACTTGTAATCGGTCCACGGACTAAACTTATAAAATGATGCAACAATGTTATTATTTGATATCATAGAGTATCCCCTATCTAAATCTTATGTTAGCCTTATTCAAATCAGAAATTTTATTACATCCCATCAACTTCATATCTCTAATAATTTCATCTCTCATAAGAGTTATCGCCTTCTTTACCCCGCTTGAGCCAGCGCCAGCGAGTGAATAAAGATAGAATCTTCCACCAGAGCATGCGTTTGCTCCCAAAGATAGGGCTTTTAACACATGGGTACCTCTTCTAATTCCTCCATCGCAAATTATCTCAATTTGCCCACCGACAGAATTTACAATTTCTTCCAATTGATCAAATGGTGACCGTGATCCATCCAGTTGTCTGCCTCCGTGGTTTGAGAGCATTATTGCAGTAGCGCCAACATCGATAGCCTTTTTTGCATCATCAGCAGACATTATTCCTTTCAAACAAAGTGGTTTTGGCCATATTTTTCTTATTTCTTCAATTTTTTTCCAACTTAATTCCTGATCTAACATATTTGTAAAATAATCTCCAACCGAGATTGCAATTTTTGTCCCTTCACTTAAATGGGAGTCCAACTGAGGTAATGAGAATTTCTCTCTAAATAGGTAGTTAAAACTCCACATTGGCGAAAGCATAAAACTCATGAGACTTGCAATGGTTAGTTTTGGCGGCGATGTAAAGCCTGTTCTCAAGTCTCGCTCCCTATTGCCGCCCACGATAGTATCGACTGTTATAGCCAATGCATCAAAATCATGGTCAATACATTTTTGAATCATATCTTGATTGAGAGCCTTATCTTTATGTACATATAATTGAAACATCTTCGGGCACCTAAATTTCTTACCCACCTCCTCTATTCCGACCGTTGCAAGGGAAGATATTCCGAAATAAGTATTAAAATCTTCAGCAGCTTCTCCAACGGCCCTCTCTCCCTCATAGTGAAACAACCTCTGGAGTGCGGTCGGTGATAAAAATATTGGTAGATCTATTTTTTTTCCTAATATCTCAATGGATATATCAACATTATTGACAGGTTTAAGCACGCTTGGTATTAGGTCGCATTGATCATATGATGCTGTATTGCGTGCATAGGTAACCTCATCGTCGGCGGCGCCATCTATGTAATGAAAAACTGGAGACGGTAAATTTTGCTTGGCCAACATACGAAAGTCATCGGTATTATGGCAATTTTTTAACTGTTTGAGCATATTGAAATACTACAATCTATTACAGAAAACATCAAAATTATTATTTAACTTGTGACAGATTATACGAAGCTCGTAGCTTTTACCATGGCAAATGAAATAATAAAAAGAATAATACTTGTAATAATGTCAACAGATTTTAAGAGAACAATATTTTTTGATAATGAGGAGAATAATCTAGATAGAATCGCAACCCCATAAAAGAAGATTATGCTAGCGACCGTAGCACCCAAAATATAGAAGATCTTTTCATCATAATTATATTGCAAGGAAGCGCTGCCAATCAAAATGACTGTATCAAGATAAACGTGTGGATTTAAAAGTGTAAAGGCAGACATTGCCATAACGCTCTTTTTAAAACTTCTTTGAAGGTATACCTCCTCACTCGCCCCATATGATAGAGACATAACATTCTTTATTCGATAAACGCCATAAAGCAGAAGACAAAGCGCTGATAATATCAAAAATAAGTCAATATAGAATTGGCTTACAATTAGAGACATACCATAGACACCAGCCATAATTAGCACAAAATCTGATACTGTGCAAAAACCTGCGAGGGAATAAACGTACTCATTTCTAACGCCTTGACGGAATAAGTAGGTATTCTGGGCACCAATTACACAGTTCAAGGAAAAGCATAGTAAAAAGCCCGTTATTATTGCGCTCATCATAAATTATAACCAATTGATTTTTCTTATTTTGAAAAAACGAAGCGATATAAGAGCTATAATTATAATAAATGTAATTATCGCATCATTTTGCAAAGTTTTCTCCATCATCAGATAGTGTATACCGCCTAGGATAATTGCTACATAAATCAGCTTATGTAATTTTTGCCAATATTTTCCTAATCTTTTCATGGAGTAATTATTTGATGTAGCTGCTAGCGGTATCAATAATAAAAAACCCATCATACCAAAAACAATAAACGGCTTTCTTGTTAGTGACTCGGCTATCTCAACCCATCTTAACTGCATATCCAGAAGTAACCAGGTTGAAAAATGCAGAATAATATAAAAGAAACTCATCAAGCCGAAAGCTCTTCGAAATCTTATGAAATTAATCCCTGTTAATACTGAAAATGGGGTAATACATAGTGTTAATATTAGTATATAAATAGCTGTAACGCCTAAACTTTTTTCAATAGCTCTCATTGGATCTACACCTAATCGACCACTTAGCAAATCATAGGTAAGAAATAATAACGGCACTAATAGGCTTACATATATATGCCAAGATCTTAATCTTCTCACTGACGCCCTCACAAGATCAAATAGGCTCCTTATATTCAATGTTTTTGTAGCTTTATGCATAATAATTATTCAGCTCTTTAATAATATCGGGATAAGTCCATGCCTTCGTATAACGGTGCGACCTCTTCATATCCATTAAAGAGTTTGGTGTCATATCTTTTTGTGAATAAATTTCCAAGATATCCTTCACCTTCCCCGCCGATATACCTCTCACTTGCCTGAGACCATCTCGGGTGATGCACGGTTGGGTTCACATTTGAATAAAAACCATATTCTGCTGGATTTTGCTGATTCCATGATGAGACTGGCTCTTCCCTTTGCAAAGAAATCTTGGTGATAGATTTAATTGATTTGAAACCATACTTCCAGGGCACAATAAGTCTCAATGGTGCGCCATTTTGTTTTGGTAAAGGCTCGCCATACACGCCAGTAGCCATTATAGTTAACGGATGCATTGCCTCATCCAATCTCAGTCCTTCTCTGTAAGGCCAATTTAATATATTTGTCTCTTGCATATGCATTTCTTCTGGTCTATATAGCGTTTCAAATGATACATACCTCGCCTCGTCTCTTACACCTAACTTATTCAGTAATTCAGATAATTGGAAACCATTCCATGGTATCAACATTGACCAACCCTCTACACATCTCAGGCTATAAGTACGCTGTATAATGCTCATTTCTCTGACTATTTCAGAAAAATCATAGATTCCCGGATTATCAACTAAACCACTAATCTCAATTGACCAAGGGGATATCGTTAATTTGTGTGCATGTTTTGCGGGGTCAGTCTTATCAATCCCAAACTCATAGAAATTATTGTAATTAGTTATTTCTTCTAAAGTATTAATCTTGCGGTCAAACATTTCTTGAGCAAAAGCAGATGTAATGCCATTGGATGCGACATAGGCAGTTAATGCCAATCCGAGTTTTAATATTTTTCGCCTGTTATAAAATAAATGTTTTGGTGTGATATCATTCTGAGTTTTTTTATATATATCTTTCATAATTTAAATATAGTCATTAAACGATAGAAAATTCAATATTCTAATCCAGAATATTATGATAATTTGACAGAGCATGTGTTATTTTGATTACATTACAGGAAATTGAGGATGATAAAGGGGCTCATCTCGCCAATTTTAAGTCCATTTGATGACAATCTTAACTTCAACCATGAGATGTATAAAGTTCTCGCCGAGGATCTATTATCTTGTGGCTGTGCAGGACTCGCTCCCTTTGGCACAACAGGGGAAGCTCTATCATTGAGTAATGCAGAAAGAATTAATGCTCTGGAATACCTAATAAAATCTGGAATACCTGAAAATAAACTTATTCCTGGGACTGGTCTATGTAATTTTCCTGATACGGTAAATTTATGCCGTCATGCAATAGAGTTGGGTTGCCATGGAGTAATGACGCTACCCGCATTTTACTACAAAGATGTTACTGATTCGGGTCTTTTTGAATATTTCAAGCGGCTAATTGAAGAGATCAATCATCCAAATCTTAAATTATATCTTTATCACATACCGCAAGTGTCTGGCGTTGGTCTATCAATTGATCTTGTCACGAAATTAAAAAATTCATACCCGGATATCATCGTTGGTATAAAGGATAGCTCAGGCAACTGGGATAATACAGCGCAACTGTTACAAATTGAAGGCCTCGTAGTTTATCCAGGAGCAGAATTACCAGTAATTGAGTCCATAAGGCTGGGTAGTCTGGGTTGTATATCGGCAACTGCAAATTTTAACTCAGAGAATATTGCACGGGTTATTAGTCTGTGCCATGAAAAGAAGTGGGGCGAGGCTGAAAGGCTTCATGAGGACGTGAAAAAAGTTCGACATCTGTTTCAAGATTATTCAGCAATACCTGCGCAAAAGTCAATGCTAGCCATAAAATATAATGATCCTCGATGGAGAAATATTCGACCACCTTTAAATCAAATATCAGAAGATAACGAAAAACAACTTGTGATAAAGCTCAGAAGATTTGGCTTTAATATTTAAGTTTTATTTAATACGAATTGTATCAAATGCTTGAAGGGCTCGATCGCGTGAGTCTTGCATATTGACTATTGGCATTGGGTAATCTAATCCCAACTCTACACCCGCTTTATCTAAAATTGATTTTGGCGCCTCCCACGGATTGAATAAATATTTGACGGGGACATCTTTTAATTCAGGTATGAATTTCTTTGTGTACGCACCATCAGGGTCGAACTTTTGCCCCTGCATTACAGGATTAAAAATCCTAAAATAAGGTGCAGCGTCTGCGCCAGAGCCAGCCACCCACTGCCAGCTTGCACTATTACTTGCCATGTCAGCGTCAAGCAAGCAATCCCAAAACCATCTCTCACCATGGTTCCAATGAATTAAAAGGTTTTTAACAAGAAATGAGCCTACGATCATTCTGGATCTATTATGCATATATCCAGTTTGCCAAAGTTCTCGCATTGCTGCATCAACTATAGGGTACCCAGTATTACCTGATTGCCACTTTTTAAGATGATCATCGTTTTCTGCCCATGGGAAGACATCGAATTTTTTATATAAATTATCACTTTGTAAATTTCTATTATGATAGAGAAGGCTGTAGGAGAATTCCCTCCATCCAATCTCACTTTTGAAATGACTCAAATCCTTTTCAGAATAATTTGGATCTGATATTTGTTCAATCCTATACCAGATCTGGTTTGGTGATATTTCGCCGAAATGTAGATGAGGTGATAGCCTCGAGACATTCTTTTGAGCTGGAAAATTTCTCCCCTCTTTATAATTCATCAAGCCGTCTTCAACGAAATCCGATAGTTTCTTATTAGCGGCAATTTCACCTATATCCCATTGATCTGAAAACTTTTCATACCACTTATTATTTGGTAATATTGCAATCTCATTTAACTGTTTTGAATTTTCAGCCTTAACTAAGTTTTTTGTATCTGCTTTACTTAGTGGTATTCGAGGTGGGGCCGCATTAAGACAGCCTTTTCTGAAAAAAGGTGAAAATACCATGTACGGGGAGCCGTCATCTTTATGAACCTCCCAAGGCTCCCATAGTAATGATGCATTATATGAGTCAACATTAATTCCTGATGACTGTAACTGTTCTTTTATTTCAGTATCTCGATTGATCATCCATGGTTCATACAGCCTATTCCAAAAAATATTTTTTATATCATATTTTTCTGCAAGGTCTTTTAAGATTTTCAGTGGGTCTCCCCTAAAGAAAGATACTTTGTCATTCAGACTCTCATTAAATGCTTTTAGTGAGTTATGCAACCACCAAGAACTTGCTTCACCTAGTAAGGTCTGATCATCAGCGTTGACATCGTCAAATATATATACTGCTAGAAAACCTGCTTCGCATGCCTTTGCAAGCGCAGGATTATCGGCGACTCTTAAATCTTGTCGTACCCAGTAAATGGAATGTGGTGTGGTTTCAGTTTTCGTCATCTATCTATATATATGGAGCAGTCGAGGTTATCATACAAGTCTGACACTCCATATATATATTTACTGACTTTACTGAATTCAATCATTTTATTATTTTCAATTGCATCAAGCTGCTTTTGATATGATTTTTCGATTTCATTTACCAGAGTAATACAATAACTTGATAGAAATCTCCTTGCATCAATGTTGGTTTCAATATTGGCATTTGCGCTTGAAATATCTAATGAAAAAATAATTACGAATAGACAAATGAGCGCTTTTCTGCAAATAAGTTTCTGAACCAAGCCCATGTGAACTAACTTTTGTATTTATTTTGTGGTTTAAAATTTGATGTCTCAATTGACCTTGGGCTACTAACCCATAAATCACGATTTGGGTGCATACCAGCACCGTGTATTGCCGACACAGCATTACATCTCATATTATTCAAGAGCCTTGTGTCAATTTCCCCCAAGGATGGGTGAGCGCCATTATTTTTTTGTACAATTCTGTCCCAACTATCTTTTCTCTTTGCATAAATTAAGCGATCTTCGAGCTCCAAGCATGAAAGAGAATTATTATTAAGATTCACAATAATTTGATCACCGTCTTCAATAAGCGCGATCGGACCGCCAAGAGCAGCTTCAGGTCCAACATGACCAATAACTAAACCGACTGAACCACCTGAAAAACGTCCATCAGTCATTAGCGCAATTACAATACCTTTATCTCTACATAAGGTCGTAATTCTTGATGTTGAGTCAAGCATTTCAGGCATTCCAGGACCGCCAACAGGTCCTTCATATCGTACAACTACCATATCCCTATCTTTAAAAGAGTCAGGATTGTTCTCAAGGGCATCTAATAATTTCTGCTCCCCATCAAAAGTTTTTGCCTTTCCGTGAAATACATTATCCTCAAGCCCACCTTCAACACCTGCAAGTTTTAAAATTGAACTATTTTCAGGGGACAAATTACCTCCGAGAAGCCTCAATCCACCAGTCTTCTTGAATGGCTCTTTTATTGAATAAATAACGTCTCCATCTGGTGAGTTAGGTTTTAATCTTGTCACTTGCTCAGTTAATGTCTCTGACGTACAAGTTAGGGTATCTCCGTTTAATAAGCCCGAGTCAATCATGTCTTTTACGATCACTTGTATGCCACCCATACTGTCAATGTCAACCATTGAGTATTTCCCAAATGGACGCGCGTTCACAACAACAGGAATTACATTTTGTGATAAATGGTTGAACTCTTCGTGGCTCATTATATCACCGTAAAAATCGTCATAACCCGCGGCCCTCGCAAGCTCAGGTGCGTGAAGCATGACATTTGTAGATCCACCAATTGCCATCGCAACAATTATCCCATTTCTTATAGAGTCTCTTGTCACAATATCTCTAGGCGTTATATTTTTTTCAATTAACTTTGCCAAATAATCTATTAACTCATTGGGAAAATCATTTTTTCGCCGCTCATCTTGTGAAGCTGGTGATACCATATGCAAAGGTTGCATTCCAACAACAGCAATGAAGGTTTGCATCGTGTTATATGTAAAGATCCCACCGCAGCTTCCATAACCAGGACATGACTCGAGCGCAATCCTCTTTTTCAGTTTTTCGTCATTGCTCCCAGCGATTTGGTAACTTGAGATAATATCAATTGCATCTCCGGTTACACTATCAACGCCAGGCCTAATGGAACCATCGGACATTATGATGGCTGGGCGATTATGCTCCAATATTGCAGCCAGAGTTCCAACAGGCGGCTTGTCACAAGCAACGACAGCAATTGTACCCTCAAGCCCTGTCGCACTCAAATGCTCGCATACAGACTCATTTGTGACTTCTCTACCTATAAGAGAATACCTCATCTCTTTTGTACCATTTCTAATACCATCAGATGTAGCAATACTGAACTCAGGCTGCACTAACCTCATCTTTAGTTTTTCACTATCGCTTCCAATTCTTTCTCTTAACTTATCGTGAATAACCTCAACCTTCTCGCGAACTCCAACATAACATTGTGAATCACCTTTATTACCAATCACGCCAATTGAAGGTTCATGTATTAATTCGACGTCTGTATTTAATTCTCTCGCAATACCATATGTTTGAGAATTTCTGCCAGGATTTCTATCAATAAGTACAATTTTTGAATTTTTCATTTTATAATCACTATAATACACTCTTAGTAAGTAATAATTTATACAATATAAATCTATAATTTAATAGTTAATCATTGTTTTCAGAAACTTTCAATCTCTCATCGATGTGACAGACTTCTCCACCACAACAAGGATCGGTGACCTGCTTGCAGCTTATACATTGGTAGTGTGACTGGACATAAATTAATCCATCTCTCGAAAAACAAAAAGGGCAAGTGTAATTGTCTCCCATTTCTATATCATTTTTAACTAGTTTGACCATTGTACTTGGAATATAGCTTCATTTCTTCTTAAAAAACTTGGTGTAAATGGGCCGTTATATGTAGCCTTTATTGGTTCACTCAATATTTTAATTCCATCATCAGAAAGCACGCTTCGAAGGAACTCAGCATGCTTTTGAAAATTAGAGTCTGACGACCTTCCTCCATATTTAATGACTGCGTAATGCCCTGCAGGAACCGTTGATATATTCACATCGATATCTGTTGGTATTGGCGTATTTTCGTGATCAAATTTAATAGGCAAATAAAATTGCATTAAATTATTTGTTTGCGTAACAGGCACAGTCATTGCGATCTTTTCTGAATTACTATTTTTCCCTGATATATAATTAAATAATTTTCGAAAACCACTATTTTGACTTGTATTATTGGTTTGCACAACAATACGCTCATTATAGTAACGTATTTCGTAGGATTCATTTGCTTGAACTACTGCGAAAGATGGTTCTTCATAGGCCATTGAGCTTCCTGTTCCACAATAAAGTATAAATAAAGATAATAGTATATATAAGTACTTCATACAGAAATTACGTTTCGTTTTTGCAAACAGTTTTTTAGGTGATTTAAATTTTAATCACTAAATATTAAACATAAGCTTAAGACTTGCAATCAGTAGGACAAGTCCAAGTGTTCTTTTTATTGCCGTATGCTGAAAATAATGGACTCCAATTCGTGATCCAATTATACCACCGAATAATGCGGCTCCAGCGTAGAGAGGAAGAGTTGGAGGAGTCGCTGAGAGGGATGTTATATTACCCATCAAGCCAAATAAAGAATTAAAAAAAATAAATATTGCAACAGTACCACTGGCCCCCTTTGTCGTCGTCCAAGCTGCAAAGATTATTAATGGTGATAAAAATATACCACCCCCCGTTCCTGTAAGACCTGCAAGAAATCCAATAATAATGCCCGTGGTGACCGCGTAAAAAAACTTATATGGCACAGTTGGTTTTTCGTCTTCTTTTTTAACTGTAATGAAACGATAGGCGGAATACAGAAGCATCACACCAATTATTGGTTTGTAGATATCGCTTGGAAGGTTTATGTATCCGCCAATAAATGCCGCTGGTATTGCCCCTATGAGCAATGGAATTGCAAGTTTGATATCGTAGTATTTTGCCCTTATAAATTGATAACTCGTGTAGGATGATACAATTATATTAAGCGATAACGCTGTTGGTTTTATTGTGGTCACAGGAACTCCAAATATTGACATAATTGCAATATAAATAGATGCGCCGGCATGCCCAACTGATGTATATAAAATTGCGCCAAAGAATAGGCAAATACAGATTAAAATATCTACCAACTCAATCATTAAATTGTAATTTACTGATTGGGACCGGAGATGAGTGATGTAAGATTAATTTTAAATTATTTGAAAATTTTTTTAATATGAAAGTGAATACAACCTTTGAATAATCCTCTGACTTCAGCGGGTAAAAGTTCAATGATCCCATTGCATAAGCACAGTCGTCAATCAGCCTTATATTCGGCTCTTCGTCCAGCTCAATCTTAGCCCAGGGCTTAAGTGCAAATCCATTATCCTCATCAAAGGAACCAGCAATAAAGTATGATAAAGCCTCATCAAAATTATTTCGAAAGAGTCTTATCGAAGTAAATGTTGGCTTGAACATCACATCGTCCTCTTCAAAAGCATAGTGATGGTTTAAAAAATTAATTGCTGCCTCGGTAAAATTTTTCTGTTCCTCATGAGCTTTTCCTATCTCAATTACGCCCTTGGTCCATGACGAAAGGAATTTTTTTACTTCATTTTTCTCAATTTTCATTTTATCACGCTATCTAATAAAAATGTGATACAACAACAAGCCTATTATCAAACCTTTAAAAAAAGAAATCCACAATAAAGCATACTCTGAAATACTGAATTTATCTTTTAGATAATTGATTAATTTATTATGTGTACTTATCATATATTATATAAAATATTGTTTTATAATAATAAATATGAAATAGTTCATATTTATAAGTTATCAAAATTCTTCTTGCCACCTTCAATCATTTTTTCAAGTATTTCTCCATCATGGCTTTTTAAATTTTGATTACTTCTATTATTCACTAATTCTTGCAATTTTAGAAAACCATCCTCATCTGGGCTCAAGCAGGTGACTGTTGAACTAATAGTATTCAGCATTGCTGAGATCTTCTGTGTATTTGAAGGCAGAACAGCGAATGGAGTGCCAATGCTTAGAGCGGCTATTGTGTGATGAAACCTTGCTGAAAAAAAGAAGGATGCGGACCTAAATTCATCTGCCCAGCTTTTAAAAGACTTCGCGTCCACCAATTTCATATCCTTGTGCTTGGTGGTCTGCTTGAGATAATGCCAGAACTTATATTCCGCATTATCAGGATCTGATTTTGCCCCAACAAGAAACCTTACGGGTATATTTTTGCTGTAAAGCCAGTTAATAAATTTCAAATAGAAACTGACATATTCTTCCGGCATTCTGACGCCACCTGAGACCAAGACACACTCATTTGACTTCGTGCGCTCTGTTAAATTATATCTCGACAAGAAACGTGGCAGGCAATCAAACCCTGACATTGCTTTTATCCCAACTTCTTTCAAGAGATTTTCTGAGAATATTTCTCTCACAACAACATTATCTAGCATTTTTAGCACATCAATATAGATAGCTGTATTATCTTTTGGGGCAGTATTATCACCATTTGGAAAGCATGAAAAATTGATTAAATGCACCACTTTTTTGAAATATTTCTTACATACCAGCATCAGGTATAGTAAATTAATAGGCCCCTTCGCCAAACCATGAAGTGTACCTTCAGCATTTATCACTATGACATCGCTGTTGCTGATTGATCTGCATAAATCCTGATTTTCTTCTGAATATTTTTTAAAGAAATTATTATCATGAAACTCATTATTATTTTGCGGAGTTGGCTTTAATGTATGTACCTCATAAACGCTTCTTGTTTCAATAAAATATCCGGACTCAATAAGAGTGGTATAAATCTCCATGGATGTTCCGTAGCATCCCCAGTGATATGCATCCGCAGTAAAATTTATCAATAACGCCTTTTTTCTATCTAGCATTCAAATTTCCTCATGCAACAAATATAACATTGTGTTTTTTAAAATTATAATAAAATAATACAGAATTATTTTTGCTTGGATACTATCTTAACTATGCTGAGACCTATAGAAACAGCGGGACCTATCAAAAATGCAAAGACTATGGTTCCAATGCCAACCGTACCACCGAGCAACCAGCCCAAAATAACAACAAAAACTTCTATAGATGCCCTGACTAATGCAATAGGCTTCCCTGTGATTCTCTGAAGACCTGTCATCAATCCATCCCTCGGTCCGGGCCCTAGATTACCTGTTAGATATACACCGCTTCCAATGCCGCATATGAATATCCCGATCAATAACTGAAACAGCTGAAGCCACAAGAGATTTTCTCCTGGCTTTGGGAGCCAGGGTAGAGCTATGTCAATCATAGAGGCTACCACAATCGTGTTTATAATTGTCCCAAATCCTGGCATTTGACGAAGCGGTATCCAAAGCAATAAGACTGAAACGCTTACAATGAATGTCGCAAATCCAATGCTTACGTCAAATATTAAACCAAGACCTTCTGCTAGGATTGTCCATGGATCTAACCCTGCCCCCGCGGCTATGATTACTGCTACACCAAATCCAAATATGATATTCCCGACAAATACCATAAATAGAGTTTCAATACGTGGCTTAATATTTAGAGGATATTCCGAGCTCCATCTTGTTGTTGGTACCTCTCTGATAGTAAAAAATTTCATGAGTGACATGTGAGTTACCTGATTTGCTCTAATTTTTTTTTAAATTTAACTGCTATTTTGTGTTACAGCAGAGATTTGAGTCTAAGCGCCAATAGAGGATCCCTGCTCTTTACCTGTTTTAGCAGGTTCTCTATTTGTTGGATAGTTAAATTTTGTGGCGCCGCAGGCGTATTTTTTCTCGTAGCGTTTCTTATTGTTGCCCCAAGTTCTTCCAATTTTTTATTTGGCTTGAGATTAAAATCGTTTTCTTTCAAAAAAAACCAACTTGGGTATTTATTCATTACAGAGTCACCCACAATCTTACCTGTAATATTTAATTCAACGCCAAGTTTTGATACCATATCATTAACAGCCCATTTAACCAGCGGCCAGTTCTCACTGTAATCGTCACCCGCAAATAAGCCGCCTATTTTAAGTTTTTTATACCACTCACAAAATGTTTTTCCACCCTCTTCACCTGTGTGTGCATATCCATCAAAATATATGAAATGAAAGAAATTATCGTCAAATAAATTGATAGCCTCATCAAATGACATTCGCAGCAGGACATAATTTTTTTCAAGCCCAATCAGCTTCAGAGCAGATATGTATTCATGAACATCATGGTGGTCTTCGTATAGGTCTACACCATAAAATTTTTTGAATTTACCGGATTTAAGCATCTTATCTGAATAGTGACCGCCAGCAACACCCAACTCAATACCAATAAGATTATCTTTTTTAAGAAAATTAATGAGATCATGTCGAAAAAAATTATCATGCTCAATTATTTTGACTTTTGGTGTATTCTTGAGTGCTATTTTTTTTATATCTTCAGATTTCATGGCTTTATCTCAATTCCAACATTATACATATTTTATTGTAATCTCAAAATTATATGCAATGATTAATGTCTATTTAATCAACATGTCTGTAATTACCCCGGCTTATTTAGGTCGGTGATGAAAATGCCCTGAGACTGGTAGCTCTGCAGGTAATCTAATGTGATCCCGACTTATTTCTGAAATATTATTAATTCCCATGACTGCCATAGTTCGCCGAATCTCCTCTTCTAAAATCTCTAAAGCTCGGGTAGCACCAGCTTCGCCCGCAGCTGCTAAACCATATAAAGTTGAGCGACCAACCGCAATAACATCAGCGCCAAGCGCAAGTCCCTTTATTACATCACTACCGCGCCTAACTCCAGTATCAGCGATAATAATTGCCTTACCGCCAATTGCATCCGAAATAGCCGGGAGTGCATCCCAAGCTGTGATTGCTGAGTCGTTCACATTACCAGCATGATTTGAAACAAAAATTCCATCTACCCCACATGTGACCGCATTAGCTGCATCCTCGGGGTGAAGGACGCATTTGATTAGGAGCTTTTTGGGCCAAAAATCTCTTAACCTCTTGAGAAATTCCCAGTCTAAAGCTTCATTCCGATTCAGAAACCCACCTGTCGAGGCAGATACGTAACTTTTTGCATTAGCCTTTTGCTCATCAGGTATGTGGATATTTGAAAATGCAGGTAATCGACCCTCTGCGATATAATATCTGGCAAGTGTTCCAAAAAGCCATCTTGGATGGCGGATGACATCTAAAGCGGTGCGAGCATTTACTGTTGGTGGGAATTTCAGACCATTCCGTATGTCAATTTCACGATTATTATAAACTGGTGAGTCTACCGTCAAGACAAGAGCCTCATATCCCGCATCCAACGCACGCTTAGCCGTGACTAAAGATGCTTCAATATCTTGCCACACATAAAGTTGATACCACTGAGTGCCACCACCATTTCGATAAATATCTTCAAGAGGCGTGTTGGAAGTACTCGCGACCGTAAAAGGAATATTTGCTTTTGCCGCCGCTCGTGCTAATTCAGTTTCCCCGCGATACCAGACAAAGCCGGCAGGACCTGTAGGACCTATAATTAGTGGTAGCGCATGCTCTTTTCCATATAACTTAATACCTGGATCTCGTTTGGAGACATCCTGTAACATACGCGGCATAAGTTTAATATTATCGAGCGCCATTCTGTTAGCGCGAAGATTAACCTGATCCTCACTGCCTTTGTCACAAAAATCAAAAAGTGCTTTGGTCAGTCGCTTACGTGCCAATTCTCGAAGATCGGCAATATTTAATGCGCTCTTTTTAAGATTTGCCAGTTTCTGTGCCACTAACTTATTCCCACTCGATAGTTCCCGGTGGTTTTGAGGTGATATCATATACCACGCGATTGATACCCTTTACAGAATTTATGATCTTATTCGATAAAAGGGAGAGGAAATCACTGTCAAAATGATATATATCTGCTGTCATGCCATCAACTGACGTAACCGCTCTCAAGGCACATACATATTCATATGTTCTTGCATCGCCCATGACACCAACTGATCTTGTTGGAAGTAGCACCGCAAATGCTTGCCAAATCTCATCATAAAGCCCAGCTTTTTTTATTTCATCGATGTAAATTTCATCGGCATTCCTCAGGATTTCAAGCTTTTCTTCAGTTATTTCACCAGGGCATCTGATGGCAAGGCCAGGTCCTGGAAAAGGATGTCGTGCTATAAATGTATCTGGAAGACCGAGCTCTCTACCTAATATCCTTACTTCATCTTTAAATAATTGACGGAGTGGTTCTATTAATTTTAGATTCATTTTCTCTGGTAAGCCCCCAACATTGTGATGACTTTTTATCGTTACTGAGGGGCCGCCTGTAAAACTCACGCTCTCAATTACATCAGGATATAATGTTCCCTGCGCAAGAAATTCAACATTACCAATTTTTGAAGCCTCCTCATCAAAAACATCAATAAATACATTACCTATAGTCTTTCGTTTTTGCTCTGGATCGGCAACGCCCTCTAATTTTTTAAGGAATATTTCTTTGGCATCAACATGTATGAGTGGAATATTATAATTCTCTTTAAACATGGTTACTACTTGCTCTGACTCATTCTTTCTCATCAAACCATTATCTATATATATACAGGTAAGCTGATCGCCCAGAATTTTGTGTAAAAGCACTGCCACAACTGAAGAATCTACCCCTCCAGAGAGGCCGCATATCACCTTGCTGCTTTTAACTTTAGCCAATATATTTGATTTTTGAGTTTCAAAGAAGCTCGCCATTGTCCAATCAAAGCTGACGCCGCATATATCTAAAAAGTTTTTGATTAAATTTTTTCCATCTGGTGTGTGATACACCTCAGGATGAAATTGTAGACCATAGTACTTGCTAGCTTCATCAGCGATAGCTGCATAAGGAGCACTATCCGTTCTTGCGATTACGCTAAATTTTTTTGGCAAAACAGACACCGAGTCACCGTGACTCATCCATACTTTATACTCATCCCCACTATTCCAAACTTTATCAAATAATGGAGAATCTGAAACAACTTTTACTATTGAGTTGCCGTATTCTCTCTTACCTGAATTTATAACCTTTCCACCCAACTGATTTACAATTGTTTGCTGACCATAACAAATACCAAGAATAGGCTTTTTCAGATCAAACAACCATTCGGGCGCAGATGGAGCATCATCTTGTATTACACTGTGGGGGCCTCCAGAAAATATTACACCAGATAGATCATCACCGACCTGCTCCTTATTTATATTGTTATATGGTAGAATTTCAGAATACACTCCAAATTCTCTCACCCGTCTTGCAATAAGCTGCGTGAACTGGCTTCCAAAATCGACTATGATAATTTTTTCTCTTTTTTTACTCATGATCTTGTAGTTATATCATTCCAATCTTTCGAGGATTGCAACAAAAAAACCATCCGTGTTATTGGTCATTGGGGACAATAAGAGCGTCTCCGTATGTTTGTTCTTTGCATTTGTGGGCATATTTTTTATGCCAAAAGGCCATTGTTTTTGATAGTTTACTAGCCGAAAACCTTTTTCATTTTGAAGGAAATTTCTAATTTGTTGATCATTCTCACTGTCAAAAAGTGAACAAGTTACATAAATCAGTTTGCCACCAATTTTCACAGCATGTTTTGCTTCGCTGAGAATTAATTTTTGATCTTTCAAATTATTATCCAGTTTCTCCTGATTGAATTTCCACTTCAGATCGGGTTTACGTCGCCACGTTCCCGAACCAGAACATGGTGCATCTAAAAATACAATGTCAAAAAACTGTGCTAACTTATTTTTTGAGTCTTGATAATTTATAATTTGGTAATTCTTAACGCCCAATCTTTTCATCCTTGATGGAACATTTATGAGTCGCGATTGATCAATATCATTCAAATAAAGTTGTCCAGAATTTTTCATCAGCATACTCAAAATTGCAGCTTTACCACCATGACCCGCGCAATAGTCCAATACCTGCATTCCAGGCCCAGCACCAGATAATATTGCTGATATTTGCGACCCTTCGTTTTGTATTTCAATTTGCCCTTTTGCATATGATAGTGTTTTTTCAAGGTTCGGAAATTTATATTCTAAACCTCCTGATTTGACCCTCATACCGAATGGGCTGTAAGCTGTCCGTATTGGATGAAACTTTTTGAGAGCAAGTTCAACTTTATCCAAATTTGATTTTAATGTGTTAACCCTTATATCAAGATCAGGCATGCCAGACATGGACGATAATTGTGCATCTAAGGTATCACCAAATGTTCTTTGATATTCATCTATAGTGCATTCGGGCACATCATTTTTTACAAAAATATTAGCATTTGATAATCTATCTTTGGCAGAATTTAACAACTCAAGTTCATTTTCAGATAGTGACTCAGGGGCATATTTTTCATTATTAAATAATTTACTTAAATTACTGATTTTAAATTGAAATTCACGAATCAAACTTCCAATAATTATTGCCCGTGAATCCTCACCATCCATGACATAGCTTGATGATATTTTTTGTCTCAATGCTGCGTTCAATATATTAATTATGGTGGCGCGATCCCTGACACCGGCATAGCGGTTATTTGATGCCCAGTCCTTCATAGCAATGGGTAACGGTTTGTGTCTCAAAAGTATTTGATCAAGGATTTCTATCGATGATTGTATTTGCGAGGCAAGCTTCAACGGACTGATGGATAGTTTGGTGACTCACGTGTTATGACGACATCATGCACATGACTTTCTTTAAGCCCTGCGCTCGATATTCTTTGGAAAACTGCATTTTTTCTAAACTCTGACAAATTTTTTGCGCCAGTATAGCCCATTGACGCCCTCAATCCACCTATGAGCTGGTGTATTACACCGGATAACGGGCCTTTGTAGGGTACCTGCCCCTCTATACCTTCAGGAACTAATTTATATGTATCCTTTACTTCCTCTTGAAAGTATCTGTCTGCAGAGCCTCTTGCCATCGCGCCGAGTGATCCCATGCCACGATAATACTTGTAGCTCCTGCCTTGATAAAGAAAGATCTCACCAGGGCTTTCATCAGTGCCTGCAAATAAAGATCCGATCATAGCTGCATTTGCTCCTCCTGCAAGTGCTTTTGCAAGATCGCCTGAATATTTTATCCCCCCGTCTGCAATTAGAGGAATATTGGCTTTGATCAAATAATCTGCTGTTTCTAATATAGCTGAAAACTGCGGAACACCAATTCCAGCAACAACTCGAGTTGTACAAATTGAGCCAGGGCCAATGCCAACCTTGACAGCATCCGCACCTGCATCGACTAAAGCCTGCGCTGCTTCTTTAGTCGCTATATTGCCTGCCATAACTTGAACATTATATTTCTTTTTGATTTCTTCCACTGCCTTAATTACTCTGGAAGAATGTCCATGCGCCGTATCAACAACAACAACATCAGCGCCAGCATCAACAAGTAACTCAGTTCGTTCCATTCCCTTTTTTCCAACTGTTGTGGCGCCACCAACAATCAATCTACCAAGCGTGTCTTTACTCGCATCAGGATAGAGTTTCGCTTTTTCGATGTCTTTTACAGTTATCAAACCAATACATTTATAATCTTTATCAACAACAATAAGCTTTTCAATTCTATACTTATGTAATAAACCCTTTGCCTCTTCAGTTGTCGCGTTCTCATTGACAGTTATAATTTTATCCTTTGTCATTAAATCTGCGACTGCAACATCAAAGTCGGTGACAAACCTCACGTCACGGTTAGTAATAATACCAACAAGTTTGTTATTTTTTGCAACAACTGGAATGCCAGATATTGAGTGATTATGCATTAAGTTGATAGCTTCTTTCAGTTTTGCGTCTTGATTTATGGTAACGGGATTTACAACCATCCCTGACTCAAATTTCTTCACCTGAGCAATTTGATTTGCTTGCTCTTTTGGCTCTAAATTTCTATGAATAACTCCCATACCCCCTACTTGAGCCATAGCTATAGCCAGATTAGCTTCTGTAACCGTATCCATGGCACTTGAGATTATTGGGATATTTAACTTTATTGCTGATGTTATGTTTGTGGATAGCTCAGTTTGGTTTGGAAGCACACTTGATGCGCAGGGCTTTATTAAAACATCATCAAAAGTTAGGGCTTCCACTATCATTAATTAACTACTATAACCAAAATTTATCATTATCATCCATTTTGTATGATTAAAAGCTAAAAATCAAATACTTCTCATTTTCTATAATTTATTCCGACGACATACAACTCAGAAGAATTAGATCTACTCGATTGAGGTTTAATATGCTTCACGAGTTGGAAATCCCTCTTCATTCGGTTCAATATTTGGTTTTCAGTGCCTCCACGAAATACTTTTCCAATAAAAGTACCACCCTCTGAAAGTAAATTATCAACAATATCTAATGCGCTTTCAAGCAAGGCAACGATCCTGAGGTGATCCGTTGCCTTATGCCCAGTTGTTGATGGGGCCATATCAGATAGTATGACATCAGCACTGGGTTTTATCATCTCCTCCTTGATGAGATTAATTGCATTCTCTTCAAAAATATCTAATTTCATTGCCTTCACACCAGAAAGTGCATCAATTGGAAGAATGTCAATCGCTAGTACCTGTCCAGAGTTAGATTGACTATTTACAATATTTGCCACAACCTGACTCCATCCCCCGGGCGCTGCGCCAAGGTCTAAAATACACTGACCAGGTTTAAAAATTTTAAATTTATCATCAATTTCAAGTATCTTAAATGCCGCCCTTGATCGATATCCAAGCCTATTGGCCTCCCTGACATAAGGATCATTTAGCTGCCGCTCCAACCATCGTGTCGATGATAATTTACGGCCTTTCGCGGACTTAACTCTGACCTTTAAATTTGCATCTCTTGTCATTGAATTTCTGTCTTATTTATTTAAGGGAAGTCGTGAATTTATCTCAATCCCAAAACCTGAAAGACCAACAAAATGTGACGTTGTTGAGGATAAAAGCTCTATTGAGGAAATATTGAGATCTCTCAAAATTTGTGCACCGAGGCCAATATCACGCCATTGCTCTTCTCTTTTATTTTCACTCAACGACTTATTACTCGCGGCTTGCACACCTATTGCGCCCTCCCGAAGATATAGTATAACGCCTTTATCTTTTTTCTTTAGATGGCTCATAGATGCACTAATAAGATTATTTTCCTGAAATACGTCCTTAATGATATTTTCCCGGTGTATTCTGGTAGGTATATTTTCACCAGATGTAATATCACCATAAACTAATGCAATATGTTCGACATCATCAAATATTGTGTTGTAAGTAATAACCTTAGCTTTACCAATACTCGTACTGATATCTTTTTCTGTAACTTTCTTTACAAGCTGCTCACGTTTCTCTCTATACTGAATTATATCAGCAACAGATATTATTCTTAGGTTATTTTCCTTGGCAAATTTAAATACTTCGTCACCTCTTTTCACGCTACCATCATCATTCATGAGCTCAGATAATAAGCCGACAGGCTCAAGCCCAGCTAGGCTTGCCAAATCGCTGGCAGCTTCTGTGTGACCAGATCTCATCAGCACACCACCTTCTTTTGCAATTAACGGAAAAACATGCCCGGGCCTTACAAAATCGCTGGGCTTTGTGTTATTGTCAGCCATTGCGCGAATTGTATTCGCCCTCTCTAAAGCTGATATCCCTGTTGTCAAACCTTCTTTGAGGTCAATAGATATTGTAAACGCCGTACCCAGTGGCGCATCGTTATCTGAAACCATCGGATCAAGGTGTAATCTTCTCGCGTATTCTTGAGGGACAGATACGCACAAAATACCACTCGTATGCCGGATTATGAAACCTGTTTTCTCAGGTGTAGCTCTAGAGGCGGCAATTATTAAATCGCCCTCATTTTCTCTGTCGTCGTCATCAACGACTACGATCATCTCTCCGTTTGCAATTGCTTCAATTGCTTTTTCTATCTTATCGAATTTCATAGTACTCAACTACCTTTGGCTTTGGTTTATAAAGCTTTTTGCAAAGTTTTCATATAGGTTTCTTAATTTTAAAGTTAATGCTCCCGGTTCCCCATTACCAATTATTTTTTTATCAATTGAAATTACAGGCATAACAAATACGGACGCACTCGTATAGAAGGCTTCTGACGCCTCATAAGCCTCTTCAATTGTGAAAGGTCTCTCTTCAAAAACCAAATCCTCCTGTTCAATTAATTTTAAAACCGCTTGTCTGGTTATTCCAGATAGAATAGTTTCATTATTTTTTCTACTAATCAATTTGTCATCTTTTATTATGAATGCATTACTAGATCCGCCTTCAGTCACAAAACCATCCTCATGCATCCATACTTCATCACAACCAGCCTGATGGGCAATCTCCTTTGCCAAAACTTGGGCAAGAAGAGCAATGGATTTAATATCTCTTCTTTTCCATCTTAAGTCAGGATAAGTGAGTACTTTTGCCTTTAACTTATCTGTTTCCAAATTCATGATTTTCTTATGCTGAGTAAACATTACTAAGCTTGGTTGCTGATCTTTTGGAAACTCAAAATCACGAGACTCAGATACCCCTCTTGTAACATGCAAATAAAGCGTGCCTTCTTTAATTTTATTAAGGTGAATTAATTCTCTTTGAAGTCCCGCTAGTTCACTAAAATTCATCGGTAGCTCAAGTTTGATTTCCTGCAATGATCTTTTTAGTCTTTCGAGATGAGCATCATTATCAATTAATATGCCCTCAAATACTCCAGCGACTTCATATACACCATCGCCGAACAACAGGCCTCTATCTTTAATTGATACTGTTGCATCGTTCATTTCAACAAAAGAACCGTTTACATACGCTATATCTGCCATACTAATTTCAATCAAAATTGTTCATAAATATTATAAAAAAGTTATAATATAAGTTATATTAAAATATATTGTATATATTTAACACTATGATAAGTAAAATTAAACTCTAATTCAAAAAGGTATCACAAATTGGCAAATAAATACTCGCTGACGGTCAATGGACAAAAACACGAAATTGAGTCTGATCCTGACACTCCCCTGTTATACATACTCAGAAATGACTTAAAATTAAAAGGAACAAAATTTGGTTGCGGCGGTGGTGTTTGCGGTGCATGTACTGTGATAATGGACGGTCTTGCAATTTTCTCATGTGATACTCCAATCTGGTCAATTGATGATAAGAAAATCGAGACTATTGAAGGGATATCACAAGATGGTATTCACCCATTGCAAGAGCTGCTTATAGATGAGCAAGCAGGCCAGTGCGGTTACTGCCTAAGCGGAATTATTATGAAAGTGAAGGCGATAACTGACGATGATCCTACTAAAAGCGTCGATGATATTGCAAATGAACTTGATAGAAATCTGTGTCGATGCGGATCCCAGCTCAGAATTCTGAATGCTGTTAAAAAATATCTAGATGGGAAGTCGTCAAGATGAATATGTTTCCCGGATCATTTGACTCAGCGCCTAATATTGCTAATTGGTTTACTATAAATAAGGACGGTACCGTAAGAATGGTATCGGGGAAAGTTGAAATTGGGCAGGGTATCAATACTGCGTTTGTTCAAATTGCAGCAGAGGAATTAGACATAGATCCGGATAGAATAGAGATTTCAGCGGGCAATACCAAAGACGGGCTGGATGGGGGCTGTACTGCAGGTTCACAATCTATGCAAACAGAAGGTATTTCTGTCAGAAAAGCTGCATCTGCAGCGAGAATGCTAATGCTTAGTAAGGCTTCGGAGTTATTGCAATCTGATGTGCGGGAATTGAATGTTATTGATGGTGAAATTTACCTAAACGACAACTCTACAAACTTATCCTACTGGTCGATTGCTAAAGATATTGATTTTAACCAACCAGTTGAAATCTACATGCAACCAAAGTTACCTAGCCAGAGAAAGCTTGCTGGGAAAAGCATTAAGAGAATCGATTTAAAAAATAAAATTTTAGGTACTCATGAGTTTGTTCATGACATTGAACTTGATGGTATGCTACATGCCCGCGTAGTCAGACCACCCTCTGTGTCATCTCGGATCATTAAAATCGATATTGACAAAATAAATACATTAAAAAATCTCAAAAAACTGGTTGTAAACGGTTCATTTATAGCCGTAATAGCAGAAAGAGAGGAAGATGCAGTAAAACTTGTACAGCAAGTGAATAAATACTGCAAATGGTCAACGCCAGATAAAATTATTGAAGACCCACTTCAATTCATCCGGGATACAAAAAGCCCAATAATAAATAGTCTTGATAAAGGAAAAATTGATGTATTGAGATCTGATGGTGTTTCAACTGAAGTCTCAAGGAAATTTCTATGCCATGCTTCAATTGGTCCTTGCTGTGCTGTCGCGCAATGGAAAGGTAATACTCTTGAAGTATATACGCATAGTCAGGCCGTTTTTGCAATGAAGAGAACTTTGGCATCAATTTTCAATATTGATGAGAGTGACGTTGATGTAATGCACAAACACGGCTCAGGATGCTATGGTCATAATGGGGCAGACGATGTTGTTTTAGATGCTGTTTTAGTAGCAAAGGAGCTTAACGGTACTCCAGTTAGACTAGTTTGGAGTCGAGAAGATGAGCTATCATGGTCTCCTCTTGCACCTGGTATGGTAACTAAAATCGATGCGAATCTGGCAGATAATTTAATGATCGAGTCATTTGATATATCAATTAAAAGTCCACCGCATGTAAAAAGACCATCAGGTGAAAATGGAGAGTACCTTCTTGCAGCTGAGCATATGTCAAACCCGTTAAATCCTCCAAACCCGGTTGATACCCCACTTGATAAAGGTGGTGCAGCAGACAGAAACTCAATGCCACTTTATGACATCCCAAACATCAGAATACAAAAGCAAATTGTATATGATCTTCCATGGCGAACATCCGCAATGCGTGGGCTCGGCGCATTTGTAAACGTATATGCAATAGAAACTCTAATGGATGATATAGCATCAATACAAGAGATTGATCCAATAGAATTCAGATTAAAGCATTTATCTGACCCGCGTATCATTGAATTAATCGAAAGAGTAAGAGATATATCAAAATGGACAGATAGAAGCTCTGGCTTACCAAAGGGATTTGCCTTCTCACGCTATAAAAATTCAGGTGCATATTGTGCTATGGTTGTAGAGATAAATGTTGATGAGGATATTGAGCTCATTAACGCATGGGCCGTCATTGATGCTGGAGAAGTGGTTAATGCTGATGGAGTTAAAAATCAAATTGAGGGCGGCATCATACAAGCAACTAGCTGCACACTAATTGAGGAAGTAAATTTTGACGGTGAAATAATATCCGCAACAGACTGGGAAAATTACCCAATAATAAAATTCAAACAAACACCGCAAATACAAGTTGAATTAATAGACCGACCTGAGGAGCCCTTCCTTGGGGTTGGCGAGGCAGCACACGGTCCGACGGCCGCAGCAATTAGTAATGCACTATTTACGGCAATGAACATTAGAATAAAGCAGTTACCCATTACTCGTGAAAGGATTATCAGCAGCCTAAATACTTAATCAACCAGCCGCTGTGAATCCACCATCTACATATATTGTCTGCCCAGTAATAAAATCCGATGCACTAGATGCCAAAAATATTGCAGCGCCTAAATGATCTGAGGGATAAGCAAATCTGCCTAATTTTATTCTTGATAGAATACCTTTTGCACGCTCCGGCATCGACTCCCATGTTTTTTGAGTAAATTCGGTAACGGTTCCTGTGGGGGCTAGTGTATTTATTCGAATTCCATTTGGGGCCCATTCAGTCGATATTGCTCTGCTCATATGAGCAATGCCTGCTTTAGCCATACAATACGGAGCCTTTTTTGCATCAGTTGTATATCCCCACGTTGAGCCAAGATTTATAATTTTTCCATAACCTCTCTCAAGCATTATTTCGCCAATCTTTTGGCAACAAAAAAAGGTTCCTCGTAAATGTGTCGAAGTAATAAGATCGAAATCCTCTTGGGTTACCTCAAGAACAGGCTTTGTAAATCCGAACCCCGCATTATTAACCAAAACAAGGTCCTTTTCTTCTTCTGATAGTTTCTCACGAATGAAATCAGCCAAATCCTGTATTTGATTTATATTCGTTATGTCATTAACAAGAAAATGGCACTTTCCTCCATCCTTTTCAACTTCCTCTTTTAGCTCAATTAGCTTACTCTCAGTTCTAGCTGTGACAATAATCTCAGCCCCTGCAGCGGCGAATGCTCGTGCTATTTCCTTACCGATACCCATACTCGCACCAGTAATAATCGCAAGTTTTCCTTTCAGAGAAAAGTCTGGTTCAATTGATCCAATATTTTCTTCTACCATCTTTATCTAGTTCTTCCTGTTGAAATATCATATGGATGCACATCGATTACCAGCCTTTCATCAAATGGATAGGTAGTGTAGATATCAACACCTTCTGCTGTAACAATATGATCATTCTCTAGTCTAAAACCTCCAACTCCCTTTACTCCGGCATATGGCTCCAGATTGAACTGCATACCCTCTTTCAATACGACTGGTTGATCTTTTGATGCTGGAGAAAAATATGGAGCCTCCCATGGATTTACACCGGAACCATGACCAAGGCTGTCTAACACATATGGATCTGCTTGCGCGAATACTTCTGCGTTTGTAGCTCCCGGTTTTACTGCAGCACCGGCATTAAATAGAGCGTTATAGCAATTCTGATGAACTTTTTTCATTTCATCAGTTGGTTTTACATTTCCACAAATCCATGTCCTGGTAAGATCCCCATAGTAACCATTAAAGCAAGCTCCAATATCTATAATTACAGGATCCCCATTTCGTATTATTCTATCTGATGTAAACCTTCGATAGGGAGCCGTATAGGGTCCAGAGGCGACAATATTTGAACATTGCGTCCACTCAGATCCCATCGCAGTCATTGTCTCCCATGCAACTGCTAAAACTTCACATTCGCGAACCCCAGGCTTTAAAAAATCAAGAGCGTTGTCAAGTGCAGCTTCAGTCATGGCGTTTGCAATTTTTAGACAATGAATCTCATCTTGTGTTTTAATTTCTTTTGCACGCATAAGTATACCCTGATATCCGTCAACAAAGCTTGACTCAGGAAAGGTTTCCCTGATCGCATTCTCCATATTCAGATCCCAAATATCAATTCCGATTGTCTTTCCCTTCAGTGAACCAATAAAACCTTCCACTTGATCTGCCCATCTTTTCATACCAACTTTTTCTCTAAAATTTGCCCTGGGTTGAATTTGTTGCTCATCTAACCATGGCATTCTTTGCTTACAATGCTCATAGTCCATTGTCCATAATATCGGGTCATGTCCTCTCGCAAGAACGACAACAGCGTTACCCATTATGAACGCAGGACCTAGATGATGCCTGTAACCCATTAGGTATCTTGCATCTTCTGTACGAAATACGAATAATACGTCCGCTTCCGAATTATCAAGAGCCTCTTTTGCCCGGTCCAATCTCTCTCTTAGCATTCTTTGTGGGTCAAACCTATCTTCCCAATCAACTGGAATAATACCGATATCTGACATTTATGAATCTCCTCGAATTTGTTTATTTGTTGAACAAATTTTGATATTACAACGAGTAATATCAAATTTACAATCTAAATTATGTGTATAATATGTGATAATATAATTTATAGCAAAGTAAACAGTTAATTAGTTTGACAATTTAATTAGAGGGCTTCACATGGATAATGGTATATGGGCGACATGGTATAATTTAGACGAGACTGGAAAAGAGGACCATATTAACTGGCTTCATAATGATTATTTACCGAATATATTAACTCATGATGGAGTGGTATGGGCAGCTCATTATGTGGTGGACGAGCAGGATTACAAAGAACGGCGAGATAAATTACCTCATACGACAGAAAACATTCCACAAGGGACACAATATATATGTCTAATTGCCGCCTCATCTCCCCACATTTACTATCAAAAAAACTCCCCTCTTTTTCCTGAAAACCAAACAACTGAAATCAAGGAAAGATTTTTAGAAAGGCTGGAGGCACGAACTGCTGTTTTAATTGAGGAAGAGAGAGTCACGGGTCCTGATTATCGCATGGTCGCCCCTGGAGGTGTGCCAGCGCAGGCAATTCAGATGGGCAGCTATAACATGACCAGCGTCGAAAATGAGATTGAAATTGGAAAATGGTATGCGCAAATTAGGCTGCCGTTTGTATCTGAGGTCAAAGGTGCAATTAGAGCCAGAAAAATGGTTTCAACAGTTGGCTGGGCAAAGCATTCTGTCCTGTATGAATTCACATCACATGAGGATAGACGTCAAAATATTGTTCGTGAATTTGACCCATTTAGCAAAAAAACCATTGGTGAAACAATTCATGCGCCTGGTTCACCTAGTATAGGCCATAGAATTTGGCCTCCGGTTGAAAAGCAGAAATGATCATAACTTTGGAGTTTAGATAATGATTTATAATGTAAGAACATATAATTGTGTACCAAGAATGCTAAATAAATATGTAAAAATATTTGAAGATTACGCCATGCCAGTAAACAATAAATACGGCTTTAAACTAATTGCATATTTCATAAGCGACATAGGTCCTCAAAATCAAATAGTTCACATATGGGAATACAAGGATCTTGAAGAATTTAATACGATGAAAAAGAAACGGGCTGCTGACCCTGATTGGCTTAGTTTTCGAGATAAGACTGCGGGAATGGTCGCAGATCAAGAAGACAAAATCATGACTGGCACCTCATTCTCACCACTCAAATAATATCAAGTTTTACCAAGAATTATATCTGCGGCCTTTTCCGCAATCATGATAACAGGCGCATTAGTATTGCCAGAGGTTATATTTGGCATTATTGATGCATCTACAACTCTAAGATTTTTTACGCCGTAAACATTTAAGTTATAATCGACCACACAGTCATCCTCAACACCCATCTTGCAAGTCCCAACGGGATGATAACTGATCCCCCCTTTTGTTGCTAAAAATTGTTCTATTTGAGCATCAGATTGGATTTCGTTTCCAGGGGAATGTTCCTCAATAATGTCATTACTGATTGGGTCTGATTTCATAATTTTTCTTGTTATTTTTATTGCTTGAACAAGCAGCTTCCTATCATCTTTGTGGTTAAAATAATTCATAAAGATCTGTGGCTGATCTGCGGGATCTATACTTCTTATCCTTAAACTACCTACACTTTTGGGTCGCAGGAGTCTCACAATAATTGAAAATCCTGACCATGGGTGCAGTTTTGTTCCGGCCTTATCTCCACTAAATAGTATTAAACTAATATGTAAATCTGGACTTTTAAGTAACTGTTTTGACTTAATAAAACCAGCCGATACAGAGGAGCCCATATTTAAAAAACCTCTTCGAAAAAAAATATATTTTAAGCCTTCGCGTATGGACTTAAATTTGCTTTTCATAACAGCATTTAAGGTGTATTGATTGGATGTTTTAAAAACAATTCTTCCATTGTAATGATCCTGTAAATTTTTCCCAACACCTTTCAAAACTGATATATTTTTAATATTAAATTCATCTAAGATATCTTTTGGACCAATTCCAGATAGTTGCAGAATTTTTGGCGAATTAAATGAGCCTGCACATAAAATGACCTCTTTATTCGCGTAGAAGTTTATCTCTTTGCCATTTCTAACCCCAGAGACACCAATAGCGTCCTTATTTTTGAACAAAACTTTTGAGATAAGCACATTAGTATATATTTTTAGATTTTTTCTTTTCTTAGCCGCTCTTAAGAAGGCTGTTGATGAGCTTGACCTCAGACCATTCTTGATTGTCATTTGTAAATGACCAAAGCCTTCTTGAGTTACGCCATTAAAGTCTTTATTTAGGGGATATCCCATATTGAGACCCGCTTTTACAAAAGAAGTAGCTAGTGGATGCAAATCCTTTGGTGATGACACTGATAATTCACCATCAGAACCATGATATTGGTCCTGGATATCCATATTCTTCTCACTTTTTTTAAAATACGGTAAAACAGAGTTATAATCCCATCCATACTTTCTTTCAGGATCCCACAAATCAAAATCTTGCTTTTGGCCTCGTATATAAACTAAGCCATTTATTGAAGATGAGCCACCAACGACCTTTCCTCGGGGTTGAAATATCTTTCTACCCCCAGTCGCTTGCTCTGGTTCAGAGTGATACATCCAGTTAACTTTTGGATTATCAAAGTGCTTACCGTAACCTAGCGGGATGTGTATCCAAGGATTATTATCCCAGCCACCAGACTCAATCAGAAGGACAGAATGATTTTCATCGTGAGATAATCTATTAGCCAAGACGCAACCAGCACTTCCTGCCCCAACAATTATATAATCAAAATTAAAATCCATTATATTTTCCATACAAAAGGTTATACTATAAAATATAACAGATTTTGAAATTTAAATGTTGGTGTAATGTTATTTTCAATAGAAACTTGGTTATGGATGATAGTGGGTATACTGACTGGCTTTTTAATTATAATTTATACTAAAAATAAATAGCTTTCTAAGCCTCGTAGTTGCCATCTATTACTGTACCAATAACATCTTTACTTTTATTATCATAAATGTAAACTTCGCCTCTTCCGTTTTTATTAGCGACCCTGCACCAACCTCCAATCGCAACCACTTCTTGAGACTCAAATAATTCATTATTCCATTTTTCTTTATTTACATAAAAAGTATATTGCTGCTCTGATTGCTTTTTATGACTTAAAATAATGCCTGCAGTTACGTACTTATCTATAAAATTTGAATGCATTCCTGAAGCTGCCTTACACAGCTTTATTTTCCCAAGTGATGGGTTTTCAGTTATTCCAGGAATCCTATACCCAACAATACTACTTGTGAATGATAATATTAAAAAAAGAGATATTATGACAATAATTGAGCGCATATCACTTATATAAACGTTTGATTAAAATATTTCAATTTGATTTATTTATTGATATTTTTTGTAACTTCTGGAATTACCTTTTCAGCCATCAGTTCCATTGATTTGCGTGCAAGATCCCTATCAAGCCAATCAACCCCACCATACAAGAGCTCACCAAAATCCCCAACTGTTTCCCGAAATGCCAAAATTTGGTCTATAACATGATTTGTGTCACCGCAAATAACTAGCTCATCAAGAATATTATCAATATCTAAATCTTTGTCATCTATATTTGGATCGGATTTAAATACGCCAAGACGACCACTCCTCTCGAGTTTTCGATAGAGATGGTCATAAAAAAATCTGTAGGGGCTTTTCTTGTTATTTTTACCATAATCTGCAGCAACTTGTGAGTCATCGTTGACAAATATAGTACGCGCGATTCTCCAATCACTTATATTTGCTTCAAGCCCGACATTTTCTTTACCCTCTTTATAATTTTCCCAATGAGTCTTTACCCATTTTGGCAATAGAAAATGTGCTGATATTGGATGAAAATCCTTTTCTCCCATTGCAATCACGCCCTTTGAAAATGGGGCGACAACCGTTCCAACTATTTCTGGTCTGGGTTTTTGATAGGGTTTCTGCAAGTAGCCGACACCAACTTCAAGAAAAGTGGACTCCAGAGATGAGACTTTAAATCTATTGTTCGGTAAATCAATGTTGTACGGGGGATCACTTCTCCAAATTTCAAGTATTACATCAATAGACTCAGCAAAAATCTGCCCTCTATCCTCATTAATAATACCTAATACCTCTGCATCACATCGCAGTGCTCCAGGACTAATACCAAATATAAATCTACCTTTTGAGAGATGGTCGAGCATTGCTGCATGAGACGCTATTAATACTGGATGCATGTGTGAGAGATTAGAGGTTCCTGTCCCAAGCTTTATATTTTTGGTTTCCGCAATCAAGCTTGATAAAAATATCATGCTATTTGTAATATTCTCGGATTTATCCGTTAAATGCTCTCCAATAAACACATCATAGAAACCGAGCTTATCTGCTAATATCACAGCCTCTCGATCTTCTTGCAGTGATATATCCCATTTCTTATCTTCGGGATGAACAGGCATTGTAAAAAAGCCGAGTCGCATGAGAAAAAACCTTTTAATTATAAAAAAAAAATTTTTGATTAAAATATAATTTATTTTTAAAATAATATCTATAGAATATAAGACTGATTGTAGTTTAAAGGGGGGTTTGTTGAGAAAAGTTATTATCACATGTGCTGTCACTGGCGCTGCCGAGCATACACACATAAATCCAGCAGTCCCAATTACACCCGAAGAAATTGCCAATGAATGTCTTTCTGCGCATAAGGCTGGCGCTGCAATCGTTCATATACATGTGAGAGATCCAGATACTGGAAAACCAAGTATGGAGGAGTCGCTATACAAGGAAGTTGTCGATCGGATAAGGCAAAAAAATGATGATGTTATAATTAATTTAACTACCGGGCCAGGCGCCAGGATAGTTCTTGGTACCCTCGAAGATCCTGTAAAATTTGGTACGGGTACAACTCTTACATCACCCGCCAATCGTGTTATTCACATTGAAAATATTAAGCCAGATATATGTAGTCTGGACATAGGCAGTTTTAATTTTGGGCCACATATTTTTGTCAATACACCAGATAATGTGATTGATATGGCAAAAAAAATAGCTGCTACCGGCGTAAAACCAGAGCTTGAGGTTTTTGATCTTGGTGGGCTAAGGCAAGCAAAAGCTCTTATAAAACAAGATTTGGTTAAAAAACCTTATTTATTCCAGATATGCCTCGGTATCCCATGGGCAGCTGAAGCAACGCCGGATACAATGATGACTATGCGAAATCAATTACCTAATGACGCAGTCTGGGCATCGTTTGGTATATCAAAAGACCAACTTCCAATGGTTGCGCAATCTGTCATACTCGGAGGTCATGTTCGAGTCGGGCTAGAGGATAATCTGTATATATCAAGAGGTGAATTAGCACCAGGGAATGCTGCCCTTGTAGAACGGGCGGTCAATATAATCACGAATATGGGTTATTCAGTGGCTAGCCCCAGTGAAGCAAGAGAAATACTTAATATTTAATGAGGTAGCAATGAAAATTATCGAATACAATAACTTTAAGATCAGACCCCTCGCAGGAGCTATGGGTGCTGAGATATTGGATGTTGACTTGAAAAATATAAATGATGATACATTCAACGAAATATATAAAGCATTCGTTGACTATCAGGTCATTGGCATTCTTGATCAGGACTTAAATTCTGATCAGTATCTTGAATTTGGAAGAAAGTGGGGCGAAATTCACCACTATCCATACATGAAGGGATTGGAGACACACCCTGAAATTCTTGAGATTGTTAAAACCGAGAAGGATACATACGCATTTGGTAATGTATGGCACTCGGATGGAAGCTTTACTGAAATTCCCCCAAAAGCAACAATGTTATACGCTCAAGAGCTGCCACCAGCGGGAGGTGACACGCTGTTTGCAAATATGTATCAGGCATATGATACATTATCAGACCAAATGAAAGAGATATTGGGATCATTGAGAGGGCTTTACGTTGGTGATCAACCTCTCAAACTTGGTAATTTTACGGGCGCAAAGAGCATGAAACAGCAAGATCCTGGCAAAACCAAGGTTCATACATACCATCCAATCATTAGGACCCACCCAGACTCGAAAAATAAAGCGCTATATATTGGTGGACATGCTGTTGAAATTGAGGGTATGACCAAAGAAGAGTCGACTCCTATTTTGAATTATCTTAAATCTCATTCTACGCGACCAGAATTTATTTGTAGGCTAAAATGGAGTCCTGGCACAATTGCCATATGGGATAATCGCTGTACGCAACATTATGCTGTTGACGATTATGCTGGTTTTCGAAGAAGAATGCATAGAATAACTATAATTGGCGAAGAAGCACCCTATTAATTGAAGGCGTAATAATATGAAAAACAGAGCAACTGCGATGGTATCACCTGAACAATGGGGTGCCTGCAACCCCCTATCCTGGACAATGTTGGAAGATGCTGGGGTTAAACTCATTAGAAATGATAAAAAAAGACTTTTAGTTGAAGATGAAATGAAGGAATTAATAAAGGGTTGCGATGTTGCAATCTGTGGAGCCGAACCAATGACAGCTGAGGTTATGGATCAGGCTCCTGAATTGCGGTTTATAGCAAGATGTGCGGTAGGTCTTGATAGTATTGATCTGAACGCAGCTAGAGAGAGAAATATTGGCGTTTCATATGTTCCAGGTGCAAATGCAGATACAGTTGCCGAGTTAACTCTTACCCACATACTCATGCTTATTAGAGGGGTGCAAAAAGGCGATGCTCTAATGAGGCAGGGTAAATGGTTTAGAGTGCTTGGCAGAAGCCTTGAAGAGCTTACGGTTGGAATTATTGGTATGGGTAGGATCGGGCGTCGAACAGCGAAGTTACTATCTGCATTTGGCGCAAACATTATCGCAAATGATATTGACCCGGACGAGTCCATTAATTCCTATTTACATGTGGAATGGGTTAGCAAGAGTCGACTACTGAAAGAAGCTGATATTGTATGCTTGCACGTACCCAAAACGCCTGCAACAATAGATATTATCAACCAAGAGGAACTTAATCTTATGAAAAATGACGCCTTCTTGGTTAATACAGCCCGCGGCGGCCTTATAAATGAAAAAGCTCTTTTCAATGCGCTAAATAAGAACCAAATAGCAGGGGCAGGGCTTGATGTGTATAATGAAGAGCCATATCTTGGCGGGCCACTATCAAAACTTGAGAATATAATAATGACGTGCCACATGGGGGCAAATACAAAAGTATCTAGAGCAAGAATGGAAATTCAGGCTGCAGAATGTTTGATAGCATACTTAGATGGAGATCATATACCAAGAATTGTACCCGATAGTGAATACGATCTACAAATAGCAATGAAGAATAGGTAATACATGAAACCAATAAAAGAGCGAGTTTTATTTATAGGAGCTGGTGCTGTCGGATCTTATTTGGGTGGGTGGCTTAGCGCAACAGGTCATTCAGTTACAATTATTGACCCATGGCACGAGCAGGTTGAATATGTAAATAAAAATGGTATTGAGGTATCTGGACCTCATGATACTTTTGTAGCAAGACCAAGAATGCTGCACTTGCACCAATCTGAAAAAATTGCCCGTGAACAATTATTTAATTTTGGCTTTATTGCAATGAAAGCATACGACACAGAATGGTCGGCGCAATTTATAAATAAATTTATTCATCCTGATGGGCTAATAATATCAGCGCAAAATTGTTGGCCAGACCAAGAAATAGCTAATATTGTTGGTAAAAATAGAGCAGCAGGTCTTGTGATGTCAAACATATCTGTAGAGTCATATGAGCCTGGAAAAGTTTCAAGACCTGGTCATAGCCGAATGAGAGACATGGGGCATGATGTATTTAGATTGGGTTTACATCACAAAGAGGACACCAAAGAGCAAGAAAAAATAAGAAAAGAGCTTGAAAAAATAAGGAAGGCACTCGATGTAATTGACTCATCTGTTATTACAGAAAATCTTTGGGGGGAAAGGTGGGCAAAGTTATGCCAAAACTGCATGGGTAACCCGGTAGTTGCAATGTCAAATCTTGGAACAGCAGAGTTAGCAGGTGATGAAGTTTGCAGAAAACTACAAATAAATCTTGCTAGAGAGGCCGCCGAAATTGGGGAAAAACTCGGTCTTGATTTTGATAAATTTGGAGGGGCAAGCAAGGATAAGTGGCTCCAATCAGTTGATAAAGATATTTATTTAGAACTTGATACAATGATAAAAAAAAGGTCAAACGGACCAAACAGAAGACCCTCAATGGGTCAAGATATTCAGCGGGGTAGAAAAACAGAAATTTTACACATGAGTGGCCATGTACTCGCGGAAGCGAGGGCGCTTAATATAGACCTCCCCTATACAAAGAAAACGATGGAAACAATCATCCAAATTGACTCTGGAATAATTCAACCAAGCGTGGATAATGTCTACACAATTGTTAATTCGCAGGAGAATGTTTGACTTTATTCTTCTTTAATCTCATCCCTCTTTGGGTTTGATTTTGCCATGGGGTCACCCCTTTCCTCCAAAACCTCAAGATATTGTGACGTTGCGTGTGCGATGCAAGGCCAGCCACCGTACATACCAACGTGTATCATAATCTCACAAATTTCTTCATGTGTGATACCAATGTGGTGCGCACTTCTGTAATGTGAATGAGTTCCATGAGGTCTTGCGAGCGCAATATTTGCCGCAAGTGTAATCAATTGGCGATCGCGCAGAGATAGATGGGGGCGATTCCAAATCTCTCCAAATAAAGTTCCCACAGATAGTTGGTACATATCTTCGGAAATTTGTCTTTGATTTAGCATTGTATCTTCACGGCCCATTTCCAGTAGTTTTTTTAGACCTTTTGTATAATTATCTTCTTGTGTCATTTCTCTCCCTCTAAATAATATTCATATTTTGTTTTATTTTTATTGATTACAAATCAATTTATGTAAATATTATACAATTAATCTTAAAATAAAATCATTATGCAACTAAATCATCAAGAAATTGGAATTGGTATTATCGGATGCGGTAGAATGGGTAACCTAAGGTCATCTATTTCCAGAAATAATTCTTCTGTAAAATATATTGGAATTTCAGATATAGACTCAGGGAAAGCGCATCAGCTTGGTGAAAAGATAAATGCAGACATTATTAGCACAAATAATTCAGATATTATTAATGACGAAAATATCCATGCCCTCATCGTTTCAACAAGTGAACCAGAGCATTACAAACCAGTCATAAGCGCCCTTGAGAGAGGTAAGCCTGTACTTGTTGAGAAACCGATTGCATTGCGCGTCGATGAAGCAGAAAAAATGGTTGAAGCTGCTGCAAAAAATAATACGAGTTTGCATGTTGGCTACACGCTTCGATTTAATCGGCATTACTTAATTGGGAAACAACAAATAATTGAAAATAAGGTTGGTAATATATTATCTTGCGTAGGACGTTTTAATAATACGCAAAGAACTGGAGCGGAAATCTTAAAAAGATCGAAACATATATCCTTTGTCAATGATGCATTAACTTACCTTGTTGATCTTTTTGGATGGTACCTTGATGGAAAAAAACCAAAAGAGATAATTGCAAAAGGCCACGGTAAAATATACAGAAAAGATGGATTTGACGTGGATGAAATTGCTGCTGCAATAATAACTTACGATGACGGTACAATCGTCAACCTATCGATGGGATATGCATTGCCAAAAAATTATCCTTCTCATGGTAGGCTAGTGAGGGCAGAAATTATTGGAGAAAATGGTTTACTTTTTTTTGATGATGACAGAAAAGAGCATATTGGTTTCTCAGAGAGCGGCATGCACCATGCATATGTCGATACAAATACTGAAATGGGTTTTTTAACCAGTAATGCCTCTGGAAATTGGGCGGTTGATAAATATTGGGGTCCATTTGCTGACGAGACTCGTTCATGGTTAGAGTTTGTAACCCAAGGAATAGCATGCCCAAATACTACAGGAAAAGAAGGTCTCCAAAATCTGAAAATTACCCTAGGTATAGAGAAGTCAATAAAACTTAATGAAACTATAAAACTTGAGGTCTGAATGAAAGTTATCGATATACATTCTCATATACTACCAGCGTCTTTGAGGGTCGCTTATGAAAATAATGAGCTGTGGTATGGTACGAAAATTGAACGAAATAAAGAAGGAAGAACTATACTAACAACTGGAAAACGAAAAAATGTAATGAGTACGCCTGAGTATTGGACCCCATATAATGAACGAATAGCTCTAATGGATGATGCAGAAGTAGATACCCAATTATTATCTCTCAATCCACAACTACTTAGAGATAGCGACCCAATTGATATCGCGTTTAATGCTTGCAAAGATGTAAATGACGAAATAGCTGACGCTGTGAGTAATCGTCCTGATAGATATCAAGGTTTAGGGACCATACCACTTAAAGACCCTGAAAGATCAATATCAGAGCTTAATAGGATTATGAACGAACTAAACTTAAAAGGGATCATTATCGGCTCCCATATTGATCATAAGAACCTAAACCAGCACCATTTCTTCGAAATTCTGATGGAAGCAGAAAAACTAGGCGCCTTTATTTTACTTCATCCGCTCTCAACTAGAGCTCATGATATCATGGGAGAGTATCATTTAATTAATCTCATTGGCAATCCAATGGAAACTACAACAGCCGCTGCAAATCTTATTTTCTCAGGATTCATGGATCAATTACCGAATATAAAAATTTGTTTATCACATGCGGGTGGCTATTTACCATTTGCAATTGGAAGGTTTGACCACGCATATAATACTCGAAAAGATGTTAGTGATAATTTGAATAGTAAACCATCTGACTATCTCAAAAATTTCTACTACGATACTATCACTCATTCCGATACTGGACTAAATCAAGTAATAGAGATAATTGGTTCTGATAGAATATTACTTGGTACGGATTTCCCGGCTGATATGGGCGTGAAAAAACCGTTAAAATGGATTGAGAGCATAAATTTATCAGAAGATATAAAAAATAATATTTGTTCAGTTAATGCAGAGAATGCTCTGGGACTTAATTAGTAACTTCATTGAGAAACTTACAAATATCAATTGACTCTGAGATTGTTGATTGAGAATGTGGTGTGATTTTATCAATGCAACTGAGAAAATATGAAATTTGACTTGTGTGAAGATTCTTAAATTCTCTATATTCACAAATGTCACATTTTTTTTCACTTTGACGCAAGATCAGCGGCAAATTTGGTTGTATCGAACAGAATCCCATCAAACCAGGTCCGCTTATATTTACATATTGCACGAAGTCATTTGAGATCATATCAGCCTCAATAGTAATTGAGATACCCAATCTATTCCGTACTTTGACCGTAATGAAGTCTTCCGCCAAATGATCATTTTTATCAATCATACTCTCTCTGTCAGATCGGTATGTTTGGATGTCCATTTCTACAATGTCTTCAATTGGACCAAAATACCAATTTGCTAGATCAACCATATGGACAAAAAGTTCATTAGTTGCACCACCTCCTTTATTTTTTGAAAATTGCCATGCGTTTTTTATTCCCGGGCTTGCAATTCTCAAATATGCACTTTGAACTTTGCTTTGATTGGCTTTTATAAACTCTTTCATTTCAATATGTGAAGGTGAAAACTTATAGATATACCCACCCATTACCGTTAACCCCTTCTCATTTGATAAGCGTTCAAATTTAAATAAGTTATCCAAATTTAATGATAATGGTTTTTCGCATAAGATATGCTTATTGTTATTGATTAATATTTCGATTAATCTGTCATGTGTATTTGGTGGCGTGCAAATTGAATAAATGCCAACATCTGCGATAGCCGCCAAATCATCAATTTTTTTATATTGAAGATTGTATTCCGCAGCTAAATTACGAGCCTTTGACTCAATAACATCAAATAGGAAGATATCTTTTATACCATTCTCAAAATATCCCATAATGTGCTTTGGAGCTTGCCTTCCGCAACCAATTATACCAATTTTCTTCATGATAATGCCACCACACACAAGGAAGTAATCAAATATTATTTAATAAATCATGTAATTATGATACATATGATATTTGAAACAAGTTTAACCGCAATTGAAGCAATAATAAATATAGAAATATAATGGCTGTTAAAAAAATAACATTCATAGCAAGTGAAACGGCACAAGCGACTGAAGCAAAAGAGAAATTAATTGGATTATATGGGAACTCGGATATCGATGATGCTGAATTCATTGTTGCGCTGGGAGGTGATGGTCAAATGCTGCAAGTGCTTCATCAGTTCATTGGATCCGGTATACCAATTTATGGGATGAACTGTGGTTCCATTGGTTTTCTAATGAATGAATTAAGCTTTGATCATCTGGATAGAAAGCTGGAAAACTCTGAAATGACAGAAATTAATCCACTTAAAATGTCGGTGATTGATGTATCTGGGAAAGAGCATAGTGAAATTGCAATAAATGAGGTTGCCTTAACTCGAACGACCTACCAAGCAGCAAAACTAAAAATTTCAATAAACGATAAGGTCCGCCTGAATGAGCTAATCTCAGATGGCTTATTGATTTCTACCCCAGCCGGCAGTACTGCTTACAATCTTTCTGCAGATGGGCCAATCTTGCCTATCAATGCAAAATTGATGGCCCTAACCCCAACGAGTCCATTTAGGCCGAGGAGATGGAAGGGTGCATTATTGGATATAAATTCAATTGTTGAAATCGATGTTATTGATCCAGAATTCAGAAAGGTTAATGCCACAGCGGATAGTCATGAAATAATGGATGCGCATAAAATAATTGTTTCAAATGATGAAACGCTGTCCTTGAAAATTATGTTTGACCCAGATCATAATCTTGAGGAGAGGATAATTACAGAGCAGTTTTCTTCCTAAAGGTTAAAATCTGGAGGATTTGCTCTATTTTTAATTTCAGATATTGCGTCTTTGAGCTCAACAGTCCTTTGCACATCATTGCCCAATTCTCGTATAGTAACTGTCCCATCCTCAACCTCTTTTTGACCTATAACAAATAATATTGGGATCTTAACTGAAATATGCTCTCTAATCTTATAGCTTATTTTTTCGTTTCGGAGATCTATTTCAGTCCTTAAATTGCTCATAACACATCTCTCAAGCACATCATTTGCATACTGATCACATTGAGAGTTGATTGTAACAATTACGATCTGAGTCGGTGATATCCATAGGGGTAAGCGGCCAGCATAATGCTCAATTAGTATTCCTGTAAATCGTTCTAAAGATCCAAATATGGCACGGTGTAGCATTACAGGAACATGCTTCTCACCGTCACTTCCGATATAGAATGAACCGAGCCTTCCAGGCAGATTAAAGTCGACTTGAAGCGTACCGCACTGCCAATCTCTTCCTATTGCATCGCGCAATACATACTCGAGCTTAGGGCCATAAAAAGCCCCTTCACCAGGGTTTAGCTCAAATTTTTGGTTTGTAGACTCTACCGCTTCTATGAGTGCCTTTTCAGCCTTATCCCATATATCATCCTCTCCTACCCTCTTTTCTGGTCTGTCAGAGAATTTCACGACTATGTCTTCAAAGCCAAAGTCTTTGTATATTGATAAGATCAACTCATGAACTCTAACACACTCTTCTTTTATTTGTTCCTCAGTCAGAAAAATATGCCCATCATCCTGTGTAAAATGTCGAACTCTCATAAGCCCATGCAATGCGCCAGATGGCTCATATCTATGAACCTTACCAAATTCAGCATATTTTATTGGTAAGTCACGATAGCTCTTAAGACCATTTTTAAATATCTGTACATGACCTGGACAATTCATTGGTTTTAGTGCAAATATTTTTTCATCTGGAGTAGTGCTGGTAAACATATTCTCTCCAAATTTTTCCCAATGTCCTGATTTTTCCCATAATGACCTATCCAACATATCAGGTGTATTAACTTCAAGATACCCAGCGTTCATTCCCTTACGTTTCATATAATCAATTAACTCAGTAAATAACTTCCAACCCTTTTTGTGCCAAAAAACAGATCCTGGGCCCTCCTCCTGAAAATGGAATAGGTCCATCTCTCTACCAAGTTTTCTATGATCTCGCTTCTCTGCTTCTTCAAGCATATTAAGGTAAGAACTTAACTGATCATTTGTACTCCAAGCGGTGCCATAAATTCTCTGAAGCATCACATTGTCAGAGTCGCCTCTCCAATAGGCGCCAGCTATTTTCATAAGCTTAAACGCTTTACCAATTTGTCCTGTTGAAACCATGTGTGGGCCTCTGCACAGATCAAACCAGTTACCCTGTGAATATAGGTTTATATTCTCTCCCTGTGGAATATCCTTTATGAGTTCAACCTTAAATTCCTCTTTCTTATCTTGAAAAATCTTAATTGCCTCATCACGACTCACTACTTTTTTTTCAAATTTTGCATTTTGTGAAATTATTTCATGCATCTTTTTTTCAATTTTTACAAAATCTTCTGGCTTGAATGACTCCTTACGATAAAAATCATAATAGAAACCGTTTTCGATGATTGGTCCTATAGTTACTTGGGTTTCGGGAAATAAAATTTGAACCGCTTCAGCCAGAACGTGGGCACAGTCATGCCGAATGAGATCAAGTGCTTCTGGATGTTCCCTTGTCACAAACTCGATATCGGAATTATTTGGTAGACTATCTGCTAGATCTTTGATTGCGCCGTTTACTTTTACAGCAACTGTTTTTTTTAATAGTGATGGGGATATGGATTTCGCAAGTTCGGCCCCATTGATTTTATCTTGAAACTCCTTGCTGGAACCATCTAGTAATTTATATATATACATTTCTAACTCAATCTCTGTTAACAAATCAGGTAAGTACCCATAGTATTAATGATTATTACGCCCATAATCAATTATTTTTTTTTATTTTATAGGTCCATGGCTTATACCAAACACAACTTTTTGGTAATTTATTTGGGACAGGGTCATAGCCATGTCCTGAGAGAGGGTGACATCTTAAAAATCTATATAAGAATAACCAGCCACCAGCCCATATACCAAATCTCTTTATAGCCTCAAGTGCATAATTAGAACAAGAAGGCAGATATCTACATCTGTTTCCTAAAAAGTAAGATAGGGTGTATTGATATATTTTTATCAATAAAATGAATGGTAAACTGATTACGGTCTTTAACATAAACGCTTTTGACTAATTGCTTTGGATGGCCTCATTTACGGCTTCAAAAGTGAGCAAGGTTGACGAATGTCTTGATTTGTAGTCCTTTACTGGTTCTAAATAGCCAAGATCTGCCCATTTACCTTTTGGAGCTGGACCATTTTCTCTCAGCATTTTTCTCATTTGCTCTGATACATTCAGTAACTCATCCACTGTTGAACCAATTATGTTCTTTGCCATGATTGATGACGATGCTTGGCCTAATGCACATGCCTTAACTTCATGCGCAAAATCTGTCACAATATTATCCAGCAGAATAATATCTACTGTAACCTTGGAGCCGCAAAGCCTACTTACTTTGGTAGCAGTTTTGCTTGGATTTTTTAGTCGGCCAACATGTGTAATATTCGCGGCTAATTCAATTATTTTATTATTATAAACGTCGTCTAACATTGCATATTTGATTACTGGCTGTGAATGAAGTAATTGTATTATAAATATATCATACTTATATTGATAAATAATAGATTTTAACATATATTCAACTTTTATGAGTTAAGAATTATCACCAAACTTACCTGGAGCAACCTATAATGGATAAAAATTCAAAAATTACCAGTTTTAAGAGGGCCCCCTCCATACCCTCTAGAGAAGATGCTGAAGATGCTGTGAGGACTATACTCGCTTGGATCGGTGAAGACCCAGAGAGAGAAGGCTTACTTGAAACACCACGAAGGTTCATCGATGCATATAAGGAGTTTTTCAAAGGCTATAATGAAGATGGCGTTGATGTTTTATCTAAAACATTTAGTGAAGTTGGTGGTTATGATGACCTTGTACTCCTAAAGGATATTCAATTTAACTCATTTTGTGAACACCACATGATACCATTTATCGGTAAAGCTCACGTTGCATATTTACCATCAAATCGTGTTGTTGGAATTTCAAAGATTGCAAGACTTGTTGATATATACGCGCAGCGTCTTCAAACGCAAGAAACAATGACAGCTGAAATTGCAAATGCTCTTAGCCAATCACTGAACCCAAGGGGTGTTGCAATAATTCTAGATGCAGAACACATGTGTATGTCTCTTAGGGGCGTAAAGAAAGACCAAGTATCAACGATCACAACACGGTTTACAGGGGAATTTGAGACAAATGAAGCGCTCAGGGATCGCTTCATGAAACTAACAAATAACTAGCTATATGAAAGATATGGTAGATATTCCACTCGCACGAAGAGAGAGTGTCTTTGAGGTTGAAGAAGGCACAGCTCTTGCGCCAAAATTCGATGACAATGGACTTATTCCAGTTGTAACAACTGATAGGAAATCTGGTGAGGTTCTTATGCATGGCTACATGAATAAAGAAGCTCTTTTTCTAACAATACAAAATAAAGAAGCATACTACTGGAGCCGATCACGTAAATCGATATGGCATAAAGGTAAAACCTCAGGGCTGACTCAGAAAGTCAGCAGTATACGTATTGATGATGATCAGGACTCAATCTGGCTAATTGTTGATGTTGAGGGGGTCGGAGCAAGCTGCCACGTTGGTTATAGATCCTGCTTCTATCGCTCTATCAGTTTTGAAAGTAAAAATAAAGTAGCACTCAAATTTGAAGAAGAAGAGAAGCTATTTGACCCGGAGGTCGTGTATGAAGGGCAAGAAAACCCGACTAAATTATAGATCAATATCTAATATTGCCATATTAAAAGAATAAGAGACTTCGCCCTCATCGTCATCCCTAAAGATAACACCCATGAACTCGTCACCGACATACACCTCCATTGAGTCATCTTTCTTTGGACGCTCGACGACACGAATAACATCGGACTTAAATTTATCCCTGAGATAGTCCCGTAACATTTCACTCTCTTTTCTCTGCATGAAGAACTCTATTTATTTTTCAGTTGATGGTAGTAGATGGTCCATATGTTGCGATGGATATTCTTTATCATTACCACCTATAATCCTAGCAGGGACCCCAGCTACCGTAACTCCATTTGGAACGTCATTTAGGACAACACTGCCAGCTGCAACCCTTGCCGAAACCCCGATTTTAATATTACCTAGAATTTTAGCTCCAGCACCGATCAATACGCCACTTTTAACCTTTGGATGTCTGTCACCTGATTTCTTTCCTGTACCACCTAGGGTCACATCGTGAAGCATAGATACGTTATCATCGATGACTGCTGTCTCCCCAATTACAATTCCTGTTGCATGGTCAATAAATATCCCTTTTCCAAAGTGAGCAGCTGGATGAATATCAACAGAATACACTCTTGAGGATAAACTTTGCAAATAATAAGCGAATTCAGTCCTGCCGTTAACCCAAAGCCAGTTTGCCAACCTATGAACTTGTAATGCTTGAAATCCTTTAAAGTACAGGATTGGCTCTATATATCGGTGACACGCGGGGTCTCGATCATATACAGCCGATATGTCCGCCCTTATCGTTTGTTGGATTTGTTTATCGGTAGAGTAAAACTCATCAAATAAATCTTCAATAATTCGATACTCAACATGAATTGTTTCTATATGTTTTGATAAATTTACTGATAATACTTTCTCCAACGTCTTTTGGGAAAGTATTTGTGAGTACATGTAGCCAGATATTTGTCGGTCTTGCGAGGATGCCTCTTTCGCCTCCTCTTTAATTTTGTCCCATATTGGATCAATACCCTCAAGTTTTCGTGATTTCAGATTAGCGCTATTATTTTGAGGCATTTTATATCTCACTTCATTGAGTTACATTATTGCAAAATTATTATGTATATTTTATTATTTTTATTTAAATATATAGTTAATTACATATTTAATCAAATTAGTTCAATCTTAATTTATTTATATATTTTTATTTGTTAAGTAAATATATTATTTCAGGAGATAGTCATGGTAGACATACAAATACCTCATTACCAAAATACTGAAGGATACTCTGTGATTGAGATTCCTGTAAAGAAATTCAAGTGTATTGGAGCAAATCCTCCCCATGACCACCCGCACATATATCTTGATATGGGTAAGAATGACAGCATAGTTTGCCCATACTGCTCAACACTTTACAAATACAATAGCAAGTTGGATAAGGACGAGACAATTCCCCCAAATTGCTTGGCTCAGAATCAATAAAGTAAAAGAAATGTATAGTATTATTGGTTCTGGAATTGCTGGATTGGCATGTAGTTATGTGCTATCAAATTTTGATATTAAAAATGAGATATTCGAAAGTGGTGATCAAAGGATAGCTAACCAATATGGCATTCAATTATCGCCAAATGCCAGCAATGTGCTTCAAAAAATGGGTATATTGAAAAAATTAGAGCCTCACATAAAGGTCATTAATAATATCGAAATATACTCAATAGAGAAATTAAAAAAACTTACCACTCTACCAGTAAATAAATTTATCAATAAAAATAATCTAACCAATTATTATACAGCAAGCCGGGATATACTTCACAAGGAGCTTTTATCCAATGTAATTGCGTCTAAGACAGCGATAAACTACGATACAAAAATAAAAAAAGTTGAAGACCTAGGGGATAAAATACAAATAATAAAAGAAAATAAGACAATTAGCAGTTCTAAAAATTTAATCATTGCAAATGGAAATTCTTCAAGCCCAATATTCGACAGAATATCCTGTAGTCCCATAGCAAATGATTTTATGACATACCGCTCTGCAGTAAAGGTTCATAAATCGCCACTCAAGATATCAGCTGATACTATATATCTATTCCTTGGTAAAGGAATACATATTGTTATCTATCCATATTTCGAGGATCTAATAAATATCGTCATGATAACAAAAAATAATAAAGATGGGGTATTCCAAAAGAATAAGCAAAATATCGAGAGAGGTTTCTATTCTTTCTTGAATGCGCAAGACTGGCATTCGTGGAGCCTTTATGACTCTAAAATTACATTAAATCTGGATGCTTCTAGACCAATATTTGCTATTGGTGATGCAGCACATTCAATTAAGCCGCATCTTGCTCAAGGCGCATCAATGGCGCTTGAGGACGCCTTCACCTTGGGTAAATCAATTGGCGAAAATAATACCGTTGAGTCTGTTCATTATGCAATGAATATGAGAAAAAAAAGAATTGATAAAGTAATCAAAAATTCAAGTCTCAACCGTCAAATTTTTCATGCGCCACCTATTATTTCTGTCTTCAGAGATTTTTTCTTAGAAAAAACTAATGGTCTAAGTCAGTTAGATAAATTGAAGTGGCTTTATGATTATAAAGTATAGAAATGGTGCGGACGGCCGGACTCGAACCGGCACGGAGTAACCTCCGAGAGATTTTAAGTCTCTTGTGTCTACCTATTCCACCACGTCCGCTCATAAATTAAATACATCATCAGACGCCACCCGGATTAATAGGTGGTGAAAATTGTAGCTCAGTATCCCATGGAAAATAAATCCATGTATCTTGACTGACCTCCGTGACAAATGTATCAACATTAGATAAACCCTCAGGCTTTGCATAGACAGTTGCTATATGCGCTCCCGGTATCATATCTTTCACAACCGCCATGGTTGACCCCGTATCAACTAAGTCATCAATGCATAATATTGTATCTGGCTTAAATTTTGGATCTGAAAGTAAATTATCGCTAATTCTTTTTAGTACCTCAATATCACCTTTTTTATGTTCAGGATTATAAGATGTTACGCATATTGTCTCTATTATTCGTACATTTAATTCTCTTGCGACTATTGCCGATGGCACAAGCCCTCCCCGAGTAACAGCAATTATAGCTGACCAGTCGGCTTTATCTGCAAGTCGCCAAGCGAGGGCTTTGGAGTCCCTATGGAATTGATCCCACGATACAGGAAATAACTTTGAACTTATGTTATTATCCATCCTACTCAAATTCTCCAACTTCTACATTTCCAATCGCCAATAAACTGCTTTCTATTATACTGGCTATATTTTTCAGTTCATTAAGATTCTTAGCTCTACACACAATATTCGCTCCATACCCATCATCAGTATAGTACGGGTATGATCCAATCATGATATTTGGATTATTTTTTTGAATCTCCCTGAGTATATCTGCGATATCACCTTCCTTGATATTTGTAGATATATTGCAAGTGAATAACTTCTGACCTTTGTCAATTCTTGTTATGACAACATCCAGCATAGCCTGCATTACAGCAGGGACCCCAGCCATTACAAATACATTATCAATTTGAAAACCGGGTGCCTTTGATACATTATTCTCAATCAATTTTGCACCGTGCGGTATTCGAGCCATTCTTCGTCTTGACTCATTGAGATCTTCAAGAGGTATCCTCTCAAGCAGCATGTTAATAGCATCCTCATTTTCGGATATCTCAACGCCAAATGCTTTAGCTACACAATCGGCAGTTATATCATCGTGGGTCGGGCCTATACCTCCTGTAGTCATTACATAAGTATAGTCTTTTCTTAGCTCATTTAATGCGCCAATAATTTTACTTTCCTCGTCGGGTACGATCCTTACCTCCTTGCAATAAACACCTATATTTGAGAAGCATTCTGCAATGTAACCAATATTTTTATCCTTGGTTCTTCCTGATAAGATCTCATCGCCGATCACCAAAATTGCTGCTGTTATATCTTTCATTTCAATTCCATGTTGGTGAAAATAATTATTACATTGTTTATATATTATATTGAGTATAATAAAAATATTTTTTAGTATAGAAAATTACAGAAACCTGAGAAAAAAATTAATGCATAGCTATATAAAAGCAAGTCTCGCGCCGATAAAAAATATAGGATTAATTAAATTATATGATCAGGAGAGCTTTAAATGCATGAAGAAATCTGGAACGCTTGCAGCAAAATGCCTCGATTTCATTGAGCCCTATGTCCAAGAAGGAAACACCACAGAATACCTTGATAAACTCATTTACGAGTTTGCATTATCAAATAATTGTATTCCAGCGACTCTATATTACAGAGGTTACCCCGCCTCTTCATGCATCTCATTAAATAATGTTATTTGCCACGGTATTCCTGGCAAAAAAAAGTTAAAAGAAGGTGATATATTAAATATTGATGTTACCCTCATACACGAAGGATGGTATGGCGATACAAGTAGAATGTTTAAAGTAGGTAAGGTATCAAGAAAAGCTGAAATTCTCGTTGATATTACGAAAGAGTGCCTCATGGAAGCTATAAAAATACTAAAGCCGGGAATCCGAACGGGTGATATAGGTGCGCGAATACAGGAGATAGCGGAAAAGCACAGATTTTCTGTCGTTGAAGATTTATGTGGACATGGTATTGGTAAAATATTCCACGATCATCCAAATATTCTCCACTTTGGTAAGAAAGGTCATGGGTATGAATTAAAAGAAGGAATGATATTCACAATAGAACCAATGATTAATGCGGGTACGAAGGATATTAAACTTTTATCAGATGGTTGGACAATTGTAACAAGAGATAAAGAATTATCAGCTCAATTTGAACACACCGTTGGCATCACAAAAGATGGCTGTGATATATTCACAACGAATTAATTTATTTAAATTTTATCACTTCGTATTGATGATTTTATAACTACTCTCATTATCTACATCAAAGGCTACCGCTTCTCCTAATACCACCTCCACAGATTGCTCTAAATATTTTGGTAACAAATATCTTCCCCCTTTGTCACCTTTAATTTGCATTAGTTTTTTAAAATATTTCCTGTCCCATAAAACGGGATTACCCCGTTGGTCATTATAGGTTGCAATACAAATTTCATTTCCAATTTTTGGATTATAATACTCAATCAACTTATTTATTTCATAAATACCAATCATGGGCATATCTGGTAAGCATATTATGGCTGCATTAATATTTTTTGATAGCGAATTAATTCCAGTATTCAAGGAGGTTGACATACCCTCCCTGTATTTTTCATTATGGATAAATTTTACGTCGTACCCTTCTAACTCTTTTTCTATTTCAATTGACTGATACCCTGTCACTATGACTATTTCTGACACGTTGGATTTAGAGATATTATCTATATAATTTTTTATGAGAGACTTGCCCGCAACCTTCAAAAGTAACTTATTTCTGTTACCCATTCTCTTTGACTCGCCTGCGCATAGCACAACTGCAGCAATGTTCGATTTTTTTGTATCTATAGTTTTGGAAACTCTTTTTCTCTTTACCGCAAAATCGATATCCTTTAGCAAACCACCAACACCCAGAGAGTTTACCATTTCTTGACTAACTTCAATATTTGCATGCAGACAATTTAAATGCCAATCAAAACCATTGAGCGAGTCACTTCGTGCAGATCCAGCAGCTACTATAATATCCACATCATTAATCTTACCACTTAATGTCAAGTTGCCTGGATCAACTGGCATGCCAAAAGAATTAATCTTACCACCAAGATCATTAATTACAGTTGGAACAATATCATTTACATCTGTTATCGACGTAGATAGAAATAATAAAATACAATTAATATTATTTTCCAATAACTCAACTACATTATTTTTTATGCTTGCAACGTCATGGGGCACCACCCTCTCATCCATTATTGTGGAGTTGTAGTTACTTATTCTCGACATTATTGATTTTTTTGTTTTTTCAATTAGAGATCGCTTCTCATTTTTTGCAATCGTATAAATCACTCCAAACCTCATCGAATTAAATTTTTTTAATTTAACGATTTTATTTTTTTTTAGAAAATTTAGAATTTTATCTAAATCAGATGATGAAATAACAAACGAAATTATCTTTACACTAACTGTATGGTCGCCTCGGTATACGACGTCATGATTATTAAGAGTTGAAACAGCAATATTGGGTGATAGATTATTGAGTTTGATGACATTACCCTCATCAATTTCAATAAGGCCATCTGCAATGGATGTTATATTTGTTTTTCCTGAAAGCGTCGGGGATATGGAAAACTGATTTGTTGCAATTGCTCTTGCAATCAGACCTGAAGCCGCATTCTCACCAATATCATCATCTTCCAACTCACCAACCTGGACTTTCTCAATATCAGATCTTTCCATCATAGCAATATCATTTTTATCTATAATTTTTCCTTTACGAATCCTACCGTCTTTCAGAAAAACAGAATGCATTAATAAGCAACCAAATGCCTCTTGAATATATTTTTCAAATATTTTCATCAAAAATACTTATAATCTTAATTCGGATATCATTTCACTTATAATCGATAGCGCGATTTCCGCCGGGGATCTAGCGCCAATATCTAGACCGATTGGTCCGTGGATCGTAGCAAGTTTCTCCTTGGAATGTTTTTTACTCAACCTTTCAATCCTTGCATTATGCGTTTTCTTAGAACCGAGGGAGCCGATATAAAAGCAGCTTTTATTTAGCACATAATCGAGTGCAACGTCATCAATTTTTGGATCATGTGTTAGTGTGACTATGGCTGTCCTTTCATCAATCCCCAGCTCAGGTAGAACCTCATCGGGCCAACTATTATATATTTTAACATCAGCAAAACGTTCTTTATTTGCAAAACCTTCCCTTGGGTCAATTAATATACAATCAAAATTGAGGTTATTTGCGAAATTAATTAGATGTTGAGCAATATGGACCGCACCTATGATAAGTAGCTTTAAGGGAGGATTGTAGACGTCGATAAAAAAATTTTTATTATCTATTTGAACAAGCTTGCTGCGATCAGACTTCAAGCAATCGATTATTTCCATATCAAGCTCAGGGTAATTGGTCTTTTTACCTTTGGAGAAAATAAGCTCATCTCCGTTTTCAGTATCGATAACATAAGCTAAGGACTCTCTCTCACCTTGCCTCGATATGATCTCTTCTAATATCTTTCTCTGCATTTTTAATTTAACTCAGCTAGATATATCTTTATTGTACCGCCGCATGCCAACCCAACTTCCCAAGCCATTTCATTAGAAACGCCATATTCAAGAATTTTAGCATTTCCAGTCTTAAAAAGATCTGAAGCCTCTCCAATTACAGCACCTTCGACACAGCCACCAGATACGGAACCTTCAAAATTACCCAAATCATCAATGAGTAGTTTACTTCCAACCCCTCTTGGGGCAGATCCCCAAGTTTGAATTACTGTTGCAATGGCAACTTTTCTGCCATTATTTTTCCACTCGAGAGCAATATTTATTATATCATGATCACTTATTGCCATAGCCAATATGTACCTTGTAATTATTTGTAGGATTATATTTTATCATATAATGACGAAAAATGGCTAATGGAATAGTTATAAGCCTATTTTAACTCTAAAATAGCTTCCTCAAGCAGTACTTTTAGAATTACGCCCCTATATTTCGCTGATGCATGAATATCATCATTAAAGTTGGTTGTATCAATGTCAACATCCGCCATGATATCATTATTAAAGTTGCTCTTCAGTGAGTCCTCTACGTCTAGCATACGATAGGCAGAGCTTGATGCACCCGTAACAGCTATTTTTACGTCATTGTCATATCTTGCCATAAAAACACCAACCATCGCATAACCTGATGCAGGATTCCTAAACTTTTTGTATGTTGAAGAATTTGGAATTTTCAATCTAATTCCAGTAATTATTTCATCGGAGTCTAAGGAAGTTTCAAACATGTCGACGAAAAAATTCGTTGCTTTATGATTTTCAGCTGAGGTTGTTATTTCACCATCTAAAGCTAGCACTGCTGCTGGATAATCTGCAGCTGGATCTGCATTTGCAACGGAGCCACCAATCGTACCCTTGTGACGTACCTGCGGATCACCAATTTGTTTTGCAAGGTCAGCTAATCCTTTAATATTCTTTTTAATATCTGGTGAATTTGAAATATCAGAATGTGTACAAAGTGCTCCGATTGTAACAAATCCATCACCAAGAGTAATCATTTTCAATTCGTCAATTGAGGATATATCAATAATATCCGATGGCTGTGAGAGTCTTTGCTTTAATGTTGGAATAAGTGTGTGCCCACCTGCAAGTATTTTTGGATCATCTGATTGCGCAATCAGAGATCTCGCGGTTTCTATCGTTTCTGCCTTGTGATATCTAAAATTATACATGTTTTCCTATATCTATTGCGTAATTGCTTCTTGAACTGCCTTAATAATATTCTTGTAACCCGTGCATCGGCAAATATGGCCTTCAAACCATTCACGAATTTCATCTTCCGAAGGAGAGCTATTTTTTTTCAATAAATCTACAGCGCTCATTACTAATCCAGGTGTGCAAAAACCACATTGTAATGCGTGGTTATTTTGAAATGATTTTTGAATTGGATGAAGCTGTCCTTCACTCGCCAATCCCTCAACTGTGGTTAAATCTTTTCCATGAACCTGAGCGGCTAAAACTGTACAACTTTTTACAGAGTCTCCATCAACATGAATCACGCACGCACCACACTGACTTGTATCACAACCAACATGGGTACCCGTAAGGCCAAGTTTATCACGAAGCAACTCTACCAATAAAGTGTTGTCTCCGACCTCTTCGCTATAGGCTTTATTATTAATGTTTATGTTAATTTTTACCATATCGCTCTCATAAAATTAGTTATTATAAAAATATACGAATGACAGCAAGAAAACAATTAATGCAAAAATAATTCTTTTTCTTTGCGTATTAAAGAAAAATACATTTCTGGATGATTTTCCAGCCTCAATCACAGGCTGCTCTTCATCTATATGCGTACTATCACTGTTGAAATATTCTTGTAAATTATTGAAAAATTGGTCTGCAAGTGATTTTGATGCACTCTGGATAAGCCTTTGCCCAACCTGTGCCAGCTTCCCTCCTACTTGTGCGTCAACCTCATAATTTAACTTTGTGGTTTCTGGGTCTAATTCGGTTAATGAAACTACTGCGGAGCCTTTTGCAAATCCCGCTGCGCCGCCTTGACCTTGGCCAACAATCTTGTATCCATTAGGTGGGTTAACATCACTTAAATTGATTTTTCCAGTAAACTTCGCTTTCACTGGCCCGATCTTGATTTCGACTACTGCTTTAAATTCATCATCTGTGCTTTGCTCGACACTTTGGGCACCCGGAATTGTCTCTTTTAGTACCGTAGGATCATTCAAGGCTTCCCAGACTTGCATGCGCGATGCCTGAATGATATTTTCTCCATTTAATTTCATTTAGATCTCCTGATCATCTTTATTATTATTATTTGATTTAAAAACTCAAGAATTCTTTTTGTATAATTAAAAAAAATAATACAAATATGATCGCTTTTCTATAATATTTAAGCTATATAAATACTTTACAAATACAACAAAAGAAATGATAAACAGATATTCTAGACAGATTATGAGAGATGTTTGGTCTGATCAGTCTAAGTATGCAATCTGGTTTGAAATTGAGATGCTCGCCCATGAGGCAATGGAGTCTATTGGCCTCATTGAAAAAGGTCTTACAAAGAAGATACGAGATAAGTTAAAAGATATAATTTTTGACGAAGCCCGCATATCAGAAATTGAAAGCAAAACACATCATGACGTAATTGCATTTCTCACATTCATATCTGAAAAAATTGGTGAAAAACAAGCACGTTATCTCCATCAGGGAATGACATCATCGGATATACTTGATACATGTCTTTGCATCCAATTGAAAAAGGCATCACAACATATAAGAGAAGATATAGATGCATTGCTCAAAGAATTATTGAAAAAGGCTGAAGAATATAAATATTTACCGACTATCGGCCGAAGTCATGGTATTCACGCGGAACCCACAACAGTAGGATTAAAATTCGCACAGGCATATGCTGAATTCGATAGAGCTTTAAAACGAATGGAAATTGCTGAAAAAGAAATTTCTATTTGTGCATTATCCGGATCAGTCGGAACTTTTGCTAATATTGACCCAAGAATTGAAAAATATGTCGCTAAAAAGCTAAATTTAAACATTGAGACTATTTCTACCCAAATAATTCCAAGAGATAGGTATGCGTATTTCTTTTCAACCCTCGGTGTGCTTGCTGGTTCAATTGAGAGAATTTCAACTGAAATAAGACACCTGCAAAGAACCGAAGTTGATGAAATGTCTGAGCAATTCCAAAAGGGTCAAAAAGGCTCTTCATCTATGCCTCACAAGAGGAATCCTGTATTAACCGAAAATTTAACAGGTATTGCTCGATTGATTCGTGGTGCCGTCACCCCCGCACTCGAAAATATATCCTTGTGGCATGAGCGGGATATTTCTCATTCATCGGTGGAAAGAGTAATTGGTCCGGACACGACTATACTATTAGATTTTGCCCTCTCAAGACTTACAAATGTTATTAAAAATATTGTTGTGAATAAAATAAATATAAAAGCAAATTTAGATAAGCTCAACGGATTGATATACTCACAAAGGATACTCCTAATGCTAACCCAAAAAGGAGTTAGTCGTGAAGATAGTTATGACATCGTGCAGAAAAATGCATCCAAATCATGGGATAATCAAAGTGATTTTAAAGAAATAATTTTATCAGATAAAGGAATCATGGAAATACTAACAAAAGAAGAAATTGATGATTTATTCTCGCTAGATTATCACTTGAAGAATGTTGATTACATTTTCAAAAATGTTTTTGGTAAATAATAAAAATACGGGCTTCGTAATGAAAAAAAATAAAATTTATGAGGGAAAGGCCAAAATTTTGTATAAAGGTCCAGAGCCTGGGACATTAATTCAGCACTTCAAAGATGATGCAACCGCAAATAATAATGAGAAAATGGATGTTTTTGAAGGTAAGGGGGTTATAAATAACCGTATCTCTGAACATTTGTTTACACTTCTATCATCTATTGATATACCTCATCACTTTATCAAAAGGCTTAATATGAGAGAGCAGCTCATTAATGAGGTTGAGATAATTCCATTAGAAGTTGTGATCAGAAACATAGCAGCGGGTTCACTTACGAAGCGGCTAGGTATTCCAAGTGGTGAAAAACTTAACAGAACAATTGTCGAATTTTACTATAAAGATGATGCATTGCAAGATCCTCTGGTTAGCGAAGAACATATCATAACATTTGGCTGGGCAAGCCAAAATGAATTAGATGAAATTACATCACTAGCTCTCAGAATAAACGACTTCCTGGCAGGATATTTTTCTGCAATAAAAATACAGTTAGTTGACTTTAAAATTGAGTTTGGACGATTGTATAAAAACGATGAGATATTTGTGGTCTTAGCCGACGAAATTAGTCCTGACTCATGCAGGCTATGGGACTCACAAACAAAACAAAAAATGGATAAGGACGTTTATCGAGAGAACTCAGGATATTTGTTAGATGGGTATAATGAAGTTGCAAAAAGGATGGGATTATTGACGCAAAATGGTACATCAAAAAATAAGAAACCAACGCTTGTAAAAGGATAACTATGAGAGCAATCGTTTACATAAGACTAAAAGCTGAAGTATTAGATCCCCAAGGGCAAGCGATTGAGAATGCACTGAAAAATCTTGGTGAGAATAATATAAATAACATCCGACAGGGAAAGCTGATTGAAATGGATATTGAGGCTAAAAACAAAGATGAAGCTGAAGAAAAAATTGAGAAAATCACCAAGTCTCTCCTTGCAAATACTGTTATCGAGGAATATTCAATAGAAATTAGTTAGTATGAATGTAACAATAATTCGCTTTCCTGGAACTAATTGTGATTTAGATACAGCAAATGCTGTAAAAAAAGTTCTTGGCATCATACCAAAAATAATTTCCTGCAAAGACGATAAAATTCCAAAATCAGATTTGATAATTATACCTGGTGGATTTTCCTATGGTGATTATCTGAGATCTGGCGCAATTGCAGCACGTGAACCGATAATGGATGATCTTGAATTAAGAGGAAATCAGGGTGTTTACATAATTGGTATTTGCAATGGCTTCCAAATCCTGACCGAGAGAAAACTGTTACCAGGATCTCTTTTGAAAAATAGTTCATTAAAATTCATATCAAAAAATGTTGAACTCAAAATTAATAGAAATGATACTTTTTTTACCTCAAAATATCAAACTGATGAGGTCGTAAATATACCTATTGCACATCATGATGGTAATTTTTTTGCTGATCAAGATACGCTTAACTCAATTGAAGATAACAACCAAGTCGCGTTACGTTATCTAAATCCTATCAATGGATCTTTAAACAATATAGCTGGTTTGTATAACAAAAATTTAAATATATTAGGTCTTATGCCACATCCAGAAAGAGCAGTCGATATAAAAACAGGTACAAACGATGGATCACGAATATTCGAATCTGCGCTAAATTTTTATTCAACTTGATTGGTAACAAATGGATATATATGAATCTCACAGTATAAATAAAGAGGAAAAAGAGTTACTATTAAATTATCTTGGAAGAGATCCCAGTCACACTGAAATTGGTATATTTTCAGTAATGTGGTCAGAACATTGTTCATATAAATCTTCTCGACATTGGCTTAAAAAATTACATACAGAAGGAATACAAGTTATACAAGGTCCTGGTGAGAATGCAGGTGTAGTTGATATTGGTGACAACCAAGCGATAATTTTCAAGATGGAAAGTCATAATCATCCGTCTTTTATCGAACCATACCAGGGTGCAGCAACAGGAGTTGGTGGAATTATGCGTGATGTGTTTACAATGGGCGCCCGTCCTATTGCACTTCTAAATTCGATCAGATTTGGTGAATTAACGCATCCAAAAACAAAGTTTTTACTCTCTGGCGTCGTCGCTGGCATTGGAGGGTATGGAAACTGTGTTGGGATACCAACAATTGCAGGTGAAACAGGCTTTGATAGCTCATATAATGGAAATAACCTTGTAAATGCCATGTGTGTTGGATTAACCACGAAAGATAAAATATTTTATTCAAAAGCCTCCGGAGTGGGAAACCCAGTTGTGTATGTCGGTGCAAAGACGGGCCGTGATGGTATTCACGGTGCAACGATGGCTTCGGGGGAGTTTGATGACGAGTCAGAAAAAAACAGGCCGACAGTTCAGGTTGGTGATCCATATGCTGAAAAGCTTCTGCTTGAGGCGTGCCTAGAGCTTATGCAAAAAGACGCGATCATATCAATACAGGACATGGGCGCAGCAGGACTTACCTCATCATCTGTGGAAATGGCTGATAAAGGAAAGGTTGGTATTGAATTAAATTTAGATTATATACCGACCAGACAACAAAATCTTACAGCTTATGAAATGATGTTGTCCGAAAGCCAAGAGAGGATGCTGATGGTGCTCAAGCCAGAAAAAACTGAAATCGCCAAAGAGGTTTTCGAAAAATGGGATGTTGATTTTGCTATTGTTGGAAAGATCACTGAAACAAATAATATTGTCGTTTTGCACAATGGAATGATTGAAGCAGATATTCCAATCAAATTTCTTACAGATAACGCACCAATGTATAAGAGAGAAAAAATTAAAAAAAATAAACGAAATCAAAAACCTCAACCACTTCCAGGTATTAAACCAAAAGATGCAATCCTAAAAATGCTGAACTCACCAAATATATGTTCAAAAAAATGGATCTGGGAGCAATATGATAGAACAATAATGGCAAACACACTAAATGATGCAGGTGGAGATGCTGGTCTTGTTCGAATTGAAAATACAGAAAAGGCAATAGCAATGTCATGCGATGTGAACCCAAGATACTGTCATGCGGATGCTAAAAAAGGTGCTATGCAAGCAGTTGCTGAGTGTTGGCGTAATATCATTTCGATGGGTGCTAAGCCCCTCGCAATAACTAATTGCCTTAATTTTGGAAATCCAGAAAAACCTGAAATAATGAATGACTTTGTTGAAACTATTGAAGGCATCAGAGATGCATCAATTGCACTAGACTTTCCTGTAGTCTCAGGCAATGTATCTCTGTATAATGAAACAAATGGCGATGCAATAAAAAATACACCAACAATAGGAGGCGTTGGTCTTGTAGAAAATATTGGTGTATTGGATAATTTTGGTTCTCTAAATATTGGTGACTCAATCTATATGATTGGGAAAAAGGGTTCGCATCTGAGCTGTTCAACCCTCGAAGAAGTCTACAATGGTGAATCGTCGATTGACCCACCAGAAATAGATCTATATCAAGAAAAACTAAACGGAAATGGAGTACTAGAGCTAATCCAAGAAAAAATTATCACATCTTGTCATGATATATCAGATGGCGGCATGATAGTTACGATATGCGAAATGATTATGATGGATGAAAAAGGCGCAACAATTAATATAGTTGATAATAATAAAATGATTGGTGAGCTTTTTGGCGAAGATCAATCAAGGTATATTATAACTATCTCGCCAGAGCTTGAGAGTATATTTGAAAAGAAAATGAAAAAGCGAGGAGTCAAATATGAGCTAATTGGATGCATCACCTCATCGCAATTGAAAATTAATGATAGTATTATTATATCTAGTAATGAAATCAGGGACGCATATGAAAGCCTGATCCCATCTGTAATGAATAATATGGCCTAGTAAGAAAATGAGCATGAAATTGACTGAACTGGAGTCGCTAGTAAAGAAAGCAATACCTAATTCAGAAATTGAAATTAAGGACTTAGCCGGTGATGATAACCACTTTTCTATTATTGTAAAATCTGATGTATTTAGAGGTAAAACGCGCATTGAACAGCATCAAATTGTATATAATGCATTGGAAGAAAAAATGGGTAATAAGCTTCATGCACTCCAAGTAAAAACAATATCTACATAGCGAGGATAAAATGGACGAAAATATTAACGATTGGATAAGTAAAAAAATAACATCAAATGATGTTGTATTATTTATGAAAGGAACCCCTGAAACACCGCAATGCGGCTTCTCAAGTCAAGTGGTGCAAATACTCAATTATCTGGGTATTGAATTCTCATCAGTCAATGTTTTGGAAAATGAATCAATTAGAAATGGTATAAAAGAATATACTAACTGGCCAACCATACCACAACTTTATGTAAAAAATGAATTCATTGGTGGTGCCGACATTGTCAGAGAAATGTTCGAAGAAAATGAACTTAAAGAATTTCTCAAAGATAAGGGTATTGCAACAAACTGACTATCTCGAATAGAACTCGATAACTAAATTCGGCTCCATTTGAACTGGGTAAGGAACATCATCCAGTGCTGGTATTCTTTTTATCTCAATTTTAAAGTTGTTCTCATCAAAATTTATATATTCTGGTACGTCTCTTTCTTGGCTCTCAACAGACTGCATAACCATTGGCATTGTCCTTGACTTCTCACGGACTTCCACAACGTCACCAACCTTTAGTCGGTAGCTACCTATGTTTGTTTTTTTACCATTTACCATTACATGGCCGTGATTTATGAATTGCCTTGCAGCGAAGACAGTGGGAACCACCTTAGATCTGTAAACAACCGTGTCCAGCCTTCTCTCCAATAGCCCTATAAGGTTTTCGCCTGTATCACCTTTGACGCGCACAGCCTCTTTATAGCAAGCCTTAAACTGCTTCTCTGTAAGGTTTCCATAGTAACCTTTTAATTTTTGCTTGGCACGTAATTGAAGTCCGTAGTCGGATGGTTTTCCCTGCCTTCTTTGCCCATGCTCACCAGGGGCATAACTTCTCCTATTTACAGGGCTTTTGGGCCTACCCCAAATATTCTCTCCAAGCCTACGATCAATCTTATACTTGGCTTTAATTCTTTTTGTCATTCTAAATCCTCCTTGTGGATCCGCCCTCCTAAGCAAATTATGCTGACAGAAAACTTGATATAAAATCAATCTCGCGGGTTAAAATACATAATATCTCTACAATCTATGGGTATTTGTGTCAACACCAAGTTCTAAAATTTTATTCATCTATTAGATGCTTGAAGATTCCAAACAAAATTTTGATATCTTTCTGTGTAAGATTTTGCCTCTGAAACATGGCTTTTATATTGTTTAGCATCATATTTTTTTTCTCAACCGGATGGAAGAAACCCTTTTCATCGAGAGTTTTCTCAAGAAATTCAATAAAACGAATATATTCATTCTTATTTGCACCTCGGGTCTTTTCTAAAGGTAACCCTTCAGTCCTACCCTTATCACTTTCTGTGACCCTACCAAGTTCCCCTTTTGTAATACCTGAATAAAACTCATAAGCAATAACACAAACTGCTTGAGCTAGATTTAAGGATGCAAATTCTGGATTAACGGGTGCTGTTATAATTGTATCAGCATAGCTCAGCTCATCATTTGAAAGTCCTGATTTTTCTCCTCCGAATAACAACCCAATTTTTTGACCATTTTTAATTCTGGTTCTCATATCTTTTGCAGCAGATTTCGGGCTCAAGACCTCTTTGATCATATCCCTTCTTCGCGCTGTTGTTGCATAAACACAGTCGAGGTCACAAATGGACTCACTAACATTATTAAAAATACCTGAATGATCTAGAATTCCAGATGCACCTGATGCAGAGCTATAAGTTTCATCGGCTAACCAACCATCCCTTGGATTCACAAGTCGCAGTTTATATAAATCAAAATTCGCCATAACTCGTGCAACAGCACCAATATTATAACCTAACTGTGGGTTTGCTAGTATAATCACCGGATCATTTTGTTGTTTTTGCATCTTTTGCGAAATTTTAGTTATTTTTTTTGGCATTTAGCTTATTTTATTTATAATTTGAATATTTAGATATTGACCTGTTTTTATCTATTGTTATAACAAATATAACGAAATTTACATATTAAATCTTGTCCACACAAAACATTAAGGTACCAAATGATTGATCTATTAAAAATTGCAAAAACAGAAGCTGCTGGCGGAGATCTTCAGCAAATCTTTGATAATATTTACGAAAAATCAGATATGAGACCGAATGGTTACCCAGATGCAATTGTTTGGAAAGGTGGTAACCACAATATTAAAATAAATCCTATTGCACATTCACTAACCGATGCCTTTGCGCTCCTTGGAACAATTGCAGCAATCGATGTCCTTGGTCTTCCATTTTATGCGCTTCCGATGTGGTCACAAATAAGACATGATCTCAAACTTGCTCCACTCAGCTGGTTTGGAAATATGCCTATTACTTCTATCAAATGGTCGACTGCTGGTGATGCTTATGTAAGAGACCCTGATGGATCAAAAGTCGTTGTGATGGGAAAATCTGGTAACGCACCGTTGAGAACTCAGGCAGGTGTATATTGTAACGTAAGGCCGTATGGAACAATAACTGTTGTGAGATGCATGCCCTGTCTGCCCTATTCACAAGATAAAAGTGTATTTAATGTAGACCCAAAAACCGGCATCATACATTCTGAAATGAATACACCCGGAATTCAAATGGCTTATGCTGCAAGGCTTTTCTTGAAAATGGTGCATGAGACACAAAAACTTGGAAGGGTTGCCTTTAAACCAACACAAGCAATGGAAGATGGTATCAATGCTGGTCTGCTCACATGGCTTCTTGAAGGTACACAGTTTAAAATTGGTAGAAGATGGGCTGTCAATGCGTATGATGAGCACAAGGAAAATGTTGATAAAATCATTGCATTACTGCCTCCTGACTTCAAAGACGGAATGAGTGAATGGTCGGGTCAAATTGAACAGCATATTGCGGATACAAATTATGGTCTTTTACTTTGGGATTTGATTAACCACCAAGATACAGTTGTTCTTTCAACAGATTTAGATGGTGACAGACTTACTGATCTACTAGCTGATGTTTCTGATCCTCTAAGGTATTTTGGTAGTAGGATTATTAAAAAGCTAAATTCTAAAGCGCATATGGACTATTTGTGGAATGAGATGGGTTATACAACTGGGAATGGTCGTGATATGACCTCTGTCATGTACAGGATGGATGGGCCTCCCATTCACGAGCAAACTCTGGGATCTGCCGATGCGATGCTTCTTAGATTGTTAGATGGTGATGAGACTGTTGGTGGATCTAAAAAACCTTATGATCCAAGAATTCATTTTGTGCTTATTCGTGATGCTTATCTTGATGCAAATCCAGGAAATAAAGAATTAGAAAAATGGCTTGATGGAATTTTAAATAAGTTTGACAATATATATTCTGGAGATAGACCAGGTTTTATAGAGGGATATGAAAAACTAAAAGACGCCATAAAGCCATTTGAGTAAATTAACTTATTTGCCGCTAATAAGGTTATTCAAATATAAATTTTATCTGCTAGCCCAAAGCAAAGTATTGCCCAAAACAAAGCTAGGAGACCTGTTGAGATATAACCTTCCCTTGAGGATCCGTCAGTTAATCCAAGCTTATCTATTTCGAATCCATAAAAAGATGCCGCTGAAATTAATGTCATACCAACAAACATAAAGTTGAAGAAGGCCCAGGTTGCCTCCGTACCCCGAAATAAAATATATATTTGCATAAGAACGGCAGCGGAAATTATTGCTCCTGCAAACCTACAAAAAAATGAAGCCTCAATACTAATATTATATTTTGCTAGGAATTTTTCAGTTCGAAAAAGGCAATTAAATCCATAAAATGAATTCATTGCTAAAACTATTAAAAAAATTATTAAATAAAAAAATCCATTAAAATTTTCAATCATATTATTTATCCTTTATAAAGAAATACACCGCTAAATCATAGCGGTGTATTCTTTATATTTTCTTAAATTGAAACTATTTAATGATCGTGACCACAATCCTCCAAGCTATCGGCGATATCTGTAAGGACTCCAAAATAATGGTCTTTACCAAGGGGAATTGTCGCTCCTAGTGGATCAAGAATACCCATTTTAGTATTCGTATCCTCTGCAATCACCTCAACAACTTTAGGATTAAACTGTGGTTCTGAGAAGATGCAGTGTATGTCGTTATCGGCCATTAACTCCCTCACATCACTCAGCTGTCTTGCTCCCGGCATGACATCTGGATTTATGGTCAATGCTCCACTCGACGCTACATCAAATCTATTTTCAAAGTATTGGTATGCATCATGAAATGTTACATAGCTGACATAGTGATCAAGTTGCTGGCTAATTTTTTCTTCTGTATCACTGAGCTTTTCCAAAAATTTATCTCTGTTATTTTGGTAAGTTGATGTATTCGCTGGGTCCAATTTTGATAACTCTTCTGCAATATTATTTGCAATAACCTTTGCATTAAATGGATCCAACCAAATGTGAACATCAAACTCACCGTGCGCATGCTCGTGATGCCCATGTTCGTCATGGTCATCATGTTCGTCATGGTCATCATGTTCGTCATGGTCATCATGTTTCGCATGCTTGCCTTCATCATGGTGGTCATGGTCATCATGTTCGTCATGGTCATCGCCCAGATAAATATTTTTTTCTCTAAACTTCAAAACAAAAAGGTCTTCATTATCCATTAAATCAACAATCTTAGCATTATTATTTATATTGCTAAGAGGTTTTGCTAGGAAGGTTTCTAGATGCTCATCGCTGACAAAAAAAATCAAATCTGCATTATTGATAGCCTCAACATGAGATGGTTTCATAATATAACTGTGTGGCGATGTTGTTCCCTCGACAAGTAAAGTTGGCTCGGATACCCCATCCATTATATTGGAAGCTATAGAGTGAAGTGGTTTGATCGAGGTCACAACATTTATATCTGATCTGGCCTCGTGCGAATATGTTAGAATTAAAATTATGACTGGAATATAATTTTTTATTTTATTAATAAATTTCATATCTATCTCGTTATTATGTTATTTGTAATTATTGATGTATAGTTTGGAAATATATGTTACGTTATAATATAACATAACAGATGTAAATGCTAAAAATTGGAAATGGTAAAAGAACATAATAAAATTCTCTTGGAACTGACGGATGCAGGGGTTTATAGATCTAACAGGTGGCTTGTTAGGAACATAACTCTCTCTGTAAGCGAAGGAGAGATCTTGACAATCATTGGGCCTAATGGCTCTGGCAAAAGTACTACAGCGAAGATTGCGCTCGGTATATTAAAGCCGGATGCGGGTAGTGTTATTCTTCATACAAATAAAATTGCCTATGTTCCTCAAAACCTGGCCATCGACTGGACTCTCCCATTGAGAGTCATAGATTTTATGAGGCTTACCAATAAAATGACATTTCAAGAGGTTACCGAGGTATTAGATATGACAGGTGTTGCCTCACTCATAAATAAAAATCTGAGAAACCTATCAGGTGGTGAATTCCAGAGGGTTTTATTAGCAAGAGCAATAGCAACAAAGCCGGATTTACTTATTCTTGACGAGCCAGTGCAAGGAGTTGACTTTACTGGTGAAATCGCCCTATATAATTTAATAAACCAAGTGTCATCAGAGCTAAATTGTGGGACCATATTAATATCACATGACCTACATTTTGTTATGTCAGCTACTGATAATGTAATTTGTTTAAATGGACATATTTGCTGCTCGGGTACGCCCAAAACTATTGTTCAAAGCAAAGAATTTATTGATTTATTTGGAGCTTCCGCAGCACAAACACTCTCTCCTTACGAACATGACCATGACCACTCACATTAAATTAAGGATAGAAATATAATGTTATTAGATGATTTCTTCATAAGAGCTCTGATTGTGGGGATTGGCATAGCAATAATTGCTGGGCCATTTGGGTGTTTTGTCGTTTGGAAACGCTTATCTTATTTTGGTGAGACACTGTCTCATTCTTCCTTGCTTGGAGTTGCATTGGGATACGTATTTTCAATCAATATCAGCATTACTGTTTTTGCGGTATCAAGTATTGTAGCAATATTACTATTTCTCCTTAATGAAAGAACAGAGCTAACCTCAGACTCATTATTGGGCCTCTTATCTCATTCAAGTTTATCAATTGGATTGCTCGTCGTGGGATACTTATCATATATTCGTTTTGATATGATGGGTTTACTGTTTGGTGATATCTTAGCGGTAACTAAGTTAGATATCCTCATTGTTTGGGTTTGCGGCGGATTATTCATTTTTATACTATATATAATTTGGCAATCACTGCTTGCAGGAACCGTTAATCGTGATATCGCATCTTCAGAAAACATGAGCCCGCGGCGCTCTGAACTCATATATATGATTCTATTATCCGGGATAATTGCAATATCAATTAAAATAATCGGAATCCTGCTAATAACTGGTTTGCTTATTATTCCTGCTGCAATGGCCCGAAATATATCAAATAGCCCTATACAAATGATTTTAATATCAATAATTGTTGGAGTAACATCTGTGGTAAGTGGATTATTTACTTCATTAACTTTCAACACTGCATCAGGACCATCAATTTTAGTTATAGCATTAATACTCTTTATAATATCATTAACCCCACTAAAGAGATTAATATCAGGTGCAAATAACTAATTTTTTATGATAGGATATTTATATTATGGAACCTAGTCTGACCAATAATCAAAAAATTGTGCTGCAAGCACTCGAGGACTCTGAGCAGCCACTTGGCGCATACAGCATTTTATTTAATATAGAAAAAAAAGGTATAAAATCTCCACAGCAGGTTTATCGCGCACTCGACAAACTCATAGAAATTGGTGCGGTTCACAAAATTGAAAGTTTAAACTCATACATCGCTTGTAAGCATAAGGATTGCAAAGCTCGAGAGTCTACATCATTTTTAATTTGTCAGGAGTGCCAAAAAGTATACGAGGTCCTTGAGAGTGATCTATCCGATAAGTTCGTAAAACTATCCCAAGAGTCTAACTTTAAGTATTTCACTCATAATCTTGAAATTTTTGGGATCTGTGACTTATGTAATTAGACTCAAAATTAGGAAGATCCAATATACTTGCTTATTGCATCAATTATTTCTGACTTTTCACCTATATGACTACCACCAGCTTGGGCCATATCATCCCGACCGCCGCCCTTTATGTCGGAGAATTTAGCTATAATTTTAATGATATCGTTCGCACTATATTTACCCAAAACATCCTCTGTAACACCAACAATTATCATTATTTTACCATCCTGATTGCCGATGAGGACTATTATTGCTGATTTAACTTTTGCTTTTGTTTCATCCATTAACTGCCTTAACTCTTTCGTGGATACATCATCTAAGCTTTGATATATTAGTGTAATTTCACCAAGACTAATTTCATTAAGTTTGTCGCCAATATTTTGAAATTTATCTTTCTTCTTTATATTCTCAAGCTCTCTTTCTGTATGTCTTTTTTCCTTTAAAATAGCTTCCAATTTTTCAATGACGTCATCTCCCTGTACATTAAGAAGCTCCTGAGTTCTCTGCATTCGTGTATTCTGACTGGTAAGAAAATTAATTGCATTTTCGCCGGTAATGGCCTCAATTCTTCTCACACCAGAGGCAATACCTTGTTCGGACATAACTTTTATTAGTCCAATATCACCTGTACTTTTTGCGTGTATCCCCCCGCATAACTCAATAGAAAATTTTTGATTATCTTTTTCACCCATTGAAACCACCCTGACCTCCTTGCCGTACTTCTCACCAAAGAGAGCTCTTGCACCACTATTTATTGCATCTTCTATCGTCATTATTTCTGTTTCTACGGGATTATTTTGCATCACTATATTATTTGCTAATTTTTCGATATCCAATATTTCTTCCTTTGTGATTACCTTTTGATGGCTAAAATCAAATCTTAATCTATTACCATCTACAAGAGATCCTTTTTGCGATATGTGCTCGCCTAAAACTTGTCTGAGCGCCTCATGAAGTATATGTGTTGCAGAGTGATTTTTAGAAATATTTTTTCTACTTTTCTGATCAATATTTTGATCCAATTTTTGACCGATGCTTAGGGCCTTCGAATCAGGTGCGAGTGAGCCTCTATGACAAAAGATACTTCCACCAATTTTCTGTACATCTTTTACATAAAATTTGATCCCATTTTTAATGTTGGTCATTTCTCCTGTATCTGCAACTTGCCCTCCGGATTCAGCATAAAAAACACTTTGGTCTGTAATCAAGGTTGCCTCTTCATTTGGCTCTATTTTTTTAACCTCTTTCCCTTCACGAACGATAGATAATAACTCACATTCTGTTTCCAAACTATCGTAGCCAATAAATTTTGTGCTTGGATATTTTGCAATAAGCTCAAAATCGAATTTATTATTTGATTTTTCACCAGACCCCTTCCAGGATGACTTTGTTTGTTTTTTTTGCTTATCCATAGATTGATTGAATTTTTTCTTATCAACTTTAATATTTTTAGATTTTAGCAAGTCTTCTGTTAAATCTAGTGGAAAGCCGAACGTATCATATAATTTAAACGCTACTTCTCCGGAGAAAATTTTACTATCTCCGACCCCTTCTAATTCATCATTGAGGATTTTTAGCCCCCTACCTAATGTTTCTCGGAATTTATTTTCTTCAAACTCTAACGTTTCACTGATCAGTATCTCGTTTGCCTTCAGCTCAGGATATGCAGCGCCCATCTCGGCAATTAATGTTGGCAGCAGTTGATGTAAAATAGGCTCTTTATAGCCCAATAAATCTGCGTGCCGTGTGGCACGTCTGCAGATCCTCCTTAGCACATAACCTCGACCCTCATTGGATGGCAATACTCCATCTGCAACTAAAAATGCTGTCGACCTCAAATGATCTGAAATGACTCGGTAGCTAGCTATGTCATCACCTGGGTTCTTTTGAATTACCTCACTTATTTTATTTATTAATGATTGGAAGATATCAATATCAAAATTAGAATGAGTAGAATTGAGCACTGCAGTCATTCTTTCAAGGCCCATCCCTGTGTCTATTGATGGATTTGGTAAGTTAATACGCTCTTTTTCACTGAGCTGTTCATACTGCATAAATACTAAATTCCATATCTCTACAAATCTATCCCCATCTTCATTTGCGCTACCTGGCGGACCGCCCTCAACGTGATCTCCATGGTCATAAAATATCTCAGAACATGGACCACATGGCCCCGTATCGCCCATTGACCAGAAATTATCGCTGGTATCTATTTTTATTATTTTACTTTCACTTAGCCCTGCAATTTTTTTCCAAAGTTTATTCGCTTCGTCGTCTTCATGAAATACTGTAACTAATAATTTGTCTTTTGGGATTGAAAATTCTTTTGTAATTAATTCCCACGCAAAACTTATTGCATCTTCCTTGAAGTAATCACCAAAGGAAAAATTACCAAGCATTTCAAAAAAAGTGTGATGCCTATGAGTATACCCTACATTATCTAAATCATTGTGCTTCCCACCCGCTCGAACACATTTTTGTGAGGTCACAACCCTCTTTGCGTCTGGGGACTCAATACCTGTAAAACAGTTTTTAAATTGAACCATTCCAGCATTCGTGAATAATAATGATGGATCATTAAGTGGCACTAGTGGGCTAGATTTATTTATTGAATGCCCATTATCCTGAAAATAGCCAAGGAATTTATTTCTAACTTCATTCGAATTAACCATGCGCACAATTATAGACTAGTGATAGATTAAATGTCTATAAGGTTTAGATATTATTCGGAGATCTGAACATTTTTTTCTTCATCAATATCTACATGCTCGTCAGGAGTAGAGTCCTTCTTTTGTGAGGCTGCTCTTATCTGATTTTCAATTTGTTCCGCTATCTCTGAATTCTCTTTCAGAAATTGCCTCGCATTTTCTTTTCCTTGCCCGAGTCTTTCATCTCCATATGCATACCAAGAGCCCGCCTTATCTACTATGCCAATTTTTACACCTAGATCTATTAGCTCTCCAGCTTTTGATATACCCTCACCATACATAATATCGAATTCAACTTGCTTGAAAGGTGGAGCCACTTTATTTTTTACTATCTTACATCTCGTTTCATGACCTATCACTTCATCTTTTTCTTTTATTTGAGCTATTCTTCTAATATCAATTCTGACAGATGAATAAAACTTGAGAGCATTACCGCCAGTCGTAGTCTCGGGGCTTCCAAACATAACACCAATTTTCATTCTTATTTGATTGATGAATATGACCATACAATTCGATCGTGCAATGGATGCTGTTAATTTTCTTAGAGCTTGACTCATTAATCTCGCCTGAAGGCCAGGCAATGAGTCTCCCATGTCACCTTCCAATTCAGCCCTTGGTGTAAGCGCAGCAACTGAGTCAATGACTAGAACGCTGACGGCTCCTGTTCTTACCAACGTATCGGCAATTTCTAATGCCTGTTCACCGGTATCAGGCTGCGAAATTAATAATTCTTCGATATTTACACCTAGTCTTTTTGCATAAGTTGGATCTAAAGCATGCTCCGCATCAATGAAAGAGCATACACCACCCTTTTTTTGTGCTTCAGCTATGGTGTGCAAAGCTAGAGTTGTCTTGCCTGATGATTCAGGTCCATATATTTCAATAACTCTACCTTTTGGAAAACCTCCGATACCTAAACCAATATCTAAACCAAGAGAGCCGGTTGGAATTGACTCTATCTCCACAACAACACCATCCGTACCAAGTTTCATTATTGAACCTTTGCCAAACGATTTCTCAATTTGCGTTAAAGCAGTTTCTAGTGCTTTATTTTTTGTACTGTCGGATGCACTTTCTTTATCAACTGCATATAATGACTTGTCTGACATTTCAATTTACCTTTCAAAAATATTATTACTTATTTAAGTTTTGTACCACTTTTGTTCTCATCCCGTCAAGTATAATTTTTAAAAAAAACTAGCTTTGAATAACCTTCTTCACAGTTAAATTTAATTCTTCTAAGGTGAAAGGTTTATTTAAGAAATAAACTTCTTTTTCCTCGACAGAAATAAGATTCTCATGATTCTCTGTGTAGCCAGAAATAAATAAAATTTTTTGCTGTGGATTATTCTTTTTTATTTCACTAGCCAGCGTTGGCCCATCCATTTCAGGCATCATTACATCTGTAATAACTAGATCATAATTATTTTTTTCTTCGTTTACATATCTTAGAGCGGATACTCCATCGTACGCTTCTGTAATATTATAACCTGACAACTCTAATGCTTTCTTTGTAAAGGTTCTAACTGAGTCTTCGTCTTCAACAAGAAGTATAGCACCGCTTCCTGTTATATCTTTGGTATTTTTTTTATTTACGATTGCCGTCTCATTTGTTTCCTTCACCTTCACTTCAATGCATCTTGGGATATAGATTTCAAATCTTGCTCCTTCACCGGTCTCGCTATTGGCTAAAAAAATATACCCGTTTAGCTGTTTAATTATCCCATAAACCATTGATAGTCCTAAACCGGTTCCTTGCACTCCTTTACTAGAATAAAATGGTTCAAATATCTTATCCTTCATTTCAGATGGCACCCCTGCACCATTATCGGTTACGGTTACTCTCACATAATCTCTATCTTCCAAATTGACCGCGTAGTGTCTGGGAATATCCACATTTAAGATATTGTCTGTTTGTATTGTGATAACCCCATCCTTCCCATTGACTTCAATAGCATCTCTGGCATTAATGACAAGGTTAGTAATTACTGACTCAAATTGGTTCAGATCTGCCCTTATGTTCCACAGTTTTGAATCATGCTTGAGATCAATTTTTATTTTATCTCCTACGAGTCGATTTAAAAGAATCGTTTGTTCTTGCAATAGATCGGTTAAGGAGATTATTTCTAAATTAAAATTTTGTTGCCTGGAGTATGCAAGCAATTGCCTAACAATGCCTGCGGCTCTTTGTGCATTCTCTCTTATTTCCTGAAGCTCTCGAAATGTAGGGTCCTCAGGTTTAAACCTCAAAATCAGAAGGTCTGTTGAAACAATGATAGCTGTCAATACATTATTGAAGTCATGAGCAACCCCACCAGCAAGCTGCCCAATTGACTGTATTTTTTGATTTTGATAAGACTTTTGATCTATCTCAAGGTCTATTGTGCTATTTTTTTTATCTTTACCCGAATTATCTTTAAATAATTGCTCAAAAATAAAGACGATTCCAAGAGCAGATAGGATTGTGAGAGCCAGAAATAACGTTTGATACTGAAAAAAAGCTAAGCCAAGAAATATAGACAAAACAGCCAGCGCAAAATAGAAAATTGTTGCCTTTGGGCCATTTGAGTAAGGTTTATTTGAACCTATATATTTTTTCGTTTCTTTCATGCCTTTCTTGCGCTTCCACCGATAGAGTTGCTGTAGGTCTGGCCTCCAATCTTGCCAATCCAATTGGATCTCCAGTTTCTTCACAGTAACCATACTCGCCATCTTCAATGCTTTTGAGCGCCTTATCAATCTTCGAAATTAATTTTCTTTGACGATCTCGGGCCCTTAACTCAATTGATCGATCCGTTTCATTTGAGGCTCTATCTGTGTCATCAGGAAAGGAGTTTTTTTCTTGTAAGTTTTCAAGTGTTAGTTTTGAGTTTGAGATTATCTCTTCCTTCCAATTTTGAAGTTTATCTCTGAAATACTCAAGATGCTTCTCGCACATGTACTCCTCAGATTCGCTCGGAATGTAATTATCATTAGCCACCATAACTAACCTCATTAGCAAATTTGATAATATTTATATAGACTTATCTAAAAAACTAATCAATGAATTAAAAATAAAAAAATAAAAAAAATACTTTACTGTTAATAATGTTTATTGGTTTAAAAGTTTTTTCTGAAGAGAGCTGCTTGTTGTTGTGTACTGCAGAGTGTGCTTTTCATCGGGGTTTATTCTTTTAAATACCGCGTGAGCCATTAAAGCCGCCTCATGAAAACCAGACAAGATTAGCTTTAGTTTACCTGGATATGTATTAATATCGCCAACTGCAAAAATGCCAGGAATACTTGTTTCAAAAGTTTCTGTGCTAACAACAATCCTTTCATCTGACAAATCGATACCCCATTTATCGACAGGCCCCAGTGACATTGTGAGACCGAAGAAAGGCATAAGTATATCGCATGGCAAGTCTAGAATTTTATTTTCTTTTATACATTTTACTGCAGTTAAGTTACCATCACTACCAATAATCTCATTTACTTGGCCAACATGGAATTGGATCTTTCCGCCGTCTCTAAGACTCATCACTTTTTCGACTGTAGCAGGTGCGCCACGGAATTTATCTCTTCTGTGTACAAGCGTAAGGCTCTTGGCTATATCATAAAGCTGCAAAGTCCAGTCTAGAGCGCTATCTCCGCCCCCTAAAATAACAATATCCTTATTTTTGAAACGATCCACCTTATCTATTGAGTATCTGATTGATTTGCTGTATTTATCCAGATCCGGAATATTTGGTTTTTTTGGTTCAAATGATCCTCCGCCAGCTGCAATAACTACAGCTTTAACATCAAAGACAAGACCCTTATCAGTTTCAACCAGCCAATTTCCATTCTTTTGCTTTCTAATTTTATTTGCAAGCTGCTCATAATGAAATACAGGAGAAAATGGTTTTACCTGCTTTAATAAATTCTCGGTGAGATCTTGCCCTGTAATTACAGGGTAAGCAGGGATATCGTATATTGGTTTTTCCGGATATAGTTGGGCGCATTGCCCGCCAGGTTTATTCAAAATATCAATTACGTGACAGTTCAAATTTAAAAGACCAAGTTCAAACACAGCGAATAATCCAACAGGACCCGCTCCGATTATTAATGCATCTGTTTGTATTGGATTACCCATAAATGCACCACTAGAATTGTTTTTCAGGAGTTTGGATGGTAATACCGTCAAGTGTCTTATCAATTTTGATTTGACATGAAAGCCTACTATTTTCTTTCACATCAATTGCAAAGTCCAACATGTCTTCTTCCATCTCTGTTGGTGCATCAAGTTTATCCACCCATTCGTCTTGTATATAAACGTGGCATGTTGCGCATGAGCAGCCACCCCCACACTCTGCTTCTATTTCATAAATATCATTATTTTTTGCGCAGTCCATGATGGTCTCTCCTTCTGCTGCATTAACAGATTTTAGTACACCCTTTGAGCTTATAAAATTAATTACTACCATAAATTACTTCCTAAAAAATTGACGCTCTTTTGATATAATAGCTTTCCCGTCAAATTCAAATGACTTTGATGGGTATATATTATAATTTAAATAAACAGATTCGATATATTAGAATAATTTATCCAAATAATTTATATATTCTGCATTTAAATATTATTTGATATTTGATAATCTTTAACTTAATATGTAACCTTAGGTACTTATAACTAAAGCATTAATATAATTGAAATTTTTATTGTTGAAAAAAATGACAGATCTTGATTATAAGAATAAAAAAAATAGTAATTCAATACCCGAAAATGCAAGCCACGCAAATGATGATGATTTATATGCCGCAAGCTTAATAGATCGCGTAAAAGAAGTAAAACATACAAAAGGTACCCTCTATTTTGTGGGTATAACTTTCATTTATCTTCTGATTGGTATCGCAATATTACTATTTAATTATAATGAGGTAATTAATTCCCCTTCTGCAATATTTGATATTTTCAGAATACAGAAAGTCCAGATCTACACTGCGGCATTTTTGATGATTATTCCAATCTTTTGGTTATATTACTCCATGGTCAGAAAGATCAATGAAGTTACAACTATATCTGAAGGACTTTTAAATACAGCTTTAAGGTTAACACATCCCGTAAAGTCATCTGAAAAAGCTGTTTCCACACTAGGTAGCGCAATCAGAAGCGAGATTAGCCACATTACCAATGCGATTAATGAGGTAATAAAAAAATCAAGTGATATGGAAAAATCTATAGCTCGTGAGATCAATCAGATCGAGTCAAGTATGTCCTCCAATGAAATAAAATTGATGGAAATGATCAACTCTCTAAAGTCACAGAAAGAGGAGATTATAGATACAACTTCTGCGACTAAATCGGAGGTCGAGGAGCTTCTACAAAAGTTCCACAAAGAAACATCAGAGCTTGATCAGCAAATTAACTTACAGGTTAAAAAACTATCAGCGATTGATGAAGAATTTGCAAGATCTATGTCAAAGTTTGATGATACTGTCGAAAAAATTGAAGCATCATCGGCGTTAATAAAGGATAACAGTGACGAAATTTCATCAAGTTTGAATTCAACAAATAATACGATTAATGACCAAGCAGCATCTGTAAGAACTGTTAGAGACGAGCTTGAATTGACGCTCAATAATCTAAATAAACTAATGAGTGAACAAAACTTGCGGCTTGAAGACTCAGTTGGTGAACTAAGTCGTTTGAGCGATGGAATGAATACAAAAATCCTTAACACAGATCAGCTCTTACTGAACTTTAAAAATGAAATGGAGCCTAAACTCTCACGTATCTATGAAGGGTTAAGCAGTGATATCAAATCTCTCGGAGAAATATCGCATGCATACGAGACAAATATATCTGATATGAGTGCGACCACCATCAGAATTATTGATGAAAAACTAGCAGAAGAACTCTCAATTAATAAACGTCTATCTGATCATTTAAAGAATATATCTGAGGAGCTGAAGAACACGCTTTCAAGTCAGATAATAAGTATCGAAGAAATATTTAAAGATATTAATTCGGAGGCAAAAACTACAATTGAAGGACAAAAATTTGAAATTGAGAAGTCTTTTGACCAAAAAATATTAGAGTTTAACGCAAAAACAAAGATGATGATGGAAGCAATAAAAGATATAACAAATGATACAACCGATAAGTTAAATCTGACTATAAAAGAAATCCTTCAAACTATAAAATTAAACTTCAATGATACATCAAAAGCTGCAGATCTTGAGTTCTCCAGCATTCGAGATAATATGCACGAACAATTAATTGGGCTGAGTGCTAGTTTACTCGAAAAATCTGAAGAGCTCAGTCAGAATACAATCAGTAGCATTGAAGGTATTCAGAATACTATATCTTCATCTATCGATGGCTTCCGACTTGAAGCAGGAAACACTTCAAGTGATATTGCAAATGAGATATCCACAACAACATCAAAACTATCGGCAGAAATGGTTAATGTGCAAAAAGAAACCCTCAATAAAATAAATAGCGAAATCAACCAGATTTCGAATTCATATAACGAAAGTTTACTTAGCCTTGCAGAAGTTACTGAAAAACTTGTAAAAAGTCTGGATGATACACGAAGTTCAATCAAACGGGATATTTTTGAACTCCCTGATGAAACAAATCAACATCTAAACAAGATGAGAGGTGTCATTGAAGAGCAAATTGAAGCAATAGGGCACTTGAATTTATTAATCTCAGAATATGACATAAATAGAGATATAGAATTGGCTCAACCACAATTAGAGCGCTCTCCAGAGAAAAAGAAAACAGCTTCAAGAACACCAACTCGAACTCCAAGGAAACCATCAAAAGATTGGATTTTGCCAGAAATTTTATCACCAAAAGCAAGGATGACAGAGAAAAAAACTAGCGCTGATAACCAAAGACTTGAAATCCTTGAAAATGAAATCCTTGATTTTTTAAAGTTTGATTATGAGAAACTATCAACATTGCTTCCAAACAGACAGCCATATGAATTCTGGGAGGCCTACTATAATGGAGCCAGTGATGTTATTAGCGAGAGAGACTATTCACGAACTGGACGAAAATTATTCAATCAAGTCAAGTCCAAATATTCTGAAAATAAAAAATTTAGAAGCCTAGTTAATAAGTATCTAAAATCTTTCGAAGAAATTGTTTCCAATCATCAAAAAGCAAACAATGAAAAAGAAATTAGTCAATTTCTTGACTCAGAGTCGGGTATTTTATTTTTTCTAGTATCACATTCAATCGGTAAGCTTGATTAAATAAAATTATATGAAATCATCTATCTAGATAATTATATTTCCAATGAATAAATTAAAAATATCATTTGGGCCAGAGAGTTTCTCGCTTAAAGATAATTTTACTATATCAAGAGGTGCAAAAAAATCAGCCGATTTAATAACTTTACGAATTTCTGACCAGACTTATTCTGGTTTCGGAGAGTGCACACCAAACATTAGATATGGCCAAACTATCGATGGCGAGCTAAATAAACTAGAGTTCATGACGCAAGCATTCGAGGATGGTAATTGTGATATTAATAGAGAAACAATAAATAAATTATTCGAACCAAGCCCGGCGCGATCCGCGTTTGATATTGCATTATGGGATTTTGAATTAAAAAAAATAAAAAAATCGATTTGGTCTTTTCATAATACCAAAAAACCTAATGCATTACCTACTATGATAACTTTGGATGCATCAAACATTGAAAAGAACTTATCAACTGCACGTCAATTTAGTGATAGCACGATATTCAAGATAAAGTTTAAAGGAGACAAAACAGATATAGATAGATTACTGAAAATTAGAGAGTGCTATCCAAAAAAAAGACTGCTGATTGACGCAAATGAGTCAATATCTCCGTCGAAAATAGGTAAATATATTGAGTCCTGTGAAAGATTTAACATTGAAGTTTTAGAACAGCCAATGAAGACAAAATATGATGAGTTACTTGGGACAATAAAAACTAAAACTATTTTATGCGCAGACGAGTCATGCTCGAGCCTTGAAGACATAAAAAAAATTGAGAAATACTATGATGCAGTAAATATAAAACTTGATAAAGCGGGTGGCCTTACCGAGGCACTACTGATGCAAGAGGCAGCAATCAACAAAGGGATAAAAACAATGAGCGGCTGTATGCTCTGCACATCTCTTGGAATAGCTGCATCACAAATCATTGCCTCTAAGGCAGAGTACATTGATCACGATGCCCCCCTTTTTCTGGAACAAGATCGAGCGATAAAAATTAATTACTCACGTGGTAAACTGAATATTGCTGACTCAATGTTGTGGGGATAAATGGACTCTATTGTTAAAAATTTAATTTATGAACGAAAGATATTATCCATTGGAGAAACCATAATTAATATATCACTTATTAGCGTAAATTATGACTTTGAGAATTATTATCTTGAAACTACAAATAGGAGATACTCGCTAAAAATTAACAAAAAAAATGTTGATCAATGCTCCGTAATCAATCGAATGTATAATGATATAAAATTTAATCCCTTAACTAGCAGAGAAATTTATTATTCAGATCCAGAAATATTATTGATGGAATACTTTCAAGCTGAGAGCCCAGATATACGATTTCTCAACCAGCATATTTTTGGTGAAAGTATTGCTAAATTTCACACTAAAAGAGAGTCATACTATGGATATGAATATGACACATATATTGGCTCTTTATTGCAAGAGAATAAAATGAGTCAGTCATGGAAAAAATTTTATCTTAATCAACGCTTTGATTGTCTACTAAGTAAAATGAAAAAAACTCTGTCGATAAACCCTGAATTGAATGATAAAGTATTAATCGTAAGAGACTATATTGATAGAAATCTATCTGAACCATCGCAGTCAACCTTAATTCATGGAGATATCTGGTCGGGCAACATACTGGTTGATAATGATCGCAATCTAAAGATTATTGATCCCGCATTATTCTATGCTGATAATGAGTACGAGCTAGCTTATATATATCTCAATGGTACATTTAGTCGTGGTTTTTATGATGGTTATAACCATAATAATCCAATTAGTAATGATTTCTGGTCGTTCAAGATATATGCCTATCAAATCATTCCCCTAATGCAATATGTGCTCCTTGAGGGGCCAATTTATCTGAGAGAAATTGAAAAAATACTAGATTTCCTCATCAAACGAGAAGAATTAAAATATTAATTTTCTTCAAATATACGGCAAGTAAACTATAATGTAAAAATTGGAAAATTTGGAAGGCATTTTTTTAGATGAAAAATCCAATAATCAAATCAATGTTGATCATTATCTTTGGTTTTTTATTCTTAAGCCAGACTAGTATCTCTGCTGAAAAAAATCTGCAAAAATGTAGAGAATTTAGCAGTATTGGTTTACATTTGCCTGCTATTGAGCAATGCCAAAAAGCAATGAGGGATGGCGTAAATCGTGAAGCAGAATTAGAATTATTGTATTATTTGGCAAATTCTTACTCGTCAATTAACAAAAACATGTTGGCAAAGGAGGCAATAACTAAACTTCTAAATACCAGCCCTTCAATTAGCGCTAACGATTATTATCTCGCGGGCCTAATTGAAATTAAGTTAAATAACAACAAAGAAGCTATTTTCTACCTTGAGAAGGCAATTCTTGGAGAACCGAACTCAATTAGTATAAAAAGGCAGCTTGCAAGGGCGTTATTCCAATCTGGTGACACAAGAAAAGCAAATCTTATTTTAACAGGAAACTTTTATGAGGATAGTTCAGACACTCAAAGCATGACGCAACTGAGTGAAAATTTAATTTCTGAAGGAAATTTGATTAAAGCTAATTTGATAACGAATAGAATTATAGAAATTAATCCTGGCTACTCTTATGCTTACTATTTGAAATATATCATATCAATCAAAGAAGATGACTTACAAAATGCACTAGCAAATATCAATAAAGCAATAATGCGCGACCGGGAGAATATCAGGTATCTGATCGAGAAGGTAAAACTATTAATTACAAATAAAAAATATGATCTTGCAAAATATAATCTTACCATAATTGAACAACTGAATCCAAATACACCAGGTATACCAAATCTATACGAAAATATCCTAGATTTACAAGCCGCCGATCTGCATTCTTATGCTAGGGAGATGATTAAACAAAAAGATTATGAAAGTGCAATAAACTATTATAATAAAGCGATAAATTTAAATCCATCAGATGCAATTTTATATTTTGAGCGAGGTCAATTACTTTCAAAAATGAAAAATTACAAAAACGCTGAAAATGATCTTATTATTGCGTCATCACTGAACGAGAACCTTGTCGCAAGCAATGTAAATCTAATGCTCGGAAAAATATATTATCAACTCGGTGAAAGAGATAAATCTATTGCTTTCATTGATAAAGAACTCACAATAAACGCAAATAATAAAGAGGCATTACTATGGCAAATTAGATCATATTCCGAGGCTGGCGAGTATGATTTTGCAGAGGATTATGCTGAAAAATTAATTGAAGTTGATCCTGTGTCTCCTGATGGCTACTCCATTCTTGGAGATATCAAATTAATGAAAGGTGATATCCAAGAAAGTAATGAACTCCATAATAAAGTAATAGAACTTGATCCAAACTATAATATTGCCACAAGAAAAAAATCCGAATAATTTGTTTAATTTTTTTCTTCAAAATTGGCACAAAAATATATATAACTAAAAAATTGTTATTTATCACACTCGTAAGTATACGGGATACACTAGAAAGTAAGATGGGAGATAAAATGTCAAATACACCTTGGAAATCAGATCAATGGCTAACTAGTCAGTGGAATTTTGCACCAGAAGTCACAAAGGAAATTAATTTTCCTGAAAAAATACAAATCCATGATGTCACACTGAGAGATGGAGAGCAACAAACTGGTGTTGCATTTAACTATGATGATAAAATAAAGATAGCTGAAGCATTAGCAGAAGCTGGAATACATAGAATTGAAGCAGGTATGCCTGTTGTTTCTCATCAGGATGCAAAGGTTGTATCAGATCTAGCAAAAAGAAATCTTGGACCTGAAATATTCTCATTTGCAAGATGTATGGTTGATGACGTTCAGCGTGCTGTAGATGCTGGTGTATCTGGTGTCGTGATGGAAGTACCATCAAGTCAGCATTTAATTGAGCTTGGCTATAGATGGGAATTAGAGCGTGCTATTGATTTATCAATAGAGTCAACAAAATATGCCCATGACAACGGTCTGAAAGTGGTATTTTTTCCTATAGATTTCTCAAGGTCAGACCTTAAATGGGTTATTGATCTCATTGAAAAAGTTGGAAATGAAGGGCACATGGATGCTCTCGCATTGGTTGATACAATGGGTGCAACATCAATTCACGCAATGCCATATTTTGTGAGTGCAGTTAAAGAGAGAATAAATGTACCTCTTGAAGCTCATTTCCATCAAGATTTTGGCTTAGGAATTGCAAATACACTAATGGCTGTATCGATGGGCGTTGAAGTTATCCATTCTACCGTGCTCGGTCTAGGTGAAAGAGCAGGTAATGTCCCAACAGAGGAGACAGTAATGGCTCTTAAAACGTTGTATAATAAGGATATTGGTATAAAAACCGAAAACCTAAAAGGTATTGCAGACTTGGTCCGGGATTTATCTGGGGTAAATGTTCCTTCAAATAGGCCAATTGTTGGTGATGACTTATTCAATGTCGAGTCTGGAATCATAGCAAACTGGCTAATTAACTGCGGGTATGAAAACCAGACCGAATTATTTCCATTTAGACCGAGTATGGTCGGACAAAAAGAACCTGAAATAGTAATAGGAAAAGGTTCTGGAATTGACTCAATAAAAGATAGGCTTGATAGATTCCAAATTAAAGCAGATGATAAACAAGCAATGGATATCCTAATGGCGATCAAAGATTGGGGTCTTCAAAACAAAAGACTCATGAATGATGATGAGTTCAGAAAAATTGCTGAAGATACTTTATCTTAATTGAGGAATTAGCATGAAGATTGATCATTACGCCCGTGGAGGATTTAATGTCAGCTATGAGGAGAGGGTTTCTCCATCAGAGCTCAGATCACAACGAATAGAAAAGGTGAGGACTGAGCTTAAAAAAGCAGGGCTTGATGCACTTCTTGTTTGGAAAGATGAAAATCAACGCTATCTTACCGACCTCAGGCCTCAGATTATTCATGGAAAATCAACTTGTTTAAACGGTGCACTCTTAGTTGAGAATGAAGAGCCGATTCTTTTTTGCTCTGGTGGCGAAAGAGATAGAATTGATAGAACAATGCCATGGATTAAAGAAGTTCATACCATCCCAATTATTGAGGAAAAAGCACTTATTCATGGTCTTGTAAAGGATATACTTGGACCAGTTCTTAAAAAATATAAACTAGATAAAGCAAAAATTGGACTGGATGAGTCAAATATTATTTTCCATAAGACACTTGAAGAGCATTTTCCAAATTTATCTATCGAGGATGGTGATACACCCATGCAGAAAGCAAGGATGATAAAATTGCCCGGTGAGATTGTCATGCTTGAGGAAGCCACAGCAATTGCTGACGCAGTTTGTGCAACTGCAATTAATTCCGTTCAGGAAGGTGTTCGTGAGTGTGATGTTGCAGCCAATGCAATGCACACGCTATATACTCTAGGAGGGGAATACTCACATGTGACAACACCTTTCGTTGCATCAGGCGAGCACATGGCACCACCAAATAGAATCTGTTCTGATAAAATTATCAGAGATGGAGATTTGGTCTTTATTGATATTGGGGCAGCATGGAATGGCTATTTTGGCGATATGGCAAGGACAGTTTATTGTGGTACACAAGCATCATCACCGTCAAAAGAACAAATAAATGTATACAGTGCAGTGTATTATGGTCTACAAGCTGGTATCAATGAAATGAGACCAGGTAAGACAAATAAAGACTCTGCAAATGCACTCATAAATGAGGCATCAAAATTTGGCCTTGGCGGACGTTTTTTATCATTATTTATTGGCCACGGTGTCGGTATTGGAGCAAATGAACCGCCTTATATTGGAGAAACTCTTCCCGGTGCTCCGGAGTATGAATTTGAGCCTGGAATGGTATTTGCTGTTGAACCGTTAATTTGGATTGATGGTGTCAGAGGCGGTGGCGGAGTTCGTCTTGAAGAAATGGTGCTAGTAACGGAGGATGGGCCACATATCATGTCGAGAACGCCATTTGATGAGAGATTAATAACTGATAAATAAAAAGGGGCAATAAAATGGTAAAAACAAAGATATTTATAACTCAACCAATAGCACAAAGTGCTATTGAGAGGTTGGAACAACGAGGTGACGTCGAAATAAAAGTATACCCAGATGCATCAAAAATTATACCATACGACACACTCATGGATGAAGTAATGCATTGTGATATTCTATACTGTTTATTACATGACGTCGTAGATAAAAAAATTATGCAAGCCAATCCAAATCTTAAAGCGGTTGCATCACAGTCAATTACACCTGATAGAATTGATGTAAAGGGTGCAACAGAGATAGGCATGCCTGTTACGGTAATACCAGCAGTTGTGACAGATGCAACAGCTGATATAGCTTTTGGGCTTCTATTATGTGTAGCAAGAAGAATACTTGAGGCAGATCGTTTCGTTCGAGCGGGAGGTTATCCAGGAGCTCAATCGGCTTTATTTTTAGGTGGTGATGTCTCCGGGAAGACACTCGGCCTTGTTGGAGGGAGAGGAAGAATCGGTAAAGCAACGGGAGTTCGTGGCAAAGGCTTTGGCATGAAAGTAATATACTGGGGGCCAAATAGGATGACACCGGAAGATGAAGCTGAATTTGGATTTGAATATGTCGAATATGAGGAATTATTCAAGCAGTCAGATTTTGTTTCAGTTCATGCTGCAGAAAGACCAGAGACAATTCATTTGATATCCGACAAAGAATTTAAACTTATGAAAAAATCTGCTTATATAATCAATACAGCAAGAGGGCCCATAATCGATGAGAAAGCAATGGTAAGAGCGCTTCAAAATGGTGAAATTGCTGGAGCTGGCCTAGATGTTTATGAAAACGAGCCACAGATCGAAAAAGAATTATTTGCGATGGATAATGTCGTTTTAGCGCCACATCTTGGGTCCGCCGGTAAGGATGTGCGCGAAGGTATGGCTCATAGAGTTGTAGATAATATTGAAGCGCTGATTGATGGGACAACACCACCAAATTGCGTCAACCCCGAAACTTTAAAAAAATAGGTATTTAAATGAATAATGGTCCACTTGTAGTTGTAACTGATAGCCCATTTCCTTCACTAGATCCAGCAAAAAAGGCGCTGGAAGACGCTAATGCTGAGGTCGTTCAGGCCCCCAGCAGTTCTGAGGAAGATATAATTAAAGCTGCTGAGAATGCAGATGCAATCCTAGTTACTTATGCTAAGCTAAATGAAAACATACTAAGAAGCCTAAAAAATTGTAAGGCGATAGGTCGGTTTGGAATTGGTGTTGATAATATAGATCTAAAAGTTGCTGGTGAGTTAGGGATATCTGTTAATTATGTTCCAGATTACTGCCTTGATGAAGTATCAGACCAAGCAATGGCTATGATTATATCAATGGCAAGAAAAATACCACAATCAAACAAACTTGTTCAATCCGGCAGATGGGAGATGCCAGCCGTTGTCCCAATGTACAGGTTAAGAGGTAAAACTGTGGGTCTTATTGGATTTGGAAATATTCCCAGACTTATGACACCTAAGGCTCAGGCATTTGGCTTTAATGTGATTGCCTCTGACCCATACGCACCAAAAGAACTATTTGAAAAGTATGGAGTCGAAAGCGTTAGCATGGATGAATTATATGAAAGATCAGACTTCATTTCTGTACATGCCCCCTTACTCCCAGAGACAAAGGGTTTGGTAAATAAAGACGCATTCAAAAAAATGAAAGATACTGCAATTATTGTGAATACAGCGCGTGGCCCACTTATCAATGAGAAAGATTTGATAGAAGCCCTCGATAAGAATGAAATTGGTGGAGCTGGTTTGGACGTTGTAGAGACTGAGCCCTTGCCAGAAAATTCTCCACTCATAGGAAGGGATAATGTGATACTTGCGCCGCATACGGCCTTTTACTCAGTAGAAGCGCTCGAAGAACTACAGACAAAAGCTGCTTCAGATGTTGCAAGAGTACTAAATGGCGAAGAGCCTGTATATCCAATTAAGGCTTAGAGTATTAGTTGCTGATTACCTTTCCCTTTGACAGTACAAGTGGTTTCAAATCTGTATGGGAGTAGTCAATTACATTACCAACAAAAATTTCATGATCCCCTCCTGGAAAAATTGAATGTACAACGCACTCGAAGTTTGCGATACACCCTCTAATTTTTGGTAGTTTCTTCTCACTCATATCCCATCGAACATTTAAAAATTTATTTTCCGATGGGGTCGAAAATATCTTTAATAATTCTTCTTGTTCACTCGAGAGTATATTCACTTCAAATAACCTTCTGTATTTAAAGGCATCAAGGCTTGGGGCTTTTTTGGAGAGTCCCCACATAATAAGTGGTGGCTCAAGAGATAATGAAGTAAATGAATTAATTGTAACACCAATAGGTTCAAATTGCTCATCTGAGGTCGTAATAATCGCTACACCTGTTGCGAAGCAACCCATAGCTTTCCTTAGATCATTTGTATTTTCCATGCTTTTAAATTTCAGTATATTTTATTAATATTTAATTGCTCGGATAATGCATCCAAGACATTTTTTAAATTCTCATGTATAGGAATACCATTTTTTGTTCTATCAAGATAAATCTGATGAGATCGTTCACCAGGCAGTCTTATTTCATTGAAACCAGGCATTAATTTTGATCCCTTCATCTCAGTCCATACTTGATCAATATTTTTTTTGAAACCTTCAACTTCTGTGAAAGAGGCGATGTCAACTGCAATTATGAAATGACCTGTATTTGTAAAACTGGATGCATCAGCATTAAAATCTACCACCGCTTTACCAAATGATGCACCATTCAATGTACCTGCAAGAATACCAAACATCAGAGCAAGGCCGTAACCCTTTGCTTCACCAATTGGAAGCAAATAGCCTTCACTGGATTTTTTTGGGTCAGTTAGTGGCTTGCCTTCCCCATCAATCATCCACCCCACAGGCATTTCTTCATTTCTTTGTAGCTTTTCTTTGACCTTCCCGTAAGCCGCGACTGTAGTTGCCATATCTAATACAATTGGAGGCTCATTCCAGCTTGGAACTGTAATTGCGATAGGATTTGTTGATAGAAGTAGGTCTGTTCCACCCCATGGCGGCACATGGTTTCCACTACCCACCGCAACATAAATGCCAATCATATTATGTTCTAGAGGAATTCGTGCATACAATGATGCCGGCCCAGCGTGATTTGATGAATTTGCCCCAACCCAAGCAACGCCGTTCTCTTTTGCTTTTTTGACAGCCAGGTTTGCAGCATGCTCCATCACGAGATGACCCATAGCATTGTCACCATTCAAAACTGCCATTGAATTCTTTTCACGCTCAATTCGGATATTTGGTGTTTTATTTATTCCACCTGCCAAGAGTCTTTTTGTGTATTGGGGCAATCTAAAGACACCGTGTGCATCGCTTCCAATAAGATCGGCTTGCGTCATCAGCTTCGCAACAATATTTGCATTATCTTGAGGTAACCCAATTGTAATTAATGCAGTCTTTATAAAATTGAATAACTGATCTTCGCTAATGCGCCTCAAATTTTCTTTCATAATTAAACCCTTAAAAAATGATAATAATGCAATATTATGTTTGATAGCATTTTATTATTGAGCAATATAATGATATTCTAATTTTGAATTATTGGGAATAAAATAAATGGTCACATATTGGATAGCAAGGGCAAAAATAATTAATAATAAGTCATATCAAAAATATGCAAGTAAGGCTGGAGATATAGTTGAGAGCTATGGCGGTCGTTTTCTCACACGAGGTGGTGATTACCAAATTATGGAGGGCACCGATCATTTTACAAGGTTTGTGATTGCCGAATTTCCAGATAAACAAACTGCTATAAATTGTTTTGAGTCAGAAGAGTATAAAAATGCCGCATCGAATAGAAGAAATGGTTCAGGAGATGTTGATATTGTTTTTGTTGAAAGTAATTAAATATAAAAATGGGAGAAAATTATGACAGCCACTATAATAAAATATGAGGATAGGCCAAACTTCGATAGAGGTGATGGCGTATCTACAGCTCTACTCTATGGTAAGGATAATGCCGAGGGTACAATATTCACGTCAGGATTTACAACCTTTCCAACGGGAAGAGCGGCACCTATGCATAGCCATAATTGCTGTGAACAAGTATTAATAATTTCCGGTCATGCAGAAGTTGAATGCGGGGGAATTAAGACTGAATTAACAGCAATGGATAACTCTTTTATACCGGCAAATGTACCACATAGGTTTAATAATATTGGAGATGAACCCCTCACAATATTTTGGATATACGGTGAAACAAATGTAACTAGAACCTTTACAGAGACAGGGGAAACTGTTCAGCATCTCTCATCAGGGGATAAAGTAACAAAATGAAAAATATTACGCCATTTGTTTCTGTTGTTGGCATAGGTCAGATGGGACTTGGAATTGCGAAAAATATACAAAATGCTGGGTATCTAAATTCTATTTTTGAGATTAATGAAAGTGTTCTTAGTAAATTTAATAAAAGCGAAAATCTTATTATTAATGATGCAAAAAAGGGCTTGAAATCTTCTAATGTACTTATCTTTGTTGTTCCAAGTACAACACAAATTAGAGACTTTCTTTTTGGCTCAAACTGGATTGATAATATTAATGAAAACACAATTGTAATTGACCTTACAACGTCAAACCCTGATGCGACAAAAAAATTATCAAACGAATTAAGTGTTCGGAAAATAAATTATATTGATTGTGGAATGACCGGAGGAGCTCAGGGTGCGGAAAATGCAACTCTAACATTAATGATGGGTGGCGATAAAGGTATTATAGACTCAGTAACTCCCGTATTAGATACTTTTACCAACAGACTAATTCATGTGGGTAAGATTGGATCAGGGCATGCACTTAAGCTTATACATAATATGGTTACGCATACAATATTTCTTGCGACTGTTGAAGGGGTCATTGGTGCCAAAAAACTTGGTATTGATCCTAAGACAGTTATTGATGTGTTTAATTCAGGTAATGCAAGAAGCTATATATCACAGTCGAGATTCCCAAATCATATATTATCAGAAAAATGGGACGCTAGATCGCGTGTTTCTAACCTCCACAAGGATTTAAGTATGGTCACCGACTTACTGAATGATAATCAAATTGGCTGCCCTTATGGCGAGCTGACTACGTCAATATTACAAAATGCAATATCTTGCGGTCTCGCAGATATAGACTTTTCATTGCTTTATAACGAATATGAAAAACTTATCAATGATTAATTTGCGGTGAGCATATTGGCAAAGAATAGTATATATTGGGCTGGATATCATCCTGAAAAGTCGGTTCAAGCGCAAAGTATTCATTTTCTAAGAAATGAGTTTAAAATGCTCTATGGTGACGATGTTGATTTCAAATTTGTCTCAGATGTTGGAGATTTAGGCTACAATGCCATAGACCTGCTTCACCTTGTTGAAGATGGTCAGATAGATTGTTGCTATTTTTTTTCAAGCTATCTTACAGGGAGAGTAAATGAGCTAAATATATTTGAAATCCCATTTCAAATATCAAGCAGAGAAATGGTTTACAATTTGCTTGATGGGGAAATAGGCGAATACTTATCAAACAAAGTTGAACTCAATACAGGCTATAAAGTAATTGGATGGTGGGATAACGGGATTCGCCACTTATCTTCAAATAAAAAAAATATTAAGTCCATAGATGATTGCAAAAATCTGACAATACGGATTGCCAAAAATAGCATGCACAAAATGGCATTCGAGTCGCTTGGCTTCGCAACTAAATTTGTTGATGTTAAGAACCTAAAGAATGCAATCATTCAAAACGAAATAGATACACAAGAAAATCCACTCACAAATATCATTAATTACGGTATTGAGGAATACCATAAATATATTACCTTATCGTCTCATCTATACGGAACCTCAATTTTATTATGCAATAAAAAGAAATACTATAGTTGGGATAAGCCATTCCAGGATAACCTTATTACTCTCATAAAGAGAGCAACTGTTTACCAAAGACAGCTCGCAATCAATGAGGATGAAAAATGTATGAAATATTTGAAAATGAGTGGGGCAGAGATAATAGAATTAAACGAAATACTTCGTGACGAAATGAAATTAAAATGCTTTGAAGCCGGCCATAATGTTATCGAAAAGTTCCCAGATCATATTAGAAAAATATTATGAAAAATTATGAACTAGAATATATCATCCATTCTTTCGGGTAAGATAATTTCCTTTTCTTCTTTTGCAGATAAATCCATAGCCATAGTCATAAGTAGATTTCTATGCCCATCTTGAGCTGTGGCGTGGGGAGTATCTTGACCTGTGCACAAGCGTGTGTACCATGTATTAGTTTCTTCTCGCATTGGACCCCAGAATTGCCCCCCTTGAATATCACCAGCAGGATAACTGGTTAAAAAATCAACGTGCCTACCTTGTGGTGGGGAATACTCTCTCGATGTGTATCCTGCACCCTGTGCAATATTCGACGCTAAAACTAAATCACGATGAGTATCCTCAATGTCAATAACACCCTCGGTTCCAACAATACCTATTTCCAAGCCATAAACTGATCCAGGCCAAACTTCTGGTAAGGCCCAAGAAATATTCATACTCCAAATAGTCCCATCATCCATTGTGAATATGCCAAAGGTGGAGTCTTTTGTACCCCATTGATTGAGTACACCATCAACTGATTTAGCGTATACGCTGACAGGATTTTTTCCCTCCATCAACCACATTGACATGTCGAGGCTATGCGTACCTGAGACAACCATCGGCGTGAGATTTTGACGATCATTTGTTTTATTTATTGTCGCAATTGGGACCATTTTGTTCATAAATGCCCTTGTGACTACGGAATGAACGTGACCAATTTGACCGGTTGTAAGCCTCTCCTTGACTGCAAGAAATCTGCGTCTAAATCTATTTGTGTACCCCATGGCGGTGTCTATATTGTTGCTCTCAATTGCATCAATAATTTTTCTAGAGTCTAGCGGGTTAGTGGCCAGTGGTTTTTCAATAAATAATGAATGCCCCATCTCTACGGCCTTCAGCGTAGGCTCAACATGTGCATTCTCTTCTGTTGCAATAATAACAGCATTAACTTCGCTCCTACTCAAAAGCTCATTAAAATCTGTTGTGTAAAAATCAGCATTGCAATCGGATGCTAATTTCTCAGCTACTTCTTTCCGGATATCACACAGTCCAAGCCATTTAATACCAGGATAGTCGCGGGCTAATTCAGCTCTAATTCTCCCAATTGTACCACAACCGATAACTGCTAATCCAATATCTTTCATTAAGCTTGCCCCGCTTCAAGTGGGTCTATATTGATGGGCAGATTAATTGGCTCGCCTCTTTCAGCAGAGAGGTCCGCTGCCTGATATAATTCCATAACAACCCTTGCCTCCCTAGGTTTCACTATTACAGGCTTATTGAACAGGATCGCGTCGATAAAATTATTTGTTTCCTCAGCCATAGGACCGGCATTCACGTGACCGACTGGTTCACCTGGCATCGATGACATTGGATATTCAATTCCTCTTTCACCGGTCATTATCGTTACATCATTGTGTGTATCATCTAGAATAATCGCGCCCTTTGACCCAATAAATTCCATTTTGGTTGATGAGTAATTGGGATAACTTGGTGGTAATACCCATCCAGCACCAACTGTAACAACTGTCCCATCATCGAGCGTCACCATTATGAACTGACAATCTGCTGAGTTTGAATTTTTTATAAGAACTTTTTCTACTTGCTGTGAATAGACTTTAACAGGTTTTCTTGGGGCAAGACACCAAAGTGCGTAATCAAGGTCATGTGTAGCTTCCATTGCTGCTGGAGATAGTCTTGTTCTTCCTGTTATTCTCTTGGAAAGTTGCGTTGTAATATTTCTTGATATCAAAACACTCACAGGCTCTCCCAGTGTTCCATCTATAAATTTTTCACGAACATAAGCATACTTAGATCGAAATCTTTGAGAATAACCAATTGTAAATTGAACTTTATTTTTTTCCGCAAGACTGATTAGCTCATCCGCTTCAGTGAGTGTTCTTGAGATTGGTTTTTCGAGTAATAGATGCTTACCCGCCTCTAGAGTCTCTTTTGCGATTGGATAGTGTGTACTCTCTGGAGTTGTTGATATCATTATTGCATGAATATCGTCGTTTTTTAATAAGTCTTTGTAATCAAGGGTTGCACTGGTCGGATTAGTAAGATCGGCTACCTCTTTCAATCTATCTTCTCTTATTTCACAAATATGGAGCTGATCAACTAAGCCATTTTTTGCGGATGCCTCAGCCCTAATACCCCCGCACCATCCTGTGCCGATTATTCCTACATTTAATCTGTCCATTCTTACCCCCTTTTGTTAAGTATTTTTTATATATATTTTTGTATTTATTGTCCATGTGAAATTTAGATTAATTATGTAAAAAAATTATTTATTTAATTTGAATTAACTATTGATATGTAAATATTTATGTATATATAAATTATAGAAAATATTCTTATCAGATTTATTGTTAGATTGATAATTTTACTGTATACAAAATATCTCAAGTGGTTTAATACTAATCAAAAATGATGAAGCCTACAGATACAAAAAATCCAAATTACTATCATAAAGTTGTAGATTGTCAATGGGCGTGCCCTGCACATACACCGGTGCCTGAATATATCAGGTTAATCGCTCAAAGAAAATACACTGAAGCGTACATGATCAACTGGGAATCAAATGTCTTTCCCGGAGTTCTGGGAAGAACATGTGACAGACCCTGCGAGCCTGCATGCCGCAGAGTAAGAGTAGAGGAAGAGCCAGTAGCAATATGCAGACTTAAGAGAGCGGCAGCGGACAATAAGTCTGACGTAAGCAGTCTATTACCAGAAATACCAAGCAAAAAAAATGGTAAAAAGATTGCATTAATTGGTGGCGGTCCAGCATCACTGACAGTAGCGAGGGATCTAATGCCACTTGGTTATGACTGCACTGTGTATGAGAAAGATCCAAAAGCTGGTGGGCTCATGAGAACTAATATTCCATCCTTCAGGCTACCAGTAGGTGTTATCGATGAAGAAGTGGATAGAATTTTAGACTTTGGTGTTGTGAAAAAATTCAACGAAGAAGTTAAAAGTCTCAAGTCAATAATTCAACAAGATTATGATGCAATATTTATTGGCACAGGTGCCCCAAAAGGTAAAGATCTTGATATACCAGGTAGGGAAGAAGCCAGCAGTAATATACATGTGGGGATTGACTGGCTTACAAGTGTGGCATTTAAACATGTAGATAAAATTGGTAAAAAGGTTGTCGTTATTGGTGGGGGCAACACTGCAATGGATTGCTGTAGGACATCACTCAGACTTGGAGGAAAAGATGTCAAAGTGACCGTCCGAAGTCCTAAGGCTGACATGAAAGCTTCAGACTGGGAAATCGAAGAAGCTGAGCTAGAAGGAATTCCAATTTTTGATAATCACTCCCCTAAAGAATTTGTTCATGAAAATGGAAAATTGAAAGGTGTGCTCTTTGAAAAAATGGAAGCAAAATATAAAGACGGAAAAAGGAAACTAATCCCAACTGGTGAGACAATCTTCTTTGAGTGTGATGATGTACTCCTCGCAATCGGTCAAGAAAATGCATTTCCATGGATTGAGAGAGATATTGGTATTGAATTCAATCAATGGAATCAACCTGAGGTTAACAAAGTTACCTTCCAATCAACCTTACCAAGAGTTTTTTTTGGGGGTGATGCCGCTTGGGGACCCGAAAACATTATCTGGGCTGTTGCACATGGCCACCAAGCAGCAATATCCATAGATCATTTTTGTAATAACAAGGATTTAGAGGATAGACCAAGCCCACTCACAAATCTTGTAAGTCAGAAAATGGGTATTCATGAATGGTCATACCCAAATGATATATCAAACTCTGATAGATTTGCAGTCCCACATGCAGAAAAAGAATTATCCCTGACTGATCTCAACATGGAAGTTGAGCTAGGTTATGATGAAAAATTAGCTTTTGAAGAAGCTCAAAGATGTTTAAATTGCGATATTCAAACCGTATTTTCTGAAAGCCTATGTATCGAATGTGACGCTTGCGTGGATATTTGTCCAATTGATTGCATAAACTTTACACAGAATGATACTGAAGAAAACCTTAGAAAAAAATTAACTGTACCCGCTCTAAATTTGTCACAAGATATTTTGGTTTCTGATAATCTAAAGACAGGAAGAGTTATGGTTAAAGATGAAGATATGTGCCTGCACTGTGGTCTTTGTGCGGAAAGATGCCCAACAGGGGCTTGGGATATGCAAAAATTCACATACATAGAGGCACACGCTGATAAAAGCAGTATATTTGAATATGTCGAGTAACATAACATACAACGAGTTGGTAATTAAATTTGCAAATGTAAATGGTTCTGGGTCTGCCAGCGCTAATACATTTTGTGCAAAGTCCCTCTACCGTATGGGAATTCCAATATCTGCAAAAAACATATTTCCTTCAAACATACAAGGGCTTCCCACATGGTATGAAATTACTATTTCGGAAAGTGAAAAATTAGCACGTAAGGAAAAAGTCGATGTTATGGTTGCTATGAACGCTCAAACTTATGCAAGTGATATTGATGAGGTAGCAAGTGGTGGAACCTTTATATATGATAATAGTATTCAAAGAAAATTTGATAGAGATGATATCAGAGTCATTGGTATCCCAATAGCAAAACTGTGTGCAGCAGAATATACCGATCAAAGACAGAGGCAGTTATTCAAAAATATTGTATACTTAGGAGGCTTGAGCCTACTTATTGGAATCGATATTGATGTAATAGAAAAACTATTATCAGAACAGTTTAAGGGAAAACAAAATCTCTTTGATGCAAATTTAAAAGCTCTAACAATTGGTAGAAAGTACGTTGCTGACAACATCGAATATCCCTTGGACAAACAAGTGAGAAAATGTAATAGAAACGCGAATAAGATAATGATTAATGGGAATGAAGCAGCTGCACTTGGGGCGCTTTACGGTGGTGCTACCGTTGCATCTTGGTATCCAATTACTCCATCCACATCTCTAGTTGAGGCTTTTGAAAAGCATGCAAACAAATTACGCAAAGATAAAGACGGGAATATAAATGCTGCAGTAATTCAAGCAGAAGACGAACTGTCATCTGTTGGAATGGCCATTGGTGCAAATTGGAATGGATCTAGAGCTTTCACATCCACATCGGGACCTGGTGTTTCACTGATGGGTGAATTTTTAGGGTTAGCCTATTTTGCCGAAATACCTCTTGTATTATTTAATATTCAAAGAGGTGGTCCATCAACAGGAATGCCAACAAGAACACAGCAATCAGATATCTTGACATGCGCTTATGCATCACATGGTGATACAAAACATATACTATTATTACCGTCCGACCCGAATGAATGTTTTGAGTTTGGATACAAGGCATTTGATTACGCTGAAAAATTTCAAACACCGATTATGGTATTAAGTGACCTTGATATTGGAATGAACGACTGGGTTGTTGATCAGTTTAAATGGGATGATAATTATTCACACGATCGTGGTAAACTTGTGACCTCAGAGGATATTGAAAAGCTAAAATCATTTGCGCGCTATAGAGATGTCGACGGTGATGGAATACCCTACAGGACCATACCTGCTACACATCCAGACTATGGCTCGTACTTCACTAGAGGGACATCACATACAGATACAGGTGGATACACCGAGAATGGAATGATACACGCTGAAATGCTTGACAGGATTACAAAAAAATTCGATACAGCTAAAGAGTATTTGCCGCACCCAATAATAAATTTAAATAGCCCAAAATCAAAAATTGGAATAATTAACTTCGGTAGTACGAATGTTGCACTAAATGATGCTATGCAAGATTTAACAAGAAATGGCATTGGTATAAATCATCTGAGAATTAGAGCATTTCCCTTCTCAAAATCAGTTGTTGATTTTATAAACGACCATGAATTTGTATTCGTGCTTGAGCAAAATCGTGATGCACAGATGAAAAAACTCCTAATTTCTGAAGAAGATTTAGATACAAATAAATTAATCTCGATACTAAACTATGATGGCATGCCTCTAACTGCTAATTTTATTGTAAACAATATTACTGAGATTATAAATAATAATAAGAATATAAAAGCGGCAAATTCACCACCAATAAAGATAGTATAGCAAATGACATATATAAAAAAACCAATATTTAGGCATCCATCGCTACCGACAAACGAAATAGGTTTGACGTATCGTGATTATGAAGGTGTTGTTTCTACTTTATGCGCTGGATGTGGTCATGACTCAATTACAGCTTCAATAATTGATGCATGTTATGAATTATCATTACCAGCACATAAAATTGCGAAGCTATCAGGTATCGGTTGCTCATCAAAAACGCCAAACTATTTTTTAAATAACGCACATGGTTTCAACTCCGTGCATGGTAGAATGCCATCCGTAGCAACCGGCGCAAACTTAGCTAACAGAGACTTGGTATATATAGGTGTTTCTGGTGACGGTGACACTGCATCTATTGGTCTTGGTCAGTATTGTCACGCAATAAGAAGACAGCTAAACTTAACATACATATGTGAGAACAATGGGACCTATGGTCTTACAAAAGGTCAGTTCTCAGCAACAAATGATAAAGAATCAAAGAATAAGAAAGGTCTAGACAACCCATTTGGTGCCATAGACTTGGCCATAATGGCAATTGAACTTGGTGCTGGTTTTGTAGCACGGAGCTTTTCAGGAGATAAAGAACAACTCGTCCCTTTATTGAAATCCGCCCTTCAATATAACGGTTTTTCATTCATTGACGTTATATCGCCGTGTGTAACTTTCAATAATCATGGATATTCAACAAAGAGTTATGATTATATACGCGAGCACAGATCGCTTTTTGGTGAGCTCGACTTTATACCAGAAGAAGAGACAATTAATACCTCATATGCAGAGGGTGAGACAGTTACTATAAAACTTCACAACGGTAATGATATTAGTTTTAAAAAACTCGGGGCAGATCACGATCCTACCGATCCTCATAAAGTATTAAATACACTTAGGAATAATAGGAGTGACGGTAAAGTCACGACAGGACTATTATATGTCGATCCCGATAAGTCTGATCTACATGATACACTCAACACGTCCTCAAAACCATTGAACTCACTTTCAATGAATGATCTATGTCCTGGGGGCGAAGAATTAGAAGAAATTAATAATCAATTTCGTTAATCTAATCCCAAATCTCAACAAAATTGTTGCTATCTGGTGTCTCAATTTTTTTTTCTGGACCAACATTAGTGCCGACATACAAGTAGCCAATAACTGACTCATTATCAGCAAGCCCCAATAGATTTGATATTGACCGATTAAACGACAGTTTACCCGTCCGCCACATGCCAGAGTAATTTAGAGCATTTAGCGCTAGTAGCATTGATTGTGCCGAGCAAGCAGTTGACATCATTTGCTCTATTTCAGGCACACCCTTTTCTTGCTTAAATGCAGACACAAGAATTATAATTAAAGGTGAACGATAAGGCATTCGCTGATACTTCTCTATTTGCTCTTCACCCTTTTCTGATAAATTTTGTTTGGCAAATTCAACAAAAATATTTGATAGCTTTGTCAGTCCGTCACCACTCACCTCTATAAAACGGGAAGGCTTCAAATTTTTATGATCCGGTGCCCTTAGTGCCGCCCTATATACTAATTCTAGCTCTTCTCGTGATGGAATAGGAGGGGCAAGGCGACCAGACGATGACCTCTCTGTTAGATTTTTTATTGCATCCATTATTATCTCCTTTGCTAAATGATATCAAACATCTATTTTTAATGCTGTCAAGTGAGCTATGCCAAAAAAAGCAAAAAGTGATATTGGGTATCATTTGGTAACTTAATAAGATATAATTACACTATGTATTTTTTAACACACATTGAATCAATATAGTGGGCACATTATGGAACAATCAACAACACTAGAGCTCAGAAATATACATAAATCATATGGTGAACTCAAAGTCCTAAAAGGAGTAGATTTATCTGCAAAAACTGGGCAAATTATTACAATTATTGGCTCATCTGGTTCAGGAAAGTCTACACTCTTGCGATGCATCAACCAGCTTGAAAAGATTGACTCTGGTGAAATATATTTCAATGGAAATGTAATTGTAAATGATGAAATTAGTAACAAATCAAAAATAATAAAAGAAAATATTAATGATTTAAGAAAAAGAGTATCTATGGTCTTTCAACAATTTAATCTTTGGTCCCACATGACTGTCATACAAAATGTTACAGAAGCACCAACTTCAGTCTTGAAAATGAGGCGATCAGAGGCGCTTGAACGCGCAAGAGATGTCCTTACTAGAGTTGGTTTGGAAGACAAACTAAATGAGTACCCTGCAAATTTATCTGGTGGACAACAACAAAGAGCCGCCATTGCAAGAGCGCTGGCCATGAGTCCAGAAATCATTCTCTTTGATGAGCCCACATCAGCTCTTGATCCAGAACTTGAACATGAAGTTGTAAGGGTTATTAAGAGGCTTGCGAACGAGAATAGAACAATGATTTTGGTCACACATGATATGAAACTTGCAAAAGATATATCTAACTATATACTGTTTATGGACGAAGGGAAAATCGTTGAAAAAGGTAGCCCTGACGTTATTTTTAATAATACTAAAACAGACAGGCTAAAAAAATTTTTGGAGACTGTCAGTTTCAGTAACACATGAGAGGTATGTTATGAAAAAATTACTATTTAGCGCAATCCTTCTTGCCTTTATTTATGTGCCAGCTAATGCTGATACTGTGAGAATGGGGACAGAAGGTGCATACCCACCATACAACTTCATTAATGATAATGGAGAAATTGATGGCTTTGAAAGAGATCTTGGAGATGAACTTTGTGATAGAGCTGGATTAGACTGTGAGTGGGTACAAAACGATTGGGACTCAATTATTCCAAATCTGGTATCTGGTAACTACGATACAATCATAGCTGGTATGTCTATTACAGCTGAGAGAGATGAAGTTATTGATTTTACGCAAAATTATCTTCAACCAGATCCATCGGCATATATAACGACAGGTGATGGTAACAAAGCCGCGTATATTGGTGTGGTTGCTGCACAAACTGCAACAATCCAAGCAAGTCACGTTGCTGAATCAGGCGCAATTCTTGCCGAATTTGCAACTCCCGATGAGACTATTTCAGCTTTGAGAAATGGTGAAGTTGAAGCAGTAATGGCTGATAAATCATTCTTGGCCCCAATTGTAGCTGAGTCAAATGGTGGTCTTAAGTTCATTGGACAGGACGTCTACATTGGCGGCGGCGTTGGAATGGGTATCAGAGAGTCAGATAGTGATCTTAAAGATACATTTGATGCTGCAATTGACTCAATGAAAGCGGATGGAAGCCTAAATACCCTAATCGAGAAATGGTTTGGGGATGAGGCATCTCTATTCTAATTAGTTCGGGAGGCTCTAAAGCCTCCCAAACAAATAATAATGATTTTTTATGTTTGAGTATTGCACTGATCCAGACGTTTTATCAACTTTTGAGTGGTTCAGTTGCTATCTCACTAATGGTAAACATCTATTATTCTACAAATCATTTGGCTTAATTATTCTGTTGTTATTTATAACGGCCCCCCTCGCGGCACTACTTGGTCTTTTAGCAGCTGTAGCAATTAAGTCAAAATTCTTACTACTTAGATTATTTAGTAAAGCCTATGCAAATATTGTTAGAGGTATACCTGATATAATATTCTTTTTATTTATTCCTATCACTATTGATCAATTAATTGAATTCACGAGACATAAGATTAAATGCCCTGAAATTGTGGATAGCGTATGGCAAGGAAGCGACTTTGTTGTCTGCGGTGCTGCAAAACTTCCACTAAATTCAGACCCACAATGGATTCATGATATTTACGGTTTTTTGCTTGCCGTATTCTCATTTACGATTGTTTATGGCGCATTTGCTGCAAATACTTTTTACGGAGCAATGAATTCTGTTCCCCAATCACAAATTGAAACAGGTAAATCTTTCGGAATGTCTCGGAAACAGATATACACCAGTATCATCTTTCCACAGATGTGGAGGTATGCACTTCCTGGCCTATCAAACCTTTGGATGTTACTAATAAAATCAACACCCCTACTCTTTCTATTAGGAATTCAAGATGTCGTTTATTGGGCAAGAGAGTTAGGGGGATCCAAGACCTCAATATTTCAATATCCACATCCGGATTGGAGGGTCTGGTATTTTCTTTCGCTGTTAGTTTTCTATCTTCTACTTACAAAAATAAGTGAATTAATTTTGAATAGAATATCTAAAAAAATATATGTACCAATTTAGAGGCTGATAATGATTTGTAATGCAACAATAGAAGATTATGCCCTGAGATCAATTGGGATAGGAGAAAAGCTTCTACCCAAAAGTGACATAACTCTATGTGACCAATTTGTTTTAATTGGAAGTGGTGTGATTTGGAACTTATATTTTTGTATTATAGCGCTTGCATTTGGTTTCATATTTGCGATTCTTACTGCTATTATAAGATTCAACAAATACAGATTCCTATCAAAGGCAATTGATATATATGTATTTATTTTTAGAGGGTCTCCTTTATTTATCCAGTTTTTTTGTGCCTATGAGATCTTTGTCTTGCTCCCGAAAATTGGTTTTGATATTAATCTCTTATTCACAACCATTACCGTCGAAACCTCATGGCTAACAAAAGCCTGGCTTGGTGCTGTACTTGTTTTATTCCTAAATACAACCGCATACAGCTCTGAAATCTTTTATGGCGCTTTAAAGTCTATCCCAAAACATGATATTGAAGCCGCTGAGGCTTTTGGTCTATCAACGAGACGAAAATATAGAAAAATTATCATTCCAACAATGCTCAGAAACTCATGGTCCTCTTATACTAACGAAGCTATATTTCTCTTTCACGCGACGACACTTGTATTTTTCAGCAGTTTCCCTGCATGGAGGCAATCTGGAGATGCATTATATTATGCGAGCTATTTTGCAGATAAGACATTTAACCCCTTTGTCCCCTACCCAATTATTGCTGTTTACTTCATATCAATCACTTTGCTTATCATATTGATATTTAAAATTATAAATGTATACTTCACTAAACATCTACCAAAGGAGAGAAAAATGCCAATAAAGCTCTTCACAAATATGGTTAGATAAAATTATTAGTTAACCTAAAATTGAACCGAAAACGTATATTATTCAGTTGAATTCGTAAAAATCGATAAATAATGAAAAAAAAATCAATATTTTCGGCAATCTTAATCCTTACCCTGATAGGACTTTGGGTTGGCTCTGGTTATTTTGGTGATGACTCGGAGAATATAGATGTTACCGAAAACGATACAAAAGTGAATGATTTTATAGTGAAGTACATTGAAAGTAATGCCTCTGATTTCACTGATATATTCAAAATAATTGGTAAAACTGAGGCTGACTCTATTGTCGAACTTAGTATGCAAACAAATGGAAAAGTTGAAAATATCTACTTTAAAAAAGGGCAAAATGTAAAGAAGGGGCAGACTATCTGCGCTCTTGAGACACAGAATAAATACGAATTACTTGAAGCTGCAAGGGCTAATTTAAATGACACTAAATCAAAATATGAAAGTCAGCTAAAGTTGGCCCAAAAAAGTTTTGTATCCGAAAATAGTTTAAACTCTCTTGAGGCAAGCTATGAAAAAGCGAAGGCAGATTATCGAAACGCGGAACTAAATAAAGAATATTTAAATGTCAAAGCGCCGATAGACGGAATAATAAACGACATAAATATTGAAGTAGGTGAATTAGCTACAAATGGTGAAATTTGTGCTGTACTGATGGATAGTGATCCAATAATCGTAAAAGGTAACGTCTCGGAAAAGAATATATCAAAGCTGAACACAGACGCGCCTGCAAAAGTCCAGCTGATTGGGGGAACTGTTTTAGAAGGTAAAATAAATTATATATCAAGCATTGCAGATCCAGATACAAGAACATTCACAGTTGAAGTAGCCATAGATAATCCTAATAACCAAATCAAAGTTGGAACAACAGCAGAGATATTCGTCAGTAATCAAATTAAAAATTCACATCTCATACCATCTTCTATTTTGAGCCTTAGTGACGATGGAAACATTGGCATTAAAATTATATCAAAAGAGAATGTTGTTGAATTTATTGAGGTGAAAGTATCTAATCTAAATAATGAAGGTGCTTATGTAACTGACTTACCGCCGACAATAAGAGTTATCACGGTTGGTCAAGATTTTGTTACGTCTGGTGATATTGTGAATGCAGTGCAAGACGTGACCGGCTAAATATGAACAAGTTCATTGACATATTACACTCACAGCCAAGAACGATCATCACACTTTTGCTGGCTTTAATCATCGGTGGTATTTACTCCTACATAACAATACCAAAGGAGTCAAACCCTGACATAGATATACCTGTATTTTATGTATCCGTCCCTCAGCCGGGAATAAGTTCCCAAGACTCAGAGAGGCTTATACTTCGACCACTAGAAAATAAACTAAAGGGAATGGATGGGCTAAAGCAGATACAATCAATTGGGGCCGAAGATTATGGAGCTGTAATCTTGGAGTTTGATATCAAAATTGATAATGAAAAAACATTGGCTGATATTCGTTCAAAAATATCTGAAGTTGAGTCTGAACTACCCGATGAGGCAAAAGAGCCAAAAGTTGTGGAAATTAATTTTGCCCTCATACCATCGATAATCGTTACAGTATCTGGTAATGTGCCGGAACGCACACTTAATAAATACGCCAATAACCTTCAAGATGAGATTGAAGAGCTGGACTCAGTATTGAGCGCCGACTTAGCTGGCGCAAGAGATGAGATGGTTGAGGTTATCATTGACACATCAAAACTTGAGTCTTATAACCTGACAGCTCTTGAACTAATCAATGCCATCAATCAAAACAATAAAGTTGTATCAGCGGGCGCTGTAGAGAGTGAGAATGGCAAATTTAGCATAAAAGTTCCAGGCCTATTCAAGACCATTCAAGATGTTTATTCAATCCCTGTAAAAAGAAATGGGGATATTATAATCACACTTGGTGAAGTTGCTGAAATTAAGCGAACTTATGCTGATCAAAACGATTTCAGTAAATTTAATGGCAAACAAGCAATATCAATTGAAGTTGTTAAAAGATTGGGCGTGAATATCATTGAAAATAATAAGAATGTTCGATTGGTTGTCGATAACTACACAAAAGACTGGCCAGATGTTATAGAGGTTGACTATTCGTTTGATCAATCAACAAATATTTTTGAAGTCTTGAAATCGCTTGAGGCAGCTATTTTAACGGCGGTAGTGCTGGTCATGATAACTGTAATTGCAGTTCTGGGAGTCGGTCCCGCGCTGCTTGTTGGCATTGGTATTCCAATTACTTTTACCATAAGTTTTCTTATTGTAAATTTACTTGGTATGACGGTAAATATTATGGTGCTATTTGGTCTTGTTCTGACCGTTGGTATGCTGGTTGATGGCGCTATCGTTATTGTTGAATACTCTAAAAAACTTACAGAAAGAGGATCACCACGCAGAGATGCTTTCCTGAATGCATCCAAGCGAATGTTTTGGCCAATTGTTGCATCAACTGGTACAACATTAGCTGCATTCTTACCCATGTTATTATGGCCTGGCGTAGCTGGACAATTCATGAGTTATTTGCCAATTATGGTCATAATTGTATTGAGCTCAGCTTTGGCGACCGCTTTAATCTTCATTCCAGTAATAGGGTCTGTAGGGGGGGATAATGCAGATAATGCGTATCAAAAAATTACAAACTACGATGAGACGCTATACGGGAAAGTTGTTGAGACTGTAATCAGGCGTCCATTTGTAGTGCTAATATCCGCATTAGTATTGGGTTATATCATAATGAGTAGCTTTGTTAAGTTTAATAATGGTGTTGATTACTTTGTCGATCAAGAACCAGAAGAGGCAGTAATATTTATCTCAGCCAGAGGCAATCTATCATTACACGAAAGCAAAAAAATGATTGAAGAAGTTGAGGCGGCAGTTCTGAACGTACCTGGCATTGAAAATATAAATACAAAATCTAAAATTGATAGTGGTGGCAGTCCTGCCGATCAGCAAGATGTACCAGTTGATGCGATAGGTCAAATAAGTATTGAATTGTTAGATTTTGAAAAGAGAAGGAAGGCGAGAGAGATTTTTGATGAGATCATAGAAAATACTAAAGGTATCGCGGGGATCAACGTTGAGATAAGAAAAGTTGAAGGAGGGCCCCCTACGGGTAAAAATATCAGACTTGAGGTAACTTCAGCAAATTATGAAAATGCATTCAAAGCCACCAAGCAAATTAGAAGTTACTTTGATAATAACCTTGATGGTATTAAGGATATTGAGGATACACGACCTCTGCCGGGTGTAGAGTGGACTGTTAATGTAGACAGAGAAAAGGCTGGCATCTACAACACAGACGTTGCTACAATTGGTTCTGTAATAAGACTTGTAACTAATGGGGTCTTGGTTGGCAACTTTAGGCCAGATGATTCAGAGGACGAAATTGAAATCCGCGCTAGACTTCCAAAAAGTGATAGAAATATAGATCAATTAGACCAGCTGAGCATTGAGACACAGGTGGGTTCAATTCCAATCAGTAATATCATAACTAAATCTTACCGTGACTCAGTTCCAAACATCAGTAAGTTAAATGGTAAATTTGCCTTTGTTGTAAAAGCCAATACTGATTATGGCGTTAACACAGATCAAAAAGTTGGTGAGATTGAACAATGGCTATCGACTCAGCAATGGCCTGAAGATCTTAAATTTAAATTTCGTGGAGCGGATGAAGAACAAAAAGAGGCTGGTGATTTTCTCAGTAAGGCTGCAATAGCAGCACTTGCATTGATGTTCATAATTCTTATTACACAGTTCAATAGTTTTTACCAAACATTCCTAACCCTCTTCACTGTAATTTTATCAGTATTTGGAGTTATGTTGGGTATATTAATAACGGGTCAAACATTTTCAATAATCATGACTGGAACAGGTATTGTTGCACTTGCAGGAATTGTAGTAAATAATGCAATTGTATTTATAGATACTTACAACACAAATCTCAAAGAAATGAAAGATCCCATAAAGTCTGTCATTCAAACTGCCAATGAGAGATTTAGGCCAATTCTTCTAACAACAATAACAACAATTATGGGATTAATCCCGATGGCAACGCAAATAACATTTGATTTTATTGGGCGTGACGTTTTAGTGGGCGGAATAACTTCATCATGGTGGGTTCAGATGTCAACAGCGATAATATTTGGACTCTCTTTTTCCACTATACTGACGCTAATATTATTGCCAACATTATTAGTAATGCCTTATGTTATAAAAAATAGGAAGATGCTAAAAGTTAAGAACCAGGAACCATTAAAACCTGCCCAGGAAATATAAGGTCTGGATCAACTATCTGGTTTGAATTAGCCAAGTAAATAACCGTATATTGCATTCCGGTTCCATACTTTGTCCTTGAGATATTCCATAAATTATCCCCCGGTTCAATAGTTATAGTATTTATCCCAAAATTACCGTCCACATCATCGAATAATCTGGTAAATTTGGTTGATGTTCTTGCGATAACAAATCTTTCATCATCGACCATATCAGCTCTAATCTCATATTCACCAGGTACGATGTTATCATCTATATTTAATGTCCACTTGCCTAATTTATCAGAGATTGCGGTACCAACATACTCATTATCAATATATGCGTTTACCTCTTTATTCGCTTCAGCATTACCGCCCAATACCAAATTTTCTTCATTATAGTCGATGCTTTGAATATTAACGATTGTTTCATCTTGTAAAAAACTTGGATCATTGGATAATATCTGACTAGCTTTATCATCTTGGGTCAAAAGTACAATATTTTCATCACTTAATAAATTCTCTGCTTTATCAACTATTTTATTTGGCATAATTGTTACAATTTGATCCGAGAAAACCTCGATTTGATCCCCTGGATTGGTCGTTGAAATTTTCAAATTCAAAACCTCATTGGGAATATTATCATCAAGAGTTATAACCCAATTCCCTTGGGTATCAGATAAACCTTCTGCTATCAAAAAATCATCTTTATAGATCTTAATTATTTGATTTGGAGGTGATTTTCCAGCTAAGACAGATACACCGTCATTATCTATCCTGACAACGTCAAATGAACCCTGGGCTTTCTCGACGGGAAAAGTTTCTGTTTTGGCTTCATCCATACTTTTTTGGCCTACTTCGGATGTTCTTGTAATAACTTCGTCCTCAGTCATAATGGCATCTTCTTGTTTCTGAGACGATAAGTATTGGAAAATAAAAAGGAATAAGACTAATAGAAAAAATGCTAGAATAGATAAATTTTTTTTATTGTTAAACATTGGAAACAATCACTTAATGTTTTATTTTATTATAGTATTATAAAAAGCAAATTAAAGTATTTTCTATCCGGATAAGGTATATAAATTTCTATTAATAATTAATATGGTGTTCAAATGACCAAAACTGTATGTATTTTTTGTAGCACATTTAATCCTGAAAATCGCTTCCTAGATGAAGTTACACATCTCAGTGAGTTATTTTCAGAAAAAAAAATTAATATGGTTTATGGCGGAGGCGATAAAGGTCTCATGGGTCATGCGGCACGATCAATGATAAATAAGGGTGTCAAAGTAACAGGAATTGTGCCTAAGTTTCTCATGAAATATATTGATAGGAATATTGGCTTCCACAGGCTAATAGAAACTAAAGACATGCATGAACGAAAGCTGACAATGTACAGCTTATCTGATATTTTTCTTGTCTTACCTGGTGGTATTGGCACCCTTGATGAGATGACAGAAGTCTTGACCTGGAACCAACTTGGGGTTCATACTAAAAAAGTAATTATTGGAAATTTCGAAGAATTTTGGACTCCGTATATAGATTTACTCATTCACCTAAATAAATTTAAATACCTCAGCGATTTATCTCGCATAAATTATTCAATCGCCAGCAACGCAAGCGATATACTAAAATTGATTGAAGCGCCCGATCACTAGGCTATATTATAAGCCTTTGAGTGTATTAATCTATAATTTATAGAGTCGTAAAGAGCTTGAAATGATGCATCCATTATATTTGGCGATACGCCTATGGTAACCCACCTCTCACTGGTCTCAGTATCAGCAGACTCGACAAGTACACGCGTAACAGCACCTGTACCTCCGGATAAAACACGAACTTTATAGTCTACTAACTTCGTATTCTTGAGATATTTGTTATACTTACCAAGATCTTTCCTCAAAGCATTATCAATAGCATTAACCGGTCCATTACCTTCACCTGATGAGATAAACCTCTCACCATCGACTTCTAGCTTTACAGTCGCTTCAGATACAGTTATGAGCTCACCCTTTGCATTGTTCCTTCTTTCTACAAGAGTACGAAAACTTTCAACATTGAAAAAATCCTTTGATTTACCAAAAATACTTCGAGCCAAGAGCTCAAATGATGCTTGCGCGCTCTCATATGTATAGCCCGCGGCTTCACGTTCTTTAACAATATTTAATAAATCTGCTATCCTAGAGTCATCTTTATCTACATTGAAACCAATATCTTTTAAAGATGATAAAATATTCGAACGTCCACCTTGGTCAGAAATCAGAAGTTTTCTATCATTTCCGATTAATTTTGGATCCACATGCTCATAAGTTTTAGGATCTTTTACAATTGCGGATGCGTGAATACCCGCTTTTGTTGAAAATGCACTATCACCGACATATGGGGCCTGTTTGTTAGGCGCCCTATTCATAATATCATCGATGATAAGGCTTGTTTTTCTGATATTCTTTAGTGAGTCTTTTGTAATAGATATATTAAAATTTTTATTAAACCTCTCCTTTAATAGTAAAGTTGGTATTAGCGTGATGAGATTTGCATTTCCACACCTTTCACCAATACCATTGAGGGTTCCTTGAATCTGACGAACGCCAGATTGAACAGCGGCAAGACTGTTTGCTATTGCATTACCAGTATCATTATGGGCATGGATACCGAGGTGATCTCCAGACACCGTTTTACACACATCACTCACAATTTCAGATACTTCATCAGGCAATGTACCACCATTTGTATCACATAAAATAATCCATCTTGCCCCCGAGTCGAAAGCTGCTTTTGCGCAAGCGAGCGCGTATATTTTATTTTTTTTGTATCCATCAAAAAAATGTTCGCAGTCGACCATAACTTCTGAATGTGTTTTTGATGCCTCTTTTACTGACTCTGTTATTGAAGCTAGATTTTCATCGAGTGAGCAGCCAAGAGCCTTTTCAACATGAAAATCCCAAGATTTTGCTACAAAACATATCGCGTCTGCTTTATTTGATAAAAGATCATTAAAACCAGGGTCATTTGATATCGATCTCCCAGGTCTTTTTGTCATTCCAAATGATACAAATTTTGATTTTTTAAGGTCTGGTAGCGCGTTAAAAAAATCTGTATCAATTGGGTTTGCTCCTGGGTATCCACCTTCGATATAATCGACGCCAAGCTCGTCTAGAATATTTGATATTCTGTTCTTATCATCAAGCGTGAAATCAACGCCAGGCGTCTGATTACCGTCTCTTAGCGTGGTATCAAATATATATAAATTATCCTTGGTCACTCAATTTGCTCCCATACAGTTCCATTTTCCATATCTTTAAGCCTAATTCCCATTATTTCAAGCTTATTTCTTATTTCATCTGATTTTTTGAAATCTTTATTTGCGCGAGCCAAATTTCTTTCCTCAATCAATACATGTATTTCTTCTTCATTAATCTTAGATATTTTTTGATTTTTTTTGATGCTATTATTGAAACTTTTCAGATCAATACCCAAAAAATCTAATGACGCATAAAGTTTATTATACTCTTGTTTATTAAAATATTCATGCATGTGAGTAATAGCCATTGGAGTATTCATATCATCAAAAAGTGACTCATATACCTCCTTTGGAACTTCTTTATTAGCTTCAGTATTTATATCTTTAGCCGCTGATAACCATTTTCGTATTACATTTTCTGTTTGTTGAAGACTTCTTTCTGTCCAATCAATTGGTTGTCTGTAGTGTGTTCGAAGCATATTTAGTCTTATAATAGAACCGTGGTAGTTTTGAAGCGTGTCCGTCAACAACGTTACATTACCAGCTGACTTAGACATTTTTTTACCTTCAATATTCAGAGTTCCATTGTGAATAAAATAATTTGCCATTTTGTCGTTATCATTGTAGCAGCATGATTGAGCAATTTCATTCTCGTGATGGGGAAAAGCAAGATCGATACCCCCACCATGAATATCAAAAACCTCGCCTAAATATTTTGCGGACATAGCAGAGCATTCTATGTGCCAACCAGGTCTTCCCCTACCCCACGGACTATCCCAAGATGGCTCATTTACTGCACTTGGTTTCCATAATACAAAATCTAAAGGATCTCGTTTATAGGCTGCAACTTCAATTCGCACCCCAGCCATTAAATCTTCCTTTGATTTGTTAGATAAATGACCATAATTAGAGTATGAGTTAATATCAAAAATTACATGACCTTCGTTTTCATATGCCTTTTTATTTTTTAATAGGCTATCAATGATATTAATCATTTCAGTAACATGTTCTGTAGCGCGAGGCTCTTTTGACGGCTCAAGGCAGCCCAATTTGATTGCAGTATCTTTAAATATTACTTCGATTTTATTGGTGATTTCACGTATTGCTTCGTTGATATCTAAATCTGGATATTTTTGTAATGCTATCTTATTAATTTTATCATCAACATCTGTTATATTTCGAACATATTTGACTTTATCATTCCCATATTTATACCGAAGTAATCGAAATAATAAATCAAAGACAATGACGGGCCTTGCATTACCAATATGTGGTTCATCATAAACAGTTGGCCCGCATACATACATTTTAATAGATCCTAGATCTATAGGGATGAATTTCTCTTTTTGTTTGGACAGTGAATTATAAAGAAAAATATCCATAATATATTAATCCAAGATATTTTTTGTAATAGTTAATAATATATTCTCGAGGGCTCTATTAAAACTCTCAAAATCACCTGTAGCTCTTGCAAAAACAAGGGCGCCTTCGATTGAAATGATAATTTCTTCTGACAGCATAATTGCCCTATTAGTATCAATTCCTTCGTCCTCAATAATTTTAACGAGCGAGTCTTTCCAATAGAGCGCCGCATTCTTTATTTGTGAATTGAAAATATCCTTAGTTGAACCAATAGCAAATACGTCCAAAAGGCATGATCTTTGACCATTATTGTAAAATAAATTAATACCCTCTAACATATTTTTAATCTTTGTTGGAAAATTGTGATCGCTCGCGAGAGGTGATAAAACTAATTTTGTAAAATCGCGAGATATTTTCTCGTATACCGCGTTGGCCATCTCTTCTTTTCCCCCGGGAAAGTGATAATACAAACTTGCACGCCCTAACCCTGTATTTTGGGATAAAATTGTCAAACTTGTGCCGTCATAGCCATATTCACAGAATATATCTGTAAGCTTATCAACTAAATCTTTATATGATACGATTTTAACCATGGTGCCACCAATAGAACGATCGTTCGATTATACACCACTGTAAATAAAAATCAATTTTTTTTTACTCTAAAATACTTAACCTCTTTAAGACTAATTCTCTTCCAAGGAGTAATATAAATGTTGCAAGTTCAGGGCCTGAATTTTCACCAGTTAGCGCAATCCTCAATGGTAGAAATAATTCCCTTCCTTTAAGCCCCGTTTTTTGTGATATTTCCTCTGTCCAAATCGACCATGTTTTGTTGTCCCATGGTATATTTGGAAGAGATTCTTGAGCAATTTTTAAAAAATCACGATTAATTTCTCCGACGTTTATATTTATTTTATCATTACTTATTAAATTCCACCATTTTTGTGCTTCATTTACGGTATTTATATTTGTCTTAACTGTATCCCAGAACATCTCTGCATCATTTCCATCTATGCCCAAATCAGCGAGCCGTGACTCTTGTGCTTGGAATGAAATATTCTGTATAATTTTCTTATTTAATCCCATGAGTTCATCAAAGCTAAATCTTGCTGGTGAACGCGATATTTTTGTTAGGCTGTAATCATCAACTAATTCACCGATCGATTGAAACGCTTCTATCGCATCTGAGGTGCCAATTCGAGCGCAATAATTAATTAGTGTCATTGGCTCAATTCCACGATCTCTAATATCTTTTAATGACATTGAACCAATCCTTTTAGACATGCGTGACCCATCCTTTTGAACCATCAAGCTATGGTGACCAAAATTTGGTATATTTGAACCCAAAATTTTAAATAATTGAATTTGGGTAGCAGTGTTTGACACATGATCTTCACCTCTTAATACATGTGTGATGCCCATATCAATATCATCAACTACACTTGGCAATGTGTATAAAAATGTCCCATCGGCCCTTATCAGGACAGGATCTGAAAATGAGTCGCATGCAATGCTCTGCTCTCCTCTTATAAGGTCATTCCAAGTTATATTTTTTCTGTCTAATTTAAACCTCCAATACGGCTTTATACCATTTGCTTCATAGTCTTTTATTTCGTCCTTTGTTAATTTTAATGAAGCTCTATCATAGATCGGAGGCAGACCACTGGATAAGCTGACTTTTCTTAATCTATTCAACTCTTCATCTGTCTCATAACAAGGATATAAATGGCCCTCTTTGATTAGGTAATCTCTGATTTCTGTATATTTTTCAGTTTTTGATGATTGTCTCTCAATTGCAGAGGGTGAAATTTTTAACCATTCAATATCTTTAATTATGGAGCGGTAGTATTTTTCCTCAGATCTTTCTTGATCCGTATCATCAATTCTCAGGATTAAATCTCCTAAGATTGATTTAGAATAAACATAGTTGAGAATCAATGTTCTGGCGTTACCGATGTGGAGGTCACCAGTAGGGCTTGGAGCAAATCTGAGCTTATTATCTGCCATAAATTCTAACTTTTATCTCTAAAGTTATTAGTTATTGGATAACGTCTATCTTTACCAAAATTTTTGTTAGATATTTTTACACCTGGTGGAGCTTGTCTTCTTTTGTACTCAGATATGTAAAGTAGATTTTGTATTTTAGATACCCAATTACTATCATGCCCAGAGTCAATTATATCTTCAACAGACATTTCTTCTTCAATTAATTTAAATAAAATATCATCAAGAATATCGTAGTCGGGCAATGAGTCTTGGTCCGTCTGATTTTCCCTTAGCTCCGCTGTTGGCGCTTTGGTAATGATATTTTTCGGTATGACTTCTCCCTCTGGACCAAGGCATCCTGATGGTCTTATTTTATTTCTCATTTCGGCTATCTTATAAACTTCTGTTTTATAGAGATCTTTTATAGGATTAAAAGCACCTGACATATCACCATATAATGTGGCGTAACCAACAGCCATTTCAGATTTATTTCCGGTTGTCAGCAATAATCGATTGAACTTATTAGATAATGCCATCAATAATACAGCCCTTATTCTTGATTGTATATTTTCTTCTGTTATGTCTTTTTCTGTATCTTTAAAAAATGGGTTAAGCTGCATTTCAGCTGTCTCGACAATTTTATTTATTGCAATCTCATCTGGGCTTATTTTAAGATTTTTTGCACATTGAATAGCATCGTCTAAACTTTCATCGCTAGTATATTTAGATGGTAGCATTACGCATTGAACATTTTGATGGCCAAGCGCATCAACGGCAATACAGGAAACCAATGCAGAGTCAATACCGCCTGATAATCCAATAATTACTTCTGAGAATTTATTTTTCTTTATATAATCTCTTAAGCCAACAACACAGGCAGAATAATTATCTATCAATTCATTGGTTTTCGGACCTTGGATATTACTGCTACAAAACCATTTTTCGTCTTCTTTTCTCCATTCAGTAGTCTTAATTTCAGAAACAAAATTTGATAATTTTGTGACAATGCTATAATCTGGATTTACTACAAAAGATCCTCCATCAAAGACAAGTTCGTCTTGACCCCCCACTTGATTTACATAAATTAGAGGTAGTTTGGTTTCCACTACTCTTTCTAGTACAACATTCATCCTCTTTTCTTCTTTATTTCGATTATATGGGGAACCGTTTAGTATCACCAGCAACTCTGAGCCAGTCTCCATGAGACATTCGGTAACATCATCAAACCAAATATCCTCACATATCGCGACACCAATCTTTAACCCACGAAAATTCATAGGACCGGGCATTTCTCCTTGACTAAAAATTCTCTCTTCATCAAATACATCGTAATTGGGTAAATGAACTTTATTTTGCATGGCAATTATTTCACCGTTATCAATTAAAGCAGCAGAATTAAAAATCTTGTCCTTTTGAATTGTTGGTAAGCCAATAAGGATTGCTGGTCCACCATCCTCTGTTTTTTTTACCAATTTCTCAAAATAGTATGTAATTTCCTCAAGAAATGAATTCCTCAGGACCAAATCCTCAGGTGGATAACCAGATAAGAAAAGTTCTGAGAAAACGACTAGATCGGCTTTTTCATTTACTGCACAATCTCTTGCCTTCAGCACGAGGTCAAAGTTTCCGGATACATTTCCAACAGTTGGATTACACTGAGCTAAAGCTATATTAACTTTATTTTTTATTTCATCTACCATGAGCAATATTTTTACAATGTCGAGCTCAATTCATCAGCGACTAAGAATGCCAATTCTAAGGCCTGATCTGCATTTAATCTTGGATCACAGTGCGTGTGATATCTACTTGATAAATCTTCATCTCTGATTGGAACAGCTCCGCCTACACACTCCGTAACATTTTTACCAGTCATTTCAATGTGTATTCCGCCAGGAAAAGAGCCTTTATCCTTATGAATTTTCATATAATTCCTGACTTCATTCATTATAAGTTCAAATGGGCGAGTCTTGAACCCTGACTCAGATTTAATTGTATTGCCATGCATTGGATCACAAGACCATAAAACGCTTCTATCTTCTTTTTTAACTATATCTATAAATCCTGGTAAATGTTTTTCTACATTTTCATGCCCAAATCTGGCAATGAGGGTTATCCTTCCTGGCTCATTAGTTGGATTAAGAATATCTAACAAAGTAATTAAGGTTTCAGGATCAAGGGATGGTCCACATTTTATTCCAAGGGGATTATTGATCCCCCTACAATACTCAACATGAGCTTCCTTTGGATCTCTTGTTCGATCACCAATCCAAACCATGTGACCTGATGTTGCATACCAATCATCGGTTATTGAATCGACTCTTGTCATTGATTCTTCATAGCCAAGCAATAAAGCCTCATGACTTGTATACAAATCTGTTGTTCTTAATTGGGGGACTGACTCAGGAGTGATACCACAGGCCCTCATGAACCCCAATGATTTTGAGATTTGCTCTGCTAAATCAGAGTATTTTTCCCCAATTGGAGAATTTTCAAGAAAATCAAGCGTCCAACTATGAACTCTCTCCAAATCAGCATATCCGCCTTGAGAAAATGCCCTTAGTAGATTTACAGTTGCTGCCGATTGCCTATATGACTTCAAGAGTCTTTCAGGATCGGGGTTACGAGCAGCTTTGTCAAATTCAATACCATTAATAATATCACCTCTGTAGCTTATAAGCTCTTCACCATTTGCTTCTTCTGTGTCAGAGGATCTTGGCTTTGCAAATTGTCCTGCAATTCTACCAACTTTTATTACAGGTAGTGACGTCGCAAATATTAAAACAGCTGACATTTGTAGGAATAATCTAAAAATATCCCTAATGTTATCTGGATTATGTTCTGCAAAGGACTCAGCACAGTCACCACCCTGGAGCAAAAACGCTTTTCCTTGGCTCGCTAAAGCAAGCTTTTCTTTTAGATCTCTTGCTTCCCCAGCAAAAACAAGTGGTGGATAAGTTGCAATAGTTTTTTCAACTTCATGAAGGTGTACCTCATGCCCATAGACTGGCACATGCCTGATAGGTTTCTCTCTCCAACTTGAAGGTGACCAATTTTGCATAGATTTCTCCATAAATAAATTCCGTTTAATATATATATAATGCTACTTGTGATAACAAGCTATTAATATTCGTAAATAATATATTTTTTATATTTCCTTCGTTACCATATCTCTCATCGTCATAATTTCTTCTGACGTTGATGGGTGAAGAGGGATTGTGTTATCTAAATCACTTTTATTGATTTTTTTATTAATTAGTGTGGAGATTATTTGTGTAATCTCTGCAGCGTCATCCCCAACCATATGAAAGCCGACCAATCTTTGAGACTTATTATCTATAATCAATTTAATGTAAGTTCTAATATTGATATCTGATAGTGTGTAATAAAGGGGTCTAAATGATGATGTATATATATCTATTTTTTTGTATTTTTTTAAAGCCTGATCCTCGTTAAGCCCAACAGTCCCAATTTCTGGACTCGAAAATACTGCTGTTGGGATATTTTCGATAACATAGTTACCATTGTCTTTTTCAAATTCATTTCTCGCAAAAATCATAGCTTCTCTTATTGCAACTGGCGTCAAATGATCACTATTTGAAACATCGCCAACCGCAAATATACTTGGTATTGTTGTTTGATATTTCTTATTTACACACACGCTATTATTCGGATTAATTTTAATTTTTAAATCTTTATTTATGCAATCAACGTTCGCGACTCTTCCTGTTGCAAATAATACCAAGTCAGCCTTAAGACGTTCACCATCATTTGTTAATACCTCAAACTGATTTTTATTCTTAGTTATTTCAATAACATCTGTATTTAATTTCACATTACATTTTTCGGACTGCAATTCTTGTGTAATAATTCTACTAATATCTTGATCAAAACCCTTTAATAATTTTTCACCGCGATAGAGCAAATCACACTTACTACCTAAACCTGAAATAATCGACGAAAATTCAAGTGCAATATAACCGCCACCAACAACTATTATCTTTTGCGGAAGTGTCTCTAACTCGAAAAAATCATCTGATGATATGCCGTATTTCGCACCTTTAATATCAGGGAAATTTGGTTTTGCACCTGTTGCAATTAATATTTTTTTTGCATGATATTCATCTCCGTTGGAGAGTCTAACGATATTTGATCCAATAATGCTTGCCTCCGACTCAAAAATCTTTACGCCAGCCTTTTCTAAATTGGAGCGATATATATTACTTAACTTCTCAATTTGTTTATTTTTATTCTCCATTAATTTATCCCAGGAGAATGTTGTTTCTTCATGATACCATCCATAGCTTTTAGCTACAGCATTATGCTTGGAAAACTTACTACTATAGCTAAAAAATTTCTTTGGTACACACCCTCTAATAACACACGTACCGCCTATTCTATCCTTTTCAGCAATACAGACCTTTGCACCTGACTGTGATGCAAGTCTGGCAGCTCTTACGCCGCCGGACCCAGCTCCGATGACAAATAAATCAAAATCTGTGTTTGTATTTTTCATTGTTGTGTGTTTACCGCTATTCAGTATATGTTAACTCACTCTCAATCATACTTTCAATGTTATTATATAGGTATGTCATTATGGTTGCATTAAGCTCTCTTTGAAAGTAGTAATTTTTTTTTGCAAAACTTAAATCATCATCAGTCTTAGTTGCGTATAGGTCGTTCAGAATACCAATTTCATTTTCAGTATAATATTTCATCATAATTTTTGTTGCTACGTCGGGTACAAACTCTTCTAAAGTCTCAGCAATATTATATGAGATTATATTCGCAATTTTATCAAGATCTTCAGACTTTATATTTATTTCCTGATTTTTAAAGTCATATTTAATTTTTTGTTTAATTTGTTCCTGAACGTCAAAAAATATATCATTTACATAGTATTTAATAACATGCTCCCTCACTTTTTTTTCGAATTCTTCCGAGTGTAGCGGTGAATTAATAGTAAGAAATATGAACACTATCAATAGAAATAATCTCAATAACTTCACTCTTTGCAATTGAAGTTCGCTCATTCAAAAAAAACCTCGGTAGAGCCTTTCTCATCACCAACAAAAACAGAATTTAACATATTTAAGAAAAACCCACTTGTAATGACATTTGGAATCTCCTCAATTTTTTTCTTTAATAAATTTGGATCTGAAATCTCTCCGCAATGGCAATCAAGGATTATATTACCACCATCTGTAATTGCATTAGAACCATCGCCATTTACCCTAATTACTATTTCTGGGTCTAAGTTGCATGTTTTGAATGCTCTTTTTAATAGATTAATTGTCGTATTGGGCGAAAAATTTATTATCTCCACAGGCAGCGGAAATTTACCCAGATACTCAACCATTTTTGTGTCATCAACAATTATAAGATAGTCTTTCGAAATAGATGCAAGCATTTTCTCTCTCAGCAACGCTCCACCGCCACCCTTTATCATATCACCATGTCTGCTAACTTCATCTGCGCCGTCAACTGTAAGATCTAGTTGATCAAATTGGTCAATGTCTTCACAAATAATTGAGTAATTCTTTGCGAACATCTCAGTTTGGATGGATGAACTCGCGTATCTTAGTGTTTTTAATAATTGCTTTTCCTGACCAAGTAAATTTATGAACTCATTTGCGGTTGATCCCGTACCTAGTCCAACACACATTCCAGGCCTGATTCTTTTCAGGGCCATTTTCGCTGCATTAATTTTTTTTTGTTGTGTAGTCATTAGAAATTAATTGGACCAAATGATACATTTATATATTAATATTTTTAACATATATAAAAAGAAAAGTAATTTAAAATGATTAAGCGCGTACGGCAAAAAATGGTTGTTTTTGACCTTGATGGAACATTAATTGACACCGCTCCAGATCTAATAGAGTCCGCCTGGCAAGTGATAAAAGAAATTATTGAAGTGAAATTAGACTATGAAACATCTCGAAAGTTTATTGGAAAGGGTGGAGAGTACTTCATAAAGAAACATCTGGAATATAACAAAATAGAACTGCCGAAAGACGAATTGGATAACTTAATTTCACAATTTTTAAAAATTTATAAGAAAAATATATCCAAAAAAAGCCGGCCCTATCCGGGTGCTAACAAATTATTATCATGGTTACAAGAGAATGACTTTATTGTTAGTATTTGTACCAACAAGCCTGAAGAATTGGCAAAATTAGTACTCAGTAAACTTAGAATTAGTGATTACTTTGATGAAATAATTGGTGGAGATACACTTTCACAGAGCAAACCCAATCCATTACCCCTCTTGAGTCTTATGAGTAAATTTAACATCAAGCCCAATGATACTCTAATGGTTGGTGATACAACAACTGATATTTTAACTGCAAAAAACTGCAATGTCCGATGCGCATGTGTAGACTTTGGTTACTTTGACGAAAAAATAGAGGGTGTAGATCCTGATTATTGGATATCAGATTTAAGTGATGTACGTAATATTATTGAAGGGAAATACTATTGATATTTTGCAATAACTCTTGCCCAAGTTTTAATCCCCTTCACATATGAAGAGATATTATATTTTTCATTGGGGCTATGAATACGATCATCATCCAGAGCAAACCCGATCAAGACTGTGTCCATATTGAGTAAAGTCTTGAATGCTTCAACCACGGGGATTGAACCACCACCTCCGGTAAAAACAGGACTCACTCCCCACTCCTCTTCAATGGCATCTGAAGCAGATTGAAAATAATAACTATCTGTGTCGAACTCGATAGCCCGGCAATGGTCAGCCCCACCGAAAATTACCTGCACGCCATCAGGTAAACTGCATTTAATGTATTTATGAATATTCTCTAAGATCTTTTCAGGGTCCTGATTACCGACTAGTCTGCAAGTAAGTTTTGCATTTGCTTCCGATGGAATTACAGTTTTCGTACCTTCATCTGTGTAACCACCAAATATACCATTTATCTCAAAGGTTGGTCTGGACCATGTCTTTTCAAAAATTGATCTTCCAGTTTCTCCAGACGAAGATTTTTGACCAATTTTATTCAAATATTCAGTTTCATTAAAAGTCAATTTTTTCCAGCTGTTGATAATATTCTCGTTTACTTCATTAACGCCATCATAGAAATTGGGTATAGTTACTTTTCCTTCGTCATCATAAACATCCGATAAAATCTTAGTGATTATTCTGATTGGATTCCATGCCACTCCTCCAAATTCTCCAGAGTGAAGATCACGATCAGGTCCTATTATTTTAAATTCCTCAGACAGAAGGCCTCGGAGGCTTCTTGTGATTGCGGGAGTATCTTTGTCCCACATTCCTGTATCACAAACATATGCAATATCCGCTGATAACTTATCCTTATAATCCTCTAGGAAAATTGGCAGCGTTTTGGATCCACACTCTTCCTCTCCTTCTAGAATGATTTTCAAGGAGAAGGGAAGCTCTCCAACTTCATTCTTGATATATTTCAGTGCAATTAGAAAAGTTAATAACTGACCTTTATCATCGCTGGCCCCTCTGGCTATGATGCAAGGCTCATTATCAATTGAAGATAAAACGGGATCAAAGGGGTCAGAGTCCCATAAGCTAACAGGATCAACTGGCTGAACATCATAATGCCCATAGAACAAAATTGTTTTAGCTTCTGGTCGTGAGGTTTGATAGTCCGAAAAGACTATTGGATGTCCCTCAGATTCATAGATTATTGCGTCCATTCCAAAACTATCCAAGAATGCTTTGAGCCAACCTGCGGCTTGATAGCATTCATCTGCATAATCAGGTATCGTTGATATAGATTTTATTTTTAGTAGGTCTACCAGTAAGTCAATATTTTGATCACTATCTGCTTCTATATCTGCCAAGACTTTTGCAATATTAAACATCATATCCACCTAGTTTGTTGTTTATTCAATTTTAAATAAAATATAAACTTAATAAAGTATAAAACATAAATTTTTTATTGAGTATTAACGTTATTATTATGCCCAACTATCTAGTCATTGGCGGAATTAGCTCAGGTAAATCTTCTTTTGCCGAGCAAATAGTAAAAGACGTATGTAAAGTTAGTAAGAATTCAAAAATTTATTATCTTGCAACAGCGCCAATAACCGATGATGAGATGTATGAAAAAATAAAAATACATCAAGACAGACGACCCAAAGACTGGACAACAATTGAAGAGCAAATTGACATTGTCTCTCGCATTATGGAGATTGAAGAAACTAATATAATAGTTTTAATTGAATGTCTTACAACTTGGTTATCAAACTTAATTTTCCATAAAGCTGACCTTGATTACAACACAGAAAAACTGATAAATTTTCTTGCAACCAATACTGATGCCACCATCATTCTAGTTACAAATGATCTTGGTGAAAGCGTGATATCTGCGAATAAAGAAACGCGAGAATTCCAAAAACACAACGGTAAGCTTAACCAAGACACAGCAAAAATTTGTGATAGTGTCTATAAGGTGACAGCTGGAATAGGTATCAGGATCAAATAAATGCATTTGATAAACAATAAATCATTTATCACAAATAATGGACCTCATGGACATGAAAATAAACAATCGCCCGCTGACATAATATTTCTAACCTCAGCGGATACTGAAATCACGCTGCTATCAAAATCTCTTAAAAAAATAAAAGGGCGACCGTCTGTAAGATTACAAAATATTCTCAATCTCAATGATAATAGTGCTGTTGACAGTTACATTAAAGAAACTTTATCAAAGGCGAAGATTGTGATTGTAAGAATTTTGGGTGGCAGAAACTACTGGAGCTATGGTGTCGATCAAATTCTTGCAGACCAAATGAAGAAGGAATACAGGATTATCTTTTTACCAGGTGATGATAAATTTGATGAGCAATTATTTGCAATGTCGTCGATAAAGGGGAATGATTACAGAAATATATGGTCGTATTTTATTGAAGGTGGACCTGAGAATGGTGTCAATTTACTTAAGTATATTTTATATCTCAACAGCGGTATAAGAAAACCCCCAGCTGCAAAAAAAATTAGCTCAGTTGGTATCTATTGGCCAGATTTTAATGAAATAAATGCAGAAACTCTCCAAACAAAATGGCGTATCAAAAAGAGACCAGTGATTGCCATCACATTCTATAGCGCCCTCCTTCAAAGCGGGCAAACAGAGGTAATTGACGCACTTATTACAGCACTTGAAAAAGACTATAATTGTATACCAATACACTCAAAAAGTTTCAAAGATAAAAAAAACCGAGACGTTACACGTTTCCTATTAAAAAAGTATAACCCAATTTCAGTTATAAATCTTACAGGGTTCTCTCTAAGCGGAATATCATCATCCAAAACCATTTTTGATGATGCTCGTAGGCCTGTGTTTCAGGTAATTCTATCCAGTATGTCTGAACATGAATGGCAACACTCAAGCAAAGGATTAAATAATCGAGACATCATTATGAGTATTTCATTGCCTGAAATTGATGGCAGAATTATAACAAAAACAATTGCCTTCAAAGAGGAGATTAGTTTCGATAAAATAACCCAAACAAAGCTCTTAGAATATATTCCACATGATTTTGGAATTAATTATATATGTAATTTAGTAAAAAACTGGAGCAAACTATCCGTTACTTCAAATGAAAAGAAAAATATATTTATTACCCTTGCAAACTATCCAAATAAGGACTCTCGAATTGCAAATGGAGTTGGGCTCGACACACCAAGTAGTATTGTTCATCTGATTAAAAAATTAAAGAAACTTAATTATAAAATCCACAATTTTCCGAGTAATTCAGATGAATTGATGAAAAAGTTAATTTCTGGTCAAACCAACTCACATGAGAAAATCAAATTAAAAACTAATAAATATTTATCACTGGATGACTATAAGAATTATTTTGAGGATTTGCCGAAAAATATTCAAAGCGCAATAAATAAGAAGTGGGGCTCAATAGAAAAAGATCCATTTACACGCGGGAAAAATATCATTTTACCTATACAAAAATTTGGAAACTTATCGCTAGGAATTCAACCGTCTCGAGGATATAATATAGACCCAAAGAACTCATATCATAGTCCAGACTTGGTACCCCCACACTCATATTTTGCATTTTACTTTTGGGTAAAATATAAGTTTAAAGCCCATGCAATTATTCAATTTGGTAAACATGGCAATCTTGAATGGCTTCCTGGAAAATCATTATCACTGAGTCAAAATTGTTATCCAGACCTTATTTTGGGTCCAACCCCACTAATTTATCCATTTATCGTAAATGACCCGGGCGAGGGTACTCAAGCAAAGAGACGAAATGCTGCTGTTATTGTTGATCATCTCACACCGCCTCTCACGAATGCAGATACTTATGATGAGCTAATTCAAATTGAACTTTTATTAGATGAATATTACGAATGCTTTCAAACAGATCCAATCAGAGCGCATAATATTGAGCATGAAATAATTGAGCTAACACAATCGACTGGGCTATATTCTGATACACTAATTGACGATAATGACACAACTGAGACAAAACTTAATAAAATAGATACATACTTATGCGAACTGAAAGAACTACAAATTAGAGATGGATTACATATTTTTGGAAAATCACCAAAGGGGCAGGAATTAATAAATTTAGTTATGAGTATATCAAAAACTTCAAGGAAAAATGGTCTTGGAGAAAATAAAGCCATCACTCAGGCCATAGCTGATGATATAGGCATAAAATTAAGTATAAATGAATGTAAATTAAGTGACACATATACTGGAGATAAAAATAATCAACTTCAAAATGTGATTGATGGGGCGTGGCGAACAAATGCTGATACAATTGAGAGGTTGAGAATACTCTCTGAAGATATACTGCTTGAAAAAGCAATCATACCACAAAGCTGGACCAACACCATGGATGTTCTCGAAAATATTAAAACTGAAATTGTGCCGTCGATAAAAATCTCTGGCAAGAAGGAGCATGCCGGTATAGTTACACTCCTGGATGGAAAATTTCTACACCCAGGTCCTTCAGGAGCACCCACCAGGGGTAAAATTGAGGTATTTCCAACTGGTAAAAACTTCTACTCTATTGATATGCGATCACTGCCAACACGCATGGCTTGGAATATTGGCAAACGCTCAGCCGAATTAATGATATCAGATTTTCACAAAAAAAAGGGGTATTACCCAACTCACTTTGGCTTATCAGCATGGGGGACATCTAATATGAGAACAGGTGGAGATGACATATCGCAAGCTCTTGCATTAATTGGAGCAAAACCAAAATGGGATAATACATCAGGAAGAGTTTGCGGATATGAAATCGTACCTGTGAACATACTAAAAAGGCCCCGCATAGATGTTACATTAAGAATATCTGGATTTTTCAGGGATGCATTTCCTAACCTAATTGATCTATTTGATCAAGCAATTCGAGAGATTGCTTTACTCGATGAAGATGATAGTCTAAACCCGATAAAATTTGCATTCAATAAAGATCGAGAATTTTTTAAAAAGGAGAAGCTAAAGAGCCCAGAGATTGATCGGCTAGCCACGTATCGAATATTTTCATCGATGCCAGGTTCCTATGGGGCAGGACTTCAATCTATGATTGATGAAGGAGTCTGGAAATCCACAAGTGATCTCGCAGAGAATTACATAAACTGGGGATCATACGCCTACGGAACGGATAACTATGGCTATGAAAATAAAAAAATACTCACAATGAGGCTCGAGAGGTTACAAGCTGTTGTTCAAAATCAAGATAATCGAGAACACGATATTCTGGACTCGGACGATTATTACCAATTTCATGGAGGAATGGGTGCGGCCGTAGAGAGTTTATCTGGAAATAAACCAATTTATTACCATAACGATCACTCAAATCCAAATAATTTAAAGATAGGCACATTAGATCAAGAAATTGGGAAAATAGTTAGAGGTAGAGCTACAAATCCAAAATGGATAAAAAGTATAATGAAACATGGCTACAAGGGTGCTTTCGAGTTACTTGCGACCCTAGATTACTTATATGCCTATCAGGCAACAACTGGATTAGTCAAAAATCATCATTTTGATTTATTATTTGAGTCATATATTGCTGATGAAAATGTCTATGAGTTTATTAAATACTACAATCCAGATGCACTAAATGACATAAAGATAAAATTCATAGATGCCATAGAAAGAAAATTGTGGCACCCTAGACGAAATGATACAAAGTCACTGCTTGAAATTGAGAGGGAATAATTAAATGCCTGAAAAAAAACATCTGACAGAACAAGAACTCAATAAAAGACATGCAGAGAAAATGTATAAGAAAAAAGAAGCGAGAAAGAAAATACTGGCAACAAAAACAATTGAAAAAGGTCTTATTATTGTTAACACCGGCAAAGGTAAGGGTAAAACAACAGCAGCTTTTGGAATGATATTTCGGGCCTTAGGAAATAAAATGAATGTTGCTGTAGTTCAATTTGTAAAGGGGCAATGGCTTTCAGGTGAAAGAGCAGCTCTTGAAAAATTTCAAGATCAGGTAGAGATCTATAAAATGGGTGAGGGCTTTACATGGGAAACGCAGGATAGAATGAGAGATATCGAAGCTGCAAAAAATGCATGGGAAAAAAGTAAAGAGTTAATCTTTGATGAGAAAAACCAAATTGTGCTCCTCGATGAATTGAATATTGTTCTACGCTATGACTACTTGTCTTTAGATGAGGTTTTGGAGACTTTAAAAAATAAACCTGAAAAAACTCATGTTATAATTACTGGGCGTAACGCAAAAGAAGAACTTCTCGAAATTGCTGATCTTGTCACAAATATGGACTTAATAAAGCACCCCTTTAGAAGGGGTGTAAAAGCACAACTTGGAATAGAATTTTAGGAGGTTAAGCCAATAGGAAAAACACCAGCAATTATGTTTCAAGGAACTGGCTCAAGCGTAGGCAAATCAATAATTGTTGCTGGGCTGTGCAGGCTATTCAGAAGAAATGGAATATCTGTAGCACCATTCAAACCACAAAATATGTCAAACAACGCAGCTGCAACTTTAGATGGTGGTGAGATTGGTAGAGCGCAAGCACTACAGGCAATTGCTTCTGGGCTAGAGCCCAGTATTTTACATAACCCAATACTTCTAAAACCCCAAAGCGAGCGGGGTTCACAACTTATAATTAATGGTAAATTTGAGAGATCAGTGAGTGGATTTGAATATCAAAAAATTAAAGGCTCACTCATGCCGCATGTTGAGAAGGCGTTTATGAATTTATCAGCAAAGCATGACCTCATCTTAGTTGAGGGTGCAGGAAGTCCCGCAGAAATTAATCTGCGTGATGGAGATATTGCAAATATGGGATTTGCAACAAAATTATCAGTACCAACTATAATTATAGGAGATATTGACCGTGGTGGTGTCATTGCGAGCTTAGTTGGAACAAAAGCTGTTTTGGACTCAGAAGATAATAAAAGTCTAATTGGATTCATAATCAACAGATTTCGTGGCGATCCTAAATTATTTAAAAATGGCATTTTAGAAATAGAAAAAAGAACTCAATGGAAATTCTTAGGCTTAGTTCCATATTATGAAAATATTCATAAATTGCCTGCCGAAGACTCTCATGATCTTGAAAAAATTTTTATAAATAACAAAAAATCAGATGCAAAGCTTACGATATCAGTTCCAATTCTAAGTAAAATATCAAACTTTGATGACCTTGACCCGCTAAGAAACCAAAAAAATATCAATATAAATTATGTAAGACCCGGAGATAATATACCGCAAAAAACTGATATTATTTTATTATTAGGTTCAAAATCAACAATTAGCGATTTGAGAGAGCTACGAGAAAATAACTGGGATAGAGAAATAAGGATGCATCATGATAACAATGGGGTTGTCATCGGTCTATGTGGCGGATACCAAATGCTTGGCAAATTCATTAATGACAATGAGAAAATAGAAAGTAGCGTAAGAGCCACAAGGGGTCTAGAACTTTTAGATGTCGAAACCGAGATGATAAATAGTAAAATCGTAACAAAAATCAATGGAAAACATATAGAATCGAACAAGAAAATGGTTGGTTATGAAATTCATATTGGTAGAACCTATGGAAAAGACTGTGAAAGACCCCTGTTTTTAATTGATAATAAGCATGATGGCGCTCAATCAGCTAATGGGAGAGTCTTTGGTACCTATGTGCATGGAATTTTCCACAATAGACATCTTATTGAGTGGTTATTTAGTATTACGAATAAATCAATTGATAGTAGTGAAATAGATGATTATGAGACAATACTTGATCAAGCATTAAATGATTTAGCTGATCATCTGGAGAAACATATTTCTTGGAAGTCGATATTGGATTTATCAAAAAATAATACGAAGCAATAAAAAAATAGTTACAAAAACAAGATAAATTACAATAGATGTAGAATAAATCCAAAGCGCTCTTGTTATAAAATCAAAACTAATAATTTTTTCACCACTCCCGTTTATCCAATCCGATTTAATTAGTTCACCATCATAAAAATTATCCCCACCTAGTGAAATATCCAATGCTCCCGCCATTGCAGACTCTGGCCAACCTGAATTTGGAGATGGGCTCTTGCTCGCATCCTGTTTTATGCACAATAATGCCTGCTGCCAGTTTTCTTTGAGTACAAAGCTTGCAAAAACAAGAAGTAAAGAGGACAAACGCGCGGGTATAAAATTCAAGATATCATCTAGGTAAGCAGTGCATTTACCGAAATTATGATATTTATCATTCTTATAGGCAATCATACTATCCGCTGTATTTATAAACTTATATATGAAAATTCCCGGTAAGCCCGCAATAAGTAACCAAAATAATGGAGCAACATATCCATCGCTAAAATTCTCTGACAAGCTCTCAATTGCCCCTCTTGTTATTGCACTTTCGTCATATTCATCAACTTTTCGAGAGACAATTTTCGATAAGTTTATTTTGGCATTATCTAGATCATCCCTCATAAAATCATCATATATATTCTTTACGTGAACAAATAATGACTTCCCTGCTAGCAAGATTGAAATTATCAATCCTAAAATTAAATTCCCGATAATATTTCCGAATAATAACCCTTCTATAATTGAAGATAAAAACCAGATAATGATTATGGACATTATAATTACAATAAAACCATTAAATGTACGAGATGACTCGGAGAACTCATTCCGGTTAAACTCAACATCAAGGAAATTAATAAATCGACCAACAAGAGCAACCGGATGCTTGAACTTCTTCCAGATCCAGTGATCATCTCCCCATATAGCGTCAACTATGACAGCGATAAATATAACTATTAATAAATCCATTTTTAAACTCTTATAATATATCCATTATTGTATTGGCTAAATATTCAAATTCAAATTTATTTTTTGTAAGCCCCATTCTTAACCATTTTTGATTGTAATTAAATATTCGTGTCCAAATACCATGATTTGCGAGCGCCTCGTGCATCTGTGATGCTCTATCAAGTTCAATTGTCTTAAAAAAATAACAATCACCAACTGTCTTCAGTTTTTGATCATGCAAAAAATTTGATAACGCAGTTGATTTCATTTTCAAATCTGTAATTGTAGCGCTTATCCATACTGTATCTAACATCGCTTTACGTGCAATTAGCAACGATGATGATGAGATGGGCCAAGGTCCAACTAAGCTAGATATTTTATTGATGTAATGATTATCACCATATACAAAGCCAAGTCTAAGACCTGGAAGACCAAAAAACTTTCCAAATGATCTTATGACGATTACGTTATCTCTACAGTTATCAAATCTTAATGACATATCTGGTGTCCCATCCATAAATGACTCGTCAAGGATTAAAAATCCACCTGCTTTTCTTATTCTTTCCCACAGTTCTTCGAGGTATTTTGGTTGAAATAATTTTCCATCTGGATTATTTGGATTAACCAAAACAAAGGGGATTGATGGATCTAATTCATTTTCGATATTCGTAACTAATCGTATTTTAAATCCGTGGTCATTCCACACTCTGTAATGTTCAGTATAGGTTGGCGTCAAAATTTGTATTGTATCATGAATATTTTTGTTAACTATATTGGGTAGGATATTTATGACTCCCTGAGCTCCCTGATAAGCACAAATTTTTATTTCTTGATTTAAATTGTAGTACCCTCTGGCGATTGACATCAACTCCGCCAATTGGTTACCGCTCGGTAAATGCGAGTAAACTGTTTTATCAATATTAAAGTCATTATATGCATTGGGATTTATTCCAGTTGATAAATCGATCCACTTTTTTATTTTTCTATTAACCCTGACTGCATACGATAAATCTCCACCGTGCTTATCATCCAAAAATATATCAACTTTATTATGTGTTATTTGGTCGGAATTTGTGATCATCACTAACTCTTGTTTGGTACGGAGGACTCTTCAAAAGTAGATGTATTATTGTGTATATTTACCGATGATTGAAATATTGGCGTAACCATAGCGGCCCCGCTACCCTCACCTAGGCGCATTTTAAAATCAACTAGGGGTTTTTTGTTGATGCGCTCCAGTAGTCTTTCATGGCCAGGCTCACTCGATAAATGGCTTACATAGCAGTGATCAAGGGCATCAGATGATATAGCATGCAATAAAGCTGCTGCTGCACATACAGGAAAACCATCCAATATCACTGGGATTCGTTCAAAGCGTGCAGCTAAAATTGCACCAAAGATTGCTGCAAATTCCCTGCCACCAAAACATTGAAGTATTTTCATTGGCTCACGGCTTTCATGTAGCTTCAAGCTTTTTTCAATTACTTCAATTTTAGTTTTTATCATTTCTTTATCAGCTCCAGTTCCAATTCCTACCCAATCAGATGTATTTCCGCCGTATAGCGCGGCGCAGATACTAGAAGCAATCGTTGTATTTCCGATGCCAGCCTCACCTAAGCATATTATATCTGGGCTAGTGTCAAGAGCCTCTCTTCCATACAAAATCGTTGTAATACAATCATTTTCGGTCATTGCAGCATTTTCAGTGATATTTTTTGTTGGCATTTCTAACGCAAGATCAAAAACTTGTAAACCAACGTTATGAGTTTTACATATCTGGTTTATCACAGCATGATCGGATCTAAAACTTTTGACCAATGCTTCAGTTACAGTAGTTGGATATGGAGAGATTTTATGTGTATCAGCGGTACCATGATTTGATACGAAAATAGATAAGGTAATATTATTTACCTTTGGAGGGTAGGAACCCTGCCACCCCGCTACCCACTCAACAATGTCTTCAACTATCCCTAGAGAACCTGATGGTTTTAACAGCTTTTCATTTCTTTGTCTTACTAAACTAACGGCTTTTGCATCTATTGATGGCATTTGAGATATAAACTCAACTAATTCATTGAATGTTGGAACTGAATTTGATTTAATATCAACCATAATTAGTTTTGAATCTCTCTACATAAAAGATATATGATAAAACATTTTAATCTTAAAGATATAAATATTTTTTTTAAAAATATAATTCCTGATACACTTAGCGGACTAATTTTCTTTTCACTGCTGCCCGTAAAAAATGGATCAAAAGACTTATCTCAAATAGTCTATACCATCCCATTCATAGGTCTCATACTTGGTTCTATAATTACTTTTCCTGTTTTTCTTATCTCGCTCTTTAGAGATATAGATATAATTAACTCGATAATAATTATTATAATGTCTTCACTTATTACGGGCTGCTTACATGAAGATGGGCTTGCAGATTTCTGTGACTCATACGGTGGAAATACCAAAAAAAGAAAACTAGAAATTATGGGTGATAGCAGTATTGGAGCTTATGGGGTTATATCTGTAAATTTATCTCTTTTGACACGGTTTATCTCCATTTATTATCTATTTAGCATATTAGGAACAATAGATGTCCTTCTCATTATTGTTTCTGTTGCAATATTATCGCGAACATCCATGCTATATGTATTAACAACATTACCTCCGGCAAAAAAAACTGGCCTCGGCAGTGCCGCCCATCAGAAAAATATTTCAAGTACATATATTGCGTTTGGTGTTTCTGCATTAATTACATTTCTAACAATTTGTATATTTATTGGGTATAAGATATATTTTGTATCTATTTTTGCAGCTGTATTTTCAACATTACTAGTCTCATATTTAGCTTGGAGGGCAATCAAAGGGCAAACCGGAGATGTCTGCGGTTCGTCACAACAATTTTCAGAAATTATGATTTATTTGTCAATTTGCGTTGTAATTTGATCAATTCAAAGCATCAATACTTGAACTCCACTCCATCAATAAAATTAGCATGTAATTCTGTGATGTAATCTAAAGCTGAATAATTACTATTTCTGTATTGATCTAATCCTCTTCGCCATTTTTTTGCATTTGGCCTATTATTAAACAAACTCATTATTGGCTTTATTATTTGCGACCGTGAAGTCCCAATACTAGTTTGTCGATCAGCATAATCACTATAATTTTCAATTATTCGCTTAAGATTTTTGTTTCCTTTTGATGAAAACAATTTTTCATCGACTTCGAGGACAAATATTGGATCATTCATAATTTTCCTTCCAAGCATAACCCCGTCTGTATATTTTAAATGCTCATAAATTTCACCGATTGAGTTGATCCCACCGTTAATAATAATTTCCTTATCTGATATGTACTCTTTGATCGCATAAACAGCATTATAATTAAGCTCGGGTATTGTCCTGTTTTCTTTTGGGGTAATACCACTCAATATCGCCTTACGTGCGTGAACTATAACAAGATCGACACCAGCTTCAATTATTGAATTCATGAATATAGGTAGTTCTTTTTCAATATCTTGGTCATCAATACCTAAACGACATTTTACAGTCACTGGGATTTTAACTCTTTTTTTAATAGCTAAAATAATTTCACTAACGAGATTAGCATTAGACATCAAGCATGCTCCAAAGTTTCCTTTCTGGACTCTTGGCGATGGACATCCAATATTGAGGTTTATTTCGTCATAGCCAAATGCTTCACCAATAATAGCAGCCTCCGTCATCTTTTCAATTGATGAGCCGCCAATCTGCAGACCAACAGGATGCTCTCCTGGATTATATTTTAAAAGCCCATCCCTGTTTCCAAAAATAATGGCATCACATGAGACCATTTCTGTATATAAAAAAATATTTGAGGAAAGCTGCCTCAGAAAATATCGAAAGTGAGTATCTGTATAGTCCATCATTGGAGCAACACAAAATTTATGGGAGTGAATTTTCATTTAGTGCCCCAAGCCAAAATATTCTTCGCCATATTCTGAGACAAGAGGTATCAGAAGATCTTCTTCGTCATGAAGGTGTGCTATGAGTAACTTATCAAAGTCATCATTCACTTTACTATAACTACCAATCAATAACTTATGGTCAATATCTTTTTTCTCGTTAAAAGTTCTAATTATTTTATTACCCTCGGATGTAAGTGTATCTATTGATTGGTGAATTAAATGATGATCATTCTCTAGTAATTCTAATCCGTATCTAAATTTTTCACTTTTTTGATGAAATTTTGGGAATATATAGTTGTCCTCTACAGCGTGGTGAGAGTCCAAATTGTGAAGCATCATATTCATTAAGTGGATGTATTGTTTCATGAAATTTTGATGAGAGATACTACCATCCAGTAATTGATTAATAATATGTTTTAGTGAATTACAAATTTCTCTAAAAACAGAATGTCTTCCAAGCCAAAAACCAACCCAATTACCGTTTAATGTATCTTTGGTCCAAGTATCTCTGGGGTACTTGTTCAAAAGCTCACATAACTCTTTCGGCAAGCCATCTCGCTCTGTGAGTTGGTCTATTTTCTTTATCGGACTCAATGTAATCTCTTTAGAATAATTTATACAATCAATAATAGAAGAATAGTAATTTAATCTAAAAAAATACAGCAGAATTTGAAAAAAAACTTAATTTTCTATTAATTTTTTTTTATTAATAAAATCAGTAGTTTATATAAATATTTTCATTATTTTATAAAAAAAAATAATATTTTTTGTCATTTTTTACTTTACATTTTCTCCTAATTACGAATCAATAGTAAGTGATTCGATATTGCGGAAACGGATCACGAGGAGGAAACAATGCAGTTGGGCGGAAAAAGACCAGCTGTTAATCTACAGAGCCAAATTAAAGAAATTTGCCTATCTGTAGCATTAACTATATTACTTATCACCACAATCTTTATGGCATACAGCCAGTATGTGACTCCTGTTGATTTTATAGATTTAAATAATAATCGCTTATTTTTTGTTGTTGTTGGCTCTAATACACTCCTCATTTTGTTAATTTTTCTTCTCTCCCGGAGCCAGAAAAATGAGAAAAATTTGATACTAAATAGCTACTCTACCCTCGAGCACCATCAGAAACTTTTATTGAATAACAAAGACACAAGATATTTTACATGGGACGTAAAGAACAAGAAAATTTATATGTCAAATAAGTGTTTTTCTCTTTCGAAAATAAAATCAATGAGCTCAATCTCTTTTGAAGAGTTTATCAGTCGTGTTCATGCAAAAGATATCAATTTTTATCAATTGGCAAATAGTGCAATCCAAGGGAAAATTGATCAAATCGAAGTAAGCTTCAGATACCAAACAAATATTACAAATAAATGGTTCAAACTCAAGGGTTCTCTTCTGAATAATTCTCATGGAAACCCATATATTTCTGGATTGTTATTTGATATTACACGCGATAGGAGTCAAGAGATTAATACCCAGCGCTTACAAAAAACACTTAGTGAAGTTATAGACTCACTTCCCCTATCTTTTGTCTTATGGAATAGCAAAAATCAACTCGTCATGTGTAACTCTAAGTATAGAGATTTCTATTCCCTACCTCCAAGCGTAACGAAGCCTGGTACTTCAAAATCTGAAATTACTCAGCTTTCAATGAAATCCATGGTTGAAATTGACGTTCAAAAAGATCCAAATAACCAACTGCCGGGCTTAATAAGTCAACAAGAAATTCAATTAAGAGACAAGAGATGGATATTGAAAACTGAAATTAAAACCGGCGCAGGATATATTGCATCAATGGCCCTTGACATCAGTAATCAGAAAATCAGTCAGCAAGATCTCTTAAATAATGAGAATGAGCTTATTAATAAAGTTGAAGAACTCGATAATCTTAGGCGTAAACAAGATATACAGTCAAAACAGCTAATCGAACTTACGGAAAGATATAGCTCAGAGAGAGATAATATTGAAGAACTTGAGAACAATAAGTCAAAATTCTTACTAAACATGAGTCATGAACTGAGGACTCCTCTGAATGCGATAATTGGCTTTTCTGATTTCCTAAAAAACCAGGTCATTGATGATCCAGATAAGATCAGAGAGTATGCCCAAGATATATATGAGAGTGGAAATGAATTACTTGGTATTATTAGCAATATAGAATCAATGACACATCTTGAAAAAGAAGATGTAAAAATAAATAAGAAAAGCCAAAAAATAAATGCTGTTGTCGATGAGGTATTAGCAGACTTTCGTGCTGATATAATCGAAAAAAACATCATTGTTAAAAATCACTTCGACTTTAGAGAAAATATATTTTGTAATGAGACAGCTATAAGGCAAATAATCACAAATATCATATCTAATGCGATCAAATATAACAAGGATGGTGGTACCATCAGTATTAATAATAATGAACAAAATGGATGGCTAAACTTGGAGATAGCCGATAACGGTCATGGAATGACGAATGAAGAAATAGATATAATTTTTAAACCATTCAATAAATCAAGAAGAAGTAATATTATAAATCAAGAAGGATCAAGACTTGGATTACCAATTGCAAACACTCTTATTCAAATTCATGATGGTAACATAGACATAAAGAGTACGCCGGGTAAGGGAACATGTGTCACAATATCAGTACCCCTCATATCCCATGAAAGCGCCCCAAAAACTCGAAAAACTGCATAATAATTTGTTTGGGTATCATTTTTTTAATTTATAGAAAAAGATAAAAAATCCAAGGGATAATAGAAAGAATGGCAACATCCATAAAGCATAAGTGTTTGTTTGAACTGGTGGCGTCATAAGTATCTCATCACCATATTTTTGATGTAGGTCATTTATAATATCTCTTGAGTCCGTTCCTCTTGTTAGCTCCTTACGAATATATGCCTTTATTGATTGAGAAAAATTTGAATTTGACTCATAAACATTTTGCCCTTCGCATTCAAGGCATTTCAGCTCAATTGCAATTTCCATAATACTCTTTGATAAACTCCCATCATTATTTTCTGAAACCGAGTACCCCAACGGCGCAGAAAGAAATAAAAAAAATGAAATGAAGAAGAATATTTTAATGAAATTATTTTTTTTATGCATTTGTAGTACCAAATATTTTTGATCGAAAAAGAGTTTTAAATAATACGCCAAAAGCCATCAGAAAACCACCCAGCCAAATAAATCTTACGAAAGGTTTATAAGACACCGATGCATATATGAATTGTTCTTGCACTTCCCCAACGGTTATATACATATGATCAAAATAATATTTCTGAATGCTTGCCTCAGTTGTGATATCTCCACTTTTTCTAAAGAACCGCTTTGCGGGAGTCATATTAGCTATTTTTTTATCATCCTTTATCAATGAAAAATTTATTTGAAGGTCATCATAGTTTTCGCCAATATGTGTTCCAAAACCATCATATTGCAACTCAAATTTATCAATTTGAATTTTATCACCTAAATTCATTTTTAAATCTTTATTTTCACTATAAGCTGAGGCATATATGATACCAAATAGCATAATACCAAATGCCATATGCGTGATCCTTGAACCAGTTATTGGTAAATTTTTTCTCTTTAATCCAGAAAATTCTATTCTAAATTCTGACAGATTTCTTGGTAATAAATCTACAATTGAAGCAATAAAAATCCATACAGCTAGGGATATTAGCAATAAATGAAACGCATCAGCATTTTCATAGATTACTAATTGCATCGCTATAATCAGAAATATTGTAATTACAAAGGATATCATTAATCTCTTTACAGCAAACTGTGTCCAATTATCTTTCCACGAGAGATTTGGCCCTATTGGCATTAGGATTGCGATCAAAATTACTAATGGTGCTATTACAATATTAAAATATTTTGGACCGACGGTAATGCGATCTCCGGTTATTGCCTCAAGTAAAAGCGGGTACATCATTCCAAAAAAAATGACAACTACTGATACCATTAATAAGTAATTATTTATTAGAATAAACGTCCCTCTTCTTAGAAAAACAAAGTCCTTTTTTTCACTCTCTTTTTGCAGATTACGTAAAAAAATAAAAAGTGAAAAAAAGATAAAAAATGACAGGATGATTAAAATCCATAGGCCTCTCTGTGGATCTGATGCGAATGAATGTACGGATGTTAATATACCTGATCTTACAAGAAAAGTTCCAATGAGACTGAAAGAGAATGTTAAAATTGATAATAATAATGTCCAATCTCTATGCTGGCCTGTAGATTTGTAATTTAGAAGTGAATGTATTAGAGCAGTTCCTGTAATCCATGGCAAAAGTGATGCATTTTCGACTGGATCCCAAAACCACCAACCACCCCATCCCAACTCATAATACGCCCACCATGAACCAATACAAATTCCAAGTGTAAGAGCTGTCCATGAAATATAAGCCCATTTTTCGATCCATCTCGCCCAATTATCTGTTAATTTATTTTCTAACATAATAGCTACTGAGTATGAGAATAGCACTGAATATCCAACGTATCCTATATAAAGTAATGGTGGATGAATTATCAGACCTGGGTCTTGTAAAAGCGTATTCAGTCCTACGCCATCAATTGGGATAGGTAATTGTAGGGCAAACGGATTGGAGGTAAATAATATAAATAATAAAAAGGCAAATATGATAGATGTTTGAATTGCTATTGTATTGAGTTGCACGCGTTTGGGAATTTTTCCATCATATTTTATAATAAAAAACAAACAGATGCTCAAAATTAATAGCCAGAGCAGCATCGATCCTTCATGATTACCCCATACACCCGTAATTTTATAAATCAGAGGTTTTTGTATTTCAGAATTTTGCCATACTGTCACTAAAGAGAAATCCGAGACCACAAAGCCGTAGGTTAAAAGAAAGTAGGAAAATAATATGAACAGAAACTGAAATATACCAAAGAGACATGCAAACTTATATTTTTTATGCGCATTGATTGCTGGAATCTTTGCAAAAATTAATGTTGCAATTGATGATAGTAAAGCAAATGAGAGTAGTAAGTTTCCGGTGAGCGCAATCATTTAAATGCCAGAATTTCTTATTTGATCGCAGTCAGATTTATTTGTTTTTAAGACTCTCATATACTTCCTTTGGCATATAATTTTCGTCATGTTTCGCAACTATCTCATTCGCAATAAAAAAGTTATCAATAAATTTCCCTTCAGCAATAACGCCTTGCCCTTCTCTGAATAAATCTGGTAATATACCATTATAGATAACAGACACTTCAGCTATATTATCCTCAATAATAAATTTTATTCCCAGATCGTTATCTATTTTTAGCGATCCATCTTTAACAAGACCGCCAACACGAAGTAAGGTAGCTGCCTCTGATTGATTGACTTCACTGGGTGAATAGAAGTATATGATATTTTCATCAAGTGCTATTAGGACGAGTGCAACAGCAAAGGCAGAAAGTAGAGTCGCGGTTGTGTAGAAATATAATCTTTTTGCTTTATTTGTCATAATCAACTATTTCTCTTGTTATATAGTCTTCATAATCTACTTTTTCTACATCTGTCTCGCTTTTTGTTCCATCTGTAACAACAGTATTTCTTGTCTCATGTATTGTTTTGTAATTTCCAGATATTAAATGATGCCAACTATATAAATCTTTTCCCTCAGCAACTAATTTATATGCACATGTATCAGGCAACCAATTAAGCTCATGGATATTATCAACAGATAACTTAATACAGTCTTTTACGTATTTATGTCTTTGTGCATAGCTTTTACATTGACAATTATTTTTATCAAATAGTTTGCAAACCAAAGATGTATCGTAGAGCTGACCGCTTAATTCATCTTGCAATTTGATAGTGCAACATTTACCACACCTGTCACAGAGCGACTCCCACTCTTCACCAGACATTTCACCTAAGCGTTTCTCTTTCCAAAACATAATTTAATATTAATAACTGACGTTGATCGTTAAAATAAAATAAAATTCGTATAATATAACTTTATAAATATATATATACTAATTCAAATATAAATATTATTCATGACCTATGGAAAAAATCGACGAAATACTTGAAAATATGGAGTTCCTAGATAATTGGGAAGATAAGTACAAATATATCATCGAGCTTGGGCAGGGTCTTGATATTCTGCCTGATGATCTTAAGAACGCACAAACAAAAGTCAATGGCTGTGTTAGTCAAGTCTGGCTTCATTCTACAGTTACAGATAGCACAACAAATGAAAAATATATCAAATTTGTTGGGGATAGCGATGCTTTCATTGTAAAAGGTCTCATAGCAATATTAATTGCACTGTATTCTGATAAGAAACCAGATGAAATTTTGGATATTAAACATGAAAATATATTTGCAAGGTTTGGTCTTGAAAGTCACTTATCCCCTCAGCGTTCAAATGGTTTATTATCTATGATTGAACGGATTAAAAGTGATGCAATGCGAGAAGTGTAATTGAGTTTTTATAATGAATAAATATATCCTTTTCCTTGCTCAGTTTTTTATATTGTTTCTATTTTGGTATTTGCTATCAGGCAAGAATATTGTTTTATTGCTATTACTTGGTGTAATCATCTCAATGCTAATCACGACCTATCAGCAAAAATTAAAAATTCTAGATGATGAGTCACTGCCAATTGCAATACTTCCTCGTGCAATAATATATTGGATATGGCTTTATAAAGAAATCTTATTATCGAGCATATTTGTCTCAAAATTAATTCTGAAATTTCCACTGAACGTCTCTCCAAAATATTTTAAAATTAAATCTAATCAAAAGACAGCAATGGGCTTCAATATATATGCAAACTCAATTACGATGACCCCTGGAACAATCTCTGTTGTAACAAGCAATGCAGAAAAAGAAATCCAGATACATGCGATTTCCGAAGAGACAAAATCGGGACTTGAAAGTGGAGTGATGGATGAAAAAATAAAAAAACTTATGGGCGATAAAGATGTTTAGTTTCCTTATCATCATTATCACAATTACACTTGCAATTTCTCTATATAGAGCTTTAATTGGTCCAACATTATTTGACAGATTGCTCGCCGCAAATATTATTGGCACAACCACAGTGTTATTTTTGGTGATGTATGGATATCTCACTGGTAGAACGGATTTCTTAGATATAGCAATAGCTTATATTTTATTAAATCTTATAGGAACATTTGCAGTTTTAAAATACTTCAGATACGGCTCATTAAGTCATGGAGAAGAGGATTAAACGGCAATGGATATAGTATCATCATACCTTTCAAATCTTATGCTAATTGTCGGTTCACTGTTTCTTTTAATTGGTGCAATTGGCTTAATTAGAATGCCAGATGTTTTCACAAGAATGCATGCAGCGTCAATTATGGAGACAGCAGGTGCAAGCCTAATTATTATCGGGCTCATAATAAACACAGGTTTCACAGTCGTGTCGTTAAAACTAATTGTTATAATGCTTGCCATATTCTACATATCCTCAGTGGCAACACACGCACTGGCAAGGGCGTGTATCCACGACAACTTAAAACCGAATGCAACAAATAAGGAGTCTGATCAATAGAAATTTATCTAAACATGATTATACTTACCCTGATGGCACTAACAACACTCGGTATTATAAGACTGAGAAATCTATTCAGTGTTGTTATTTTAAGTACAATATATAGTTTTTTAATGGCAACATTATTACTCATCTTTGACGCTGTAGATGTCGCACTGACAGAAGCGGCAGTCGGAGCTGGAATATCAACTGTGCTTATGCTTACTGTTTTGTATTATACTAAAGTGAACGAAGAAAAGCCCAAATTCAAATCAATTCTTCCTCTAATAATTTGCTTAACTATCGGTGGTTTATTGATTTATGGAACCTATGGTCTGCCACCTTTTGGCGCTTCCGATACGCCAATTCACACACATATCTCCGTTCAATACCTTGAGAGGTCTATGAGTGAGACTGGTGTTCCGAATGTTGTTACATCTGTCCTGGCAAGTTATAGGGGCTTTGATACTCTTGGTGAGGTTATAGTTGTATTTACAGCAGCGATTGGCGTTCTGTCAATTCTCAAGCGTGATAAAATATAGGGTGATATTATGAGATTGGACTTACTACTTAGAATATCTTCAAAGATTTTTCTTCCTTTTATTATCTTGTTTGCATTTTATGTTCAATTCCATGGTGATTTTGGGCCTGGGGGCGGCTTTCAAGCAGGTGTAATTTTTGCAGCCGGTATCATACTCTACACAATAATTTTTGGAATAAAAAAGGCCCAGAAGGACTTTCCTGAGACGATATTTAATTACATGGTTCCACTCGGTGTTCTGATCTTCACAGTTACGGGTTTGATAAGTTTATCTAAAGGCTTCAATTTCCTTGATTATGACGCGCTTGCGCACTATCCAAAACATGGTCAGCATATTGGAATAATTGCAATTGAATTGGGTGTTTTTGTCACTGTAATTGGGTCCATGGTCTCAATATTTTATGCATTTGTTGCACGAGGTAAAAAATGAGTTCTACAATTTATAATTTTATTTCCTCATACAATTACTACGTCATTATTTTTTTAATGATAAGCGGCTTATTTATTGTCGTATCAAGAGGCAACATGGTAAAAAAACTTGTAGGTTTGGCGCTTTTTCAAACGTCTGTCTATATACTATACATATCACCTGGAAAAATTCTAAACGGGACTGCCCCAATCCTAGACGATGTATATAGTATTTATTCAAGTCCCTTTCCTCATGTATTGATCCTGACAGCTATCGTAGTGGGAATTGCAACACTAGCATTGGGATTATCTCTGGTGATCAGAGTAAATGAAGAATTTGGAACAATAGAAGAAGATGAACTATTCGACAATGAGCCCAATAATGAATGAACACGCCCCTGCCTTAGTAGTTATGCTCCCAATTATTGGTGCTGTATTAATTATGTTAATTAGGCATAATAACCTTAACTGGGGGATTGCACTGCTCTCAGGCATTAGTACAATATATTATTCAATTATATTATATCTCAATGCGCGATCTGTCGGGACAATATCCTATGCGATGGGCGGTTGGGAACCCCCTGTTGGCATTGAATACCGGATCGATGAATTTAATTCACTATTAATTGCACTAATTGCTACTGTGTCTTTTCTAATACTGGTTTATGCCAAATCCAGTTTAAATATTGAATTAAAGAAAAATAAAATCTCAACTTTCTACTCCATGTATCTGCTCTGTTTGGGAGGATTAATCGGGATACTCTCCACGGGAGATGCATTTAATGCTTTTGTTTTCTTGGAAATATCATCCTTGGCAACCTATGTGATAATTTCAATGGGCAACGATCGAAGAGGTCTCCTCGCTGCATATCAGTATTTGATAATTGGAACTATTGGCGCGACTCTCTATGTAATTGGAGTAGGATTAATTTTTATTATAACTGGTAGCCTTAATCTCTATGACATTTCTGTAAAACTCGGAGATATTGAGCTTTACCGTCCGTTGCTAGCATCATTAGCCTTCATTACAGTTGGTATAGCGCTAAAAATAGCATTATTCCCTTTGCATGCTTGGCTACCTAACGCATACGCGTTTGCGCCGTCCGTTGGAACCGCATTCCTCGCCTCAACAGCAACAAAAGTTGCTATTTATCTCTTAATTAAGTATCTATATCTCGTTTATGGATTTGACCTCGTATATTCTAATCAAATTTTTATTTTTGTCGTACTTTCGCTATCCATTATCGCGATGTTTGGAGCGTCCATGATTGCAATATTCCAGAGTAATCTTAAAAAACTATTTGCGTATTCCTCGGTTGCGCAAATTGGATATATAACTCTTGGTATTGGTATTGCAAATTATAATGGGCTCATTGGCTCCACAGTGCACATAATCAATCATTCAATAATCAAAGCGGCAATATTTTTAGCCATAGGTTGTTTGGTTTTTAGCTCCAAAATAGTAAATATAGATCAACTCGCGGGTCTTGGTAAGAGAATGCCAATGGTGGCTGTTTGTATCACAGTATCATCATTAAGTTTAATCGGCGTTCCGGGCACCGTTGGTTTTATATCAAAATGGTATCTTGTTTTAGGATCGCTAGAACAGGGCTTGTGGGTTGTTGTGTTTGCACTCGCTGTGAGCTCTATTCTGGCACTTATCTATGTTGGTAGGATTATTGAATTGATCTGGTTTCATGCGCCCGTTGGTGGCATGGTTAGTCAGAATAAAATTCCTTTTGAAATGATAGCCGTTACAGTCGTGATGACAATAGCTACAATATATTTTGGGATTGATACAAGGCTCACAGGTGATCTTGCAAAAATTGCAGTTGAAAATGTGTTACTAGGTGAACAATTATGAGCCAACAAATCATATACTTATTACCGGTACTTATACCAATATTTTTGTCGATTTTAATCAAAATCACGTGGGAAATTCAAAATTTGCGTTACCCAATCCTGTTGTCGGGACCTATTCTGGCATTATGGAGTGTATATAAAATACAACAAAATTCTGATTTTATGAGTTCTAGCATCAATATTTTTGATATTTTCCCGAATATTGGTATCTCATTAGGTCTTGAGCCCATAAGTTTTGTGTTCATAATCATGGTCAATTCTCTATGGTTGGTCGCCACCTTGTATTCATATGGGTATATGCGAACCAATAATGAAAAAAGACTTGGAAATTTCTTTTCTTTTTTTGCCATAGCTATTGGTTGTGCCAACGGTGCAGCCCTCTCAAGTAACCTGCTAACATTATTCATATTTTATGAATTATTAACCGTATCTACATATCCCCTCGTGACGCATAAAGGCGACGAACAATCAAAGCAATCAGGCAGAAAATATCTTCTTATATTACTGGGTACTTCCTTATGCTTTTTCCTCCCCGCAATGGGATATGTATATTACGTCAGTGGCAATCTTGATTTTGTATCAGGTGGTCTTCTGACCACAACTCTATCTGGTATGGAGGTAAACAATATCGCAATCTCGATATTATTAGTTCTATTTATATTTGGTATCTCAAAAGCAGCGGTCATGCCTTTTCATTCATGGCTACCTGCTGCTATGGTTGCACCGACGCCCGTATCAGCTTTATTACACGCCGTTGCCGTCGTAAAAGTTGGTGTATTTTCAATTATTAAAGTATTGGTTTATATTTTCGGCCTTGATATCTTGCTTGGCCTATTCAGTGTTGATTTTATGATTTATATTTGCGGATTTACAATAATAACAACCTCAGTAATTGCATTAAAGCAAGATAATTTAAAAAAATTACTAGCTTACTCGACAATCAGTCAATTGTCTTATGTCGTCATTGCTATTTTAATATTAACCCCTTCGGCAATAATTGCTGCATCCATGCATCTTGTCGCACACGCCGTTAGTAAAATAACATTATTTTTTGCAGCAGGTGCAATTTATTCATCCACAGGATACACAAAAATAAGTGAAATGGATGGCATAGGAAAAAATCTTAAGGTCGTAAGCATTGCATTCACTTTGGGAGCGATGTCGCTAGTGGGAATTCCGTTATTAGTTGGTTTTACAAGTAAATGGTATATTGTGCAGTCATCTGTGGAAGTTGGTCAATGGTTTATCTTACTCATTATTACAATTTCTACTCTATTAAATATTGGTTATTTCACGCCAATTATATATAAGTTTTTCTTTAAAAATGAGTTGAAAGAAGTTTCATTTAAGACACTACCGCAGGATATTAACTTATCTATAATCATTTGTTGTGCGCTAATGGTAATTCTATTCTTGCAACCAAACTTGGTCATGGAGGTAATAAGTAATGTTAAATAGCACGATCAAAAAATTATGGATAAGTTTTTTATTCATACTTGCAATTTTATTTTTTAGTGACCTTGTAATTCACCGACATGATTATTTTGGTGTGGATGGTTTTTTTGCATTTCCATCCATTTATGGGTTCTTATCTTGCATATTTTTAGTATTCGTCTCCAAAGCTATTGGAATTTTTTTAAAAAGACCTGAGGATTACTATGACGAGTAGCTTATTACATCCCGGAATAATACTCATACTATTTGGGTTATTCATACCATTGATCAAGAACCGATTGATTGTACTTTTATTTCCAATAGCGAGTTTTATTATTTTATTTTCATTAGATAATGGGACTATAATCAAGCTTGATTACGGAAATTATGAGTTAATATTATTAAGTATTGATAAATTAAGCCGGCTATTCTCATATATATTCCTGCTGATATTATTTGCCACTGCAATATTTAGCATAAACCAAGATAATAAATCTGAGATATCGTCAGCGTTTGTGTATGTTGGTTCATCAATATCAGTTGTTTTATCTGGTGATTTGATAACTTTATTCATATTCTGGGAAATTATGGCAATAACATCAACAATTGTCATATGGAGCGGATCTAAGCAGTCCTATTATCCTGGTATAAGGTACCTCGCTGTGCATCTACTCGGTGGTTCCATATTATTGATTGGAATAATTGGCTACGCAAATACCACAGGAACCCTTACTTTTGGACTGATGAGTCCTGATAATATATTCTCGTATTTTGTCCTAGCCGGCTTCTTAATAAATGCTGGAGCTCCGCCATTTTCTAGCTGGATACCTGATGCATACCCAAGTGCATCATGGTCAGGAACAGTATTTTTGTCTGCATTCACTACAAAAACAGCAGTGTACGTTTTAATTGTTGGCTACGCGGGTTACCAATTTCTAATATATGTTGGCATATTTATGATATTTTATGGAATTATTTTTGCAATTCTTGAAAATGATATGAGACGTATCCTGTCTTACTCTATCGTGAATCAGGTTGGCTTTATGATTGTAGCAGTTGGTATTGGAACTGAAATAGCGATAAATGGTGCATCCTCACATGCCTTTACACACATTATATACAAGGCCCTACTGCTGATGAGTGCTGGTTCAGTATTTTACATTACAGGTCGCACAAAATGCACTGATCTGGGTGGTTTGTATAAGACCATGCCTCTTACGATGATTTGTGGTATCATTGGTGCACTATCAATATCTGCATTTCCTCTAACCTCAGGTTTTATATCCAAGTCTCTAACTGTACAGGCTACCGTATATGAAGAACTCAAGATATTGTGGCTTCTCTTGACAATGGCATCTGCTGGGGTTTTTCTGCATGCTGGCATAAAGTTTCCGTGGTTTGTATTTTTTCAAAAAGATGCGAAAATTAAAGCTGAGGACCCCCCAAAAAATATGAGGTTAGCAATGATACTTTTGTCAGCGCTGTGTATATTAATTGGTGTTTTTCCTGGTGCACTTTATTCAATTCTGCCATATGACGTCAAATACATACCATATACATTGGATCATGTATCATCACAATTGCAACTTCTAATGTTCTCTGGTTTAGCATTTTTCATTCTATTGAAGTATTTAAAACGAACGCTTACAATTACTCTTGATTTCGACTGGTTCTGGAGAAAATTTGGTGTATTAGTAGTCAATTTATTTGATACTTACCTACTCAAGAAGACACAAACTCTTATTCAATCTATAGATAATTTAGGAACTCAAACAATTCGAAGTTTGCACAAGTATAATGGTCCTTCTGGGATGCTTGGGCGCTCTTGGTCCACCGGAAGTATGGCTCTTTGGACAGCAATTCTACTTGGTTTATTTCTGCTATTTTATCTATTTGCGTAAATGTGATAGAATAAAATAATGAATAAACGAAATGAAAATCTAACTGAATTACAGTATTATGTGACAAGGGAGTCTGGAACAGAACGTCCATTTACAGGACCTCATCTAAATGAGAAATCAGATGGTACTTTCAGATGCATTTGTTGTAGTACACCATTATTTGCTTCAACCCATAAGTATGATTCAGGGTCTGGATGGCCAAGTTTCTACGATACAGAATATAAAATGAATATTTCTGAGCACAGAGATAATAGTCATTTCATGATCCGAACAGAAGTCAAATGTGCAAATTGTGATGCCCATCTAGGACATCTTTTTAATGACGGACCAAAGCCAACTGGTCTTAGATACTGCATAAATGGAAATGCAATGAGCTTTGAGAAGAAAGATATACTTAATGGCAAATAATTTTGAGCAAGCACTACCTGATCAAGATTGGGACGATATTCTTGGAATTAGTGACGAATTTTCAGATGAAGAAAAACTTGTTCAAAAGACTGCATGTGAATATTCATCTAAAGAATTATTTCCAAGAGTTAAAGAAGCTTTTAAAAAAGAAATATTTGATAAAAGTATCTTACAAGAGCTAGGTAAACTTGGCCTCATTGCACCGACAATACCAGCAAAATATAAAGGGGCAGAATTAAATCATGTTTGCTATGGCCTCATAGCTTATGAGATTGAAAAGGTTGACTCTGGATATAGATCGGCAATGAGTGTCCAAAGTTCCCTTGTTATTCATCCAATTTTTGAATTTGGGAGCGATGAACAGAAAAAAAAATATATTCCAGAACTTATTAAGGGGAAACTAATTGGCTGCTTTGGATTGACAGAACCAGATCATGGGTCCGACCCCTCAAGCATGCAAACCACGGCAAAGAAAGCTGATAATGGATGGGTTTTAAACGGTTCAAAAACTTGGATTACTAATGCACCGATTGCAGATGTGGCAATCGTTTGGGCAAAAACTGATGATTATGATATTCAAGGTTTTATACTCGATAAAAATAAACACAAATTTCGAACTGAAAAGATAGATGGAAAACTCTCACTGAGGGCCTCTTCTACAGGGCAGATTCATATGGATGAGACACACGTTGACGATGATTGTCGGCTACCCGGTGTGAGTGGACTGAAGGGGCCTTTTTCATGCTTGAATAAGGCAAGATTTGGAATTTCTTGGGGAACAGTTGGTGCAGCAGAATTTTGCTGGCATGCTGCACGTGAATACGCCCTCGACAGGAAACAATTCAACAAACCTATTGCTAGTAATCAGCTTATTCAAAAAGATCTAGTGGATTGCCAAACGCAAGTCACACTAGCTAAACTTGCGGCCCTGAAACTTGGAAGGGAACTTGATAAGAGAAAAATCAATCCCGCTGCAATTTCTCTACTTAAACGAAATAATTGCTTAATGGCACTAGATATTGCTCGTAAATCTCGAGATATATTAGGCGGAAATGGAATATCTGAAGATTATCATGTAATTCGACACCTACTTAATTTAGAAACTGTCAATACCTATGAAGGTACATCAAATATACACTCGCTCATTCTCGGTAGATCTCAAACGGGAATTCAAGCTTTTTATTAAAATCCGTTTATTCATAATTTGATATTTTGATTTAAATTATTATATTTAGGTGATAACATTTCTATAAATTTAATTTACAAACGGAGAAAAAAATGGCATTTGAGCTACCTGATTTACCTTATTCACATGACGCGTTAGCGCCATTTATGTCGGCTGAAACATTAGAATTTCACCACGATAAACACCATTTAGCATATGTAACAAACGGTAATAATCTTTTGGCAGAGTCTGATTTAGCGGATGAGTCACTAGAAAATATTGTTATAAAGTCACATGGTACAAATCCAGGCTTATTTAATAATGCAGCACAACACTACAATCACCTTCACTTTTGGAATATGATGGCTCCAAATGCATCAGGCAAGATACCATCAAATCTTGAGAAGAAAATAGATGAAGACCTCGGCGGTATTGAGAAATTGAGATCTGATTTTATAAACGCAGGTGTCACTCAATTTGGATCTGGATGGTGCTGGCTTGAATTGAAAGATGGGAAGTTAAATATCTCTAAAACCCCAAATGGTGAAAATCCTCTGGTTAATGGAGCGACCCCATTACTTGGTTGTGATGTTTGGGAACACTCATACTATATTGACTACAGAAATGCTCGACCAAAATATTTAGAAGCATGGTTTGATAATTTGATAAATTGGGAATACGTGAATAGTCTCTTTGAGGCAGCAAGCTAACTCACACCATAAATTTTTTTTATGAACCCCCTATTTTTTTAATAAATAGGGGGTTTTTGTTTTTTTAGGAAAAAAAATAACTCATAAAATACAATGCGTTATGAAGGAAACCCACAGAAAAAATGGCCTCACGGTTATAATTACTAAAAAAGTATGTTAAGGTATCACCTCTTAAAAAAAGAAAAAATAGGAAGATTTATGAATAAATATATATTACCAATCGTCGTAGTAGTATTAATTGCAGGCGGGATTATCCTCAATAATGCACTCAAAGAGGATACAAAACTCGCAGACTGTGGATCTGTTACTATAGCGAATATGAATTGGTCATCAGCGCAAGCGATTGCCGAAATTGATAAAATAATTCTAACACATGGATATGAATGTGACGTGGAGCTAGTTCCAGGAGATACTGTACCAACATTCACATCAATGAATGAAAAAGGTGAGCCAGATGTTGCTCCAGAGCTATGGTCGAACTCACTAAGAGCTCCACTTGATGCCGCGAAAGAAGAGGGAAGATTAATTTCAACTGGAAATGTATTCGCACAAGGCGGTGAAGAGGGCTGGTTCATACCAGAAGCAACACTAGCTGCAAATCCAGAATTAAAAACTTGGGAAGACGTTATCGCAAGACCTGATTTATTCCCAAATCCTGAGAACCCTGAAAGAGGTGCATTAATTGGCTGTCCTGCAGGGTGGGCGTGCCAATATATAAACCAGAACCTATATAAAGCTTATGATATGGAAGCAAAAGGCTGGGATCTGATTGATCCGGGCTCATCAGCTGGATTAGATGCGCTTATTAGTAAAGCCATAAACGACGGGACAAACATAGTAACGTATTATTGGGCACCAACAGCTATACTTGGAAAGCTACCAATGTACATGCTTGAGCCCAATGCAACACATGATAGTGAAGAATGGGCTAGCTGTACATCTGTTGCAGACTGTGCGGATCCGAAACCAAATGCGTGGGGATTTTCATATGTTGAAACTGTTGTAACAGAAAACTTTTCTAATGAAGCTTCCGTTGCAATGGACTACATTTCAACAAGAGACTTTGATAGTGCAACAATGAACAGTCTATTGGCCTGGATGGCAGACAACCAAGCAACAGGTGAAGAAGGAGCAATCTATTATCTTAAGAATAACCAAGATGATTGGTCTGATTGGGTTTCCGAAGCTGTTAAGGATAGGGTACTCGAAGCCCTATAATTTCATTATCTACCCTAGGAGAGCAACATCTCTCCTAGGGTATAGATTTCAAACGCATGTCAATACTTACTGAATTTCCATCAATAGACACAGAGACCCTTCGATCACTTAAAAAATCTATTGATGCCGGGTTTAAAAATTTTTCACGCAATTATGGAGATAGTATTGAGTCATTCTTTGAACCAGTAAGATTTCTTTTAATTGAGTCAGAACAGTTTCTCATAAATACCCCTTGGCCAATAATTATGGCAATAATTGCAATTATCGCATGGGCGGGTTCCAAAAATATTAAAATTGTCGTTTCTGTTGTTATGATACTTCTTCTTATTGGTTACTTTGATATGTGGGAAAATACCATGAAAACAATATCCATAACTTTTGTTGCTGCACTACTGGCTATTGTTTTTGGAATTCCAATTGGAATACTAATGGCAAAATCCAATTTCTTCCAAAGAGTAATGAATCCAGTTTTGGATGTAATGCAAACTATGCCAAGTTTTGTTTATTTGATACCAGTTGTAATGCTATTAGGTATAGGAAAAATCCCAGGGCTCATTGCCGTTGTTATCTACTCAATTCCACCAATGATCAGGCTCACAAATCTTGGTATCCGGTTAGTAAATCAGGCTGTCATTGAAGCCGCTGACTCCTATGGTGCTTCAAATACCCAAAAACTAATCTACATCCAAATACCTCTCGCACTGCCTACCATAATGGCTGGAATAAATCAAACAATCATGCTCGCATTATCGATGGTCGTAATCGCTTCAATGATAGGGGTTACCGGTCTTGGTCAACCAGTTCTAACAGCGATCCAGAATCAATACTTCACACTTGGCATATTTAATGGATTTGCAATTGTTGGCATTGCGATCGTTTTTGATAGAGTCAGTCAAGCATATGGTAAAAGGATACAAGAAAGCCATGGCACTATAAATGATAAGTAAGCCATATATTAAACTTAAGAATGTCTCTAAGGTATTTGGACAAAACCCGGATACAGTCATAGATTTAGTTCAGAATAATATTGATAAAGTTGAACTTCAAAATGATTATAATCATGTTATTGGCTTACAGAATATAAATATAGATATCCCTAAAAATAAAATCCAAGTCTTTATGGGTCTCTCTGGATCTGGAAAATCCACTTTGATCAGGCACCTCAACCAACTAATAAGACCGACATCGGGAGAGATAGTTGTAAATAATGTTAATGTTACTGAATTGAATAAAAAAGATTTAATCAATTTCAGGCGTGAGAATTTTGCAATGGTCTTTCAGAAGTTTGCACTTTTACCTCATCGAACTGTTCTATCGAATACATATTTTGGTCTTCAAATTAGAGGTGTAAAGAGCCCAGAATTAGAAAATACTGCAAAATATTGGATTGATAAAGTTGGGCTTGATGGGTTTGAAAATTATCACCCAAATCAACTTTCAGGGGGTATGCAGCAACGAGTTGGTATTGCACGTGCATTGGCAAACGATGCACCTATATTATTGATGGATGAACCATTTTCAGCGCTAGACCCTCTTATCAGAATTGAAATGCAAGATATGCTTATTACACTTCAAAAAGAACTCAAGAAAACCATCATCTTTATAACACATGATTTAGATGAAGCGCTAAAGTTAGGAGATAATATTGCAATATTAAGAGATGGAAAGATAATACAATCAGGTACCGGTCAGGACATTATTTTAAATCCTTATGACTCTTATATATCAAATTTTACAGCCCAAGTGAATAGAGGTAAAGTAATCGAATGCGAAAAAGTTATGAAAAAGCTCTCGAAAGATACGTTTTCAAATGTGACCATTACAAAAGAAACAAAGCTTGAAGAAGCTGTGCGAGTCATGATTTCAAATAATATTAATGAAGTTGATGTCTTAAATTCAAAGAATAAGTATATTGGTACAGTATATTTGAATGACGTAATGGCCTCAATTATAAATCCTATTGATGAGCCATAGAATATAAGATAGCTTGATCATGTTAGATAACTAATCATCAATGCTTCATGAAACAATCTGTTCTAATAATTACAATATTCATACTTGGATATCTACTTGCTATAATATTTCGGTCAATTAATGGGATACTTGCTCCAAATTTAATTGCTGACATAAATCTCACAGCTTCCTCATTAGGTTTTCTGACATCAACATTGTTAATAGCGCATGCACTCGCACAGATACCCCTTGGCGTTTATTTAGATAGTCATGGACCAAAAAAAGTCCAAATAACCCTTCTCCTGCTTGCCGCGGTTGGTTGTGTTATTTTTGCATTGAGCTCAAATATTTATGTAATGACATTCGCCAGATTAATGATCGGAGTTGGATTTTCTGGGGCTTTAATGAGTGGCTTCCGTGCCGTTAGCATGTATTTAAAACCAGAGAATGCAGCACTTGGAAATGGAATAATCATGAGCGCAGGACAAGTAGGATTACTCGTCACAAGCTGGCCCACTGAATACTTACTTAATTTCTTTACGTGGAGAGGAACCTATGGAGTGTTCATTATTCTAATTTTTATTGTTGTTTTTTTGACATACATCCTAATTCCAAAGCAGGGATATACAGATAACTCAAAACCCGTAATTGATAGGTTGAGAGATCTAAAAATAGTTTTGCGCGATCCATCAATATGGCGATTAGGCCCACTTGTTTGGATTACAGGTGGTTCACATATTGCCCTGTTAACATTATGGGCGGGTCCATGGTTTAGTAATGTGGCATCATACAGTCGAGATGATGTTGCAACTGGTTTAACCATAAACGCAATAGCTGCGATATCTGGTATTTTCTTGAGCGGTTTAACTGCCAAAATCCTCAATCGATTTCATATTGGAATTCTAAAAATTCTTACTATAATTTTAATTATTCATATATTTTCTCTAATACCTATTATCTTTTTTTCTCCAAATATAGGCGTCTATTTTTGGATTATATTTGCTATGACTGGTCAAGGAGGTATTTTATCTTATCCATGGGTAACAGCGAAATTTGGAATGTCTTTGTCATCCCGTGCAAATACCATTGTCAACCTAGGTACTTTTGTAATCGCTTTTTTTATTCAATGGCTTGTAGGCGTTGTAATAGATTTATTCCCACTTATTGATGGAATAACATATAACCCAATGGCATATAACGTAAGTTTTATGATAATATTAGCTATACAAATTATGGTATTATTTTGGTATTTCAGTGGTCTCAGGTACCTAAAATTAGATAATGGAAGGACGTAAAATTATGAAAGTAGAAATCATATGTACTGGTGATGAGGTACTTAGTGGTAAAATAATTAATTCTAATTTTGCACACATGAGTGGAAAGCTAGAAGAGGCGGGACTCAATGTCATATGGGGAACTACTGTTGGAGATAACAAGGAAGACCTGCTAAAGTCCTTTCACCTAGCATCAGAAAGAGCCGATGCTGTTATCGTTAATGGAGGTCTAGGACCAACCGTTGACGACCTATCGCAAGAAGTTGCAGCTATCGCATCCGGAAATGAGCTTGAGCTTAGACAAGAATGGCTGGAAATTATGGAAAAGTTTTTCATAAAAAGAGGTCGAGTAATGACTGAAAATAATAAAAAACAAGCAATGCTGCCTAAAACTTCTGAATTAATTAATAACCCAATTGGTACTGCATGTGGCTTTGCGGTAAATATTAAAAAGGCCCGTTTTTTCTTCACCCCAGGAGTTCCAAGAGAGCTTTTCCTGATGCTACAAGATGAGATTATTCCAAGGTTATTGGAATTATCGGGTGAAAATATAGTAACGAAGCTCAAAACATTCCATTCATACGGAATTGGAGAGTCGAGAGCAGATACGCTTTTGAAAAATGTCGTTGATTTATCACCTGACAAGATTGTAAAACTAGGTTTTCAAGCGCATTTCCCGCAGCTTGAAACAAAGCTATCAATCAGGGCAAACTCGTTGAGTGAAATAGAGAAAAACCTCAAACCTGTTGAAGATAAAGTAAGAGAGACTCTTGGTAATTACATATTTGCAGAGGACAAAAATACTCTTGAGGGATCAATCTTTGAATTACTAAAAAAAAATAATAAAACAATGTCCATCTGTGAATATCTTACATGGGGTAATATAAGTAAGAGAATTTCAACAATTGATAAGAAGGGTGATCATCTAAAATTTTCTGTTAGCTCAAATAATTTGGACGCTCTCGCGGATAAATTGAAGCTATCAAAAGATGTGCTATCAATTGGACTCAATGAGGAGATTACAACAAAAGTTAGAGAGCTTTATATGACTGACCTCTCCCTCTCTGTTATGATAAATTACCAAGAGGAGAAGGAAGCTGATACATACATAACAATGTCTTCAGAGAATGATACGAAATCTAGAGTAGGTAAATTTATCGGTGACGAGCATAGAATTACACTCGGCAGTGTAGAAATGGCTTTGGACTGTGTGAGAAGATATTTTGCTAATTTACCATTTGATGAGAAATCAGATTTTGAGAGATAGCTAGTCTCTAATAAGTTCTTCTAATTTTTTGAACAAAATATTTATGTTTGATGGATCCAAATCTATCTTACCACTGTGTGTCATTTTCGCTATTTCCACAACAGCATCATTATATGGTGTTGAAATCCCAAGTTTGCGCCCCTCTTTTGAAACTCTACCGTTGATAAACTCAATCTCACTTCGCCGTCCCTTGATATGATCTTGAGCTGCGTGTGTCCTTGCATTAGGGCCAACATCCTTAACCATTTTTTTCATAACTAATTCAGCTGCATCTTCACCAGCATTCCCAATATCCTCGTTTGTCAGACCAAAAAGTGGTTCAATCATATAACCCAGAGCTTTTCCAACTTTGAAGGACTCTCTTCCAACCCCAACAGAAAAATCAAACATACCAGGCAACTTTACCGCTTCCCAATTTTTCAAATTCAAGGATGAAAATGGGCATGTCATTGAATTCGCAATTAACTTTGTCCATTTAGCCCCATAAATATTGTCAGTTAAATCACATTTTCCAACATTTAACATGATCTTCTGAACCTCTTTTAGCCTTGAAGTAATCTCACCGTTTAATTCTCCAACAGCAAACCAAGTCCCAGATGGAACTGTATTTCTCTGCACAAATCCAGGGTTGAATATTTCACAACTTAACTCAACGACAGCACCAATCACATTTTCTCTACCGACCATCTCCGCATTTAAATCGTCGTTATATGCATTTTGTAAGCCAACAAAAACACCTTTATCTTTTAAATATACTGAAGCAAATTTTGACACCCATTGAGTGTCATAGGCCTTAACAGCCATTAATATAAGATCAAATTGGGGCTGTAACTTTGCTAAATCACTCATATGATATGCAGAGACCTTTGTATTTTTTTCCCCCTCTTTGGTAGTTACACTGAGGCCATCTCGTCTAATTTTATTAATATGATCTGCCCATTGATCAACTAATATAACATCTAATCCAGCATCAGTAAGCGACGCCGAAACACAAGAGCCAATAGCCCCTCCACCTAATACACATATTTTTTTCATATTTTTTATCCTACCATCTAGAACAGGCCTTCAATATTACCGCCCCTATCTAAATAAATATTCTCTGCAGCTGGCTTTCGCGGCAATCCGGGCATTGTCATGATATCACCAGATATCGCAACGATAAACCCTGCTCCGGCTGATAACCTGAGCTCTCTTATTTCAATATCATGATCTACAGGCGCATTTTTCAAAGTTGGATCTGTTGAAAATGAATATTGCGTCTTCGCCATGCAGATTGGTAGTTTACTAAAACCATTCTTTTCCAAATCACTAATTTGAGTTTTAACTTTTTTACTTAAAATAACGTCCTTAGCACGATAGATTTCCTTTGCAATTTTAGTTATTTTATACTCAATTTCTTCCTCGAGCTCATACAAATGTTTAAAATCTTGATCAGCATTTCCACACAAATCTATTACTTCTTTTGCAAGGTCAGTAATTCCACTTCCGCCCTCAGCCCAATGATTCGATAAAATCACTTTACTCTTAATGCCACTTTTATCTATTGCCTCAATTAGAGTGCTTATCTCACTGTCAGTATCATTAATAAATCTATTTATGCATACGACGGTCGGTACACCAAATTTTGATATATTTTCCAAATGTCTTATCAAGTTCGCAGAACCTGCATTTACTGCGTCATTATTCTCTTCTTTCAATTGATCGATCTTAACACCCCCATGCATTTTAAGGGCTCTCACTGTCGCAACTACAACTGCAACGGACGGTTTTTCATCAAGATAGCGACACTTAATATCAAAAAACTTTTCAGCACCTAAGTCTGCACCAAAACCGGCTTCCGTAATCACAAAATCAGACAATTTTAAAGCTAAGTTTGTCGATATGATTGAATTACACCCATGCGCTATATTTGCAAAAGGCCCTCCATGTACAAATGCTGGATTGTTTTCCAGAGTCTGCACAAGGTTAGGCTTTAGAGCATCTTTCAATAATACAGCCATTGCTTTATTTGCACCAATTTGCTCTGCTGTTATCGGTTCCTTGTCTCTTGTGTATGCAACAACAATCTTACCGAGCCTTTCTGTGAGCTCTTCTAAGCTACTTGAAAGACAAAATATTGCCATTACCTCGGACGCAACTGTAATATCAAATCCATCAGATCTCGGGTAGCCATTAGAGATACCACCAAGCGAGGTAACTATTTCTCTGAGCGACCTCTCATTCATATCAAGCGCTCTACGGATTGCTATTCTTCGAGTATCGATGTTGAGTGCGTTACCCCAATAGATATGATTATCGACCATTGCGCATAGCAGATTATGCGCAATTCCAATGGCGTGAAAGTCTCCTGTAAAGTGAAGGTTTATATCTTCCATAGGGATAACTTGTGAATAGCCACCTCCTGCTGCGCCGCCTTTCATTCCAAAGCATGGCCCAAGTGATGGTTCACGAATACAAATTGTTGCTTTTTTTCCAAGCTTATTGAGACCATCACCCAACCCAACTGTTGTTGTTGTTTTTCCTTCTCCAGCAGGTGTTGGCGTGATAGCAGTTACTAGTATCAGTTTCCCGTTTTTCTTACTTTTTATATTATTAATGTAGTCAAATGAGACTTTTGCCTTTAGCCCACCATATGTTTCAATATCATTTTCACCTAATCCAAGCTTTTCTGCTATTTTATTAATATTTTGCGGTTTGGCGGCCCTAGCAATTTCTATATCCGTTGTCATTATTGTATTCTCTTTTTATATTTATAGTTATTTTTAATTTCCTAGAATATCACCAGACTTCATATTACTTATTTCTGCGTATTCCATTGCACTCATTTTTTTTCCATTATGTCGAAATTTTTGAATGGATATTGTACCATGCCCTGTACTTATTTGTATGCCAACTTCTTCATCAATATTACAGATATAACCGGGTATGTTCTGATGGTCATTAATTATTTTTACATCATATAACATAATTTCATTACCATTATGTAGAGTCCATGCACCCGGCTGAGGGTCACTCGCCCGAATGAGTGCGTGAATTTCATTTGCGTGCTTTGTCCAGTCAATTTTTGATTGCTCTCTGCCAAACCAACTTTCATATGAGCCTTCATCAAGATTTTGATCAATCTTTGGTGCATTACCACTCTTAATTAATTGAATTGACTCCTCAATTGAATCAACACCCATGGGAAATAATTTATTAAAATACAGAGCGCCAAGAGTTTCATTTTCATCAATGGTGCATTCTTTTTGTAATAGTATAGGTCCAGTATCGAGGCCATCATCAGGCCAAAATATAGTTATCCCTGTTTTTTTTGATCCTATTGATATAGGCCAATTTATTGACGAGGGACCTCGGTGCATGGGTAGCAATGATGGGTGATATTGAATAGACCCCTTCCGAGGTAAGTTTAGAATTGCACTGGGTACAATCAGTGTCACGTATGCCATAACGCATAAATCTGCATCAAAAGATTCCATTAATTCATATGCTTCGTCTGTTTTCCAGCTAGTTGGTTGATGAACTGGAATATTATTTGCATTTGCAGCTTCAACTAACGGATCAAGATTTCCATTTTTTTTATTGGGAGCGGCACAAACCGATACAATATCCTCATTATTTGATAAAAGTCTCTCCAATACTGCACTTCCGAATGCCTGCTGCCCGTGTACTACAATTCGCATTATTAAACTCTACTTCATCGCATCTGTTTTATTGATTTCAACCAGCTCCTCGTCGCTGTAATTAAGAAAATCTTTTAAAATTTCTTCGTTATGCTCCCCTAATAAAGGCGACCTTTGGACATCCGCTTCCGAGTTTGATAATTTAATTGGACAACCGACAGTGATATATTTACCTCTTTCAGGATGGTCAACTTCAACAACGGTTCCAGTTCGCCTCAAGGACTCATCATGAGCTATCTCTTTCATTGATAATATTGGCCCACAAGGAATACCAAGTGGGTCACATATTGATACGACTTCAAATTTTGTCTTAGTCATTGTCCATTTTTCTATTGTCTCAAATATATGTGATAATTTATCTAATCTTGCTTTAGGAGTTGAGTATTCGGGATCACTGATCCAATCATCTCTACCAATAACATTACAAATTTTATCCCATACAGGCGCTTGTGTAATAAAGTAGACATAAGAGTCAGCATCATCCTCCCAGCCCTTGCATTTAAGAATCCAACCAGGCTGCCCTCCACCAGAATCATTTCCTGCGCGGGGAGTTGTATCTGTGAATGGAATCCCCTGACCAAATTGACTATATTCAGATAGTGGTCCGCTGGATAACCTCTGATAATCTCTTAATTTTACTCGACATAAATTCACGACCCCATCTTGCATCGCGACGTCAACCTTCTGTCCAAGACCTGATTTCTCTCGATGGAACAGAGCTGTTACAATTCCCAATGCGAGGTGCAGGCCAGTACCCGAGTCCCCTATTTGCGCTCCTGTGACAAGGGGTGGACCATCAAGAAAGCCTGTGGTCGAGGCAGCACCCCCAGCGCATTGGGCAATATTTTCATAGACCTTACAATCTTCATATGGCCCAGGCCCAAAACCTTTTACTGAGGCTAGAATAATTCTTGGATTTAATTTATGTATGTGTTCCCAACCGTAACCCATCCTATCCAGCGTTCCGGGAGCGAAATTTTCAACAAATACGTCACATTTCAATATCAAATCATCTAATATTTTTTTACCTTTGTCATCTTTAACATTTAAAGTAATAGATTTCTTGTTATGGTTTAGCATTGTAAAATATAATGAGTCCACACCATCTTTATCACGTAGTTGCGAGCGGGTGATATCACCACCGCCTGGTCGTTCAATTTTAATAACGTTTGCACCAAACCAAGCCAAGAGTTGGGTGCATGTTGGACCTGATTGAACATGTGTAAAATCAAGTATTGTTATACCTTTTAATGCTTCCATTTGATATTTCCTACTTATACATTGTCTGGGCTTTGGTGCCAGGTGCATACTCGTTGGGATCAACCCATATATTGACCACGACTGATTTCTTAGTTTTATTTATAAGCTTTCTTGCTTCATTCAGAGCAGAACTAATCTCATTTGGCTCATGAACTTCAATTCCATGCGCACCCCACATTTTTGGAAAATCTGAGAACTTCATATCACCAAGTTTATTGGCAATATCACCTTTTTGCTGACCATACTTCGCAAGCTGTCCATATCTAATTTGATTCATTGCTGAATTATTTCCAATCACCGCAATAAATGGCATTCCAAACCTATCAGCTGTTTCAATATCAAAGGCCGTCATTCCAAAAGAACCATCACCATAGTAGCATAGAACCTCCTTATCAGGATTAGCAAGTTTTGCCGCAAACGCGAAACCTGTTCCAACTCCAAGACTGCCGAGTGCTCCCGGGTCCATCCATTGACCAGGGTTTTTTGGTCTCACTGCTTGCGCTGATATTGTAACGACATCACCACCATCACCAATAAAAATTGTATTATCATCAAGAAACTCATTTATTTCATATGCGACTCTATATGGATGGATTGGCATACTATCTGATTTGAATGTTGGTAGGAGTTTCTCATACTTTTCATCTTCTTTACTGGATAATAATTCTATCCATTTATCCCTACTTTTTTCAATCTTTGCGTCGTAAGATTTTGGCATTAAATCTATAATTTGTGACAGAACAGAGCCAGGATGACCAACAAGTCCAATGTCAATATCTCTATTTTTTCCCACATTTGAATAATCCTGATCTATTTGAATTATCTTGATATCTGATGATATTCTTGATCCGTAGCCCATTCTAAAGTCAAAAGGAGTACCAACAATGATTATGGTATCTGCCTGCTTGAATGCGTCTCCCCTCGTTCTATCAAATGAGTACTTACAACCTTTACCGATCATTCCTCGGCTTGCACCATTTGTGTAAGCTGGTATTTTTAATTTCTCTATAAATTGATTTGCTTCAATATGACTTCTTGATTGCCAAACCTGTTGCCCAAAAAGGATAGCTGGTCTCTCTGATTTTTTTAAAATCTCAACCACCCCTTTTACTGCTGAGGGGTCTGCTTGTGATTTTATTGACGCTCTGTATCTATCTTTTATCGGAAGTTTTACTGTTTCCACGGGTACCTCTCTATCTAGAACATCCCTTGGTATTTCAAGATAAGAGGGTCCACATGCTCCATTGAAGCATTCCCTTGCGGCCATTGCAACCATATCCGCAACTCGTTCGGTTGACATAACTGTAGATGCAAACTTCGTGATTGGTTTTAGTATTTCCATATGTGGTAGTTCTTGAAGTCCTCCCATTTTCCATTGTGATAAAGCACTCTGCCCCCCAATATGGAGTACAGGACTTTCAGATCTAAAGGCGGTTGCGATACCTGTAATTGCATTGGTAAATCCAGGTCCAGCAGTTGTCACAAGACAGCCCAGCTTCCCTGTTTGTCTGGCATATCCATCAGCAGCGTGAGCAGCCGTTTGCTCGTGCCTAAAATCAAATATTCTTATACCCTCTTCAATACAGCCATCATATATATCAATTATGTGCCCGCCACACAGGGTAAAAATTGCGTCGACGCCTTCATTTTTTAACGCTTTGGCGACAAGATGCCCACCCGAAATCATGCCTTCATTTTGAGTTCGCTTCTTTAGAATATCTTCAGTAGATGTAACCATAGCCGTTCCCTTAAATCCCAATCTCAGCTCTTTTACTTAATTGGTGAAAAATTTGACCCAACCATTATCTTATCTTCTTGGGCAACAATCATCCCAGCTATTTTCTGCCTGTAGCGTGTCCATTCTGGGTCAGCATCGCGTTGTTCTCTTAGGGTCTCAAACTCCATCATGTCGTTGTAACTCCAGATGTGAACAACCTGATTTAATGTTCCAACTTTACTCACGAAGTATGCCACAAGGTTTAGTCCATGTTTCATTGCAACTGGATAGGCAAATTCTTCAAATATTTTAACATATTCATTGGTTTTACCGGGTTGTATCGTATACGTTCTGTGATCAAATATCATCTTGCACCCCCTGAAACGATTTTTTTAATCTTTTAATAAATTATAAATGCAACTAATATGACTTATAACAAAAAAAAATTATTATGGCACTAATTTAATGCATATGGACACTCTAAAAAAATCGGCAATCGCTGGCTTTTTTTCTATTTTCATAATTGGTACTTTAACTTATTTGTCCTATGAAACGGAATATGGCCTATTTCTTGTTGCCTCATTCGGATCCTCAATGGTTTTAATCTTGGGTTACCCTGAAAGTCCATTTGCAAAAGGTCGGAACGTATTTTTTGGTCACATAATCACATCAATTGCAGGACTAATGTGCTACTCGATTCTTGTAAGTCATTTATCATTTAGCATCACATTTGTTATTCCAATAGCTGTAGGGCTGGGTATCTTTTTCATGATCTTACTTAATTCAACACACCCACCGGCAGGTGGCAATCCTATACTGATAATACTCGGTGGCTATTCTTTTGATTTTTTATTATCTCCGTTAATAAGCGGTTGTATTGTAATTATTTTGCAGGCTTATCTAATAAATAATGTGATCTTAAAAAGAGACTTTAAATTATTTTAGAGAACTTTGTATTTGATGGTTCTATCCAAAGATGATATTAAGTATATTTTTAAATTGAAACAGCGGAATTAGAAAATGAAAGTCTTATGTATATTGTACGATGATCCAAAAGGCGGGATGCCAAAAAACTACCCTTTATCAGAACTGCCGAAGTTAGATAAATATCCTGACGGTCAAGCACTACCAACACCAAAAAATATTGATTATACTCCGGGCGAGTTATTAGGTTGCGTGTCAGGGGAATTAGGATTAAGAAAATTTTTGGAGTCAAATGGCCATGAATTAGTTGTAACATCTGATAAAGATGGGGAAAATTGCACAGCAGATAAAGAACTGGTTGATGCAGATGTTGTAATTTCACAGCCATTTTGGCCTTTCTACCTAACAAAAGAAAGAATCGCCAATGCAAAAAATCTTAAGATGGCGGTTACAGCTGGAATCGGTTCAGATCACGTTGACTTACAAGCTGCAATGGATAATGGAATTGATGTAGTGGAAGTCACATATTGTAACTCTAGATCGGTTGCGGAGCACATTGTTATGATGATCCTATCGCTTGTCAGAGACTATCATAACCAGCATAGAATTGTTAATGAGGGCGGTTGGAATATTGCAGACGCCGTGCAACGCTCATACGACGTTGAAGGGATGCATATTGGAACTGTTGCTGCTGGTAGAATTGGTCTAGATGCTCTGAGAAAAATGAAACCTTTTGATGTTCACCTTCATTATTTTGATAGACACAGACTTCCAGATAGCGTGGAAAAAGAATTAAATCTTACGTTTCATGAGTCAGTTGAGTCGCTCGTTGCAGTTTGTGATGTCGTCACAATAAATTGTCCACTCCATCCTGAAACTGAAAATCTTTTCGACGAGGTACTTATTAATAAAATGAAGAAAGGTGCTTATATCGTCAATACCGCAAGAGGAAAAATCTGTGATCGTGAAGCAATTGCGAAGGCCCTCGAGTCTGGTCAGTTGAGCGGATACGCAGGAGACGTTTGGTTCCCGCAACCAGCGCCGAATGATCATATCTGGAGAACTATGCCTCATCACGGCATGACGCCCCATACATCAGGAACCTCTCTATCAGCCCAAGCTCGCTACGCGGCAGGGGTCAGAGAAATACTGGAGTGCTTCTTCGAAGGAAAACCAATCAGAGAGGAATACACAATAGTTAAAGATGGTAACCTGGCGGGCACAGGCGCTCACTCTTACAGTAAGGGTAGTGCTACAAGTGGGTCCGAAGAAGCGGCTAAGTATAAAAAAATGTAAAAGAACATAGTATGCATGCAACTCATGATGTTATTGTAATTGGTGCGGGTTTTGCAGGACTTTACATGCTTCATAAGTTGCGCAGCTATGGCTATACTGCACTTATCCTTGAAAGAGCTCCTTCCATTGGAGGCACATGGTTTTGGAATAAATATCCTGGAGCAAGATGTGATACCGAAAGTCTACAGTACTCATATCAGTTCTCCGAAGAACTGCAACAAGAGTGGGAGTGGACAGAAAAGTATGCACGACAACCTGAAATATTAAATTACTTAAATCATGTAGCAGATCGCTTTCAGTTGCACGCGCATATCAAATTAAATTTTGATGTAAAAAATATTATATATAAGAATTCATTATGGGAAATTTCCGGTAAAAATGAAGAAAAATTTCATGCGAACTTTTGTATAATGGCAACTGGCTGCCTTAGCCAACCTCTGAATGCCAAAATCCCAGGTATCGAGGATTTTGAGGGCGAGTGCTATCAAAGCTCACTTTGGCCTGAAAAAAAAATAGATTTTACAAAAAAAACTATCGCGGTAATAGGTACGGGTTCGTCTGGTATGCAACTAATACCCGAAGTCGCAAAATCTGCGGAAAAATTATATGTTTTACAGAGAACGCCGAATTATTCTGTTCCAGCACACAATAAAAGTCTAGACCCAGATTTTGTACAAGAGTTTAAGAAAAACTATAAGAAGAATAGGGCTGACGCGAAGAAGCTCGTCAGTGGTTTTCTGACTACCTACAATAAAAAATCTGCATTGGAAGTCACAAAAAAAGAGCTGAAAGAAGAATATGATAGAAGGTGGGCTGCTGGAGGGCTAGCATTCTTGGCAGCATTTAGTGACATAACACATAATCTCGATGCAAATAAAACAGCCACACAATATATTGAGGATAAAATAGATGAAATTGTTAAAAATAAAAAAATATCTGAGGCACTCAAACCAAGATCAATCGTAGGATGTAAGAGACTTGTTATTGAGTCAAATTACTTCGATACATTTAATCGAGGAAATGTCGAGCTTATTAATTTAAAAAAAAACCCAATTAATTTGATCCGTAGACAGGGTATTGATATCGAGGGCATAGGAGAGGTAGACTTAGATATGATAATATTAGCAACCGGATTTGATGCAATGACTGGCGCTTTGAATAATATCGATATAATCGGCAAAAATAATATAGCCTTGAAAGATAAATGGATAAATGGGCCGGAAACATATCTTGGTCTTGCAACGAACGGTTTCCCAAACTTCTTTACTATCACCGGTCCTGGCAGTCCATCGGTCCTGACAAATATGATTCCCACAATAGAGCAACATGTTGACTGGATAGCAGATTGTATAAGATATATTAAGAAAAAGTCTTATCATTCCATCGAAGCAAATAGAGATGCTGAAATTGAATGGGGGAAATATAACGATAAATGCGCTCGTGATACACTTCGTTATTATTGTGACTCGTGGTATCTAGGCTCAAATGTCACTGGTAAAAAAAGAGTTTTCTATCCGTTTGTTGGTGGATTACCGGTATATATCGAAAAATGCGAAAAGATAGTGAATAATTCTTATGAAGGGTTTACCCTAGAATAGGTGAAACACATGAAAAAATCTGAATACTCATCCTATGACGGACTTGGCATCGCCAAACTCATAAGAGAAAAAGAGGTTAACGTGAGAGAGGTTTTAGATACTGCAGTAAGTATCATTGAAACTTACGATGAGGATATATCCGCAATTACAACAAAAGCATATGATCATGCAATTAGAGCAATAGAAAAATCTCAGCCAGAAAATATTTTTCACGGTGTACCATTCTTGTTAAAAGACTTAAATGTGTCATGTGAGGGCTTACCAACAACATTATCAAGCAAACTATTTGAAAATAATATTGCAAAAAATGATAGTTACTTAATCAAACTCTATAAAAAAGCAGGATTGATTATACTAGGTCTTACAAAAACCCCAGAGTTGGCACTTTCACTGACTACAGAGCCGAAAATTTTTGGCCCTACAAAGAATCCTCTAAAAAAATCAAACTCTCCTGGTGGTTCATCGGGGGGTTCTGCAGCCTCAATTCGTCAAGGATACGTTCCTATCGCCCATGCCACAGATGGAGGTGGGAGTATCAGAGTCCCTGCTGCCCTTTGCGGTCTTTTTGGATTAAAGCCATCGCGTGGAAGAGTATCAAGTGGACCAGATCTTGGCGAGGCTCTTGGTGGCATGGCAATTAGTCACTGTCTATCTAAGTCTGTACGAGATAGTGCAGCCCTACTTGATATATCCAGTGAGTTGATGCCTGGCGAACCATACGTAAGCCCAAAACAAAATGGAAAATTTCTTGATTCTATTCATATTGAGCCGAAAAATTTGAAAATAGGATTCATGACCCACGATTTTGAAGGAAATAGACTAAACTCAGATATAATTCAATTAACAAAAAATTCAGCGCAGCTATGTGAGACTCTTGGTCATCATGTTGAAGAAATTAATATTGATTTATCCGCTCAATCGATACTCGAGGCTTGGAAAATTATACCTGCCATAAATCTTTTAAATAATCTTGAAAATAGAGCAAAGATGCTTGGTATTAATCTCAAAGAAAGTGACCTCGAGCCGCTAAATTGGGCATGGATGAATGAAGGCCGAAAATATACAGCGGTCGATTATTTGAGAGCAATTAATAATATGCACAAAATAGGACGTATTATGGCAGATTACTTTGAAAAGTATGATTTGATACTCTCTCCAACAGTAAATATTAAAGAGCTTCCATTGGGCACCGTACATACAGATCATACAGATGTAGACCGACACCTTAATCTATTATTTCGTGAAATCGCTCCTCATACAGCAATATTCAATCAAACTGGAGGTCCAGCGATGTCAATTCCCATGCAAGTTTTTGATGACGGAATGCCTCTAGGAATGCATTTTGCTGCAAAAATTGGAGACGAGTCAACGCTAATAAGCCTAGCAGCTCAAATTGAAAAATACCATCCATGGGACTGTTCTGCCCTAAATCATGATTAAATGAAAATAAAATTTCGATTTATGTAAAAGAGTATTTGAATGAGGATGACGGCAAAAGTTGCCTGCAGTCGCTGACTAAAATACACCGTACCAACAATGCCATTCCTTTTTAGTCTGTGCTCCACGTGCAGCAAGTACAAAAAGCACCCAATCAGAATTAATTCAGTTATCAAACCTAGATAGAATAGACTGAACCAAGCAACAAGTGTAATCAGATTGCTCTCCAAGAGAATTCTTTTATTTCCATCTTTCGAGTGCAAACAAATGCCCCAATGGGTTCCCGCAATAAACGAAATGATGACTGCGGAGTATGCATAAAAAAGTTCTGATATATTACCTATTGTTTCAAAATGATAAAACGATAGTATTAGCAGTAAAAGAAAGGGTATTATGCCCAAAAATGTTAAATATTTATCAGTCTTCATGGGTATGCTCAAAAATGAAATTTTCTGCCATTCCCACTATCCTCTCTTTTCTGATTGAATCCATCTTATCAAAGGAAGAAACCATGAGAGAAAGTCTCGGATTTGTCAGAAAAAAATCTCTATTCTTGTTTATGAATCTCCAGTATAAACCATCCATAACTTCACACCACTCACCCCGTTTAAAATCCATCATTTTTAGAATATAATTCGAACCACACAAATATGGCTTTGTGGCAAATATGCCACCGTCACTAAATAAACCCATACCATATACATTTGGAGTCATTACCCAATCTGAAGAGTCTACAAACATTTCCATAAACCATCGATACACATCGCTGGGTTTTATCTCACATAGATTCATTAAATTAGAGAGTATCATGAGTCTTTCAATATGATGTGACCATCCATAATTTAGAGCATTATTGATTGCATGATCAAGTGGCGGTAAGCCTGTTTCACCCGTGTACCAGCTATCATTCATATTTCTTTTATGATTAAAAAAATTTGATTTATCCATCCTCTCACTGAAGTTTTGATATATGCCTCGCATAAATTCTCTCCACCCAATTACCTGTCTGATAAAACCCTCAAGCGAATTGAGTTTGACATCATTTTCTTTGCAATGATTAATTGTTCGCTCGATAATTTGATGAGGTGTAATCAAACCCAGATTGAGATAGGGACTCAGGGTACTATGGAATAATATATTATCTCTTTGTGTTACTGCATCTTCATAATCACCAAAATTATGTAATTTTGACTCCAAAAAAAAATCAAGGAGGTCTGAGACCTGATCATGATTTGTTGCAAAATTAAACTTATCCATCATACCATGATGATCCGAAAACTCCCTCTCAATAATCTCCATGACTTTAGCAGTGTGGCTTGTTATTGAAAAAGTTGGATATTGAGGTATTTGTATTTCATTTGGAATCTTTTTTCTATTCTCTGCATCAAAACTCCATTTTCCACCAACAGGCTTACCATTACCCTCGATTAATATGTCTTGCGCTAATCTAGTTTTTCGATAAAACGTGGCCATCTGAGGTTTACTGTTTCTCAGGAATTCACTAAATTCCTCTCTTGAATTTATAAACATGGGTGACTTTAAAAAATGATATTCGATATTTTTTTTCTGTAAAAAATCTACAATTATTTCCTCAAAAAATTTATCTTCTATCTCAAACATTGTTACACAAGTGACTTGCCTATCATTTAGACTTGCATCTAATTTAGTTACATAATCATCTTTAAATTGTGGATGTTCAGCATCTCTATAGTCGACCTGAAAATCATTCCTTTTGAGATCATCTGCGTAAGATCTCATAGCAGATAGAAATAAGAGTATTTTACTCTTCGAAGGCTTCATGTGTTTGCACAGACTATAATCTTCAGCCATGAAGAATGTATGTGTATTTTTATATTCTTCGATATAATTTTTTGGAAATAATTGGTTACCGAGTATCAAAAAGAGTTTCATAAACTTATTACTATAGTTAATCAGTATTATAGAAATACATAATTTTAAATTTTATATTTATTCTTTTTATATATTTGGCTAATGTACAGCTTATAATCTTGTAATGTGGCTGGGGCGGCAGGATTCGAACCTGCGATCACGGGATCAAAACCCGATGCCTTACCGCTTGGCTACGCCCCAATACTTTTTCTATTCAAACAATAACATATATATTTGATCGAATAATGTGAATGTAAAATACATTAGTATAATATACTATCTAAAAAATAAATTAAAAAAACACATGTTAACATATATAAAAACAATAACAGCTGATAACAAGGGGCCCTCGACCTATAAGGGAACAAATACATACATTCTTGGCGAGAATGAACTTATTGTTATTGATCCAGGGCCAAATTCGAAGAAACATCTTTCCAATGTTATTGATTATATTGATGGACGAAAAGTCAAATGCTTAATTGCAACTCATCATCATAGAGATCATATAGGTATTATGGATGAACTCGCAGCTTCTGAGAATGCCCCAATATATGTTGGCAAAATGCAAAGAAGTAAAATGCAAGATGCCCTCACAATATCAAAGGATCGGCTTGTTGTATTTGATGGGCCAATAGTATCATCTGAGTTTGAAATTGACTCAATATTTACACCAGGTCACGCATCAGATCATTATTGCTATCGTATCCCAGGAATTGCTCTATTCTCAGGCGATCACATTATGGGTTGGTCAACGACAATGATTAGGTTGCCTGATGGAAATATGGGTCAATATATCGAAAGCTTGAAAAAAATAAAAGATATTTGCCAGGAGAAGTTATTACCGGGACATGGAAACGCAATAATTGATGGTCGAAAAAGATGCTTAACTCTCATTGAGCATAGAAATAAACGAACTAGTGAAATATTAAAACTACTTGAGTCGAATGATATGGACGCAAGACAGATCACGGCAATAATTTATTCAAAGCTTAGCTCTAATTTGAGAAATTATGCACTTTGTACGGTAGAGTCTAGCCTTGAAGAACTTCAAGCGGAGGGCATCGTAAAGAAAATTACATCCCGAAAAGTCGATAAATATTCATTAAATACCACCTAGAGATATCAAGGGTATAAAAATTCCCTCTCCCAGTTTTTATTTATTTTAGAAAATCTCATCCTTTGATGAAGGCGAAACTCCGAATTCAACCAAAATTCAACCTCTACAGGCTCTAGTCTATAGCCAACCCAATAGTCTGGTCTTATTATTTCCTTTCCCTGCATAGACTCTTCAAAACTTTTATATTCATCTGCAAATTGTTGCTGGCTTTTTAATGTAGATGACTGCTTGCTCACAATTGCACCAATCCTGCTTCCACGTGGACGGGTATGAAAATACTCATCTGACTCCTCAGCTTTTATCATGCTTACAGGCCCTCTAAACCGAACTTGTTTCCTTATACTTTTCCAGTGAAAGCATAAGGCAGCATTTTTATTAAGTGCTATTTCTGATCCTTTTTGGCTATCTTTATTTGTAAAAAAAACAAGCCCATGATCAATTTTTTTTACAAGAACCATGCGAATGTTTGGGGCGTTATTCCGATCTACAGTTGCGAGTGCCATCGCATCTGGATCATTAATCTCCTTTAATTTTGCTTCTTCAAACCAATTACAGAATAAATCGATTGGATCTGAAGCGCTTAATTCTATTTTATTAAATCCTTGGTAATTATTCATAATGTAATCTCATCATGTGGTTGTAATGATAGTTTTAATATAATATTATATTTTAATACTATTTAGGTACTAAATCAAAAGATGAATAATAAAGTTTATCAAAAATTCATGCATGGAAAAAAGGGTCTTGTTATGGGTGTTGCCAATAACAGATCAATTGCTTGGGGGATTGCGAAAGCGCTAAGCGATGCTGGGGCAGAGCTCGCTTTTAGTTATCAAGGTGAGGCAATTGAAAAAAGAATTATACCACTTGCTAGAGAGCTAAACTCTAATATAACAATAGAATGTGATGTATCAGACGAAGCATCTATCATCAATCTTATTAATGAGATAGAAAAAGTTTGGGGTCAGATTGATTTTATAGTACATGCAATCGCCTACTCAGATAAAAACGAGTTAACGGGCAAATATATCGAAACCTCAAAAGATAATTTTTTACAAACAATGCATATATCTTGCTACTCATTCACATCTGTTGTGAAACACGCACAAAAAATACTTAAAGATCAATCATCTCTTTTAACCTTGACATACTCTGGTGCAGAGAGAGTAATGCCCCACTATAACGTTATGGGTGTTGCAAAAGCTGCGTTGGAAGCTTCTGTGAAATACTTGAGTGTTGATCTGGGGATCAACGGGACTAGAGTTAACGCAATATCTGCTGGACCAATTAAGACCCTAGCTGCCTCTGGTATTGGAGATTTTCGTTACATACTCAAATGGAATGAATATAATTCCCCTCTTAGGCGTACTGTTGATATTGATGATGTTGGCAATGCAGCAATTTATTTACTTTCGGATCTAAGTAAATCAGTCACGGGAGAAATCCTTCACGTTGATTCTGGTTATAATATAGTTGGAATGAAAAATGAAGACGCACCCGATATCACTGTAGAATAGGATGAAATATGTCTCATAATACTTTCGGTAAAATGCTTAGGTTAACAACATGGGGCGAAAGCCACGGCGATGCCATTGGATGCGTATTAGATGGTTGTCCGCCAAATATAGAACTATCAATAGATGAAATACAATCCTACCTTGATAAAAGAAAACCTGGTCAATCAAAATATACTACCCAAAGAAAAGAGGATGATAAAATTGAAATCTTATCAGGCACAATCAAAAGTAACTCTGGAAACCATCTCACAACCGGAACCCCAATATCTCTTCTGATAAAAAATAAAGACCAAAGATCTCGTGATTACGGTGAGATTAATGATAAATTCAGACCGGGGCATGCAGATTTTACATATATAAAAAAATATGGACTAAGAGATTACAGAGGTGGGGGAAGATCTTCAGCTCGAGAAACGGCAATGCGTGTTGCGGGTGGAGCTATTGCACGTAAGATAATTCCAGACATAAAAATAAGGGCAGCTTTAGTACAGATGGGACCTCATCAAATAGATAGAAATAATTGGGATTGGGACTTGGTTAACAAAAATCCATTTTTTTCCCCTGATCCTGAAATTATTGATACTTGGGAGAAGTACCTTCAAAAAATCAGAAAAGATGGTGACTCGACCGGTGCTATCATCGAAGTTATCGCAGAAAATGTACCGAGTGGTCTCGGAGAGCCAATCTACGGAAAGCTTGACCAAGAAATAGCCTCAGGAATGATGTCGATAAATGCGGTAAAGGCAGTAGAGATTGGAGCAGGCTTTAAAACTGCAAGCATGACAGGCAGTCAAAATGCCGACCAAATTGTGATTAATGAAGGTAATGTTGAATTTTTATCTAATAACGCCGGTGGAATTTTGGGTGGAATTTCGACCGGACAAGATATAATTGTAAGATTTGCCGTCAAGCCAACATCGTCAATTTTAAAACCGGTAAAAACGATAGACATTAACGAAAAAGAGACTGAAATTTCAACTCGAGGCAGGCATGATCCATGTGTTGGGATAAGGGCTGTACCTATTGGTGAGGCTATGCTCGCTTTGACACTTGCTGATAACTTTATAAGAAATAGAGGTCAAATTGGATAATCTTTTTATATCCTCTCACCATACACTAACCACTCCTGATTTCCCTCTTTCCCCAAAATTGGTGACTTGAATATTTTTATATTTCCAATATTCATGTTCTCAAGCCAATGTTTAAAACTTTGGAGCGTGCTCCATACTATTTCTGTATTTTTTACAATTCCGTTTTTAGTAATTTCCTTCTGTCCGACTTCAAATTGTGGTTTGAATAATACGCAAAAAGTCGTACCAATATTAGATAAATTAACGATCTGGCCAAGAACTTTGCGAAGACTAATGAAACTTAGGTCAGCTGTAATTATGCTTGATTGCTGAATAATATCTCTGCCTATGTCTCTTGCATCGGTTCTATCCATATTGATCACTCGTTGATCTTTTCTGAGCTGATTAGCCATTTGCTCGTAACCAACATCAATTGCATAGATTTTTGAGGCACCGAATTCGAGAAGTATTTGCGTAAAGCCCCCCGTTGATGCACCTAGGTCAATACAAGTTTTTCTTTCAACATCAATTTTAGTTTTCGTTACCAAATATTTTAATTTATTCGCAGCTCTCGAAACATAATGCTTTTCGCTGATATCGATTGTAACTACATCAAATTGTGTTATCTTGGTACTACTTTTTTGGACAGCTTCTCCATTAACTGAGACTGAACCAAGAGAAATTGCGTTCGACGCAACATTTCTTGAGCTAAAATATTTATTATCAACCAGCCAGACATCAAGTCTTTTGTAATTTTGGCTATTGGACATTAAGCATTTCAATTATTGTTTTATGTATATTTTTTGCATCAAGACCTGACGCAATAATTTGATTAGCCTGTGAGTCATGATCAATGAAAATATCTGGTAAGAGTATATTTTTATAATCTAATATATTTCTTAAGAGACCCTCATCTTGGATCATTTTGGTTACCTGAGCAGAGAATCCACCAACGGACCCTTCTTCTACTGTTAAAACATATTTATGAGATAGAATTTGATTTGTGAGCATTTCCCTATCAAGTGGTTTAGCAAAACGCGCGTCAATAAGAGTCGGGATTATATTGTCAGTTTGAAGTAACTCTCTTGCAATCAAACACTCTTTCAGAATTGTTCCATATGAAATTATTAAGACATCTTCGCCCTTGGATATTAAACGCGCTTTGCCCAATTCAATTGGCTTAATTATATTGGGAAAATCAATTCCAGTAACACTACCCCTTGGGTATCTGAATGCAATTGGTCCAGAATTGTGATTTGCAGATGTTTTTACCATTCGGGCTAACTCGAGTTCATCTGATGGTGCCATTACAGTAAAGTTTGGAATTGCTGATAAATACATTATATCAAACGAACCAGCATGGGTTGCACCGTCATCCCCGACTAATCCAGCCCTATCAATCGCAAACCTAACAGGAAGATTTTGAATTCCAACATCATGTATTACTTGATCATAGGCCCTTTGAAGAAAGGTGGAATAAATTGCACAAAATGGCTTAAAATCATCTACCGCAAGTCCGGCAGCAAAAGTCACCGCGTGCTGTTCTGCTATACCAACATCAAAATATCTATCGGGGTATTGTTTCTGGAAGGCATCGAGTCCTGTACCTGAAGGCATTGCAGCGGTAATGGCAATAATTTTCTCATCACTTTTTGCTTCTTCGATTAATTGATCAGAGAATACCTTTGTATATGCTGGTAGGTTCGTACTTTTTGGCTCCTGTTTTCCTGTATTTATATTAAACTTTGATACTCCATGAAATTTATCTTCTGATGTCTCCGCAGGCGCATAGCCCTTACCCTTTTTTGTCACTACATGAATTAAAGTTGGTCCATCATTGTTTGATTTAACATTTTTCAATATTGGTAATAAATGATTAAAATTATGACCATCAATGGGACCGACATAATAAAAACCCATTTCTTCAAATAATGTTCCGCCTGTAAAAAAACCCCTCCCATACTCTTCAAAACGAACCAAACCACGACGAACTGGCGGCGGTAAATATCTCATGATTTTTTTTACAAAATTACGAAAGCCACGATAAATACCCCCTGAAATTAGCTTAGCTAAATATGCGCTCATGGCACCGACTGGTGGCGCAATAGACATATCATTATCATTTAGTATAACAATGAGCTTATTCTTCATAACACCAGCATTATTCATTGCCTCGTAGGCCATACCAGCACTCATTGCTCCATCACCAATTACTGAAATGATATTATAATCTTTTCTTTCAATATCCCTTGCTACACTCATACCCAGACCTGATGATATCGAGGTAGACGAGTGCGCTGCCCCAAATGGATCGTAAATACTTTCAGATCTTTTTGTAAATCCAGATATACCTCCACCCTTCCTGAGCGTCTTCATAAGTTTTCTACGTCCAGTTAAAATTTTATGCGGATATGATTGGTGCCCTACATCCCATATAATACGGTCATCTGGGGTTTCAAAAATATAATGTAATGCGATTGTAAGTTCAATAACTCCAAGTCCGGCGCCGAGATGACCACCAGTCTCTGATACAATATTTATTAACTCTTCCCGAAGTTCTCTTGCTAAAAGAGGAAGATCATTTTCTTTCAAATTTCTTAAATCAGAAGGAACATTTATTTCATCTAAAAGAGCGTAGGATGTCATTAAATGTCACTTTCATCAGAATTATCTATCTTTTGCTCTGAAATAATATCCCCTGCACCATCAATCTTTATCGCATTTATTCTTGTCTCCGCATCATCTAATAATTTTTTACAATGCTTTGCGAGCTCTGACCCTAATTCGAATTTATCTACAGACTCTGATAGCTTTACTTCGCCACTCTCAAGACCTTGAATTATCTCGTTTAACTGGTCCATAGCCTCCTCAAAATCTAAATCTTTTATCTTATGGTAGTCTATTTTTTTACTCATAATCTCCTAAGTGCCTTTGATGTAATATTGCTGAATGACTTTGACTTAATAGTATGAAATTATATATAAATATTTTGTTTGAGTTAATAAAAAAATGAAAAAAACCATTTATATGCCCAGCAGCAAAAATATTGAGAAAGCTGCAAAAATATTAGAGAAAAATGGCCTAGTTGCATTTCCAACAGAGACCGTGTACGGCCTTGGTGCGTCTGCAATCAGTGACGAAGCAGTATCTAAAATTTATGAAATAAAGAAAAGGCCTTTTCATAATCCACTGATTATTCATGTCGCAAGTCTAGAACAAGCAAAAAATTATGGGATTTTTAATTATCACTCGGAAAAACTTGCCCAGAAATTCTGGCCCGGACCCCTCACTTTACTTGTAAATAAATCAATTGGAAGCCAAATATCCTCAATTGCCACCTCAAATTTACAAACTGTGGCACTAAGAGTGCCTTCACATCCAGTTGCGCTAAAAATCTTAAAAAAATACAAGAAACCAATTGCAGCTCCAAGTGCAAATTTGTCTGGCACAGTTAGTGCTACAAATGCAAGCCACGTTTTTGATGACTTTGGTGACAATATTGAAATGATACTTGATGGTGATAAATGTGCGCACGGAATAGAGTCGACTATAGTTGATGTTAGATCAGAGAATATTCAAATTCTTCGAGAAGGGGCTATTACAAAAGATCAAATATTTAAAATTACAAAATTAGAGTTGGATGCTTATGATGGCCATAAAATTTTATCCCCGGGTCAACTTGAGAAACACTATTCACCAAAGGCAAGAGTTAGAATTAATGTAAAAAAACCCAATACAGATGAATATTTTATCACATTTGGAGAAAAAAATAATAATAACCACGTCAATACAATTAATCTCTCAAGCACTGGAGATTTGCATAAGTTTGCTCACAGATTGTATGCATGTTTGAGAGATCTTGACAGCATGAATATTAAAAAAATTGCCATATCACCAATCCCCCATCAAGGCATTGGTAGGGCAATAAACGACAGAATTAAGCGAGCCTCAAAGTGATGTTAAGAAAAAATATCAAAAGAGAACATCCAGTCAAAAGAGTTAAGAGGGAGAATAAAAATGAATAAAAAAGTAGCTATAGTTGGTGCGGGGATAGCTGGAATAACAACTGCATATTACCTCGCAAGGGCCGGACACGAGGTTGTAATATATGATAAAAGAAAGCATCCAGCAATGGCGACCAGTTATGGTAATGGTGGACAACTTAGTGCTAGCAATGCAGAAACTTGGAATAGTTGGCGTAGTGTTAAGAAAGGAGTCAAATGGTTGTTTAAGGCAGATGCTCCATTGAAAATTAACCCATCTATTAGTATTGAAAAATATACGTGGATATACAGATTTATCAGAGCTATTCCCAATGCAGAAAAAAATACATACGATACATGTATGTGGGCTTTGGCAGCTCACAAACTCTATAAAGAGATTGCTACTCGTGAAAACTTATCTTTTGATATGGTAGAAAAAGGTATACTACACATTTATACTGACCAATCAGAATTAGATAACGCTCGGAAAGTGAACAAAATTTATAATAAGGCAGGACTTGAAAGATGGGAAGTATCACCAAAAGAATGTTTAGATATTGAACCAGCGCTTGTTCCTCCGCCAAAACTACTGGGCGGCTTTTACAACGAGACAGATTTTACAGGAGATATACATAAGTTTTGCACAAATTTATTATCTGTATTAGAAACGAAATATAATGTAAAGCATGTCAATAAAGAAGTAAAATTTCTAAATCCAGATATTCCTTTAGTAGTTTGTGCCGGCGTTAACAGTCGTGAACTGGCAAAAACAATAGGAGATAATTTGCCTATATATCCTGTGAAAGGATACAGTATCACAATACATAATCCTGAAGTTGCGCCATGGACAAGTATGTTAGATGATGGGGCTAAGATAGTTACCAGTAGACTCGGTGAAGACAGGCTTAGAGTGGCGGGGACTGCAGAACTTAATGGCTATAATACTGATATTATTCAACGGAGAATTAGACCACTTATAAGATGGAGCGAAAAAATGTTTCCAGGAATAAATACTGAGTATATAACTCCGTGGGCAGGTCTTCGACCGATGACTCCTTACATGATGCCAATTGTAAAGAGGAGTAAACGTAATGATAATATTTACTACAATACAGGACACGGACATCTTGGCTGGACGCTGTCTGCTTATACAGCACAAAAGATAGCTGAACAAATAACCGAGTCAAGTGATGCTCAGAAATAATATCAAAAGGGAGTACCCAGATAGGCCAATCAGCGCAGTAGCCGGTGTAGTTATTCATAATAACAGCGTTTTATTAGTAAAAAAAAGTAATCTGGAAGAATTATGGAGCTTTCCCGGTGGTGCAATTGAAATTGGTGAAACACTTCATGAAGCCCTCACGAGGGAAGTACTCGAAGAGACATCAATTATCATCAAAGTTGGGGATCAAATTGAAAACGTTAATGTCATAAGAAAAGATGCAAATGATAAAATAAAGATACATTATGTTTTATCATTTTATGAATGTACATACATTAGCGGTCAACCTCAATTTGGTGATGATGTTGTTGCTGCCAAATGGCATCAAATCAGTAAAATTAATGAAATAAAATTAATAGATGGCGCCTCAAGGATCCTTAAGATCTGCGGGTATTAATTAGAATTATTTGTAATAATTCTTCTTCGATTTTTACCATTAACAATTAGTTTGGATCTTTCATAAACATCCTTAATATCTATTATCTCAGATAGATAGTTGACATCTTTTACATCTAATAAATCAAAGATCATATCCCAAGCCCTACTTCTTCTCTCATGACTACAAAAGGCAGAGTCGATACCAATTAGCCGAACACCACGTAGAATAAATGGTGCAAGATTCGTGACAATATTCAGGCCCAAGACTTGACCACATACTGAAATTACCCCTGATCTGTTGGTCTCAGTAATAATATTTTCAAGTACCTTACCCCCTACCACATCTATCGCTGAAGCCCATCTTTCTTTTGATAGCATTCTTGGGTTTCCTAAAAAATCATCTGTATCAAGTACCTCAATATTACCAAAAGATTTTAAATAATCTCTGTTATATTCAGGGCGTGATGTCATGGCTACTACCTCATAACCAAGCTTTAAAAGTAACTTGGTTGCAATACCACCTACAGCGCCTGAGCTGCCAGTTACCAATACTTTACCTGCGTCTGGTTTGATACTGTTTTCATGTAATGCCAAAACGGCTAACATTGCAGTAAGCCCTGCGGTACCAAGACCCATTATATAAGAATGCGTGTATTTATTTGGTAGTTTTATTAGTATGTCAGCATCTGTTGATGCGTGCGATGATAGCCCACCATGTTGAAGCTCGCCAAGACCCAATCCAGTTGCGAACACTCGATCTCCTTCACCAAATTTTTTGTTTTTTGACTGAATTACCACACCGCTAAAATCAATACCAGGAATTAATGGAAATTTTCTTATTATTGGGGCCATTCCGGTAATAGCGAGTGCATCTTTATAATTCAAAGCTGAATTTTTTACCTCAATGATAATCTCATTTGATAAAAACTCACCACTATCTAATTCGAGATAATCAGTTTGAGTTCCTTTATCTACTTGTGTGATTAACCATGAATTGATTTTTTTTTGCATTTGCATGAGTCTGGTCTAATATAAATATAAATAGTATTATAATAGATAAATTGATTAATAAAAATTTTAAATGCATTATTTAAATGACAGGAAAATTTTGGAAGTATCAGGCATAGATACAATAAATTTTTTACAAAATCTGATTACAAATGATATTAGTGAGATAAAGAAAAGGAAAATCATACATACTTTTCTTCTAAACAACAAAGGTAAGATTTTATTTGAATTTTATATTCATGATGTCAATGACCGAGTTTTGATTGATGTCAATGAACAATCAGTAGATGATCTGTTGAGTCATCTCATATCATATAAATTACGCAGCAAAATTGATATAAGCATAAAAAATGAATATGCAGTGTTTTGGTCAGAAACTAATACGAAATATACATCTGATCCTCGCAATGCGAGGATTGGACTGAGAGGAATTGAGCCAAAAAAACAAATATCATCGGAGGATTACACGAATAATTTTGATAATATTCGAATATTTGAGTCGATCGCTGAATTGAATAAAGACTTCAAATCCGAAGATGTTTTTCCCCATGAATTAGACTCATACATGAATTCAATCTCAAATGAAAAAGGATGCTATCCAGGACAAGAAATTGTTTCTCGCGTTTATCATAATAAAGTAATATCGAAAAAGAAATTCATGAGATTGGCCTATACTGGAAGTCCTAAATCACAAGGCACCAAATTATTTCAAGATAAGAAAGAGGTCGGTTTTTTAGGTTCAAATGCGAACGGTTTTTGCTTAGCTTACACAAATAGAGAATTTGCATCAAATCGCTACGAAGTAAAGCATGATGAGCTAATTAATATTAGTGCATGAAATGAGAATATTTAATGCACCACAAGACAGAGCCCAGTCCATAGTATCTCAACACAATATTGAGAATATAATTTCAGTTTATTCACCCAATAAAACATTCCCACTATTTCCAGGCGTAAAAAGCGATCAAATATTACGACTCTGTTTTAATGATATTTCAAGGCCACAAAATAATCTAAAAATAATCACAATGAATGACATTAAAAAAATTATTAATTTTGTAACAAAAAAAAATAAAGGTGATTTTTTGGTGCATTGTTATGCCGGCGTATCTAGATCCATTGCAATAACTATAATTATATTATTTATTTTAGAAAAAAATATAAATATAGATGATTTAGTACTAGAGCTGGAGCACAGAGCGCCTTTTGCAAGCCCAAATAAATTAGTATTACAACAGGCGGGGCGAGTACTTGGGGAAGAAAAACTCTTCAGGACAATTATTAAAAATTTTCACACCCAAAAAAATTATATTCGGGCTAAAGAATTTTGTATTGAGTTCTAATTTTTAAATTAACAAAAATTTTATTTTATATTATTATACTGCAATTGTATTTGTTGAGTTTAGAATATATATAAGAATTAACTAAGTTTAATTTTATCAACTATTGAACATCAAAAGATGAAACGCACAGATAATAGTCAAAAAGTAAATCTTCCTGATCTAAAATTTACTCCTCAGCTTGATATGGAAATGAAACCTTATTATCAAAAGGTAAAAAGAGTGATCCCCGAGATAGAATGGCCAATCCACGCGCCCTATGTGAAAGCTATAAATGAATTAAAAAAAGAGAGGAATGCTGTACTCTTAGTTCACAATTACCAAACACCAGAAATATATCATTGTGTAGCTGACTTTGTTGGCGATAGCCTTGCTCTATCAAAAGAAGCAGCGCGGACAGATGCTGATATTATAATACAATGCGGTGTACACTTTATGGCGGAAACATCAAAAATTTTAAATCCCAATAAAATAGTTTTATCCCCTGACCTCGACGCTGGGTGTTCACTTGCAGAGTCGATCACGGCAGAAGATGTTGTGGGATTAAAAGAAAAATATCCAGGAGTGCCGGTGGTAACCTATGTTAACACTTCAGCCGAGGTGAAGGCTGAATCAGATATTTGCTGCACATCAGGGAATGCACAACGGGTTATCGAGTCACTTGGGGTAAGAAAGGTTATATTTATTCCAGATAAATATCTTGCCCAAAATATCGCAAAAGAGACTGATATTGAAATCATTACATGGGATAATGGCAGCTGTGAGGTACACGAACTCTTTACACCCGAAGATTTAATTGAAGCCAGAGACTCTGTCGATAACCTAAAAATAATAGCCCATCCAGAATGTCCCCCAAATGTGATTTCAGAAGCTGATTTTTCGGGATCCACTGCAAAGATGATCGAGTGGGTATCTGAAAATAAGCCAGATAAAGTTATGATGGTGACTGAGTGCTCTATGAGTGATAACATTTCGGCGGAAAACCCGGATGTAGAATTTATTAGGCCTTGCAATCTGTGCCCACACATGAAAAAAATTACACTACCAAAAATCCTCGATAATTTACTCTACTTGAATAATGAGGTGAAAATCGATCCTGTGATCGCTAAAAAAGCTTTCCATGCTGTCGATAGAATGATTAAGCTTGATATATCATAGGGTATATTTGTATTGGCAATCAATAATAACAAAATCGTTATAGTTGGCGCAGGACTAGCTGGACTATTCACTGCTTTAAAACTTGCTCCATTGAAGGTTATCCTCATAACATCAAAAAATCTTGGCTCAGGCACTTCAAGTCAGTGGGCGCAGGCAGGGATTGCTGCTGCCGTTGGTAAATTTGACTCTGTCTCTTCCCACTTAAATGATACCGTTCAAGTAGGTGGTGGTATCGTTGATCAAAAAATCGCTGAATTAGTTATAAAAAACGGTCCAGATCGCGTGAATGACCTAATTTCGCTCGGGGTCCCATTTGATGTTGACGAAAATCAAGAACTGATATTACGAAAAGAAGCCGCTCATGAACACAACAGAATAGTCTCCGTGAGGGGAGACATGACTGGTAAAAAGATCATGGAGGTGTTGACAGGGCTTGTAGAGAAATCACCTCACATTGAGATAATTGAAGGTCAAAATGCAGTGGAACTCCATCAAGAAAACGATGCTGTATATGGTGTGACGATCCAAAATTCGGTAAAAGAGACTTATATAAAGTCAGGGTGTATTATTCTCGCAACTGGTGGAATTGGTCAGTTATATAGGGTTACAACAAACTCAAAAGAGGCCTTAGGCGATGGCGTGGGCATGGCAGCAAGATGTGGCGCGGTTTTATCAGACATGGAATTTGTTCAGTTTCATCCAACCGCATTTGATATTGGAATAGATCCAGCTCCATTAGCGACTGAAGCCCTCCGTGGAGAAGGTGCCAAAATAATAAATTCAAAGTATCAAAATTTTATGAAAGATGCCCATCCAGAGGGGGAACTTGCACCTCGAGATATTGTGGCTCGAGCAATCTTCACAGAGCAAAAAAAGGGCGAACAGGTTTACTTAGATTGTAGAGGTGATTTGGGCTCAAGGATGATTGATGACTTTCCTACAGTTTATGAATTATGTAAAAAAAATAAAATAAATCCAAAAAATGATCCAATCCCAATATCGCCTGCGGCTCACTATCACATGGGCGGTATCAAATCTGATAAATGTGGCCGAACAAATATATCGGGACTATATGCTTGTGGTGAAAATGCGTGTACTGGCATTCATGGAGCAAATAGGCTTGCATCAAACTCATTACTTGAGGCAATTGCATTTGCTGACATAATTTCAAGTGACATAAAAGACCAAATTAACAAATATGTGAGAAGAGAGGTACATCATCCAAAAATTGTAAAAGTAAAATCGCTTGATCAAAACGACTTGTTGGCACTAAGAGAAACAATGACTAAATATGTTGGCGTTGAACGCGACCAAGTTGGTTTAGAGAAAGCATTTGATACAATTCGCGATATTTATCTTAAATACCAGGAGCAGGGCTATGATAATAATAGCTTGATAACTTCGTTGCTTATTATAAAATCAGCTATGAATAGAACTGAGCAAAGGGGGAGCCATTATCGTACTGATCATCCATATCAGGATAATAAATTAAATTCTCGGAGTTCTATAACCAAAGAAGATCTAAATTTATGATGGATAATATCGATATACCAAAACACATAATTAATAAAATTATTGAGAATGCTATAGCTGAGGATCTCGGTTCCTTTGGTGATATAACAAGCAAATCTCTGTCTAATAAAAAAACAAAGATAGAAGCATCAATAAATTCAAACCAAGATGGAGTCATATCCGGACTAGATATCATTGAGTTAGTTTTTAAAAATATAGACGCTAATACCAGTGTTACAAACCACCTTAATGACTGCGATGAAGTAAAAAATGGGGCTGAGATTGCTCGGGTTATCGGGCACTCACATTCCATACTTGCTGCTGAAAGAGTTGCTTTAAACTTTCTGGGTCACATGTCAGGAATAGCGAGCGAGACAAATAAATACGTCAAATCAATTGCGAACACAAAAGCAAGAATACTATCCACTCGTAAAACAACACCAGGACTAAGAGCCATTGAGAAGTACGCCGTCCGATGCGGGGGTGGTTATAATCATAGATACGGTCTAGATTATGGTATATTAATCAAAGATAATCATATTAAAGCGGCTGGTGGAATTGAGAAAGCACTCAAAATTATTAAAAATAACAAACCCTTCATGACGGATATTGAAGTTGAAGTTGATACAATTGAGCAATTCCTCGAATGTCAGCGTCTGGATGTTCGCTATATACTGCTTGATAACATGAGTCCTCAATATATATCAGAATGTATCAAAAATAATAAAAATGGTGCAGTATTAGAGGCCTCAGGTGGTATTAATTTGAGTACTGTCAGTGATATTGCACAGACAGGGGTGGATTTTATCTCTGTAGGTAGACTGACTCATTCGTCGCCATCACTAGATTTAAGCTTGCATATTTTATAATCAGGATTTTTTTACTTCAGCTTGTGCCGCTGAAAGTCTGGCTATTGGAACTCGGTATGGTGAGCACGAGACGTAGTCTAGTTTATTCAGTGCGCAAAATGCGATCGAATTTGGATCACCGCCATGTTCTCCGCATATGCCCAATTTTATGTCTGATTTTGTAGATCTTCCCCTTTTTGATGAAAGTTCAATCAATTCACCAACACCATCGGAGTCAATTGATACAAAAGGATCTTTTTCCAAAATAGATTTTTCAACATATTCTTGTAAGAATTTTGACGAGTCATCTCTACTGATCCCAAATGTTGTTTGCGTTAAGTCATTTGTTCCATAAGAGAAAAAATCGGCTGCTTCAGCAATCTCAGCAGATCTTAGTGCTGCACGAGGTAATTCAATCATCGTTCCTACAGTGTAGTTTAAATTTATACCTGACTCAGCCATAACTTCTTTTGCTGCTGTATCTATAACATCTTTCACTAAATCAAGCTCGCGCTTGGTCGATACAAGTGGGACCATTATCTCAGGGCATATAATTTGTTTTTTTGTGCTATAAATTTCAACACTTGCTTCAAATATCGCTTTCGCTTGCATTTCAGGTATTTCAGGGTAGGTTATTGCCAATCTGCACCCTCTATGGCCTAGCATTGGGTTCGTTTCAATGAGGTCTGCCACTCTTTGCTTTACGTCATCAATAGAAATATTTAATGACTTAGCAACTTCGTGATAATCGTTAACTTCATGAGGTAAAAATTCATGCAGTGGAGGGTCTAATAAACGTATCGTTACAGGTAAATCACCCATAACTTCAAATAATTCAACAAAATCATTCTTTTGCATCGGTAGTAATTTTCCAAGAGCCGCTCTGCGTGACGGCTCATCCTTCGCAAGTATCATTTCTCTTACCGAATTTATTCTACCTTCATCAAAAAACATATGCTCTGTCCTACATAAACCAATTCCTTCTGCACCAAAATTTTTTGCTACAGTTGCGTCTGCCTTTGTTTCAGCATTAGCTCTAATTTTTAGTTTTCGTATTTGATCAGCCCATTTCATAATTTTATCGAAATCACCAGAGAGATCTGGATCCTTCATTTGTACTTCACCATCAATTATACTTCCTGTTGTTCCATCGATTGTGATAATGTCTCCAGCTCTGAAAACCTTATCGTCAACATAAAATGACTCACTATCATAATCGATTCTGATAGATCCTGCGCCTGAAATGCAGGGCCTTCCCATTCCCCTTGCAACAACTGCTGCATGACTTGTCATGCCCCCACGCGTTGTTAAAATACCCTGTGCTGCGTGCATACCATGGATATCTTCAGGGCTTGTCTCAATACGAGTTAGAATTACTTTTTCACCATCATTTGAGGCCTTTTCTGCTTCATCAGCATTAAAAACAATTTTACCACACGCCGCTCCCGGGGATGCTGGTAAACCTTTTGCTACCACATCAAACTGTGCCGTATCGTCAATCGTTGGGTGAAGTAACTGATCAAGGCTATTTGGATCAACCCTCGTTATGGCAATCTCCTTTGAAATAATTCCCTCTTCATGCATGTCAACTGCAATTTTAATCGCTGCGTATGATGTTCTTTTCCCTGATCTTGTCTGTAATATCCATAACTTTCCTTGTTGGATTGTGAACTCGATATCTTGCATGTCAAGATAATGACTTTCTAATTTATTTGAGAGGCTAATTAGGTCATCATATATATTTGGCATTAACTTCTCAAGCGACACATCATCTGAATTTGCATTCAGCCTTGCTTCTTCTGTGATATTTTGCGGTGTCCTGATGCCTGCAACCACATCCTCTCCCTGTGCATTAATTAAAAACTCACCATAAAACTTTTTTTCTCCATTTGATGGATTCCTAGTAAAAGCAACTCCAGTTGCACTATTATCGTCTAAATTTCCAAATACCATTGCTTGTACATTTACAGCCGTACCCCAATGGTCTGGTATTTCATTTAATTTTCGGTAAGTTACCGCACGATTGTTCTGCCAAGATAAAAAAACAGCGGATATTGATCCCCATAATTGTTCATTGACATCTTGCGGGAAATCTATACCTGTCACATCTTTAACTTGGTCTTTGAAATTTTGAACAATTTTTTTCCAATCTGCGCCATTTAGATCGGTATCCAATATATAATTATTGTCGGCTTTGTAATCCTCTAGTATATCCTCGAAATAATGATGTTCAATATTCAGCACAACATCTGAATACATCTGGATGAATCTTCTATATGAGTCATAGGCAAACCTTTCGTCACCACTTTTTCTTGCTAATCCTTCAACAGTCTTATCATTAAGTCCGAGATTTAATACTGTATCAAGCATACCCGGCATTGATGATCTCGCTCCAGATCTTACAGAGACAAGAAGAGGGTTTTCATCAGAACCAAAATTATTTTTTACAAGCCTTTCAATCTGAACTATTGCTTCAGACACTTGGCTTTCAAGATCTTCTGGGTATTTTTTTTCATTTGCATAGAATTGGTTGCATACTTCTGTAGTGATTGTAAAACCTGGAGGCACGGGTAAACCAAGCTTTGACATCTCAGCGAGGTTTGCACCCTTTCCACCAAGTAAATTAGACATATTCGAGTCTCCGTCAGTCTTTTCTTTACTAAATATATAAACCCATTTATTCATAGCTATTCCAAGATATTACTAAGAACTATAACTCAATTTTACTTATATCAAAAATGTTACTTATAAGATCAATAACAGAATTCAAAAGAAAAAATCTGTTTATTCGTATATTTTTGTCCTCGTCATTAACAATAATTTGTTCAAAAAAATCATTTATGGGGTCTGCCAAGATAGATACATCACTCAAGTATTTTTTGATCTCTGTTATATCATTAGACTTCGACTTTTTCTTCCTTAGTTTTTCAATACCTGTGTATAAATTATTTTCGACGTCACTTGTAAAAATCTTCTTATCAATCTGACCAAAAGTATTGTTTGATAAACTTGGATCTAAAATGTTATTGATTCTTTTCAGTGCTTTAAGCAAAGATAAGCCCTTGTCTGTTTTGATAAACTGACTTAATAACTGGATGCGTGATAGAGTCATATAATAATTTACAAAATCATCATCGCGAAAAATAGCGTCGCAAATTCTAACATCATATTTATTGTCAAGAATATAACTTCGGAATCTTTCGTTCATAAAATTAATAAGCCCTTCCCTAACCGAGCTATGTTGTTGTTTTTTTAACAAGTCTGATTTGTGTAGTATTTTTTCAATAAAATGCGCAAAATCAAAATCAAGCTTATTTTCAATAATATTCCGAATTAAGCCATTACCTGCTCTTCTGAGAGCATATGGATCTTTTGAACCTGTCGGCGTCTCGCCAATCGACCAAAAACCAACTAAAGTATCAATTTTATCGGCAACTGAGAGGCAAAAAGAGAGTGATTTCTTTGGAGTTTCGTCTCGTGGTGTTACTGGCATATAGTGATTTTTAATAGCATCACATATGTCTTCATCATATCCTTGACGTTCGGCATAATAACTTCCCATAATACCCTGTAAATCTGGAAATTCACCAACCATTTCAGACAAAAGATCATTTTTGATTAATTTAGTAGCTGTTGGAATATTTTCTAGATTTAAGCCAAGAGTTTGATCAAGCTCTAACGCAATAAGCTCAATCCTCTTAACTTTTGCACCCAAGCTTCCCAATTTCTGATGATAAGTTACACTATTTAATAATCGCAAATTATCGATCAGCGGCTGATCTATATCCCTATCCCAAAAATATTTTGCGTCGTACAATCTTGCAGATAAAACACGCTGATTTCCTAATATAACAGAGTTTCCTTCGTCTGATGTTTGAATATTAGAGATAAGTATAAATTTATTTGTGAGATTTTTTGTCTTTTTTTCTGCAACAGAGAAATATTTCTGATGACTTCTCATTGATGTCTGAAGCACTTCATCCGGAAGGTTGAGAAATTTCTCGTCAAATTCAGCGCAAAGTGCGACAGGCCATTCCACGAGACCTGAAACTTCTTCTAATAGTTTTTCGTCCTTTATTACACTGATATCAAATTTTTTTTCAATTTTTGATATTTGTTCTAAGATCAATTCTCTTCTCTGCCCTTGATCGGCTATTACAAGATGATTTGTTAGAGCTTCGAAATAATCGCTGACTCCTTTGATGTAGATTTTTTGATTTTTTAGAAAACGGTGCCCGAATGTATAGTCATTTGCTAATAAACCTTCAATATTAATTTTTAATTTATTTACAGACTTATTATCATAAATGATAGCCATAATATTTCTAAGAGGCCTCACCCACCTAGAATTACCATTGCCCCAACGCATCGATTTTGGCCAGGAAAACTTACGGATGATTTCTTCAATTATTGGCGGTAGTATTGTTATCGCCATTTTTGCAGGAACTGTCTCAATATACCTATATCGCTTACCTTTTTTATCATCCAATATATCACAATCATCTATTGATTTTATGTTATTGGATCTCAAAAAACCATTTATTGCATCATCTGGTGAGTCTATTCTAGGGCCAAGCTTTTCAACTGTCATCTTTGCAGTCTGTGATTTCATATTGGTGGCTATAAGGGTCAACCTCCGCGTAGAATAAAAAGATTGTATTTGACCAACTTCTAATCCAGCACCTTCGGTTTGTTGTCTAAATTCCCGAAGCAGGTATTCACTCGCTTGCTTTTGCATACGAGATGGGATTTCTTCAGATAAAAGCTCTAAGATAAAATCAGACATTATAATTTTTACAACCCTCAATCACTTTATTCGTGTCGCCATCCATGCATCGGCGGATAACTTTGCTAAAGCTCTCACTCTTAATATGTACCCCTGTCTTTCTGTAACCGATATGGCCCCCCGAGCATCAAGTATATTAAATAAATGCGATGCCTTTACACATTGATCATACGCGGGAAGCGCGAGATTATTCTCTGCAAGCTTTTTACATTCAATTTCAATTTCACTAAAATGTTTCATTATCATTTCAACATTTGCGTAATTAAAATTATATTCTGAATATTCTCTTTCTGCTTCCTTAAAAACGTCTCCATAGGATATATTATTGTCACCTGATAAGCCGTTGTAGTTTAATTCATACACATTATCTACGCCTTGAACATACATCGCTAATCTTTCTAATCCATAGGTGAGCTCACCCGTGACAGGTCTACAGTCATAACCACAGACTTGCTGAAAATATGTAAATTGAGATACCTCCATTCCATCACACCATACTTCCCAACCGAGACCCCACGCACCGAGAGTTGGACTCTCCCAATCATCCTCTACAAATCGTATATCGTGCTTACTTTTATCAATGCCAATGTATTCTAAGCTGTTAAGATATAAATCCTGTATATTTTCAGGTGACGGCTTCAAAACAACCTGAAATTGGTAATAATGCTGCAGTCTATTGGGATTCTCACCAAATCGACCATCTGTTGGCCTACGTGATGGTTGAACATATGCAGCGTTCCATTGGTCTTCACCAAGCGCTCTAAGTATTGTGCCAGGGTGGAACGTTCCGGCTCCGACCTCCATATCATATGGCTGTAAGATCACACAGCCATTGCTTGACCAAAAATCTTGAAGCATTAAGATAAGATCTTGAAATGAATTCTTTGGGTCTCTTGTGCTTTGAATATTTTTAGGCATTTTTCAGTTAATAATTCGTAATAAGTTCGTCTATATCTATATAAAAAGATTTGTAATTACCATACAATTTTTTTTTGTATTTTACTAGATTTGATAAAAATAATCAGATTGGGTTAGATCAATTCGTGCCCTGCCCCTTAACGTGTCTTCAACCCTGTCGCTGAATGCCCCACTTTCTTGATGTAAAACAACTTGGCGGAGGACTCTTGTTTTCGCATTAGATCCTTTCCTAAAGCCTAAAATAAAACGTTGTGCTTCACCATTCATATTTGAAATTAAAGGTAATATAGTAATACTACCAAGGCCAGACAGCAGGCAAATAATGCGGTTTAAATTTTCAATTTTATTAATCATGGTAATTGTACCTTTAAATTTTAATAATTGAAGAGAGTTGTTTATCCACTTATCAAGATTCGATCCACCATGGTATTTGGTTATGCTTTGATAATGAGATTTTGATTCATTCACAGTTTCTTTATCAAAATAAGGAGGGTTCATAAATATCGAGTCAAATTTTAGATTTTTTTTATTACCGATATTAAATGATAAATTTTTTTTTAGTATATCGACTTGTCTTATAAGGATACTGCCTTCTAACTTATTTAGTGCAACATTCCTAGTTGCGAGCTCTACGTTTATTGGATCATTATCAATTCCAATGATTGTTATATCCTTAAAGTTCGATCCTAGAGCAATTGATGACGTTCCGTTACCAACACCTACATCAAGAACTTTATAGCCAGGACCTACTGGAACAGCCGCTGATAGAAGTATTGTATCTGTATTGGATCGACCACCATCCAAAAGCTGTTCTATTATGATTTTTCCATCGAGAAATTTATCCACACTTGTGGGAAGATTAATCTTTTTTATCTTCGACATACATACACAATCTAAATTTATTTATTTATATCAAAAAATAATTTATACCTTATGTAAACAAAAAAACAGATTTATGACACTGCAAAAAAAATATGGAATTGAAGAACTCATATCTCTTACAAAAAAAGATATGGGGCTTGTCAATGATCTAATTATTCAAAGAACAATATCTAATACAGATATGATTCCAAAAGTATCACAATATCTTATTTCATCTGGGGGCAAACGCTTAAGGCCGATGCTAACTATTGCTTCGAGTAAATTATGTGGCTGTAAAAATAATTATTATATTCCCTTGGCTGCAGGTGTTGAGTTTATGCATACCGCAACATTACTTCATGATGATGTTGTTGATGATAGTGAAATGAGGAGGGGCAAGATCGCAGCAAGAATGCTTTGGGGAAACGAGGCAAGCGTGCTCGTTGGTGATTATTTACTGGGCGAGGCATTTAAGATGATGGTTGAAGCACAATCAATAAAAGCACTAGAAGTTCTCTCAAATGCAGCTACAGTGATTGCCGAAGGCGAGGTAATGCAATTAGTTTACTCTAATCACTTGTCGATAACACCCGAAATGTACTTTCAGATCATAAATTATAAAACTGCAAAATTATTTAGTGCGGCGTCAGAAATAGGCGCAATAATTTCAGACTCCAGTAAAGAAACTGCTGAGATCTTGAGGGATTTTGGATCATATCTTGGTATTGCATTTCAATTATCAGACGATGCCCTAGATTATACCTCTACAATTGATAATATTGGAAAAGATATTGGCGATGATTTTTTTGAAGGAAAGGTCACCTATCCCATTATTTATTCATATAAAAAATCAAACAAAGAGGAGAAAAAACTTTGGGAGAGGTTGATAAATAAAAAAAATAAAAACGCAAATGACTTTCAATCTGCTCTTGAGTTGATTGATAAAAAGAAAGGGTTTGAGAAAACACTAGCTGAGGCAAAGAAATACGGTGAAAAAGCGTTGAATTGTCTAGAAAATTTCGAGAAGTCAGAGATGAAAAGCGCTTTAGAAGAGGCCGTGTACTTCTCCTACACAAGAGACAGCTAGTTTAATAACTTCGTTTCCATAATCCAGAATTTTGGATACATTTCTTCAAATTTTTTTTTACATTTTGACATATCCTCTTGCTTTGAAAAAAAACCAAAGCATGTAGGTCCACTCCCAGTCATTCTTGCCAAAATACAACCCTCAGCTTTAGTTAGGTTGTTTATTATCTCTCCTATTATAGGGTAATCTTGAATAATTACCTGCTGGAAGTCATTCTTACCACTAACAATATGAGCCATTGAAGGATTAGGTAAGAAATTTTTGGTGTGTGCGTCCTCCAATCCTTTGATGCTAATCTTTTCATATAGCTGTGATGTTGAAATAGGTATTTGTGGATTCACAAGAAGACAATAGTATGTATCAGTTAATTTTATACTTTGAATAATTTCACCTATACCAGAAATGAAAGATGGCCTATTTAATAAGCAGCATGGTACGTCGGCACCGACATCCTTTGCTAATGATTCGATACTAATTTGATCCATATTTATTTCACTATCACTAATAAGATATCTCATTAAGGCTGCAGCGTCGCATGAGCCTCCACCAAGACCAGCAGAAATTGGGATATTTTTCTTCACATGGACTTTATATTGACTCAAATTTGGAAAATAATTGCAGAGGTAGTTATATAATTTAAGAATAGTATTGGATTTTGCGGAAACATTCTCATCAAAAGGGTTATCAAAGCTGACCAATAATTTTTCAGAGTGATTTATTATTAACTCATCATGTAAGTCAAGAAAGGCAACATAACCCTGTATATCATGATAATGATCAGACCGTTTTCCAAGTATATCGAGGGTTAAGTTAATTTTAGCATTAGCGTGCAAAACTACTTTTGATGACATTTTTTATTGGTGGTAAAATTACATATTAGAGTAATTTGGTCCACCACCTCCCTCGGGTACCTGCCAATTTATATTTTGATTTGGGTCTTTGATATCACAAGTTTTACAGTGTACACAATTTTGAGCGTTGATCTGAAATTTAGGACTCTCACCTTCGAGTATCCACTCATAAACACCAGCAGGACAGTAGTTTGCTGATGGCCCACCGTAATCGTGATATTCACTTGTGGTTTGTAAACTAAAATCACTCACATTCAAATGAACAGGTTGATCCTCTTCATGATTGGTTGATGATAAATAAACCGAAGACAACCTATCGAAAGAATAAACTCCATCCGGCTTTGGATATTCTATTTTCTTTGATGCAGATTTTTTTTGCAATGTTAGATGATCTGGCTTTTTGTGGGACATTGTAAATGGTATATTAATACCAAGATCTCTTAACCACATATCTATACCGCCCAAAGCTACACCAACCAAAGTACCAAATTTGGACCATAACGGTTTTACATTCCTTACCTTTGATAATTCTTTCGCTATGGTGCTTTTATTATACATGTCTTGGTAGCTTAATAATTCTTCCGATATTTTCTTTGATGTAAAACTCTCCAGTAATGCATTAGCAGCTAAAACACCACTAACTATTGCATTATGGGATCCTTTAATTCTTGGCACATTCACAAAGCCTGCAGCGCATCCAACAAGTAAGCCGCCCGGGAATGTTAATTTTGGAACTGATTGGTATCCGCCCTCGCTTATCACTCTGGCGCCATATGAGAGTCTTTTACCGCCACTCAAAATATCTTTTACAAGCGGATGTGTTTTATATCTCTGAAATTCCTCGAATGGAGACAATGATGGGTTTTTATAATTGAGATGAACAACAAAACCGATTGAAACTAAATTTTTCCCAAAATGATACATAAATGACCCTCCACCTGTTTTATTGTCAAGAGGCCACCCCATGGTATGCTGTACTAGACCTGGTTTATGATTATCTTCAGGAATTTCCCATAACTCTTTCAGTCCAATACCATATTTTTGGAAATCTGATTCTTTATCGAGTTGAAATTTTTCTATAACTTTCTTCGTTAAATGTCCACGAGCACCTTCAGCAAATACTGTATATTTAGCTCTGATTTCCATCCCTTGCATGAAGGAGTCCTTTTTTTCTCCATTTCTTGAGATACCAAAGTCACCAGTTATGACTCCTACAACTCTATCACCTTGGTAAATTATTTCAGATGCTGGAAATCCAGGATAAACTTCAATTCCGAGAGACTGGGCAATACCCCCTAACCATTTGACGACATTTGAGAGGCTTGTCGCAAAACAATTGTGGTTGGACATCAGCCTTGGGAAAAAAAAGTTCGGTATTCTTAGGCTACCAGCTGGTCCTAAAATATAAAATCTATCATCAATCACCTCACTCATAGCTGGAGGGTTGAGATCTCTCCAATTTGGCAGAAGCATATCCAGGCCAATTGGATCTATAACTGCACCCGAAAGTATGTGGGCACCAACCTCTGAGCCTTTCTCAAGGACAACAATATTTATTTCTTGATTATTTTTATTTGCTTCGGTTTTCAGTTTTATTGCCGTTGCTAATCCAGCCGGTCCAGCACCAATAATCAGTACATCAACCTCTATAGACTCTCTTGTATTTTCTTCCTGCATTCGTGATGTTAACTCTTTCTATTAATAACTTACTATTATTAACATTAATCATTGTATTTTTGTACTATTAATAGATACAATTAAAAAAAAATTCTTAACAAAAACCATGATCTATGAATAATTTAGAAAAAATTGTTTTACTTAGTTGGTATGCTAATGAGAATATTGATTTCGTTCTTAAAAATAATCAAAAAAAATATACGCAAGAAGAGCGCGCGGGCGTAGATGATGATAAAGTTCATAAAAAAAATGATCTATACGATATAAAAACAGTTCAGGGTTTGATAGAATATATTGATCAATGTGATATCTCAGACCTGAAAATATACTCAAAACATACTCACATACATCAAGGCAGTCTGAATCCCGAAATATTGATAGTAAATGACTTTCCAAATTCCGAAGAGGAGGATCAGTCCAATAATATACTGGCTGAAGATTGTAAGGAGTTGTTGGTTAAGATGCTTGGGGCGATTAATGTTGAACTTAAGGGAAACACGATAATAAACACTTTTTTTTGGCGAACGCCAGGAGATAGACGACCAACTTCAAATGAGATAGATAAGTGCAGACCTTTTTTTTATAAAATGATAGAATTATTAGCACCAAAATATATTATTTCTCTAGGAGACTTGGCATTAAGCGTGCTCATGGAGAGTGATGTTAACTTTATTGACTCACGAGGAAAGACTCTCAATAATAAAAAAATGAATATTCCAATATTCCCCCTATTCCATCCAAGAGTACTAATAAAGCAGCCTTCTCTCAAACGGCTTGCTTGGGAGGATTTGAAAATAATTGCAAATGAAATTAAATAACTATCGATGATAATTGATGACAATCGAAAATAAAAATTCTTTTATTAGCCTGAATATCGGCGTTATAACGGTATCCGATACTAGAAATAAAACAAATGATAAATCAGGCGACGTTTTATCGCAGGCGATAAATGACGCAAAACACTGTCTGATTGACAGACGAATTATCCCTGACGAAATAAAAGAAATTCAAGGCATTATAAAAGAGTGGGTAAGCACAAATAACTTTGACGCAATAATAACAACTGGAGGGACGGGATTAACAGGTCGAGATGTGACGCCTGATGCCATTATACCACTTCTTGACAAAGAAATCAGTGGCTTCTCTGCTCTATTCCACCAAATAAGCTCATCAAAGATTGGGACATCGACAATCCAATCGAGAGCATTTGGGGGAATTTATAATAATGTATTCATATTTTGCCTGCCAGGCTCCCCAAATGCATGCAAGGATGCATGGAATGAAATTCTTGTTCATCAATTTGATATCAATCATAAGCCATGCAACCTTGTTGAGATCATGCCAAGGCTTTCTGAAAAATAATGTTTAATGAACTCATCTAGAAAACCAGATTTATCGATAGAAAAAAAATGGTGGTTTCAAGGATTTAATCTGATCGCTGGAGTTGATGAGGTTGGCAGAGGCCCAATAGCTGGGCCAGTTGTTGCAGCTGCGGTTATTTTAAAAAAGAATTATATTCCATCTGGTATTGATGACTCAAAAAAAATTTCACCGTTAGATAGAGAGATATTATTTGAACAAATATTAAAAAACTCCCATGTTGGTATTGGAGTTGCTGATGTTGAATGCGTCGATACCATTAACGTATTAAACGCTACAAAACATGCAATGAACACAGCATATAAAAAATTAAAAAAAAGACCTGATATATTGCTCATTGATGGAAATTTTGAGATCAATACTGAAATTGTGAATATACCTATCATAAAGGGTGATCAAAAATCAATCTCAATAGCGGCAGCCTCAATCATTGCAAAGGTTGTGCGCGATAGAATTATGGATAAATTTTCTTTTGTATTTAATAAATACACATTCAACAAGCATAAGGGTTACCCAACAAAGAATCACATTATGGAAATTGAAAAATATGGAGTATTGGCTATTCACAGAAAAACATTTAGTCCGGTAAATGAAATGATTAAAAAAAATTAATTTAGAAAATAATAACCTTTTTGATGTCAAACTATGAGTTCAGAAATATATTTGAACCACTTTGATGTTAAAAAAAAATATTACAGAATTATCTTCAGATCAAACCAATAAAATATTTAATGGTGACTCGATCGAGATAATGAAGGAAATGCCCGATAATTCAGTTGATCTAATCTTTGCAGATCCACCATACAATCTTCAACTAAATGACACTATTTATAGGCCTGATTATTCAGATGTTGATTCTGTTCGTGAAGATTGGGATAAATTCGAAAACTACAAATCTTATGACATCTTTACTTCAAATTGGCTAAAGGAATGCAAAAGACTATTAAAACCATCAGGTACAATATGGGTGATTGGCAGCTATCATAATATTTTTAGAGTTGGTTACATTATGCAAAATATGGAATTCTGGACCCTTAATGATATTATCTGGACAAAAACCAATCCAATGCCTCATTTTCGTGGAAGAAGATTTACAAATGCACATGAAACAATTATTTGGGCAGCCAAAGACAAAAAATCTAGATATAAATTTAATTATGATGCCATGAAGAGTTTGAATGATGATGTACAAATGAGATCTGATTGGCACATCCCAATCTGTAATGGTAAGGAGCGCCTTCGTGGTAATGATGGGATAAAATTACACCCAACACAAAAGCCTGAAGCTTTAATTTATAGAATTATTGTATCGTCATCTGATCCAAATGCTATTGTTCTTGATCCATTTTCAGGAAGTGGAACCACGGCCGCAGTTTGTAAAAAATTAGGGCGACGATGGATAGGTATTGAAAGGAATAAAGATTACGTTCGGATTGCAGAGCAAAGACTTGAGGAAATTGATAATCCCTGCTCATCAAGCATAAATATAAAATCGACAAAAAGAGACCAGGTTAGAATACCATTTGGTACACTTATCGAAAGAGGATTGATTGAGATCGGCGAAAAGCTCTACTGTTCAAAAAAGAAAAATGTTGCCATTGTTCAAGCTGATGGGACGCTACAAGCTGATAAAGTTAATGGTTCAATTCACAAAATTGGAGCCCATTATCAGGGAACAGAAAGTTGCAATGGATGGATATATTGGCATTTTCTTAAAAACAATAGCCTCTATCCAATAGATAAAATACGTGAGCAAATTAAGTCTGGTATCGATGAATAATGCATGCCAAATAATTCAAACTTTTATGTATTTAGATGCCTTCCTCATTAGGCTTGATAAACCAAGCTGATCTAGCTGGTTTGGTTTTTTCCATATTCCATTTTGTGGTACTGCAATATTCTTAATATCCCCGGACTCATTATCAACTTTTATAACTGTTAATTCTAAAGCAAAATGTGAAAATCTATGATTGACTTTCCCAACAACATTCATTTTCTGATATGACTTTGGGGAGTCTGATGGTGGCTTCGCTTCACACCAATCTGTAGTCGGAAATTGATAGGTTTTCGCTAAAAGCCCTTTTTCTGGCCTTCTTTCAAGGAGATACGAGCCATCCGACCTTTCAATTAAATAAACACGTCCATATCTTTGAGGTATTATTTTTTTTATTTTTTTTAATGTAAATTCAAATTTACTATTTTTGAACGAATTACACCCTCTTATCAAAGGGCATTTTTCACAATTGGGTAATTTTGGAGTACACAGCGATGATCCTAGGTCCATCAAACCCTGAATGAGATCTCTGGGAGAGTCATTACTTGTCAGTAATAAAACAATATCCTGAACCTTCTTTCGGTTACGAGCTGGGTTTTCAAAATCTAATTGGTAATACCTTGTTATTACCCTCTGAATATTTGTATCCACTGCTTTTGAAGGAAGATTATATGCGATAGATGCAATAGCCGATGACATGTATTCGCCTACGCCTGGAAATGTTTTTAAAATATCAATATTTTTTGGTATTTTATTTGAATAATCATGAAAAATTATTTTTGAGGTTTTTAATAAATTTATACCCCTTGAATAATATCCGAGTCCAGACCAGATTTCCAGAACCTCATCTTCGGTCGCATTTGATAGATCCTTATTAGTAGGCCATCTTTCTATAAATCTATCATAATAATTTAAAACAGTTGCAACGGTGGTTTGCTGAAGCATAAATTCGCTAACAAGGATCTGATAGGGTGCGTTTTCATGGTTAAATGCATTTCTCCAAGGAAGATTTCTTTTGTTTGACTTATACCATGAAATTAGTGGGTATGTTATATCGTTTGGTTTGTACATTTCTGTAATTAATAATAATATAATAATGTATAAATAGAAATGGTAACCCAATGTCTAAACAAGATAATATATATAATTTAGCAGGGCAATATAACTCAAGATTACATATTAGTAATTTTATTGAGCCTTTAATAAAGCCACTTAAGAAAAAATATGGGGTTAAAGTTGATGAACTCTCAATACTTTGGGATCAAGTTTTTGAGGATCAATACAAAGATCAAGTTTATCCAAAAAAAATAACTACTGAATACAGGTTTATTAATGGTGCAAAAAAAATATACAGAAGATTACATCTTGAGGTATCAGGTTCTTCTGCGATAGAAATGCAATATAGACGGAACTCAATAATTGACAGAGTGAATGAAATATATGGTCAAAATTTCATTTCAGATTTAGTTATCAAAAATAAACCTGACAAAAACAAAATTAATTACGAGGAGACAGCTTCCAATAACATAGCAACTAAGCTTCAATGCCAAACTAGCCATGAAGCCCAAGTAGAAAAAAGCAAAACTCTAGAAGATGCTTTAGCAAAGCTCGGTAGAAATATTAAGGAGAAAAGAAAAAATGAGAAGAAATAAAATATTATTATTATTTTTTGGACTGATTTTCTTTTTTAGTACGTTTTATTTTTCTGTTGCCTCATACACAGATAAATCTTCACGTGTAAATTATTTATTTATGGAGGACACAAGTGTTAATACAGAAAATCAGTCAGTATCCAAAGTATCTCTTATGGAATTATCAATCGGTGATGATGATGCCCCAGTAACAATTATTGAATACGCATCAATGACTTGTTCACATTGCGCTGATTTCCATACCGAAACCTATCCCGCTTTGAAGAAGGATTATATTGAAAAGGGTGATGTTAAATTTATTTTCAGGGAATTTCCATTAGATAAACTCTCAATGGCGACCTCAATGCTGGCGCGCTGCGTAGATAATAGTATTTCACTCGCTTTCATTGATATTTTGTTTCAAAATAGAAGTAAGTGGTATTCAGATAACGCAATCGCTGAATTAAAAAATCTATCAAAGCAGGCAGGGCTAAGCAGCGAAGATTTTGACCAATGCTTAAATGATCAAGAATTATTAGACCAACTAATTATTCAAAAAGAAAATGCCATAGAGGAGTTTCAGATTAACTCCACACCATCCTTTATTATAAACGGTAAGGTGATATCCGGTAACAAACCATATTCATATTTTAAATCAGAAATAGAAAAAATATTGGACTCATACAAAGGAGTTTAGGGGGATCTATTCCAAAATGGAATTAAAAAAAATTAAACTGCATGGTTTCAAGTCTTTTGAAAAACAAACTGAGCTTGAAATAAAGAAGGGGCTGACTGGGATCGTTGGGCCTAATGGTTGCGGTAAGTCAAATGTTTTAGACAGTCTCCAATGGGTTATGGGTGAAACATCCTATAAGAATCTCCGTGGGTCAGAGATGGATGATGTCATTTTTTCAGGCACCGACACAAGCCCATCTAGAAACTTTGCTGAAGTTTCTGTAATTATGAGCGAAACTAGCAACACTTCAGATAAGAATAAATCTAGTGGTGATGAATATGAAATCAAGAGAAGGATTGAGAGGAATTCTGGCTCGAAATACTACATTAATTCGATAGAAAAAAGAGCGAAAGACGTCCAATTGTTTTTTGCGGATAATTCTCTCGGTCCGCATTCAATATCGATTGTTAAGCAGGGTCAAATTAACCAAATTATCGAGTCAAAACCAAATGAGCGAAGAAAGATACTAGAAGAAGCTGCAGGCATTAGTGGTCTCCATCACCGCAAGCATGAAGCAATACTAAAGCTTAACGCAACAAGACAGAATATAGAACGACTTACAGATATTATTAGTGTTGTAGGAACCGAGATGTCTTCACTCAAAAGACAAGCAAATCAGGCTGAAAAGTTTAAAGCTATTGCTTCCCAAATAAGGGATTATGAAAAAGAATTACTGAAAATAGATTGGCACTCGATTGAAGCTAAAAGAGAGGAATTAGATCAGAATATCAAAGACATACAAGATAATGTAAAAAATATAAAAAATGAAATTGGCAGTGTAGAGTTTGAAAATAATGACCTTGGTGATTTTATGAAGCCCATTAGAGAAGAATATGAAAACCTTATTGATGATCTTCAGCAAAAAAGAAGTAACGAACTTAATTTAAAAAATGAATTACAATACACAACAGAAAAAATTATTACAGCCAGCAAGCAGGTAGACCAAATATTGATAGATCTGGATCGCGAAAAAACAAACCTAACTGACCAAGAGAGTCAACTCAAAGACTTGGATAGCAAATTAGCAGAACTGCATAAAACCATTAATGATATAGAAAAGATTGAGAGTAATATAATTCAGGCATCAAGTGATGCTACAGATAGTTATAAGATGCTAGAAAAAGAATATAACAGTTATCTATCAGAAGCACTTACCATGGAGACTGAAAATAAAAATATTGAAGATCAAATTGAGGAATGCCATGAAAACCTAAAAAAACTCTCAACCGAGCTGGAAAATGCCCTAAAAGATAAATCTTATCGTGGCATAGATGACTCCAGCGAAAAAGACAGAGACTTGTTTATAAATAAACAGAAAAAGATAGAAGAAAGCCTCATATCAACCCTCAGGGATATTGATCAATGCGAAGAAAATAAAAGAAAACTCTCACAAGATTTAGAGAAAAATAAAGAATTAAGTTTAATCTTAGATTTCGAGATCCGGCAATCACAAAAAACTAAAATAGAGCTCGAAGAATACCTTTTAAGTATCGAAAATCCTGATGCTGTAGTTAATAAAATTAAGATCACTGATGGCTTTGAAAAGAAAGTTGGAAGAATTCTCAATGATCTTGAAATTTCTACGCTTAAAAATGGTAAGAAATTCTGGATCAACACCAATCAAGAATTTGATGATGAATTTGCAGATTGTATAACGCCACTAGCTGACTTAATTGAAGGACCGGAGGAGATACATATATTTTTGAAATATACTGGATATACCGAAGTAAACGAAATAAATAAAATTAAAGAGTTATTGAGACCGGGTCAGCAAGTTATTAATGCCAATGGCGAAATGATAAGGTGGGACGGCTTTGTGCAGAAATTCAGTAATGATGCTGAAAATATAAATATACCTCATGCTAGAAAGAAAATTATAGATCTCAGTAAAAATATACAAAGCAACGAAATGAAACTAGAAACTCTGAAAAAAGATGCAAGAGAAGTTTCTAAAAATCTAGAAAAAATTATAAACCAGCAATCAACGGAAAAAGAAAATTGGAAGAGGCTTATCGAGGAACAAAAGCTGGTGACTGATAAGATTAAGGAGTTAGATAAAAAAATAATTACCGAAAAAGACTTAGCTCTATCAAATGAAATAAAGATAAACTCAATAGAAGAAAATATAAAAATTAACAACAGAAATATTGAGTCATTGAGCTCAAAGAAAATTAATAAGAGTGAAATAGAAAAGGCCCAAAATACTCTAGAAAAAGCAAAACAAGATTTCTACAATGCAAAAACGATAGCGGACATTAAGGAGGCAAATACACAAAATATTCTAAAAGAGAAAAGAGATCTTGAAAAAAACCAAAAGGATCTCATTGGGAGTAGAAATTCATGGGAAGTTAGAAAAAACCAAACAGAGAATTACCTAAAGGATCTAAATCAGAGACTAAAAAATTCGGAACAACTATTGAAAAGCATAGAGTCTGAACCCGAAAAAATAAAACAAAAACAATCAGAGATTGAAGTTGAACTTGAACGTTCGATTCAGAAGAAACAAGATTTAGAAGAAAAATTAGATAAGTATGAGCAAAAATATAAAAAAAATAATGAAAAAATAAAATCATTGGAGTCTGATCTGATGAAAAACTCTGAAATGTTAATACAAGCTAGAACTAAATTAGAAAATCTTGATGATAGGAAAATCGAATTGAATGATAAAATAAAGATTAATTTAGGTATAAGCTCAAAAGATTTATTCGATGATACAAGCCCAAGCTCTCTCGACCGAGAAAAAGTCATTGAGCTGCTATCACAAGCATACTCACAAAGGGAAAAAATTGGGGCAGTAAATCTAACAGCCTCAGATCAATATGCCGAAAAAAAAGAATACCATGAGAAGCTTTGCCGAGAAAATGATGATCTTGTCTCAGCGACTGAAACATTGCACAAGGGAATTGTGGAAATTGATAGAGAAGCTCGGGAACGCTTGCAGCAGTCATATGAAAAAGTAAACTCTAATTTTAAGCTTTTATTTGAAAAATTATTTGAAGGTGGAAAAGCCGAACTTAAATTGGATGATAATGAGGACATATTGAATGCAGGTCTTGACATTGTTGCATGGCCACCAGGTAAAAAACCGCAAACAATATCATTGCTATCTGGAGGTGAACAGGCACTTACAGTGATTGCGCTTATATTAGCTGTTTTCCTCGAAAATCCAGCACCTGTGTGTATCCTTGATGAGGTTGACGCGCCATTAGACGATACTAATGTTAAAAAATTTTGTGATACACTTGATGATCTATCAAAAAATTCAAATACAAAGTTTCTAATAGTTACCCACCATCCATATACAATGTCACGGATGGATAGGCTTTTTGGGATAACAATGGCTAAGAAGGGTGAGAGTGTCATGCTTTCTGTAGACCTAAATCAAGCAGAAAAGATGGTGAATGAAGAGATTGTCGCATGATTAATAAAAATGATCAACTCGATCAAGTTTCCGAAAAAATCGTGGAGATTAAATCCCGTAAGAAGAAAATTGATAACACACAAAAGCAAATAAGGGGGAAACAGATATCAATCGCAATGCGAATATCTATCGAACTCATCATTGCAATAATCATTGGAGCTATTCTAGGATGGTATATAGATAAGTGGTTAGATACAAAACCAATTTTTTTTATAATTTTCCTCATTCTCGGCATTGTGTCAGGAATAAAAACCGCTATCGCATCCTCGAGGCAATTGTATGAGGACAATTGCAATGACCATTGATTCACAATTAAGTGAATTTTTTTAGTTAAAATTGATAAAATCGCTATCAAAAACATCAAAATTTATATATAAAATAGTAAGAAAAAGTAAGGATATAGAATGGCTGAAAAATCTGGCGCTCCAGATCCAATGCATCAATTTGAAATAGTTGAATTGGTAGAATTCAAACTATTTGATTTAAATTTATCATTCACAAACTCCTCTTTATTTATGGTTTTTAGTGTAGCGCTTATTATATTGCTTACTCTATTTACATTTAATGGTCGTGGGACAGTTCCAACTAGACTGCAATCAATAGCAGAGCTGTCATATGAATTTGTTGGAAAGATGGTCAGAGATAATGTTGGTGATGAAGGTCAAAGATACTTCCCATTTATTTTTTGTCTATTCATGTTTGTGCTATTTTGTAACATGCTTGGCATGATTCCGTACACTTTCACTGTCACAAGTCATATAATTGTTACCTTTGCACTTGCGATTGTTATTTTCTTCGGGGTGACGGTAATAGGATTTGTGATGCATGGGATCAGTTTTTTAAAATTCTTTGTACCAAGTGGTGTTCCCAAAGCATTACTGCCCCTTTTGGTTGTAATTGAAGTAATTTCTTATTTAACAAGACCCGTAAGTTTGTCCGTGAGATTATTTGCAAATATGATGGCTGGGCATACAATGTTGAAAGTTTTTGGATTTTTTGTAGCAGGGATGTTTTTTTCAGGTAATTTATTCATAGCACCTCTTGGTGTTGCGCCATTACTCTTTATTACGGCATTTACCGGATTAGAAATACTTGTTGCATTTTTGCAAGCATATGTATTTGCAATTCTAACTTGTATTTATCTAAACGATGCAATACATATGCATTAATTATAATTATCAATATTAAAAAGGAGAATATTATGGAACCAGAAGCAGCTAAATTGATAGGAGCAGGATTAGCAACAATTGCACTTGCCGGTGCCGGTATTGGTATTGGTACAATTTTTGGTAACTACTTGTCAGGAGCACTGAGGAATCCTTCTGCAGCTCCAGGGCAATTTCCAAATTTATTACTTGGATTCGCTCTTGCTGAAGCTACAGGTTTATTTGGGCTAGTAATAGCATTAATTCTACTCTTTGTTGTATAAGTTACAGCATTCTTTAAAAAGAGGACTAGTATGTCGGAATCAGGTATGCCTCAATTAAATACAGAATATTTTGCATCGCAAATATTTTGGTTAGTGATCTCTTTCATCATACTCTACATTGTTATGGCTAAGTATGCCTTACCAAAAATTGCAAATGTAATTGAAACTAGAGAAGATATAATAGCAAGAGACGTCGAAGAGGCCGAGAATTTCAAAAAGGAGTCTGAGATCACCGAACAAGGATATCTTCAGTCAATAAAAGAAGCGCAAGAGAAAGCCTCGCAATATTTATCGAACTCAAGAAATAAACTAAATCTTCTAATCGAAGAGGAAAATAATGATTTTGAAAAATCTAGTCGGGAACTCATGCAAAAATTTGAGACAGAACTTGAAAAAAAGAAAAGTGCCGTTCTTGCAGACTCTGAACAGATTGCATACGACGTATCCAATGATATTATTTCAAGAGTTTTTGGAGAAAACCCACTTGTTAAAGACACACTCAAGGATAATATAAAAAGTATGGTAAAAAGGTAATTGGTAAAAAAAGATGCTAGAAAAAGATGCAACCTGGGTAGCGATTGGATTTGTAATGTTTCTCTTACTCTTGGTCTATTTCAAAGTACCAGGGCAGATTACAAAAATTCTCGATAGTCGTGCACAGAAAATAAATGACGAGTTGGAGGAAGCCAAAAAGCTCAGAGAAGAAGCGCAAACAGTTCTTGCAGAGTTTCAAAAGAAGAATAAAGAAGCCGAGAAAACAGCTAAAACAATTATAGAAGACGCAAAAAAAATTGCAAAAAAATATGAAAAAGAAGCAAAAATTAAATTAGAGGAAAGTCTTGAAAGAAAGAAAAAATTACTCGATGAAAAATTGAAGAGGGCTGAGTCAGAGGCCGTAAGCGCCATAAAAGAGGAAGTTAGTGAAGTCGTTTTTGAAGCAGTTAGCAAATCCATGACATCAGATAATATAAAATCTAGCTCATATGACCAAATGCTCGAGGATGGCATCAAGCAAATCAGAAAATAATTCTTGTTTTATAAATTTTTGTTAAATTCAACCTGATCTGCGGTTAGTTTAAATCCAACTAGAATTTGATAATCACTTGTATTTTTTGAACGTTCAAAATTCAATTTAAAATCTTCAAGAAGAAACTCAAATCTTGCCAATGTAGCCCCCTCAGGTATGCTCACATTTATATCAACATAGCTGCGTGAAATAACTTCCTTATTTTTATTAATAACCGCCACAAAGGCAGGTAGATTATAGAAATTATCTTGGGCATCCTGACCAAGAGACAAAGTTCCAATGATCAGTATATTTCCTATTGTATAATTTGGTTCAATATTACACTCATAATTAATTCTATCAATTCGGCCTCTGTAGATTATGTTGGCTGTGTCATTTGATCCAAAATCTTTAAACTCAGTGATACTGATTGCATCAGCCAGTATCATCGGCTTGGGACATGTAAACTCTTGGGCAGCATTTCTTGAAAAAGGATTTATATTATATTTAGCAAGATCAGGCATACCAAGATTAGGCATACTAAAGTCTGATACAGTCTCGCAAGATGTTAAAAAAAAGATCAGCAAAAATGATAAAAGTTTTTTCATTTGTTATTCAAGGATTATATTTGAACAATTATGTTGATAACTATATTATTCATAATATCGTTGATAAAGCTATATAAATTTATAAATAAAGAAATAATTAAACTAATGGCTGTGTATACAAAGGTAAATTTTGCTGAAGCAAATGAGTTTCTGCAAAAATACTATTCTATAAAAGACCTTCAAGAACTAATTGAAATTCCACAAGGTGTTGAAAATACGAATTATATACTAGTAACAAAAAATAAAAAATTTATATTAACTCTCTATGAAAATAGGGTTTCATATGGAGATTTACCTTTTTTTATCAATCTGATGGTAGCACTGAATCATAAAAATATAGAGTGTCCAAATCCTGTAAAAATGAAAAATGGAAGCTATACAGAGTTATTGAATAATAAACATGCGGCAATTTTTAGTTTCTTACCTGGTAAATCAACTAAAGCCATTAAAAATGAGCACTGCTTTCTAGTTGGTCAGACGCTTGCAAATATTCATCTCAAAACAACAGATTTGAGTTTATATAGAGAAAATACGTTATCAATAAAGTACTGGTCAGACCTTTTAAACTTGATCAATGAAACACCCAAAGATACTTATAATAAATTGTATTTGGATATATTAAATGAGTACGATTTTTTGATAAATAATTGGCCAAGTGATCTTCCAAGGGGTATTATTCACGGCGATCTTTTCCCTGATAATATTTTCTTCCAGAATAATAAGCTAACCGGTGTAATTGACTTCTATTTTGCATGTGATGAATTCTATATATTTGATATAGCAATCTGTATTAACGCTTGGTGTTTCGAGAGTGACAACTCATTTAATATTACAAAAGCTTCACACTTACTAAAGGGCTATAAATCACTGAAAAATTTAACTGAAGATGAGGTTCAGTTCCTCCCTATTATGTGTCGTGGTAGTGCATTAAGATTCCTGTTAACACGCCTTCTTGATTGGAATAAAAGAGATGAAAACGTTCTTGTTACGCCAAAAGATCCAAGTGAGTATTATAATAAACTACAATTTCATCAATCAGTAACAAGTTCAACGGATTATGGGATCTATGATAAATAAGGTGATAATTTATACAGACGGTGCATGCTCAGGTAATCCTGGATATGGCGGGTGGGGAGCTTATCTGTTATATGAAGATAATAAAAAAAAGATTTCAGGGTACGAATTAAACACAACAAATAATAGAATGGAACTTAGAGCAGCAATTGAAGGTTTGAATGCTCTAAAAAGGCCATGCAAAGTTATGCTTTATACTGACTCAGTGTATTTAAAAGATGGCATTACAAAGTGGATTATAAACTGGGAGAAAAATAATTGGAAAAATGCCAATAAAAAGGAAGTAAAAAATAAAGATCTATGGATTAAATTACTTGAAGCGGGAAAGATGCATCAGATTGAATGGAACTGGGTCAAAGGTCACGAGGGAAATGAAGGAAACGAAATAGCTGATAAATTGGCAACACAAGCTATATTACATGCCAAGATTAATCAATAATAAAATCCTCAATAAAGAATTCCTTATCATTTAAGATAACTACGGAGAAAATTTCGCTACTAATTTTTTCAGTTTTCATTTTTCGGGTAAGTAAGAAATTATAGTTTATATAAGAATCCTTGATATCCTCAATATCTGAAAGGAAAAAATTTTTAGTAGTCATGGGATATATTTTTCTCACTGGTTTCGAAAATCTTAGATTTATAATTTCACTATTATTTGATTGCTGAAGTCGAGCTGCATTGATAAAGTTTATGCCATCATCTCTATAAAATGGGGTATTTTTAAGAGCCTCTTGTATTCCTCTATTTGATTTGTTGCTATAATAATCTTGGCTATCAAGCATTGGTATTTTAATCTTACCATCAATTGGTATACATATGCTGTTACATACACCCAAATTGTAGTTTAAATATAGATCTATATTCTCCCTTGTATCTGATAAGGAAATTTTAATCGGTATTACAACATTTCCATAATAACCATAGTTTGTTCCATATTGGTCTTTAATCATCTCAGGAAGTGGCCATTGTACCTCATAGTTTATTGCATTATTTGTACTTATTTTTATATCTGGCTCTATGCCACTATCGCCAGGATTTGACCAGTAGGTATATGTATTATCGCTTAAGTTAATTTCAAAGCCGATGTATAAATTATCATTTTTAAACTCAGACATAATTACTCGCATTTCTGAATTGATATTCTTATGCCAATCAGTTTGCATTGGCATATTGACGCTTCTATTCAAGATAGCAAGAATAATTAAAAGTAAAAAAAATAATGATCCAAATATTAGACTCTGATGCTTAAGTTTTGCGTCGTTCATTATAAATCTTTTTCCTCAATGAAAATAAGATGTGGTCTTGCCATTTTCCATTAATCCTTAAATAATCTTTAGCATACCCCTCTTGGTCGAACCCAAGCCTTTCCAGTAAGCTCTTTGAGGCGAGGTTATTAGGTACACATGCAGCTTCAACTCGGTTAAAGTTAAAATCATTGAATAGATGCCGTAATAATAAAATAAGTGATTTTGTCATGTAACCTTGATTAGAATGCACTTCCCCTATCCAATAACCAATCGTACAACTTTGAGATATACCTCTTTTTATATTAAATACATTAATACCACCCAATAAATCATTTTTTTTATTAAAAATAAAATAAGAGTACTGTGTATTATTTTTTCTTTTTTGTGAATATATTGATAGTAGCTTAAGGTATCTTTTCAGACTATGCTCTCCTGGGTACCAAGTTGGCTCCCAAGGCGTAAGAAACGCTTTACTTGACTCCCGAATACTTCTCCATTTTTTATAATCAACCAATCTCGGGTATCTGAGATAAATATCTTCCGAGCATAAATTATTTCTAGTATCTTTAATAATTTTTACTCACCCAATCATTAGCAGTAAAATTTTTGTATGGCATCTTGATCTGATAATTTTGAGATTGCTCCAAGTGCACTTATTGTAAGTTTTTTGGATTTAAAAGTTTCTGATACAAAATTAGTTATATGCTCTTTTTTTATGGAGTCGACTCTATCAAGTGTTTCACTTATATCAATAACCCTATCATAAATTGATATTTGTCTTGCAATTTGATTCATTCTCGCAACCGGGCTCTCTGACGACATAAGTAATCCGGCTTTTAATTGCTTCTTTGCTTTATCAATTTCTTGGTCAGTTATACTTTTTTCACTATTTAAAATTTCATTGGCCACAGCCTCACTATACTCATTGACCTTGTCCGGGGAGGTTGCCGAGTAAATACCAAAAATTCCTGTATCTTTGTAACTTGATGAGAAAGAAAAGACAGAATATGCCAATCCACGATTTTCTCTTATATTCTGAAACAATCTGGAGGACATCCCGCCACCAAGAATATTTGAGAAGAGGTGAGCTACGTAAAGATCATCATCATGGTAAGAACAACCCTCAAATGCATAAATGATATGAGCCTGCTCTATATCCCGACTCTCTCTTATTTGACTTGGTTTGTATTCTGCTTTTTTAGTCAACGGTGTTTTGCCAGCATGAATAGGCTCGAAATACATCTCACAAAGATTATGTAGTTGGTTATGGTCCACAGAACCTGTAGCAACTATTGTTAGGTTATTTGAGTGATAAAATTTTTTTAAGTAAGACATCAAATCATCTGATTTTATATTGATTAGGGTCTCCCTATTTCCAAGAATGGACCTTCCAATTGCCTGACCTTGGTAAGCAGCGCTTTGAAAATTTTCAAATACACTATCATCGGGTGAGTCCCTGTAAGAAGCAAGCTCTTGAAATATGACGTGTTTCTCTTTGTCCAATTCAATCGGATCAAATATGGAATTTTGCATTATGTCTGATAATATTGAAATACCAATTTCTATGTCATTTTTAAGCATTCGTACAAAATAAGAAGTCCTCTCAACACTTGTTGCAGCATTTATATCCCCACCAACATTCTCAATTTCCATTGCGATTTCCTTGGCTGTTCTAGACTTGGTTCCCTTAAAAGCCATGTGCTCAAGCAAGTGTGATATTCCCTGCTCACCTTCCAATTCATTTCGTGAGCCAACTTCTGCCCAAATACCGAGCGAAACCGAGCTAAAATTCGGCATACTTTGTGATATCACCCTGATACCATTACTTATTCTACTTTCTGTTATTGTCATCTTGTTACTCACTAAAATTTTTTGTTATAAATGCATTAATATCCCCCACATCATTCGGTAGATCAATAATATTTTCATGTAACTTATAGATATCTTCAGATATATTTGGGAGTTCTGGATTAATTCCAATTGCCTTCATAACAGTATCTGGAAATTTTGCGGCATGAGCAGTTGACAGCGCAATCGAATTTTCATAACTATTTTTATAGTGAACACCTACAGCAATTGCTGTATGGGGATCAATTATTTGATGCGATTTATTATAAATATCTTTTATTATTTTAACCGTTTCATCTTGATCAAGCGATCCGGCATCGAAATTATTTTTAAAAGACTCCAGCTCTGATTTGCTAAGTTCAAACTTACCATTTTCCTTTAATTCACTCATTTTTTTTCCCACTACTCCAGGACTCATATCCAATAAATCAAAAAGAAGTCTCTCAAAATTACTTGATATTTGAATGTCCATTGATGGGGAGTTTGTCTGTATAGAGTCAAAAGCTTCATACATGCCTGTTTTTAGGCACCTTTCTAAAATATTATTAACATTCGTAGCAATAACGAGCTTATGAATTGGCAGACCCATTTTTTTCGCAATGTAACCTGCGAATATATCTCCAAAATTACCAGTAGGGACTATAAAATTTATATTCTTTTCTAATCTCTTGTATTGTGATAGGGCGCTAAAATAATAGACTATTTGTATCATTATCCTTGCCCAGTTTATTGAATTAACTGCAGTCAAACTTACATTTTTCGCAAAATATCTGTCATTAAATAAAGTTTTAACAATATTCTGGCAATCATCAAAATTACCATTAATAGATATTACTTTTATATTTTCAGCCTTGACGGTTGACATAAACCTTCTTTGGACTTCAGATATTCTACCTTTTGGATATAAAACAAATAGTTTGATATTTTTCTTATTCGCGAATGAAGTTACCGCTGCACCCCCTGTATCACCCGATGTTGCGCATATTATGGAGGCTTTGGAATTTGTACGAGATAGCACCTCTTCTATCATGCGTGATAACAATTGCATTGCCAAATCTTTAAATGCAAGAGTTGGGCCATGAAATAATTCTAGTATCGATAATGAGTCATCAACCTCTGTCAGTGGCGTTACAAAGTCACTCCTAAATGATTCATAGGAGTCATGAATCATTCTCTTAAGAAGATCAGTTGTAAATGTTTCTCCTGTAAATTGTTTTATAATTTCGTATGCAATAGTTTCGTAGTCAGAACAAAGTAACCTATTTATATCATTTTTGGTAAATATCGGAGTTTGCTCTGGAATATATAGACCGCCATCCTCTGCGAGGCCATTTAGAATTATTTCTTCAAAGGTAAACTTCTTATCGGTATCTCGTGTACTAAAATAAAGCATTATGAGTCAAATTTCTTAGGTCTGAATATTGAATAAAAATATATAAATAATAAGGCTGTTGCAAGACCATACCATGTTATTGCATAGGAAAGATGGTTATTTGGAAACTTTAGTTGGGTTTCGTTTGACTGGGGCAATGCATTATATTCATCAACCTGATCAATAAAATATGGCTCAATTTTTTTAATATGAAACATTTTTTTTATATCATTCTTTTCAAATAAATATAGGATCCTATCTTCCATATTTTTATCAGGGGTAAATATATTTTCCTTTTCAAACTTTCTGACATACCCTGTCACTATATTTTCTTTGTATTTGTTAGCGCTTGACGAGAACTGATCAAATACATTTTGTGGAATAAAACCACGATTTATGATTATTATATTTCCTTCGTCAGATTTAAATGGATTAAGCACCCAATATCCTGCACCCCCAAACTTTCCACGTGGGTCTGATAGATGCGTAAAAACAAATATATTTTCTTCGCTGATAAATTCACCATGAATTTTTATTTTGCGATACAGCCAATCATCTAAGTTACTATCATCTATTTTTACATCTTTAAGATCCGATATGTCTTCGCTTACTCTTTGTATTTTTTTTAGTAAATCATTTTTTTGTCCAAGCCGGTCAATCTGCCATGTACCGAGTATCATTAATATAAAAAATACAAGAATTGTAACTAAATTCATAAATATATTTTTAAAATTTGACATTTTAGACTTTTACTTTGCTGTCTTAATTTTATACGTGATATACAAAAAAAAACTTTTTATTGGTCTGGCTATTAACAACGAACATACAACAGTTAGGGGCAATGAAAAAATAAAGAGTAAATATATATCTGGTTTATAATTTAGCTCAAAAAAAATAATACCGGATAGCATCATAATGCCAACAATTAAAATTACAAAAAAACTATCAGCATCCCCAATTTGATACTCAGAGTAATTCAATAAACACCCATTACACTCTTTCTTAATTATAAATAAATTTCTAAATATGCTTAATTTCTGACAGGAAGGGCATTTTCCTAAGATAATTATTTTGAGTAAGTTAAGTATTTTAGATGTTTGAAGCAATTATACTACAGCTGGGAGATTAATGCGGTATAATTTCCCCAGCTCCCCAGACATATATTGCTGCAAATAGGAATAGCCATACAACATCGACAAAGTGCCAATACCAAGCGGCTGCCTCAAAACCAAAATGCTGTTCTTTCTTGAAATGACCTGCCCCTACTCGAAGTGTGCAAACAATTAGAAATATTGTGCCAACGAGTACATGAAAACCATGAAAGCCAGTTGCCATGAAGAAGGTTGCCCCATAAATATGCCCTGAAAAGTCAAACGCTGCATGTGTATATTCATATGCTTGCACGCAAGTGAAGATTGCACCGAGTGCGACAGTTATAAGAAGCCCAAGCCTAAGACCTCTGCGGTCATCATGTAATAACGAGTGATGGGCCCAGGTTACTGCAGTACCTGAAGTCAAAAGTATCAAGGTATTTAATAACGGCAAATGCCAAGGGTCAAATGTTGCTATTTGATCAGGTGGCCAATGACCGCCCGTAAGTTCAGTACGAAGGTATTGCTGTGTCTCACCTGCGTAAAGTGAGGCATCAAAATAAGACCAGAACCATGCAACAAAGAACATTACCTCTGATGCAATAAACATAATCATTCCGTATCGAAGATGCAATTGAACAACAGGTGTATGGTCTCCTTTGTTTGCTTCTTTTATAACTTCTCGCCACCAACCATACATAGTATAAAGTACGGCTATGAGTCCGATGATGAGTAACCAGTAGCTACCTTGATGGAAATATATAACAGCACCAATTGCCGTAATGAATGCTGCGATAGCACCTATGGCAGGCCAAGGGCTTGGATCAACCAAATGATAGTCATGATTTTTACTTTGGGTCTCACTCATAGATGTTATTTTTTTTCATAAATTACTGATTTTGCTCTACTATATACAAAGATATTATCACAATAAATCCTTATTTTTAAAAAAAGTGTATGATATTGTGATTGTGTCAACATTTTTTAATTCTTCATCACGATCTATTGCAGGATCTATATAATAAGTTAATGGCATTTGCATTTCTTCACCGGAGCCAAGCTCTTGACCTAAAAAGCAGAAGCATTCAACTTTAAGAATATATGCTGCAGCCTCTGCAGGGATTACATTATATGTCGCAATACCATTATTTTTAAGTATGCCTTCATTCTTCGCATTATAAAATGTAAAGACATTATCTCCTGTTGTTACTGTTTCGGATGTCTTATCAGGCACAATCTTCCAATTTAATTCTGGAGAAATATTAACGTCGTAACGCATAATAAAATCTCTATTTCCAGACTCCGATGAGGCAATATTTATTATATTCGGAGTTCCTTTGTAACCCGTCACTTTACAAAATAACTCATACAAAGGAACAGCAGCAAGCGAAAGCCCTCCCATAAACAATATTACAGAGAAACATATTATTAATACTGTTCTATTTTTCTTATGTTCTTTCATGAATATTATACTTCAGGATATGTTTGATGATATTCTGATAACAGTTGTCATAAAGAAAGTAAAGACCATGACAAATAATATTATTGCAATAGCCTTGGACTTTTTTCTACGATTCTCAATGAATTCAGCCTGCTTTTCTTTTTCAATTTTCATCTTTTTACTTTCTTTTGTCAAATTAGCAACTCCCAACTATATTTCATATATAAATAATCTATAAGAAAAAAAGTAAAAACCAGAAATAAATATAATATTGAATAAGCAAAAAGTCTTTTCGAGTAGATCTCAATTTTTTCCTTTGTTTTTGCTTTATAAAGCTGAACAGAAGCCCCGATAAACATAGCGCTTAAAACGCATACTGGAAGCAGATATATTACGCTGACCATACCCAAATAGAATGGTAGTAATGCAGAAGCAGACATAATTACTGAATAAAATAAAATTTGTTTGATGGTGGACTGACTGCCAACAATATTTGGCATCATAGGAATACTAGCTTTTTGATATTCATTAGAAGTAAGTATTGCTAATGCCCAGAAATGTGGTGGAGTCCAAAGGAATATAATTAAAAATAGTAGCACTGGCTCAATTGTCAGTGGCGCGTTTGTTGATAACCAGCCAATCACCGGTGGGAAGGCACCCGCTGCTCCACCTATGACAATATTTTGTGTAGTTCTTCTCTTTAGCCACATTGTATAAACAACAGCATAAAAGAAAATTGTAAATGCAAGGAATATGGCAGCGATCCAGTTTATTAAAACTCCCATAACAAATACTGAACCGAATGACATCATAAGCCCGTATGTTAATGCCTCAGACTTTGCAATATTACCTGAGGGTATGGGTCTGCCAATAGTTCTTTTCATTACACGATCAATATCTGCGTCATACCACATATTTAATACACCCGAAGCACCAGCCCCAATTGCAATACAACAAATAGAAATAACAGCAAGAAATGGATGAATATTAGATGGCGAGAGTATCAAGCCAACAAGACTTGTAAATATTACAAGGGACATAACTCTCGGTTTCATAAGCGCGTAATAATCTTGCACGCTACCTGATGTATATTCCATAATAAAACCTACCGAGGTTTAAAAAACTAATGATCAGCATCCCTAGTAATAGCTGATGCTTTCTGCAGTGGCGAGTCTGGCGCCATGAAAGAACCGAAATCAACTGGTTCAGGTAAATCCTCGAACTGATGAAATGGTGGTGGCGAAGACAAGGTCCACTCCAAGGTTGACACTCCCTCACCCCAGGGGTTATCACCTGCAGGTACCTTCCTTGCAAATGCGAGATAAACTCCAAATAGAAAAACTAAGACTGCAAATGATGAAATGTATGAACCCATTGATGATACAAAATTCCAACCTGCAAATGCATCTGGATAGTCGACATAACGTCTTGGCATACCAGCTAATCCCAAGAAATGTTGTGGGAAAAATATTAAATTGACACCAATAAAAGTCAGCCAAAAATGAGTTTTACCAACAAACTCAGATATCATGTAGCCAGATATTTTTGGAAACCAATAGTACCATGCCCCAAAAATTGCAAAAACTGCACCCATTGAGAGAACATAGTGGAAGTGAGCTACAACATAATATGTATCGTGAAAAGATCTATCAACACCAGCATTGGCCAGGACTACACCTGTTACACCTCCAATGGTGAAGAGAAAGATGAAACCTATTGCCCACAACATGGGAGTCTTAAATTCAATTGACCCTCCCCACATTGTTGCAATCCATGAAAAGATTTTAATTCCCGTCGGAACTGCAATAATCATTGTTGCTGCGACAAAGTATGCTTGTGTATTTACACTCAAACCAACCGTATACATATGATGTGCCCATACAATAAATCCTATAAGACCAATTGCAACCATGGCATACGCCATACCCAAATAACCAAATACAGGTTTTTTTGAGAAAGTTGATATAATATGGCTAACCATGCCGAAACCTGGAAGAATAAGAATATAGACCTCAGGATGCCCAAAAAACCAAAAAAGATGCTGGAAAAGAATTGGATCACCTCCACCCGCAGGGTCAAAGAATGTCGTTCCGAAGTTCCTGTCTGTAAGCAACATTGTTATTGCTCCTGCTAAAACGGGAAGGGACAAAAGTAATAAAAAAGCGGTTACTAAAACAGACCATACAAAAAGTGGCATTTTATGCATGGTCATTCCAGGCGTTCTCATATTTAATATCGTGGTTATGAAATTAATAGCGCCAAGTATTGAAGATGCACCAGCAACGTGGAGCGATAATATAGCCAGATCCATCGCAGGGCCTGGTTGTCCCATTGTCGAAAGTGGTGGATAAATCGTCCAGCCTCCACCAACACCATTCGCCCCAGGTGGGCCGGGGACAAACATCGATATAACTAATAATGCTAGAGCGGGAGGTAATAACCAAAATGAAATATTATTCATCCGGGGAAATGCCATATCGGGAGCACCGATCATGAGTGGCACAAACCAATTCCCAAACCCACCAATCATAGCGGGCATAACCATAAAAAATATCATTATCAAGCCATGCCCTGTTGTGAAAACATTGTATACATGCGGGTCACCGAAGATTTGCAATCCTGGTTGTTGTAATTCAAGTCTCATGAACAATGATAAAACCCCACCAACTATTCCACTTACAATGGCAAATATTAGATACATTGTACCAATATCTTTATGGTTTGTTGAGTATACCCAACGTTTCCAACCTGATGGATTTGAATGATGACTTATTGCTTCACTTGACATGTTATGATCCCTTAATTAGTTAACTTTACTAGTTGCGTATTTTCATTTTCAACTTCAAATTGAGCATATTCCTGCTCGGCTTTGCTGAGCCAAGCAATGTATTGAGGCTCATCAAGAACATGAACCTCTATCGGCATGTACGCATGACGTACTCCGCAAAGTTCAGAACACATACCATAGTAAATACCGGGTTCATCAACTTTAAACCATGTCTCATTCAGTCTGCCTGGAATGGCATCCATTTTTACTCCAAAGGATGGCACTGCCCAATTGTGTATGACATCAGCTGAGGTTACTTGTACTCTCACAACAGCGCCTGCGGGAACTACAAGGGGATTGTCTACAGATAATAATCTTAATTTACCCTCTGTGAGCTCATCCTCTTCAAGAGGTAGCGAGTCAAAATAAATACCATTGTTATCAGGATACTCGTAGCCCCAATACCATTGGTATGCTGTTGCTTTAATAGTAAGATCTGCATCAACTGGTATTTCTTGTTGAGTGTATAATATGCGAAACGATGGTATCGCTATCGCAATAAGGATTGCAACAGGGATGACGGTCCATAAAACTTCAACTAGGGAATTGTGTGATGTTCGGGATGGTTTAGGATTAGCTTTTGCGTTAAATTTTACCATCACATATATAAGCAGGGCAGTTACGAAAATGGTTATACCTAATATTATTGGAAATAGGAAAGAGTCATGAAACCACGTTATGTCTGCCATGTTAGGTGTTGCTGCATTTTGATAGGTCATTTGATAATCCTCAGGTATTCCTAAGTTCTCTATTGCTAAAGCACTGTTTTGAAAAAATGCAAGGAAGGCAACAAAAATGTAAGTTATTTTCGAAGTGGCGTTAGGATATATTTTTATTTTCATTAATTTTCTGTCCTGGACGAAAGATGTGATTGTCTTACCTTTTTCTATATATAGAAATAATATTTTTTGCACAACTAATCAAGATATTAATCCTAATATATTTTCATATAAATAAGTTTTAGTGATAATACGAATATACGTGTATTTTCTATTAAAAAAATTTATTTTTTGTATCATTAAATGATGGATATTAACAAATAAAATTCAGCGAATGACGCTTATGCAAAAAATTACCCTAATATCACTCAAATTCCTCTCCGTTATTATGTTGATGCTGAGTTGCTCAACACGCATGTCATTTGGCTATGAGCTAAACAAAAATATTGTATATTATGATGGTTTTATTGAAGGCTATCTTTATAAAGAAATAGAAGATTGGTCCATAATTTGTGAAGTCAAAAACAATGATAGATGCCTCTTGACACAATTTTTAGAAATACAGATTGATGAGTCTAAACAGACTTTTCTTATATTCATTATCAAAGAGATGAATGACAATTATCTTGTATTGAGATCAAAATTGAATGATGAATCGCAATCATCTAACGGAGATATAACAAAGATAATGGCGCTATCCAATGAGGGCAATCTGAAGTTTCAACTTATGAATACAAAATGTACAACGGATTACTGTGAGTACGCTGGGGTAATACCGGATGATTTCTTGAAAAAGCTTAAAAATAAAGATGATTTTATGATTGGAGTTGGCAATAAAAAAAATAATAAAAATATTGGAATTATGATCGAAATGAATGGCTTTCCAGAGATGTTTCAAGCTCTTAGCAAAAATGAGATAAAAAACTAGATATTTATGTGTTTTTATTAGATAATTAACTAAAGTGTCCAAAATAAATAATTTACAAAGGTAAAATTATGAGGAAAGTATACACATATGTATTTTGTCTAATGCTTATCGGCCTAATAACATCAGGTCAACTTTCATCAAAGGGTCTCTGTGACGGTCCAGGTGGTGGATTTTTATGTGGCGCGGGTATTGGAGGTGGAATTGGTTCTGCAATTGATGGCGACGATGGCGCTAAAGCTGGTGCAATAATTGGTGGGATCATGGGGATTGCCTCTAGTATAAACGAAGCAGAGAATAGAGATACTAATGAAAGCCAAAATTCTTACAATGAAGTTATCTCAGATGACTACTCTGCCCTGCTAGTCTACAACACACAAATCGCACTTATTAGCATTGGTTATTATGTTGGAATGTATGATGGTTCTTATACAAGAAGCACAAGCGATGCAATAAAAAGCTATCAAAAAGATAATAGCTTGATTGTAAATGGCATACCAACTGAGGAGCTATATGAGAGAATTAGGCGTGACGTTATTGAAATATACAGTAAAGAATAGATATCATTAATTAGTTTTAATGGCCTCAGCAAGGTAGAATGTTATCGTACCGATGAGAGCAAGTAAAATTAGTTGTATCGGCATAAAAATCAGCCCAATTCCAGCAAGAACAGCTGCCACATATGAAGATATACCAGCTATTGAATATTGAATACAGCCTGATAAGCCTGATGCGGCACCCGCTAACTGAGGTCTTATACTTACAATATTGGCGATTATATTCGGCATCACAATCCCGTTTGAGTAGGTGATAATCATCATTGTTCCAAAAATTATGTATATATTTATGATACCACTGAGGAATATAATCAACATAAGCACAGAGCCAATTATGGTTCCAAATACAGCGTAACCAATCATTCTTAAAGAACCAATCCTCTCAGAAAGCCGAGCTGTGGTAAAACTACCCGACATAAAGGCAAATGATATCACCATAAATGTGAAACCATATTGGGTCGGTGAATATTCCAACTTTTGGATCACAAGAAGTGGGGCAACGCCAAGAAAAGTGAAAAACATGGAGTTTGCGCATGACATTGTAATTGTGTAAAGAATGAATTGAGGTAATTTCAATAATTGAACAAAACTATTTAATAATGAACCAATATCGCCTTTAATGCGATCTTCTGTTTTCGTCTCTTGGAGGTTATAAAATATATTTAAAAAAAGGATTATGCCTACGATCATCATAAGGTAAAAAATACTTCTCCAACCAAATAGGTCTTGTAATATACCACCAAGTGGTGGCGCTATCATGGGCGCAATAACCATGACTGTAGTCACATAACCTAATGCGCTTGCAGCCTTTTCACGGCTGTATACATCTCGAATAATTGCTCGACCAAGAACGACGCCGGCAACCCCTCCGAATGCCTGTATGAAACGACCAATAACAAGTAACTCACTTGATGTTGCAATGCTGCATATTGTTGTTCCAACCAAAAAAATAATAATTCCAAGCATCAATATTGATCTTCTGCCGTAGGCGTCTGATATTGGACCAATAAAAATCTGACCAATGGCCATTGATATAATAAATGAAGATACTGCAACCTGCGCGCTTGAATATGTTATATCGAAATGATCCGAGAGTGCAGGCAACGATGGTACAATTAAGTTTAACGTTAATGGTGCAAGCCCAGTTACAGCGGCCAAAGACCAAATGGAAGGTTGATAATTTTTAATACTAGTTCCTCTTATAAATAGTGTTTGTTATATATTGGTTTTACTTCACTTGACCATTCATGATGGAATTCGCTTATTAATATATCTGACGATGTTCTTTTTTTTGCGAGAACCTCAAACAGTGGCTCTAAATAGATTTCTTCCGTTGCATCATGCTCATTTCGTATATTCCTCTCAGATAATCCCTGCTTTGACAAAGATACCAACTCCTTGAGTAGATCGAGCATAGCATGACCCATAAAGCGTGTATTCAATCCATCTTTATTTAAGCACTCATCTAAATGCAAAATATCAGAATGTGTCCATTTTGAGATTATTTTGTAAACCTCATCAAGTACTCCGTTATTATACATCAATCCCGTCCAAATGGATGCTAGACTAAGGATTGAACTATGGTTTCCAGAGTCAGCCCCTCTCATTTCGAGAAATTTCTTCAGTCGAACCTGAGGAAAGAGGGTTGATAGATGAGTCTCCCAATCATCCATCGTTGCTGAAAAATTTTCTCCCTTATCGTCCATAAAGCCGTTGGATAAAAAATTTCTAAAAGACATATGGTTCGGTATGACATATCTACCATTTCTATAAATAAAATACATTGGTACATCGAGTGCGTACTGAGCGTAATCCTCAAATTTATTGTGATCATCAAAAGCAAACGGTAAATAACCACATCTATCATTATCGGTATTTGCCCAAACGCGGAGCCTATTCGACAGTAATCCTGTTAGCCTACCATTCAGAAATGGGCTATTAAAAAACATTACTGATATTAGCGGCTGAAGTGCCATCGCAACACGGAACTTTTTTGTGAAATCATTTTCATCACTGTAATCAAGATTAACTTGGGTTGTCGCGGAACAATGCATCATATCTAAGCCATGACTTCCAACTTTTGGCATATATTCCCTCATAATTGTATATCTTGTCTTTGGAACTTTTGCCATGTCCTTAAAGCCCCATTTTGGTGAAAATCCAAGGCCGAGAGCTCCGATATTTAACTCATTACAAACATACTCAATTTGAGAATGATATTGTTTAAATTCTTCATTTGTTTGATGTAAGTTGGAACATTTTGATCCTGACAATTCAATTTGACCACCGGGTTCAAGAGAGATATTTCTATCATTTTGTGCATCAGATAAACCAATAACATTATCCCCATCAAATATTGGACTCCAATGAAACTGATCCATAAGTATTTTGAACACATCAACGATACCCGGACCATCTGAGTATTGAAGTGGACACAACGACTCTTTATGAAATAAAAATTTTTCGTTTTCTGTTCCGATTTTATAATCCTCGGATGATTTTGAACCAGAATGAAAATAATTAATTAAATCCAATTCTGTTGGGATTTGTGAGCTTAGTTCTATATTTTTTTTCATAAATTATACATCTGACATGGCATTTTTACTGCGTTTAACTAAACAGATCTCCATTTGTGGTCTGCAAGAATGATGCGACAACTATTGCCGCTGTATCAGCCCTCAGAATTCTAGACCCAAGAGAGAGTCTCATTAAATTCTTTAACTTTAAAATACTGTACCTCTCTTTATCAGAAAAACCCCCCTCAGGTCCAATCAAAAAGGAAATATTCAATTCTTTTGCCCTACTCAATTCACTTATGGGATTTACTGGGTGCGATTTTTCATCGCAAAAGACTAATATTTTTTCGTTAGACCAATCGTTGAGCAACTCATCTAGTGGCATAGCATCATTAATTTTTGGAACGATCATTAATCCACATTGCTCAGCTGCCTCTTTTGCTCGCGTTAGTAGCTTATTTTGATTTACTTTTCGAACATTTGAAAATTCCGTTATGACTGGTGTGAATGTGGATATACCAAGCTCAGTCAGCTTTTCAATTATATAGTTGTGCCTGTTAGCATTTAATGGAGAGAAATAGCAATGCATTTCTTTATATTTGATTTGAGACCGAGCACAACTGATTGCCTCTATTTCAATTTTTTCTTTTTTCACAATTAGAACTTTTGAATACCACTCACCATCCACACCATTAAATATACGCAATTCGTCATTTACTTTTACTCTCATTACATTTCTCAAATAGTGATGATCATCATTTGTGACTTCAATTATTGCATTTTGATACAATTTACAATTTTGATAAAGCCTAATGTTTGTTGAATTGTTTGATTGCATTTTATTATTTTAATCTCAAAAATTTTGTTATAAATAATTTAATAAATTGTCAGAAAAAAATTATACTGCATATTGTTTTGAAAAGTATTAAAAAAAGAATTAATTGCTACATAGCAATAACACGAAACAACAAGCCAATTGGTTGGCTTTTATTGTTCATTCCATGTTTGTACGGTATCATCTCATCTTCAATTTATTCGGATAGAGTAATTGAATTAGAAATTATAGTACTCTTTTTGCTTGGCTCTATCCTCATGAGATCTGCTGGTTGCATTTTTAATGACATAGTTGACCGTAAGATTGATGCACAAGTTGAACGCACCAAAAATAGACCCTTAGCAAATAAAACCATGTCACTCTTTGAAGCAATTTTATTACTTTTCGTACTATTATTTTTTAGCTTGTGCATACTTATTTCCCTCAACACGATTACAATAATAATAGGACTAATATCAATAATTCTGGTTGTTACATACCCATTTATGAAGAGAATTACCCACTGGCCACAGCTTTTTTTGGGCATAACATTTAACTGGGGTGTAATAATGGGCTGGACATCCGTATCAGAGAGTCTGAGTCCTGTCATATTCATGATTTATCTATCTTGCATATTTTGGACACTGGGTTATGACACTGTTTATGGTTACCAAGATATTGTTGATGATAAAATCATTGGAATTAAGTCAACAGCTGTTCTGTTTGAGAAGAATCCAAAAACAGCGATCTATACTTTTTACATAATAAGTTTTCTACTTATGTTCATGGCAATGATTTGGATTGGATCAAGTTACAAAACATTTTTAGTATTCCTTTGTGCAGTTATGCTTGGTATAGTATTGCTTGGAAAACTCAATTTAAGAGAAGTACAATCTTGCGCCAGTTTTTTCTTGGCAAATAAATATATAGGTTTTCTGGCAGTATTAGCATTAGCATTATCCATTTAGTCTATTAAAAAAATGAAAAAAATATTTCAAAATTTTGCAATTTTAATATATGTGTTTTTGACAAACCTATTTCTAATCTTTGGATACGTATACATGACAATACGTAGGGCTAATTCTAAAGAGACCCATGAAAGCCTAAAACAAAAATTCGCCCAAAAATTTTCATCATCAAGTCATAACGATAAAAAAATCATATGGATACATGCAGCTAGTATTGGTGAGACTTACTCTGGACTAAGTGTAGCTAAGTTTATTTTGAAACATAACACAAAAATCTGTATTTTATTTACCACAACAACACTATCATCTGCAAAAATTTTGAAGAATAACGCAAATGAAAGAGTCATTCATCAGTTCCTGCCTTTAGATGTGAAAATATTTGTAAAAAGATTTTTAAATCACTGGTCACCGGTACTATCTATTTTTATGGAGTCAGAAATATGGCCTAATTTCTATCTTGAGCTTGAGCGTAGGCACATACCACTATATTTACTGAATGCGCGGCTGTCTGATAAAAGCTTTAATAGGTGGTATAAGCTAAAAATATTAGCAGATAGAATATTTTCAATACCAAAATTAATTTCGTGTCAGGATAATGACACCTATCAAAGATATAAGCAGCTAGGTCAGTCAAATATAAGATTGTCGGAGAATATAAAATACGCAAATACTCCATTAAAGACAAATAAAACGGAATATGAATATCTCAAAAAAATATTAGAAAAGAAATTTATATACATTGCTGCGTCACTGCACGAGAAAGAGACTGAGTTAGTCCTAAATCTACACAAAAAAATTCTCGAAAAACATCCAAATACAGTATGTATATTTGCACCTAGACACACTGAAACGTGCTCCAAAATGATTTCTCTATTGGACGCACACGCTCACAGCTGGTCATATTTACCAAATAATAAGCTGAAACCTGATAATAAATTTTTAATTGTCAATGAAGTTGGAATTTTGGGTACTTATTTTGAATTATCCCAATTAGCAGTAATAGGTGGCTCCTTTGATAAAATTGGAGGTCATAATCCAATTGAAGCGATACAAAAAAATTGCATAGTATTGCATGGAGAAAATATTCAAAATTTTAGTGATATATATGAATCCTTAGACAAACTCAAATGCTCGTTTTTAACTAATGACGCAGACTCAATTATGCAAAAAATTGAAGATTTCATTGGCCAACCGGGTAAAACACGCGATACCCTAAAAAATATAAACACAATAATAAGCAAGAAAAAGGTGCTTGTTGAGAATGAAATACTTGATATCCTAAATTTAGAACTTGGAAAAATCCAATGAGAAGACCCAGATTCTGGAATGATACTTCACTCCTCACAAATGTTCTGACCCCAATTGGGCTTATTCATAATTTTATTTCAAAGCAAAGCTACAAAGTAAAAAAACCATACTACTCAAAAGCCCCCGTAATTTGCATTGGTAGCCTTATAATAGGTGGTGGAGCCAAGACCCCGGTCGTGATAGCAATACAAAAATTATTGTTAAAAAAAAATAAGAAAGTATCGGCTGCCTCAAAGTGCTACAAGGGAAAGATTAAACATCCAGTGCTTATTGATAAGACTCACACATCGATTGATGTTGGGGATGAACCTCTGCTCTTATCTCAGTTTTGTGAGACATTTGTATCGAAAAATAGAAAGGCGGCCTTGGAAATGGCGAATAACTATAGCGAGTATGATTACATTGTTTCCGATGATGGATATCGGGATATCTCTATCAAAAATAAGATTAATGTGCTAGTAATCGACGGCAATATACCAAAAATAAATCTAAAACAATTTCCAGCAGGTGATTTGCGAGGCTCAATAGATGACGCGCTCAGCATAGCTGATATACTAATTCTCATCGACGAAGAAAAAACTGATAAAAAGATAGTTGAAAAGATAAAAAATTATAAAAAACATTGCATATCAGCTAGATCAGAATACCAGATAAGAAATGATGATAAATCAGAAAAAATAACGTTTACAGGAATTGGTATGCCTAAAAAATTTTATAATACCTTGGATAAATTAAAGATAAAAAGTATTCAAAATTTGACCTATCCAAATCACTTCCAGTATGGCAGACACGACGTAAAACACTTACTCAAAATTGCATCAGAGCACGGTAAATACTCCTTATTAACGACCTCAAAAGACTTTGTTCGATTTAATGATAAGAATGATCCAAACAGGCAGCTTCGAGACTTAGTAGATGTTCTGGATATCTCCGTTAAAATAGATCAACCAGATGATCTGATGAGATATATTTCGCAAAAATCCATGAATTAATCTAACTATTCTCTTTATAACCAGCTAATGCTGCCTCCGCACTTTCATAAGGCTCTTGCCTTTCAACTGACCAGTACTTTAGATCACTAACGCTAATCTTATTACCAGTGACGGCGCACACAACATATTGCCCATCAACCAATACATCAAATTCACCGTCTGAGTATTTTAACTTGGCCTCCTGATTATCTGTTATATTTTTGGCTTTTCCTATCATTACACATTAGTTATTTATCGTTTTGATTTCTTACAGTAATTTCTCCATCTGAAAACATAATGTTTACTAATTTATGTTGATTTGCAACTTTTTTACTTTCAATAATTGATTTATCTTGATCTTTTATTATGGCATAGCCCCTGTTTAGGGTTTTTTTATAATTTAAGCTATCTAATAATCTATTATTTGAGGATAATAAATAGGATTTATCTCGGATTCCACCTTTTGTACTTGATAGTAATTCTGAATTAATTTTTTCCTGTTTTATTGCATAGTTATTTAGTTTCTGCTCAAGCAATCTGATGATTTTTTCATTTAGGTTATTTTGTTTCAATTTCTTATTTCGGATATTACTAACAAGAGCCTGCTTTGATATCTTGGAGCTTAGCCTTTCAAAATTGATAAGTTTTCCATTTTGATATTGTATTCCCCGAGAGATTAATTTCTGCTGTGCAAGGTTGTATCTGAGTGCAAAATTAGCTAACTTATCAAAAATAAACTTCTTAAGTATTTCTATATCCTGATTAATCTTATACTTAACCTCTCTAATATCCGGGAATAGTTTGCCGGCTGCAGCAGTAGGTGTAGGGGCTCTGTAGTCAGAAGCAAGATCAATTAGGCATGTATCTGTTTCATGACCAATCGCAGTAATAACTGGAATATCCGATGAATATACTGCTCTGACAAGGATTTCATCATTAAAACCCCATAAATCCTCGAGTGATCCACCACCTCTTGTGATTAATATAACATCTGGTCTTTTGGTGGACGCAGTCATCCTGTTGGCCCCAATTACTGCTTCACTAATTTCCTTTGGACAATTTTGCCCTTGAACAGAAACATCCATAATATCAATATTTATTGGATATCCTCGATCTCTATTTATTCTTAAAATATCGCGTATTACTGCTCCATTAATAGAGGTTAAAATTAGCAAATTTTTTGGATATTTTGGAATTAATTTTTTCTTCGAAACATCAAATAGTCCCTCCGCTTGCAGACTTTTCTTTAATTTCTCGTAGAGGGCCAATAGCGCGCCTTCACCTGCAACCTCAATATTATCAATCATTATTTGATATTTTGAGTTACTACCTCTTGAGTATGTCGTTATTTTTCCAGATGCAATTACTTCCATTCCATCTTGTGGCTTGATGTTTAATTTTTGAAATTTGTCAGGCCAAATAATTGCTTCTATGAGATCATTTTGTTCTTTTAATGATAAAAATACATGACCTGCCTTACTCACACTGAGACCAGATACCTCTCCTCTAAGCCTTATATAACCAAAGTTTTCTTCGAGGCTCTTCTTTATTTCTTGAGAGAGCTCGATAACACCATATTCTCGAATATTTTGATTAACAAAAATCATTTAAAACCATTATTTATGAATTAACATTATAATTCTTTACGTTAATATTATGAGTAAAATTATTTTGATGTAACTAAAATTGTGGGTAAATGAATATCTTAATCATTGGCAGTGGTGGAAGAGAGCATGCCATGGCAATGGCTTTGTTTAATAGTCCAAGTAAGAACCAGTTATTTGCTCTTCCAGGTAATCCCGGTATTGGCGAATATTGTGAGTGTATCAATATTGACCCATCTAACTTTAGAGAGATTAAGAATTTTTCCAAAAATAATAATATTGACCTTGTAATCGTTGGGCCCGAAGTCCCAATATGTGAAGGGATTGCAGATTACTTGAATGAATATAAAATCGATGTTTTTGCACCCAGTTTGGAGGCATCAAAGCTGGAGTCGTCAAAAAAATTTACAAAAGAAATTGCATTTGAAAATAATATCCCAACAGGTGAAGCAAAGTGGTTTGATAATTATGCCGATGCTTGTTTGTATTTAGACAAACTTGAGGCACCATATGTCATAAAAGCTGATGGATTAGCAGCAGGTAAAGGTGTTGCAATTTGTGAAGATCTCAATGGCGCAAAAAATTCATTAGAAGATGTTTTTAACGGAAAATTTGGAAGTGGGCAATCCGTATTAATTGAAGAATTTTTACATGGTGAAGAGCTGAGCTACTTTGCGATTACAGATGGTAAGGAAATTCTACCCCTCATGGGAGCTCAAGATCACAAACGGCTACTAGATAAAGATGAGGGTCCAAATACAGGTGGTATGGGTGCCTACTGCCCCCCACCAATGTTATCTACTGAACTCGAAAATAAAATCATGAAGCAAATTTTAGAACCAACAATATACGGCCTTAGAAAGAGAGGGATTGAATATAAAGGAGTTCTTTTTGCGGGTCTGATGGTTAAAGAAAATCAACCAAGCTTAATTGAATATAATATTAGATTTGGGGATCCTGAAACCCAGGCATTATTGATGCTCATGAAGTCAGACTTTGCAGAGTTACTGTTTGAAACTGTAAATGGAAATATTAATAATTATAATCTTGAGTGGGAAAAAAAGAAAGCAATAACAGTAGTATTAGCTAATGATGGGTATCCGTCTCAATATAATAAAAATGCAGAAATATATGGTATTGAGGATGCAGAAAAAAATCCAAATGTGAAAGTTTTTCATGCCGGTACTTCAATCATTGATGGTTCTTTGATAGCCACGGGCGGCAGAGTACTAAATGTTACATCAATTGCAGACACACTAGAACTTGCAAGAGAACATGCCTATTCAGCAATTGAAAAAATAAGCTACAAAGGTAAAATATATCGAAATGATATAGCTTGGAGAGCCCTTAGCAAAATTACTTAAGCCCTCTCTTCGATTGAAAGAATGTCCTAATTAACTCAATATTTTTTTTCTCTAGAATACCTCCATATATTTCAGGACGGTGGTTGCATTCTCTTGATGACAAGTATCTCGAGGACTCCTTTGAGGAAAATTCATTCATTTGGCTTGCATAAGCGCCAAAGTAAATCCTCCGTATGCGAGCATTTGAAATTGCGACCATACACATCAAACAAGGCTCAAGAGTAACAAACAAATCAAAATCCGTGAGGACATTATTTTTTACCTTTTCTGTGGCAATTCTGAGAGCATTGATCTCAGCGTGTGCGGATGGATCATAGGTTGATTTGGTCAAATTATGAGCTCTTGAAATTATTTCTCCATCCCTATGTACAATCAATGCTCCGACAGGAACCTCACCCGCTACCTTCGCTGCAACTGCTTCTTCAATCGCGAGCTCCATAAACCTCATAAACGCCTCTCATAAAAAGATATAAAATAAATTCATTACATCATATAATCGTAGCATGCCAAATAATATCAATAAAGATACAAAAAATATTAGAATAGCAAAATTTATCTCAAAAGCTGGGGCATATTCACGCCGAGATGCAGAAAAGCTTATCTTTGAAGGAAAAGTTGAAATAAATGGCAGAACTATTGACTCACCTGCAACATTTGCTAATCAAAAAGATAAAATCTTGGTGGATGGCAAAATTATAAAACCTAATGAAATTACTCGAATATGGCTCTTAAACAAGCCAAAAGGCTACATTACAACATCAAAAGATCCACAAAAAAGAAAAGAGGTATTTGATCTTTTGCCGTCTAATATTGATCACTTAATTCCAATTGGCAGACTTGACTTGAATACTGAAGGTCTACTTCTATTTACAAATAATGGTGATTTTTCAAGATATATGGAACATCCAAAAAATAAAATAATCAGAAAATACAAGATTAAGGTCAGGGGAAAGGTTAAAAAAGAAAAGATTAACGAGATTAACGGTGAAATGATTATTAATAATATTAAGTACAAAATAATAAATGCAGAATTAATGTCATACAGCCAATCTAATTCATGGTTAACGATTGAAATTGCTGAAGGTAAGAATCGTGAAGTTAGAAAAATTTTTGAACATCTAGATATTCAAATAAACAGACTTATTAGAATTAAATTTGGGCCATTTGAACTTGGACAAATAAAGAAAGGTGAATTTATTGAACTTAACAAGAAAGAGGTTCCACCAAAATTAAAAAAAATAGGTTTTAAGGGATAGAAAATGCGAGTCATATCAGGATCTGCAAAGGGTAAAAAATTAGCTACCGTTAAAGGCACGGGTATCAGACCGACCGCGGATAAAGTAAAAATGGCATTATTTAATGTTCTTCAGCATAGTGTCATTAATTTTAATTTTGAAGGGTGCAGCACACTAGATATGTTTTCAGGATCAGGCTCACTCGGAATTGAGTCTTTATCCAGAGGTTCCCAATTTTGTTTTTTTTTAGATGTTAGTCGCGAGTCACATCTGGTTTGCAAAAAAAATCTTCAAAACTGCGGCTTTTCAGATCTCTCCGAACATGTACTAATGGATATTAGAAGAAAAAAACCTTTTTTTATTGAAAAAAAATTTGATCTAATTCTAGCCGATCCACCATATGGTAAAGAATACTTAGTAAATATTTTAGAGTTTGTTACAAGGAACGATCTTCTTAAATCTGATGGCATCTTGGTCATTGAGGATGATGTAAGGTCTGAGCTTGAGCTCAACAATAACTTTAAATTAATTGAAAAAAAAAATTATGGTAAAACGCAGTTAATTTTTTTAATTCCAAACTGAGTTTACTACGTGGATAGATTAATAGAACGAACGTTCGTATTATTAAAATAATCCAAAGCCACTACTTAATCCACCGAGTAAACCTTTAAATACAGTCGGCATTCTATCGACGGGTGGTATTTCCTTGGCTTTATCGTCTTCTATAATGTCAGTCCCTGAGTCTTCAACAGTAGGTTCATTATCTGAGGGCCCTATATCAATAATATCTTCTATACTCATGTCATAGTTTATGTTTTCATTATTTCCAGATTGACCGGGTTCTGTTAAGTTCTGGAGAGTGAACTGATTCATGCTCAAACTTTCAACCACCACATTATTTTTTTTGGTTGTATTCTCGAATTTATCAGTTTTTATCTCATCCTTTGTTATATTTTCGTTATCCAGTCGTTGGATTTCAGCTTCCACATCCAAAACTTGACTATTCTCCTCTTTAAGTCTCAGAACATATTCGGCAAGGCTCTCATTCTGATACGCCCCCTCTTCGCTATATAATTCTTGTTTAATTTGAGGATTTGCATTACTTGCGTCTGCCATCTCAAGAATAAAAACCTCTCCATCAGTAATATCGATATCCTCCGTCTTGCCAAAAATCGCTTCTTCCGATAAATTTCTTTGCTCGTCAATGAATGCAATTTGATTTTCTGATGGCGGTCTTAAAAGAAAATCAGGCGGCATTTCCAACGGTTTTTTTGTAACAGTCAAAAACTCATCGGGTGGACCAGCTTGAAAGGCGTTGCCTGTGGTGGAGGCTGACACAAACTCCTTCAATGAGGGGCCACAACCCGTCAATAAAATGATAAGTACTAGAGGCAAATATCGATATAATTTGTTCGTATACATCTCAGATTCTAAATATTTAAGGGCTTTTTTTAATGTTAGGATAAATAAACGCATAGATCAATATTAATAGCCCACTAACTATGTATATATCTGCAATATTGAAGACATACCAACTATATGTTGCAATTTCAAAATGAAAAAAATCAGCCACAGCTCCATAAATCAACCTATCAATCATATTGGAACTAGCACCAGCTAGAATTAATATTAATGTTATGCTGCGATATCTAATATCCGAGTTCGTTATAAATTTTGCTATCCAAACACAAATGATTAATGAAAAAAATATTATGATTAATTGCCCTACATAACTCTGCTGCGGAAAAAGACCATAACTGACGCCCTTATTCCAGACCAGAGTCACTTCAAAGAAGTTATTGAGCCTAAATGAATTTAATTGGTTTTCTTGAAGAAAATTCAACAAAAAAACTTTTACGAGCCTATCTATAGTAAATAAACCGGAAAAAATTGCGATCTCTTTTTTATATTCTCCCAAAAGTCTAAAGATGTTTTTATTCATCTACACTAATTTTGGTTTAAACTCAGAAACTCACGCACCGCATCAGCGTCTCTCTTTGATAATTCGGGATATTCAGCATCCAATCCTACGTCCTCAGTAACCTTCCAAGACCTCTGGCATTTATTACCCTTAGCAATGCGAACAATCACGCCGATTTCATGCTCCTCATCCAAAACAAAACACTTACTGTCAGGCTTCTTATTTATCAATTCAAAGCTGCTTGTAATGCAAATTTCAGCTAGATCAATATCACTTACTGAAGCCATTATATCTTCATCATTCAGATATATTTGAATACCAGCTTCGAGGCTTGACCCAATTTCTTTATCTCGCCTTTTTACCTCTAGAGCAGCAGTTACGGTCTTACGTAATTTTCTTACATTATCCCACTTTGAATTTATATTATCATTACTCCATTTGTCATTTACCAACTCGAATCTTGATAGATGTATCGATCTATCCTGAGCAAATGGATAATTTTTCCAAACCTCATCCATTGTGAAGCTTAAGATTGGTGCGTATAATTTTGATATTGTTTTGAATATGATGTTTATTACATAAAGTGAAGATTTTCTTTTTTCACTCGAGTGAGGGTCACAATAGAGAGAGTCCTTGCGAATATCGAAATAAAAGGCTGATAAATCCAAGTTAATGTAATTTACGAGCAATGTGGTCACTTTCCTGTAATCATAAGCTTCATATGCATCCTGTACGTCCTTTTGTAGTCTTGTCAGGCTGTGCAACATATATTTCTCTAATTCGTCTAAATCCTCATAATCATAAATCCAGCTCTGATCATAATTTGATAATACACCCAGCATCCACCTGATCGTATTCCTAATCTTTCTATACGCTTCGATAATTGACTTTAAGATCTCTTCACCAATTCGCTGATCGTCACTATAGTCTGTGGATGCAACCCAAAGCCTTAAAATATCTGCTCCATATTTTTTTACTATGTCTTGGGGGGATATAACATTCCCCAGAGACTTGGACATCTTTCTACCGTCTTTATCCATGGTGAAGCCATGAGTTAAGACAGATTTGTAGGGGGCGCGACCTCGGGTCAGGCTACTTTCCAGTAAGGATGAGTGAAACCATCCTCTATGTTGATCGCTTCCTTCCAAATACATATCCGCTGGCCACGTTGTCTCAGGATTATTTTCAAGAACAAAGGCGTGAGTTGTACCTGACTCGAACCACACATCCAAAATATCATCAACTTTTTCCCAATCATCATGATTATCAACAATCCCTTCTAAGAATCTCTCTTTTGCATTTTCCTTAAACCAAGAATTTGCCCCTTCTTCAGAGAAAATTTTATGAATTCGATCAATTAATATTTCAGATTTATCAAATTCTTTATTTGGAATAAAAATACCCGTTTGCTTATTGATAAATAAGGAAATTGGCACACCCCATGTTCTTTGTCTTGATAAAACCCAATCGGGCCTTGTTTCAATCATTGAGTGCAATCTATTCTTTCCCGCAGGAGGATAGAAAATTGTATCATTGATTGATTTCAGTGCAGTTGACCGTAAACCGTTGGTTTTATTATCCTCCATCGAAATAAACCATTGAGGGGTGTTTCGGAAAATTACAGGTTTTTTTGAACGCCATGAATGAGGATATTGGTGTTCAAAGCGCTTTCGGGAAATGATAGATGCACAGTCGACTAATTTACTTATGACATGCTCATTTGCTTTACCTTTTTTTCCATTTTTATCAAACACATACACCCCATGAAAACCATCGATCTTTTCATCAAAGGCTCCATCCTCGTTTACTGTGTATGGGATAGTACTATCAATATTTTGCTCATCTAGATTTTTCTTATTTTTCATCCAAATCTCAAAATCATCAATACCATGGCCGGGGGCCGTATGAACAAAACCTGTACCTGTATCATCTGTCACGTGGCTCCCATCTAATAATGGTACATCAAAATTAAATCCATTGAGGAGATTATGAAATGGATGCTTGCAAATTAATTCTTTTAGAATATCTGAGGGAATCTCGGTAATTTTTTTATACTCTGTGACTTTGGATATCCCCATAACTTCATCGACCAGAGAGTCTGCAATAATATAATTATCACCTTGCTTTGCCCAGACCTCTCCATCTGTCGATTGGACTTCATATTGGCTGTATGAAATACTTGAGGAAAAGCATATTGCCCTATTGCCTGGGATTGTCCACGGGGTGGTTGTCCAAATTACAATAGAGGTATTTTCGGGTATTTTATGATTATGGGTGTCACTACCGTGAGATTTTTTGGAGTCAATATCAAATTTGACCCATATAGCATCAGAAGTATAATCGAGGTATTCAACTTCAGCTTCCGCGAGGGCAGTTTTTTCGATAACAGACCACATAACAGGCTTTGATCCCCTGTAAAGCGCGCCTTGCATACCAATTCTAAGTAACTCTTTCGCAATCAAAGCTTCTGATTTAAATTTCATTGTTGTATATGGATTATCCCAATCACCAATAACTCCCAATCGTTTGAACTCATCTTTTTGAATACCAATCCAATGGTCAGCGAAATCCCTGCACTCATCACGAAAATCATTTATTGGTATTGCGTCTTTATCCAAACCTTTATTCCTATATTTTTCCTCTACTTTCCACTCAATTGGCAAGCCATGACAATCCCAACCAGGAATATAGGATACATTATAATTCATCATAAATTTCGATCTTACTATCAAATCCTTTAGAATCTTATTTAATGCATGGCCGATATGAAGGTTACCGTTGGCATAGGGTGGACCATCATGAAGTGTAAAGGTTTTATTTCCTTTGCTTATTTCTCTATTTTTTGCATAAATATCAATGTTATTCCAATCCTTAAGAAGCGAAGGTTCGGCGTCAGGTAAATTTGCACGCATTGGAAACTCTGTATTGGGCAATAAGATTGTTTCCGCCCAATTTATCTCACCATTTGCTTTTTTATCCATAAACTTAACTATATTCTACTATATTTCTAATAAACTAAGATTTTTGTCGTAATTTTGCAATTTATTTAACACATTACCACAGTCAATTTCCATCTGCTTTGCAAGCTCGATATTATCGGAAAATTTCATATCACCTCTAATAAAATCTATAAACTCAACTCTCACAGATTTACCATACAGATCATCATTAAAGTCAAATATGTAAGTTTCAAGAAATTCTTCATCCCCATTAAATGTAGGTCTAGTACCAAAATATGATGCGCTGCCATACTTTTGCCCATTAAAGTATATATTGGTTGCATATATTCCATGTGCCAGATTTATGGACTTATTCAAACGCAGATTTACCGTTGGAAATCCCATATCAGTACCTTTGTTCTGACCCTTAATTACTAGTCCTTTAATGTACCAGTAGTAACCCAAGAAAGTTGTTGCATTAACAATATCACCCTGAGATATGAAATCTCGAATGCTGGAAGATGAATATATCTGTGAGTTGCTATCTGTCTGCTTTTCAATGGATTGAAAACTGATACCCGAGGCTTCACATTGCATCCTTAAGTAACTTGAATTTCCACTTCTTTTATGACCAAATTTGAAATCAGATCCTACTGTGACATGGCTAACCCCTAGACCGTCAATCAAAATATTATTAAAGAATTCATCAGGGGACATTCTTGATAGCTCGTGATTAAATTCTATCTCATACAGAATATCAATTCCTAATTTTTCTAATATTTCGTATTTTAATTCTTGAGAAGTGATCTGATTTATAGCTGGACCGTTAGCAAAAAAATTTTTTGGATGTGGGTTGAAAGTACAGATACCTGTTTTTTTACCCATAGTTTTGGAAAGTTCAGCTATATTACTGATTAAGGCTTTGTGGCCATTATGAATTCCATCGAAATTTCCGATTGCAATTACAGATCCCCTATCACTTTCGTCTATATTTCTGTAGTTTTTTATAATTTTCATCGTTGTAGTGGCGGTTTTATAACAAATTCAAGCTATTCATAACGTATTTTGGAATTGCAATTTTGGAATAATACTTATTGATGTAATCTTTTACGCTCTCGATGTCAATTTCTGACATATCATTATTTTTTTTAAATTCTGCTTCATGAACACCGTTGATAATGAATAATGAGTCTATTCCAAAATTACTAGCCCCTGCAATATCAGTATTTAAGCCATCCCCGATAGCTAAGATGCTATCTTTAGATACGCTCTTCTGATTTGACTGAAGTACTTTTTCGAGCGCCAAATCATAAATATACGGGTGCGGTTTCCCAAAGTAAACAACCTCGCCGCCCATTTGTGAATAAGACTGCGCAATTAAGCCTGCGCAGGGAAGGCGAATACTACCTTTATTGACGTATAAATCAGGATTAGCGCAGTGTATGACAATACCCCTTTCAAGAAGAGTCTCTAATATTTTCTGATAGTCACCAATAGACTCAATATATTCATTGAAAAACCCAGTGCATATGCATTCAAGGCAATCAAATTCACTCACTTTTTTAAGATCTAATCCCGCAAATAGGGAGTTGTCTTTTTCGGGCCCAATATGGAACAGTGGGCGGTCTCCTATCGAAGAAAGCCAAGAATATGAGCAATCTCCTGATGATACTATATTGTTGCAGATATTGCGCTCCACTCCCATGTTGAATAAATAATCTCTTATTATTTCAGACCTCCTAGGCGCATTAGTGATGAGGCAGATATCACCACCTGCATCTAAATATGCTAAAAGTGTATTTATTGCGTCTGGGAAAATGTTATTTCCATTATGCACAACACCCCAAATGTCGCAGAGGATCAGTGAATAAGTATTTGCTATTTCACTCAACTTTGGCTTTGTCATTTTCTTCTCAATTAAAAGTAATCTGATATCCATTATTAGAGGGTATTGATTAATATTTCAATAAGGGTGTATGCATGTGCATTTGGTGAAATTTATATTCGCAGATTTAAGCTATTGACAAATTTCATTACAAAACATATATCTCTATTTAGCACTCGAATAGGGTGAGTGCTATTATTAATCGTAATTAAAATTGGAGAATATAAAATGAGCTTTCGTCCTTTGCATGATCGTGTATTAGTACGCCGAGTCGATGAAGATGAAAAAACCTCTGGCGGCATTATAATTCCAGATACAGCTAAAGAGAAACCTAGTCAAGGTGAAGTTGTATCAGTTGGCCCAGGAGAAAGAGATGATAACGGAAATAGAGTTACTCTCGATGTTAAAAAAGGTGACAAGATCTTATTTGGCAAGTGGTCTGGTACAGAAGTAAACGTAAATGGTGAAGAACTCTTAATAATGAAAGAGTCTGACATCATGGGTATTGTAGAATAATTTAACATTTAATATAGAGGAGAAAATAATGGCTGCAAAAGAAGTAAAATTTTCGGCAGAAGCAAGAGATAGGATGCTCGATGGTGTCAATATTCTCGCTGATGCTGTCAAAGTGACACTTGGTCCAAAGGGTCGTAATGTTGTCTTAGATAAATCATTTGGTGCACCAAGAATAACAAAAGATGGAGTAACAGTGGCTAAAGACATTGAGCTTCAAGATAAGTTTGAAAATATGGGTGCTCAAATGCTTCGTGAAGTAGCATCAAAGACAAATGATGTCGCAGGGGATGGAACTACTACAGCTACAGTTCTTGCACAAGCAATTGTGAAAGAAGGCGTTAAGGCGGTTGCTGCTGGTATGAACCCAATGGATCTTAAAAGGGGTGTAGAGGTTGCCGTTGCTGCTGCAATAAAAGATCTAACCAGCAAATCAAAGAAAATTAAGAGTTCTGATGAAGTATCACAAGTTGGTACGATATCTGCAAATGGTGAACTCATCATTGGTGAAAAAATTGCTGAGGCAATGCAAGTTGTTGGCAATGATGGCGTAATAACAGTTGAGGAATCAAAAGCTCTAGAGTTTGAGTTGGATACGGTTGAAGGAATGCTATTCGATAGAGGTTACCTATCACCGTACTTCATTACAAACGCAGAAAAAATGATATGTGATTTAGAAGATCCATACATACTACTATTCGAAAAGAAGTTATCAACTCTACAACCAATGCTACCGATTCTTGAGCAAGTTGTTCAAAATGGTAAACCATTACTCATCATCGCTGAAGATGTGGAGGGTGAAGCGCTTGCTACTCTAGTTGTAAATAAACTTCGTGGTGGTCTGAAAGTTTCTGCAGTAAAAGCTCCAGGCTTTGGTGATAGAAGAAAAGCAATGCTCGAAGACATCGCAATATTAACAGGCGGACAAGTGATCTCTGAAGATATTGGAATTAAGCTCGAAAATGTTTCACTAGAGATGCTTGGAAGTGCAAAGAGAGTTGCCATCACCAAAGAAGAAACCACAATCATCGATGGAGCTGGAACGAAGAAGGATATCGAAGCTCGTGTTAGCCAAATTC
>CAJWPC010000001.1 GCA_913045225.1 uncultured Rhodobiaceae bacterium | reverse complement strand
ATCGTGGGTTCGAATCCCACTCTCTCCGCCACTTATTTCTATTATTAACCCATAAAGAATAGAATCGTCCAAGAAAAAAGGGAATAGCTTTTATATGACCTCAAATAGCTTGCTTAAAAATAAAAACTTCGTTCTATTCCTATCGATACGCTGGTTTTATTCACTTGCGATCCAATCAATTACACTGACCGTAGGCTGGCAGGTATATATCTTAACTGGTAACCCGCTTGACTTAGGACTGATTGGGCTTGCACAAGTGTTACCAATATTTTTATTTATATTACCATCCGGAGTAATTGCCGATAAATTTGATAGAAAAGTGGTTATTACTTTATGTACAATAGTGCACTTATTGGTTGCAATTTATTTGTTATATTACTCACTTGGGGATCCTGAGAGTATTTGGCCAATTTTAGCAGCTTTGTTAGTACATGGCACAGCAAGAGCGATGTATCAGCCAAGCTTGAATGCTATTTTACCTAATATAGTTGAAAAGAAACTTTTTCCAAACGCTACAGCTTATAATTCTTCTGTCGGGAAACTTGGGCACCTTCTTGGGCCTCTTGCAAGCGGTATCATTATAGCTTTTTATGATACCAAGGTTTATTTTTTTGCAATTGTTTGCTTAGGGATTTCAACCTTATCAACGCTCCTATTAAAAAATCCAAAGAATTCAAGTAACCTTAAATCTATTTCTCTATCAGTTGTTATTAGTGGCTTTGTATATGTCTGGAAAACAAAGCTTATTCTTGGAACAATGTCTCTTGATTTATTTGCTGTCTTATTCGGGGGCATTATGGGCATGCTTCCAATATTTGCCATAGATATCTTAAAAATTGGGCCTGAAGGCTTGGGTTTATTGAGAACGATGCCAGCTGTAGGAGGCGTCTTAACCGGTATTATTCTAACACAGCTACCCCCAATAAATAATGCTGGTAAAAATTTAATTATTTCAATGATAGTATTTGGCTCAGCAACAGCTATATTTGCTGTATCATCGATACTATGGCTTTCTCTCTTGATGCTATTTATATATGGTGCCGCAGATATGGTTAGCGTCTATATTAGGCAGACAATCATACCAATAGTCACACCAGATGATATGAGAGGTAGGGTTGGAGCTGTTCATTCTGTCGCGACTAATAGCTCTAATGAAATTGGTGATCTTCGCGCTGGGGTCACTGCGAGCTTTATAGGGATCGTTCCTTCTGTATTTATTGGAGGAGTCATGACAATTGGGATTAGTTTACTATGGTCGATAATATTCCCTGATCTTAGGAAAGTAAAAAAAATGGAAAATTTAGAAACTGAAAAATAATTCTATTCTATTTTTAGGACATCTTCTAACGTTATAACAAACTCTTCTTTGTAGTTTGCATCCAAATAAAATTCATATCCAATATTTTTAATTTGGTCTGGATGATCTGTATCTTTGATTGAAACCCAAGCCCCTGGTGCGTCCTTATCATTATACATCTCAATGTCAATAAAATGTTTATTTGTGGTAATAATTTCTATTGCTATATCGGGCGATACAACGTAAGTTTCTGCCTCTCGCATGTCTCTGAAGTCAACCTTTAAAAAACGCCTTAACACACTTCTTAAGCCTATAGACGTCCTGGTCTCAACGCCTTCAATAAAATCGATCATAATAAATTTATTTGAGTCTTCCGAGTCACGGCCAAATTTAAGTGGGGTTCTATTGCCTCGTTCTACAACCATACTCTGTATGTTGTCAGGTACGAGGTCAAGTAATCGTGTATTAATCCAATTTTTGATGCCATCTGATGCATTAAGATTGCCAGTTACTAGCCAAGACTGGTCTTCATCAGGGCTCCTCAAATATACGCCGAAGTCGCCTCTTTTCATAAGATTTGGTTTTCTTTTTCCAAGTATTGCTGAGGCTAATACGCTACCATTATCATCAAATAGTTCCAGGAGAAAGGATTTAGCATCAGGTGCTGACGGATCTTCTAGATTTAGTCGGCCATGCAGGACGGCCTTGCTTGTTTTTGGCTCAATTTTAATTGCGTTTGCAAGAGCTAAAAGATTTGTATTAACTTTATTTGTATCTGCTGGGTAGCTATCCTTGTTGACTAACATCCATGTTTCATTGTCTTTCTTTATTTCAAATACCTCTCCCGATTGACTCAGTCTTATGAGCGATATTTCATTTAAATCGTTCTTCAAGCTATCAAAATAATATTGACCATAAGAGGCACTTTTATCCCACTTTGCGTTGTTAATACCCGTTAATATGACAAGGCCCATACTGATAAGCGCAATAATAAATAGAGTTAGGGATAGTTTTCTTGACATTTTACTTAGTCCTTTTGTGCCGATCTAGAAATTTTATATTTACGAATAGCCCAGTATAAAATACCGAATGCAAGAAATAACATTGGTATCCCTGCCATATTGGATATTTTTATTGCATTATTTAAAGCTTCAAGTTCTTGAGCAAGCTCTAACTTTATTGCCCTTAATTCTTTTTGAACGTTTTGTGCTTTTTCACGGAATTCATTAAAAGCGTCAAGGTCGGATTGCCCCAACATGACGGAACCACCAGCTTTTTGCTCAAGCTCCCTCATACGATTTTGAAGAGCCGCCATCTCGTTCGCGAGCGATCGTTCTTTGTCCCGAAAAATGGTCTCGGATTGCAGCTGCAGATCATTTATTAATACAAATGGCCGATCCATTACACCTCGAGCACGCAAGGTAGCTAAAGTTGATGAGTCACTTAAATTTTCTAGGGCATTCACAATAAATGTTGCATTGTTTGCAAACGGGGTCAGTAAATCTTCACCAAAATATTCCTTTATATTAACCCAAAATTGATCCTCTAAAAAATCAACATCCGTAACTATAATAGCATTCACAGATCCATTTTGAATGTGTTGAGCTTCTGAGTATGTTGGGATATTTTCTAATTCAAGATTTTCAATTACCGACTCTGCACTCCCTTTAACCCTAACTGATAAGCTATATTTATTATTTGAAGCCTCAAACTCTCTCAATAATTTATTCAAATCAGGATTATCTTTTACCTCTTCTTTCCCAATTAGAGTAGATTGCTCGCTGGTTGTAAAAATATCTGTAATTTCTGTCTTATGATCTGGCAATCTCTCAATCACACCAGCAGTTGTGATATTGATCAAATCAAGTCCACTCACAATAGGATCGTCCTGATTTATGTATTCACTCGTGACTCCAATTAATGCTAGATAATTATTGTATACCCGCTCGCCTCTATCACCGACTTGCGCTGGTCTTGCGAGTTTAAGATCGCCTGCGACTAGCTCTGGCATGATTTTCAGTCCCCAATTTTCTAATATGTAGTCCATTTTTTGATCGTATTGAATGCCAGCCGCAACAGTAGTGCTTGGGTCAAGTGCAAGTAGAATATTCCCCCCTCCCAAAACAAATTGGTCTATTGTATAGAGGGCTTGATCTGAGAGATTTAATGGCTGTACCACCAAAAGTGTATCAATGTCATCTGGTATGGATTTAAGTTCTCGGCTGTCCATGTTGTAATCGAGTAATGTGGTAACGTCAAAAAATTCATTTATCTGCCCCATTATCTTCCACGGTGGCACAGCACCCCCCTGATTATCAAGCACACCATCTATCCCAAGACCTGCGATAAAACCGATCTTAGGTTTACTTTCCTTCGATAATGAGAATATTCTTGAAGTTAAATCATACTCCAGAAATTCTTCTCTCTCAATATCCATGAAAGGGATCACTTCTACCCCATCAACAGAATTGTAAGCACGTATACCAAAATATCCATATTCCCCTTGTTCATTAAGTGGAATACCTCGGATATTATCTGCTAGAGCCTGCTCCTCAATTTCCGTGAAAGGCTCAGGATTGTATGTGGATATTATAAGATTTCCATCAGATATTTCTTCATATCTTTTGAGTAATGTTTTTATTCGATCAGCAAATAGTTTAAAAGGAGGATAGTTCTCACCTAGTCGATTTGTGAAATAAAATTTTATATTTATTGGTTCTTGTATGGATTGAAGCGTTTCAATTGTACCAGAAGATATCGTATACATCCGCTCTTCGGTCAAATCAAGCCTTTGGGAATTTAAATAGCTATTCACTAATGTATTGACCGATATCAGAATTATGACAGCACTCAGAACGCCTAACCAAGTATATATGATACTATTTTTTCTATTCATAACAATAACCTATGCAGCTTTCTTAATATTTATAATAATAATATTTAATAACAACCAAAAAATTATTGATGTGAAGTAGAATAGTAAACTGCGGAGGTCAATAACCCCTTTCACAAACTCATAGAAGTGGTCTAGGGAGCTCATTGAGCTAAATATAGAGATTACGTAATTGGGAACTAAACCTTCAATTGCCCCAGTTACTGCTTCAACCCCACTCATTACAAATAAGAAACAAGCGGCTGTACTAATTACAAAAGCAATTACTTGATTTTTAGTCATAGCGGACAGCGCGGACCCGATTGCTAAAAACTGCCCAGCCAATAGCCAGCTCCCGAGATAGCTGGACATAACAACTCCATTATCAGGGTTTCCAAGAATATTGACTGTTATCCACATTGGAAATGTTAACGCCAGTGCAATAGCGATCATAACCCAAGCAGCTAAATATTTTCCGATAACAGCTTCAAAAGTTGTAATCGGTAAGGTCATTAATAACTCAATTGATCCAGTTTTCCTCTCTTCTGCCCATAGCCTCATGGAAATAGATGGAACGAGTAGTACTAATAACCAAGGGTGACTTTCAAAAAAGGGGAATAAATCAGCCTGACCCCGTTCAAGAAAAGCCCCAAGGTAAAATGTGAAGGCTGCTGTTAAACCACAAAAGATCGATATAAATATATAGGCAAGTGGGGTTGAGAAATACCCTTTCGTCTCTCTTTTTAAGATTATGTATATATTACCTAACATTTTTTCCTATACAGTTAATTTTCGAAAAGCTTCGTCTAGCGCTATGTGATTTTGATATATGTCTTTTACCGGAAACTTATGGTCAGCTATAATTTTTGCTACTTCTGTTAAAATAACCCTGTTCTCTTTTGGGTATACATTTATGTTAACATTCGACTCTGTTTCATTTAAAACATCAATCTTACTTATGCTCGGGATTGTTAAAAGAAGCCTTTTAAGATCCTCGCTATGTTTTGGATCGATTTTAATCATAATTGAGTTATTACTTTCAACCTTTGATCGGAGTTCGGATGAAGAGCCATTTAATACTACGTTACCCTTATTAATGAGTAAAACACTGGAGCATACTGCATCAACTTCCTCAAGAATATGAGTTGATACAATAATTGCTGTAGTTTTTGATATTTCGGTTATTAATTCACGCACATGATGCTTTTGATTGGGGTCTAGTCCATCTGTTGGCTCATCCAGGATAAGAATTTTTGGCTCATGCATTATCGCTTGCGACAGCCCTACTCGCCGTTTGTAGCCTTTTGATAGAGTATCAATTTGTTGATGCAGTACGTGTTTTATTCTAGCCCTCTCAACAGCTTTATCAATTTGGATCGCTCTCTTCTTACCATAATATCCTCTAATATCTGCAATAAAATTTAAAAATCCGATTGTTGTCATCTCACCGTAAGCTGGCGCGCCCTCTGGTAAGTATCCTATGAGTTTTTTTGCCTCTTTCGGATTAATTTCCATATTTACACCGCAAATGGTAGAAGTACCTGAGTCGGCCTTAAGATAACCCGTTGCCATTTTCATAGTTGTGGACTTGCCAGAACCGTTTGGGCCAATGAAACCCAATATTTCCCCAACTTCAACAGTCATTGAAACATTATTCACAGCCTGAAGCTCTCCAAAGCTTTTATGCAAACTATCTAAAATGATGCGATTTTCCATTGATCTTATGCCTTTTAGCGTCCTTTAAATTCTGGTTTTCTCTTTTCCATGAAAGCTTCTCTGCCTTCTCTGTAATCATCACTATCGAAGCAGATTTTTGCCATTTCCTTTAACTTTTGATGATCCCTTATTTCGGGCCTGAGTACATGCTTGACTGTTTCTTTTGATGCTAAAACCGTTAGCGGTGCGTTTGCAGATATTTTATCGGCGATGGATAATACCATATCTTCAAGCTCATCTAATGCGCATAACTCATCAACTAACCCAATTCGGTGCGCGTCATCTGCATCAATCAAATCACCTGTAAATAATATTCTTTTTGCATTTGATGGGCCAACAAGTTCAACCAACTGTCTTAAATTATCAAAACCGTAAGCCAAACCTAATTTTGCGGCAGGAATTCCATATTTTGTGTCTTTTGTGGCGATCCGCATGTCGCATGCAATAGCTGTAGCTACACCACCACCAACGCAATAGCCTTCTATCATAGCAAGTATTGGCTTCTTGAAAGCGTTCATGGCTTTTGTCATGATTTCTGTTGCCTTGGCATATTTTTCCTCTGCGTCATAATTACTTCTAATATCTTTAAACTCGGAAATATCTGCACCAGATATAAAAGCTTTGCCACCAGAACCTCGTATAATTAGAACTCTGACCTCAGGGTCCTTATTATATTCATTAAACACTTGTGTCATTGCTTCCCTCATTGAAAAAGATATAGCATTTCTTTTTTCTGGATTATTGATGATCATCCATCCGATTTTGCCATCTTTTCTGGCAATGATTTTCTCTGTATTTAATTTCATTCGTTAGCTTTTTAAGAATAATTTGACGTAATTATTATACCACATTTTTTTCTACCAAATCCTTAATAAATTCGTCATCAAATCCAAATTCTCTGAGAATATCCTCATTGTGTTGACCCAGGTCGGGTGCGGCATATTTCAATTCTTTCGGTTGCTCATATTCAGAAAAATTAACTGGCTGCCTTACAACATCTAATTCACCTAACCTGTGATGTTTTACCTTTCTTTTCATATCAAGGTGTTTCACTTGTTCATCATCAAACATCTGGGCAATATTATTTACAGGGCCACACGGAACACCAACTTTGTTTAATTTAGTAATCCAGTAATCAGATGTCTCTTCAATGAGTATGTTTGAGATTATTTCGTTTAACTCATCTCTATTCTTCAAGCGGGATTCATCATCGCAAAAACGACTATCACTCAACAGATACTCCGCTCCAACAGCATTACAAAACCTCTCAAACAGGCGGTCCCCAACAGCACTTAGGTTAATAAGTTTATCTGAAGTTTGAAAGCAGCCCTGAGGTATCCCTGTTGGGTGGTTATTCCCAGCCTGCTGCGCAATTTGTTGATTTTGGAGCCATCGAGATGCCTGAAAGTCGAGCATGAAAATACCAGCTTCAAGTAATGATGTATGCACCCACTGACCCTTTCCTGTTTTTTCACGATTTAGTAATGCTAAAAGCACACCTTGGGCTAGAAACATCCCGGCACAAAGATCATTTATTGGTATGCCAACTCTTACGGGTCCATTACCAGGAAGTCCAGTGATTGACATTAATCCTGACATTCCTTGTATGATTTGATCAAGACCAGGTCGTTCTTTGTATGGCCCATTCTGACCAAATCCTGAAATGCTTCCATAAACTATTTGGCTATTGACCTTTTTAATTGCGTCATAATCAATCTTCAAACGGTGCTTCACATCAGCCCGAAAGTTTTCAAGTATAACATCACTTTTTTTTGCTAACTCAAGAAAAAGTTCATGCCCATCGTCACTTTTTAAATCGATTGATAATGATCGCTTGTTTCGTTGTAGATTTTGAAAGTCAAAACCATCTCTTTTTCCTGTCACGCTTCCACCTTTCTGACCAGGTTTATTTGGTGGATTGATCTGGATAACATTTGCTCCCCAGTCCGCAAGAACCCTAGCGGCAGTGGGCCCAGCCCTGGCAATAGTAAGATCAAGTACTGTGTAATCGGATAATGGCAGTTCAGACTTCAATTTTCACTCCTGAAATATGTATTTACAATGCGAATGTTCAAAGTTTTCATCACTATAAACATAAATATGTCTAAATTGTGTTATATATAGTAAAAAAATCAAACATTATCAACAGTGAATGAGTTTTTGTTAAAGAAAAAATTAACAAAAAGTTAAAAAAAAATTTGAATTATTTTTACAGATGTTCTATAACAGTTATTTGACGTTTGTACTAGGTACAATTGTTTACACTAGTGTAAGTGTTTTATTATTAACCTTAAGGGAGGATATGATATGAAATCCACTACTAAATTTGTGCTTGGCGCTGCTTTCGGTGGTTTAGCACTATCAATGGTTTCTACAACTCCAGCTTCTGCACTAACAGACTTAAATGTTATTACAGCTAACAACGGTTCTTGCTCAATTTATGCGCAGCACGTTGGTCGTCTAACAGGTGCTTATGAAACTAATGGCGTTGAAGTTAACCTACTTAACTCAGAAACAACTATCCCATACGTTGCATTCCTAGATACAGGTGATGCAGAATATGTGATGCTTGACTCTGCACAAGTACTACAAATGGCTAACGCAGGACAACCTGGTTCAGTTGTATACGAAGCATATAACTTCGCATCTGAAGGTATTGTTGTTCCAGCTGACAGCCCAATTAAAGGTCTAAACGATCTACCAGGATCAGTTATTGGTCTTGCATCTGACCGTGACGAAATCACAACTCTAATCGCTCTTGACTCAGTTGGTCTTCCAGGTGACTCAATCGAAACAGTTGTTGTTGGTGACGCTGGCCCAGTTATGGTTGACGCTCTAACATCAGGAAGAATTGACGGTTTTGCAGGCGGTTCATCTGACCGTGCTAACATCCAAGCTGGTGGTGTTGCAATTAGAAACATTACACCAATGGCTGTGTCAGCTAACCCTGGTAACTCATTCGCAATGTGGGATTCACGTATGGATGAGCTAGACGAAGCTACTGCAGGATTCCTACGTGGTTGGGCTATGTCACAACACATGGGTGTTCTAGATACTAAATTTGTAATAAGTGTATGCGCTGTTGCTACACCTGAAGTATTTGAAAACATGCAAACTGGTTCAAACCTAATCAACGGTTCAGTTTACATTTATCAACTACGTCGTACAAACAAATATGGTGAGCCTCGTAACTGGATTTGGGCTCAAATCCAAGGTCCATACATTGGCCTAGGTGAAATCGATGGTTTCATTGATCCAGCAACATTCGTAGATCACAGATTTATCGATCGTGCGAGTGACTGGGACACATATGAAGTTGTAGAATTAATGGATGCATGGGCTGCTGCTAACCCAGACAAAATGGTTCCATAATTCAAACTTAACTTGTCTAATAAAGCCCGAAAGAGTTCGCTCTTTCGGGTTTTTTTTTGAAAAAATGAGAAATATTGGTTTAGCTATAATCGGATGTGGGCGCGTAGGGAGGATGAGAGGAAAGATTGCCTCAGAGTTCCCTGGCATATCCTGGATTGGATTATGCGATATTAATGAAGAAGTCGGAAAAGAACTTAAAAAAGATATTAATGCAGATTATCTCACAACTAATTACGAAGAACTAATTATTCGTGAAGAGGTTGATTGTGTAATTGTAGCAACTTCAACTTGGAGTCATTTTGAACCGGCGTTAATAGCAATCGAAAATAATAAAAAAATATTCATTGAAAAGCCCCTCACCCTTGACGCTAAACAATCCAGATTCCTTATTGATAAGATAATCGAAAAAAATATTGATGTTTGTGTGGGCTACACGCAGAGGTTTCGCCGCAGATTTATCTCAGCTAAAGAGAAAATAGAAAGTAACCAAATTGGCCATATAACATGCGCTGTTACGAGAACATTTATGAATAAAATGGGGCCTATGAATGAGCTAAGATTAACGCAGGATAGAAAATATCTTACGCCCATGGTCGTATCTGGAACACATAGTTTAGATATGTCATTGTGGCTTATTGATGATCAACCACAATCAGTATTTGCACGATCATCTGACAAAATACTTGGTGAGATAGGCACAAAGGATGCAACCTTTGGATTATTTACCTTTAATGATAAAATATTCAGTATGAATATATGCTGGTCTTTGCCAAAAATTTGGCCTGGTGCAAGCTATGGATTACAAATGGGCTTCGTAGGTACGCATGGCATTCTTGATATAGAAGATACCCATAGAGATGTAATCATCGTCAGTGACTTTGATCAAGGAAAAATTTATAGACCAAAGGGGAGAGAGGATGAAATTGATAGACATGTTGACTTTCTAACGAGTTTTCCTCCCGGAGACATATACAATAATGAGCTCTGGGGGCCTCTAAAAGATGAAACTTATTCTTGGCTTCAGAGAATTTGTATGGGACTAAATACCCCTCATACACAAGCAGAAGTAGCGCATCAAAATTTAATGTTAACCTTAGCGATGGATCTATCTGCAAAGACGATGAAAGAAGTTGACCTCAATTTATCCGAAGAAGAAATTATGGATCGATTAAATTTCGAGAATAAATAATCACACCCTTGCGATTATCATTGATATACCTTGTCCCACGCCCACGCACATTGTGCATAAACCATAGTCTATTTTTTTTGAATGTATCTCAATAGACGAAGTTAGGGCAAGTCGTGCACCCGACATCCCAAGTGGATGCCCCAATGCTATTGCCCCACCATTTGGATTTACTATCTCACTATCATCTGCAACCCCTAAACCTCTCATGCATGCCAAAGATTGAGATGCAAAAGCCTCATTTAATTCAATAAGACCAATCTGCTCCATTTCGATATTGAGTGACTTTAGTATCTTTTGGGTTGAAAATACTGGTCCAATTCCCATGTACTTTGGTTCAACTCCTGCAGTCGCTCCCCCACAATATCTTGCCAATGGCCGCAATGAATATTTCTTCACCATATCCTCAGAAGCAATTAGTAAGCATCCCGCTCCGTCATTGACACCAGATGCATTTCCTGCGGTTACTGTTCCATTCTCTTTAAATGGTGTTGGCAATTTAGACATCTTATCTAAATCCGTCTCTCTTGGATGCTCATCTTCCTCAAAAATTAGTGGGTCTCCCCTTTTTTGAGGCACTTCAACTGGTATAATTTCCAATTCAAATCGACCATTTTTCTTGGCCTCTTGATACTTTTTTTGACTATTAAAAGCAAATAGATCTTGGTCTTCACGGTTTATGTTATAATATTCCGCGACATTTTCAGCCGTTTCTGGCATAGAGTCTGTTCCATAAATTGAAAACATCTTCTTATTTATAAAGCGCCACCCAATTGTAGTATCCTCAACTTTATTAGAACGTGAAAATGCACTCTCAGATTTTGGCATCACAAAAGGCGCCCGAGACATATTCTCAACACCACCCGCAATAACTAATTTCATTTCCCCAGTAGTTACGGCTCTGCACCCAGTAATGACAGCGTCTAGGCCTGAACCACAAAGTCTGTTAATTGTAGTGGCAGGAACTGAGATGGGTAAGCCCGCCAGCAAAGTTGCCATTCGAGCAACATTCCTATTGTCTTCGCCAGCCTGGTTTGCACATCCAAATATTACCTCATCTATTTCAAGTGGATCGATATTTGGGTTTTTTTTAATTAAGCCACTTAAAACGGTTGCAGCAAGATCGTCGGCTCTCACGGAGGAGAGTGCTCCGGCGTATCTACCAATTGGTGTTCGAACTCCATCGCATAAAAATACATCTACCATTGTTCTACCCTATCAATCCCTTGCCTTTTGTCCAAATAAAATCTTTTGAGCTTCAAGATCTTTTGATAAATCATGATTAATATCTGCGCCAATACTAACACCTTTAATTACAGCGGGTCTTGCCATCATTCTTTCGAACCATAATTTTAAGTAAGGAAAATTCTCCAAATCCTGCCCCTTCCTTTCAGGATTCCTTACCCAGCCAATACAAGCCATATCCGCTATTGTATAATCTTCAGCTATATACTCTCTTCCATCTGATAATTTTTTATTTAATACACCATATAAACGATTAACCTCATTTGTGTATCGATCAATTGCATACTGAAGTTTTGTCTGAGAATAGTTACGAAAATGATGGGCTTGGCCACCCATTGGTCCTAAATTACCAACTTGCCAAAACAGCCATTGGTCAACCTCAATCTGTTTTCTATAATCGGAAGGATAAAACATTTCAGTCTTTCTACCTAAATACTGTAAAATGGCTCCAGACTCAAAAATTGAAATTTCTCTCCCATCTGGACCATCAGGGTCAATGATAGCAGGCATACGATTATTTGGTGATATTTTTAAAAATGATGGTTCAAACTGTTCTCCTTTTGAAATATTTACATAATTTAAATTATATGGGTATTTGGCCTCTTCCAAAAAAATAGATATTTTAAAACCATTTGAAGTCGGCCAATAATATAGCTCAATTGGCAACTTATTTGAGAAGTCATTCATTATATAACTCGCTTTACCATAATTATTGATATATAGATAAATATCACTATTACGAAAAATTTGGAAGCAGAATGGGTCTTTTTGACTGGATAAGATTAATCATACTATCCCTTTTATGGGGCGGTTCATACATTTGGATCGAGATTGCGCTTCTGACAATATCACCTCTAATGATTGTGTTCTTTCGAGTGTTTATGGCATCAATATTTCTGCTGAGTGTGTGTAAAATATTAAAGTTAAGTTTTGTGATCAATAAGAGGTTATTTATAATTTTTTTAATGATGAGCTTGTTTAATAATGTTATCCCATTCAATCTAATTGCTTGGGGACAGTCACAGATAACAGCATCAGTTAGCTCAATACTTAACGCAACAACACCATTATTTACAGTAATACTGGCACACTATTGGCCAAAAGGTGAGAAAGCAACCTTAAATCGCATTATTGGAGTGGTTGTTGGTATATGCGGTGTCTCAATTCTTATGGGCTTCAGTTTTGATGACCTGAATAATTCAATAGATGGGCAAATTGCAATTCTCCTAGCTTCTGTTTCTTATGCGATATCAGTACTATTTGGTAAGCAAATTGATAGTTCAATTCATCCAGCGATATCCGCTACAATGATGTTGTGCATTTCGTCGATAATTTTAATGCCAATTGTAATTTATATGGGTGTTGACTTCATTGCGGTATCAAAAATAGAATCAATGATTCCATTGCTTGGGCTATCTATATTTTCAACAGCCGTAGCATATTTGATATTTTATAAGTTAATAAAAAATATTGGCTCGAATGTAATGTTAGTAACATTGCTTATGCCAATAAGCGCGATATTTATGTCTATTATTTTTTTAGGTGAGTCAATCGCTACTCAACATATCATCGGACTCATTTTGATTCTAATTGGTTTGATATTAGTAGATGGACGAATTTTGCAGAGATTTAGATAATAATTATATCCCAATTTTCTTCTTTACTAGATTATTAACTGTTGCAGGGTTTGCTTTACCCTGACTTTCCTTCATTACTTGACCAACAAACCAACCGATCAATTTCGGTTTTTCACGTGCCTCTGCAACCTTATCAATATTAGACTCCATAATTTTATCTACAATCTTTTCGATAGATGACTCGTCTGTAATCTGCGACAAATTTTTCTCTTCTACAATTACTTTTGGATTTTTTTTTGTTTCCAGCATAATTTCAAAAACATCTTTTGCGAGTCTTCCTGATAAAGTTCCATCCGAAATTAAATCAATAAGCTCGCCAAGTTGTTCAGAGGACACCGGGCTATCGTGAATATCAAGATTTAACTTATTCAGTGCGCTAAATAATTCCCCCGTTATCCAATTAACAGATATTTTAGGATCTCTACCATTTGCCACACTCTCAAAATATTCAGCATAATTTTTATCTGACACAAGAATATCAGCGTCATAGGAATTTAATCCATAAGTTCTAACTAATCTCTCTTTTTTATGATCCGGCAGTTCAGGTAATTCATTAATTATCTCCTTTATAAAATCATCCTCGAGGTTTAACGGAAGGAGATCAGGATCAGGGAAATATCTATAGTCGTGAGCTTCTTCTTTACTTCTCATTGATCTAGTTTCACCAGTGGACACATCAAAGAGTCTAGTTTCTTGGATTATCTCCCTACCATTTTCTATTTCATTTACTTGCCTTCGGGCCTCATATTCTATTGCCATTCCAATAAACCTAATAGAATTAACATTCTTTATTTCACATCTTGTCCCAAGGTTATCGCCAGGTCTCCTGACGGAAACATTTATATCTGCACGGAGAGACCCCTCTTCCATATTACCATCGCACGTTTCTAGATATCTGAGTATTGTCCGTAGTTTTGTAACGAATGACTTCGCCTCTTCTGCGCTTCTGAGATCTGGCATTGTAACAATTTCCATAAGCGCAACTCCCGACCTATTCAAATCAATGTATGAGTTCTCAGGATCTATATCATGAAATGATTTACCAGCATCTTGTTCTAGATGCAGCCGTTCTATTCGTACAATTATATCTTCTCCATCCTTCAGAGATACCTTTACTTCCCCTTCCCCAATTATTGGATATTTGAATTGAGAGATCTGATAACCTTGAGGTAAATCTGGATAAAAATAATTCTTTCTATCAAAAACAGAATAACTATTAATTTTAGCATTGAGCCCCAAACCAGTTTTTACTGCTTGCCGGACGCAATGTTTATTGATTACCGGAAGCATTCCCGGCATTGCAGCATCTACCAAACTTACATGCGACATTGGAGCGCCACCGAAGGAAGCCGATGATCCTGAAAATAATTTTGACTCTGATGTCACTTGAGCGTGAATTTCTAGACCAATTATTATTTCCCATTCACCATTTTGACCTTCAATGGTATGCCTAACTTCACTTGTAGTATTTATATCATTCATTTTTCTAAAATATAGCTAATCTTATTCGAGCCACCACTCTGATTGATTTGTAATAGATGATCTTGATTTTTCAACAACCGTTCCGAACTGGAATAATTTTCCTTCATTGAAGTGATTTGCAATTAGTTGTATGCCCATCGGAAGCCCTTGACTGTCAAGTCCGCTCGGAATGGATATTGCTGGGAGCCCAGCAAGATTTACGGGAACAGTCAAAATATCATTTGAGTACATTTTTAAGGGATCTGATAAATTTTCTCCAATACCGAATGCTGTGGTTGGCGTTGTTGGAGTTATTATCACGTCTACTTTTTTAAATGCTTCAACAAAGTCACTATGTATCAATCTTCTCACTTTTTGAGCCTTTAAGTAATAGGCGTCATAATACCCGGCGGAGAGCACATAAGTGCCAATTAGGATTCTCCTTTTAACTTCAGGACCAAAACCCAGACCACGTGTATTTTTATAGAGATCATCTAGGTTATCTCCTGTCATTCTGGTTCCATATTTTACGCCATCGTAACGTGCGAGATTTGAAGATGCTTCAGCTGGTGCAATGATGTAATATGCAGGTAAAGCATATTTAGAGTGCGGCAGACTAACAGATACTATTTCTGCTCCTTCGAGCTTGTACCAATTGATCGCATCCTGCCAATTTTTCTTTATGTCATCTTCGAGGTCTAACTCTTCATATTCTTTTGGCACCCCAACAGTCATCCCCTTTATGCTTTGTCCAACTGCTTGCTCATAATCTTCAACATCAATATCGGCACTTGTGCTATCTTTTTCATCATACCCAGCCATATATTTTAGCGCCATCGCTGAATCAGCTATAGTTTTTGTTATCGGCCCCGCTTGATCTAGGGATGATGCAAATGCCACAATACCCCAACGTGAACATCGACCATATGTAGGCTTAAGGCCAACGGTTCCAGTAAATGCAGCGGGTTGACGTATCGATCCTCCAGTATCAGTAGCAGTAGCGAGTGGACATAACGATGCTGCAACAGCTCCAGATGAGCCACCTGAAGATCCACCAGGCACAAGCTCTTTATCAGAGCTATCACCTTTCCATGGACTCACGGCTGGTCCGAAACTGCTAGTTTCATTTGAGGAGCCCATCGCAAATTCATCATTGCTGAGCTTGCCCAAAAGTATCATTCCCTGGTCTTTGAGCTTTTGGGTAATTGTTGATTCGTATGCAGGAACGAAATTCTCTAAAATTTTACTTGATGCCGTTGTTTTAATACCCGCCGTACAGAATAAGTCTTTTACTCCGATAGGTATACCCTCTAGTGATCTAGCCTCCCCCCTAATTATTTTTTGATCACTTTCCTGTGCAGCCTTGAGTGCATTCTCAAAGTTTGTGGTGTTGAATAAATTAAGCTTTGATGATTTTGCTATGCGGTCAATATATTCATTTAATAATTCGATAGCTGTAAATTCTTTATTTTGTAATGAATTTCTTATTGATACCAAATCTGATGAAACCAAATCAATCATAATTACTCGATGACCTTAGGCACCACAAAGAAATTTTCATCATCAACGGGCGAGTTTGATAGAATATCTGACACTTTGTTTCCATCTGTAACTAAATCTTCCCTCATCCGGAGTGCACCTGTAAGACTGTTAGACATTGGGTCAACGTTTTCAGTATCAACCTCGTTCAGTGCTTCAACCCATCTGATTATTGATGATATTTCACTTTCAAGTTTTTCAACTTCTTGATCTGCAATAGATATCTTAGCTAAATTTGAGATCTTCCGAATTGTATCTTTTGTTATTGTCATTTGATTTACTTTACTTACCATAAGATTTATATATAAAAAATTATAAATTTAATATCATTTTTTTCAAAAATTTCGAGTACACTAACCGCATGATATATAAGGAATTGATCGAGGCGATAAAAATTTTGGAGTCAAAAAAAAGGCTCATTGGAATTGATTTAGGCACAAAGACAATTGGACTTGCAATATCCGACCCATCCATGACTATTGCTTCACCCTTAGAAACTATAAATAGAAAAAAAATAAAAATAGATCTAGAGCGGATACAGTATTTGATTAATGAATTTGATGTCTGTGGAATAATTCTTGGTTATCCAATAAATATGAATTATACAACAGGGCCTCGTACGCAATCAACAATGTCTTTCGCTCGTGAAATCGAAAAAGTTATCGATACACCAATAATCTTATGGGATGAGAGGTTATCCACATCAGCTGCAGAAAAAGTCTTAATTAATGCTGATTTAACGAGAAAAAAGAGGAAGTTGGTGATTGATAAAATGGCAGCTACATATATATTGCAAGGCGCTCTTGATAGAATTAGAAATCATAAAAAATAAGCCAAATCAAAACTAACTTCTGTCAGATAAAGCGTTTGTCATTATTCTGATATTTTCAATACCATCCTTATGTGTGGATCTTGGCTGAATGCTCTTAATTATTGCGTTTGTAAAATCTACAACTTCTCCAAAAAATGAGCTTATTGGTTCAATCATTACTTTCTCATTGTTGTGATAGATCCTCTCATTGGTTTTTATACCGAAGACATTCTCGCCAATAATGGTATTTTCAGTCGAGTAGATTTCAATTCTATTTACTGGTGGAAGAATTGCAGATGCGGTAATATCGCATATGATACTGTCATTAAAGTTCAGTGAAATTGTTGTGATTTCATCATTTATACTCTTAAATTTTGGAGAGAGAGAAACTTTTTTCATTTTTGTAGGCTCACCAAAATACCACCTAAATATATCAATCATGTGCGCTCCTGTTGCACTCATTGCCCAAAATTTTGACTCCTTACCAAGCGCTCTCCATCCTGATGGATCATTTTGAAGCGTAGTTAGTATTGATCTTGCATAATAAACTTGTCCAATTGACCTTGAGTCCAATACCTCCTTAATATAACGCAGTCCTGCGTTAAATCTATTATTATGAGCCATTCCAAAAATGATGCCGGATTTTTCAATTTCAGCGATCATATTCTCACAGCTTTCAACGCTCGTCGACATTGGCTTCTCGCATAATATATGTTTTTTGGCACGGCAGGACTTTATAACCTGCTCCTCGTGCAGGCTGTCGGGGGTGCAAACAATTACTGCATCGAGGTGATTATCTGCAAGTAAGTCATCAATTTCAACATAAACCCTTGGTATTGAGTGCTTGATGGCAAATTCAGATCCTCTTGTATCACTGCGAGATAATACTGATATTATATTTACATCATCAATTTTACTTATTGCAGGTATATAGCCATACTCCGCTATTCTACCTGTCCCTAATAGTGCTACATTAAGTGTCATAATGCCTCTTTGTGATTATTTATTTGAGGATACATTCTTTTAATATAAAAAAAAATAAATAAATAATCTTGCAGAAATAATGAAAGAGCGATATACAATATTATTTTAATGAATAAAAAAAATAAAGACTCTCTTTATTTACCTCAGTTAACACATTTGCTGGGTATTGAAAAACTTTCCCCTCAAGACATCAACTTTATAATAAAAAAATCGCAAGGATGGTTTGAAAAGAACAAAAACAAACCACAGAAAACTGATATTCTCAGAGGGAAAACACAAATAAATCTATTTTTTGAACCCTCAACGCGCACACAAAGTTCATTTGAACTCGCAGGTAAAAGATTGGGCGCAGACGTTATCAATATGTCACTCAAACAGTCATCAGTTGCCAAAGGTGAAACCCTCATTGATACAGCGGTAACATTGAATGCTATGAAGCCTGATCTCCTAATTGTCCGCCATTATTCAGCTGGGGCTTCTGAACTGCTATCACAAAAGGTCGACTGCTCTGTTATCAATGCAGGAGATGGCTCGCATGAGCATCCGACGCAAGCAATACTTGATGCTCTAACTATAATTTATCATAAAAAAAAGATAGAGGGACTGAAGGTAGCTATATGCGGCGATATATTACACAGCAGAGTTGCAAGGTCGAATATAATTCTACTATCAATGCTTGGGGCGGATATCAATATTGTTGCTCCCAAGACGCTGCTTCCAAATAATATAGATGCATACAAAGTAAAAACATACCTAGATATGCGAGAAGGTATTCGAGATGTTGACGTAATTATGATGCTGAGACTGCAAAACGAGAGAATGTTAAGCTCATATATTCCTTCAGCCAGAGAATATTTCCAATACTACGGGCTTGATGAGGATAAGTTATCCTATGCGAGTAAGAATGCGATTGTGATGCATCCCGGCCCAATGAATAGAGGTGTGGAAATTGATACATCAGTAGCAGATAATGTACAAAGCGTAATCAAGGATCAAGTTGAAATGGGAGTAGCGGCTCGGATGGCAGTTCTAGAAACATTAGCCACTGGGTAAAAAAAGAATGACCAAAAAGAAATTATTAATTAAAAATGCATTACTTGTGGACCCAAAAAATGAGATGGAGTTTATTGGCTCCCTGCTTGTTGAAAAAGGAATTATTAAGGAAATCTTCAATAAACCAAGTCCGAATTACGATATTTCAGATTGCAAAATAATCGATTGCAAAAAAAATGCTTTATCGCCTGGACTTATTGATATGTGGGTTTTTGCTGGTGAACCTGGATATGAACATATTGAAACGATTGAGGATATAAGTAATGCAGCTAAAGCATCTGGAATAACATCCATCGCATGTCGACCAGACACTAACCCTATCATTGACGAAGCTGAATTAGTTCAATATATAATTCGAAAATCTGAAGATAAATCACAAATAAATATCTTACCAATAGCGGCATTGACAAAGAAGCATGAAGGAAAAAATATGACTGAAATCGGCCTTCTAAAAGAAGCGGGGGCGGTTGGGTTCTCAGATGCTTATAATGAAATAAATAATACAAATATACTAAAAAATGTATTCACCTACGCTTCAAACTTTAATGCTCAAATTATGCAATTACCTGTATCGGACCTTGATAAATTTGGTGTAATGAATGAGAGTGAAATTTCAATGCGCCTTGGCCTACCAGGAATTGCAAAAATTTCTGAAACAATTGCGCTAGAAAGGGAATTGCGTATCGCACATCATACGAAAGTAAAGTATCATTCGATGTGTATTTCAACAAGCGAGTCTTATGATGTAGTTAATAAATTCAAAGATATGAGTGATAAAATTACATGCGGTGTATCAATTAATAACCTAAAATTAAATGAAAATGATATTGCCGCATATAGGACATTTTTTAAAGTCAAGCCACCGCTTCGATCAGAGAATGACCGTTCATACATACTTGAAAATTTAAACAATGATACAATTGATATTATAACATCAAACCATGAACCACAAGGAACAGAGTCTAAACGCCTACCATTTGAAGAAGCGGCATACGGTGCTGTGGGCATCGAGACATTGCTGGCAGCATCATTATCTTTATACCATGAAGGTTATATTTCACTTTCAAAGCTTATGAAAAAAATATCCTATAACCCTGCAAAGATTCTCAACTTAGAGAATACAGGGAGTCTTGAAGTTGGTAAAAAGGCCGATTTAATTCTCGTTGATTTGGATCAGCCGTGGGTGTGTGATGCTGACAAATTAACAACAAAATGCAAGAATACAACCTTTGAAAATCAAAAAATGCAAGGCAGAGTATTGCTAACAATTGTTAATGGAAATATTATTCATAATTTAATAGATCAGTAAAAAATAATTTTGATATGATTTTGATTTTATTAGTATCACTATTTGCATATTTCTTAGGTAGTATTCCATTCGGGCTTATCCTATCGAAAAAGATTTTAAACATTGATATTCGTAAACTCGGCTCAAAAAATATTGGGGCAACTAATGTTATCAGAGCAGGTAATAGAAAAATTGGTGCTTTAACACTGCTATTGGATATATCAAAAGTCATAATACCAATGATGATGGCAAAATATTTTGATATAAATGCAAACATGATCATGATCATTGGTTTCTTTTCTTTGCTTGGTCATGTGTTCCCAATTTGGCTAAATTTTCGCGGGGGAAAGGGAGTTGCGGCCTATTTTGGTATCTTGCTCATAATGAGCCCGTTGTTTTCATTGCTGTTTATATTAATGTGGGTATCAACTTTCGTCACCACGCGATACTCTTCCCTATCCAGCATAACATCAATTATCTCAATACCTGTCGTATATATTATGGTAAATATGATGAAATTGAATGACTTTATTTATTATGATTTTTTAAGCCCGAAGGATATTGACTTTCGTATTAATTTTACGATTATACTTTTCATGAGCGTTATTTTGATATATAGGCATATGGAAAATATAAAAAGATTGATCAAAGGGCAAGAGTCTAAGCTTAAATAAAATGATATTAGTAATAGTAGAATCACCAGCTAAAGCGAAAACAATTAATAAGTATTTAGGATCAGAATATAAGGTACTTGCCTCTATGGGGCATGTGCGGGACCTACCTGCAAAAAGTGGTTCAATAGATCCTGAAAATGATTTTGAAATGAAATGGGAAAAAACAACTAGCAGGGCTAAGACCTTGAGAGAGATTGAGCATGCAGTTGAAAAATCTGAAAAAATAGTACTTGCCACCGATCCCGATCGGGAGGGTGAAGCTATTTCATGGCACCTTTTTGAGTTATTAAATAAAAAAAAATCTAAGAATTTCGAAAGGGTTGTTTTTAATGCCGTTACAAAAGATAAAGTTCTTGATGCAATAAACAATCCAAGGAGTATTGATAGTGACCTGGTTGAGGCGTATAAAGCTCGGAGGTCCCTAGATTATCTTATTGGCTTTAAAATTTCTCCAATTTTATGGACTAAACTGTCAGGCGTTAAATCAGCAGGTAGAGTTCAATCAGTTGCACTAAAAATTATTTGTGAGAGAGAAATTGAGATAGAAAATTTCAAAAGCCAAAGATATTGGTCCATTACTTCATCAATGTCAGCAAAAAATGGTCAAAATTTTACAGCATCTCTAGTATCTATTAATGAGAATAAATTAAACAAATTTGATATTAAGTCTGAAAAAGAAGCAAAAGCAATAATCAATAATCTAAATAATTCAATTTTCACTGTATCTGAGGTTAAAAAAACAAGTATTATTAGAAAGCCCCAGCCACCGTTTACAACATCAACATTACAACAGGAGGCGTCGAAAAGACTTGGCTTTAATCCAACACGAACAATGCAAGTAGCTCAAAAATTGTATGAGGGAATAGATAGTCAAAAGATTGAAGGTGGGCTAATTACATATATGCGAACTGACGGAGTCCAAATAGAAGATAACGTAATAAATGAGATAAGGAATAATATCGAAGTTATTTTTGGGGCAGAGCAAGTTCCTCAAAATAAGAATATTTATCAGACAAAATCCAAGAATGCACAAGAGTCACACGAGGCTATCAGGCCCACATCAATAACTAATGCGCCTGAAAAGATTAAAGCCCATTTAAGTGATGAGCAATTCAAACTCTATGAGCTTATTTGGAAAAGAACAATGGCAAGTCAAATGGCCAATGCAAAATTTGAAAGAACCAGTATTACAATTAAAGCAATTGATAATTTAGGTCAGAATAATCTTTTTCGAGCATCCGGCGAACATCGATTGGAGGCTGGGTATCAAGTACTTTTTGATGATAAACCAAATGATGGTGCGGAAAAAGATCTGAATGAAGAAAAATTAAGTAATCAAAATGTATTTGGAATAGAAGAAAATGAGTCTATCAGCTGTAAAAAACTTACAGATAATGCACACGATACTGAGCCGCCACCGCGATTCAACCCAGCCTCACTAATCAAGCTCTTGGAAGACTTAGGAATTGGAAGACCGTCAACCTATGCAAGTATACTTAGTGTTTTGACAGAGAGAAATTATACAAAACTAGAACAAAAAAGATTTATCCCAACCAGCAATGGCAGACTTTTAACTGTCTTTTTAGAAAATTACTATCCAGACTACGTAAAATATGATTTTACCGCTGACTTAGAACAAAAATTAGATCAAATATCAAACGGCGACTTTACAAGAATATCATTACTAGAGGATTTTTACTCAAATCTGGATATGAAAACTAAAAATGTTAAGGACATTGAACGAATAGAAGTCATGGAAAACCTCGTAGACACACTCGCCCCTCACATATTTGGCCAAGACTCAGAAAATCCAAGACTATGCCCAGACTGCAGCGGGGGGAAAATAACCCTAAAGTCATTTGAAAGTGGTTCATTTTTATGTTGTTCAAATTATCCTGATTGTAACTTTCAGCATGGTTTAGGAAAAAATGATGCTATCGCAACCCAGAAGCAAGTAATTGCAATTGATCCAATGACTGGCAATGAAATTACACTTCAAAGTGGTCGTTATGGCCCTTATTTAGAAGTGGAAGATTCCAATATGGAGAATGACAAACCAAAGCGTGTCTCAATACCAAGAAACATCAAGGTGGAAGATTTGTCAGATGAACTAGCATTACAGCTTATATCCCTGCCGAAATCAATTGGTAACCATCCTGAAACAAATCAAGAGATTACTGGTGCTATTGGCAGGTATGGACCCTATATCAAACATGAAAATACGTATGTGAGTATTAAGCTTGAGGATCTTTTTGCAATAGGACTCAACCGAGCAGTGACGTTGATTGACGAAAAAAATAAAGTGTCACCTTCAAGCCCAAATCAAATATTGGGCCAATACCCCAAAACTAAGAATGATATAATTTTATCTAGTGGCAGATATGGGCCTTACTTAAAGTATAAGAAAAAGAATTACTCTGTTGGGAAAAATATTTCGGTTGAAACATTAAACCTCGAAGAGGCTATAAAAATTATAGATTTAAAAGATAAAAAAAATTAAAATCATTCGTTGACTTACTTTAATATTGATATATTTATATAAAAAAAGGTAAATTATGGCAAAATCTGGAAATATAAAGATACGATTAGAAAGTACAGCTGGTACTGGATATTTTTATGTTACAAAAAAGAATAATCGTACAATGACAGATAAGTTGGTCGTAAAAAAATACGATCCTGTTGCCAGAAAACATGTAGATTTTAAAGAAAATAAAATCAAATAATACTAATCCGAATGTAACCAATAAGGTTAACATAAGTTCATCATATTTTACTTGATATTTTTATAATTCATCTGGTCATATGTCAGTCTCTAGATTTGGAGGAGGCCAAATTTAGTGACTAACAATACGACCTAAACCCTACGGACCCAGGAGATGCGGCGGACCTGAGCAACTCCGCAGGGAAACTCACCTGATATTATATAGTAATTTAATTTATTGAAAATAAATTTTTCAAATTTTTTACCCAAGAAATTTATTTACATTTCTTATAAATGGGTCCATAGAGATTGGCTTTGACATATACTCCTCGCACCCGAGCGCTAATATCTTTTCCTTATCATCCTCCATCGCAAAGGCCGTGATCGCAATTATTGGAATATGTGAAATGTTAGCATCTGCCTTTATCCAAGTAATCAAATCATAGCCAGAAATTCTTGGCAACTGTATATCCATAAGAATGAGGTTTGGTAACTCATTTGAAATTTTATCCATTGCGAACATAGGATCTGCACACTCGATAACTTCGCAATTCTCTGCAATTAGAATTTCTCTGAATAGCTTCATATTCAGTTTGTTATCTTCGACAATTAGCACCTTTCTATTTTTCTTTTCCATACGCAGATTGAATGAATAATTTTTATATACATATAATAGAATATAATAAATGGTACATATTAATAGTTACTTATTAAGTAATGCAAAAAAAACTTTGAAAGCAGGCAAAAAATGATTGAAATCTGTAAGTCGATGAGTGAAATATCAGTAGATGATTTTCAAGGCTTAGATAATGACAACCCATTTATGAAATATGACTTTCTATGGTCACTGGAAAGCTCAGGTTGCGCAAGTGATGCATTTGGCTGGGCCCCAAATCATCTAATAGAAAAAAACGAGCAAGGCCACATCACCTGTTTTACACCAGCATATTTGAAATATAATTCTTTTGGAGAATATATCTTTGATCATGCCTGGGTTGACTTTTACAATAAAGTAAATATTAAGTATTTTCCAAAATTACTTGTTGCTATTCCATTTACCCCCATCAGATCATGCAAATTTCTTACTAAATCAAATGTCGCTAATGGTAAAGAAAAATCAATAAAGGCTATAAAATCGTTACTGAACAAGTATGATATATCAAGTGCGCATATCAATTTCATCGAAGACCCGGAAATAGGTATTTTACAAGATAATAATTTTATAAAAAGAAATAGTAAGCAGTTCATTTGGGATAACCAGAATTATAAAAACTTTGATGAATTCTTACATTCTTTAAATGCAAGAAAAAGGAAGATGATTAACAAAGAGAGGAAGAGCCTGCATTCTGACGGAATTAATTTTGATAGAGTTGAAGGTCAAAATATTACAAGCGAACAACTCGATAACTTCTTCAAGCATTACCTTGATACTTGTAATAGAAAATGGGGTAATGCTTACCTTAATAAGATTTTCTTTGAAAATCTAGTGGATAAGATGCCTGATAATTTATTACTGATTATAGCTAAGAAAAATGGAAATACCATAGCTAGTAGCCTGCACCTCCATAATGATCATACACTGTATGGCAGATATTGGGGGGCAAGCGGCTTTTATAAATTTTTACATTATGAGTTATGCTATTACCAAGCAATTGAGTATGCGATTGAGAACCGGATGAAAACCATAGAATCTGGCGCAGGCGGATCACATAAGATATCTAGAGGCTATAAACCTACATTAACCTACTCTGCTCATTTTTTCCAAAACCAGCAAATTCATAATATAGTATCAGAGTTCATTGAAAAAGAGGGTGAGTACATTAATAAAGAGGTAGATTACCTATCAAGTTTTAACCCATTCAAAAAAACTGGAGGATTAAATGATTAATTATGATAAAGATAACATTTTTTCAAAAATATTGGCGAATGAAATACCTGCAATTCGGGTTTTTGAAGATTCAAGTAACTTAGTAATTATGGACGCCTACCCCGAGAAACAGGGTCATATGTTAGCAATCCCTAAAGCAAAATCTAGAAATATATATGATATAAATGAGGAAGATTTAGAAAGGCTGTGTATTCTTGTTAAGAAGATAGCTGAGATGCAAAAGATAGCTTTTGGGGCTGCTGGAGCCAAAATTATACATAATTGCGAGTCTGAGGCAGGACAAGTTGTTTTTCATACACATTTTCATATCATTCCATATTTTACAGAAAATAAGACTATGCCTGACAGTCTAAATAGTAAAGAAAAGCAAGCGGAAGCAGTAAGAAAGCTTCTAGTGTAGCATAAGGCTTTCGGTTTCTTTCTTTTTTTTGCTGTTAGATAATTTTTTACCATTAACGTAAATGGAAAGTTCACTATCAGTGTCTAACTTGTCAACCTTGACACTTCCCCCATTTTTTAATTTTCCAAATAGTAGCTCATCTGCGAGTGGTTTTTTTATCTTTTCATCAATAAATCTCTGTAGAGGTCTTGCACCATATTTCTCATCGACCCCATTTTCTGTAAGCCACTCATATGCTGGTTCCGTTAATGTGAGAAGAACGCTTTTTTCATCAAGTTGTGACTCGAGTTTTATAACAAACTTATCAACTATCTGCTTCATTATGGCTTTTGATAGCGAATTGAATGGTATAATTGCATCAAGTCTGTTTCTAAATTCAGGTGAAAATAATCTATTGATCTCTTGACTATAATTTTGCTCAATTTTTGACTCAGAAAAACCTATTGATTCTTTGGTCAGATCCTGGGCACCAGCATTTGTTGTCATGATTATAATGACATTTCGAAAATCAATTTTTTTTCCGTTGTGGTCGCTCAAGAATCCGTAATCCATAACTTGTAAAAGTATGTTATAAATATCGAAATGTGCCTTCTCAATTTCATCCAATAACAATACACAATGAGGTGTTTTTTCAATTTTCTCAGTTAGTAGACCCCCCTGATCATAACCAACATAACCTGGTGGTGCGCCAATTAACTTTGAGATGGAATGTCTTTCCATATATTCAGACATGTCAAAACGAACAAGTTCAATTGATAGTGTATCAGCTAGTTGTCTCGCAAGCTCTGTTTTACCAACACCAGTTGGGCCTGAAAATAAATATGATCCGATTGGTTTTTCAATATCCCTTAAGCCTGCGCGTGATGATTTTATTGATGATGATAATAACTCAACAGCATGATTTTGACCAAAAACTTGATTCTTAAGGCTTTTATCTAGTTTCTTTAATATTGAGTTATCAGATTTTGAAACAGTTTTTTCAGGTATTCTTGCAATAATGGACAGGGTTTTTTCAATCTCTTTCTCAGTTATTTTTTTCTTACGTTTTTCAACAGGTAGTATTGCCTGAGCAGCGCCCGTTTCATCAATTAGATCAATGGCTTTATCAGGTAGCTTTCTATCTTGCATATAGCGTGACGATAACTCAACTGCAGCAATAAGACTTTGATCATCAAATTTAATTTGATAAAATTCTTCAAAGTAAGGACGTAAACCACTGATTATGCTAATTGAATCTTCGATGCTTGGTTCAGCTATATCTATTTTTTGGAACCTTCTGACAAGCGCTCTGTCCTTCTCAAAATACCTTGTAAATTCACGATAAGTAGTCGAGCCGATGCATTTTATTTGACCAGACTGAAGTGCTGGTTTTAGTAAATTAGCGGCATCCATTGCCCCACCGGAAGTCGCTCCTGAACCTATGATTGTATGTATCTCATCAATAAATAATATTGCATGAGGGATTTTTTCAATTTCCTTCAGTACATCCTTTAGCCTCTCTTCAAAATCCCCTCTATATCTTGTCCCCGCAATCAAAGCCCCCATGTCCAGTTGGATAATCTGTGTCTTTTTTAAAAAATCGGGTACTTTCCCATTCACTATATTCAGTGCGACACCCTCTACAATGGCCGTCTTGCCAACACCCGGATCACCGACCAAAATTGGATTATTTTTTCTTCGCCTACACAGTGTCTGACAAATCCGCAATATCTCATTATCTCGAGCAATTACAGGGTCAATCTTGCCACTATTGGCTTTATTATTAAGATTTATGCAATATTTATCAATGTTTGGAGTTAAACTTTCTTGCTTTCCTTCACCAACCTCCTGTGCCTCGAGATCGTCCAATTCAGATGAATTACTTGACTTACCATGACTCAAATAATTTACAACATCATATCTTGATAAATTTACTTTATTAAGAAAATAAACTGCGTGACTTTCCCTTTCTGAAAATATTGCAACAAGTATATTTGCACTTGTAACCTCCTCTTTACCAGAAGTCTGGACATGTATTACAGCTCTTTGCACGACCCTTTGGAAGCTCGTAGTTGGCTTAACATCAATACTATCTTTTAGTACAATATGTCTCAATTCGTTATCAAGATAGCCTTCAAGTTCATATTTTAATGTCTCCAAATCGACAGAACAGTGTTTAAACACAAGAGATGCATCATCATCATCAATTATAGCCATGAGTAAATGTTCAAGCGTTGAAAATTCATGGTTTTTAGATCTTGCTATAGAGAGTGCTTTGTGTAGCGAGTCTTCTAGACCTTTTGAAAATGTTGGCATTATTTATTTTTCTCCATCTTGCATTGTAATGGATGACCATTCTTTATTGAATAATTCATAACTTGCATCACTTTAGTCTCAGCAATATCAAAAGGATAGATACCACACAAACCTGTACCATTTCTGTGAACATGCATCATCACCTCATTTGCTTGATTGATGTCTTTCCCAAAATATTTCATGAGAACATCTACAACAAATTCCATTGGAGTGTAGTCATCATTTAATAGAATAACCTCATACATACTGGGGCGCTTTAACTTATCCTTTATAAGCGTTTGAGTTTTGTTTGAAGCGACATTATTGGTCATTCGTACTACATTCCAACTTTTTACATACTTACGTACTATAATATTTGGGGAAAAAAAAATAAAAATCAATTTTAAAAATCATTTTTTTTAAAAAATATATAACTTGATTAAGTAAAATATAAGAATTAAATGGTATTTTTTTGCAATGCATACTAATAAAAGAAATTTTGTGTCTGTTTTTCTTTTTTTGATTATTTATTTTTTTTCAACGGATACGATTGCTGCCCCAAAATATTCATCCTTTAGCCTCGATGCTATCTCGGGTGAGATATTACACAATAATAGAGGTTTTCAAACAAGATATCCTGCATCTCTTACAAAAGTTATGACGCTTTATTTGATTTTTGAGGAACTTGAAGATGGTAAAATTCAGAAATCAGATTTAGTTACATTCAGTCGAAATGCCTCAAGTATGCCAGCATCAAAACTCGGTCTTGCACCAGGTGAAACAATAACACTTAGTAATGCTATCAAGGCACTTGCAATAAAGTCTGCAAATGATGTCGCAACTGCCGTAGCTGAGCATTTATCTGGTACAGAGGAGAGCTTTGCGACACGAATGACTAATAAAGCACGAGAACTCGGAATGTATCAAACAAGTTTTAGAAATGCATCAGGGCTCCATAATAATTACCAAAAGACAACTGCATTTGATATGGCTATCCTCGGCCTAAGGATTTTAAAAGATTTTCCTGATGAGTCGAGGGTATTCTCGCAGAAAGAATTTGTTTTTGAAGGCAAAACATACCGTAGCCATAATAAATTACTATTTTCATATCCGGGAACAAAAGGAATGAAAACCGGATTCACAAATATGTCTGGTTTCAATTTAATTTCTTATGTGATGAAGGAAAATAAAGAAATTATCTCCGTTGTAATGGGCGGTAGTTCTTCGACATCACGGAATTCAAACATGGTAAAAGTCTTAAATAAATCAATAAAGCTCGCAAAGTACGAAATACCTTTTCCGAAATCCAATCCTTTTATCGAACAGAAAAAAATAAACCTAAAATATAATTCAGTGAAATCTGAAGAGAGGAGACAATCAAGGTTCGAAATACTTAGTAACCGAGTCGATAAAATATTAACTATCTTCCCCTAGTTTCTTTACTTTTAATTATATATTCTCTAGCTGCGTTGATTTTTTTGGCAATATACTCGCTGCCACCCATATCAGGGTGATTTTTCCGAATTAACTCTTTATACGCACGATCGATTTCCTCATCACTGGCATCCATTGTAAGTCCAAGTATTTCATATGCCTCTTCAATCCCAGATATATCAATATTTTGCCTTGGGTAATTAGGATTTGATTGTTTTACTCGCGAAAATACTCTTAGTATATAAGGCAATAGGTAAATGATATACCCAAGTATCTTGAATTTTATTAGCAAGGCTAGAATAATTGGAATGAACATTAACAGTAAAATAGTCATGGTGATTTCATGAGATTGCAAACAATTTTAAAAAAATAAAATGGTAGATGGTGCGATCGAGAAGATTCGAACTTCCACAGAGTTTCCTCTACAGCGACCTCAACGCTGCGCGTCTACCAATTCCGCCACGATCGCACGATATATTTTATTTTTATACAACTTAATATATTTGAATGATATTATTTAGCAATCAGATTAATATGAAATAGCGTTTAATGCATAAGGAAATAGAGTACATAATAAGTAAATCACCAGTGGAATATGAAATTGCAGTTAATTTCATGGATAGAAGGGTTGATCTTATAAATAATGGTACCGCCCCTGAATTAATTTGGTTTTTAGAGCATCCTCACGTTTACACCGCAGGTTCTAGCGCAAAGAATGATGAACTACTCGATTCAGGACAGGTTCCTGTATTTAAAACACCAAGAGGAGGACGATATACATACCACGGTCCAGGGCAAAGAATTATATATCTAATGCTGGACCTTGGTAGATTTGACAGGGATATTAGATCATTTATAAAAAACCTCGAGGAAGTATTGATAAAAACTTTCACTAACTTCGATATAGATGCATATCCTCATCGAGACCGTATCGGATTGTGGGTCAAAAATGGAGGTCAAGAAGAGAAGATTGGAGCAATTGGGTTAAAAATAAAGAAGTGGATATCATTACATGGTGTAGCAATTAACATAGATCCTGATCTCAATTATTTTAATGGAATAATCCCATGCGGACTTCGTGATTATAATGTTACGAGTGTTAAAAAAATAAATGATTTAATTACTATGGATAAATTCGATAGAGAGTTCATTAGGAATTTTCAATCAAAAGTTGGCGATTTAAAGCAACTTGATTATCTGGACCTATATGGAGTCAAGTAATTTAATATAGAAATCAACTTCCGCCATCTGGCTGTCCAATTCTTCTTTTTTTTCGTTATCATTGTAAATTTTATTATACCAGAGCTCTTCTATATTAACGGACTCCCAAGCTTCCATCGCGTCTAATTTCTTAATATTGCATAACACTGTGACGATACATGAACCTGTAACCTTTAATAGATATGTCATAATATGGAGATTAAGTATATCAAGGCTTATTAGATAATCTTTTATTTTTTGAATACTTTCAGGGTCCTGTTTTAGGGGCATGATGTTTGTGGATACACTCCAAGAGGTTTGAAAGATACTGTCAAAAATATGAATTATTTTATCCCATTTTTCACTCTGAGAAACAGATAAGTTTCTCGGGCTAGACACTCTATAAAACAAGAGGTCAGTCTCTAAATACTTTATCAATTCATCAACAAAAATACTTTTTTCATGAGGTAATTGATCCGCAAAGCTAATAAGTATTTTAGTGAGTGAAAATTTTGAACACTCCAAAATATTATAATCCTTAAATTCTGGTTTAAGTATTTCTATTAAATTTTCATTAGGTACGCATACCTTGTTACCATTTTTAGTTAAATATATTTCACCCCCAAAGGTTAGGAAACAACCCTTATCCGTCAGGCTTAAGTCAAATTTTTCAATTATTGTTTTTTTTAATGATTTTTTATTCATCAAATTGGATCCCGAGAGTACTCATGGCTTCCTCAAAATATTGAGGAATTTCTGCCTTTATTAAAATATTTTTCCCATCACTGTAGCGGGGAAACTCTATCTTATAAGCGTGTAAATAAAATCGCTTTTCAGTATTCTCTGGCGCATCATCATTGCCATATTTTTTATCTCCAATGATTGGAGTATTTAACATGCTTAAATGCCTACGGATCTGATGCTTTCTACCAGTAATAGGCTCTAATCTGATCAGAGATACTCTATCTTTTGTTGTTTCGATAACTTCATATTGGGTCACAGCATCTTGAAATTGATCCTGATTTTTTGACATTTTTTTTAAATTTGATTTTTCTATAGGAAAGCTGATCAAGCCTGTTTTGATATCAGGTACACCGCGTGTTAGCGCTAAATATGTTTTTTTTATTTCCTTACGAAAGAATTTCTTAGTGTAAAATGATGCGCTTTCCCTTTTCTTTGCCACAATTAGAGCACCACTTGTATATTTATCCAATCTATGAATTAGTCTATAATTATTCTTGTCATTCTCATTTTCTATAGATAACAATCCATCAATATGATACTTAACTTTTGTGCCTCCCTGAGTAGATAAACCATATGGTTTATTTATTACAATCAAGCTATCATCTTCATAAATCTTGATCTCTTCTAGACTGAATGCCGTATTTTTTGGCATGTTTTTGTTTATATCGATATTCATCTTCGTAAATTTAGGAGGAAATCTGACTTTTTCTCCCGAATTTACCCTATAATTTTGCTTTTTTCGTCCCCCATCGACTCTTACTTGTCCTGTTCGGATTAATTTTTGAATCTCAACATAAGTAATATCTTGTAAATTTTCTTTTAGCCATCTGTCTAATCTAACTCCGCTATCGTCGTTTTTTACAATTTGATACATGATATTAACCTTTGCACTTACGATTTAATCAACCAAACCCCTGCTAGCGTTGCCAGTAATGATAATGTAATAGATAAAACTGCATACGCTATAGCTAATATTTTTCCACTATTTTGATATAGAAGAAACGCATCAATAGAAAATGCTGAAAATGTAGTAAAACCTCCGAGCAAGCCAATCATAATAAATAACCGCAAATTTTCAGAAACTACAAGATGTGCACTGAATAACTGATAAGCACAACCAATCAAAAAACATCCAATGATATTCACAAATAGGGTTGCTACTGGCGTTGTATATCCAAGTATGTTGCTCGTTAAAAAATACAGAGAATACCTCAATATTGAGCCAATAAAACCGCCAAAGCCAACATATATGACTTTCAACATGACCTATGCAATTGCGTTTGTATTTTCGGTTTCTTCTTCAATATCTTGGATTTGGACAGGGCCAGAATCTTGACCTTTTGCACCCTTATCTCTGTCAATAAATTCAATGACTGCCATTGGCGCTGAGTCACCATATCTGAAGCCAGCTTTGATTATGCGGGTGTAACCGCCAGCTCTATCTGCGTACCTTGGGCCGAGCACGTCAAATAGTTTAGATACCATGGCAGTATCTTGCAGTTTCGATATTGCTTGCCTTCTGGCATGTAGGCTATTTGTTCTTGACAATGTTACTAATTTCTCAACAATTGGCCTTAATTCTTTCGCCTTTGGCAGAGTCGTCATGATTTGCTCATGTTTAATTAGCGCGTTAGCCATATTTGAAAACATAGCTTTCCGATGGCTAGCTGTCCTGTTCAATTTCCTTTGTGCTTTATTATGGCGCATTTATCTATCCTTTGGATTATAAGCTTAGTAGCTTTCCTCATATCTTTTTGCAAGATCATCGATATTTTCAGGTGGCCAATTTGGAATATTCATTCCAAGATGGAGACCCATCTGTGCTAGCACCTCTTTAATTTCATTCAAGGATTTTCTTCCAAAATTTGGTGTTCTTAACATCTCTGACTCGGATTTTAGTATTAGATCGCCAATATAAACTATATTATCATTTTTTAGGCAGTTCGCAGATCTAACCGACAATTCTAACTCGTCAACCTTCTTCAGTAGAGCGGGATTAAATGTTAACTCAGGCGCTTTATCCTCTACCACTGGCGCAACCGGTTCTTCAAAATTAACGAAGACATCTAATTGGTCTTGCATAATTCGTGCTGCAAAAGCGACTGCATCTTCAGGCCTGACAGATCCATCCGTTTCAATTGTCATATTCAACTTATCGTAGTCTAGAATTTGCCCCTCCCGTGTATTTTCGATTTCGTAGGAGACACGCTTCACAGGTGAAAATAAGCTATCTATTGGTATCAATCCAACTGGTTCATCTTCTGACCTGTTTTTTTCTGCAGGCACATAACCTCTTCCTGTTCTTGCAATGAATTCCATACGAACATTAACCTTGTCATCAAGTGTGCATATGACAGTCTCTGGATTGAGTATTTCTACATCGGTGGATGACTCAATATCTCCAGCAACAACAGTACATGGCCCAGTTTTATTTAAGATCATTTTGATCTCTGTATCAGTATGCATTTTAAGAGCAACATCTTTAATATTCAATATTATGTCGGTTACGTCCTCTCTAACTCCTGAAATTGCTGAAAATTCATGTAAAACTCCATCAATTTTGACGGAAGTGATTGCGCTACCCTGCAATGAGGATAATAGGATTCTACGCAAAGAATTACCTATTGTTAGCCCGAATCCTTTCTCAAGTGGCTCTACGGTGAGTCTTGAGACATTCTTACCAGAGTTATCTTCCTTTATTTCTATTTTATTTGGCTTTATAAGTTCCTGCCAGTTTTTTTCTATCACAACTTACCTCTTTGATCTTTTTTTAAAATTTATTTAGAAAATCTACCTTTAATCCTATACACGACGCCTTTTTGGTGGCCTACAGCCATTATGGGGTATTGGAGTGACATCCTTTATAGACGTTATGGTAAAGCCAGTTGATTGTAGAGCTCTGAGTGCTGACTCTCGACCAGTACCGGGTCCTTTTACCATTACTTCAATTGTTTTCATCCCATGCTCCATTGCTTTCCTTGCCGCATCTTCAGCTGCAACTTGTGCCGCGTATGGAGTTGATTTACGTGAACCTTTAAAACCCATCCCACCGGCAGATGACCATGAAATTGCATTTCCTTGAGCATCCGTAATTGTTATCATTGTGTTGTTATATGTAGCATTAACGAAGGCAATACCCGATGTAATATTCTTTTTCTCTCTTCTCTTTACTCTTGTTTTATCTTTGACCATTTAGTTCTCGCTATTTCTTTTTACCAGCTATAGGTTTTGCGGGACCTTTTCTAGTTCGTGCATTTGTGGAAGTTCTCTGACCTCGCACAGGTAATCCTCTTCTATGCCTTAGACCTCTATAACAGCCCAAATCCATCATACCTTTAATATTCATTGCTACTTCACGCCTTAGATCCCCTTCGACTAGATAATCACTATCAATTGCTTCACGAATAGCAATGACCTCAGAATCAGAGAGTTGATTGACCCTCTTTGTATTTTCTATTTTTACCTTTTCACAAATTTCCCTAGCTTTAATCGGCCCAATACCATGTATTGAGCGCAGTGCTATTTCTACTCTCTTATTGGTTGGAATGTTAACTCCTGCAATCCTTGCCAATTTACTTCTCCTTATGTCAATTTGTTGGATAAAAAAGTCTAGCTTAATATATTTGTGTTATACCAACAATTATTAGTATTATCAAACATAATCGTTTGATAATATCTGGTTAATTAATGTTTGTTTTCAATCAAATTTTCGATTGTATTACTTACCTCCTGAATGCTCTGCATACCGTCGATTTTGTTTAAATTATATTTAGAGCTATAAAAATCAACTATTGGCTTTGTTTCCTTGTTATATACCTCTAATCTTTTTTTCACAATAACTGAATTATCATCATCTCTTTTCTCTTCACTCTCTTTTGCTCTTTTCAGGATCCTCTCCAAAAGAGAATGCTGGTCAACCACCAATTCAATTACTAAGTCAAGTTTCATTTGGTAACGCTTTAATAAGCCTTCAAGTTCATTCGCTTGAATTAGTGTCCTTGGAAAGCCGTCAAATATTCGTCCTGGCTTTGATTTTGTCGCAATTAATTTTTCCTCCATTATCTTGATGATTAACTCATCATCAACTAGTTTTCCGCTTGCCAAGACATCCTTTACAATTTTTCCAGTTTGTGTCTCATTTGCAACAGCTTCCCTAAGCATATCACCGGTTGAAAGCTGATAATAATCATATTTCTTAACAAGGTTTACTGCTTGCGTACCCTTACCGCAACCAGGGGGGCCTAATAAGATGAGGTTCATCGCCGTCTTCCTCTTAAATTAGATTTCCTTATTAGCCCTTCATATTGATGCGCTAGAAGGTGGCTTTGAACCTGTGAAACAGTATCCATAGTCACATTAACAACAATAAGTAATGATGTTCCGCCAAAATAAAATGGTATTGCTGCATAAGATATCAATATCTCAGGTAATATACATATCGCAGCCAAGTATGCTGCGCCAAAACATGTAATTCTGGTTAGTACATAATCTATATATTCAGCTGTTTTCTCTCCGGGTCTTATTCCAGGAATAAATCCACCCTGTTTCTTCAGGTTATCAGCTGTGTCAGCAGGATTAAAGACAATCGCTGTATAGAAGAAAGCAAAAAATACGATTAAAGAAATATAAAACAATAAGTATAAAGGTTGTCCCCTGCCCAAAAAAGAACTTAAAAAATTAATCCAATCCGGTCCTTGACCAGTAGAGAAATTGGCAACAGTCATTGGAAGTAACAGCAATGAAGAAGCAAAGATTGGAGGAATTACCCCTGCAGTATTGACTTTTAGTGGTAAATGTGAGCTATCACCCTCAAACACCTTATTTCCTTGTTGTCTCCTTGGGTACTGAACCACTAGCTTCCTTTGAGCCCTTTCTACATAGACAATTGTCACAATGACAATTATTGCCAAAACCAAAACACCCAAAATTAACCAAGTTGATAGTGCTCCTTGTCGCCCTAACTCAAGCGTATTAACCAGAGCGGATGGAAGCTCAGCAACAATACCCGCAAATATAATGAGTGAAATACCATTACCAATACCACGTGCCGTAACCTGCTCGCCGATCCACATCAAAAATACAACACCACCAACTAGCGTTATTACAGCAGACATTCTGAAATACAGTCCGGGATCAATGACAATATTACCGGCACCTTCAAGACCTATTGAAATACCCCAAGCTTGCAGTGCGGCAAGAAATACCGTTCCATATCTTGTATATTGATTGATTTGCTTTCTGCCTCGTTCACCCTCTTTTTTCAGTTGCCCCAGAACTGGCGAGACTGCAACCAATAGCTGCATAATAATTGCCGCGGATATATATGGCATAATATTCAAAGCAAAAATTGCCATTCTACCAACAGCACCGCCAGCAAACATGTCAAACATGCCAAGTATACCGCTTTGATTTTGCTGAAATAACTCATTTAAAGCGGATGTATTAATTCCTGGCAGCGGAATAAAGGTTCCGAGTCTGTATATTAAAAGAGCCCCAAGTGTGAATAATATTCGCCCTTGCAGATCTTTGGCTTTACCGAAAGTTGAAAAATTTATATTTGAAGCAAGCTGTTCAGCCGCAGATGCCATGAGTCACCATTCTGTAAATTTAAACAAACCTTAGTTTTTTGCAGCACCAAGCACAGTTACTTTACCACCGGCTTTTTCAACGAGCTTAACTGCTTTCTCTGAGGCCCCTGACACCTCAAGCTCAACTTTGGATGTTAGTTTACCCCTTCCAAGTATTTTTAATCCGTCACGCTCAGACTTAATCAACTTTGCCTCAAGTAAAGTATCTATATTTATGATTTGCTTTGCGTCTATCTTACCATTGTCAATGAAATACTGAATTCTATCCAGATTAAAGACATTATATTTCTTTGAAAATAAATTATTAAAACCACGCTTTGGAAGCCTTCTGTGAAGTGGCATTTGACCACCTTCAAATCCTTTTATCGCGACACCAGAACGAGACTTTTGTCCTTTTACGCCACGCCCTGACGTTTTGCCGGTGCCTGAACCGATACCTCGACCAACTCGCTTCCTATTCTTTTTTGCGCCAACTAAATCTGATAATTCATTTAATTTCATCAAATTATTCCTATTCTATAATTTCTACGAGGTGACTGACTTTTCGCACCATACCTCTTATCGATGGGGTGTCCTCAAGCTCTCTTATTCTACCAATTTTGTTTAAACCAAGACCAATGAGTGTTTGCTTTTGATCAAATTTCCTGCCAATTGAGCTCGCAATTTGTTTTACAGTAATTGTTTTTTTTGATGTTGACATTTCTTACCTATCATCTATTTCTATTGCTAACTCTTTTCTTCTTGATACAAGATTGCTGACTTTCATACCCCTTCTGGCAGCTACCATACGAGGGCTCTGTTCACTTTTTAGAGCATTAAATGTTGCGCGCACCATATTATATGGGTTTGCTGTTCCCTGTGATTTTGCAACTACATCTTGCACTCCGACAGCTTCAAAGATAGCCCGCATTGGCCCTCCAGCAATTATACCAGTACCAGATGGTGCGGATCTAAGCAAAACCTTTCCAGCACCGTGATGTCCATAAACATCATGATGTAAAGTTCTACCATCTCTAAGAGGCACTTTGATCATTTCTCTCTTTGCATCATCAGTTGCTTTTTTTATTGCTTCAGGAACTTCTTTTGCCTTCCCGTGGCCAAAACCAACTTTTCCTTTCTGGTCTCCGACCACAACCAGCGCAGCAAATCCAAATCGTCGCCCACCCTTGACAACTTTTGCAACTCGATTAATGTGGACGAGTCGATCGATAAAATCGTTATTTTCTTCTTTTGTTTTAACTGGAGTCCTTGCCATATCCTGATTCCTTAAAATTGTAATCCATTTTCTCTTGCTTTCTCAGCAAGCGCTTTCACTCTGCCATGATATAAATAGCCGCTTCTATCAAAAATAACCTTATCGATACCAACTTTTTTAGCCCGTTCAGCAATTAACTGACCAATTTTCTCCGCAGCTTTAATATCTGATCCGCTAAATTTTTTTTGATCTTTTTCTAGAGTTGATGCAGAAGCCAAAGTTTTGCCTTCGATATCATTGATAATTTGAGCATAAATATTCTTTGATGACCTGAAAACACTTAGCCTCGGTCTTTGGTCTTTATTTTTCTTTAGAGCCCTACGGACTCTCAACTTCCTTTTAATTTTACTATTCATATCGGTCATTCTTTACTCTACTTTTTCTTTCCTTCTTTTCTGAATACATACTCATCTTTGTATCTAATACCCTTACCTTTATAAGGCTCTGGAGGCCTAAACCTTCGAATTTCAGCTGCAGCCTGACCAACCTTCTGCTTGTCTATACCATCAATCTGTATCTCGGTTGGCTTTAAACATTTTATATCTATCCCTTCGGGTACATCATATTTTACCTCATGGCTAAACCCAAGCGCAAGCTGTAGTACATTACCCTGCATTTGTGCCCGATAACCAACACCTTGGATTTCGAGAGTTTTCGAGAATCCCTCAGATACGCCTGCAACTAAATTACTTACTATGGTTCTTGACAGGCCCCAAAATGACCTTGCTTTCTTTTCAAGATTCTTGGGCATAACACTTATTTCAGTATCACTAATTTCCACCAAAATATCTTCTGATAATTCCGCAGATAACTCACCCTTTGGACCGGTAACCGTTATAACTCCATCAGCAATACTTGCTTTCACATTATCTGGTATATTGATTGATTTTTTTCCAATTCTTGACATACTTTACCTAATTAAAATACTTTACAGAGTATTTCCCCTCCAACATTTGCTTCACGTGCATTAACATCTGACATTACGCCTTTTGAAGTAGATAGAATTGAAACACCCAGCCCATTAAAAACGCGTGGTAATTCTGATACAGAGGAATACACTCTTCTTCCAGGCTTTGATACCCTCTCTAGTTTCTTTATTACCGGGTCACCTTCATGATACTTCAATTCAATTTCAAACATTGGGAATTCACCTTCGATTTCTAATTTCATGAAGCCACGAATATATCCTTCATCTTGCAAAACTGATAAGACGTTTTCCCTCAATTTTGAAGCGGGAGTTATTACAGTAGGCTTACCCCTTAATAGAGCATTCCTTATTCTTGTTAGCATATCTGCTAGTGGATCTGTCATCATTTTAACACCTCACCAACTTGATTTAATCATACCCGGTATTTGACTTTCCGCTGTCAAATCTCTTACTGCAATTCTTGATACACCAAGTTTTCTGTAGTAACCTCTGGGTCTTCCAGTTATTGCGCATCTATTTCTATATCTAATGGAGGCTGAATTTCTTGGTAGCTTTGCAAGTTTAACTGTAGCTTGAAATCTCTCTTCCATTGTTAAGGCTTTATTTTTTGTTAAGTCCTTTAGTTTATTTCTTTTTGATGAAAACTTTTTATTCATTTTCCATCTTTTATTATTTCGCTCTGTTATACTGACTTTTGACATTTAGACTCCTATTATTAATTCCTGAAGGGAAAGTTAAACCCTTCAAGTAGAACTTTTGCCTCTTCATCTGAATTTGCTGTTGTACAAATTATGATATCCATCCCTCTAATGACATCGACTTTGTCATAATTAATTTCAGGAAACACTATATGCTCTTTAATTCCCATTGCGTAGTTTCCATTACCATCAAAACTCTTTGAGCTAATTCCTCGAAAATCTCTAACGCGAGGCAACGCAATAGTAATTAGTCGATCAATAAATTCATACATTCGTGATTTACGAAGCGTAACCTTTGTACCAATAACCATGCCCTCACGAAGCTTAAAATTAGCAATGGATTTTTTTGCTTTGGTAAATACTGGCTTTTGGCCGGCAATTAAACCCAACGCATCAATTGCAATATCAGCTTTTTTTGAGTCAGAAACAGCGTCACCCAGGCCCATGTTTATGACTATTTTATCAAGCTTTGGTACCTGCATTGCATTTGTGTAGTTGAATCGTTCATTTAGATTCTTAATTACTACATCTTGATAATGTGTTCTCATTCGAGGGATATAACTATTTGTCATCTATGACCTCACTATTACTTTTGTAAAATCTTACTTTCTTACCATCTTTCAAAAATTTGAAACCAATTTTTGATTTTTTAGATTGACTCGGCTCAAGAATAGCAACGTTTGAGATGTGTATTTTACCTTCTTTTTCTATTATGCCAGCCTGTTGCGTTTGTGTTTGTTTTTGATGTTTTTTCTTAATACTCACCCCTTGCACAATTAGCTTATTTTCATCAGGAAATACAGTTAAAACAGTCCCAGTCTTACCCTTATCTTTTCCCGTTAATACTATAACGCTGTCACCTTTCCTAATCTTTGCCGCCATCTATAGTACCTCCGGTGCTAATGAAATTATCTTCATATGATTTTTTGCTCTAAGCTCACGAGTTATCGGCCCAAATATTCTAGTTCCAATTGGCTCGCCTTGGTTATTTATTAATACAGCCGCGTTACCATCGAATCTTATTGCAGTACCGTCATTTCTTAATATTCCTTTGGCCGTCCTTACAATAACAGCCTTTAAGACGTCCCCCTTTTTAACTCTCCCACGAGGTATAGCTTCTTTGACAGTTACCACGATTGTATCACCAATGTGTGCCGTTTTTCTTTTTGATCCACCCAAGACTTTGATACACTGCACCCTTTTTGCGCCAGAGTTATCAGCCACGCTAAGATTTGATTGCATCTGTATCATTGGTTTCTATTCCTTCTGATTTCTATATGACTATCCATTTTTTTAACTTTGAATATGGCTTTGATTCTTGAATCCGAACCTCATCACCTATGTTATGTTTATTTTCCTCATCATGAGCATGATATTTTTTTGACCTTCTTACAGTTTTCTTCAATAAGGGATCAATAAATCGACGTTCAACACGCACAACAACTGTCTTATCTTGGCTATTATTTTCTACAACACCTGAGAGTATTCTCTTTGGCATTATTTCTTCTCCTGTAATTTATTTTTTTCATTTTGAATTGTTTTAAGTTTGGCAATTGTTCTTCTTACCTCTTTAACTCTTGCAGTATTATCAAGTTGACCACTAGATCTTTGAAAGCGAAGGTTGAGTTGCTCTCTCTTGTATTTAATTAGTTCGTCACTAATTTGATCTGCTGATAACTCTCTAATTTCAATTGTTTTCATTGCTTACATTCCTAATTTGTATCGCCTAATCTAGAAACAAACTTACACTTGACCGGTAGCTTTGCAGCGGCAAGTGATAATGCTTCTCTTGCAACATCAAGTGGTACGCCATCAATTTCAAACATCATTCTTCCTGGCTTTACTTTTGCTGCCCAAAATTCTACAGAACCTTTACCCTTACCCATTCTAACTTCAGTGGGTTTTTTGGATACAGGAACATCAGGAAAAATCCTTATCCAAACTCTTCCAGCTCTTTTCATGTGTCTCGTCATTGCCCTTCTCGCAGCCTCAATTTGCCTTGCCGTTACCCTAGAAGGCTCGAGAGATTTAAGACCATACGAACCAAAATTCAATGCAAATCCTCCTTTAGCGTTACCGCTAATCCTGCCTTTATGCATTTTTCTAAATTTAGTCTTTTTTGGTTGTAACATGAGTGTTATCCCTTATTCTGGTCTTTGATTTCTTGATTGATCTTGCGAACCAGTGATGCTTTTTTCTTGGGCCATTGGGTCGTGTTCTAGTATTTCACCTTTAAAAATCCAGACTTTTATCCCGATAGCGCCATAGGTTGTCTGTGCTGTTGCGACTCCATAATCAACATTTGCCCTGAGTGTGTGAAGTGGAACACGCCCTTCTCTATACCACTCAGTTCTTGCTATTTCAGCCCCACCGAGCCTTCCACCACAATTTATCCTTATCCCCCCGGCACCCATTCTCAGAGCGGTTTGGACAGCCCTTTTCATTGCTCTTCTGAACGCTACACGCCTCTCAAGTTGTTGCGCAATAGACTCTGCCACCAATGTAGCATCAATTTCAGGCTTTTTAACTTCAAGAATATTTATTGAAACTTCGGTATTTGTAATTTTTTGGATTTTAGTTTTTATTAGCTCAATATCTGATCCCTTTTTACCAATTAGTATACCAGGTCTTGCAGAATATATAGTGACATTACACTTCTTATGCGGGCGCTCAATAACAATTTTTGATATTGCTGCTGTTGATTTAAGACTATTAACTAGCGCTCTAATCTTACGATCTTCCATTAATAGTTTCGGATATTCGTTTTTCTCAGCATACCAACGAGAGTCCCAAGTCCTATTTATTCCAAGCCTTAAAGCTACTGGTGAAACCTTCTGTCCCATTATTTGCTTTCCTCATTTTCTTGCTGTTTTACAACAACGGTTATTTGACTAAATGGTTTTTTAATTCGACCAACACGACCTCGCGCCCTTGCTTTCCATCTCTTTAGTACAAGGTTTTTTCCAACATATGCCTCATTTACGTACAATTCATCAATATCAAGATTATGGTTATTTTCGGCATTTGCAACGGCCGACTTTAGGGTCTTTAGTACATCCTGAGCAATTCTCTTCCTTGAAAATTGAAGATCATTCATGGCTTTCTCTACTTTTTTGCCTCTTATCATCGCAGCAACCAAGTTAAGTTTCTGCATGCTAATTTTGAGATTTTTAGTTGTCGCCAAAGCCATTCCATCTTGTAATTTCGCTGCCATAATTACTTCCTTTTCGCTTTCTTATCGGCTAGATGACCATAGTATGTCCTAGTTGGCGAAAATTCGCCAAATTTACGTCCCACCATTTCCTCTGTTACAAGAACTGGTATATGCTTTTGCCCATTGTGAACACCAAATGTTAAACCTACAAATTGCGGAAGTATCGTTGATCTTCTTGACCAGATCTTAATAACATCATTTCTTCCTGATGCTCTTGCTGTTTCTGCTTTCTTAAGCAAATACCCATCAACAAAGGGTCCTTTCCATACTGAACGCGCCATCTATAAATTACCTTTTCTTTTTCAAATGCCTGCTTCTGAGAATCAGTCTATCAGTTGTCTTATTTGTTCTTGTTTTCTTACCCTTCGTTGGCTTACCCCAAGGTGTAACTGGGTGCCTACCACCTGATGTTTTGCCTTCACCTCCACCGTGCGGATGATCTATTGGATTCATTGCCACACCTCTAACCGATGGTCGTCTACCGAGCCAACGTGATCTTCCTGCTTTCGCCAATTTAATATTTTTATTATCAGGATTTGATACGGCTCCGATTGTGGCCATGCATTCAGAGCGAGTCATACGCTGTTCACCGGAGTTTAATCTTAGTATTGAGTATGATTGGTCCCTACCAACTAACTGTACGTATGTCCCCGCAGATCTTGCAATTTGTCCGCCTTTTCCGGGTTTGAGCTCGACATTGTGTATTATCGTACCAACAGGGATATTAGCAAGAGGTAATGCGTTACCCGGCTTAATATCAGCTTTGGCACTAGAAACAACTGTATCTCCAACCGCCAATCTTTGGGGCGCAAGAATATATGATTTTTTTCCATCATCATACAATAAAAGGGCAATGAACGCTGATCTATTTGGATCATATTCAATTCTTTCAACTTTTGCCGGTATCTCAAAATGGTTTCTCTTGAAATCAATCATCCTATATAAGCGCTTATGGCCTCCGCCACGCCTTCTTGCAGTTACTCTTCCTTTATTATTTCGACCTCCAGATTTTGATAGACCGACAGTCAATGTTTTCTCAGGCTTACCTGACCAAAGGCTATCACGTGATACTAATACGAGTCCGCGTTGTCCTGGTGTATTGGGTTTGTATGATTTTAATGCCATGTCTTTCTATCCACTTAAACCTGTTGTAAAGTCAATATTTTGACCATCTTCAAGAGATACTATCGCTTTTTTAATATCCGATCTTTTTCCTAATCTTCCCCTAAATCTCTTGACTTTCCCTTTTCTTATCAAGGTATTCACAGACTTGACCTTTACTTTGAAAAGCGTTTCGATTGCCTCTTTTATTTGCGCTTTGGTGGCACCCTTTGAGACATCGAAGATTACTTGACCATTCTCCGATATTAAAGTCGCCTTCTCTGTGATAACCGGATTTCTTATAACGTCATATAAATCAATATTATTCATTTAACCGACCTTCTATCTCTTTGAGGGCTGCCTTTGTTATGAAAAGCTTATCTCTTTTTAGCATGTCATATACATTGATACCCTGAACTGGAAGAATATCGATATTTGGGATATTCATCGTTGCCAATTCAAAATTTTTATCAAACTCCTTAGCATCTATAAAGAGAGCTGAGTCAACAGCCAATTTTTGTAAATTTTTTACAAGTAACGATGTTTTTGGCTTGCTGAGCTTTGCTTCACTTAGAATAACGATATTACCATCTTTAAGTTTTGAAGATAGTGCATGTCTAAGAGCTAATTTTCTAAACTTTTTCGTTAATTTTATTGAGTGGTCTCTTGGATGAGGCCCAAAAGCACGCCCCCCACCTCTAAATTGTGGTACTTTTTTTGACCCGTGTCTTGCACTTCCCGTTCCTTTTTGCTTATACATTTTTTTTGTTGTAGCAGTTATTTCTGCTCTATTTTTTACCTTGTGTGTTCCGGCACGTTTCTTTGCAAGCTGATAGACTACAGTTCTATGAAGGATATCTTTCCGCGGCTCCAGCCCAAATATAGCATCACTCAGATTTGTTGTCCCCGATGCTTTTGATGAAATGTCAATTACGTTAATCTTCATTTGCTATCACCATTATCATCTTTTTTTATATCTAGCTCATCACTATTTTCTTCATCTTCAGGAGCAACTTCGTCGGTATTGGCCGCTTCTACCTCTACAGCTGGCACCTGATTTGCTTCATTTTCTTCTGAAACTTCACTGGTATTTTCTTCCATTTTATTATCAGGGGTATCATTATCGACCAACTCTTGATTAGATGGTTCAGTACTCTCCTCTTGGACTGAATGATCTTGCGTCGTTAAATCATCAGTTGCCTCTTTCGGCGTACTTTCCTGCTTTGGTGCATTGGGGTCTATGAAGCTACCCGGTGTTGGTAATTCAATATTTGACTTGATTTTAATTGCATCACGTATCGTGACCCAGCCACCCTTGTGTCCAGGAACGGCACCATGTATAAAAATAAGCCCTCTTTCATTATCAACTGAATAAATTGAAAGGTTTTGAACTGTGACTTTTGCAGCACCCATATGTCCTGCCATTTTCTTTCCTTTAAATACCTTTCCTGGATCTTGACATTGTCCCGTTGATCCGTGACTACGGTGACTTATCGAAACTCCATGCGAAGCCCTTAATCCAGAGAAGTTATGCCTTTTCATTGCCCCAGCAAAGCCTTTACCAATACTAGTTCCAGTTACATCGACTTTCTGACCGGGAACAAAGTGATCTGGCTTCATCTGGAGTCCAATCTGGATGAAGTTACCTTCATCAATTCTAAATTCCACTAATTTTGATTTTGGTTCTACCTTATTTTTGGCAAAGTGACCTCGCATTGGCTTTGTGATGTTTTTAACCTTTGGGACGCCAGCACCTATTTGGATGGCAGCATAACCATCATTCTCAATTGTTTTATGAGAAACAACCTGACAACCAGCGAGTGATAAAACAGTCACAGGTATGTGTTGACCTTTTTCTGTAAAGACCCTCATCATTCCAACTTTTTCTGCTATTAAACCAACTCTCATAAATTTCTTCTACCTATAATTTTATTTCCACATCTACGCCCGCGGATAGATCTAGTTTCATAAGAGCATCTACAGTTTGAGGCGTAGGATCTACAATATCAAGAAGCCTTTTGTATGTTCTGATTTCAAATTGCTCGCGACTTTTCTTGTCAATATGAGGACCACGCAAAACAGTAAATTTTTCAATACGACGAGGCAAAGGTATCGGACCACGAACATTTGCTCCCGTTCTTTTGGCTGTATTTACAATTTCAGTTGTTGATGTGTCCAACAATCTGTGATCGTATGCCTTCAACCTTATTCTTATATTTTGACCTTGCATTATTTTCCTATCTTTTTCTAAGCATACTTGGCGATAACTTGATCTGAAACAGCCTGCGGAACTTGCTCATAATGATCAAACTGCATCGTAAATTGTGCACGACCCTGACTCATAGACCTCAAATGACTCACATAACCAAACATGTTCGCAAGTGGCACTTTTGATTTTATAACAGTATCATTTGATCTTGACTCTGTGCCAGCAATTTGCCCTCGACGTGAATTAAGGTCCCCAATAACATCCCCCATATATTCTTCTGGAGTTACAACTTCTACATCCATGATTGGCTCCAATAGTTTCGGTGCTGCTGATTGGGCAGCCTCACGGAAAGCCGCTCGCCCTGCAATCTCAAATGCCATTACTGATGAGTCAACATCATGAAATGCGCCATCATGGAGCACAACGTTTATATCCAGCAGAGGAAACCCAGCTAACACCCCATTATCTAATACAGATGCAATTCCCTTCTCGACACCTGGAATATATTCTTTTGGGATTGCTCCACCAACTATTTTGTTTTCGAAAACAAAGCCTGTTCCCGGTTCCCCTGGGCTAATTGTCATTTTCACTCTTGCAAATTGCCCTGCGCCACCTGATTGCTTCTTGTGTGTATAGTCTACATCAGAAGGCTTCGTGATTGTCTCACGATAAGCAACCTGAGGTGCACCAATATTTGCGTCAACCTTGAACTCTCTTTTCATCCTGTCAACGAGGATATCTAAGTGCAGCTCTCCCATTCCTTTTATAATTGTTTGACCAGACTCATCATCAGACGCCACGCGGAAAGATGGGTCTTCCTGAGCAAGCCTTGCAAGTGCTGCACCCATTTTTTCTTGGTCACCTTTTGTTTTTGGTTCAACTGCAATTTCGATTACAGGCTCAGGGAACTCCATTCTTTCTAAGACAACAGGGTAGGAAGGATCGCATAGCGTGTCCCCGGTTGTTGTGAGTTTTAAACCAGCTAAAGCTACAATATCCCCAGCATATGCCTCTTTGATATCTTCCCTTGAATTGGAATGCATAAGCAGCATTCTTCCAACTCTTTCCTTTTTATCTTTTACTGAATTTAGTAGCTGCATCCCGCTTTCAACCTTACCCGAATATACTCTACAAAATGTCAGTGATCCCACGAAAGGATCATTCATAACTTTGAATGCCAATAGAGATACTTTTTCACTATCAGATGATTGAACCATAATCTCTTCTTCTGTTTTTAGGTCAATGCCTTTTATTCTCTCAACGTCCATCGGTGAAGGTAAGTAATCCAGAACGCCATCAAGTAGTGGCTGGACTCCCTTATTTTTAAATGCAGATCCACAGAATACCGGATAAAACTCGTTTGCGCATGTTCCCTTTCTGATGAGTGATTTGATTGTTAATATATCAAGTTCTTCGCCTTCTAGATATTTTTCCATTGCCGACTCATCAAGCTCAACAACTGTTTCAATCATCTCTTCACGACACTTCGATGCTTTATCTTGTAAATCACTTGGTATATCTTCATAGTTAAACTTCGCACCCAAACTTTCATCTTCCCATATTATGGCTCGCATCTCAATTAAGTCTACCACGCCTTTTAAGCTTGACTCAGATCCTATTGGGATTTGTAATACTAATGGCTTGGCACCAAGCCTTTCTTTTACCATTTCAACGGATCTATCAAAGTCTGCGCCAATTTTATCCATTTTGTTTACAAATATCATTCTTGGAACATTATATTTATTAGCCTGCCTCCATACCGTCTCTGTTTGTGGTTCAACACCAGCATTTGCGTCTAGGAGCGCTATTGCGCCATCTAGCACTCTGAGAGACCTCTCCACCTCAATTGTGAAATCAACGTGCCCGGGCGTATCAATGATATTTATTCTTTTACCATTCCAGTAGGTGGTAGTTGCTGCTGAGGTTATGGTAATACCACGCTCTTGCTCCTGTTCCATCCAATCCATGGTTGCGGCACCATCATGCACTTCCCCAATTTTATGACTTTTTCCCGTATAATACAGAATTCTCTCAGTAGTAGTTGTTTTTCCGGCATCGATGTGTGCCATTATTCCGATATTTCTATATTCTTCAATTGGATTAGATCTTGCCATCGTACACCTCTATTTACTTACCATCTATAATGAGAGAAAGCTCTATTTGCTTCTGCCATTTTATGTGTATCTTCTCTTTTCTTAACTGCATTACCCTTATTTGAGAATGCGTCCATAAGTTCATTTGAAAGCCTATCTATCATAGTATTCTCGCTCCTTGCCCTGGCAGAGCTGATCAACCAGCGGATTGCTAGAGCTTGCTTTCTATCATTCCTCACTTCTACAGGAACTTGATAGGTAGCACCACCGACCCTTCTTGACCTTACTTCAACGTCTGGCATGACATTTTTTAGTGCCTCATGGAAAACGTTTACTGGATCTTGCTTGCTATCTTTTTGTATTTTATCGAAAGCGCCATAAATGATTTTTTCTGAGGTTGATTTTTTCCCAGACAACATAAGACTGCACATGAATTTGGAAATAACTTTATCCCCAAATTTAGGATCAGGTAAGACTTCTCTTTTTTCTGCGCGTCTACGTCGTGACATTTATTGCTCCTATTTGGGTTTCTTTGCGCCGTATTTTGATCTACGCTGTTTACGGTCTTGGACGCCTTGAGTGTCAAGAACACCCCTGACAATGTGATAGCGCACACCAGGTAAATCTTTTACTCTACCTCCTCGGATTAAAACAACTGAATGCTCTTGCAGATTATGACCTTCACCAGGGATATAACTTGTGACTTCAAATCCATTAGATAGCCTGACCCGTGCGACTTTTCGTAGTGCAGAATTTGGTTTTTTTGGTGTCGTAGTGTATACCCTTGTGCAAACGCCTCTTTTCTGAGGGCAAGCTTCCATAGCAGGTACTTTATTTCGCTTTATTTGCGGCTTCCGTGGTTTTCGTAGTAGTTGATTAATAGTTGGCATATCAACCAGTTTTCCTTTCGTCTACACTATCTTTTGTTTTGCGTCCCAATAGCGTCTAAGCCTAAACATACAGCCTATTGGTTTAGATGTTCGGACAATACTTCTTCGTAAGCTAATCGTCAAGCATTATTTACTTAATCAATACTCAATATTTTTGGATGAAATATACCTTCTTTATTCGTCTACTGGGATATCATCTGTCGACCTTTCATCAGCAGCGTTTTCTGCTACCTCTGGAGGTAATTCAGGGCTATCCGAGGAATCTTCCAATTCTTCAGCTTTTTGCTTCTCTTGAATAATTAGATTATCACGATGCGTAGACACCTGACGCAACTTACTGATTGCGCTTCCAGTACCCGCCGGGATCAACCTACCCACAATTACATTCTCTTTTAGACCTTGCAGTAAATCTGACTTTCCGACCATGGAAGCTTCTGTGAGAACCCTTGTTGTTTCTTGAAAAGACGCGGCAGAAATAAAGCTACGCGTCTGTAGTGCAGCCTTTGTTATCCCTAACAAAATTGGGCGGGAGGTGATTAATTTCTTGTTCGCGCTTGCAAGCTCGTCATTTAGCTCTTGTAAATCAATTTTATCTATCTGCTCATCCTTGAGTAGGGATGAGTCACCTGGATCTATTATTTCTACTTTTTTAAGCATTTGACTAACAATAACCTCAATATGCTTATCATTGATTGTCACGCCCTGAAGTCTGTAGACATCTTGAATTTCTGTTACCAAATAGGAGGCAAGTTCTTCTACCCCTTTAATGGCAAGTATGTCGTGAGGAGCTGGGTTACCATCGAGTATAAAGTCACCCTTTTCAATTTGATCTCCATCTTGAACCTCAAGATGGATATTTTTAGGGACCATGTACTCACAAACTTGATCTGCCTCATTATCTGGGATGATTCTTATTTTACGCTTATTCTTGAAATCATTGCCAAATTCAATAGTACCCGCAATTTCAGCGATAATTGCGTGGTCTTTTGGCCTTCTTGCTTCAAAAAGCTCGGCAACTCTAGGTAGACCTCCTGTAATATCTTTTGTTTTGGCGCTCTCCGTCGGGACCCTTGCTAGAACATCACCAGCAGAGACAGTATTGTTTTTTTCAACAGACAAAATGGCATTTACAGGTAAAGTAAACTTTTTTGTCTCTGACTTTGCTTTCGACTTTGATTGCGTCAAAAGCACAGAGGGCTGTAGATCATTTCCACGAGCTGAGCCCCTCCAATCTATTACTACTCTTTGTGAAATACCTGTTGACTCGTCCATCCTTTCATCAATAGATATTCCATCAACTAAGTCTTCAAAATCTACCTTACCAGATACATCCGCTAATATTGGTCTTGTGTATGGATCCCACGAAGCAATTCTTTGACCTCTTTTCACAATTTCTCCATCTTTCACAAATAACTGTGCTCCGTAAGGCACTTTATTTTGAGATCTCTCAGAGTCGTTTTCATCGAGCACTGCTACCAATAGGCTTCTTCCTGTGACCACAACTCTGTTATTTGAGTCAGTTGCAAGTGAAGGGTTTTGTATAGATATTTTACCGTCATGCGAGCTTTCAATAAAGGATTGGTCTACTACTTGCGCAGTACCACCAATGTGAAATGTCCTCATTGTTAACTGAGTTCCGGGCTCTCCAATAGATTGAGCTGCAAGAACCCCAACTGCTTCGCCTACGTTAACTGAGGTTCCCCTCGCAAGGTCTCTGCCGTAACATCTCCCACAGGCTCCAATTTTTGACTCACAGGTGAGCACAGATCTAACTTTTACAGCATCAATACCAGATTCTTCTATTTCTTTGGATAAAGCCTCGTCTATCATATTATCCTTATCGAATAGAACTTTGCCTGTAGATGGATCCTTTATATCTTCTGCCAAATATCTACCAAGCAACCTATCGCTGATAGGAACAATAATTTCACCACCATCCATCACACTTCTCAATGTGATACCATTATCTGTGCCACAATCGCGTTCTAAAATAATACAATCTTGTGCAACATCCACAAGTCTTCTTGTTAGATAGCCTGAATTTGCGGTTTTTAATGCAGTGTCAGCTAATCCTTTCCTAGCTCCATGGGTAGAATTGAAATATTCAAGAACTGATAACCCTTCTTTGAAGTTTGATGTAATTGGAGTTTCTATAATCTCCCCAGACGGCTTCGCCATAAGCCCCCTCATCCCTGCGAGTTGCTTCATTTGAGCTGGTGATCCGCGCGCACCAGAGTGTGCCATCATATAAATTGAGTTTTGATCTTTTTGTTTATCTGAATTTTCTTCAACTTCAATCACTTGTATTTTTGACATCATCTCATCAGCAACTTTATCAGTGCATTTTGCCCAAGCATCAACCACCTTGTTATATTTTTCACCTTGCGTTATTAAACCATCGTTATATTGGTTTTCATATTCTTTCACCAACACGTTCGTTTCATCAATTAAATTTGATTTTGTTTCTGGTATAACCATGTCATCTTTACCGAATGAGATCCCGGCCTTACAGCCATGATGAAAACCAAGCGCCATAATTTTATCACAGAATATAACAGTATCCTTTTGGCCTGAGTGCCTGTATACTTCGTCAATCATCCTTGAAATATCTTTTTTCGTCATAACCTTGTTGCAAAGCGAGAAATTGATTGAGTGGTATTTAGGCAGCAGCTCGCCCATGAGAAGTCTGCCAGGTGTTGTTTCATGGGTTTCTTTTATTACGTTGCCATCCTCGTCTTTTGTTGTAAATCTTCCTTTTATTTTTGCGTGAAGAGTTGTAATTCCTGACTGAAGAGCGTAATGTACTTCATTCATATTACCAAAAACCATACCTTCTCCGGGCTCATTATCCTTGACAAGCGACAGATAATATAATCCCAAGACCATATCTTGACTGGGAACAATTATTGGCGAGCCATCGGCTGGATGAAGTATATTATTGGTTGACATCATCAGCACCCTTGCTTCCAACTGAGCCTCAAGTGATAATGGAACATGGACTGCCATTTGGTCACCATCAAAATCAGCGTTAAATGCTGAACATACGAGTGGATGCAACTGTATAGCCTTACCTTCAACTAGTGTTGGCTCAAATGCTTGTATACCAAGCCTATGAAGTGTTGGAGCACGGTTAAGAAGGACAGGGTGTTCCCTAATAACCTCGTCAAGTATGTCCCAAACCTCTGGGCGTTCTTTTTCAACTAATCTTTTTGCTTGTTTGACTGTTGTTGATAGACCTTTTGCTTCAAGCTTTGAGTAGATAAACGGTTTAAATAACTCTAATGCCATTCTTTTTGGCAAACCACATTGATGTAGTTTTAGTGTTGGACCTGTAACAATTACCGATCTACCTGAGTAATCAACCCTTTTTCCAAGTAGGTTTTGCCTAAATCTTCCTTGTTTACCTTTCAGCATATCCGCAAGTGACTTCAACGGTCTCTTGTTTGCGCCGGTTATTACACGCCCTCTTCTTCCATTGTCATATAGCGCATCAACAGACTCTTGGAGCATCCTCTTTTCGTTACGAATAATTATTTCGGGCGCTTTCAGCTCTATTAGGCGTTTGAGACGATTATTTCTGTTTATGACCCTTCTGTATAAATCATTCAGATCAGATGTTGCAAATCTACCACCGTCTAGGGGAACAAGAGGTCTTAGTTCAGGTGGTATGACGGGTACAATTGTCATAATCATCCATTCAGGCTTGTTTCCAGAACTTAAAAATGCCTCTACAACTTTTAATCTTTTTGCAAGTTTTATTGGTTTAAGCTCAGAGGTGGACTCGTCAATTTCAACCCTCAAACTTTCTGCAAGCTTTTCAAGGTCAAGCCCTATTAATAAATCCCGTATCGCTTCAGCGCCAATTCCAACTGTGAATGAGTCATCCCCATATTCATCCTTGTATGCAAGGAGTTCATCTTCAGTTAGCAGTTGTAATTCTTTTAGTGGTGTCAGCCCGGGCTCTATCACTATAAAATTCTCAAAGTAGAGAACCCGCTCAAGATCTTTTAATTTCATATCTAAAAGCAGTCCAATTCTTGATGGAAGTGATTTCAAAAACCAAATGTGCGCAACAGGAGCCGCGAGTTCAATATGGCCCATTCTATCACGCCTAACTTTCGACAAAGTGACTTCCACACCACATTTTTCACAGATTACCCCTCTATACTTCATACGCTTATATTTGCCACAAAGACATTCGTAGTCTTTTATTGGACCAAAAATTCTCGAGCAAAATAGACCATCTCTCTCCGGTTTAAACGTTCTATAATTGATCGTTTCAGGTTTTTTTATTTCACCAAAAGACCATGAGAGCATCTTCTCAGGTGATGCAATAGTAATTTTTATCTGATCAAAAATTTGTGATTGTGAAAAGTTTGGATTAAAAACATTTGTTAAATCTTGATTCATATTTTTTCCTATTATTCGCTGCTCATATCTGAGAGGTTATTGTTTGCTGACTCATTTGAAAGATCTGAAGTCTTTAGTTCAACATTTAAGCCTAATGAGCGTATTTCTTTTACTAGCACATTAAATGATTCCGGAATCCCAGCCTCAAACGCATCATCGCCACGTACAATTGCTTCATAAACTTTCGTGCGCCCAGCGACATCATCGGATTTTACCGTTAACATTTCTTGGAGTGTGTATGCCGCGCCATAAGCCTCAAGAGCCCAAACCTCCATTTCACCAAATCGTTGCCCGCCAAATTGAGCTTTTCCGCCAAGAGGTTGCTGAGTGACCAGACTATATGGTCCTATTGATCTGGCGTGGATTTTGTCATCAACTAGATGGTGAAGTTTGAGTATATATTTATATCCAACTGTTACCTTTCTATCAAACTCTTCCCCTGTTCTTCCATCAAATAACTTGACTTGCCCAGACTTATCAAGACCAGCTTTCTCAAGAAGTTTATCAATGTCATGTTCACGGGCACCATCAAATACTGGAGTTGCAATAGGCACGCCTTTACTTAAATTTACCGCAAGCTCTACGAGATCATCTCTCTTTAATGCGTCAATAGTTTCATTTTTACCATAAATATCGTTTAAAGTTTTTCTTAAATTTTTAGCGTCTTTATCTTTTTCTTGTATTAAATCAATTGACTCACCAATTAATTTTCCAAGTCCCCTGCAAGCCCATCCAAGATGGGTTTCGAGAATTTGCCCGACATTCATGCGACTTGGCACGCCCAGGGGATTCAGCACAACATCGACAGGTGTACCATCTTCTAGATATGGCATATCTTCCTGTGGCATAATGCGAGAAACAACACCCTTATTACCATGCCTCCCAGCCATTTTATCTCCTGGTTGAAGCTTTCTTTTAACAGCAACAAACACTTTAATCATTTTCATTACACCTGGAAGCATATCATCTCCACGTTGTAATTTTTCAACCTTATCGATGAAACGATTCTCAATAGCATCTTTTGACTGATCATATTGTGCTTTCATAGCTTCGATCTCTTTCATTTTTTTGTCGCTTGTTAGGACAAAATTCCACCAGTCTATTCTTTCGATTTTTTCAATATTTTCTGAATTTAATTTTGTTCCTTTCTTTAGCCCAGATCCACCTTTTGCCACCTCACAACCGATCAGAGTGTCTTTCAATTTTGCCATAACATTCCTGTCGAGTATATTTGTTTCATCGTCCTTATCCTTAGACAATCTGACAATTTCATCGCGCTCTATGGCAAGAGCTCTTTCATCTTTTTCTATGCCATGCCTATTGAAGACTCTAACCTCGACGACAGTTCCTGTAACACCTGGTGGTAGTCTTAACGACGTATCTCTCACATCTGTTGCTTTTTCACCAAAAATTGCTCTTAATAGCTTCTCTTCAGGGGTCATTGGGCTCTCACCTTTTGGTGTAATCTTACCGACTAATATATCCCCTGCCTTTACCTCAGCACCAATATAGACTATTCCAGCTTCGTCAAGGTTCTTGAGAGCCTCTTCACCAACATTTGGTATATCTCTTGTTATATCTTCAGGTCCAAGTTTGGTATCTCGAGCCATGACTTCAAATTCTTCTAGGTGAATTGAGGTAAATGTATCTTCTCTTACCACTCTTTCTGATATAAGAATCGAGTCTTCATAGTTGTAACCATTCCATGGCATGTAGGCGACAAGTACATTTTTACCTAATGCCAGATCGCCCAAATCCGTTGATGGACCATCAGCGATAATATCTCCTGCATCAACCGACTCACCCACTTTTACAAGCGGTCTTTGATTTATGCATGTATTCTGATTTGATCTTTGAAATTTTGCTAAATTATAAATATCGATTGCAGATTTTGAGGCATCTTTCTCGTTTGTTGCTCTAATTACAATACGGTTTGAGTCCACTTGGTCTACGATACCTGTACGTCTGGCTGTGACAGCGGCACCAGAGTCCCTGGCAACAACAGACTCCATTCCAGTCCCAACAAATGGGGCTTCAGTTTTCATCAAAGGCACTGCCTGACGCTGCATGTTAGACCCCATGAGCGCTCTGTTTGCATCATCATTTTCAAGAAATGGTATGAGAGCTGCAGCTGCCGAAACTAATTGTTTTGGTGATACATCCATAAAATCAACTTTTTCCGCAGGTACTAATTGAACCTCCCCAGCAAGTCGACAATTTATGAGTTCGTCAACAAACTTAGACTTGCTATCAAGAGTTGCATTTGCTTGAGCTATGTTATATTTAGTTTCTTCAATTGCAGATAAGTACACAACATCGTCTGTAACCTTACTTTTTACAACTTTCCTATATGGACTTTCAATAAAACCATATTTATTTACTCGTGCAAAAGTTGCCAAAGAATTGATCAAGCCTATATTTGGACCTTCTGGGGTCTCAATCGGGCAAATTCGACCATAGTGTGTTGGGTGAACGTCACGCACTTCAAATCCCGCTCTTTCTCGGGTTAGCCCACCTGGCCCAAGCGCTGATACGCGTCTAATGTGGGTGATCAGAGAGAGTGGATTTGTCTGGTCCATAAATTGTGAAAGTTGCGAGGAGCCAAAAAATTCCCTCAAAGCTGCCGTTATTGGTTTAGCATTAATCAAGTCATTAGGCATAACAGTATCTATATCAACGGAACTTAATTTTTCCCTTATGGCCCTTTCCATACGGAGCAAGCCAATCCTGTATTGATTTTCAACTAACTCTCCAACTGATCTAACCCTTCGATTGCCTAAGTGATCGATATCATCAACGTCACCTTTTCCATCTCTGAGCTCAACAAGATGCTTTACGACCGCTAATATGTCTTCTTTTCTCAATACGCAATAGTCATCATCAGCGTCAAGCTCTAATCTCATGTTCATTTTTACACGCCCAACAGCCGACAAGTCATACCTATCAGGATCAAAAAATAAGCTTTCAAATAAACTTTCTGCAGTCTCATCAGTGGGTGGCTCACCTGGCCTCATCAAGCGATAGATATCGACTAGTGCCTCTCTTTTGTTTTGATTTTTATCAACTTTTAATGTATCCCGAATGAAAGCACCTGTATTCACATGATCGATTTCTAATATTGGTAATTTCGATATTTTATTTGACTCGAGCGCTTCGAGAAGATCCATGGTTATCTCGTCACCTGCTTCTGCATAAACGAGTCCCGTTTTTAGGTTTACAATATCTTCTGCCACAAATTGACCGACAAGTGCTTCTTTTGCATACAGAATTTTTTTGAGCCCTGACTCCACTAACTTGTTGATGTATCTTGGAGTCATTTTCGTTCCTGCTTCAGCGGCAACCTCACCTGTATCGGCATTAATTAGGTCTGCCGCAATCTTTATCCCTTTGTATTGGGCCCCCTTAAAGTCCGAAACCCAACCTTTTTTGTTCATTTCAACGACATATTTATGATAGAAATTATTAAGTATTTCTTCGGAGTCATAACCGAGCGCAAAGAGAATTGTTGAAACTGGTATTTTTCTCTTACGATCGATACGAGCATATACAAGATCTTTCGCATCAAATTCAAAATCGAGCCATGATCCTCTGTAAGGAATTATTCTTGCAGCATAAAGTATCTTTCCACTTGAGTGAGATTTGCCTTTGTCATGATCGAAAAATACTCCGGGACTACGATGCATCTGACTCACGACAACTCTTTCGGTGCCATTAAATATGAATGTACCATTATTTGTCATTAATGGGATATCGCCCATATAGACTTCTTGTTCTTTTATATCCTTTACAGATGGTGTTTGTGTATCTTCGTCAATATCAAATACGATCAGTCTTAGCGTTGCCCTAAGGGGCGCTGCATATGTTAAACCCCTCTGTTGACATTCTTCAACATCATATTTTGGTGCATCAAAATCGTATTTTACGAATTCAAGGCGAGAACTTTCGTTAAAGTCTGTAATTGGGAATACAGATGTGAATACAGACTGTAATCCTGTATTGTCTCTCCCGCCGTCAGGCTCTGTTGCTTGAAGGAAATAATCATATGATGATTTTTGTACTTCAATTAGATTAGGCATCTCCGCAACTTCGCGGATCTTACCAAATGATTTTCTTACTCTTTTTCGTCCAATGAAAGTTTCAGACATGCTGTGTTCCCGTTAATAGTTAATATAGAATTTTTTTTTTAGCTTTCGCTAGAATGTTATCTTCTATTTAACTTCAACGGTAGCACCGGCTCCTTCCAATTGTTCTTTAATCTTATCTGCTTCATCTTTTGCTACACCCTCTTTTACTGGCTTAGGGGCAGACTCAACAAGATCTTTTGCCTCTTTTAATCCAAGGCCTGTGATAGCCCTGACTTCTTTGATGACATTAATCTTCTGATCACCCATGCTTGCAAGAACAACACTGAATTCAGTTTTTTCTTCTGCTGAAGCCGAAGCTCCACCTGCATCCCCGCCAGCAGGTGCCGCCGCGACAGCAACTTGCGCAGCTGCGGATACACCCCATTTTTCTTCAAGCATCTTTGTTAATTCTGATGCCTCAAGAATTGTTAAACTTGATAAACTTTCTGCAATTTTTTCTAAATCTGCCATTTCCTGTCCTATCTTAATTAATTATAAAAACTAGGCTGCTTCGCTTTTTTCTGAATAGGCTTTAACAACCTGGGCTAAATTGGTACCTGGTGTATTTACGAGACTTGCGATATTTCCTGCAGGCGTATTAATGAGGCCAAGTATTTTAGCCCTTAATTCATCTAGCGATGGGAGACTTGCAAGTTGTTTAACTTCCCCAAGATCAATTTTCTTTTCTGGAAGAGATCCACCGAGAACAACAAAGTTATCATTTTCTTTTGCAAATTTTATTGCGATTTTTGGCGCAGCTACAGGGTCGTCTGAATAGGCTAACATTGACGGCCCATTCAAATACTCTTCTATAGCGGATAGAGGTGTACCATCAAGCGCAATTTTTGTTAGTTTATTCTTGATTACCTTGATTTGCCCACCCGCATCGCGCATAGCACTTCGCAGTTCGTTCATTTCTGATACGGTCAGACCAGTATTTTGTGCCACAACCACAACGGCAGATGTGTTGAATACATCTTTGAGATTCGCAACAAAAGATTCTTTAGCTTGTCTGTCCACAGTTTCCTCTTTCAGTGTACATTCGAAATAACGAATGTTACCTGCCCGTAGTATTTTATACTAACTGTGGCGACATTTAGGTTTCAGTAAACATCGCATTGTCTCATATAGGAAATTAAGCCGAAGCCCCTATAATCTAGGACAGGTTGTACATATTTAAAATATATTTATGCTTTTTAATCCTAAATGTAAAGTCAATTTATTTATTTTTTTTAATTAAGTCTCAAGTATGGCTGGATCAAGTTTTACACCAACACCCATTGTTGATGTCAAGGTAATTCCTTTGATATATGTTCCTTTTGCACCAGTGGGTTTTGCGGACTGAATTGCCTCAATGATTGCCAGTACATTATTTTTAATTGCACTTTCTGAAAAATCTGCTTTACCGATACCTGCGTGAACTATTCCAGCTTTTTCAACGCGATATTCTACTGAGCCTCCTTTGATATTTTTTACTGCATCACTGATATTGTCAGTGACGGTTCCCAATTTAGGGTTGGGCATTAGCCCCTTTGGCCCTAGAACTTTTCCCAACTGCCCAACAACCGCCATCATATCAGGTGTTGAAATTACCCGATCAAAATCAAATTTCCCACTTTTCACTGTTTCAGCTAAATCATCGCTACCTACAATATCAGCTCCTGCTGCTTCTGCCTCTTTTGCTTTCGCATCTCTTGCAAATACAGCCACTTTAACAGTTTTTCCTGTACCTTCAGGTAAATTTACAACCCCTCGAACCATCTGATCAGCTTGTTTTGGGTCAACGCCCAAGTTAAAAGATATTTCAATGGTCTCATTGAACTTTGCCTTAGCATTGTTCTTCACAAGTTTGACGGCTTCATCAATTCCATATAGAGTTTTAGAGTCAGTTGAGCTTGAAATTTCAGTATATCTTTTTCCTATCTTTCCCATTTACTTACCTTATTCTACAACCTCAAAACCCATTGACCGAGCTGATCCCTCTATAATCTTTGCAGCTTGATCAATAGAATTTGCGTTGAGATCTTTCATTTTTTGTTCAGCAATTTCTTCTACTTGTTTTTTCGTCACGGTCCCAGCACTCTCTCTTCCCGGTGTTGAGCCACCCTTTGCTAGATTTGCAGCTTTTTTTAATAAATAGGAGGCCGGTGGTGTTTTTGTTGTAAATGTAAATGACTTATCTTGGTAGATAGTTATTGTCGTCGGTATAGGCATTTCTGGTTCAAGATCTTGAGTTTCCGCGTTGAAAGCTTTGCAAAACTCCATAATATTTAAGCCTCTTTGGCCTAGAGCAGGTCCAATTGGAGGAGCCGGCGCAGCCTTCCCAGCAGGAACATGTAGTTTTAAATAACCTTCAATCTTTTTTGCCATTACTTATCCTCTATTTGAATAAAGTACACATTACATATTTTTTTATTAAAATCAAACACTATAACTTTTCAACTTGATTGTATTCTAACTCAACAGGCGTGGCGCGACCAAAAATTGAAACTGCAACCTTTAATCTTGATCTTTCAGTATCAACTTCCTCAACAACTCCACTAAAGGATGCGAACGGTCCTTCAGCGACTCTAACCTGCTCTCCAATTTCAAATGAAATTGTAGATAGCGGTCCATCAACACCTTCTTGGACTTGCGTCATGATACGGTCAACTTCTTCTTTTGTGATTGGAATTGGTTTATTCTGAGAGCCAAGAAACCCCGCAACCTTATTTGTTTTTTTAACTAGATGATAAGCTTCATCACTCATTTCCATTTTTACTAGCACATAGCCTGGGAAAAACTTTCTTTCAGATTGGACTTTTCTTCCTTTTCTTACTTGCACTACATCTTCGGTGGGAACGAGAATCTCGCTAAATTTATCTTCCATGCCTCTCTGTATAGCCTGCTCTTTTATTGAGTTTGCTACTTGCTTTTCAAAGTTTGAGTAAGCGTGCACTATAAACCAATTATGAGCCATTATTAACCACCAATCCCAAGTATCAAACCAACAACCCAGCTAAGTAATTGGTCAGATAATAGAAAGAAAATTGCGGCAATAAATACAAAAATTAAAACCATGATTGACGTCACAGTGGTTTCACGACGTGAAGGCCATGTGACCTTGTCCATCTCGTTCTTAACTTCTTGTACGTATTTTACAGGTCTGAATTTTGCCATGATTTTAATTAGTACTTTTTATTTTTTGGCAGGAGTGGAGGGAGTCGAACCCCCAACCTTCGGTTTTGGAGACCGACGCTCTGCCAATTGAGCTACACTCCTGTATTAATTGAACCACCTGTCAATTAACTTAGGTTATCTTTGAAACTACTCCAGCACCGACGGTTCTACCGCCTTCACGAATAGCAAACCTCAAATTTTCTTCCATTGCTATTGGAGTGATTAATTCTACATCCATTTCAATGTTATCACCGGGCATTACCATTTCAGTACCTTGTGGTAGCGAAACTACGCCTGTAACATCTGTTGTACGGAAATAAAATTGTGGTCGGTAGTTTGTAAAGAAAGGTGTATGTCTGCCTCCCTCATCCTTCGTAAGTATGTATGCATTAGCTTTGAATTTTGCAAAAGGTTTGATTGATGCTGGCTTTGCCAAAACCTGTCCTCTTTCAACTTCTTCCCTTTTGGTTCCCCTGAGTAGCACACCAACATTATCTCCAGCCTCACCTTGATCTAGAAGCTTTCTAAACATTTCAACACCAGTACATGTTGTTTTTGCTGTATCCTTAATGCCGACAATTTCTATTTCTTCACCGACATTTATAACACCACGTTCAACTCTTCCAGTCACAACAGTTCCGCGGCCTGAAATCGAAAAGACGTCTTCTATTGGCATCAAGAATGGTTGATCTTTTGGTCTATCAGGTTGAGGAATATATGAGTCAACAGCGGCCATTAATTCCATAATTGAATTTTTACCAATTTCATCATCTCTACCTTCGAGTGCAGCTAGTGCAGATCCTTTTACTATTGGTATATCATCGCCAGGAAATTCATAAGAGCTTAAAAGTTCTCTTACTTCCATTTCAACTAAATCTAGTAGCTCATCATCATCAACTTGATCAACTTTGTTTAAGTAAACGACAAGTGCGGGAACGCCAACTTGTCTTGCAAGTAAGATATGTTCTCTAGTTTGTGGCATTGGCCCATCAGCTGCATTAACAACAAGAATCGCTCCATCCATTTGCGCGGCACCAGTTATCATATTTTTTACGTAATCAGCGTGACCTGGACAATCTACGTGAGCATAATGCCTATTGTCTGTTGTATACTCGACGTGAGCAGTTGATATTGTTATCCCACGTGCCTTTTCTTCTGGAGCTTTATCGATAGCGTCATACGCAGAAAATTCTGCTCCACCTGCTTCTGAAAGCACTTTTGTAATTGCTGCAGTTAATGTTGTTTTACCGTGGTCTACGTGACCGATTGTACCAATGTTACAATGCGGTTTACTGCGATCAAACTTTTCTTTAGCCATGTTTCTTCCTACCTTAATAGTTAGTAAATCATATTTTTTATACGATTATTATGTTAATGATGAATGAATTCTTTACCATATATAGTTGATTATTTTAAAAAATCTACAAAAAAATAAACAAAAATTTTATATTTTTTTGGAGCGGGTGAAGGGAATCGAACCCTCGTCCTCAGCTTGGAAGGCTGCTGCTCTACCTTTGAGCTACACCCGCATCAACATTCGTAAACAAATTGGTGGAGGGGGTTGGATTTGAACCAACGTAGGCTAAGCCAACGGGTTTACAGCCCGTCCCCTTTAACCACTCGGGCACCCCTCCAATAGAAAAACCCAAATTGCTTATGCGTAAAGAGCGTTTGCATTAAACACTATACACAATTACACCAAAGATATATAAAAATCTAGAGGTAAAGGCAATTATGAATAAATATGCATATATACACGGTTATCATGCAGCAACACACGCTCTTTATAATGAGGATAGAGTTATAAAAGAGATATTTATTACAAAAAATGCATACAAAAAAATAGTCGAAAATAATAATATTGATATTCATAAATTTAGTACCAAAATCGTAGAATCAAAAATAATAAATGGAATGCTTGATGGCAATCAAGTGCATCAGGGAATTTTAATTGTTTCCGAAAAGAAAAAAATCATTGCAGTTAATGATTATGATTTTTCGAATTCTAAACGAGTTGTATTTCTAGATAATGTTGTGGACCCAAGAAATATTGGGGCAATTATTCGGACTTGCGCTGCATTCAATTGTAAAACAATAATCACTACCAACAAATTTGAACAACTTGATGAAGGTATAATAGCAAAAGCGTCATCTGGTGGATTAGAATACATAGATATAATTACATCAAATAACTTATCAAATTGCTTAAACGAGCTAAAAAAAAATAAATATTGGTTAATAGGCTTCGATAGCGAAGCTAACTCTAATATTGAAGATTCAGTCTTTAATTTGCAAGATCGAATTGTTTTGATATTTGGTGAAGAGGGTAAAGGAATGAGAAACTTGACAAAGAAACTTTGTGATATGACATACCGTGTAAATACAATTGGAGAAATTAAGAGCTTAAATGTATCTGTCGCTATTGGAATTATTCTAGATAAGATAACACCGAACTCAGGTTAGTGAATCATATGATCGGTACTATGTTCTCAATTTGCATACAGAATATAAATTATTTTCTTTGAAAAAATTATTTTTTGATTTAAATAATAATTGATCAAATGTGCCGGCTTAGCTCAGTTGGTAGAGCGGCTGATTTGTAATCAGTAGGTCGGGAGTTCAAATCTCTCAGCCGGCACCACAAGAAAGATAAATTTCAGATCATGAAACTGAATGAAAAGCAACTTCAAGACTTCCAAAAAAAATTTGGTAACATCTTAAATGAAAGAGATATCATCACAGATCATGATACGATCGCACCGCACTTAGTGGATTGGGTAGGAAATATAAGTGGATCCTCAGCATTGATGCTAACCCCTCGTAACAGTGAACAAGTGTCTAAAATATTACGTGTATGTCATGAAGAAACTATCGCCGTTGTACCTCAGGGAGGTAACACAGGATCAGTTGCATCGGGAATACCTAATGGAGAAATTATATTAAGTTTAGAAAAAATGAATAATATTATCAGTATAATTCCCGAGGATTATTCAATTACAGTCGAGTCTGGATGCATTCTCAGCCAAGTTCAGGATGCCGCTCAAGAGGCATCAAGGTTCTTTCCCTTGAGCATTGGGTCAGAGGGCTCATGCACAATTGGGGGAAATATATCTACAAATGCTGGAGGCATTTCCGTATTAAAGTATGGAAATATGAGAGATTTAGTTCTGGGATTGGAGGTTGTTTTAGCAGATGGCCGGATAATGAACAACTTGAAAAGATTACGTAAAGATAATTCTGGCTATGCTACAAAGCATATGTTTATGGGAGCTGAGGGAACACTTGGTGTTATCACTGCAGCATGCTTGAGACTGTTTCCAAAAATTGAGAATAAGGTGACGGCCTTTGCTTCACTAAGTAATTTAGATGCAACAATCCAGCTACTTGAAACACTGAAAAGTTTTTCTGGTGAATTATTATCCTCATATGAACTCATTCCAAAAATTGGACTCGATATTGCACTTAAATATGGAGATGAATTAGTAAGTCCTATATCAGATCCACAGGAATGGAATGTAATTATCGAGTACTCTGATACAAAAAATAACGATAATGCAAATGACTCACTTGAGTATGCCCTTGGGAATGCTATCGAGAAGGGTCTAGTTTGTAATGCTGCAATAGCCAGCTCACTCTCGCAAGCGCAAAATATTTGGAAGATAAGAAAGGCAATTGTTGAACATCAACCAAAATTAGGTGGTGAGATAAAACATGACTGCTCAGTCCCCGTATCATCTGTTCCTGAATTCATAAGAAGTACAACACAAAAATTGATTGATTATTTACCAGATGTCCGCCCAGTGCCCTATGGGCATATTGGTGACGGAAATATTCATTTTAACGTATGTCCTCCAAGCAATTACGATCCTGATACATTTAAACAAAATACAGAAGAAATAAGAGAGATTGTATATGGAAATGCAAATTCCTTCGGCGGCAGCTTTGCAGCTGAACATGGTGTGGGGCAGATAAAAAAGAAACAGATGCTGAATTATAAAGATGAAGTTGAGTTACAATTAATGAAAGATCTCAAAAATCTTCTTGATCCAAAAAACATACTAAATCCAGGTAAAATATTTTAAATCATGATTGAAAAAAGATACAAAGGGGCAATACTAGCTTCGATCTCGGCCAGTATTGGCGGTACAACTGTTGTACTTACGAGGTATTTAATGCCGGACAGCGATCCATTTTCATTGCCTGGTATCAGGTATGGCATTGGCGCTATATTGCTTTTAATAATTTTATACTCACTAAAAAAAAGTAAGCCTCTTGAGCTTAACGACTGGCAACCAATAATGCTATTGTCTTTTATATTCTATGTTGCATTTCCATGGTCATTTGCAGCTGGCTTAGAATACACAACGGCTGCGAGAGGTGCTATTGTATTTACAGCTCAACCAGTGATAACACTTGTTGTTGGGTCAATGATTGGGAAAGAGAGAATCACGCTCTATAAAGTTTTTGCAATAATCATTGCTGTGACAGGTATTTCAGTCACATTAAGTGATGATATGAACGAGCTAGCACCAAATGCACTGCTCGGAGATTTTTTGATGTTTATAGCGGCGTTTTGCAACTCACTGTATGTCCTCAATGCTGGCAGACTCATCGAAAAATATGGAAGCTTAACTTTTACCGCATGGCCAATGTTCATAGGTTCATCGATGATGTTATTTTTAGCAGTATTTTTCGGTCAACCCTTTTCAGGTTCCTTATCATTTGATACTACCCAATGGATCGTCTTATTGATCCTTGCAATACCCGGTGCGGCATTAATGGTTTCACTTTTCATGTCATCAATCAATATGTCAACCCCTACCGGCATAACAATGACTGTTGGTTTTAATCCACTTACCGCGATTATACTGGGTGCAATAATCTTAAGTGAGCCTGTCTCGTCTAAAATTTTATTCGGATTTGTTTGTGTGCTTACAGCTGTTGTACTCGCAAACTACGAGAAATAATCACTAGCGTCTTCTGAAGTTTTTCCTTGCCTGAGCACGGGTAGCGGGTGCTTTTTCATCTTTGTGTCTAAAGATTATTCTGCCTTTATCTAAATCATACGGGGTCATTTCAACTGTCACGCGATCTCCAATTAGTGTCCTAATTCTATGCTTCTTCATCTTACCAGCTGTGTAAGCAACTATTTCGTGCTCGTTATCCAGCATCACTCTAAATCTCGCATCGGGAAGAACGTCCAGTACAACACCTTCTAACTCCAGTAATTCCTCTTTTGCCATAAACTCTCACTTAGTTAATAAAATAATTTTTTTATAATATATCACACCAATTAAGTCTATAATACATAAAATAATTCACTCAACATATTATATCAGCATTTACATACCATGGCAGCAATCATATGTGTGGTTAATCATCAGCCAGGAGAACGTACCCCTCTTTTTCTAAAATCATCATGAAAAAAAAATTTCCTCTGATATTTATGCCAATTTTCGTATGTCCATTCTTCAGAATATTGCAAAGTTTTTTTCGGCATGTATATTTCGGCCATAATTTCTTCATTATCAGTGTTGCGAAAAACACTGACTTCAGACCTCGAGTAATTTTTACCTTCAAACATATCCAATTTTCTTATTACCTGTTTGTCTAGACCCGTTGCAACTAGACCATTTATTTTATTAGATGATGACTTTTCCCTTACAATAAGTGGATAATTTGTATTTTTGACTCTGTATAATTTATAGCCAATCAGATAAGCATCAACCAAATTCAATTGTTTTGCTTGATCCCCAATTACTGCTTCCCTCACCTCATGATCCCTTAAAGTGCCATAGAAAAAAAGTATCTTTGTTTTTGTTATACCCTCAACCAAATTCATTCATTCCATTCTCTGCTATTCATACGGAGTTTAATGATTATAATACCAAGCTAATATTCGATCCATATCTTGCTTTTTCAGATCCGTGGAGTCGTAGATGCTGATGACTTCATTCAACTCTAAAGAATTTTTTATCCCCGGAACTATTGTTGAGATTTTCTCATTAGCAAGAGAAAATAACACGGCAATCTGGGCTAGGCTCAAATCATCTCTGCCAATTTGTAATTTCAGTTTTTGCATAAGCTGATGTTCGCAATATATTTGTTCATCATGTTTTTTTTCTGATTTTATCTCATCAACAATAGCACCATTTGCAAATGGCCTTATACCGATAATTGCAACTTCGTTTTTCTGGGCCAGATTCATTACACAGGAATCACCGTCACCATAGCCCTGATCATTTTCATGAGGCGTTCGGCGCGCCTCCCCGTGAGCGCTTTGGTTGAGCATATTGTAGAGAACTTGTATCGATGAAAATTTATCGGAATAAATGAGTTTAGATTGAGCTTCGTAATCTCCGTCCCATCCTGTAAATCCAATATATCTAACTTTTCCTGAGCTTCTCAACAAATCTGTACAGTCATAAAATTCCATGCAATCACTGTAGTTGAGACGTTTTGCAAATTCTGGAGGATTATTTCGGAATTGATACTTTCCTCGCTCATTACCAATTTGGTGATGAATTTGTAATAGATCGATATAGTCGGTCTTGAGTCGCACTAAGCTTCTTTCAACCGAAGCAATGATAAAACTTTTCATATCACATGTATCCTCGAAATCAGGGAGGCGGACTTTTGTTGCTAGGATAATCTTATTCCTGTCAGCCCCAATGGCTTCCCCAAGATTGATTTCTGACTTCCCGTAGACAGGTGAGGTATCAAAAAAATTAAGACCTAAATCTATTGCATTTCGCACACTCTCAATACAAGCCTTGTCATCTTCAAACCCTGTTGTGTAGCCTATCGGTGCACAGCCAAAACCAATCTCCGATACTTTCAGATCGGTTTTTCCGAAGGATCTATATTTCAATTTCGGACTCCAATTCATCCATGTATGGCGAGTCCATTTCAGAATGCTGAACACCAAACACATTTATTGTCATCGAAATCAATGTGTAATAACCCAAAATGCCAACGAGATCGACAATTCTATCTTTACCAAGAATTTCATATGTTTTGTTGTACAATTCATCACTAATTTTTTTATCCTTATTTAAAGTCATGGTGAATTCATATACGGCATGCTGTTCTTCACTCATCTGGCTTGGCTTCTTTCCATGCGAAATGGACTCAATCATGTCTTCATTTACACCTGCATCAATTGCAATTTTGCTGTGAACTTTCCACTCATACCCAGACCCCCAAATACGAGCAATTAAACAGATAGCAAATTCAGATAAGAGTGGCTCTAAAGAGGATGAGTATCTACAATAGGCACCCAATGATTGAGCTTTATCTGCTAATCCAGCGCGATGCATCCAAACAGCTAAGGGACCCCTTACACTGCCTCTTGGACCTGATGCGATATCATCGTGTATTTTTTTTTGCTCTTGATTCATGTCTGAATAATCTAAATTTTTTAACCTCATTTACCACTCCTTAGTTGCTCTGTTTTAACATCAAGATGAAATTCGTCATTATTGGACTGGTTAAAGCATCTTGTGTTGTTATCAATGAACCATAGTTATACACATTCTACATGTTTTTTTTTGGTAACCTTACAAAACAATAAAATATTTACAAATTTTTTCGTATTAAATTCTTTTTTTCCTTTAACTTTATCTAAAATATTGGTAAAAAGTTATTTTAACTAAATTGTTAAAAAAATAAGTTGTCAATCTTTATGCAAAATCTGCATAATCTAACGGGAGGTAATAAAATATGGCTGAAGAACTAGTCATTCAGGGAAGCGCACTTGGAAAGCAATTCGGTGAAAATGTAATTGCTGTCGAGGATGCTAACTTCACAATACCACGTGGTTCATTTATTTCACTTGTGGGACCGAGTGGTTGTGGTAAATCCACATTATTGAGATTAATTTCAGGTCTGATTGAAAAATCTGGTGGAGACCTGTTAGTAAGAAACGCAGAAGTAGTTGGACCAAGAAGTGATATTGGAATGATGTTCCAAAAAGCTGTCCTTCTTGACTGGCGTACTTCGATTGAGAATGTTTTATTGCCTGATGAAATCAGAGGAACCATCGATACAGATGCAAAAAAGCGAGCATGGGACCATCTACAATTAGTTGGTCTTAAAGACTTTGAGTTCTCATTCCCAAGACAATTATCAGGTGGTATGCAACAACGTGTTGCTTTAGCAAGATTGTTGCAGACAGGTGCTGATATCATGCTACTGGACGAGCCGTTTGGTGCACTCGACGAATTTACACGTGAGAGGCTAAACGATGAGCTTCTACGAATTGTTGAGGGCCCAGATATCACAACAATCTTTGTGACGCATAATATCCAAGAAGCTATCTATCTCGCAGACCAAGTATTTGTTATGACACCAAGACCAGGTAGAATTGCGGCGCAAATCGAAATTGACCTTCCAACACCTAGAAATATTGATATGACAACAACGCCGGAATTTAATAACTATGTTCAACAAGTTAGAGATGTTCTAGCTGGTCACTTAGATGGTCAACCGCTATGAGTAATGATCAAGAAGCAAGCGTTAGTAATATTGAGCTAGCGGCAGATTACAAAGGGACACTTGGTGGTGCCGTACTGAGGCACACCATTATTTTCTTTGTGATCATGTTTATATGGGAAATGGCAAACAGGACAGGCTTTAGTAATCCACTACTGCTGCCGAGACCAACAGACATCGTAGCATCCATCTGGAAAATTTATGTTACACAAGGCAACGTATGGTACCATCTATGGGTAACTTTCAAAGAAGCAATGGTCGGTTGCTTTATTGGTTGTGTTATAGGTATCGGGCTAGCTGTCGCAGCTGTATTAAGTGATACTTTTAGGCAGTTCTTAAAGCCATACATTATTATCGTTGAAGCTACACCTAGGATTGCCCTAGGCCCTATCTTCGTCACATGGTTTGGATTTGGTATGAGCTCAAAAGTTGCTCTCGCTGCATTAGTTTGCTTCTTTGCGCCTTTTGTTAATACCATAACAGGACTACTTGGAGTTGAAGAGGAGTCATATGAACTTTTCCGATCCCTTGGGGCGACACGAAGACAGGTGTTTTGGAAACTTATGATACCAACTGCCCTACCTACCATGAATGCTGGGCTTAAGCTAGCCGTTGGATCGGCCTTTGGCGGTGCATTAGTGGCCGAGTTTATTTCAGCACAGGCCGGTATGGGAATTCTTATGGCACGTTATACAATGTCGCTAAATATGCCGTCTGCATTCGCAGGGCTTTTATCAATTACTCTCTATGGCTTTATTCTTTTTAGAATAATGGAAATTATCGACAAGAGGGTTTTATATTGGTTAAGCGATGATCTAATGGCCAAGAAAAGCGTAAAAAAAGAAACTAAAATTAGAGGGGAGCTAGGACTATGAGTGATATTGGTTCAGACGGCGTATTAGCCGGAGTAAAGGAACTTTCTCCTATACAAAAACTTGCTATGCATGGACTCGTCTTCCTAATTATATTTGGTGGATGGGAAGTTGGTGCAAGACTGGGTTATGTTAACGAATTAATCTTACCGGCTCCAACATCTATCGCATACAGACTATATGAGATGTTTTTTGTTACAGGGTCAATTTACTGGCACTACATCATCACAATGTATGAAGCAACAATGGGCTTCATTATTGGTGTGAGTATCGGGATGGGTTTAGCAATTACTGCTGCAATTAGCCCTGTCTTCAGAAGATACTGGGCACCGTATGCAGTCGTGTTTAATGTTACACCAGGGATCGCAGTAACACCTTTCATTATTGCTTGGTTTGGATTTGGGTGGAGCTCAAAGATCGCACTAGCTGCACTTGTGTGCTTTTTCCCACCTTTCATCAACACATTGACAGGTCTATTACACATCGATAAGGATGCAACGGAATTGTTTAGATCACTTGGCTCGACCAAGAAACAGTTCTTCTGGAAGTGTCAAATACCAAGCGCACTTCCAATCATCATAGCGGGATTAAAACTTGCCATGACTGGTGCGTTAATTGGTACAATCGTTGCGCAGTTCTTCTCTGCATCAGAGGGTGTAGGAATTCTTATGCAAAGGTTTGCGTTCAGATTAAACATGGATGGAAGTTTCGCTGCACTGATAGTAATGTCTCTTATGGGGCTAAGTCTATTCACACTCATGGAATATATGGACTACAAAGTGCTGTACTGGAGAAGACACTCAAGAATGGAAGAGGTTGGATCCAAGAGAAAAAGAAAATGGTTTGCAGAGAATGGAGATTTTTCTGCGTAATCTATAAAATCTTTGAACACAAAAACCCAACCTGAAATAGGTTGGGTTTTTTTTATCTTATCTGTCTAAGAATACTTTTGCTTTTTTGTACATCGCATAATCAACCATCTTGTTCTCGAAGGTAATTGCAGCGAGTCCATTTTTCTCTGCCTCTTCAAAGACCTCAACCATTTTTGTATAATATTCAATCTCTTTTGGATCTGGCTCATATGCCTCTCTTGCAATTTTAATGTGACTTGGGTGTATTAACGTTCGCCCATCATAACCAATTCGCTTGCTCAGTTCACATTCGGCCTTGAGTCCCTCGAGATCTGCAATACCGCCATAAGCCCCATCTAGCACATAAGGCATTTTCGCGGCCCTTGCCTCGACAAGAGATCTTGATCGAGAATAATTTAATTCAAACCCATCAATTGACCAGTCGGATCTTAAATCTCGTTGAAGGTCGCCGTCCTCTGCACTACCAAAGACGATTGACTCCACTCGTTCCGCTGCTGAACATATATCAAAACATTTGATGACCCCAAGCGCTGTTTCAATTAATAAAAGGAGTTTAATAGAATTTTTCTCCAGACCTTTCTTTTTTTCTTCATCTGAAATAATTTCATCTACAAATTTTACCTGATCAACTGACTCAGCCATAGGCAATGCAATACCGTAAATATTCTTTTGTGTTACAGCCCTCAGGTCATTTTCAAGAAATTCTTTTTCACTATTAACCCTGACTAAAGCTGTGATATTAAGTTTTGGAATAATATTTTTTGAAATATTATCTCTGACTTCACTTTTCAGATTCAAAGGAACAGCATCCTCAAAATCTATTATTATCCCGTCTGGCTCAAAACGAGATGCCTTTTCAATTAATTCCGGTTTATTACCGGGGGTATATAGCGTTATTAATGGCTTATTATTCATTTTTTATCCTCATATTTAAATTATACCTTCTTCTTTTAATTTTTTAATTTCGTCAATTTTCATACCTAATCGTTGCTTAAATATTTCATCATTATCTGCCCCGATCTCTTTTCCAAGAAATTTTATATTTCCTGGTGTTCTTGAAAACTTTGGAAAAATATTCTCTGTCTTAATTTTCTTACCATTATCAACAACAGTTGTCACCATTTCCCGGAATTGTGCGTGGATATTTTCCATTATATCTTGGATATTATAGACAGGGCCCATTGGCACGGACTCTTTATGAAGTAATTTGGATACCTCTTCAAGGCTATGCTCTGACATCCAATCAGATATATATCGATCCAGCTCTTTAACATGCACTATCCGATTTGCGTTATTTGAAAATTTTGGATTTTTTATCAATTCAGGTCTACCTATAACCTTAAAAAGTCTCTCGGCAGTTGTTTGTGTTGCCCCGGCAAGCGCCACCCACTTCCCATCTTTTGTTTTATAGGTATTTCTAGGCGCACTCGTTGGCGCAGTATTGCCCATTCTAGATGGGATCTCACCCGTCAAATCAAAAACCATTGCATTTGGACCAAGAATAGAGAATAGACTCTCCCAGATGCTGACATCTATGACTTGACCTTTTTTTGAGTCATTCACATCTCTATTATAAATTGCAAACATTGCAGATAATGCAGAATAAAATCCGGCGAGGGTGTCAGCTAAAGCAAATTGAGGTAATGTTGGCACGCCATCCTTTTCTCCAGTCATTTCAGCAAAACCACTCATGGCTTCCATTAATGTTCCAAATCCCGGCTGATTAGCATAGGGACCACTCTGTCCATACCCACTTACTCTCACTATTACTAATCTTGGATATTTTTTTTGGAGCTCTGCAATATCAATACCCCAATCGTCTAGTCTACCTGGTCTAAAATTCTCTATAAACACATCAGCATCTTCTAAGAGCTTAAATAAAATATTTCTGCCTTTCTCTTTCGATATATTCAAAGTTATTAGCTTTTTGTTCCTTGCGTAGGTTTTCCACCATGGGTTTATACCATCTACTTCAAATCCAAAATTCCGCAGATGATCTCCCTTTATAGGAGTTTCAATATGTAAAACCTCTGCGCCAAAGTCAGCTAATAATCTGCCACATAATGGAGCTGCAATGACCGTTGCGCACTCAACTACCTTCAGCCCAGTTAAAGCATCAGTTTTCATTCACACGACTTTCTGTGGTTAATATGTTGATAGAGTATTTCACAATTTTTTTAATTATTACAAAAACAGTGTATTTATTATAATATATCACAATATACAAACAACTTAAAGTCAGGGGAATTGAAATGCCAAAAATGACAGGTGGAAGATTTATTGCAGAATTTCTTGAAAAATCTGGTGTAGATGCTGTTTTTTATGTACCAACCATATTAAGCAGACCATTGGCTGAGATGGATAATATGAAAATAAAAAGGGTCTTGGCTCACGCTGAAAAATCTGCCGCATATATGGCAGATGGTTATGCTAGAGCATCCGGAAAACCTGGAGTTTGCGCAGCTCAAGCAGTCGGTGCAGCAAACTTAGCGGCTGGATTAAGAGATGCACTTCTTGGAAACAGCCCTGTAGTTGCTCTAACCGGTGGCAGGAAATCAATGGAAAAACATAAAGGTGCTTATCAAGAGAATGATGATTACCCAATATTTGAAAAGCTTACAAAAGCAAATTTTCAGGTTGATCAAGTTGAACGGTTACCTGATCTTATGCGCCAGGCATTCAGAGAAGCTACAACAGGAAATCCAGGTCCTGTGAATCTGCAGATGGCAGGTAATAATGGACAAATCGAAGATGACTATGCTGAGTTAGAGCTAATTGTTGAAGATAGATATACAAAAACACCTTCACATAGATTTTCTCCACCAATTGAAGAAATCAAACAAGCCATCAGAGTGATTGAAAAGGCAAAAAAACCTGTGATCATTTTAGGTGGCGGTGCAAGAATATCGGATGCAGGAGAAGAGGCACATGAATTTTCCAAAAAAACAGGAATCCCAATTGCAACATCAGTTGCGGCGTATAATTTAATTCCTGAAGATTACGAGTTATACATTGGAGTTCCGGGAACATATTCAAGAGAATGCACGAATAGAATTTTATCGGAAGCCGATCTATTTATCTACATCGGATCTAGCACGGGTGGTCAAGTTACTCATTTTTGGAAAATTCCCGAAGTAAGGACAAAAGTCATTCAGATTGGTATTGACCCAAGTGATTTAGGTAGAAACTATCCAAATGAAATTAGTTTACTAGGTGATGCTAAAACTACATTGCAGCAAATTTTGAAAGAGAATTTAACTAAGTTAAAAATTGACGACTGGAGAGAAAAATCAACAAATATTGTAAATGAGTGGAAAGCCGAATTAAATAAACTGAGAGACTCTGACAGCACACCAATCAGGCCAGAAAGACTTATGAAAGAGCTTTCTGAGGTAATTCCAGAAGACTCAATAGTTGCATCAGATACAGGTCATACTGCAATGTGGACAGTGCAGAACTTGTGGATGAATAAGAAATGGAACTTTATTCGTTGCGCTGGCTCGCTGGGCTGGGGTTTTCCTGCAGCTATCGGGGCTAAGTGTGCTTTTCCGGATAAGAATGTCTTTTGTCTAACAGGTGATGGTGGATTGTGGTATCATTTCACCGAATTAGAAACAGCAGTTCGATCTGATATCCCAACAATCACAATTGTAAATAATAATAACGCTCTAAATCAAGAGTATGATATTTTTATGAATGCCTATGATGGTAAGCCATCAAATAGATGGACAGAGATGTGGTATTTTAACAAAGTTAGCTTTGCCGAATTAGCTAAAAATATGGGTGCTTTTGGGATAAGGGTTACAGATCCCACCGATATTAAAGAGGCAGTGAAAGAGGCAATGAAATCTAAAAAACCATCAATTGTTGAGATTGACGGTGATGTAAATGCTTTAGCGCCAACTGCTTGGTCAAAATAAAATCGATTACGACTGATTTAAATGTATTTTAATAAAAAAAGAGCGGATAAATTAATGGATCAATTTGATATTGATCTATTAATTGCTTCGACCCCTGAGAATGTTACCTACCTCAGTGACACGGTAAGCTGGGCGCCGAAAGTTTATTCTTATTCTGTTGATATGTTCGCAACCTATTACAGAGATAATAATCATAACTCAAGCTTGATTGTACCGAGTCAAGAGATGACTTATGTTTCCGCGTCAAATACTTGGATAAATGACTTTTATACTTACGGCGGAAAAAGTGCGCTCATTCAAGAAAGTGAACAAGTTATAGAGTCAGCTGAAGAAAATACATATCTTAATTTACAAAATAATGATGATAAAAGATTTCCAACTGCCGTTGAGGCTTTGATCGCTTCAATCAAGAATAACACAACCAAGAAACTCAGGATCGCTATTGATGAAGATAAAATGACTCATAAATCCACATTGAAACTTCAAGAAGAGTTGGATAACTGTGAATTGATACCCTCCTCTGACTTATTGAGGCTAATAAGAATGGTTAAGACTGATGATGAAATTAGTGCAATGAAAGCAGCGGCAGATCTGAACGAAACAGCCTGTACAAAGGTATGTAATGAAATAAAGATTGGCATGAGAGAGTTAGATATTGCAGAAATATATGCCCAGGAAGTAGGAAAAGGGCTTGGTAAATGGTTGTGGTTTCATTTCGGTTCAGGAAGAAGGTCAGTTGGGATATTTCCACCAACAGAAAAAAAAATACAGCCAGGGGAAATGTGGAAATTTGATGCTGGGCTATCTCTAAATAATTATCAAGCAGATACAGGTTGGGGAGGAGTTATAGGTCAACCAAATGCGCAGCAGAATATGATATGGGAAGCCACTCTGAGAGGGTATGAATCAGCTATGTCTGTAATAAAAGAGGGCGTTAGACCATCAGAAATACAGAATGCAATGCTTAAGGGGACACAAGATGGAGGCTTAGCCGATCATTCAGGAACTTTTGCCGGTCATGCTATTGGACTTGAGATGAGAGAATTACCATACGTTCTAGGGAATAAAAAAATGGTAAATAGTTTATATCTTCCTGAAGATACTGATATACCATTACCCGAAAACACTGTTTTGTGTATTGAAAACCCATGCCAAATATTTGGTGTTGGGGGGACACAGATTGAACAAACAATTATCGTTAAAAAAAGTGGATACGAATTACTAACAAAGCAAGATAGAAAACTTTGGATTATTGAGTAGCCATAACACGCTGAATAAACTCAGACATTGACTCTGCAATTTGATCCTCATATTCTGCCCAATCACTCCATGGTATTAAATCGACATCAACATCATCAATTGGTAGTTGATATAACTCACTATTTCCAAGCATTTCATAAGCTGTAATACCGCTTACCGAGTTATGTGTATTATCATTTCCAGGAATTACTAAGGAAGGTATAGTGATGGAGCCTAGTTCATCTTGTGTGACCCCCATCACAGGATAGTCAGCTCCGGCACGAAACTTAACCAATAAATTTTCTTGTATTTTTATAAATTCATTTACATCAAACTGCAGTAATTCATTTTCTATGTCTGGATTTGTTTTTATATATTCTGCAAACCTTGCAGTATCACAAACACTTTTCATGCCGCCAGACTTAGCCGCATTAATAAATACCTCATAATAGTTTTTTGGAAGATTATTTGCCGCAAATTTACCCCCCGTAACTCTCATGATAATTAACCCAATTAAATCCTTTGGGAATTCAAGTGCATACATTAAGCTAGTTCTGGCACCAGAAGATGATCCTGATATGAAAATATGATTTTCATTCAATGACTTAAATAATTTTCTTAATTCTCTTGCCCAGGTAACTTCCTCAGTATGAGCATCATCAATCAGCATACTTGACTTACCTGTATTTCTTCTATCATGAAGAAGTATTCTAATGTTATTTTTTGCAATCTTTTCAGCAAGTGATTTCATCTCAAGATACCCTCTTCTAGCCCCAGGCATAAGAGCTAAAATTGGCGTTCCTGAACCAATGATTTCATACTCAATATTTACACCATCAATTAGTTTTTTTACCATATTCCACCTATCTAATTCATCACTTTGATTATATAATAAAAGTTCAAACTTTTATAGGGGTATTAGAGTGAAAGCATATTTTACAGATGTCGTAAATGGTGAAAGTAGGTTGGTTGCAGCTGATATAGATATGCCAAAACCAGCCGATGATGAGATACTAATTAAAGTTAGAGCAACAGCACTAAACAGAGGGGGCTTTATCGTTGGTGGTGTGATGCATGGTGTATCCGCATACCCATCAGGTACTGAGGCTGCAGGTGAAATTATTCAAATCGGATCTAGAGTGCAAAAGTATAAGCTGGGAGACAAAATTATGGGGCGAGTGATCGGTACAAATTCTGGTTCATACTCAGAATACTGCACGATAAAAGATTACCAGGCTATGTTTATTCCAGGTGGATTTAGTTGGGAGGAAGCAGCGGCGATACCAGTAAGCTTCCTCGCAGCTTATGACGCACTAATTACTTACGGTAAACTATCAAAGGATGACATAGTATTGATAACCTCAATATCTTCAGCAATCGGTTCTTCTGCTTTAATAATTTCAAAAATTATAGGAGCGAAGGTTATTGGTACATCAACTTCTGATCTAAAGCTCGAAAAATTACGAAATTATGGAATGGATTTTGGCATAACCACGCCAGAGACAAACCTTGCAGATAAAATAAAAGAATTTACAGATGATGGAATAAACTTGGTTGTTAATTGCTTGGGGGGCAGCATTTTCAATGATGCAATGAGGGTGCTAAAATTTAAAGGTATTTTTGTGAATGTTGGCTATATGGATAATATTACAAATGTAGAAGTAGATTTAAAAGAAATTCATTCGCAAAGATATAGTATTCATGGAATATCCAATGCATACGTTACTCGAAAAGATATAATTAAAACAGTTGAGGGTTTTAAGAGAAATATCCTACCATATTTAGGAAAAAATAAAGAAAAGCCAATTATTGACAAAATCTATAATTTTGATGATATAGATAAGGCTCGAAAGTACATGATGTCTAATAATCAAATCGGAAAGATAGTTGTGAAACTATAAAACGGCTCAAAAAGGAGAATTTAATATGGTTAAAAAAGTTGGAATTGTCGGTATGGGATTGATGGGACAAGCTTTCATATCAAATATGAGGAAATCACAATTTATGATCCAAGGATTTGATGTGGACCCAAAAAGAATGGATGAGCTGAAAGATCAAGGAGGTACCCCAGTAAACACACCAGCAGACGCCGCCAAAGATGTTGACTGTGTCATTATGTCACTTCCCAATAGTAACATTGCTAGAGAAGCTGCAATTGGTGCGAACGGGATATCTCAAGGTGTAAATACTGAAAATTTATATATATGCGATACCACAACCTCAAGACCTGAAGATTCAGTGTCACTGTCCGCTGAACTAGAAAAAAAGGGGATAAAATTCTTAGACTCTGCAGTAAGTGGTACAAGTGTGATGGCTAAAGATGGCGATTTAATTGTAATTGCTGGAGGAAAAAAAGAGGATTTTGACGCCTGCACTGGTTATTTTGAGGGTTTTAGTCGAGGCGCTTATTATATGGGACCGGTTGGGTCAGGAGCGAGAACGAAGCTTGTTATAAATCTTATTTTAGCTGGCAATAGATTGGCTCTCGCGGAAGGTTTAGTCTTGGGTCATAAGGCTGGGCTCGAACAAAATAATTTGCTCGAGGTATTAAAAGACAGCGCCGCATCGTCCAAGACAATGATTGATAAGGGTCCAAAAATGATTAATGCTGACTATTCAAAGCAAGGACAAATAAAGACCTCTCTTAAAGATAATAGACTTATGATTGAGCAAGGGCAAATTCTTGGCTCACCAACGTTAATGACTTCCGTGCTATCACAGATATATCAAGCAGCATATGAAAAAGGCTATGCAGAAAAAGATACTGTGTCATTTTATGAAATAATGAGAGGCATGGCAGGTCTTGATGAACGCGAGGGAATTGATGATGTTCCTTTTGGCAAATAATTTTCATAACTAAAATGAAATACAACAAAAAAGAAGCAAAAGAAGCGGCAAAAGAAATACTAAAAGGTATTTGGACAGCAATGCCATATTGCTGGGATAGTGAAGATAATTTTGATGAACTTGCCAATCGATCAAATATGGATCACATTATAAATAATATCAAGGTTGATGGACATTACTGCTCAGGAAATATTGCTGAATTTTGGTCAATGCCTGATGAGGAGAGGATGTTCGCGCATGAAGTCATGCATGATCAGGCGGGAGGTCGAATACCTATGATTGCGGGGTGCCATCACCAATCAGTCAAACAAGTTGTCGCTCTTGCAATGCACGCTCAAAATATTGGGTACGATTTTATTATAATACTCACTCCGTATGTTGCAGCCAGAGATGATGAGACTGTTTTTCAGTTTTACGAATATATATGCTCAAAGATAGATATCGGCGTCATACTTTTTAATGTTCCTCAAAACTGTCATCCAATAAATGCCAATCTGGCAAAAAGATTATCAAAATTAGATAATATTTGTGGGTATAAGCAGGCTGACGGTTCACCAGCATCAACCCACTCAATCATTGACTCAGTTGGAAATGATATTGTGGTATCTGTTGCAGATGAGGCTCCGTGGCTAACTAGTATGACGCAACTTGGTTTGCAATGGCTTGTAAATTACAATCCCCATTTGTATCAGTCAAAGGGCTGGTTACCTCTAAAGGATTACACCGATGCCGCCTTGAATGGTGATCTGACTGAAGCAACACGAATTGCAAAATCGATACAGCCACTAAGAGAACTTCATGCTAAATGGATTATGGGATACTGGAATAGTGGTAGAATGCCCATTGCTGAAATGAAATACTGGCAAGAGCTAATTGGCATGCATGGGGGAAATACTCGACCACCAGTTATCCCAATGACGGATGAAAAAAAGAGAGAACTAAAATCAGACTTAATAAAGACAGGATTATTTGAAATTGTCTAATATTTTTGAAGAAGTTCGAGGCCCAACTCATTAATTTCATTTACCCCTAGAAGGGCCATATCTCTGTCTATTTCTTCTTTCAATAAATTAATGGTGTGTGTAACGCCAGATGTACCGGCTATTGAAGCCGCATAGAGAAAGGGTCTCCCAATGAAGACAAAATCCGCTCCTAAAGCAAGCGCTTTTATTACATCAGTACCCCTTCTAAAGCCACTATCTACGAATAATTTACAGTCACCTTTTACGTGCGGCCTGATATTTTCAAGGGCTTTAATTGAGGATATCGCTGAGTCTAGCTGCCGACCACCATGGTTTGAAATTATAATAGCATCTGCGCCTAAATTGATAGCTTTGAGAGCGTCTCCCTTATTTAGAATACCTTTTACAATTAAATTACCATCCCAGAGTTTTCTAATTTGCTTCAAGTGTTCCCAATTGAGATTTGACCTTTTACCAAAATCTCTGTTTATTGATGCAGAAAACACCGGCTCACCTCTTTCCGCTAGAAAATTCTCAAAGTGGGGCATGCCGTGTTTAAATATAGTTTTCAGAAAAGTATTCATGGACCAATTTGGGTGTGTTAAGCCTTGATAAAGTAAACTAAATGATGGTCTAAGTGGCGTCGAAAAACCATTTCGAAGATTATTCTCTCTCCCTGCCAAAACCGCAACATCAACAGTTAAAACGAGCGTCTCAAAGCCTGCTTTTTTTACCCGTAAAACAAGATTTTCAACCTTATCATGCTCTCCAGGGAGATATGCCTGAAACCATGTCCCGGGCGCTAACTTAATTATTTCCTCCATTGGAATTAAAGATGAGCCACTGATAACCATTGGGATATTCATTTTTTGTGCTGCATCAGCTAAAACAATATCTCCTCTGTATGCGGCAAGCGCACTCACACCCATAGGTGAAATACCAAAAGGAGCATCCCATTGCCTACCAAATATCTCAGTTTTCGTGGATCGCTCAGATACGTTTCGAAGAATATTTGGCACAAACTTATAATTTGCAAAATCTTCTGCGTTATTGCGCAGTGTATGGTTTCTTTCAGCTCCACCGGCTACATATCCAAATACAGGTTTTGGAAGATGTTTTTTTGCGTGAACTTCGAGATCTTCAAGAGCATAAATTTTATTTAATATACGTGGCTTTTTTCCGGTCATAAAACAGTGAGTTATTTTGATATATATAGGGGTTAACAACGTCGCTGTTTATGATATAATAATTTTTTATTAAAAAATAGAAAAAATATTCATATGTTTGATATTGATAAATTTATTCAAGAATGTGATAGCAGAATTGAAAAGAAGAACAATCACAAGGCAGTGATCGATATCCTCTCAAAGGCAGTTGAGAACCCAACAGATCTTTTTAGATATTTTGGTGAACCAACGCAGGGTGGAATTCAAAAAATATATCAATCAGATAAGTTTTCGATACTTAATGTTATTTGGACTCCAAATATGACAATTATGCCTCATAACCACAACATGTGGGCGGCAATTGGTGTTTATTCTGGTAGAGAGGATAATATATTCTGGCGTAAATTAGATAACAGAGAACATGGAAAGATTGAGGCTGCAGGGGCAAAATCCCTAGAAAAGCATGATACAGTTCCGCTAGGTAGTGATATCATTCACTCTGTGATTAACCCCACAAACAAATTCACATGTGCACTGCATGTCTACGGCGGAGATTTTTTTGAAACACCGAAAAGTGAGTGGGATACAGAAACACTTGAAGAGGCGGAATATAAAGTTGAGCATTCTCACAAGATTTTTAGGGAAGCGAATAAAAGAGCTGAACTTGATCTTAAATAAGCTTATCATATATCAACTATTTCTCCCGTTTCACCAGACTTTACAATTGCTTCGAAAATCTCTATATTTGCTATCATCTCCTCCGGTGTAATTGGGTAATCTTGATTATTAACGCAGGCGTCGTGCCATAATTCAAAATTTTCTAGGACTGTATTTGTATGTGGATGATTTGTAATAATCCTCTCTCCTCCTTGCTTACAGAAGACTAATTCACCTGGATCGTCGTGTTCAAAATTATTAATCTCTCTCGCCTCAATCCAACCCTTATCCCCAAATACAGTATATCTTCCATAAAATGGAGTAGCAATTGAGACTGAAACTATACCAGTAATACCATTACTAAATTCAATATTTGCCGACATAGTATCGATGCGAGGCTTTTCATAGGCAATGCTAGACATTGTTGAATAAACCCTCTTGGCTCCACCAAACATATGAACCATAAAATCTGTCAAATGAATTCCTCTAGCAGTAAAGCCACCTCCAGGGGCATCTTTTGGATTAAATCTCCAATTATCTTTACTCAGATTATCAAATAAATCATGACTAAAATTAGTTTCAACATGTAGCACTCTGCCAATATCACCGCGAGCGACATGATCAAAGAGGCTCTTCATTGCCGGCTCAAATCTTCTTTCGTGACCGAGCCCCAACACAATTCCATTCTCCTTACATGATTTAATGGCTTCCTTTGCATTTTTAGTGCTTAAGCACAACGGTTTTTCACAAAAAATAAATTTACCTGCTTCAGCAGCCTCAATTATATGGGTATGATGAAGACGATTTGGCGTTGCTAAAATTACACTGTCGATGCTCGCGTCAGACAAAACCGACGCATAACTGTCGCGAAGCTCGATATTATACTCAACACCAAATTCTTTGAGCTGCGATAGGTCCTGATCGACACCGCATACGACATTTATTTTATCACTTTTAGCAAGATTTTTTACAATCACCTTACCCCACCAACCAAGTCCAACAACAGCAGCTCTCATATTAAACCTCACGTATAAGTTTTTTTGTAATCAAAATTTCTTCTTTAGCAGCAATAATAGCGTAATCAAAGATATAATACCAAGTATTGAAAAAATTATAAGTGTATTTTCAATACCAAAGATATCCCCAATAGCGCCCATAAAAATTGCACTTACAGCGGCAAGACCAATTACAAGAACCACCCATAAACTCATGACCCTTCCCCGATATGTATCATTTAACTCCAATTGAACTACTGCTTGAAGATCAATGCCATTAATTGTCATTGAGAAACCAATGATGAAAACTGAAATGAGTGCGAGTGACCAGCTACCCGACATCCCTAAAGTAATTATTGCAAGCAAACCAAGAAAAGATGTGAAATAAACCCGAAAAGGGATACCTTTTTCTTGATCTTTTGATCTCCTCATCGCAATAAATATTGCCGCGACTAGCGCTCCTGCGCCCGCAGTTGCCATAAGATGACCTAGACCCTGCGGTCCTACATCATAAACTCCCCCTGCCAGCGCTGGAAGAATTTCAACAGTCCCTCTTGCAAATAATGAAAAAACAGCAGTAATAGCGCATGCTTCAAAAATTATATTGTGATTAATTGCGAATCTCGCACCGTCTAGAAATTCTAATAAAATATTCTTTTTTTTACCTGGTTCTCCATCTTTTTTGGATACACTTATAGACACTAGAGTTAATGGCATTGCAATGAGAAATAAAAAATTAATAAATATTGTTATTTCAAAACTAAGTATCTGTATTAATAGTCCAGCAAGCGCTGGCCCAATAAGCCTTGCCGAATTAAAATTGATACCATGAACAGCAATCGCATTCGCTAAGTTATTTCTATCAATTATTCGTGGCACAAGTGTCATACGCGTTGTCCGGTCTGCTGATGTAAAAATACCAATGACAAGCGCAATAAGACTTAAATTATATATATTTAATAGCTTAAAATTGTAGAGGAACCATAAGATAAAAACTGTGATGGCAATTATTGACTGAGTGTATATGGCAAATTTCTTTATATTCACCCTATCAATCACAACACCAAAAAATGGACCCGCAATTATAGTTGGGGCAAATAATAAAAATGATAAAAAACCAACCCAAGTCGCTAGATTTGTTAATTCCCACGCCAGCCAACCAATAATAACTCGGTTAATCCATATTCCATTCATTGCAAAAAAATTGCCAGCAGTATATTTTTTAAACTCGTTGCTTTTTAGTGATGGAAAATTGAGTGATAAATACATCCAGTATACTTATTTAGATTTTTTGTGAGATTATTGAATTATTCAATAATATTTAAATTATGTGTTTCAAATAATCTGTTTTTATCCTATAAATTATACTAAGTAAATTAATAATTATGTTCAAAATATTTTGTGTTAAAGGGGGGATACATAATGCGTACACCAAGATTAAATAGAGATGGTCATCAATGGATTTATGACTGGATTGTCAAAGAAACCGGTCGTGTATTTCATTGGGATGAAGAGGGTCGTGAGCTTCCAGGAACAGTAAAGAGTCATGGACAAATATCGAAACATCTTGGTAGACAGGCTCAAAGACTTGAAAAAGTCGCACAAGAAGAAGAGCAAGCAGGGCATACATCAACTGCATTTGACTTATATTACAGAGCATCAGCTAAGTTTGCAGCTGCTCAACATCCAGTATTAGAAACAAACGATGAAAAAAAATATTTACACGGTCGATGTATAGCGAACTTTGAGAAAGTTATCGAACTCGCCCCTTATACAATTGAAAGAGTGGAAGTACCATTCGAGGATATGCAACTACAATGTAATTTTTTCTTGTGTCCTGGAGTCGATGTCGCACCAACAATGATTTTTATTCCAGGATGTGACATGACTAAAGAGATGTGGCCCGATCCAAAAGTAGTTGAAGCACACGCACGTGGTATGCATTTACTTGTTATTGATGGACCAGGGCAAGGTATGAGCAATATCCGAAACCAAAAATTAACTCATGGTAATTATGAGAGAGCAGTTCTCAAAATCGTTGATTGGCTCGAAACAAGACCTGAGGTCGACAAAGATAAAATAGGCATATTCGCAGTCTCAATGGGATCGCATTGGGGTCTCGAAGTTGCAGCATCTGGAGATCCAAGAATAAAAGGCGTTGTTGGGCCTTGGGCTTCTTACCTTGATAAATATTACATATTAGATACATTTTCACCGAGATATAAACAATTATTTGGATACTTAACTGGAGCAAAAAGTGAAGAAGAGCTCGACAAAATTGTTGCACAAATGACAGTCGAAGGAAGAGAGAAAGACATTAAGTGTCCAATTCTACTAACTGTTGGTGAATATGACTCAAGAAGTCCTGTCGAACTTGTTTATAATTTCTACGAAAAGGTAAAATCCCCTAAAGAGTTATGGGTCTACGAGGATACATACCATCAAGCGGTTATGTTCAAGGGTACCGGGCAAGATAGACATGACTGTCATATGATGTGCATGGATTGGTTAGTCGATGTATTTAACGGTAAGATTAAAGCGGGTCATGACAAGAAAATGTTCCTCCGCACTAATGGGAGCGGCCCTAATAGCAAGCAAGGTGAAAATAAAGATGCTCTTCACTGGTGGGAGTAGATATTCTACACGATGCTATAAAAAAGATCTGTTTAATAATGCAAATACGTCAATTAGGAGATAATGTAAGATGACTCAACATGATATTGAATTAAGACCATATGGACCAACTGCAGGGCGAGAACACCCAACAGGACCGGCAAAAAGACCAAAGACCTTAACTGTTGATCTTCACAATCATATGCGAACTCCGGAGTCAGATGCTTTGGTAAAACCCCATCTACCCCAGGACTTTCATCCTTCAGTTGGTGTTGCAAGTGATTTAACAAAACAAGTTAATAAAAAACAATCTGAAGATCGTGAAATACCATTTACTGATATCAATGTACGACTTGAGCAAATGGATAAATCATTGCTGGATGTATCAGCATTATCTTGTTCACCACAACAATTTTTTTATATGGTTGATAAAAATCTTTGTGCTGAGTCTGCAGAAATAATAAATAATAATATTTCTGCAACCGCAAAAACAAATCCTAAGAGACTCGTTGGTCTTGGAACTGTTCCGTTACAAGATACTGAACTTGCAATTAAAGAACTAGATAGATGTGTCAATGAACTTGATTTCAGAGGTATACAAATTGGGGCACGAGTAGGAAAAGAAGAACTATCAGCGGAGAGATTGGAGCCTTTTTGGAAGAGGTGCGAGGAGCATGATATTCTAATATTTATTCATCCATCATCATTCTACAGCGATCGCTTCGGTGAGCATTACATGCTAAATGTAATTGGAAATCCTCTTGATACAACAGTTGCTATCCATTACTTGATATTTGATGGCGTTATGGAAAGATACCCAAATATCAAATTTTATCTATCACATGGTGGGGCATTTCCTGCTAGTTATGCGGCCCGCATGGATCATGTATACGGTGCAAGAATTGACGGTCGACAAAAAATTTATAAAAAACCATCTACTTACTTAGAAAAGTTCTACTTTGACACGCTTGTTTTTTCAGTCGACCAATTAGAATTTTTAATAAAAAAATATGGTGCTGACCATGTTGCGATCGGGACAGACTATCCGGCTGATATGGCAGAACATGACCCAGTCGAACACGTATACCAAGTTGAAAGTATAACAGAAGAGGAACGAGAGAAAATTTGTGGATTGAATGCCTTAAGGCTACTTAATCTGTCAGAATCAGATTTTAAGTAAAAATACAGAAAATTCTCTCTTTAAATTAAATGCTAAAAGATAATCTAAACGAAATATCAGTGGTATCAAATAAAGATGCAAACGAGCGTGCTTTATCTCTTATCCCTAAGATTAGAGACATCAAAAGTAATATTAAATCATCTGACACCAATGTTTCCCCAGATATCATAGACTTACTCCACCAAGAGGGCTTATTTAGATACTTTCAGCCAAGGCAATGGGGTGGTTGGGAGCTGGATTTTGAAGCCTGGTTCGATATTCCTGAAATAATTTCTCGAGCAGATTGCTCAACTGGCTGGATCGTTGCTAATATGGCCTCACATCACCGGACTCTTGCAGTATTTGATGAGAGAATTCAAAGAGAAATCTGGGATGATAATCCGAATGCTCTAATCGCAGCAGGAAATATCTATCAACAAGGTAGCGCAAAAAAAGTAGAAGATGGCGTAATCCTTACTGGGCTGTGGAATTTTTGCTCTGGAATTGAGATTTCAGATTGGTCTTTTTTCGCATTCATGCTAGATGATAATGGAACAAAAGATTGGCACCAGTGTATTCTTCATAAAAGTGAATATGAAATCTTAAATGATTGGGATACGTATGGTATGAAGCAAACTGGTAGCTGTTCAGTTAAAATTAATGAATTATTTGTACCCGAATATAAGTTACAATCATTTTCTGTAAACCGAGATGGCCATACATTCAAAGGTGTAGATCTAAATAAGAATTTAATGTATCAAATTCCTACAGCGTCAATTGGTGGGCATGGACTTGCCGGGTGTGCAATCGGCGGTGCGCAGTTATGCCTTGATTTACTTCTAGAATGGATCGAAAAAAGATCAACTAGTACCTCAAATATGAAAATGTCAGATATCCCAACTATACATAACAGGTTGGGAGAAATTGCATCCAGAATAGACGCTGCGAGACTTATATTAAGAAATGACTGTATTGAAGTTGAAAGACAAATGCACGAGAATGGACAAATTTCAACAAATAATAAACTAAAATATAAGAGAAATGCAGCTTATGCAGTCAAAATAACTCTGGAGTCTGTATCTATCATGCAGCAAGTGTGTGGAGCAAATGGTATATATAATGGATCTCCGATAACAAGCGCACTAATGGATGTCCAGGCTTGCTCATCTCATATCCATTTCAACCAAGATATGCAGTTTTCACAGTGGGGTAGAAATTTACTAAAAAATGATTTCCAAAGCCTAACCTTATAGAATGGCGGCACATGCAATTACCATTTGATCAATCTAAATTAGATAAATTACTGGATGAACATGGTATTGATTTCTTAATTATAAATGATAAGAATACAGCCCAATATTTATTAGGTGGGTATAAATTTTTTTTCTTTGCGCAAAAAGACTCAATTGGTATCAGTCGTTATTTGCCAACTATTGGATACCCAAAAGGTAGACCTGAAATGGCATTCTACATTGGACACATGTTAGAGGGTCAACAACAAGAAGTTGAGCCATTATGGATTAAAGATATAAAGAATATACAATGGAATACCAGTCAAGCGGGACATGAAGCGGCAAAGAAAGTGATTGAACTCGGGTATTCGAAAAAGAGAATTGGAATTGAGCTCTGTAACACACCAACAGACACATATATTGCTCTCAAGAAAAATCTTCCAGATGTTGAATTTGTTGATGTGTTAGTTTTGATGCAAGAGCTACGTTCAGTCAAAACAGACCAAGAGCTTGAGTTGTTAAAAAAGGCTTCAGATAATATTACTGCTTGCATGAAAAAAGTCATGACAATGACAAAGCCCGGTACAAATACGCATTCAATTGCCCAAGCGCTAAAAGAAGAAGAAACAAAATTAGGTATGAATTTTGAGTATTGCCTTGTAGCTGCTGGAAAATCATATAACCGTACCCCTTCAAAAAAACTTTCTTGGAATAAGGGTGAAATTCTATCGCTCGACTCAGGTGCAAATCTAAAAGGTTACCTTGGTGACTTATGTCGAATGGCAGTGATGGGTAAACCTTCGAGCAAGATGTGTGACTTACTATCACAAGTCCGTGCAATTAATGACGCCCCTCGTTCTGTGATTAAAGCTGGAATAACAGGTAATGAAATAATAGAAGCAGCACATCGCGAGATATCAAAGTGTGATAAAACTCTAAATTTTAAATTTGTCGCTCATGGAATGGGCATGATCCAACATGAAGCGCCCCACATGTATGATAAGGGTGTCATACCATACCCTGCCCCTTACAAAGAGAAATCTCTCGAGTCAGGAATGGTATTGTCTATTGAAACCGATCTGAAATATGATGATGTCGGGTTTGTTAAACTAGAAGATACTGTGGTAATCAAAAATGATGGATTTGAGGCCTACGGAGATGACATCCGCGATTGGGTTTGCAATGAGAATGTCTAAGTATCCTTATTAGTTTTTGTATAATATTTACCACAGAAAAAGTACAAAATACATTTATTCTATTACCTTCTTGCAAATCATTCTTAATTGCATTATTATCTTTAGATGTATAAGATAAAGTTATTTTGCAAATTATTTACACTCATACTATGTGTAATGTGCGCGCATTGGTCTTCCGCATACGCAAATGAAAAACCAAATATTGTTGTCACCACAGGTATGATAGCTGACGCCGTATCAAATATTGCAGAAGACCATGTTAATATTAAAGTCCTTATGGGCTCTGGTGTTGATCCACACGCCTATAGACAAACAAGATCAGATATTGTGTCTCTAGCAAATGCTGATTTAGTTTTATGGAATGGTCTTTATCTTGAAGCGCAAATGGAAGAGTTTCTTATAGAACTCGGTAATGAAAGGCCTGTCATCGCTGTTGCTGAGAATGTACCACATAAATTGCTCATAGGTTCAGATGAATATGTTGATCGTTTCGATCCACATCTTTGGATGAATCCGAATATTTGGTCTTATATCGTCTTAAATGTGAGAGACGCTCTTATTGAAATTTTACCAGATGCGAAAACTAAATTTAGCGATAATGCAGAAATTTATATGAAAGAAATTGAACAGCTTGAAAATTATGCAAATAACGTTCTTACGTCCGTCCCACAAAAAAACCGTATACTACTCACCTCACATGACGCATTTAATTACTTTGGACAAGCTTACGGCTATGATGTCATTGGTATTCAGGGTATTTCAACAGAGTCTGAGGCTGGTTTGAAGCGTATTTCGGAACTTGTGGATTTAATTATAGAAAAGAATATACGAGCTGTCTTTATTGAAACATCAGTAAGTGACCGTAATATTAGAGCTTTAGTGGAAGGTACCAGAGCTAAGGGATATGAAGTCAGTATTGGTGGTGAGCTATTTTCTGATGCGATGGGTGAACCTGGTAGTTATGAAGGGACATATATCGGTATGATTGACTCAAACTCTACAAAAATTGCAATTGCCCTCGGCGGTGATGCACCACATGCTGGTATGTTAAATAAGCTCAAATAAAAATGTTAGAACTGAATATTTAAAATTTCCAACATGATTAATAGTACGAACACATCTGAGATAACCCCGTCCAAGCCAGCACTGAAAATACAGGGTTTAACCGTCTCTTATGGAGATAAGACTGCCATATTTTCAGTTGATGCAAATTTTCCTACTGCCTCTATGTCGGCCATAATTGGACCGAATGGCGCTGGAAAATCAACGCTTCTTAAAGCAGTAATTGGAGTGCAACCAATTCTTGCTGGGCAAGTACATATTTTCGATAATCCAATAAAAAATAACCTGCAAAAAATTGCATATGTACCTCAAAGAGTAAGTGTTGATTGGGATTTTCCAACAAATGTAATCGATGTCGTACAAATGGGCCTCTATCGACAGGTTGGATTACTTGGAAGAATGAAAGGGGAGCAAACTTCCATTGCAATGGATTGCCTAGATCGAGTTGGTATGGCTGACATGTGGCAGCAGCAGATTGGACAATTATCAGGTGGCCAGCAACAAAGGGTATTTTTAGCGAGAGCTCTTGCGCAAGACGCCGAAATATATCTTTTGGATGAACCATTTTCTGGTGTTGATGCGGCAACTGAAAGAGCAATTATTGACGTCTTAAAATCCTTAAAATCAAAAAATAAATCTATAATTGCAGTTCATCATGACTTAGCAACAGTTCGCGATTATTTTGACTACGTACTCATGATCAATATAAAAAATATTGCAGAAGGATTGATTAATGAAACTTTTACCAACGAAAATTTACAATCGACATATGGTGGAAAACTTGAACTAACCCATGCAGAGGAGTTATCTGCCCCCAAAGATCGCCCTACTAAATGAATACTTTTCTACAAGCAATGCTATTTCAAGCGGGTTACAATGTTGCCCTCGTTACCGTTGGAGCTATACTTTTAGGTATCGCCGCAGGTTCGGCTGGAACATTCCTTTTTCTGCGAAAGCGTGCGCTTGTTTCAGATGCAATAGCCCACGCAACCTTGCCTGGTATTGGAGTTGCTTTCATTATAATGATTTGGCTTGGAGGAGATGGTCGCAGCATATTGGGATTATTATGTGGTTCAGCAATAACAGCGCTCATAGGTCTATTCATAATAGAGTGGATTCCTCGACGTACACGCTTACCTGAGGATGCAGCGATTGGCAGCGTACTAGGAGTTTTTTTTGGCGCTGGTATCGTTCTTCTTACAGTTATTCAGACAATGAGCAGTGGTAGACAAGCAGGGCTAGAAAGTTTTCTCCTTGGTTCAACAGCTGGAATGTTATTTCAAGATGCAATTGTAATTGCTATTGGAGGATTTTTTAGTATTTTAGGAATCTGGATCGCGCGCCGCCCCTTAACAATTGTTTCCTTTGACAAAGATTACGCAATATCTGTGGGCTATGATGTTCGACAAATTGACCTTTTAATGATGGGGCTTGTCCTAGGAGTGACCGTTATTGGAATGAAACTTGTTGGTTTAATTTTAATTGTCGCAATGCTAATAATACCAGCAGTAACAGCACGCTTCTGGAGTAATCGTACGGATGAAGTCGTTGTGATTGCAGGCTTTTTAGGTGGTTTATCGGGGTATATTGGGGCAGTTCTATCTGCTTCAGCGCCATCGCTGCCAACAGGCCCAATTATTGTATTGATTGCAATAGTCCTATTTGTGCTTTCACTTTTTCTTGCACCAAACAGTGGAGTATTCTCAACATTCATAGAGCGTCGAAAAACTAAATCTAATATCCACCGTCGTCAAGGATTACTCACAATTGCAAAAGGTGAGAATGTTGTTAGCTCATTTACTCGAAAATTATTAGCAAATGAGGGCCTCTCAAGATCGGATGGTTTGACCGATAAAGGTAAAAAATTAGTAACAAAAATCCTTATTGATGAAAATAGGTGGATTGCAGCCAAAGAAGTATATCCAGATAAAGATATGAACATAAATTATGGCATCAAACTAATTGAGGAAACACTCACAAAAGAAGAGCTTTTGAAAGTTGATCAATATATCAAATCTCACAAATTTAAGAGTATAACGTATGATTACTGAATTTATTCAATTTTCTTTGACGCCAATCTTAATTGGTATTCTGGCAGGAATAAGTTGTGCGGTCCCAGGCAACTTTCTTATACTAAAACGCCAAGCACTAATTGGTGATGCAATCAGTCATGTTGTGCTACCCGGTATTGTTATTGCTTTCATTTTCACAGGAGTTATTTCCACAATACCAATGTTGTTGGGCGCTGCAGGAGCGGCATTAGTCGCTGTCATACTTATAGAAGTTATTAAAAGATTGGGAAAAATTGAGCCTGGTGCAGCAATGGGGGTTGTATTCACAGGTATGTTTGCGCTAGGGGTATTAATTTTGGAACAAACAGATACGAGCAAAGTACATCTCGATGTTGAACATGCATTAATGGGAAACTTAGAGTCCCTGATTTGGTTAAAAGCACAAGGGTGGCAATCATTGTTTGATCTTGACGTATTGAAAACGCTACCCGATGAATTATTTCGTATTATTTTTGTTTGTGGATTTATTCTCTCTCTGACAGTGATATTCTGGCGCTGGTTAAAAATTGTAACGTTTGATGAAGAATATGCGAGAACTATTGGTATTCATTCCTCAATAATTAACTTTTCGCTAGTTATCATAACCGCAATCGCAGCTGTTGCGGCATTTGAGTCAGTGGGCTCTATCATTGTGATTGCTATGTTTATTTGCCCACCGGCGGCAGCACGGCTAATGACAAATAAGCTAGGTATTCAGGTTATTTGGTCAATAGTTTTTGCAATATTAGCAGCAATTTTTGGCTATATAATCGCAGGATACGGTCCACTTTGGTTTGGTAGTGAAAATTCTGTTAGTGCCGCTGGTATGATTGCAGTCGTCTCAGGAATTATACTCCTGCTCACTTGCATGTACGGACCTTGTCGTGAGTCAGTTGGTCAAACGAAAGATTAGAGATATTACCCCCGAAGTATTAGTCTACGCTAATCCAATTACTGTTATTTTCAGCTGATTTAACCATAGCCTCAAAAGCAGCAACACCATCTATTGCTTCATCAGTGGTGACAGGGAATGGCGCTTTCCCTTCAATATCATCAGCAAATGCTTCTAATGTTAAACCAACTATATTAGCATTTGGATAATTAATAATTGTCTCTTTATTATCCAGTGTTTTCTTGATTAGCCTTGTCTCCGCATCCATCAATAAATACCCCATCGATCCATAGACATGCAGTCTCCAGATATCAGCTGTTACGTAAATTGTTCCAAGATAACCTGATATTCCACTTTTGAATTTCATTAGCATTGAGGTTGTATCGTCTAGGTCAATATCAAGGACTCTCCTTTCACTTATGCATGATATTTTCTCAACTGCTCCAGCTATACTTATCATTGCGTCCATAACATGTGTGCCACGCGCAGCCATTGCCCCTCCGGGACTTTCACTTTTTGAAGCTCTCCACATACCCTCTTTAAGCTTGTACGCGCTTGGGCCAGATTGCTCTCCTTCAATGTGGAGCACATCACCTATCTCGCCATCACTGATCATTTTAAGTAAATCAATATACGCAGGCTGGAACCTTCTACTAAAGCCTATACCCAATTTCAGTTTCTTATCTTCTAGTGCCTTGACACACATAATTGCATCCGATTTTGTAAGTGTCATCGGTTTTTCAACAAATACATGTTTATTATGATTTGCAGCTGCTATAATTTGTTCGGTATGCGTCGTATGCGGTGTCGTCAAAATTACCGCATCAATATTCTCATCTTTGAGAGCATCTTCATAAGTTTGATAGATTATTAAATCATTTTTCTTTAGGTAAGCTGAATGTTGATCACTATTCTTTGAACATGCACCAATAATTTTAATTTTTTCACTTTTGTCTTTGACTGACTCAATGGAATGTTTCCCCCACCATCCAAGCCCGACCATTACTGCATTAATCATATTATTATCCTTTCCTCTCTGCTATATTTATAACAGTTTAAAAAATTTATTGTAATAGATTATTTATAATGTTCCAAAAATATAAATGGAAAAAAAGACTACTAATTTCCTATTTCCACGATGATGAATCTCAGTCCTTCATGAAAGAGGAAATTAATCGCTTTTTTATAAATAACAATCAAGCAATTGAGGAGAGACAGCTAAAACACATTGCCATTACGCGAGATGATTTCGATATAAATCAAATACCGTTAATAAATAAGGATACTTTTGGCCTTTATCTTGTAGGTCTTGATGGCACACTTAAGAGATACTCAAAAGACTTAAAACTATTGGAGAGCTTGTTTGATGTTATAGACAGCATGCCAATGAGAAAAATGGGTATGGAAAAATAATGCCAATGCTCCAAAAAAAACAAATTTTATATTTTATTCGTGATGTAATCACAGTTTATGCGCTCTATTATACAGTAACAAATCACCTAATTGATATTAGTAATAAGCAGTTTAGATATACAATAATAATTGCAATAACACTTTCATTGATCTATTGCACTTTTAAGTGTTTCTCAGCACTTATTATTATAGTTTTGAGGCTTATTACAATTAATAATTACTTTCTTAGTTATAAAAAAAATACTCAATATTCAAAGCAAATCCCTGAAGCAATTTTAAGTTTTTTTATATATTTATACCTCATATCGCTTAACATCGATGCTTTAGAGGTGTTTAATAAAATTGATTTTTACCTCTTGGTATTTAAAGCAATAACATTTTAATAGCAAAAACAACACAACAGGTATCTTTGAATTCAATAAAGTTTTAGAATACAATTAATCTGTAATTATGATAGTATATCCATAAAAAATAAAATAATAATCGATTATTTTTTGGGTCTTTCATATGAGTGAAACACTTCTCAATGTTCAAAATATAGTAAAGAGGTTTGGTGGCCTTGTCGCATTGAACGATTGTACAATAGATATAGAAGAAGGCTCTATTACGGGAATAATCGGCCCAAACGGATCAGGTAAGAGCACACTTTTCAATGTTATTACCGGGCATCTAAAGCCCGAGTCAGGATCAGTTTTATATAATGGTGAAAATATAACAGGTTTCGAGTCCTACGAACTTTTTGAATTGGGCATGCTCAGGACATTTCAAATAGCACACGAATTCACAAATATGACAGTTGTAGAAAATCTTATGGTTGTCCCTGGCAATCAAGCAGGAGAGAATTTGCTCTATTCATTAGTCAACAGAAGGAAGATTCAGGAAGAAGATGATGTAATAAAACAAAAAGCGTTTGAAGTATTAGAATTTCTGAAAATTGACCATCTAAAAAATGAATTGGCGGGCAATCTGTCTGGTGGGCAAAAAAAACTACTCGAACTCGCGCGCACAATGATGGTGGATGCAAAGATCGTATTTCTTGATGAGGTTGGCGCGGGTGTTAATAAAACCTTATTGAATGATATAGCAGAGTCAATATTACGTCTCAATAATGAAAAAGGTTATACATTCTGTATGATTGAGCATGACTTTGATTTAATAAGCAGGTTATGTGACCCAATAATTGTTCTTGCGGAGGGCTCCGTATTATTTAAAGGGACGGCTGACGAAATAAGAAAGAATGATGAGGTCATTGAGTCATACTTAGGCAGAGGTGTAAAAAAATAATGTTTTTTTCAGCAAAGAAACTTACTGGAGGTTATGGTGGAGCAAATATAATTGAGGATTGCTACTTTGAGGTTGAACGGGGTGAGATTGTTTCAATACTCGGTCCAAATGGCGCCGGAAAGTCAACAGCCATGAAGGCCATGCTTGGAATTCTTAATAATTCGACTGGCGATGTTTTTTTAGAGGGCAAAAATATAAATAAGATGAAACCACAAGATAGGATAAAGTCAGGTATATCATTTGTTCCCCAAACTAATAATATATTTACAGAATTAACTGTTAGAGAAAATCTTGAAATGGGTGCCTTTTTAATAGAAGGAGATATCAATGATAGACTAAACGAAATGTTTGATTTATTCCCCATAATCAAGGAAAAAAGTGATCAATTTGCGGGTGAGCTATCAGGAGGGCAAAGGCAGCAAGTTGCTCTGGCAAGGGCATTAATGACTGATCCAAAAGTCCTCATGCTTGATGAACCGACCGCAGGTGTTTCACCCGTTGTCATGGATGAGATTTTTCAGCACATACTAAACATCAAGGGAAAAAATATAGCCGTTCTTATGGTAGAGCAAAATGCAAGACAAGCTCTAGATATATCGGATCGAGGTTATATTCTCGTAACTGGCAGGAATGCATATGAAGGATCGGGTGAATATTTACTTAATGATAATGAAATAAAAAGGTCTTTCTTAGGTGGGTAAATGGACTTATTAAACTCAATAATTCTTCTAACAAATTTCATTGTGGTGCCAGCCATTACATATGGATCCCAGTTAGCACTTGGGGCAATAGGTGTTACACTAATATACGGAGTTCTCAGATTTGCAAATTTTGCCTACGGAGACCTTATGGCATTTGCAACTATGATAGTGATCTTATTTACATGGTACCTGCAGTCTATAGGAATATCACTTGGTGTACTACCTACGGCCCTTATTGCATTACCAATCGGTATCATCGCAACAATCTTAATTAGCATATTTTTTGATAAGGCCGTATTTAAATACTACAGAGAGAAAAAGAGTGATCCGGTTATATTAATTGTCGTTAGCTTAGGTGTGATGTTTATACTTAATGCAATTGTTCGAATAATTATTGGACCCGGAGATGTTACTTTTATGGATGGGTCAAGATTCATCCTAAAGGCAAACGAATTTAAAAATCTAACGGGACTAAATGAGGGTCTTGCAATAAAATCAACACAGCTAATAACTTTCATCACTACAATTATCACATGCTCTTTGTTATTTTATTTTCTTAACAAAACAAAAACTGGTAAATCAATGAGGGCTTACTCAAACAATGAAGATTTGGCTCTTTTATCAGGTATTGATCCTGGAAAAATTATTCTACTTACTTGGATTCTCGTCTCAATATTAGCAACGATCGCTGGAACCCTTTATGGACTAGACAAAAGTTTTAAACCACTCGCATATTGGAATAATCTGCTACCAATATTTGCGGCAACCATAGTCGGTGGGATAGGAAATCCTCTCGGAGCGTTCTATGGTGGCTTCGTTATTGCATTCACTGAAATTGGCTTAACCTATGCATATAAAAAATTTTTTATATATTTGCTCCCAGAACAGCTTGAGCCAAATAGCTTAGTGCAATATATTTCAACTGATTATAAATTTGCAATTTCTTTCGCTATACTAATTGTGGTTCTCATCTACAGACCAAACGGAATATTTAAAGGAAAGGTAATTTGAAGAATAATCTTGATATAAAAATTGCCTTCACAATCATGGGCCTTCTGATTATGCTTGTTGGTTTTTTCCAATCATGGGGAGTTGCTTTATCGATACTCAACTTATGCTTAATCTCATCGGTAATGTCCATGGGAGTAAATATGCAATGGGGTTATTCAGGATTGATTAACTTTGGAGTGATGGGTTTCTTGGCCATTGGAGGGCTCGCAGTAATTGTTATATCCGTCCCACCTGTATATGCAGCATGGGATGCAGGTGGTACAGGTATTATTATGTCTGGCTTATTACTAGCAGCACTGGTTTATGCAGTATTTTATGTACATAGCAAAGTTACATCAAAATATAAAAATTATATTATTTTTGTACTTGTAATATCAATTGTACCAATAATGAAAGTTGTTTCTGGTCCTTCAATACATGCTATTGAGTCAATTGATGCTGCAACAAGCGGCTATCTTGGTGGTTTCAATATGCCTATCATATTTTCATGGTTCGTCGGGGCGCTACTTGCAGCATTCGTAGCATTCGTAACAGGAAAGGTTTGCTTAGGCCTAAGGTCAGATTATCTTGCAATTGCAACGCTCTTAATATCAGGTATCGTAATTACTATTGTGAAACATGAAGAGTGGCTGACACGCGGTGTGAAGAATGTGATTGGTTTAAAAAGACCGGCACCGTATGAAGTAGACTTACAAAACTCCGATTGGTTTATTGGTATGATTGAGTCTATTTATTCAAGCCGATTATCTAAAATTACAGATATTGATCAGCAAATGGCGACTTTAAAAGAGCTTGTCATAAGCTCATCAGGTGTATTTGTGAAATTATGCTTTAGCTTAATATTTGCAGTCGTTTTAATTACATTGCTTATCTTTTCAGAAAAAGCTCTGAGATCGCCGTGGGGAAGGATGATGCGCGCCATACGTGATAACGAGGATGCAGCAAAAGCGATGGGAAAAAATGTGGTAAAACGTCATTTACACATATTTATGATTGGATCGGCAATCATTGGTTTTGCAGGCGCGATGCTTGTCACTTATGATGGTCTATTCACGCCTGCAAGCTTTCAGCCCTTAAGATATACTTTCCTGATATGGGTAATGGTACTACTTGGCGGAACAGGTAATAATTATGGCGCAATATTGGGGGGTTTTGTTGTTTGGTTTATATGGATTGAGTCTGCACCGCTCGCACTTTTTTTAATTAATACGCTACTGAGTCAAGTTGATAACGCCAATGAAGTAAAAAAACACTTGATCGATAGTATTCCATATTTTAGATATTTAATGATGGGTTTAGGTTTATTGTTGGTCATGAGATATAGACCAAAAGGACTTTTGCCTGAAAAAATAATTAAGAATTAAAGGTCACCCTGCCAATATATGACAGGGTGACATTTTTTTATCTTTGTGAAGCATTCACAAATGAACCGCCTTCAATTGCCTTTTCTAAGAATGCACCGAATGCCTCCCCACCATCTGTGAAGTTAACATCGGTTGCGCCTTCGTAGTTTATAGCATTACCAGCGCTTGCAAGTCTGATACCCTTAGCAAGCTCACCGGCGTATATTTTTACACCAGGTCCGTTTGCAACACTTAAAATATTATCGGCTATAGATGCGCTGTCATCAGAACCAGCACAACCACTGATGTCACAGTCTGCTGATGCCATTGCTAATACAATTAGTGCAGCTGCGTCATATGACTCACCAACATATACAGATGGATTTACGCCATTTGCTTCTGCATATTCAGCAAATTTTAGCGCACCTGGACTTGTCGAACCTGGCATAGAGCCGAAAGATCCATTAAGTTCAGAACCAAAAGCATCAGTTAAAGAGTCACCAATCATACCATCTGATAAGATAAATGTATCAAATGCACCAGTATCAAGTGAACCCCTTATGATTTGGTTACCGCCTTGGTCCAGATATCCAACAACAACAAGAGCATCACCGCCAGCAGATGATAATACGCCAACTTCAGCACTGTAGTCAGCTTTATCGCCTTCATGTGGTGTTTTTGTTGTTACTTCAATTCCTCTTGCTTCCGCTGCCGCTTCGTAAACATCAGCCAAACCAACACCATAGTCAGTATTAACATAAGTTATCGCAACACTACTCACACCTCTATCAGCAGTGATATCTGCCAAAACTTCACCCCCTCTTGCGTCGGACGGTGCTGTTCTAAAAAATAGTCCATTGTCCTCTGCTGTTGTTAATGCAGGTGATGTCGCAGATGGTGAAATCATCGGCACACCCTTAGGTACAGCAACGTTTGCAAGTACAGCACCTGTTACACCTGAACAGTCAGCACCAACAATAGCAGTAACACCTTCACTTACTAAACCTTCAGCTGCAGTAGTTGCTGCTGCGGAGTCAATGCAAGTTGAGTCAGCTCTACTTACAGAAATGGTTGATCCACCTAATAGAGCTCCTGAGTCTGAGGCTTCCGCAAATGCAAGTTCTGCACCAGCAGCCATATCAGGAGTCAACGATTCAATTGGGCCTGTAAAGCCTAAAATAATACCAACTTTTATATCTTTAGCTTCAGCGTTAGCAATACCAAAAGTTACAAAAGCGAGTACAAACATAAACATTCTTAACATTTCGTTCTCCCTTTAAAATAGTTAATCATTCATTAATGGCTTATTAAATATTAAAATGGTGCAAATTACAATACATTATGTGATTTGGGTAACTGAAAGAACTCTTGCTCAACCAATATCAAGATATATAAATATCCTGTTACTGAGCTGGCGGGCCCGGCAGGACTCGAACCTGCGACCAATTGATTAAGAGTCAACTGCTCTACCAGCTGAGCTACGGGCCCAATATGATTAATTTGATCGCTCTTTTGCGATAAGCAACCTATTTAGTGCGCTGATGTATGCTCTTGCCGAGGCTACTAGTGTGTCTGTATCTGCCCCCCTACCGGTGAAAGATATACCCTCATCTTCCAGTCTAACACTAACTTCGGCTTGTGCATCCGTTCCCTCTGTTACTGCTTGAACTTGGTATAATGGTAGGGATGCCTCATGAGGAAATATGGATTTTATACAATTAAATATTGCATCTACAGGCCCATCGCCCGTTGATTTATTTTTCATGATTTCACCATCAACTTCCATCTCAAGCTCTGCACTTTGTGGTCCTTGCGTTCCCGCATTCACGATAAGTGATTTAAACTTTAGTCTCTCGCTTGTACTTGAAATTTCATCATCGACGAGAGCCATAATATCCTCATCGTAAATATTCTTCTTTTTATCAGCAAGCGTCTTAAATCTGTCAAACGCATCTTGAAATGCATTATCACCAAGTTTATATCCAAGATCTGCTAATTTTTCTCTAAAGGCATGCCTTCCCGAGTGTTTTCCCATTACTAGTGACGACTCCTTAAGACCAATAGCTTCGGGGTTCATTATCTCGTATGTCTGGCTATTCTTCAGCATCCCATCTTGATGAATGCCAGACTCATGTGCAAAAGCATTTTTTCCAACGATAGCTTTGTTATACTGGACTGGAAAAGATGTTATAGCAGATACGAGCTTTGATGCTCGCAGTATTTTTGTTGTATCAATTTTTGTTGTGTAAGGTAACGCATCAGAACGAGTATTAATCGCCATAACAACCTCTTCCAGTGCCGCATTTCCTGCCCTTTCTCCCAGTCCGTTTATTGTGCATTCAATCTGTCTTGCGCCGGCATCGACACCTGCTAAAGAATTGGCCACAGCTAGGCCAAGGTCATTATGACAGTGTGTAGAAAAAATAACTTCATCCGCGCCTGGTACTTTTTCCCGTAAGGTTTTAATCAAATTATTGAACTCACGAGGGATGGCGTATCCGACCGTATCCGGTATATTGATAGTAGTTGCACCATTCTTTATTGCTACTTCACAACATTTACACAAAAAATCGATAGATGTTCTTGTTGCATCCATGCCTGACCATTCGACATCTTCAACATAGTTCCTTGCCAAGGTGACTGTTTTTTTTATGATTTCTAGAACTTCTTCTTCGTTTTTTTTCATTTGGTGTTCAAGATGTATAGGGGATGTGGAGACAAACGTGTGAATTCTACCTCTTTTTGCTTTTTTTACTGCTTCACCTGCTCTGTCAATATCCTCAGGAATCGCCCTTGCCAGTCCTGCGATAATAGAATTTTGTGATCTTTCAGCAATTTTTGATACAGCTTCAAAGTCACCGTTTGAAGCAATGGGGAATCCAGCTTCGATTATATCAACACCCATATCGTCTAATAATTCTGCAACCTGAATTTTCTCATCAAGTGTCATTGTCGCGCCTGGTGATTGCTCACCATCACGTAGAGTTGTATCAAATATTCTTATATGGTTATCTTCGGAGCTCATCTAACCTTAGTTCTTCTCTTTATCAACTAATTTACCGGCTTTTATCCAAGGCATCATGTCTCTTAGTTTTTCTCCAACTTCTTCAACGGGATGAGCATCATTTAGGCGTCTTATAGCTTTAAAAGTAGGTTGCCCGGCTTTACACTCGTTCATCCAATTTGTAACAAATTTTCCTGTTTGAATATCATTTAAGATTTTTTTCATTTCAAGTTTTGTTTCTTCAGTAACTAATCGTGGTCCTGATTGATATTCTCCATATTCGGCCGTATTTGAAATGGAATAATTCATATTGGCAATACCGCCTTCATAGATGAGATCAACAATCAATTTAACCTCGTGCAGACACTCGAAGTAGGCCATTTCTGGTGCATAACCAGCTTCAGTTAGTGTCTCAAAGCCAGCACGGATTAACTCAACAAGTCCACCACACAGAACAGCTTGCTCGCCAAATAGATCAGTTTCACATTCTTCTTTGAATGTTGTTTCAATTATACCAGAGCGCCCACCGCCAATACCACTTGCATAGGATAGAGCAACATCATGAGCGTTACCAGATGAGTCTTGGTGTATTGCCATCAAGCATGGCACACCCCCACCTTTTTGGAATTCACCTCGTACGGTATGCCCAGGACCCTTTGGGGCCACCATTATAACATCAAGATCTTTTGACGGCTCGATAAGCCCAAAATGAATTGTTAAACCGTGAGCAAAAGCAATAGCGGTTCCAGGCTTTATGTGATCCTTTATATGTTCTTTGTATATATCAGGCTGAATTTCATCAGGTGCACACATCATTATCATATCGGCCCACGCGGATAATTCTGAAACTGACATAACTTTTAAACCACTATCCTTAGCCTTTTTGGCTGAGCTGGAACCATCCCTCAAGCCAATAGCAATATTCTTTATCCCTGAGTCCTTTAAATTTAGTGCATGCGCATGCCCTTGGCTTCCAAAACCAATAATCCCAACTTTCTTACTTTTTATTAGCCCAAGATCAGCATCAGTATCATAATAAACTCTCATTTTTTTATCCCTATTCTATATTGTTAATGTATTAAAATCTAAATTCATTCATAATATTATGTGCTTCCAGCACCCCTTTTTAGCGCAGCCACACCAGTTCTTGATACTTCTGTAAGCCCTACACTAGCCATTAAATTAATAAATCTATCAATTTCACGGGTTCGTCCTGTTATTTGAAAAACAAAACTATCAAGGCTCGCATCAACTGTTTGAGCATCAAATGCTTCGGCCAATCTTAATGCCTCAAGCCTTTTGTTTCCTGTCCCTTTTACTTTTATTAACGCTAGCTCTCTCTCGAGAGCTCCATATTGACCATAATCAGCTGTAAGATCTGCCACTCTGTGAACGGAAACCAGCCTATCAACTTGAACTTTTATTTTTTCAATTACACTTGGCGATCCAGATGTTACAAGTGTAATTCTGGATAGTTGCTGTTTGCTTTCTGTTTCAGACACAGTGAGCGAGTCAATATTAAATCCTCTCGCAGCAAAGAGCCCAATGACTCTTGCTAAAACGCCTGGTTCGTCGTCAACAATAATAGATAATGTATGTCTTTCATCATCTTCATTTATTGAGATGATATCATAAGTTGAAGCAGGATTTTTCTTGTTCATTTCATTCACTCATAAATTAATTTTCAAACCATTATTTTTCCATCATCATCAATAGCGTTTGCTACTTCTTCATCAGATACATTCTCACCAAGTAACATATCATTATGAGCCTTACCTGATGGAATCATTGGAAAACAATTTTCAAGATTTGCAACAACGCAGTCAAAAATAACAGGTCCTGGCGTATCGATCATCTCCAAAATTGCATCATCAAGTTCAGCTGGCTTTTTCGCACGTATACCAGTTGCACCGTAAGCCTCTGCAAGCTTCACAAAATCTGGTAATGAGTCAGAGTAACTCTCAGAAATTCGATTACCGTGTAATAACTGTTGCCATTGCCTGACCATCCCCATGTAGCTATTATTCAAAATAAAGATCTTTGTGTTAAGTTGATATTGAACCGCTGTTGAAAGCTCCTGAATATTCATCAGTATTGATGCATCTCCAGCAATATCTATAACCAGCGCGTCGGGCTTCGCAACCTGAACACCGTTTGCAGCAGGGAAGCCATAACCCATAGTGCCCAAACCCCCTGATGTTAGCCATCGATTTGGTTTATCGAATTTATAAAATTGTGCTGCCCACATTTGATGTTGTCCGACTTCAGTCGTAATGTATGTATCTTTATTTTTTGTTAATTCATACAATCTTTGGATAGCATATTGTGGCATGATTACATCTGAATTTGCTTTATATTGCAGGCAATTCACTTTTTTCCATGAATCAATTTGCTTCCACCATAAATCGTAGGATTGGAATTTATTATTTCTATTTTCCATAATTTTGAGTACTTCATTAAGGAATTTACCGCAGTCAGCAATAATAGATAGGTCTACTTCAACATTTTTATTTATTGACGTTGCGTCTATATCTACATGAATTTTTTTTGATTTTGGGGAAAATTCATCAATTTTTCCTGTAATTCTGTCATCAAACCTCGCACCAATGCATAGCATTAAATCACAATCATGCATCGCCATATTTGCTTCATAGGTGCCATGCATGCCCAACATACCGAGCCAATTGTCTCCTGAACCTGGATAAGCGCCGAGACCCATTAACGTTGATGTAATTGGCATATTAGTTTTTTGTACAAATTTTTGTAATAATTTTGATGCTTTAGGACCTGAATTTATTATACCCCCGCCTGAGTATATAATTGGCCTCTTGGCCCTTTGCATAAGGTCTACAACGGCCGAAACAGCTTTACTATCAATTGTACTTGGAGGCGTGTATGTTTTATGAGTTGTTTTAGATAAATTCTCGTATTCACCCTCTGCGAATTGTATATCTTTTGGAATATCCACCAAAACCGGACCAGGACGACCTGATCTCGCAATATAGAATGCCTCATGCATAATACGTGGTAGATCTTTAATATCTTTAACCAACCAATTATGCTTAGTGCATGCTCTTGTAATACCAACAGTATCGGCCTCTTGGAATGCATCAGTTCCAATGAGATGTGTTGGTACCTGCCCACTTATGCAAACAATAGGTATAGAGTCCAGTAAAGCATCTGTAAGCCCAGTTACGGCATTTGTAGCCCCTGGCCCCGAAGTCACGATGAGAACACCAACATTACCGGTTGAACGGGCATAACCTTCTGCTGCATGTGATGCACCCTGTTCATGACGTACAAGGATATGCTTTACATTTTCCTGCTGAAATATAGCGTCATAAATTGGAAGTACTGCACCACCCGGATAACCAAAAACAGACTCAACACCCTGATCATGAAGTGTTTGAATTACCATTTCTGCTCCTGTAATTTTTTTACCCATTCTTATTACCTTTTTTAAAAAAAATTTTCATAAAGATATACCCAAAATTAAAAAAAGGGGCGTTTGCCCCTATCAAAGTATCACCATTAAGAACCCTCGGGGGACTCAGGTGATACAGAAGACGACCAGCAGATTTCTATTTAAGTACATCATTTAATCCATTAATATTAAATTTATATCTCAATATATTTCATAAAGAAAAATTAATCAATTTTTTTTATAAGAGTTCAGAAATTTGTTTTTCGTCATCAATCCAGTTCCAATCAACCATTTTTTTTCGTGCCCATGTTATTTGTCTTTTTACGTATCTTTTTGTTTGATTATTTATGCTAATTTTTACTTGATCTTGATTAGTTTTACCATCAATTAAATCGATGACTTCTCTTACACCAATTGCTTTCATTAATGGATAGGCAGATGGGACTTTAAGTTTACGAAGATCGCTAACCTCTCTATACAGCTCTTCACTCGATAACATTTGGGCTGTTCTATTTTCGATATTAAAATGCAGATTATCCTTGTTGGGGCAGAGATAAATAAATTTTGACTTTGACTTTTCTATGAGTCGAATACCCGCATTTTCTTGCCAATCCTGAATTGAAACACCAGTCTGCTCATAAACTTCAATGGCGCGTAAAATTCTTGATGGATCATTTGGATTGATCTTTTTGTATGATTTTGGATCTATTTTTTTTAGGTATTTATGAAGATAATGCGTGTCATTTTCATCTTTAACTTTCAACCATTTGCTTCTTATTTCTTGAGAAATATTTGGTATTTCAGCTATTTCACCCAGTAACCCAGAAAAATATAATCCTGTCCCACCGACAATTATAGGTAAAATATTTATTTTCTCTAAGAATACGAGTAATCTTGCAATATCTTTTTGCCATTCACCGACTGAATACCTTATTTGAGGATTAACATAACCATACAAAAAGTGTGGAACGCCGTCTTGAGATTTGATGTTTGGTCGAGCAGTTATAATTGAAAGTACATCATATATTTGCATGGCGTCAGCGTTAATTACCACACCATCATAGATTTTTGCCAACCGAACTGCCAGCTGAGACTTCCCAGAAGCTGTTGGACCTGAAATAAGAATTGAGCTATAATTTGACATCTACCTTAGTCTACAAATAAAGAATGAAAAAATTACTTACAATAGTATCTAGTAAAGATAACAACATAACAACAGAAACCTTTACAGCGATTCAGGATTTTTTAAAAGTCGATATCAAAAGTAAATGGCTTGCTAGTGAAAGAGCCTGTGAGATTTATTTTAGCTCAGATAAGACTGTAATAGCTGATCAATTAATTGAGTATTTTAATACTTGCTTGTATGATTGGGCTTACCAAAATGCTGAAGAAAATAGTAAGCGAATATTCATCTCGGATATGGACTCAACAATCATAAAACAAGAATGTATTGATATGATTGCAGATCTCATAAATGTAAAAGAAGAAGTAGAAGATATCACAAGAAGGGCAATGGAGGGAGAAATAGCCTTTGCTGATGCTTTAGAAAAAAGAGTTGGCTTGCTAAAGGGTATGAAATTAGAACTTCTCAATGAAATTTTCCATAAGATTGAATTAAATGATGGTGCAGAAAAATTGCTAATAAATCTCAATAAGCAAAAAATAAAAACAATATTGGTTTCAGGGGGATTTACTTTTTTCACTAAAAAAATATCAGAAAAACTTAATTTCCACGAAAATTATGCAAATAACCTGGAAGTGATTGATGATATTCTTACTGGTAAGGTTATTCCGCCAATAATTGACTCCATATCGAAAAAGAAAATCCTCAAAAAAACTATAGAGTCTCATAAGCTCACAAATGCTGAAGTGGTGGCCATAGGTGATGGAGCGAACGACTTGGAAATGATAAAAGAAGCTGGCCTTGGAATATCCTACAGAGGCAAACCAATATTAAAAGCAAATGCTAATGGGCAGATAGAGCACACTGGTCTCGATAGTCTATTATACTTTATAGGCATACCAGAGGATAAAATAATTGATTAATCTATAGAAATATCAATTGGAAATATCCGGATCATATTCTTTCCACGAACTACTTTTATTAGAAGTAAGTTTTTGTCAGCCTTTTTGTATTTATCAATAATACGAATAAATTGATTAACGCTGAATAGATCCGGCTCATTTATAACGTTAATAACATCGCCCTCCTGCAAACCTCTTTTGAATGCATCAGATTGATTGTCTATCTGTGTTACAACAAGACCCTTTTGGTTTGGGGTGAAATCATATTTGGCCGCTAATTCTTTACTTACATTGCTTAACGAGAAACCAAGGTTTAAGACAGAGGTATTATCTACATCAGTGTTATCCTCAACATCTGGTGACTCTACAGGTACGAGGCTGCCCTCATTCAATCTTTCAATCACCACAGATTTGTTTATGACTTTATTTTTACGCCAAATTTCTACTTCAGCCCTTGTACCAACCTTTGTTTCTGCTACAACTCTTGGCAGTTCCCTCATTGTATCAATTACAACACCATTAAACTTCAGTATGATATCCCCAGATTTAATACCAGCCCGCTTTGCGGGTCCATCATCATCAACGCTAACAACAAGTGCACCACTTGCATCATTCATACCGAGACTGGATGCAATATCTTCGGAAACTTCCTGAATTCTAACACCTAACCACCCGCGCCTAGTTTCACCATATTCAATCAATTGCTCTATTACGGCCGTTGCTGTTTTTGATGGTATTGCAAATCCAATTCCAACTGATCCACCTGTAGTCGATATAATCGCGGAATTTATTCCGATCACCTTTCCATTTGTGTTAAATAATGGTCCCCCGCTGTTCCCCCGGTTAATTGCAGCATCGGTTTGTATAAAATTATCATATGGACCCGACCTTATATCTCTATTTTTTGCAGAGACAATACCAGCAGTTACAGTTCCACCCAATCCAAACGGGTTACCTATTGCCATTACCCATTGCCCTACTTTCAGTTCATCTGAGTTACCAAATTCTAAGGCAACCAAATTCTGCCCTTCAGCGGGCTCTACACGCAAGACCGCAATATCAGTTTTGGTATCCTTCCCCACAAGTTCGGCAGGCAGTATGACTCCATTTGAAAATATCACATCAATTTCATTGGCATCAAGTATCACATGAGCGTTTGTTATTATTATACCCTCCTCATCAATCACAAAACCTGAACCGAGTGAGCTTGCAGACTCAGGTCGTTGAGAATTTTTATTTTTTTCGTACCAATCTCGGAAAACATCGGGTATGTCCTCTGGATTTAGCCCATTGAAAGGATCGCTACTTTTGACACTCTGCTTTGAGGATATATTGACAACTGAGTCTGCATATTTTGCTGCAATCTCAGAGAAATCTGGATAGGTATTAGCCCGTAGAGGGTTTGCAAAGACAATTATCCCAAAGACAAGCAATATAGTTAATGTTAATTTGATATTGTGTAATTTTTGCATATTAACTTCCAAAATTTAATTTTTACATCATTCATTTAGATATAGATTTTGTCAAAATTATGTTTTTTAAACCAACCATATTATTATTGCGCCCAAAGTTACCATGACAAGTCCAAAAACCCGGAGATTATTCGTATCCATAGAGATTATTGTTGCCAGCATCCGTTTTGTTTGCTCAGGAAATAAGGCGTAAACAGTACCTTCTAATAATAAGAATACTGCGATCGCCATTATCAAAATATCCATTCTTAGTCAGAGCCGAGAGGGTCTTTAAAATAATTGAAAAAATCAGTATCAGGTGAAATAACCAAGCGTGTATCACCCGACTTCAAACTTTCTTCATAGGCAACCATTGAGCGATAAAACTTAAAAAACTCTGGATCTTTGCCGTATGATTCCGCATAAATACTGTTTCGCTCAGCGTCACCTTCACCCCTTGTTATTTCTGAGATCTTATTAGCCTCAGCTATGATGATCTTTGCTTCCCTGTCTGCTACTGATGTTATGATTTTCGCTTGCTCTTGACCTCTTGCTCTGATGTCATTTGCTTCCTTGGTCCTTGCTGTTTGCATTCTCATGTATACAGCTTGGCTGTTAGCCTCAGGTAGATCGGCTCTTCTGATTTTTACATCTACAATTGACATTCCAAGAGCCGCCGCCTCATTGTTCACTTGCTCCGTAATCTTTTTCATCAATTCTGGTCGCTTATCTCTCACAATTTCCTCGAACGTTGCCGCACCCAGTACCCTTCTTACGGCCGAGTTGAGAATTTGAGAAAGACGGGCATTTGCTCTAGCTGATGTTTGAACTGACTGGTAGTACTTTAATGCGTCAGTTATCCGGTATCTTGAATATGCATCGACGACAAGCCTCTTCTGGTCAGATGCAATAACTTCCTGTGATTCTGAATCTAAGTCCAAAATTCTTTTATCAATGTATACCGCGTCATCAGCAATTGGCATTTTAAAATGTAATCCAGGATTTGTGACGATTCTTATTGCTTCACCAAAACGTAAAATCAATGCTTGCTGTGTTTGATGAACGGTGAACGCTGCACTAAAAAGGATCACAGCAGAAGCAAATAGTAATACAATCAAGCCTGTTATTCCAAGTTTTTTAATCATTGCGCTTCTCCATCATCTTGCCGTTTTTGTAATTGATCTAGGGGCAGATATGGTACAACATTTGAGCTATCACCACTCTGGTCTATTATGATCTTATCCATTCCGCCATACACACGTTCGATTGTTTCAAGGTACATCCTTCCTCGAGTAACTTCTGGTGCTTTTCTATATTCTTCATAAATTGAGTTAAATCTTGATGCTTGACCTTCGGCATCAGCTATAACAGAGTTTTTATAGGCTTCAGCAGCTTCCATTAATTGTGCGGCTTCACCGCGTGCTGCCGGGATTATCCTGTTTGAGTAAGCTTCAGCTTCGTTTCTTAGCCTTTCTTGGTCAGCTCTTGCAGCCTGAACATCTCTGAAAGCATCAATAACGGCAGCTGGAGGATCAACTTTTTGTAATTGGACACGTCTGATAAGTATGCCTGCGCCATATTCATCCAGTGTACTCTGCATCAGATCTCTTACGGCCTGTTCATTGCTCTCTCTGCCCTGTGTAAGTATCTGTTCAAGATTTGAGTTTCCAATAACCTCTCTCATTGCACTTTCTGCGACAGCTTTTACTGTAGATTCTTGATTTTCGATATTAAATAAGTAGTCAGCGGCGTCACTTATGACCCATTGAACTGAAAAATCAACATCAACAATATTCTCATCTCCGGTAAGCATCAAACTTTCTTCAGGTACATCACGTCCGACAGTACCTCTGCCAATAGACGCTTGATTTGAGGTTCTTATGCCGACTTCTACTTGGTTTTCACGTGTCACTTTGGGCTTTAGGACTGTCTCAATTGGGAAAGGTAAGTGATAATGTAACCCATCTGGAGTTGAACGGATATACTCACCAAAGCGTAATACTATACCTTGCTCATCTGGTTGAACTCGATAAATTCCAGTCGCCCCCCATATTGCTAGGCCTATTAGTGCGATCAATAGCCAATTTTTTTTGCTCACCTTACCATCCGGTGACTTTGGTGAAAAACTACCAAACCGGGATTTTAAATTCTTTAGCAGCTTATCTAGATCATTATTATCGAAATTGCCGCCGCCACTTGGACCTCGTCCCCAAGGACCATTATCGTTATTATTGTCCCATGACATTGTTTACTACCTTCTTGAGATTTTTAAAATACACTAATATAACATAGTTATTGTGTAAATTGTTTTAAAGGTTTTTATACAAATTGAATGGAATTATTATTTACTGGCTAATTCTGGTCAAAACGACAAAAGAATATGGCAGATCTGAAGTTTCATTCGAATGATAATCACGCGAAATTTCTTTCCAATTTGATAGATCCAACATATCAAAAACTGCATCACCATCAAAATCAGCGTGAACTTCAGTAATATAAGCCTTGTCGGCAAAATCTATCGCCTGTCTGTAAACTTCAGCCCCTCCAATTATAAAAATATCACTTTTTCCATTTTGTTCTGCAAAATCACCTGCCTCTTTCAGAGCCGCTTGAAAATCACATACCACTGCGCAATCATCCATGTGGTATTCACTATTTCTAGTTATTATTATATTGTGTCGACCAGGTAGTGGTCTACCTATAGACTCAAAAGTTTTTCGGCCCATAATTATAGGATTTCCATAGGTAAGTTCTTTAAAATATTTAAGGTCAGCAGGTATGTGCCATGGCAGTTTCCCATCTTTACCAATCACATGATTTGATGCATGCGCTACTATAATTGATATTGAGATCATACAGCAACTTTAGCTTTTATGTGTGGATGGGCTTCATAATCAGAAATAATAATGTCTTCATATTTGAAATTGAATATATCTGTAACAGTTTCATTTAATGCCAGTGTTGGCAATCTTAATGGAGATCTTTCAAGCTGGACTTTGACCTGCTCAAGATGGTTTGAATATATGTGCGCATCACCCAAAGTATGAACAAAATCTCCAACCTCGAATTTACATACGTGCGCTATCATGTGTGTGAGTAGTGCATAGGAAGCAATATTGAAAGGCACACCCAAAAAAACATCAGCTGATCTTTGGTATAAATGACAACTTAATTTGTTGTTTGAGACATAAAATTGAAATAGGCAATGACAAGGTGGTAGTGCCATATTTTCTACATCACCAACATTCCAAGCTGAGATTATATGCCGTCTAGATTGTGGTGAGTTTTTTAAATTAGAAATTAAGTTAGATATTTGATCAATGGACCTACCATCTCTGCACTCCCATGAGCGCCATTGCTTCCCGTAAACTGGCCCTAGGTCGCCATCTGGTCCAGCCCATTCATTCCAAATTGAAACCCCATTATCCTGTAAGAATCTAATATTCGTGTCTCCTGATAGAAACCAAATAAGCTCATAAATTATTGATTTTAGGTGAAGCTTTTTTGTGGTAACAAGAGGAAAGCCATCCTGAAGATTAAATCTCATTTGATGTCCGAATACCGAAATTGTGCCCGTACCTGTACGGTCTTCTTTTTCTTCGCCGTTTTTAATAATATGCTCTAATAAGTCTAGATACTGTTTCATATTCTAACTATGACTGATTCACTAACACTTGCGAAGTGTGAAATAAATTTATTATAAACTTTATTTGATACGTATTTGGGATTATTATAGTTCTGCTCTTTGAGCTATGGTAATAAATTGGCGTCAAAATAAACTTATCGGACCCGGGGGCGGTACCCGGCGCCTCCACCATTAAAAATTATGGGGGCGAAACAGGATCGACGAGAGCGTAAAAGGCTACCTTTTACTCGGTATTGTACCACCGTTATCGGGCTAATTTTATAGTTGCAAATGACAACTATGCTCCGGTCGCAGTAGCTGCATAGTCAGCTTGAGCACCGAAACTTAAGCCCTTACCTCTAGCAAGGTAAGGCGGGGTTTGGGGGCACCTGGCAACAGAACGCCCCCTTAATTAAAATATTTATTCAAAGCTTTTTTATCTGATACGACAATAAAATTATCAAAATGGATAGATTGATAATCATTTATTTTTTACTTGGATATAAGTATATTATTTTAATTTTTATATGCTTGTTTAGTGTTATTGTAATAGTATCACAATATACTTAGCAGGAGACGGGTTATGAAAACGATTGTAAAAAGTATAATTGCAACACTCTTTATCATAAATTCTAGCTTCGCATTTCATGATGTAGAAGTTGCAAATGAGGAAATTGCAGTTTTGGGCGGAGTATGGACACAGATTTTTGCGTATGAGGAATATTGTTTTGACAACCAATATTATGACACAGTTATAGACAGATTAATGATTAGCCCAAGATTTGAACGCTACTCAAATGAGTTAGATCACCTTAATGAAAGGCAGGAATTGGCTTGGGAAAGAGGCGCAATGGGTGCAGCAGCTGTTATTGAAGCTGGACAAACAGATTGTGACATAATGGCAAGTGTTATTTGGGAATGGTTTGGTGAAAACTAGAATTTATAATTACATAGTGGTGAGAATCCGTAAATGACAGAAGATCTTATTGGTTATAATGACATAATTAATAAATCCATGATTAACTTAGTTGTTGATGTGCTCAAAAAAATAAAGAAAAATAATGGATTACCAGGTGATCATCATATTTATGTGACCTTTCTGACAAATGAGAATGGAGTTCTTATATCAAAAAGCCTAAAGGATAAATTTAAAGAGGAAATGACGATAGTACTACAGCATCAATTCAGTGAGCTTGAGATTAAATCTAATCATTTCTCAGTAATTTTACATTTTGATAATAAACCGGAGAAAATTGTTATACCCTACAATGCAATGACCAGATTTTTTGACCCTGCGGTAAATTTTGGTATTGATTTTATGTTGAAATCACAACAAGACAGTCAAAAGGTTGAGTCGAGTCAACAACTGGCAAATGAAAATCTCACGCTTGTAAACGAAGAAAAAAAAGAAGGATATGAAAAAACGGCTGAGATTGTATCACTGAAAGAATTTATGAGAGAGACAAATAAATGAGGTCATCATGAGTAAAAGAACTGAAACAGATACTTTTGGCAAAATAGATGTAGATAGCAGTAAATATTGGGGTGCGCAGTCACAAAGGTCGCTTAAGAATTTTGATATTGGATGGGAAATACAGCCAAAATCTGTTATCAGAGCCTTGGGTATTATCAAAGCTGCTGCGGCGGAGGTAAACATGGGTTACGGTATTCTTGATCAAGATATTGGAAAGAATATCGTCAAAGCCGCCAATGAAGTAATTGACGGTAAACTCGATGATCATTTTCCACTTTCAGTATGGCAAACTGGTTCTGGCACTCAATCAAACATGAATGCTAATGAAGTCATATCAAATAGAGCAATAGAAATGATGGGCGGTGAAATGGGCTCGAAATCACCAGTTCATCCAAATGACCATTGTAATATGTCTCAATCATCAAATGATACTTATCCAACAGCTATGCATATTGCTTGTGCATCAGAGATATTGGATGCATTGCTACCCGCACTGACATCCCTTGCAAAAAAGTTTCAGAAAAAATCTGATGAGTGGGCAAGGGTTATAAAAATTGGTAGAACTCATACGCAAGATGCCACACCCCTAACACTTGGGCAAGAGTTCTCTGGCTATGCTCAGCAGATTAATAACGGTATTGATAGAATAAAAGATACACTGCCAAAACTAATGGAATTAGCACAAGGCGGAACTGCTGTAGGAACTGGTCTAAATGCACCAAAAGACTTTGGAGTTAAAATAGCGCAGTGTATCTCAAAATTAACAGGCAAAAAATTTACAAGCGCCCCCAATAAGTTTGAGGCTTTATCGGCGCATGATGCTATGCTTATGGCTCACGGCGCAATAAATACAGTAGCCGCATCCCTATTTAAAATAGCCAATGATATAAGATTTCTTGGTAGCGGCCCTCGTGCTGGACTTGGAGAATTAGCTCTACCAGAAAATGAGCCAGGATCATCAATTATGCCTGGTAAGGTTAATCCCACACAATGCGAGTCTCTAACACAAGTTTGCCTACATATTTTTGGGAACAATACTGCCATTTCAATAGCTGGCAGTCAGGGCCATTTCCAGTTGAACGTTTTTAACCCAATGATGGCATTCAATTTTTTACAGTCGGTAAAGCTCATGACAGATGCCGCAATTTCATTTGAAAAAAATTGCTTGGATGGTCTTGAGGCGAGGCATGAAAATATCAAGTTAAACCTCGAAAGATCACTTATGCTTGTAACCGCACTCGCGCCAAAAATCGGCTACGATAAAGCAGCAGAACTTGCCAAACTAGCTCACAAGAACAATACAACATTGAAAGAAGAGGCGCTAAAATCTGGTTATGTCAATGAAGTAGAATTTGACTCACTTGTAGACCCAAAAAAAATGATATAATAAATGCAAAAGCGTTCTGTCACGATTGCAAGGCATCGTACAAGTATCTCCCTAGAAAAAGAATTCTGGGAGATCTTAGAGAGTATCTCATTGGAGAAAAATACATCCATCCCAAAATTGCTTGAGATCATTGAAAAACAAAGTGACAGGCAAAACTTAACGTCAGCAATCCGAGTTTTCTGTATAAATCATTTAAATGATATAATAAAAAAACGTTAATAGTTGATATTTGAAGCACATAAATATTGCAACCCACTATCTTACTAATATGATGAAAATATGAGTCCCAATTACTTTTCAGATCTCAATGAGCAGCAGAGGGCTGCTGTTATGCATACGGAAGGACCGCTTCTAATATTAGCTGGTGCCGGTACAGGAAAAACAAGAGTTCTCACCTCGCGACTTGCGCATATTATTGATCAAAAGAAAGCCTTCCCTTCAAATATACTTGCAGTAACATTCACGAACAAAGCAGCAAGAGAAATGCAGGTGCGAATTGGAAACATTATTGGTAGCGCAATCGAAGGTATGAACTGGTTAGGTACATTTCATTCCATAGGCGCTAAGTTGTTAAGAATTCACGCTGAAGCTGCAAACCTTAAAAGTGATTTCACAATATTAGATACCGATGATCAATTAAAGGTTATTAAAGAGGTAATAAAAATACTAAATATCGACGAAAAGCGTTTTCCGCCACGATATTTTTTATCACAAATTGAAAATTGGAAAAATAAAGGGCTTCCGCCTGAAAAGGTTGCAAATAGTGAGCCCGATGTCATTGGTCACGAAAAAAGTGTTGAAGTCTATAGCAGCTATCAAAAAAGACTATCAAGATTAAACGCAGCCGATTTTGGAGACTTGCTGCTTTTACCTTTAAAGCTGCTTAAGGAGAATGATGGCTTACTTCATAAGTATCAATCAATCTTTTCCTACACACTTGTTGACGAGTATCAAGATACAAATAGTGTTCAATACTTACTGCTTAAATTACTTTCCCAAAGAAACTTGAACATTGCTTGTGTAGGCGATGATGATCAATCTATCTATGGCTGGAGGGGAGCTGATGTGAATAATATCTTAAATTTCGAAAAGGATTTTAGCGGAGCAAAAATCATTCGACTTGAAAAGAATTATCGCTCTACAAAAAATATTCTTGGTGCCGCAAGGAGTTTAATATCGAACAACAAAGATCGACTTGGAAAAGAGCTTTCCTCCTATAAAGAAGATGCTGGTGATAAAGTAAAAATTAAAAGTCTTTATAGCGCCGAAGATGAGGCGAGGTTCGTATCTGATGAAATTGACACAATTATATCAAAAAATGAAAATTTAAATAACACAGCGGTACTCGTTAGGGCCAGCTTCCAGATGAGAGAATTTGAGGATAGATTTATTATAAATAGCATCCCTTATAGAGTAATTGGGGGTCCGAGGTTCTATGAAAGGCAAGAAATACGTGATGTAATTGCATATCTTCAGCTCGTTGTAAATCCAAATCATGATTTAAAATTTGAGCGTGTTATAAATACACCTCGACGAGGACTTGGAGATACAACTCTTCGTAAAATAAATGATGCAGCACGCAGAGATAACATCTCACTATATGATATTTCAAAAAAGATAATCGATACTGATGAATTAGGGGCAAGCCCTCGAACTCAACTTAAATCTTTTATATCAATGGTTGATAGCTGGCGTGAAAAAATAAATAAAGTAGATCATATTACATTGACTGAGTTAATACTTGAAGATTCAGGTTATGTAGCGATGTGGGAGAATGAAAAAACACCGAATTCCGAAAGCAGAATTGAAAATATAAAGGAACTGATTGGTCAATTATCAGAATTCCAATCACTAGCAGAATTTCTAGACCATGTTTCGCTTGTTATGGATGTTGAGAATGATGAAAATACAAGTAAAGTTAACCTCATGACCTTGCATTCAGCCAAGGGATTGGAGTTCGATTATGTTTTTATGCCAGGCATGGAGGAAGGTGTTTTTCCAAATCAAAGATCATTGGATGAAAAAGGTAATACCGGATTAGAGGAGGAACGTCGTTTAGCGCACGTAGGTATTACGCGCGCTAAAAAATATCTATTCTTATCCTATGCACAAAATAGGAGGGTCTATGGTAACTATACACAATCAATTCCGTCGAGATTTCTATCTGAAATTGCACCCGAATTTATTGAAGAAGAATTGATCTATGATGCCTATACTCAGCAATACTCATCTTTTTCCGGTAAAAATAATGACCAAAAAAATTACACAAATGGTCGTACAGCATTAGAGAGGTTGCAGGCCATAGGACACTTTGATAATCTTGAGTATGATGATTTAACGTTCAATCAGGATATCAACATTAGCCCCAATCAGAGGGTATTTCACACAAAATTCGGTTATGGTACAGTAATTGATTGTGATAACGACAGAATTGAGGTTGAATTTAAAACAGGTAAAAAAATTGTACTAGCTTCATATTTAGAGTTAGTAAATAATGACTGACATTATTGAGATTTTAGTTAAATCTGATAAATCAATCACCGAACTTGATGATGATTTTTTATTTTCACAGAATGTACTGTCGGTATCACAATATGCTTATAATGGAGAATTATACTTCAATCTCCTATTTGATCAAAAAGACAGATCTTATATTAAAAAGATAATACATAAGCTATTTGGTTCATTTCAGGATTTCCAAATCAATAAGGTAGAAAATAAGAATTGGGTTTTGGAAAGCCAAAAAACACTCGAACCACTTAGCATTAATGGTTTATATATCCATAGTGATGGACACAAAAAAAATAAAAACAAAAGAATCAATATCTGCGTGAATGGAGGGCTGGCTTTTGGAACTGGTCATCACGGAACAACAGCCGGATGTGTGAATGCACTAATTAAAATACAAAAAACTATTGATGTTAAATATTTTCTTGATATTGGAACTGGAAGCGGGCTCCTCTCTATTGCTGCAAACAAAATATGGAAATGTAGAGGTATCGGAATTGATCATGACAAAAAATCCATTGAGGTAGCTCGAAATAATATCATTAAAAATAACTGTAGAAATAAGGTAAAAGTAAGATTGTTAGATATCACAAAAGAGTCACATAAGCTCGGGTATTCGTCAAAGTTCGATCTAGTCATGATCAACATACTCGCAAATATTGTGGTTCAGGCAAGATATGATATTGCGAAGGTTATAACGAATAATGGCACTCTGATCGTTTCAGGTTTTACAAAAGAACAGAAAAAAAAGATTAGAGTGAATTACCAAAATCTAGGTTTCATTGTTTTAAGTGAGTTTACACTGGACAATTGGGTAACTCTAGTCATGAGAGCTCCAACCTTCTAATACCTCAGGTATGAAGATACATTAATTCTGTAATCAGGCTAGTTTGTTGATATGTCTTTTTTCGCTGTCTTATTGTACTCAGCATAGACTTCCTTGAAGGAGCGTTTTTCATAACTATTGTTGATGATATCCTGCCTTATCGTTGTGATTAAGGCATGAAAGAAGTCATGAGAGTTATCGATTATATATTTCATTTATTTTATCACCGCTTTAATTAGATAAACCACCAGCAACAACATGATTAGTTTTGATTGCTGTCTGTAGGCTTGTTTAATGATGAAAGTACGTCACCAATTGCAATACCTTCGGTTCTTGCAAAGTCTTTTGCTGCTTTTATTTGAGCCTTCTGTCTCTTTTCTGAACTAAAGCTTAGTCCGTAAAATCCACTGGCTAAACTAATTGAATAACTTGAAATTTCCATTTTTTTCCTTTCAGTTTTGTATTTTTTTAGAATTAAGTTACGTTTAATTGATATATAGTATTAAAAATGTTGTTTAGTAGTTCAAAAAATAGTTAGTAGGTATGCATAAATTGCATGCATAAGATTTATTTCCATAAAATAAAAGCAATTCAAAAAATATATGACCGAAATAGAAAAAATAAATAACCTGAGAGCTGAAATGCTCAAAGAAGGTATTGATCTCTACATCATACCAATGAGAAATAATTTATTAAATAATGATCTTAAACCACATGAGAACAGGATCAAGTATATATCTAAGTTCAGTGGTTCAGCGGGACAAATATTTATTACTTTACAAAAAGCCAGTATATTCGTTGATGGGAGGTATGAACTGCAAGTCAAGTTGGAAGTAAATAGTAAAATATTCGAGATAAATGAGATGGGAATGCAGAGTTACATAAAATGGATAGAAACGAATTTACCAGAAAATTGCACAGTTGGCTATGATCCCAAGCTATTTTCAATAAGTGAAATAGAGACTTATATCAAAAGATTTGAAAACCATCATATAAAATTAAAATCAATTTCCGATAATCTTATCGATAAAATTTGGTCAAAGATCCCGAGTCAGAAGCAAGTAATTATTTCAGACCATAAAATTGAATACTCTGGGATCAAAAGAGCTGAGAAACTCAATAAATTAATAGATAAGTTTATTAAAAGTCAGGATGAAGCATTATTCGTTGGAGATAATAATTTTATTTCATCGTTTACTAATCTGAGGGCGTACAGGAATGAATATACACCAGCTGTCCCAGCATTTTGTGTAATTACAGCCAATAATTGTCACTTATTCCTTGAGAATTGCCGAATAAATAAAAATGATGTAACAAAAATAGCTACAGACATAAGAATTCATGATTTGAAAGATTTCAAAAGAGATATTGCCAATATATTAAAAAATGTGAAAATAGTAAAACTTGATAAAAAAGACACCACAATATTTGTTCAAGAGACTCTTAAAAAACTAAATATTAAAGTTTTACATCAGAACGATATCAATCACAGTAAAGCCGTGAAGAATTCAATAGAGTTAGAATCTTTCAAAAAAGCTCACGAATTAGATGCTATAGCTATATGCAATTTTTTATACTGGATCAAAAAACAAGAAAATTTGAATAATCTTGACGAATTAAAAATAGTTAAAAGCATAGAATTTTTTAGAAAAGAACAACAACCGCATTATCTCGGACCAAGCTTCCCAGCAATAGTAGGTTTCAATGAAAATGGTGCTATCATTCATTATAATGCGACGAAAAAAACAAATAAGAAATTATCAGGGGATGGCTTGCTACTCATAGATAGTGGCGGTCAGTATAAATATGGAACAACAGATGTAACAAGAACGATCCTTGTTGGTAAAGCAAATGAAGAAATGAGAAGACTATATACTCTTGTTTTAAAAGCACATATTGCATTGGCACGTGTGTCATTTAACAAAAAAACCACAGGTGCTGAATTAGATAATGTCGCTCGAAGCGTTATAAAAAAATATGGCTATGACTATAACCATGGAACAGGGCATGGCGTTGGGTCTGTTCTATCCGTGCATGATGGAATACTCTCAATATCACCAAAAGAAAAAAAAGCGAACTTTCAAGAAAATATGGTTTTTTCTAATGAGCCCGGTATCTATTTAGAGGGCCTGTTTGGAATTAGAATAGAAAATTTAATGGTCCTAAATAAAGATACAAAAATTAAAAACAATCTTTGCTTTGAAATTTTATCCCATATTCCATTTGAGCGTGAGTTGTTCGACTTAAACATTTTAAATGAAACTGAAGTTAATTGGATAAATAAATATCACGCAAAAGTTTATGAGAAGTTGAGCTCAAAACTTAAATTAGATCAAAGAACTTGGTTAAAAAACGCAACCCTTCCAGTCTAAAAATCAAGCAGCGACATCCATTCCTTCTCGTCAATTATCCTTATACCAAGCTCTTCTGCCTTTTTTATTTTAGATCCTGGGTCTTCCCCTATAACTAGTATATCGGTGCGCGCAGATACGGAGCTCAATACTTTTGCCCCCATTCTTTCTGCCTGATCTTTTGCTTCAGAACGTGACATCGAATTAAATTTTCCTGTGAAAACAAGACTAAGCCCACTTATTGCTGTATCTTCTGAAATCACATTTGTTACATCAGTTACACGGATATATTTTAATAAGTTCTGCAAAATACTAACGTTTTTATCATTCTGTAAAAAACTCAAAAATGAGCTAATAACGACTTTCCCCAAACCATCATTCTGGATAAAGATCTGAAGGGCGTCACCTGGGTCATGTCGAATTTTCTCAAGTGTAGAGAGTAAATTCTCAACGGAGGTTAGTTGTTGCGATATCAACTTCGCGTTATTAATACCAATATGCCGTATGCCCAAGGAATAAATAAATTTATCCAAACTCACTGATCTTCTCTCATTGATGCTTTGAAAAAGATTATTCATCGATAATTCACCCCAACCCTCTAGTGAAATTATATCAACTTCACCTTGCGCTTGCCTTTCCTGAAGTGTAAAGATATCACCCGGCTCATTTATGAAGCCCATTTCATAGAAAAGCTCCATAGTTTTACCGCCAAAACCTTCAATATTCATTGCGTCTCTTGATACAAAAAATTCCAAGCTACCAAGAATTTGACTGTTGCAATACAACCCAGCCGTACATCTTCTAACTGACGATATTTTTCCAGTTGACTCATTTAATTCTCTTTCCGCTGAACTTCCACAAATAGGACAATTCTCAGGAAAAATAAATTTCTCAGAGTCTTTGTTTCTATCTTTCATATTTACATCGACAACTTTTGGTATTACATCGCCTGATCTAATTATTTGAACATGATCGCCAATTCTGATATCAGCCCCATCTCTTATGCGCTCGCCTTCACTATTAAGCCCTTTTATGAAGTCTTCGTTATGAAGTGTAGCATTCCTTACAACTACACCACCTATATTTACGGGTTCGAGTTTTGCAACCGGTGTCAATGATCCTGTCCGCCCAACCTGGATCTCAATATCAAGAATTTTTGTCGTGGCCTTCTCTGACGGAAATTTATGGGCCATTGCCCATCGAGGTGACCTTGATATAAAACCTAGTCGATCTTGGTAAGCTAATGAGTTTACCTTGTAGACGACCCCATCTAAGTCATAGTCAAGTGAGGATCTGATCTCATTTAAATCTTCATATGATCTGATAATATCATCATAGTTATAATTTACTTTAGTGTATGGATTTACATCAAATCCCCATTTTTTGAATAATCCCAGCATCTCAAAGTGAGAGGCTGCGTCAATGCTTGATATTTCACCCCAAGTATAGGCAAAAAAGTATAATTTTCTTGATTTTGTGACATTAACGTCAAGATGTCGGAGTGATCCAGATGCAGTATTTCTTGGGTTAACATATGTTTGTTTTCCTTCTTTTTGCATCCTTTCGTTTAACTCGAAAAAATCAGATTTTTTCATATAAATTTCTCCACGGATTTCTAGAATATCTGGAACATCAGAGTCTTTAATCTCATGTGGTATATTTGATATAGTTTTTATGTTTTGGGTTACATTTTCACCCTGACTTCCATCCCCTCTTGTTGCGCCAATGTGCAAATTACCATTGATATATATCAGTGTGGCCGAGAGACCGTCTATTTTTGGCTCAGAAACGATTTCCAAATTATCATTTGGACCTAAGCTGAGATACCTTCTCACTCTCTCAATGAAATCAGTAACTCCCTCATTGTCGAAAATATTTGAAAGGGAGAGCATAGGAACTTTATGATTTACCTTTTCAAACTTATCGGATGGTTTAAAGCCAACACTATTTGAGTAATTACTATCTATTAGCTCAGGATTATTTGTAACAAGTTTATGATACAGTAATTTTAACCTGTCGTATTCAGCGTCAGATATGTTAGATATATTGCTCCCATAGTATGCACTATCTTGATCTTTCAGAAAGCTCTCAAGATCTCTTAGGAAATCATTTTTTTCTTTACTTGATAGATCATCAAATTGATTTTGTAAAAAACTGCTAGTTTTCGTGTATTTATTCATCTTCATACATCAAACTTTTGGAGGCCTCACGAGCTTGGTTTGTAATTTTTTCTCCCGATAGCATTCTCGCGATTTCTTCAATCCGTTCCCCCTCCTCAATCTCAGTGACCTCTATTGAAAAATCATCCTCACTTTTATCAATTTTTTTGATTAAGTAATGGTGGTTTGCTTTTGAAGCGACTTGCGGTGAGTGCGTTACAGAAAATATTTGCAATGTTTTAGAGAGTGATGCTAGCTTTTTTCCAATAGCAGACGCAGTAGATCCGCTAACTCCTGAGTCAATCTCATCAAAAATTAGTGTGTCTACATCATGACTAGCCGACTTCAAAGATTTTATTGCTAAAATTATCCTTGATAACTCTCCGCCTGATGCAACTTTTGTAATTAATTCAGGCTCTCGCTCCTTACTTGTTGATACCATGATACTGACTTCATCAATACCTTTTGGACCTCGACTTTCCACTGAATTCTTATGAATTACTGTTTTTACCTTTATTGATGGAAATTTTAATTCATTTAATTCATCAAGAAGCCTTTTATCGAACTCTCTTATAATAAGTTCCCTTTTTTTAGATAACTCTATCGCAATATCATCGTACTTGCTGCATAGCTTCCGTAAACCTTCTTCCATCTTAATTATTTCCTCTTTTCCATCGTTTAAATTATTAAGTTGTTCTGAGGTTCTTTCAAAAAAATTTAAAATTTCATCCGTTGGTATATTATACTTTCTTGATATTGATTTTATTGCGAAAAGCCTTTTCTCAACGGTTTCAAGATCACTATTATCAGCACCCATTTGGTCTTGAACTTTATCAATAAGAGTACTTATTTTTGATAGTGAGTCATTAATATTTACAAGCTCGCTATCTATTTTGATTATATCACTATTTTGTATTGCTTCGAGTCTTGATATCTCTCTCTGGGCAATACCACTGAGCTCTTCAATCCCATTATCTGCGTTTATAAGTGATGTAATTTTCGATAATGTTTCGATAACACGAGAACCCTCTAATAGTAATTTCCTTCGCTGAAAAAGCTTATCTTCTTCCCCATGCATAAGATTAAGATCCTCAATCTCCTGGCAAATTTCTTCAAGATAGGTTTTTTGACTTGCTGTTTGATCTAAGATTTTATTCCTTTCCAAGATTTCATTTTGTATTTTTTTAATTTCAGCACTTATCTCAGATATTATATCAATATCAGTAGTATAATCTCCAAAGCTATCGATGATATCAATATGATTTGATTGATTGATAAAGCTTAAATCCTCATTTTGGCCATGAAATTCAACTAAGCAAGAAGACAGCTTTTTTACAGTTGATAGACTAACAGGTACATCATTAATGTAGGATTTGGTTCTACCATCATTAAACTGAACTCTTTTTACTTGCAACTCATCGCTATCGTCAATATTTAGATCATGAAATATGTTGTTTATTTTTGGGTGATTTTTCAGGGTAAGTATAAAGGTCGCTGCGTCCGAAGAATTACTGATAATGCTTGGATTACTCTTCCCTCCAAGCGCCAATAATATTGACTCCATAATAATTGACTTACCAGCACCTGTTTCCCCCGTGAAAACTACTAAACCATCCTTGAAATCTATTTCGAGGTTATTTATGAATATTGCGTCCTTGATAAATAATGATAAAAGCATACAAAAACTCTACTTATCCGCTCTCCAAACCCTTCGAATCCATGTTTCTGGCTCTTCTTTGGGTTTTAAACCTGCTTGTGTCAGCTCACCATAAATGTAACCATACCAGTTACTATTTGGGTAGTTATAACCTAGAATTGCAGCAGATGTTTGTGCTTCTACATATATGCCAAGTGCGAGATACGAGTCGGAGTAACGTGCTAGCGCTTCATCAATATGAGAAGTAGTCTGATATTCTGAGATTACTTCCTTGAACCTATTGATAGCCGCCGTAAACTGCTTTCTTTTTTGGTAAAATCTTCCAATTTCCATTATTGATCCAGCAATATGATCAATAGCAAGATCTTTCTTGAGACGAGCATCCGCTGCATAGTCTGAGTTTGGAAACCTTTCAAGTATAGTGTTAAATCGCTCAAGTGCATGTCTAGCATTGTGTTGATCTCTCCCAACATTAGCAATTTGCAAGTAGTACGATTGTCCAATTAAGTAATTTGCATAGGCAAGTTTATTTCCATTTGGGTATAATTGAGTATACCTTGTAAGCTGACTAATAGCATCTTTGTATCTTTTTCCTTCAAAGTAGGAGTATGAAGCCATTATTAGGGCCTGCTCTGACCAATCTGAATATGGGTACTCTCTCTCGATATTTAGAAATTCATTTGCAGCCAATTCATATTCTTTTTTCTCGAGTAAATCGGCAGCAGAATTATATATTATACTCATATCCCTCTGGCTGAATGACTCAACAGGCATATCTGTTGCACAGCCAACCAATGATAAAAGAAATAATGAGACGATAATTTTCTGCATATTGTAACACAACTATACAACATTGATATCAGCATAGTATAGTCTATATTTACTGATTAACAAGCTTCTGCTGTTCAATATGCTCGATATTCTCTGCCGTTTTGGAGTCCTCATCAAAATCGACTAAACACCAAGAATTTTTATTTTCAAATAACTCTTTCAAAGCCAAATAATTGATATTATGCCCACCACATATTGATGTGAACTTCCCGATAATTCTATAATCTGCGAGCATGAGATCGCCGCAAATATCAAGTATTTTATGCCTTACAAATTCATCTGTTGAATTTAAACCGCTTGAATTCATAATATTTTTGTCCGTTAGAACAATTGTATTTGATAGAGTTACCCCTAAACCATAACCCATTGAGTGTAATTTTTCTGCATGTTCAAGGAAGCCAAAAGTTCTGGCATTTGATATTTCATTTAGAAAATTATCATAGTTAACTTCAATTTCCATTTTTTGTTTTCCAATCAACTGATGTTTGAAATCAATTTGCGCATCAACAATTAGTTTTTCATTTGGAGTGAAGCTTGCAAATGCATTATTATGATTTACCACTATTGGCTCAAGGATTTTTATAAATTTCTTGGCGTCCCCTTGATTTATAATTTGATTATCCTGAATACCATCCATAAAAATTTTACTACTACCATCTAAAATTGGTACCTCAGGCCCATCAATTAATATCTCAATATTATCAATGTTTGCACCAAATATAGCCGCAAGTAGATGCTCAATAGTTAAAACAGAAACATCGAACTCATTTGAAATTTCAGTGCAATAATATGTAGATTTTACATTTTTGTAGTTTGCTTTGATTGTATTTTTACTTGGATCCTTAACATCGGTTCTCCTGAAAGAAATTCCAGAACCAGGATCTGATGGTTTTAATATCATACAAGACTTCGTATTCGTATGAACACCAATACCCTCGAACTTGATATCGTCTTTAATTGTAGTTTGCATGTTAAACATGTTGTTCGCTCTCACTAATACTACCTACATTGATATACATATTTCACGGTATAAGCAATAGATCTGTGTGAGATATTAATATATTAATTTGCCTGTCTTTTTAAGAATGAAGGTAATTCTAACTCACCGTCTGGATCTGAAGAGTCGTCATCAATTGTATTATCAATGAGATCATCCTCTTTGTTTGCGTCCACTTCAATATCTAAAAGGCTATCTTGGATTTCATTATCGGTAGGAGCATTCACATCATCTGACACTTCTTCAGTATCATAATTTAAGTCAAAACTCTTTTCCTCTGCAAGGTCAGACTCGCTAGTACTCAAATCATCAGAGAGCTTTTCCGCGTTCTGGTGTGCCTCAATCATATCTGACTTTACAGTTTCAATATCAGGCTCTTTAATACCTAAATTATCGTCTATTTCGGTATTGGAGTTCAATTCTATATTTGAATAGTTACTGTCAATCATCGGCGTTTCGTCAGCTTGCTCTTTTTTCTTGAATCCGACGCTTACAAGCTTACTCAAAAAGCCCCCTTTATTTTTTCTTTCACCCTCATCCAAGAGCTGCTCATTCATTGCCATTGAAATATTTTCATCTTTAATTGAGAAGAATTCGCTCACTCTCGGTATTTCATTTATTTCATTTGTTAATTGTCTTTTTTCAATAATGCTTGCGCTGCTCATTTTTTCATTTATTGAGTTTTCATTACCCGGCTTCTGCCTATCTCTTGAAGTGAAAAAATTATGACTTCCATCTATTTTTTTTATTGATACGTCTCCATCATATTTCTTATCTTCTGCAACTGACTTTATGTTATTTGAAATACCACTTAAAGGATATGTCTGATTTTCATTCTTCTGATCATCATCTCTGGTACTATTTATCTTTGGAATAGTATAATTTTTATTAAATGTATAATTTGTAGAGTCGATATTTTTGATATTATTTTGAATACCGGTTGCCACAACAGATACTTTGACGGATCCCTCTAAATTAGAGTCAAAGGTTGCACCTAGTATGATGTTTGCATTATTATCCACCTCATCTCTTATTCTGGTTGCGACCTCATCAACTTCAAAAAGAGTAAGGTCTTCACCGCCGGTTATTGAGATAAGAAGACCCTGTGCCCCTTTCATTGATACGTCATCCAAAAGTGGATTCGAAATGGCAGCTTCTGCTGCCTCAATTGCTCTTTTTTCTCCCGAGGCTTCTCCTGTACCCATCATAGCTTTACCCATCCCAAACATAATTGATTTCACATCAGCAAAATCAAGGTTGATTAAACCTTCTTTTACCATTAAGTCTGTTATACCAGATACACCTGATAGTAGGACTTGATCTGCCATTGCAAAAGCATCAGAAAATGTAGTTTTTTCATTAGCAATCCTGAATAGATTTTGATTTGGAATAACGATTAATGTATCTACATACTTGCTTAATTCTTCAATTCCTTCGTCTGCTATTTCCATTCGCCTTACACCTTCGAATTGAAATGGTTTGGTTACTACTGCAACCGTCAGGATTTCCTGCTCCTTGCAAAGCTGAGCTATTACAGGCGCCGCACCTGTTCCCGTTCCGCCACCCATACCAGCGGTAATAAACACCATGTGTGATCCTGCAGAATAATCCAGTATTTCCGCTTGCGCCTCTTGGGCAGCTGCTGCACCAATTTTTGGCTGCGAGCCTGCTCCCAAACCTTCGGTTAGATTTGTTCCCATCTGAATTCGTCTGTCAGCACTTGACATTGCAAGGGCTTGGGCGTCAGTATTAGCAACAACAAATTCGACTCCATCTAATCCTTCTTGGATCATATTATTTACAGCGTTACCACCGGCACCACCAACGCCAAACACTGTAATTCTTGGCTTCAACTCACTCATAGCATCTGGAATCTTCAAATTTATTGTCATGATATTTTTTCCTGTGTTTATTTAACTTATAAAATCAATAGGCCAATTAGTTTCTAGAAACTGTCCTTGAACCATCTCATCAAACTAGTAAAAAAATTATTACCTTGATTATAAGATAAGCCTTTAGTGGTTATTTTTTTATTAACAAAAATTTCATTCTGTGAATAAGTCAACATACCGCAAGCATTAGAAAAAATTGGATCCGAGATGTCAAAATCTTGAGAGATCAATCTTGGGACCGCCCTTCTGACAGGTGACTGAAAAATTTCGCTCGCTAAATCATCAATGCCAATGAGCTGACTTGCCCCTCCTGTAAGTATTACTCTTTTTTGATTTAACAAACTTGGGCTAATATTTTGGATCGTAGACCTCACTCTTTCTAGTGTATCTAGAGCGCTCGTTCTGGATATATCAGCAATAGTTGATTTATGAATTTGCTTCTCCGAGTTTGTGTCTTCGGAATAGCCCAACTGTTGTATAGTAACAGTATCTCCATTATCGTATGAGTTAGTTAAAACACCTCCATATAAAACCTTTAACTTTTCGGCATCGCTCATACTGATCGATAATGCGCGCGCAATATCAATAGTTATATTATTACCACCATATGATACCACACCTGCATAACGAAAAATATTATCAGAGAATATCGAATAAGACGTTGTTCCGGCCCCCATATCAATAACAATTGATCCAAGGTTTGCTTCGTCACTCGACAAAGTTGCAACAGCACTTGAAATCGGCGTAAAAATTATCCTCTCCAACTGAATATGCGCACTTTCAATAACATTACTGATATTCTGAATGATACCTTTTGCACAGGTTAGGTTATTAAGATTTATGTTTAGCTTTTCGCCATACATTCCGACTGGGTCTTCAATTAGATCGACTCCATCTATCGAAAAACCTAATGGAATGGTCTCAAATATTAATTTGTCAGATGACTCATTTTGTTCTGCTGCTAATGATAATGCTTTTTCCAGATCTCTTTTTGTCACTTGGATGTCGTTTATTGGAATACTAATTTCAAATAAATTTGATTCGACCTTATCAGACGTGATATTTACTGAAATTTTGTCAATAGTTAATGAGGACATGTGTTCAGCATCCTCAATTGCTTTCCTAATTGCTAATTCGAGATTTGAAGGATCAACTATACTCCCGTGTTCAAAACCACTGGATTTATGGTGCCCCAGACCAAGAATTTCAAATTTTTCCCTGTAGTTTTCAGAAATGGTATTTTTTGCTATTAAACAAATAATTTTGTCTGACCCGATATCCAACACTGCAGAAATTGTGTTGATATTTTTCTTAAGATTAAATCCGGACATCTTATCAAATGACATTAAATACATATAAAAACTCTTATATTATATTTTCGAGCTGTTCATCATAACTTCAGTGGGTAGTATATCAATCCTATCGGGTAATCTCATATCAATTATTTCAATATATCTGCTCAGAAGTGAGTACTCTCTGTCTAAATCCTCTATCTCTTCTATCGCATTCACCACATTTTTTTCTGGTAGATGGATTGTTATTCCATTATGTAATCGGATCGTCCAGCGTCGATCACCCACCCTTAAGAGAGATTTAATTTTTTTTTCAAACTCAGGATAATTTTTTATCATTGAAATAATTACAGGTATGTCTTCAAGTGCATTCGGTCCAGCAACTACCTTTAGATTTGTAAATTTGTTAGGATTTAATTCTGTAATTATTTTTGAGTCTCTATCAACCAAGAACTTATTTCCTTCATTGTACCATATTGCAATTGGATTATGCTCATACACTTTGACCTCCAAAGTTGAAGGATAAATCTTTCTTAATTCAGATTTTTTAACCCAATCTATGTTATTTATCTCTGAGCTGATTTTTTTTAAATCTATACTTGTGAGTGAAATTCCCCTCAGCTCAGATACAATGTTCACCACCTCACTTGCTTTTACATTTTCAATTCCTGATATTTTAAGGTTCTTTAATTTGATGTCTAAATTAATATATTCCATCGAGCTACTAATAATATCTTCTGAATTTTTAAATAAATTTGTCATGGAATATAATAAAATTAAAATCGACACAGCGGTTACAAATGCTTTCAATTTATATTTTTTGTTTATCCGAGAAATAAAATTACGCATTATCTTTCCTAATAAATCAATATCTATTGCACGATGCGTCACGAATAATCCATTCAACCAACTCATGGAATGAGATACCTGAATACTCTGCCAATTCAGGCAGTAGAGATTTCTTAGTCATACCCGGTTGAGTGTTTACTTCAAGACACACCAGCTTTTCATCTCTTGATGACGAATATCTAAAATCAACCCTTGTGACACCTCTACAGCCCAAGCAATCATGCGCTGCTAATGAATATTCTCTCATTCTTTCGTAAATATTTGGTTTAAGATTAGCTGGAATAATATGTGCGGCAGAATTAGAACTATATTTCTCGTTGTAATCAAATAATTGTCCACTTGTCACTATTTCTGCTATTTGCGTGGCCTTACCCCCAATTACTCCACAAGTATAATCAGCGCCATCCACAAAATCTTCTGCAAAAAAAGAACTCAATGACTCACGATTCTTCTCAATAAACTCATCTAACTGATTTTTTGAATTTATTAAATAAATATCAACACTTGATCCACCATTGATTGGTTTGATCACGATTGGGAACTCAATTTTATCAAATGAATTTTCAAGTAAATATGATCTGGCTACTGGGATTTGTCTATGTTTAAAAATTTCTTTTGATTTTAATTTATTCATTGCGTTTGCTGATGCAAGAATACCAGAGTGCGTATATTTGATGTTTAAAAATTCAAAAATTGATTGGATATACCCATTCTCTCCCCAGGATCCATGCAAGCAATTGAAGATAATATCAAAGTTTAGCTCAGTCAGGCTTGTTATTATATTATAATCAGGATCCAAAGTTTGAACCCTATAGCCTAGATCTTTTATTGCTTGTAGACATACTTTACCGCTCTCTAGACTTATCTCTCTCTCCGGCGATACACCACCCATTAGTAGTAATATATTTTGTTTTTTTGAAAAATTATTCATAACTCAACTTTCGGACCGACGCCAATCCTTCTTATTTCCCAATCGAGATCTATTCCTGTTTTCTCTTTAACACGCTTTTTTATTTTTTCTCCCAAAAGTTCAATATCATGCGCCGTTGCATTACCCTTATTGATTATAAAGTTTGTATGCAATCTAGATATCACAGCATCACCTGATGATAGACCCGAGCAGCCTGCGTCCCTGATTAATTCCCACGCTTTAATATTTGTGGGATTCTTAAATGTTGATCCACCGGTCCTCTCTTTTATTGGCTGAGAAGAATCTCTATGTTTCTTGTATCTATTAATCTCTTGAATAATATCATCTCTATTTGCGATCGATCCTCTAATGGTTGCGGAAATGCAAATCATATCATCCGATATATTACTCGACCGATAGCTATAACATATTTCAGAGAGATCGCTCTCAAATTCATTACCCTTATGATCAATAAACTTTGCCGATATTAGTATGTCAGCAACTTCTGCCCCATAGGCGCCAGAATTCATCTTAACCGCACCTCCGAAAGTTCCGGGTATTGTATTGAGAAAAGAAAGACCTCCGAAATTATTCTTCAGCGCAAAATTTGAAATTTTTTTACTAGGCACTGCAGCTCCACACTCTATGGCATCAACTGCAGTCTGCTTGATGTAATTGAATGCTCTGTCCAGAACTATTACCACACCTGGTATGCCATGATCCCTTATTAATGTATTAGATGCACCACCTAAGATAGTCACAGGTACGTCACTTGGTTTGATATGCATAAATTTTTTTAAATCTGTCAAATCTTTTGGTTTGAACAACAACTCAGCAGAACCCCCCACACGAAACCATGATATTTTTTTTAATGGATAATTCGTATACAGATAACCTGCTACTCTTCCATCAAATTCAGCTCTCAGTTTATCAGCATCTGAAAAGTAATTCATAGAGCATTCCGTCATATTTCTTTACAAATAACTTTTGATATTTCATTGATATCCCCTGCACCAACAAATAGTACAATATCTCCTTCTTTTGTTATATTTTTCAGAAATTTACTTATCTCTTTCCTTGATAAAATATATGTATCTGTATGAGATTTTTTCTTTATATCTTTTGCAAATTTCCCATAGTCAAACATACTTTCATATTCTTCACCAGCGGCATAAATTGGTAAAATTCCAAGACAATCTGTATATTTGAATGAGTTGCACAAACTATCATATAATGACAGTGTTCGACTATACCTATGCGGCTGAAAAATCGTTATCACCCTATTTTCAGCTTCTTCTTTTGCCGCCATCAATAACTGGTTAATTTCTGTTGGATGATGTGCATAATCATCGTAATATCTTATGCCGCTCTTTTCAATAATACTGGAAAATCTTCGATATACCCCCCGATATTTTGCTAATTGATAAATAATCTTTTCTTCAGCTATCCCATGGAGCAAGCCAATTACAACTGCAGCCGTAGAGTTCCATACGTTATAAATTCCGGGTCTATTAATTCGAAGCTTCAAATTATATTTTTTTCCATTGATAAATCCAGATAGTACGAAGTTATGGCCGAAAGGCAGTCTCTCTATATTTTTTATTACAACATCAGAATGCTTATCAGTCCCATAACTTATTATATTATTTGATTTTAAATGACTAAAAACTCTGGAAGCTACAGGATTATCTTTAAAATATACAAAATATCCACCTTCGTTAATATTATTCGCAAAGTTTAAAAATGACTGCTCAACATTCTTCATCGTTCCATAGTTTTCCATATGATCATCATCTATATTAGTGACTACTGATATATCTGATGGTAATGATAAAAATGTTTTATCGGACTCATCCGCTTCAACAACCATCCAATCACTGTTACCTATCTGTAGATTTGAATTGAAAGAGTAATCAATCCCGCCAATCAATGTGGTAGGTTTTTTTGTGTCATGCGATAAAACCCAAGATGTCATTGATGTGCATGATGTTTTGCCATGCGTACCAGAAATACAAATAGACTTCTTTTTTTGCATAACTTCTGCAAGCATTTGGGCTCTCGAATATATTGGGATATTGAGATTTTTAGCTTTAATAAATTCTGGATTCTCGCTGTTTACGGCTGATGAGTAGATCACTTTTTCAATTTTAGTATTTATGTTATTAGAATTATGCCCAACAAATACTTTGATCCCCATTTTTACAAGACTTTTAAGGGTATCACTATTTTTGATATCACTGCCTTGCACGTTATATCCATTGTGTAAACATAGTTTTGCAATTGCAGATAGCCCAATGCCACCTATACCTATGAAATGTATAGTTGATAGGTTCATATTCTCGCTATTTTCAATCATTCTGATAAATATTTATCTAATAGCTTTACAAATCCCTTTCTGGATTTTGCCTTGCCAATTTCTCTGGCTTTATTTGCCATTCTAGTTCTCTCATTCTTACTTGAAATTAAATTAATTATCATGTTTGACATCATCTTTGGATTACTAGTAACTTCATTAAATATCAGACACGCCCCCTTATCAAAAAAAAATTTTGCATTTTTAAACTGATCATCATCAATTGAATTTTGCAAGGGGACCAGAATGAATGGCTTACCAATCGAGCATATCTCGAAAATTGTATTGGCACCCGCTCGCGATATAATAATATCTGCGTTCGACATGATACTGCCAATATTTGAGAAGTAAGGTCTGATATCAAAATTCACTCCAATTTCTTTATATTTTTTTTCTAGTAGTACCTCATCATCACTGACACAATTTTGATAAATTTTTAGCCTGTCTCTTATTTCTTTTGATAGATAGCTCAGAGTGTCTGGTATGAGATCTGTGAATATTTTTGCTCCTTGGCTACCCCCTAAAACTAAAATGTTTATAGTATTGTCTTCCTTATTTTCATTTGAAGAGTATTTCGTAATTATGTCCCTCAGTGGTAGGCCAGTAAAAACAGTTTTTTCTTTCTGTTTTAGCTTGATATTTTCTGTATTCTTAAATGATAATAGAATTAATTCAGCAAAATATGATATTAATCTATTAGCTCTACCCATAACTGCATTTTGCTCGTGAATTATCACAGGTATCCTTAACAAATAAGCAGCAATCGCTGTTGGAAATGCTGTGTAACCACCAAAACAAATTATTAATCTAGGCCTAAATCTTATGAGATGATAAATTGATTGAATTAGACCTATTGACAGGTAAAATAAAAAAAATAATTTCGAATTAATATCAGCTCTAAATGGAGATGATGAAGCAATCCTTTTTATATTAACATTGTCTAAATCTTCCAGATATACTTGGCCCCTCCTGTCACTAAAGAAATTAATAACGAGATCAGGATCGTATATTGTCAACTCCTCATACAGAGATATTGCAGGATTAGTATGGCCGCCCGACCCACCGCATGCCAATACAATTGATCTCTTTTTCATTTTTTGATATCTCCAGTCAGCTCTGAAAGCTCAGTTTACGTGATGAGTATTCAAAATTAGTTTTATTTTGCCTCGTAAATGCGAGAATGAGACCGAATGTTATAGCGATGGAGATAGCAGATGAGCCTCCATATGAGATAAATGGTAGTGTCATTCCTTTTGTTGGAACAATCCCTAGATTTACAGCAATATTTATACCCATTTGTAAGCAAATTAGCGAGATAAGACCAATTATTGAAATTTTTGCAAACAAATTTTGTTGCTTTTTAGATCTTTTGACGCCTCGAAAAATTATGAATGCAAACAAAAACATAATAATAAAACAGGAGATCAATCCAAACTCCTCTGCCGCGACAGCAAAAATGAAATCTGTATGAGCATCAGGAAGTATATTCTTAATTGTTCCTTCACCCGGCCCAACACCAAACCACCCGCCGTTAATTATGGCATTATATGCAGTATCAATTTGGTATGTATCACCTAGATTCGGGTTTAAAAAAATATTTAGTCGTTGAGTAAAGTGATCAATATAAATATAGGAAAGGGCAATACCAGTCAGTGATAATAGAAAAATTATAACTCCAATAATCAAAGGCATTCCCGTTATAAAATAAATTATGGAGGCTGAGAGGGTTACCAAAATTGCTTGGCCAATATCAGGTTGTAAAATCAAACCAGTGATAAAAAGTACATACAAAATAAATGATAATGATTTTCCGGGTGCTTTCTTTATTATTGACTCAGACATCAACCAAGATATCAAAACAATGAAGGCAGGCTTTGCAAATTCTGATGGCTGCAGTGAGATTATACCAAGATCCATCCACCTGGTAGCCCCCTTGATTTCGGCTCCAAAGATATTGATGAAAAATATTGAAATAAGCGATACTGCGAAGATTAGCAGGCAAAGCCTGCGAATATTTTTTAGATTTAAAAATGAAAAGAATATTGTGACCAAGGCACCAAAAACTATAAATATGAATTGCTTCTTTACAAAATAATATTGGTCACTGTAGTTCAATCTTTCAGCTATTGGTGGACTTGCAGCCAAATTTAATACAATTCCAAAGATAATAAGAAGTAAGATGGCGCCCAACTGCACCCTATCAATTGTCCACCACCAATCGGATAAACCTGATTTAGTTGATCTGTCGAATTTCATTTCTTTCCTTAACCAATTCCCCAACAATAGTTGTAAATTCCAAACCCCTTTCCTCGAAATTTTTATATTGATCAAACGATGCGCATGCTGGAGAAAATAAAATAGTCACTTTTGATTTGGACTTTTCTGCATCCTTGGTTGACCTATTGATTGCATTTCTTAATGTCACACAATTCTCATACTCAATTTTCGAATTGAACAGGGTTGTACTTAGCGACTCCGCTGATTCACCTATTAGATAAGCTTTCTTTATTTTTGAAAAATATTTAGTAATTTGCGAAATCCCACCATATTTCTCAACACCACCTAGTATCCAATAAATATTATTATAAATAGTCAATGCTTGTTTTGCTGCATCAGCATTCGTTGCCTTACTATCGTTTATATATTGAATATTTTTATATTCATGGATTAATTCAGTTCTGTGAGGCAGGCCTTTAAAACTATCGAAATACTCACAATAAGAATTAAATTCAATCTTCATCGCATGCATGCAAGCGATACAAGCCGTGATATTTGATGGATAAGTAATTTTATGGGATGCTGAGTATTTTGCTATATCATACCTAGACACCTCTCCATCGACGTGTAATTCGGCAATTTCATTCCCATCTTGTGGATTATTTTTGTATGAAATTAGATTGCTTTCAAAATTTCTTTTTTTTATTTCAGACGATACTATTTCTCCGTCTAAACCAATAATTGAAATATCATCTTCATTCTGGTGCTTGAAAATATCAAATTTAATATCAATGTATTTATCCATATCACCGTGTCTATCAAGATGATCGGGGCTTATATTGAGCAGTATTCCAATATCTGGCTTTATATTTGGTGATAATTCTATCTGATATGAAGACAACTCGATAATAAAGATTATATCTTGATCACTCAGTTCAAAATCTAGCACGCCTCTTGAACCAATATTACCGCCAACTTGCACTTTCTTACCTAATTTGTCCAGAATATGATAAATCATCATTGATGTAGTTGATTTACCATTTGTTCCCGTTAACATTATAATTTTATCATTTCTTTTTCTATGGCTTATTTCATCCACAAAAAGCTGTATATCGCAAATTATTGTTTTCTTTTTCCTCCTAAATTCGTCAATGAATTTTTTTTGAGGTGATTTTTTAATGTCAATACCAGGGCTTAAAAATAATACGTCAAAATCTTTAACAGAAATTTCTTTGGGATTTGTAATAATTTTTCCCTGCTCAAAATAATTTTTTCTAACTCGATCATTATCATCCCATGCCGACACATTAGCTCCACCTGATTCAAGTGCTCGTATGGCGCTTTCCCCCGATAGTCCTAAGCCCAGTACGAATATTTTTTTATTTTTACAGTGTGTTAATGGTATCATTTTGTCTTCAATTTATCTAAGTTTTAGTGTTAGCAAGCCTACAAGTGCTAAAATTAATGATATTATCCAAAAACGAATTACAATCGTAGGCTCGCTCCAACCTTTCTGTTCAAAGTGATGGTGTAATGGTGCCATCTTAAATATTCGTTTCCCCGTTAATCTAAAGCTAATCACTTGTACAATTACGGAGGTTGCCTCTAAAACAAAAAGTCCACCAATTATTAAAAGAACCAACTCGTGCTTTGTTATAACTGCGATAATTCCTATAATTGAGCCAAGTGATAAAGATCCGGTATCTCCCATAAAAATCATTGCAGGGGGAGCATTGTACCACAAGAAGCCTATGCCAGCGCCAATAACTGCTCCACATACAATTGCTAATTCACCCGAGCCTGGCATGTATTGTATATTAAGATATTCAGAAAAAAGAATATTACCGGTTAAATATGCGATTAAGCCAAAACTGCCAATCGCAATCATGACTGGCATAATGGCGAGCCCATCAAGACCATCCGTCAGATTTACAGAATTACTTGACCCTACTATGACTAGAGTTGAAAAAATAATAAAAAAAATACCTAGGTTGATCGAGAAGTCCTTCAGAAACGGCAAAAATACTACCTGGTCGAAATCAGCAACATGCCTTGTCAGAAAATATACTGAAATTATTGATATAAATATCTGAAATATTATTTTGTAAATACTGCCCAATCCATGAGATGATGAATTAAATACTTTAAGATAATCATCATAAAACCCAATCAAGCCAAAAAATAATGCAACAAAACCCACAACCCATATGTATTTATTTGATAAATCCGCCCAAAGTAGAGAAGATATAATTACGCCAAGCAAAATTATGACACCTCCCATTGTTGGTGTGCCTGATTTCTCTATTATATGCCTCTTTGGTCCATCAGCTCTAATTGGCTGACCATTCTTTTGATGTTTTTTTAAAAATCTAATCATAGGGGGGCTCAAGAGAAAAACTATCAAACCCGATGTGAAAGTTGCAGCAACTGTTCTTGTGCTAATGTAAGCAAAAGCATTCAGCAGAGGAAAAAAACTTATTAGTTCATCAATTAGTAAAATCAGCATATCAAAATTTCCTACTCAGTAATTATGTTAATGCCAAATAATTAATAAATTCCTGAACTAAATTATTTAAACCTATCTTATTCCCGCCCTTGATAAATATTAAATCCCCTCCAGCTAATTCAAACTCATCAATAGACTGAATATTTTTCACAGACCTGAAATGTTTTTTCTTTTTTTTTGATGAGACCATACCAAAAAGAGAACTCAAATAATCACCACAAAAATATACATGGTCAATATTAGTCTTGTTTATAAGATTTACTAAGTCGGAATGATATTTTTCATTAAAATCTCCTAACTCAAGCATATCACCAATAATTATAATCTTACGAAATATTTGGTCTGCTTCATATTCGTCCACGGATCTTATTGCTTCGAACATTGACGTCGGGCTCGCATTATATGTGTCGTCAATTAATTTTACATGCCCCTTATCTAATTCAAAATCAAACTCTTGCCACCGTGATTTATGAACATTTGATTTAATAATATTTTTTAACACCTCATTTAGATCATAATTTAAGATATGTGCAATACCTAAAACTGGAAGATAATTATTTATAATGCTTATATTTTGCATATTTGAATATGCTTCAAAAACCTTACCAAACACTCTAAATTCAACAAAAACTCTTCCCTTGTCCCGTGTAATTTTGCTAATTTGAATATCTGATTTATTTGAATAGCCAAATGTTATTAACCTTAAATTTTTCGCTAAAGCTTTTTTTTGAAGGAATTCAAAGTAGTCACTATCGCGTGGAAGCAGGACAATTCCATTATTCGACATCCCATCAATAATATTTGACTTTTCGATTGCGATATTCTTTTTACTGCCAAGATTTCCAATATGCGCCTCGCCGATGTTTGTAATTATAGCTATATCAGGATTTATAAGTTTTGATAGGTTACTTATCTCGTTTTTCATATTCATTCCAACCTCAAAAATCGCATACTTATCCAGCTTGGATATTTTTGCTTTCGATAGCGCTATACCCAATTCATTATTAAATGACTCAGGCGCAGCAAATGTTGGTTCATAGTATGATAATACATTTTTCAAATAATCTTTCGTAGTTGTTTTACCTACGCTCCCCGTAATAGCTATTTTGAGTGATTTGATATCTTTAAAATTATATTCAGAAATTTTTGACAAAGCTACGAATGTGTCTTGTACAAGAATGAGTGGGAAATTTGACTCTTCAAAAATTTTTTTTTCGGAAATTATTGCTACAGATGCACCATTATTAAAGGCCTGTGATAAGAAATTATGCCCATCAGAATACCTACCTTTTAGGGCTATAAATATGTCATTTTTTTGGATAAATCTGCTATCGGTCGACATAATATACTCTTTATCATTTAGACATATATCACTTTTCTGATTTATGATATTAATTAATTTTAGAGAGTCAATGCTACAATTTATCCTGTAATTATCGTTCATTTAGACCTATTTTTTATAGTTTGTTCCACAAAATTATGATCCGAAGAATATATTTTTTCCTTACCGTAGATTATATACTCTTCATGCCCTTTTCCGCATATAAGAAGATTATCCTCCGATGATAACTCTGAAATGGCATAACTTATTGCCTCCGCACGGTTGGCAATCTCAATATATTTTCTTGATTGCTTCATTAATTGTCCTCGTATCAAACTTGGTTCTTCAAATCTCGGATTATCATCTGTGATGACAATCAGATCTGCATATTTATCCGCGACATCACTCATAATACTGCGCTTACCCTTGTCTCTGTCACCACCTGCACCAAAAACAATAATGAGTCTATTTTTTGTTATCATTCTGATAGCTTCAAGTACGGAGCTCATAGCATCTGGTGTATGAGCATAATCAATAAAAATATTATTGTCTTTTAATTTTGCAACACACTCCAACCTTCCTCTAACGTCACTTAGTTTTTCAATAGTTGCAAATGCCTCTGAAAGCGCAATACCTGTATTTACTGTTGCCATGCATCCTGCTATTAACGAATTTATAGCTTGGAAAGGGGCAATGAATGGCGTCGTAACGATTATTTTTTTACCATAACAACTAATCTGGAGTTGAATCTTATTATTATCTCCTCTGTTTATGCCCAAAATAGAAATTGACGAATTCTTATGACCTATTGTAATTAGGTTTTCAGCCTTTATTGAATCTATAAAATTGTGAAATCTCATAGGTAAATCAATCATATTTACCACAGCTGTTCCCTTTGTGCTTATCAGGTGAGTAAATAACCTTTTTTTTGCATTAAAATAAGACTCCATGCTGCTATGATAGTCTAAATGGTCGCGTGAGAAGCTTGTAAATGCGGCACCAGCTATTTCTAAAGAGTCCATTCTCAGTTGTGATAGTCCATGGCTTGATGCTTCAATTACCAGATTTTGAAAACCCTCAGAAGCGAGTGTATCTACCTGCTTGTGCAGTGAGATTGGATCGGGTGTCGTCAATGCACTCGATGTTTTAGTTGTGGAATTACCTAAAGTTCCAATAGAGGCAGATTTAATTCCCATCAATAACCATATTTCTTCTGTAAATTTTGTAACGGAGGTTTTCCCATTTGTGCCGGTAATTGCCAATATATTTTTTGGCTGTTTTGGATAATACTTAGAGCTGACCTGTGATAGTGTTTTACGAACTGAGTCTACCTTAATAATTGGTATATTTATTGCAGCACCATCAAACGTAAATTCTTTTGGAGCAATAATTGCAGCCGCGCCATTATGAATCGCCTGCTTTAGATATTGTTCCTGTAATTGTACATTTCTCTCAAGTAGAAAAAATAAATTTCCATTATTCACCAATCGGCTGTCCAAGCATATATCTGTTATATTTTGATTGGAATTGTGATGCTGCAGCTCCTTAAAATTCAATAGCCTTTCAAGCTTCATTTTTATCTACCATTATCTATTAATTTGAAGCAACTACAATTTGGTCATAGTCATACAGCCTTTCAATTGAAGAAGGTTTTATGTCCAACATTGGTGCAATCCTTCTGACTATATTTGAGAAAGTTGGCGCAACATTCCATCCAGCAGTTGCAAGACCGTGAGAATTCTCAGTTGGCTTCGGTTCATCAAGCAGTAAAAACATAATATATTTTGGTTTATCTAATGGGAATGCGCCCATAAATGTAGTGCGACGAGTATCTTTGTCATATGATCCGCCAACCAACTTATTAGCTGTGCCAGTTTTTCCACCAACAAAAATACCATCAACAGAAGCACGTGTTGCTGATCCATCTACAACATTCATATACATTAATTTCTTCATCTTCTCACTTGTAGAGGGCTCCAAAACTTGTTTGTAGATAGTATTTGAGTCATTCTCTACTTTTATAAAGGATGGTTGCACTAATCTTCCGCCATTAAATAGGGGGGCGCCAGCTACTGCTGCATGCAAAGGTGAAACAGCAATCCCATGACCGTAAGAAATCGTTATTGTGTTTATTTCTTTCCAATCAACCGGGATGCTACTACTTGGTAAATTTTGTATTTGTGTTGACACGGGGTCTAATAGCCCCAATTTCTTCAAGAATGACTTATGGTAATCTGTGCCAAAATCAAGCGCAATCTTTGCAGCTCCAATATTTGAGGAGTGGGTAAATATTTCCGATACAGTTAAAATACGTGCTTGAGGTCTAAAATCACTAATTTTATGACCGCCTGCAATGATTGGTTGTCTGGCATCATATTCAGTATCCAAGTGAACCAAGCCACTATCTAACGCCATAGCAATTGTGAATGGTTTGAATGTCGATCCAATCTCATATAGGGAATTTGTCACCTTATTTATATTTTCGGGCAGAAGTGCGTCCGCTTGATATTGTGGATCAAAATCAGGCAAAGAGACAGCAGCAATAATTTCACCATTATTGATATCCATCAATACACCTGCTGCCGCTATCGAAGAATATTCGTTCATCGATTTAAGCAGCTCGTCCCGCATTGCATGACTCACCTCGAGATCTGCAGATAGATATACATCCCCACTATTACCAGTTTCTAATTGCTGATCGATAAATTTTTCGACTCCTGCCTGTCCAATGTTATCAATATTTACGTAACCGATAACACTTGATAGAGTATTTGCAGAGCTATAAAAGCGCTTTGTTTCGTCTATAAATTGTATGCCGGGTATACCTAAATTATGTATTCTATCTTGCTCGCTCGGTGTTATACCTCGTTTTAACCAAACAAACTTCTTATCATTAAATATTTTGTATTCAAGATCTTCTCTTTGAAAACTAGGAACTGCAGACAGTAATCTATCTACAATATCTTCCTTATTTCTGAGTAAATTGGGTCTTATCGCCACTGATGATATTGCTATGTTTGAAGCTACCAAATGACCGTTCCTATCATAGATATTAGGGCGCTTCATATTGTGTATGTCACTCTCAGTAATACTTATAACTGATCCTAGTGACAAATTTGCTAAGTATAAAATTTTAGCTGATAGAACCAAGAAGCCCAAAAAAAAACAAAAAGACAGAAACTTAATTCTTAAATGGAGCCTTTTTATTTCTTTGTTATCTTGAGCTTGAAACATGCTATAAACTATCCTTTGTAAGTTTCATACGCTAGTCGACGGTATACCCAATGAGTGATCTCTGTATGAGCTCATCCATGACCTTGTTAGCTGGTTTAAGTGGAATATCCTCAATTCTTCTTATTTGCGTCACATTCACGGGTTCTAACTCTAAGCCAAATTGATTGGATAGATTTTGAATCCTATCTGGTTGTGACAGGAGGCTAAGCTCTGCATGTAAGGTTTCTATATCAGATTTTTCATTTTCAATGGCAGTCTTAACTTGAGATATCTCTCTCTTTATATTTTTGCTATCATAACTCAAGAAATAGAGCACAAAAGAAGTAAAGATGCATAAAATTAATACTGAGATATATAATAATCTGGTCATTTTAATTCCTCTAACATCCTTTTATATTTTGTCATACTATAAATATCTAAATTTTCTCTAAACAAATACTCTGTTCTTTGTATATATCTCAATTTTGCAGAGCGTGATCTCGGATTTTCAGCAATTTCATCCTGATCTGGTTTATAGAATTTTTTATCTGGATATATAAATGGATAATTGGCATGATCTTCAATTTCTGGTTCATACCTAGACTTTGAAGAACTGCATCCTGTTAAATGATCAAAGATATTTTTAACAATCCTATCTTCAATAGAATGAAATGTTATAATAGCAATTCGACCACCTATTTTTATGTAATCACAAATGCCTATTAACAATGCATATAATTCTTCAAACTCATTATTTACGAAAACTCTTATGGCCTGAAAGGTGCGTGTTGCTGGATGAATATGGGCTCCTTTTTGTTTTTTATAAAAATTTCCGACGGCATCATTAATTATTTTACTGAGTTGAGTGGTCGTTTTGATAGTATTTTTTTGTCTATAATCATTAATCCTACTCGCAATAATACGTGAGTACTTTTCTTCACCAAAGTCACTGATTATTTCGGATAAATGCTCCTCCTTCATCTTGTTAACAACATCATGAGCGCTAATTGTATTTTTTCCCATCCGCATATCTAGGGGCCCTTCATTCTGAAATGAAAATCCTCTTTTTGGATCATCAATTTGCATCGATGATACCCCGAGATCTAACAAGAGTCCATCTACCGCTTTAATTGATAGGCTATCAAGTATGTTTGGAATTTGCGTATAACTCGCATTATAAAAATTAATTCGGTCCTGATATTTTTCATTAAGTTTTTTTGCAATAGGAACAGAATTGACATCTCTATCTGTTGCAATAATTATGCAATCAAATAAATCCAATATCGCACTAGAATGTCCGCCCCCGCCAAAGGTGCCATCCACAAATACACTTCCTCCTCTGAGTGATAATGCATCAAGCACCTTCTTGGTCATGACAGGTGTGTGATAGTATGGTCCGCCAGTAGAAATTTTTCTACTATCCATCACACTAAAAACCTTTGTTTTTCTTACTCAATAATAGCCTTTGCTCTCTTACCTTTTTTTGGGCTTCTTGCAAATAATTACTAAATCTATTTGGCTCCCATATTTGGAATTTTTGACCTAAACCTACGAATATAACCTCGTCATTAATCTGAGCATGCTGAATTAGGGCATCGCTTATGATGACTCGGCCGTCACTATCAATTCGGAGTTCTTCAGACAGCCCAAAAAGTGCTGTTGATAGAAAATCTTTCTCATCTGAGTATGGATCAAGATTATCCATAAGTGCATAAATCTCCCGAGATAGACTGTCACCTCCTGCATCAATTGCTTCTGCATCAAGAGATGGATAGCAGAACATTTTTTGGGATCCATCTTGAAATAAAATACTCCTGAATTGCGACGGTATCGAGACGCGACCTTTCTGATCAATTTTATTCTTAAATTTAGATAAAAATAATTGCATGTTAAATTCCATAAATGGGTATTTATGGGATATCATGGTATTTTTTGGAAGTCAATGGTTTTTTTAATTATTTATTAACCAAATTCTAATGCTAGATGGCCTATAAGCCGGGTTCTGTGTCAATTTGACGATGATCATTCATCTCGCTCTATGATTACTCATTGAGTCTAGCGACCTACCCAGATGGCAGAATGCAGAGGACATATTTCCATCTCTATTTGGTCTTGCTCCCAGTGGGGTTTACACTGCCAATGATGTTACCACCATTGCGGTGTGCTCTTACCACACCATTTCACCCTTACCATTTAATCATGGCGGTATATTTTCTGTTGCACTTTCCCTAGGGTCACCCCCGCCGGATGTTATCCGGCACTGTTCCTCTGTGGAGCCCGGACTTTCCTCTAATAAATAGCGATCATCCAGCCATCTAGCATATTTGTTTTAACATGAATAATTACCAATTGTCCACATAGACTAATGACCACCCCTAAACTCAGATAATTTTTTATGTACTTCTGTGAGTATTTGTTTTGTTGAGACATCTAACATACCATTAACTTTTACTGGCCTCCAGTGTCTCTGAAATGCCTTCAGTGCTTCAACAGTTTGCGTATCAAAAACTCCAGATTTATATACATGATATCCAATTGTCATGAGTTTAGTTTGTATTTCCTTGATGAATTGCGGACTATTCTTATCTGAATTGTCCATATCAAAATTTTCTTGTGAAAGATCTGAAAAAAAACCAATTTTTTCTTTTGCGAGGTGTTGCCATGGAAATTTTACTCCCGGGTCAATCTTTCTTCCAATTGAAACATCAGAATGCCCCAGAATATCCCAGCTTTGAATTGCATTGTCTCTCATAAGTTTTTTTACTAGTTTTACTAATGACTCAAGCTGGTGAGCCGTAAAATCTTCATTGCCTGCATTGTGCAACTCTATTCCAATTGAATTTGAATTAATATCAACGCAATTATTCCAGAATGATTTCCCCGCATGCCAAGCGCGCTTTGAGATATCAACTAAATTATAAATTTTACCTGATGTATCTATTAGAAAGTGACAACTTACTCTCGATCGCTCATCGAGAAACCAATTAATAACTTTGTGAAATTGCATATCAACACCAGTATAATGAATTATTATAAACTCTATTTTTGAATCCTTAACTCGATCACTATAGTTTGGTGATTTATATTTATGGCTTATCATTTTGTAAAAACTTTATATAATCATCTATGTTAATTATAGTCTTTCATAGTTGCCATAACAGCAATAATTTAGATTTATTATGGAAAAAAATAATTGGAATTTCTGGATAGATAAAGGTGGTACATTTACTGATGTAATTGCCCTTTCCCCAAATAATAATCTATTTCTAGAAAAAGTATTGAGTCAGTCTCAAAACAAGAATGATGACCCTGTTTCAACTGGTATAAAAAAAATCTTAACCGATAACTCTGCAGACCTTAAAAATATAGGGAATATAACCGTTGGAACAACGAAAGCTACAAATACTCTTTTGGAGAGAACAGGTGAAAAAACACTTTTAATTGTTCCAAAAGGCTTTAGAGACTGCCAAAAGATTGGTTATCAAAGTAGAGAAGATATATTTTCACTAGAAATCAAAAGGCCAATCCCGTTGTATTCAAAAGTAATAGAATTGGACATCCGTCTCACAAATAGTGGGAATGATTTCATAAAACCAAATTGGAAAACAATTACGGAGCAATTAAAACAAATAAAAATAGGGAATTATAATTCAATTTGTGTAAGCTTAATTCATGGATGGAAATTTCCCAGTTATGAAATTGAGATCCAAAGTATATTAAATCAACTTGGACACAAAAATGTTACACTTGGTCATGAAATTTCAAAAACGATTAAATATATACGAAGAACCCATACATCTCTTGTTCATGCCTATGTAGATCCTATTATCAGAAGCGATATTGATAATTTAAAAAAAGAAATAAATTTTAATAAGAATAATATTAGTCTTAGATACATGCAATCGAATGGTGGCCTAGCAGAAGAAAAAAACTTCCGAGGTATAAATTCTATATTATCGGGTCCAGCTGGGGGCGTAATGGGTGCAATCTCAGTCGGTAAAAACTCAGGCTTTAAAAAAATTATAACTTTTGATATGGGTGGCACTTCTACAGACGTCTCACATTTCGAGGGTGAATTGGAGTACAAGAATGAGAAAACGATCGATAACCAAATACTTCAGGTACCTATCATTGATATAGATACAATTGCTTCTGGTGGAGGTTCAATTTTAGACTATAGGAACTCGAGGATGATCGTTGGACCAAAATCAGCGGGTTCATACCCCGGACCAATGTCTTATGGAAAAAATGGCCCCCTCACACTTACAGATGCAAACCTATTTCTTGGCAAAATTATAGAAAAGTATTTCCCACAGAAGTTTGGCCATGACGGCAAATCCTCACTGAATAAGCAAATTGTATCTAAGGAATTCAATCAACTGAGAGATAATATAGATCCAAAAATGCTTCCAGAAGATGTAGCTGAAGGGTTTATAAAAATTGCAGTTGAGAAAATGTGTAGAGTAATAAGAAAAATTGCCACAAGGAAAGGTCTGCACTTGGAAGAGCATGCGCTCGTGAGTTATGGGGGGGCTGGTGGCCAACACGCTTGCCAGATTGCTGAGAACCTTGAGATCAAAACAGTTATTATTAATCCACTATCAAGTTTTTTATCGGCATATGGTATGGCTCAATCTGGAGAGAAGTATATTAAACAAGAGAGTACTTTTTTTGAATTTGATAAAAAATATAGAAATAAAATTGATGCTCTTATAAAAAAATTACAAAAAGAAAACCTAGCTAACACCAAATCCATGACTGTATCTCATTTAAATTTATTTTATTTGAAGTACAAGGGTACCGATCAAAGTATTTGCATAAAAGAAAAAAAATCAAATATTAAGTGTGAAGATTTAATCAAAAATTTTAGGAAAATTCATAAAAAGATATACGGCTATAATCTAAATAGAAAAATTATACTTGATATGATCCAAGTTGAAACAACTCCTCGATATAATAAAATCGAACTGCCCATAAAAAAAATAAATACTGAAAATAAGATTGATTATGAAAATTTCTATAGTAAAGGAAAATGGGTTAAGGCAATTGTGTGTCGAATAGAAAAATTCTATGACTTCAAACTTACAGGGCCAGCAATTCTGATTGATGATCACTCAACAATAATCGTAGAAGAGGGATGGCAAGCAACTAGGGACCAATCAGGCAATATTCTAATAAAAAAAATAAAAACATCAAAAACTCATAGAAAAGCTGATGAGTCACCAATAATGTTGGAGATTTTTAACAACCTTTTTATGTCAGTAGCAGAAACAATGGGGGAAACACTACAAAGGACTGCGGCCTCTATAAATATAAAAGAGCGGCTTGATTACTCGTGTGCTCTATTTGATAATATCGGTAATCTTGTTGCGAATGCACCTCATATACCAGTACATCTCGGATCTATGGATGATTGCGTAAAAGGGCTTATCAAGAAAAATCAATCTGTAAACAGGGGGGATATATTTATAAATAACTCACCTAGTTCTGGAGGAACGCATTTGCCTGATATTACTATTATTTCCCCTATCTTTTCTGATAAAACCAATGATATAATTTTTTACTTGGCCACGCGGGGTCATCACCCTGATATTGGTGGAATTTATCCTGGATCTATGACTCCCGAAGCAAAAAAATTGGATGATGAAGGTATTATATTTGATAATTTTAAAATTCGGATGAATGATCTTACGAAACACGAACGATTACAAAAAAAATTAAATAGTGGTAAATATCCAGCGAGAAATCCAGAGCTCAACATACAAGACATTACAGCTCAAGCAGCAGCAAATAAAATTGGTGAGATACAATTGCGTAAAATCATTGACTACTATGGATTAGAGGTTGTTCTTAAACAAATGTTTGCAATACAAGAGAATGCAAAAGAGGCATGTCTCGGGATATTGAAAAATATTAAAGCATCAAGCTTTGATATGACACTTGATAATTTTTATCTCAAATTAAGAATAAATACATGCTCTGATGGTAAAAAGATTAACTTTGACTTCACTGGATCAAGTGGAGAAAGTTCAGATAATTTTAATGCGCCGCTTCCAATCACAAAAGCTGTCATAATTTATGTCTTAAGATGTTTAATTAATGAGGATATTCCTCTAAATTCAGGAATCCTTGAACCTGTAGAAATATCTACGGACAGCAACTCTATAATAAATCCCTCAAAAAATGCGGCCGTCTCAGCGGGAAATGTTGAAGTGAGCCAAGCTCTTGCAAATTGTATTTTTGGTGCGCTCTCCATCAAAGCATCTTGTCAATCTACAATGAACAATATCATTTTTGGTAATGACAAATTTCAATATTATGAAACTGTATGCGGAGGTCAGGGAGCAGGGAAAAATCATAATGGTTGTGATGCGATACAGACAAATATGACAAATTCAAGATCTACCGATCCTGAAATTTTTGAGGAAGAATACCCAATTATTCTCTCAGAAATATCCCTAGTTGAGGGGAAACAATATAATAGTAAATTTGCAGGTGGCCGTGGTTTAAAAAAAATATTCTTCATTTGTGATAATATGAGTTGTTCTCTGTTATCAAATAACAGGAAAGAACAGCCATTTGGTCTTTGTGGAGGTGAGCCGGGGAAGCTGGGGTCAAACACAATAATAAGAAACAATGTGGCAATAGAGATAGAAGGAAATTGCCAAATAGAATTAGCCATCGGAGATCAGCTGATGATCACTACTCCTTCAGGTGGAGGATACGGTAAAAAAAATAAGTTATAATCTAAGCTTCATGGTTGTGTAGCCATTAAGGTGTAACTGATCTGAAACTCTATTGATGTGCTTTGGACCAATCTCACAACAGCCACCAATTATTCTTGCACCTTTACTGATCCAATCCATCACAAATTTTAAATATTCATCCGGACCGAGGTCATTTCTTGCCTCCAATACATTTACACTTTTTCCAAATTTCAAATCTTTGACAGAAGAGAAACCATTTGCGTAAGCACCAAAGGGTATGTCAATATTTTTAAATTTAGTTAACGCTGAGGATATTGTTTCTGGACAGGAGCAATTTAATAAAATTGCGTCTGCGGATTTCATTTCCAATAATTTAATCGCATCTACCAAATTTTCACCAGATCTGAGCAAATTGGGATAATCATCATCTAACGTGAGACTAACATACTTACCCAGTCCAAAATGATCAAGAGCATCGGTGACAACAATTATCTCTTTGATGCTAGACATTGTCTCCACCAGAAATAAATCGACATCATCAATTTGCTGTTCAATTAAAAGAATATACTCGTCAAAAAGTTCCTTATTGCCTCTACTATCCTCAGCTGTATAACTAGCGATAAGTGGCGGCAAGCAACCAGCGATGGACAAATCTGATCTAGTATACTTTGATTCAGAAATTGCGGTATTCAACAACTGGATGGACAAAGAGTGGATTTCATCAAAACTGTCTCGCATACCAACTCTCTCTAATCTTGATGGGGTTGCAGCATAATTATTTAAGCTTAAAACTTTTGATCCTGCATTTATAAAATCCTTATGTACGCCAACTACAATATCTGGATTATCTCGCATGATCTGTAAAGACCAGAGCGTTTTTGATTCGGGTGATCCAGCTCTTTTGTATATCTCCTGGCCAATTCCCCCATCAAGCAAAACTATTTGATTTGATTTCATTAGTCGATAATATCAAGATTATGTAAAAAACTCGATCAAAAAGCTGTTGATATATCACATAATTAAAAAAATTGAATTTATTTTGCCTAAATTTTGAACAATATTTAACATCAGAACGTAAGTCTTTAAGATCATCTTAACAATTGATGATTAAACTAAAAACAAAACATGTCAAATTTATTTATTTTTAATCATATTTGATATATATTATGTTAGCCTATATAAAGTTATAACAAACAAATGGGATGTAATGGTGGCCAAAATAAATATACATAGAATACTCTTTGTAATAACACTTTCTATAATGCTTTTTTTGCATACAACAGCATCCAAAGCAGATATATCCCAATTTATTGAAGAAAATTATAATTCATCCTACGTCGAGCCATCTTCCCCTGAAATCGATTATAATACTTTTGATCCCTTCGAGGAAACTAATAGAAAGATGTTTGCTTTTAACCAAGCAGTTGACAAAGCAATATTAAAACCAATGGCTCAAGCTTATCGGGATATTGTGCCAGAAGGCGGTCGCGAGTCGATTAGGAATTTCCTACGCAACTTAGAATCTCCGACAATTCTTTTTAATGATATCCTTCAAGGTGAAGAAGAACGAGCATCTAACACAGTTAATAGGTTTGTCATAAATTCTTCAGTTGGTTTTTTTGGATTTGGTGATCCAGCGACAGATATGGGATACCCGAGGCACACAGAAGATTTTGCACAAACACTCGCTGTTTATGGTGTTGAAAGCGGTCCCTACATTGTCTCGCCTCTTTTTGGACCATCAACGCCGCGTCATATTGCTGGGCGTGTAGTGGACTTTGCGGTACACCCACTAACTTGGTATTTGCAAAATCAAAATGATGGATATCGTTACTCATACGGAATTTCAGAAGCTGTAGTTGCTCGAGAAGAACTACTAGATGTGCTTGATGACATCGAGGCAAGTTCTACTGATTACTATGTTAGTATAAGAAATATGTACATGCAAAGAAGAATGGATGAAATTTCAAACGGTGTTCCAAGCGACGAACCATCTGAATTTTCAATTGACACAGCACGGGATCTCAACTTAGTATTCTAACTAGGTTGATCATGTTTCAGAATTTAAATAAATACCTCATTGGTTCATTGTTATTATTAGTTATTTTTGTGTCGAGCGCCAATGGTAGGGAATATTGCGATGAGGCTATTGCTTTCATTAATGAAGTAACAGATGAAACATTAAGTATCATAAACTCATCTGAGTTTACCAAAAATCAAAAAAAATCTAATCTTTCGGAGCTACTCAACAAAAATGCTGATTTCGAGACAATGGGCAAAGTCATGCTCGGTAAATATGCACGGAAACTACCTGATGACATGAAAGAGGTCTATACCGATCTTATCCAAAAGATGCTGACGAAGACGATATATGATAGATTGGATAATGATGAAGAGGAACCAGACGTTACATACGGGATTGTTAATGACAGTTGTAGAACCAAAGGGTCAAAAAATAGAGAGTTTTTGGTGGATGGTGATGTTCTTAAGGATGACTCAAGACTTGCATCAATAAGATGGTGGATAATTATAAATAAAGATCAGCAGTATAAAGTAATAGACCTAACTCTTGCTGGTGTATCGCTTACGCTCCAAAAAAAAGACGAGTTTACATCCTATCTTTCTAATAAATCTGTATCCCAACTCATAAATAATCTATCAAAAAAATTTGATTAATTTCATTTCCAAATCTGATATCATTTCAGCATGAAGCTAAAAATTGCAATTATGAACGGTGATGATATTGGTATAGAAATTGTCCCAATGGCAAAGTTGGTATTAACTGAAGCACTAAAGACCCTTGGGTATGATATTGAACTAATTGACTTACCCATTGGAAATTTAGCACATAGTAAGTACGGCGATACCTTTCCTGAATACACAGTATCTCAATTAAATGAAGTCCATGGAATAATTTGTGGCCCTATTGGGCATAATAATTATCCCCGAAATGACTCGACGTGGAAAATGCCCCCTATTAGAAAAAAATTTGAATTATATGCTGCGGTAAGACCTGCGAAGTCATATGATAATTCGAAGAATATAGATATCATTTTCGTCAGAGAATTAACTGAAGGTCTGCAGAGTTCAGACACAATTGTTGGAGGATACCCTGAATTTCGTCCAAACGATGATATCACTATCGCATCAAGGGTTATTACAAGAAAAGGTTCTAATCGAGTAGCTAAAGCTGCCTTTGATTTGGCTATAAGCAAAAATAGATCCAAAGTTACAGCAGCACATAAAGAACCCCTATTTAGATTAAGTTGTGGAATGTTCTTGGAGGAATGCGTAAAAGTTTCAAAGGAATATCCTTCAATCTCTTATGAGGATACACTAATTGATACAACTGCTATGCACCTAGTCTCAAATCCTGAGTCATTTGATGTTGTTGTAACAACAAATCAATTCGGCGATATATTAAGTGATATTGGAGCAGGTTTAATTGGTTCAATTGGCATGGCGCCTGGTCTCTGTCTTGGAGAAAATATTGCAATGGCTCAAGCAACGCATGGTTCTGCGCCGGATATTGCAGGAAAAAATGTTGCGAACCCATATGCCATGATTATGTCAACATCAATGCTGTTATCATGGATGGGCTCTAAATATAATGAGGAAAAATTAATTATGGCTTCAAATATTATTGAGGAGTCAACATCAGAAGTAATCAAAGAAAGAAAATACCTAACAGCAGATATTGGAGGAAAATCTTCTACAATTGATATGACAAATGCAATAATAGAAAAAGTAAAAACTAGATAGTAATCCCATCACTGACAAGTTTGCTGAACGCATTTTTATCAATACCAACTTCATTTAAAATTTCAAAGCTGTGCTGACCTAATTCTGGAGCAAGGTTATCAATTCTTATTGGTTTTTTATTAATTAAGACTGGATTACGTATTGTCTTAATTTTAGAACCTTGACCATCACTTATTTCCTTTACCAGCTGCCTTTCGATGCTATGAGGATTATTTAGAGCTTCTTTGTAATTTCTTACACAGCCGCATGGTATACCAGCTTCTGTCAATTTAATTTCTAAATTTGATGAGTCCCAATCCATTATTTTTTCTGCAACAACTGGGACAAGATCGTTTTCATTTTCTTTTCTACTGGAATATGAAGTAAATTTCGGATTTTCACATAAATCATTTAGATCTAGTATGTTCATCAATCTCTTAAAATGTGCGTCACTCGGCGCGCCTATTGCAATATACCTTTTATCATTTGTTTCAAATAATTGATATGGTGCACTTGCTCGGTGTGAATGCCCTAATTGTTCTGGAACGATACCACTCGATAAGTATTCTGTTGTTTCCCATACAGCAGAGGCGATGGATGCCTCGATTAGAGCTACATCTGCATGCATACCTTGATTGTGTTGAATCTGTCCAATTAATCCAGCTAAAGTTGAATAGGTTGCAAACATTGCACCAAGAATGTCTGCGGTTTGCAAGCCGGGCCTTGGGGGAATTTCGCCTTTCTCACCCATTACGGACAACGTTCCAGATAATGCTTCAATAATAAGATTTATCCCCGCTCTATTTTTTAATTCACCTGTTTGTCCAAAACCAGATACAGATGTATAAACAATTTTATTATTTATTTTTTTTACTTCCTCTTCACCCAAACCCAGTCTTTGCATCACACCTGGTCTATTGTTCTCAATTATGACATTTGCTGATTTGCATATCTCAAGCGTAAGAGACCTACCATGGTTCGACTTTAAATCTATTGCTAGACTTTTTTTATTCCTATTTAGAGTCATAAATGCAGCACTTTTACCATCAATTATTGGTGGTATAGCTCGGGCCAAGTCACCTGACAGAGGCTCAATTTTTATTACTTCTGCTCCCATATCTGCAAGCAACATTCCGCAGAAAGGTCCAGCAATAAAGTTGCCAAACTCAATTACCCTAATACCTTCTAAAGGTTTTTTCATATAATTTAACCTGTATATTCGAGAATATGCAGACCTAATCCCCATCGATCAGACATATATATAAGTCCGGTTTCACGATCAACATAAACATCGTTACTTTGTGGACAGCATCGTTCTCTATTTCCTGCTGGGATATAAGATCCAACTTCTTTGGGGCTAAATGGATTGCTCCAGTCAATGATTCTTAACCCAGCATTAAACCAAGCAATGTAGATAAGATCATTTTTTTCCATATCCAACCATATATTATGAGCGCCATGCCTTGATCCTGTCTGCCCCCATTTAGAGTCTAATGGTCTCATCTCATATGGATCTATATCAAATGGCATATATGTACTTACTGGAAGAGGGACATCTCTATTTCTTAAATCGTAGAATGTAATAAATGCTGGCGGGTGTTCACAGTTGACAGTTATAGTTTCTTGAGTGACAATTCCAAATTCAGAGCCTTTTGGCACAAGAAAACTATGATAGTTTCCCGGCCAACCATGGGTTTCATGAGGGTTATGTCTCCACTTAAATTCTGGTTTTGATGGATCCGTACAATCAAATAAAACAATACCCCCATCCCACCATCCGGCGGTAACGAAATTACCCCATGGATTTCCTTCGTGGCACCAAGCTTCGTTTTTAACTATTGAGTTATCCCATGAATACTCTTCGCCTTCTTTTTGACCCTCAACCCAACCATGACCAATAAAACGAGGATTTGATGGATCTTTCATATCATGAATAAGCAGTATTTTTCCATTATAACCGTCTTTAAAACCAGAACTATACATCAATTTTCTATCCCTATCATAGATCGGTCTATGTATACCAAAACTATCTACTTCAACGTGTCTAATAAACTTTGGATTAATAGGATCTGATATATCAAAAACTCTTAATCCACCTTTTAGTTCTGGATATTGACCAACTAGATTAGGCCTCAGCTCTGAATTTGTAATTAATACATCATCACTAATTCTGAGAACCTTATGGGTTCTTGCACCAGGCGAGTCTGATATTTGATTTAATATTTTCGGCTTTGACGGATCTTTGACATCAAGAATTGTCATGCCATTATGACCATTAATTCCTGAAGCTGCAACATAACATATTCCATTTGATACCTGTATCTGGAAGGCGTCACCCCAGCCATTTAGATCTGAATGCCCAACTAATTTTACATTATGGGCTTGTTCCTCCCATGGCTCATTAAGTTTATGTTCAGCACCAACATATTGTTCTGCCCCCCCAACAGGATCTGGCTTGTAGTATGGTCTATTCATTTTAAACCTCATTTTGAAGCAACAGACTATCCTTCAATTTCATATGCGGCTTCATCTAATTCTTCTGGTGTAATCAATACCTTCATATTGTCAGTTACAAATGTGACATCAATCCTCATGCCAGCATCTAAGGCTCGAACAAGGTCCGTTCCTTCTTCAAATTCACGGTCTGATGGTGGCAGCTCAATTAGTTTATCTAATGGACCCCTCCTCCACGCATGTATGGGAACAAGCTTATATACATCGTCAGTATCAAAGTCATCAATATTTCTCCTAATATCCTTTAAAGTGCCGACTTTTGATCCTTCTAAAGGATAGACGATTCTGTCAGAGTTCCAATCAACCCTTGCCTTGACCACTTCATTATCATATCGCTCTTCATCAGTTAACGGCGAGACCATTGTAGCAATACCGACATCACTATCTGAAAGTGCATACATGAGTGCTTGCATATAATATGGCTTTAGCTCGGGCATATCATCAGGCACAGCTACAACAATATCATGTGTGTAATATCGATCAAATTTATTAACTGTTGCCGCTATGCGTTCAGCCCCCGATTTCGAACGATAATTGTGGTCTTTTCCAAATTCAGACATATCAGTTTTAACAGTGTAAGCTCCATTTCCCTCGAGCTCGGTCACTTGTTCGTCTGATACACCATCAACTATTACACTACCAATACCTGAGTCATTGACTTTTCGAAAAGCAGTAACCATTGCCTTGACTTGTTCTTTAGGCTTTGGAGGCTCTGATGATAAATCTCTTATACCGAGTTCAGACGCAACAATTATTAATGGATTAAAAATCATTGAGCGATTTTTTTCAAACTTATAATACACAAAAGTTTGCCTTTATATGGTGTGAACCTCGAGGCAGTAAAGCCCCGAGGTTTATATTATATTTATTTTTGAGGGTATCCAAAAATCTCTGCATGATGGAATTCGCCTGGTCTGTATCCCGCGACGGCCTCTTCCATATGCTCCATTTTAGTAAATACAGATGGTCCATCTTTTGTGACCAGAACATTTTCCTCTAACCTACAAGTTTGAGGAAGGCCTGGATGTCCAGCAAAAGTCTCAATAGCAAAATACATATTTTCCTTTATTTCCGCAGGATATTTTAGTGAGTAAGCCCTACTCATCCACATCCCTTCATATAGTGTGATACCTATTGAGTGAGCAAACTGTTGAAGTGTGACAGTACCGTACTTATCATCATCATACTCTGGGAATTTTGATACAACATCTGCTGAAGTTTTTCCAGGTCTAAGGTTTTCTAGCCCTGCATACATTGAGTCATATGTTTCACGATATAGGTCAATTTCTTGCTGACTCATTTTCGAGCCACATTTGAATGTTCGAACATAGTCAATAAAGTAACCACCGGGGCCAACTGCGTTAATATCAACAATTAGTAGATCGCCTTGTTGAATCAGTTTGTCAGTTGCCCATCTTCTGTATGGGCTTGTATTACCACCGGACGCAACAATGATGTCATAAATAATTTCACATCCACGTGACAGCATAAAGTCGTGTACTTTTGCTTCGATTTGACGTTCTGTTATACCTGGTTTTAACCACTCATGCTTAACATGCCACATTGCCGCATCACCAATTGATGATGACATCTTTAAATGCTCGATTTCGTCTATTGTTTTCACAACTCTTGCACGTGACATTGCTGGCCAGCCATTTACAATTTTAATGCCAGCTTTTTCCATTGCATGAAGTGCAGGCATATCTAACTGGTCAACACCAATCTTTTCTTTGTCAACACCGTTATCAACTAAAACTTGCTTTACGGTTGCGACCATTTTGTCAGCCATTTCACCAACAGCACCTTCAGCCCACTGCCATGTCATAGCGGGTCTAATATTTTCTTCACCCAACCAAGGTAGGTCTAAGTGAGCATTTCTCATATCCGAACCAGCTGTTTCAAACAGGACTGGATCGCCGCCACGAGGTAGCACAGCATACCTAATGTTAATGTTATATTTCCAATTTCCTTGGTAGGAACCTGTTATATATCGTACATTAGCGCCTTGAAACACAACAAGCGCTCCCAGATCATCCGCTTCCATTTCGGCTCTAATTCGCTCTAATCTCTGCCTTCTTAGTCTTTCGTGATCAACACGATATTGCCAATCTGCACCAGTTTGACTGTATAGTCTTCTCGGATTTGTATGGTGCTGCTCTTGAATAAAGCTAGTATCTAGCTCATAACCCTTAGTAGGATCCACTGGTTTCATTATTCATACCCCTTTTTAACTTCTTACACATCATTACAATACTGATGTAATGTTTTAATAATCACTCTATTTAACACAGAAATAGAGACTAATGCAATCTCATTTGTGAAAAAAAATAGGAAATACTATAAATATATTTTATCTGATAAACCCAGAATGAGGACAACTGATATTATCGTAAAAATAGCGGATACGATCACATCGAGTAACTTATTTTTTGCACCAATAGCAGTATCAATTTTCTTAAAATAAAAGGAACTTTCATAACTAAGTTGAAGAATTGATGTTGTTGCTAAAGTAACATACCAGATCCAACAGCCAGTCGGTCCACCGTCTCTAAATATGATGTAAACGCCAATAATAAACAACGGCGCAACAAACGTCCCCAATATTCTTGTAATATAAATTCCTGATTTATCCACACCAAACTCTTCAGCAATACCACTTGGTGCAAATATGATACGAATAAGATAAAAACTTATCATTATCAGAACAAGAATATGTGTCACTAGGAAAAATATACCATTAAAATTTTCAATCATTATTTAACTCCTTTTATTTCTATTCGCTTATTCGCGATTCACATTTGACAGCGAAGTTGTAACTCATATGTTGGAGTAAATCAGTATAACTCTTTTCAATCGTTCAATACCCTGTAAAAATATTCAACTGGTGGGCGATCCAGGACTCGAACCTGGGACCACTCCGTTATGAGCGGAGGGCTCTAACCAACTGAGCTAATCGCCCTAATTTTTTTATAGTACTACATTATTGATATGTAAAGCCACAAATATGTGAATATAGGTGAAGCTACGTGTTCGGATATTAAAGAGACTGGTTTTAGCTGTCAAGAAAGCTTCGAAGCTTTCTGCTTCTTGATGGATGCTTCAGCTTTCTGAGCGCTTTTGCTTCGATTTGACGGATTCTCTCTCTCGTTACAGAAAATTGTTGACCAACCTCTTCAAGAGTGTGGTCTGTATTCATACCAATACCAAACCTCATTCTTAGAACCCTCTCTTCTCTTGGTGTTAAAGTAGCAAGAACTCTCGTTGTGGTATCCCTTAAATTTGAGTGGATAGCAGCATCAATGGGCAAAATAACATTTTTGTCTTCAATAAAATCGCCAAGGTGACTATCATCCTCATCACCTACCGGCGTTTCAAGAGAAATTGGCTCTTTTGCTATCTTCATTACTTTTCTGACTTTATCGAGAGGCATACCAAGTTTTTCAGATATTTCTTCAGGAGTTGGTTCTCTCCCAATTTCATTGAGTATTTGTCGTGACGTCCTTACAATCTTATTTATCGTCTCAATCATGTGAACAGGTATTCTAATTGTTCTTGCTTGGTCTGCAATTGACCTAGTTATTGCCTGTCTAATCCACCATGTAGCGTAAGTTGAAAATTTATAGCCTCTTCGATACTCAAATTTTTCTACAGCTTTCATCAAGCCTATATTTCCTTCCTGTATTAGATCCAGAAATTGTAGGCCTCGATTTGTATATTTCTTTGCAATCGAGATAACTAGCCTTAAGTTCGCCTCGACCATTTCTCTTTTTGCAGAATGTGACTCTCGTTCTCCTTTTTGCACCATATGCACTATATTCCGGAACTCGTTAACATCCAGACCCGCCTCAGATGCCAACGATGAAATTTCTTCTCTTATGTTTTTTATCTCAGCCTTTTCAGATGAGGTAAAGTCTTTCCAACCTTTTGCGCTTAGTCTGGATACCCGACGAACCCAGTTCGGATCAAGTTCATTATTGTGGTACTGTTTAATAAATTCGCTTCTGTCAACCCCATAACTCTCTGCTAACCTCATTAGCTTTCCTTCTAAGGACATTAGCCTCTTGTTGATATTATATAGCTGATGCACGAGCGCTTCTATTCTGTTTGCGTTTAACGATAGAGCATTGACTTCATCAATGAGTGTTGTACGAATTTTTGTATATTTTTTTTCTTCGGATGCAGTAAAATTTTTTGTATTAGCATTTTTTTTCTCAATTGATTTTTTTAATTTTTCTAGACTTGCATATTCTTTTGCAATTTTATTAAATCTTGACGAGACTTGGTCTTTTAATGCCAACTCCATTGCCGCAAGTGAAAGATTATTTTCATTTTCTTCGTCATCTTGGTCTTCTTCTATGGATTTTTCTAGATCTTCGCTATCCTCACCATCCGCTTGATTACTTTGGACTGGTTCTTCTACTTCATCGATCATATCGATTTTCGGCATTTCTTGCGCATCAGGACCAGAATACGTCGCTTCTAGGTCAATGATATCTCTCAAAAGTACGTCGCCATCATTTAACTGCTCTCTCCAAATTATTATTGCTTGAAATGTTAGTGGGCTCTCGCACAGACCACGCATCATTGCTTCCTTACCTGCCTCTATTCTTTTTGCAATTGCAATTTCACCATCCCTTGATAAAAGCTCAACAGAGCCCATCTCTTTTAGGTACATTCTGACAGGGTCATCGGATCTATCGGCACCAGATGATCCAGATTGTTCGATTTTTGCGGGAAGCTGTCCTTCTGAGTCAGATCCTAATTGATCGTCGGCTTCTTCGTTCTCAATTACGTTTATCCCCATATCAGAAAACATTGCCATAATATCTTCTATTTGCTCTGATGAAACCTCTTCTGATGGTAAAATCTCATTTAATTCGTCGTATGTTATGTACCCCCTTTTTTTCCCGAGTCTAATCCAGCTTTTTACTGTTCGGTCAGAAGTATCTATAAGCGGAGAGTCTTTCTTGGTTTCAACTATCTCTTCAGGTTTATCTTGATTTTTTTTTGGTCTTGGTGTCATTCTGGTTTTCTATTACTTGTACTGTGTTTCTTTCAGTAAGATTATTTAATTCTATATAATAAATTTACCCCTTAATTACTAGGTATTTTTAATTATTTTTTTTGCGATTAAATTTATGGCTTTTAATTTTTTCTCTCTAGCCTAGATTTATTTTCCTCATACCATTTGTCAAACTTCTTTTCAATATGCGCCTCCTGCTTATGGCCTTGACTTTCACGATTCTTTAAATTATCGAGCTCTTTTTTTAATTCATATATTTTACTCTCATTTATATCCGTCGCATTCTCAAAATAAGATAATTTTGCCGCTTCCAAATCATTAGCCAATCTATTTTTCTCCAGCTCATTTAATACATTTCTAAACTTCACCTTGGCATCTTTAATGTTTACATCATCCAATAAACTAATATGTATTTTCTCATTTGTGTTTCTTTCGATCGTTTCCATAAGCCTTGCATATCCTAAATCTTTTAAATGGTTAACTAATAAGATCGATTGTTCGTTTTTAACTTTATTTTCTATTACAAATTTAAATATTTTCTCTTTAAGTAAAATTACTCTGTCATCCAATAATTCAACTAGACTAATCTCGTCCATAAATTCAGCAACTAATTCTGGACACCTGATTAACGATAAAATGAATATTGAGTTTTGCCACGATATACCATCCTCTCCAGAATTTGATCTATATTTTTGTAGTAATTTTGCACTTGGTTTTTTCTTAGTGGTTTTAAAAAAAACACGGTTTGACTCAAAACTTTTCGACCTCCAATATGCAGTTAATCTGTCTCTTATTTCAAGCTTGTATTGTTTTTTTACTTCAGCATTCTCAATTCTATCCATCATTTTATTTAGCTGATTTTCAATATTTGCCCTATCTTCAGGTGTTCCAAAATTAGATGAAGTAATGAAATGGGCCCAAAATATGTCTATAAGTGGAGTTGCATTAGAAATAAGTTTATCCATTTCATTTTTTCCACGTTTTTTTAAAAAATCATCAGGATCCATACCATCTGGAAAAAAAATAAATTTCATAGAATAACCAGGTTTTAATATAGGAAAAATAATGTCGATTATTCGATTTGCTGCGTTAACCCCCGCTGTATCCCCATCATAACAAAGTATTGGAAGATTTGAGAGTTGCCAAAGCAATTGTATCTGTACCGCAGACATACTTGTACCCATTGTTGCTACAGACTTACGGAACCCGTTGATAGATAATGTTATGCAGTCGAAATAGCCTTCACAGACAAGTAATTGGGACTCATTTGCTAATAATTTCTTTGCGTTGTGATAGTTATAAACAATATTTTTTTTCTGGAATAGGATAGTTTCAGGTGAGTTTAGATACTTAGCTGGTGCTTTATTTGTTAAGTCTCGACCACCAAATGCAACTGTTCTGCCATTTTTATCATTAATTGGGAAAGTGATCCTATTAATAAATCGCTCATAATATTCGCCATCGTCATTTTGTGCGGACAGCCCAGCATCAAATATTTGTTTCTCATTATATCCAATAGAGCTCAAATGACGAACTAATTCCCCTCGCTTTGCGGTTATACCAATCTCAAACTGCTCTATATTATCCTTTGTCAGGCCTCTTTTCATTAGGTAATCAAATACAGTCGCGTTTTCTGACTTAATCAATTCATTAATAAAAAACTTCTTTGCATCTTCATTTATGCGTTGAATAATTTCTCTTTTTTGTTTCTCTACCGGATCAAAATTAATTTTTTCTGGAAGATTGACGCCTGATATATCAGCTAGCCTCCTCAATGCTTCTGGAAAATCTATATTTTCTATATCCATTAGAAATTTAAATGCATCACCATGAGCATTACATCCAAAGCAATGATAGGTATTTTTGTGATTATCTACAGTAAATGATGCGGTCTTCTCATTATGAAAAGGGCAACACGCCCAATAGCTTCCGCGAGTTGGATTTGATTTTTTATTATCCCACGTGACATACTTCTGAATAATATCAGACAGAGAAATTTTTGACTTAATCTCTTCGGTTACATTATTAGATGTTTTCTGTGTGTTCATAAATTTACAGCCTAATCAACTAACTCGATAAATGCTCTTTCAATAATTTTCCTGCGAGAGCAAAGTCCAATTGTCCAGCGTATTTAGATTTTAGTGTGCCCATAATATTGCCCATATCCCGGATCGAAGATGAGTTTGTTTCCTCAATGAGTTTAAGAATAATTTCCTTTATTTCCTGCTCGGTTAGTTGTTTTGGCAAGAATTCTCTTATAACCTCGATCTCAAGCTCTTCTTTGGCAGCTAATTCCAATCTATTATTTTTTTTGTATATATCTGCTGACTCTAAACGTTGCTTAACCATCTTAGACAATACGTCCATAACAATCGCATCATCAATATCCTGTTTCTTTTCTCTTGCTGCTATTTCTCGATCTTTTATTGCCGCAAGTATAAGGCGTAAGGTTGATGTTTTATCCTTGTTTGAGCTGAGCATAGAAATTTTTAGCTCTGAATTAATAGTATCTTTTATCATAATTTTATCTCTTCGGAATTTGCTGATTTTATAACATTTTCCATTATATTCATTTTTTTTTATTTATGAATAAAATTTACCTTGGAAAAGTGATAAATATTGAATGAATTTTGAGAATAATACAAATAAATGATGTATACATTATACGAATATTCATAAAACTAACATATTATGCGTGAGTCAAAAATAGCAAGTGCTAATGCTGCTAACAAAACAGCTGGATGGCAACCAATAAAAAAAACTGCCGTTCTACTTTTTTCTAATGGTTTAATTAAATATGGTTTTGGAATTGGAAGCACAGGAATAACTTCTGGTGAGGTTTGTTTCAATACATCAATCACGGGCTATCAAGAAATTATGTCAGATCCATCCTACGCTCATCAAATAGTTAATTTCACGTTTCCACATATTGGTAACGTTGGAGCAAATAACGAAGATAATGAAACCGCGAATCCAGATCAAGAAATACACATATCGGGGATCATAACGCATTCATACAATGAAAAACCATCGAATTATAGATCTGAAAGCACTCTTTCGGAGTGGATGAGGGATAGAAAAATCACAGGTATTTCTGGTATTGACACAAGATATGTAACAAAACTTATTAGAGATGAAGGAATGATGAGTTGTCTTATAGAACATCGGCACGATGGAATATTTGATATACCGAAATTACTCAAAATACTAGAAAATGTGAAAAAAATGGAAGGTTTAGATCTAGCTTCCGAAGCCTCCACAAGCAGTATTTATAATTTAAATTCGAAAGCATGGGAGTGGGATAGAGGATATAGAAAAAATAATCATACAAAAATAAAGATCGCTCTAATTGATTATGGCATAAAAACAAATATAATTAGAATGCTCAATACATACGATTGTGAAACCAAAATATTTCCCGCAAAAACAGAAATAGATAGCATCATGAAATATGATCCAGATGGAGTTCTCCTATCCAATGGCCCCGGAGATCCGGAGGCAACATCCACATATAGCCTTGAATTAATTAGAGGTATAATTGACAAAAATATACCTATATTTGGCATATGCTTAGGCCATCAGATATTAGCTCTTGCTTTGGGGGGTGAAACAAAAAAAATGTCTTTTGGACATCATGGGGCAAATCATCCTGTTCAAGATTTGAGTAATAAAAAAGTTCAGATAACATCAATGAATCATGGTTTTACAGTAGATATGGATTCCCTACCGAGTAATGTTCAGGAAACACATCGATCACTATTTGATCAATCTAATTGTGGCTTTGAAGTTAAAGATAAACCAATTTTTTCAGTTCAATTTCATCCAGAGGCATCACCTGGTCCACAGGATTGTTATTCCATTTTCGAGAAATTTATTAAAACTATTCAATCAGTAAATAAAAGGAAGTACGGTGCCAAGAAGAAGTGATATAGAGTCTATACTCGTTGTTGGCGCTGGACCAATTGTCATAGGGCAAGCTTGTGAATTTGATTATTCTGGAACACAAGCATTAAAAGCAATCAAAGAGGAGGGTTTCCGTGTAATTTTAATTAATTCGAATCCAGCCACAATAATGACCGATCCAGAATTAGCAGACGCTACATACATCGAACCAATAACACCTGAGCTTTTAGAAAAAATTATAGAAAAAGAAAAGCCTGATGCAATTCTGCCAACAATGGGTGGGCAGACAGCTCTAAACACGACGCTTTCTCTAAAAAAATTAGGGGTACTTGACAAGCATAATGTCGAAATGATTGGGGCATCATCTGAAGCTATCGACATGGCGGAAGATAGAGAGCTTTTTAGAGAAGCAATGGGGGAGATTGGATTGAAAACACCAAAATCACTTCTAGCTCATAATCTATCACAAGGACTCGATGCTTTAGTTGAACTTGGTCTTCCGGTAATAATTCGTCCCTCTTTTACCCTTGGGGGAACTGGTGGTGGCATCGCCTACACACGTGAGGAGTTTATTAAAATAGTTGAGAATGGTATCGATGCTTCACCAACTTCAGAAGTTTTAATTGAGGAGTCTGTTTTGGGTTGGAAAGAATATGAAATGGAGGTTGTAAGAGATAAAAATGATAATTGCATAATCATATGCTCTATAGAAAATGTTGATCCAATGGGTATTCACACAGGTGACTCAATTACCGTCGCTCCAGCGTTAACTCTAACTGATAAAGAGTATCAAATTATGAGAAATGCCTCAATCGCAATTCTCCGCAAAATTGGAGTAGAAACTGGTGGTTCAAACGTACAATTTGCAGTGAATCCCGAGAATGGAGAAATGGTTGTAATTGAGATGAACCCAAGAGTTTCAAGATCATCGGCATTAGCTTCAAAAGCCACGGGATTTCCAATTGCTAAGGTAGCTGCTAAATTAGCCCTAGGATACACTCTTGACGAACTTTCAAATGATATAACAGGAGGCCAAACACCTGCTTCTTTTGAACCTACAATTGATTACATTGTTACAAAAATACCGAGATTTGCATTTGAAAAATTTCCAGATGCTGAGCCGTTATTAACAACCTCGATGAAATCCGTTGGCGAAGCAATGGCATTTGGTAGAACTTTTGCCGAGAGCCTTCAAAAGGCACTTAGATCCCTAGAAATTGGTTTAACTGGTTTGGACCCAATCGAGTTTTCAGATATTGGTAAAGATGCAAAAAAAAATATTGTACGTGCTGAATTAGGTGAGCCAACACCAAATCGTATATTAAAAGTTGCACAAGCATTGAGGCTTGGTATATCTCACGAACAAATCCATCAGTCATGTAAAATTGATCCGTGGTTTATTGATAAACTGCAAGAAATTATTGATATTGAAAATAAGATACAACTTTATGGGTTACCAAAAGATCAGGAAAATTTTCGCCTTTTAAAATCGTATGGCTTCTCTGATGCGCGACTTGCTAATTTGATAGGAGAAGAAGAGCACTATGTAAGACAAATAAGGGAAGATTTAAGCATAAAGCCAGTCTTCAAACATATTGATACTTGTTCAGCTGAATTCCAAACATTAACTGCCTATATGTACTCTACTTACAGCCATTTCGATAATCAGGACATGGATTGTGAGGCAAATCCGAGTGATAATGAAAAAATAATTATCATTGGTGGCGGGCCAAATAGAATTGGTCAGGGAATTGAATTTGATTATTGCTGCTGCCACGCATGCTTCGCACTTAAAGAGATGGGTATTGAAACAATAATGATAAATTGTAATCCAGAGACTGTCTCCACAGATTATGATACATCTGATAGGCTATATTTTGAACCTCTGACGACGGAAGATGTGTTTGAAATTATAAAATTAGAGCAGGAAACTGGTAAATTAATTGGGGTAATTGTACAATTTGGGGGGCAAACGCCGCTAAAATTATCCGAGGAACTATCAAAAAGAGGTATAAATATCCTTGGGACTTCACCTGATGCTATTGACCTCGCAGAAGATCGAGACAGATTTCAAAAATTAATTAGAGACTTAAAGTTAAAACAGCCGGAAAATAAAATTGCCTACTCCATAAGTGAAGCTCGTAAATCAATTTTAGATATTGGTTTACCAATTATCCTGAGGCCATCTTATGTCTTAGGTGGCAGAGCGATGGTAATACTAAGGGATGAAAATGACTATGATGACTATATTGAAAGCACTTTACCGGAACTGATCCCAGAGAGCATAAAATCAAAATATCCCCAAAACAGAGAGAGGCAAATTGATACTCTTCTAAAAGATAATCCATTGCTTTTAGATCGATACCTTTCGGATGCAGTTGAGGTAGATGTTGACGCAATTTCTGATGGAAAGAAGGTTCATATTTGTGGAATAATGCAGCATATCGAAGAGGCTGGCGTTCATTCAGGCGATAGCGCATGCTCCATCCCCCCTTACTCACTAAAGTCTAATATTATCAACAAACTTGAAAGACAAACAAATGCAATAAGTGAGTCACTCAATATTATAGGTTGTATAAACATACAATTTGCAATCAAAGATGATGAAATTTACATAATTGAGGTAAATCCACGCGCAAGCAGAACCATCCCATTTGTTGCAAAGGTTACAGGTTACCCTGTTGCGAAAATAGCTACGGAGATTATAACAGGTAGAGGTTTTAAACCACCAAAGAAAATCTCAACTAGGAGACACATCGCAGTTAAAGAAGCCGTTTTTCCCTTCACCAAATTCGATGGGATTGATGTTTTGTTGGGTCCTGAGATGAAATCAACAGGAGAAGTTATGGGAATTGGAGATGACTTTGGAATTGCTTTTGCGAAGAGCCAATTGGGAACCAATGTCCCCCTTCCAAAGCAGGGAAATGTTTTTGTTTCAGTCAAGGATAAAGATAAATCTCATATCATTGAATCTGTGCGGGTATTAGAAAATCTGGGCTTTAAGATCCTTGCCACTGGTGGAACTCAGCGCTTCCTGATTGAAAATGGAATAAGTGTGGAAAGAGTTAATAAAGTCTTAGAGGGAAGGCCACACGTTGTTGACTCCATGAACAATAACAATATAAACTTGGTTATTAATACAACAGAAGGAAGCAAAGCATTATCAGATAGCAAATCACTCAGGCAAGCAGCCCTAAGAAATAGGATCCCCTACTACACAACATTATCTGGCGCATTAGCGGCGGTCATAGCTATCGAAAGATATATAAATGGATTAGGGAAAATTAAATCCTTGCAGGAGTATTTTTAATAATTATTTAGTAATGTAGCCTTACACTATAATAGGAACGAATTCATACAGGATAAATGATGGATAAAATACCAATGACAATCAATGGTTATGAAAATCTCCAAGCTGAAATAAAGCGCTTGAAGACGACTGAAAGACCTCAAATTATTGCAGCGATTGCTGAAGCGCGAAAGCACGGTGATTTGTCAGAAAATGCTGAGTATCATGCAGCAAAAGAACAACAGGCAATGAATGAGGCAAAGATTAGTGATCTGGAGGATAAATTATCAAGAGCAGATGTCATTGATATATCAAAATTATCAGGTAATATTGTTAAATTTGGTGCAATGGTGACCGTAATAGATGAGGATACAGAAAAAGAAGCTAAGTATCAAATTGTTGGTGAGTTTGAGTCTAACATCTCCGAGGGTTTAATTTCGATTAGCTCACCAATTGCAAGGGCATTAATCGGAAAAACTATCGGTGATAGTGTCGAAGTTGCGACGCCAGGTGGCGGTAAAAGCTATGAAATTATCAAAATTAAGTATGCATAAATTAACCGCAGTATCCAATGGATAAATTATAAATATATGGCTGAAAAAAAATCTAAAGTAATAATAATTGGTTCAGGTCCAGCTGGATACACTGCTGCAATTTATGCTGCGCGCGCAATGCTAGAACCAATTCTAATTGAAGGTATCCAACCCGGCGGTCAACTTACAATAACTACCGACGTGGAAAACTACCCAGGTTTTGCAGATATTATACAGGGCCCTTGGCTCATGGATCAGATGAGACTGCAGGCCAAGAACACAGGTGTAGAAGTGATAAATGACCACATCAATCTATGCAATCTATCTAAATACCCATTCCAAATGAATGGTGACTCCGGCACTGAGTATATTGCCGAAAGTCTTATTATATGTACTGGAGCCCAAGCAAAATGGCTTGGTTTGGAAACCGAGGAAAAATTCAAGGGTTTTGGAGTTTCAGCCTGCGCAACCTGTGACGGGTTCTTTTATAAAGATAAGACTGTAGTTGTCGTTGGGGGTGGCAATACAGCTGTTGAAGAGGCGTTATTTTTAACAAATTTTGCAAGTAAAGTAACCCTCATACATAGACGAGATGAATTGCGATGCGAAAAGATACTCGAAGACAGATTATTCAAGAATAAGAAAATAAATGTAATCTGGGATAGTGTTGTAGATGAGATTACGGGTACTAAAAATCCAAATTCTGTGACTGGCATAAATATACGAAACACAAAATCAAATAAAACAGGACACTTCGAAACAGACGGTGTTTTTATTGCAATTGGTCACAAACCTGCAACTGAACTATTCACAAAAGATTTAGAAACCAAAAATGGATACATTCTCACCACTCCTGGGTCTACAAAAACCTCAATATCTGGTGTCTTTGCTGCTGGTGATGTGACCGATGAAAAATATCGTCAAGCTGTTACTGCCGCAGGAATGGGCTGCATGGCCGCCCTGGACGCTGAAAATTTTTTAGCAAACAAGAATACCAATGGACTGGGATAGGTTAAGAATTTTTCATATTGTTGCAGATGCTGGTAGCTTTTCTCATGCAAGTGAGGAAATTAACACAAGTCAATCTGCTATTAGTAGGCAGGTTTCTAATCTCGAATATGAGGTTGGTATGCCGCTATTTCACAGGCACCCTCGAGGACTTATACTTACCGAGCAGGGCGAACTACTCTATAAGCGGACAAGAAATATTGTTGATATAATTAAGGAAGCTGAATTTGAGTTAATAGATAGCAAAGAAAGGCCATCGGGAGATTTATCTGTTACCACAACAGTTGGTCTAGGCACTAATTGGCTTACGCCTCGCCTTAAAGATTTTACTTCAAAATTTCCTGAAATTAATCTAGAGCTAAGGTTAACTGATGCAGAGCTTGATGTTGGGATGAGGGAAGCCGATATCGCAATCAGGTTTCATAAGCCACAACAATTAGATCTGATTCAACGCAAACTATTTACTGTTCATTTTCATTTATACGCATCGCCAAAGTATCTTGATGAGTATGGTACCCCAAGTAAGATAAGTGACCTTACGAACCATAAAATTGTCACATATGGGAGGGCACCCGATTATCTGAAAGAGATAAATTGGCTGGAGAATATAACTAAAGAATATAAGATAAAACCAATTTTAAAAATAGGTAATATAAAAGGATTACACATGGCGGTCTCCAACAGTATTGGGATTGCAATGCTTCCGGATTATCTTGTTGGTCAGGATGATAATTTAGTCAGAATAGCTTTCAATGCAAAACTCCCAGAAATTGATACCTATCTAACCTATGCTGAAGAAAGAAGGAATTCAAAAAGAATCGCAGTTTTCAGGGAATTTATTATTGAAAAAGGGAAAGAGTGGGCATTTTAGTATTGCAAAAAATGCATATCTATTTTGCATTATTATGTATAGATTTGCATAGATAATTGCGTTAAATTGCTCATATTGTATATGATACCTCCCAATTAACATATACGCTTGCACATCACAAAAAAACTGGACTCTGCCCTAGCGTCCAGTTTTTTTTATGAAAGTCCGGCACAAAATCTAATAATTCTTGTACAAGCTTCCTCTAACTGCTCGATAGATGTCGCATAAGAAATCCTAAAACAAGGACTTGTGCCGAATGCTTCACCATGAACTACCGCTACTCCCTCAGCATTGAGCAACTCGGTTACAAAATCTTCATCAGTTTCAATAACAGAACCGCTTGCGGTTTGCTTTCCTATGCAACCTGAACAATTTGGATATACATAAAATGCACCTTCTGGGACCCCACACTGAATTCCTTCGGCTTTATTTAAGAGGTCAACAACAAGGTCACGTCGCTCTTTAAATTCTTTAACCCACTGTTCAATGAAATCCTGATTTCCCTCCAGTGCTTCAACAGAAGCCCACTGACTAATTGATGTTGGATTTGTGGTAGATTGCGACTGGATTGTCCTCATTGATTTAATTAATTTTTCAGGCGCCCCACAATAACCAATGCGCCATCCAGTCATTGAGTAAGCTTTGGATACGCCGTTTAAGGTCAATGTTCTATCGAATAATTTTGGTTCAATTTGAACTGGTGTATAGTATTTAAAGTTGTCATATAAGATATGCTCATAAATATCATCAGTTAGTAACCAAACATGGTTATACTTAAGCAAAACATCTGTCAGAGCTTTTAATTCTGATTTTGAGTATGCAGCTCCACTTGGATTTGAAGGCGAATTAAATATAAACCATTTTGTTTTGTTAGTGATAGCCTTATCCAATTGATCGGCACTTATTTTGTAATTATTTTCCGGATTTCCTTGAATTATTATCGGCTTTCCCCCTGCCATTTGGGTTATATCCGGATATGACACCCAATATGGAGCAGGTATCACAACCTCATCGCCATCATTTATGGTAGCCATGAACGCGTTATAAATTATCGCCTTGCCACCTGGTGCAACAAATACCTGATCCGTAGTGTAGTCAATATTGTTCTCTTTTTTAAATTTATTAACTATAGCCCTTTTCAATTCTGGTATCCCATCGACTGCAGTATATTTAGTTTCCCCTCTGTTTATGGCATCAATTGCAGCTTCTTTTATATTATCTGGAGTATCAAAATCAGGTTCACCCGCACCAAGCCCAATAACATCTCTGCCTTGTGCCTTGAGCTCCCGTGCCTTTTGAGTAACTGCAATCGTTGGAGAGGGCTTTATAGCTTGGACCTGCTTAGATAAAAATTCATTACTCGCCATGTTATAGTTCCCTCTCTAATATAACACCATATGCGGATACATTCCGATCTGTCGCGCCTCCGTTATTGTTCACAGCTTCGCGCCACCTTTTCATATGATCCGTTTCGAAGTGTGCTTCAAGATCTTCCATTGATTTCCATTTCTCTGAGACACGAATTAATCCAGGATCGTTTAAAGCCTCTGAGAATTTATATGAGATACAACCATTCTCTTCATTACTTTTTTTAATAACCTCAGCTATTTCATTGCGTAAAATTTTAATGCTTTCAGGGTTTAATCTAAACTCACCCATCACGATAATCATTACAATTCCTCCGAAGATATTCGATCCCTGTCATTTATCTAACACAAATATAATTTATTTGTTACAAAAAATATAGTTTATAAATATTGAAATTTAAATGTAAACATAATAATTATACATAAAATATAATAACAAAATGACAGCTAAAAATGTCTACAGATTTGGTCCAAAATAAATTTCAAATACAATCCAAGTTTATGCCCTCAGGCGATCAGCCAAATGCGATAAAATTACTTACAGAGGGATTAAATAATGGAGTAAAAGATCAAGTATTACTTGGTGTAACTGGCTCTGGTAAAACATATACCATGGCAAAGATAATTGAAGAAGTTCAACGCCCTGCCATTATATTGGCACCAAATAAAACACTTGCAGCTCAATTATACGGTGAATTTAAATCTTTCTTCCCCCAAAATGCTGTCGAATATTTTGTATCATATTATGATTATTATCAACCAGAAGCATATGTTGCAAGGACAGACACATACATTGAAAAAGACGCCTCAATAAACGAGCAGATCGATAAAATGCGGCACTCAGCAACAAGATCACTTATTGAAAAGAAGGATCTTATTATCGTTGCATCAGTGTCATGCATTTATGGGATTGGGCCTTTGGATGTATATGCTGATATGACAGAGAAAATTGAAGTTAATATGAATATTGACCTGCGGATGATTATTACGAGATTAGTTGAGCTCCAATACAAACGAAATGATCTAAATTTTTATCGCGGCACATTTAGGGTCAGGGGAGATACGCTTGAAATATTTCCGGCCCATTATGACGATAAAGCTTGGAGAATATCTTTCTTTGGTAATGACGTTGAGTCAATTGAAGAATTTGACCCTCTTACTGGTGAAATTTTTGACAATATTAATTCAATAACAATATTTGCAAACTCTCATTATATAACCCCAAAGCCAACTCTCGAGACAGCAATGCTGCAAATAAAAAATGACCTAAAGTCACGCCTAGATTTCTTCAATAAAGAGAATAAGTTGCTTGAGGCCCAAAGATTAGAACAAAGAACAATATTTGATCTCGAAATGATAGGTACTACCGGAACATGCGCAGGCATAGAAAATTACTCGAGGTACTTATCAGGAAGACGAGAGGGTAATCCACCACCTACATTATTTGAGTTTATGCCAAAAGATGCAATTGTTTTCATTGATGAGAGTCACGTAACAATCCCTCAGTTGGGTGCGATGTATAAGGGGGACCTGAGCCGAAAAGAAAACTTATCTGAATATGGTTTTAGGTTGCCATCATGCAAGGATAATAGACCCCTAAATTTTAATGAGTGGAATGGTATGAGATCTCAAACTATTTATGTTTCAGCTACACCGGGTAAGTGGGAATTGAGCCAAACTGGAGGTAGATTTATTGAGCAAATTATTCGGCCAACTGGTCTAATTGACCCAACCACAGAGATTAGGCCAGTAAAAAATCAGGTAGAGGATATTGTTGACGAAATAAATAATGCAACAAAAAGTAATCAGAGAGTACTGATCACAGTTCTCACAAAAAAAATGGCCGAAGATTTGACTGAATTTATGCATGAAAAAGGTATTAGGGTTCGCTATTTACACTCAGATATTGATACGATCGAACGTATTGAAATAATTAGGGACCTGAGAAAGGGAATTTTTGATGTATTAATTGGTATAAACCTACTTAGGGAGGGCCTAGATATTCCAGAGTGTTCACTTGTGGCAATACTTGACGCTGATAAAGAGGGTTTTTTAAGATCTGAGACATCACTCACACAAACTATTGGAAGAGCGGCAAGAAATGTAAATGGGAGAGTAATCCTTTATGCCGATAAAGTTACAAATTCAATATCTAATGCATTAGCAGAAACTGAGAGAAGAAGGAAAAAACAAAGACTATACAACAACGATAATAATATTACCCCCGAAACAATATCGAGAAATGTTGATGACCTTGATTATTCAATTTATGAAAAAGATTACTATAATGTTGGAATAGATAGTAAAATAGAACTGAAAGAAGAAGATTTTGGTAAGAAAGTTGAAAGATTAAAAAAAGAAATGCTAGATGCTGCTTCAAATCTTGAATTTGAAGAGGCTGCAAGAATTAGGGATGAACTAAAAAGGCTAAGTAATAAAAATTTACTTATCGATGAAGATCATTGATGTAGTGGAGCACTTAATGAGAACAATATTAATAACTGGTGGCGCAAAAAGAATTGGTAAGTCAATTGCAGAAGAACTCGGTCATGAGAGTAATCGTATCTTAATTCATTATAACAATTCCGATGTAGATGCTAAAAAATTACAAAATGACCTAAAAAATAAAAAAATAGAAGCATTTATCTATAAAGCTGACCTGTCAAAGGAGAACGATATTATCAATATGCTGGATAAAATTACAAAAGATGTTGGACAAGATCTGGATACAATCATTAATTGTGCATCAGTATTTGAAGATGACAGTGCTAAAAATATTACAATTGACAATTTTTCTAAACATATGGATATAAATCTTTTGGCACCAATTTTACTATCAAAGCATCTATGTAAGATACACCAAAAAGATCGAGACAATAATATTATTAACATAATCGACCAGCGTGTAATGAGGTTAAATCCCTCATATTTTAGTTATTCAGTCAGCAAGTTTGGTTTGTGGGGCGTTACTCAAATGATGGCTCAAGAATACAGTCCAACAATTAGAGTTAATGCAATTGCACCAGGTCCCATATTAGCAAACCATGATCAGACAACAGAGATGTTTGATGCTGAAGCAAACAATACACCGCTTAAAAAACAACCAAGTATAAAAGATATCTCAAATGCAATTAAATTCCTTTTAAGTACAGAATCGGTTACAGGTCAGATAATCGCAATCGACTCTGGACAACACTTATCCTGGAAGACGCCAGACTTTATAGAGAATTAGAAATTATATGAAGAGAGAACTAACGAATACTGAAACAGGCATTCTTACCATCAGGTCTTATTCCAAAGATCTCACCAAGAAGCCTGGTGTATATAAAATGCTCGATAACAACAAAAATATATTATACATCGGAAAAGCAAAAAACTTATTCAATAGGGTTAAAAGCTATACAAATCTCAACAATCATACATACAGAATAAAGAAAATGATCTCAGAGACAAGATCAATGGAGTTTACAATAACTGGCACTGAAGCTGAAGCACTTCTCTTAGAAGCAAATCTTATTAAGAAAAACAAACCAAAATATAATATCGCCATGCGCGATGATAAGTCTTTTGCAAAAATACTGGTCAATAAGGAACATGATTACCCAAGATTGATGAAATATAGGGGTGATAATAAGTTAAATGGTGATTATTATGGACCATTTGCATCTGCTGGCGCTGTCAACAAGACCATTGATACTTTACAGAAAGCCTTCTTAATCAGAACTTGCAGTAATCATGTATTTGAAAATAGATCTAGACCTTGTCTTTTATACCAAATAAACAGATGCTCTGCGCCATGTACAGGAGAAATTACTAAACAAAATTATGACCATCTGATTAACGACCTGCAAGATTTTATGAATGGACATGCAAGCAATATCAAAGATAAAATTTATACTGACATGCAGAGGGAATCAGCAAACTTTAATTACGAGAATGCGGCAAAACTAAGAGATAGATTAGAGACCATAAACAAAATAATATCCCAACAATCTATAAATAATTCAAATCTTGGTGATGCAGATGTCTTTGGCGTTAGTCGATTAAATAATATCGTGTGCATACAAGTTTTTTTTATCAGGGCGGGTCAAAATTGGGGTAATAGGGAATACTACCCCATCGCGAATAAGCTTGATAAAAATCCAGAAATACTAGACTCATTTATCGCTCAGTTTTATACATCTCACCCATGCCCAAATAACGTAATCGTGTCTGAGAAATTACCTAGTGAAAAACTTCTTGCAAGTGCTTTATCAGAAAAAAACAAGCGAAAAATAAAAATTACACAACCTAAACAGGGTGAAAAATATAGACTTGTTAAAAAAGTGCTTATGAATGCTGAACAGGCTCTTAATCGAAAAGTTAACCAGATGCAAGATCAGCAGAGTCTACTTGAAGGACTTGCCACGAAATTACAATTAAATAAAGTACCACGTAGAATTGAAGTCTACGATAATAGCCATACCCAGGGCAGCTTTCCAGTCGGCGCTATGATCGTTGTTGGTCAAAACGGTTTTGATAATAAGAATTATAGAAAATTTAATATAAAATCGAGAGATATCTCAACAAGTGATGACTATGCTATGATGCGAGAGGTTCTCACACGGAGATTTGCAAAACTATCTGAGACAGATTTTCAAGATAGTTCTCCTGACCTTGTTGTAATTGATGGGGGTAAAGGTCAATTGAATATTGCGATTGATATAATAAAAGAGAATAAGATAAAAGATATTGAGGTTATAAGTATATCAAAAGATAAAAATAGAAAATATGGTAATGAAAAGATACACTCAAAAGACAAAGGGGTTTTCATTTTGGACAAGAATGACCCTATCTTTTTTTTCTTACAACGCATCAGAGATGAAGCTCACAGATTTGCAATAGGTAGCCACAGAACAAGACGAGTTAAACAAATTAATTACTCTAGACTTGATGATATCGAAGGCATTGGGCTGAAGAGAAAGCAACAGTTGATGAGACATTTTGGAAGCATAAAGTCTATAAGTGAAGCAAGCTTTGAAGATATAATAAAAGTTCCTGGGATAAATGAAAAGATAGCAAAAGATATACACTCTTCGTTTAAAAATAGATAAAATATAAAAATGCAAAAAAGCTCCCTATATTCCATACCAAATTTAATTACATATTTTAGACTCCTATCTATCCCATTTATTCTCGTATTCTATTTGTCAGGAATATACATTCTACAATTATTGGCTTTTATTATTTTTATTCTGGCATCTCTTTCTGATTTTCTTGATGGATATCTTGCAAGAAAATTAAATCAAACATCAGTACTTGGAAAAATCCTAGACCCAATTGCTGATAAGCTTCTGGTCATTTTGGCATTCATGATGTTCATAAATTCTGATTTGCTCAATACTTACACCACAATCGGGATACTGATTATCACAGCTAGGGAGATAATAGTAATGACAATGCGAGAAATAACAGCGCATCAGGGAATAATGATAGATGTAATTAGGCTATCAAAATTAAAAACAACATTACAATTTATTTCACTAATTCTACTTTTTTTGGTATCACTCACTCGTAACTCAGGCATACAGATAATAAATCTTACAAACACATTTATCTATGCTACAGCAATAATAAGTGTAATATCTCTGATGATATATATAAAAACTGTTCATAGAAGCATTATAAAAAAGAAAGAAAATGAATCTTAAGTATTTCGCATGGATAGCAGAAATTATTGATAAACGGGAAGAGAGTTTAGAAATACCATCTGGAATCGAAACAATAGGACAACTCATTGATTATCTATCCTCAATCGATGAAGCTTACAAAAAAGCTTTCGAAAAAAGAAAAAGTATCAAATTCGCGGTAAACCAAGTTCTAGTGAATGAAAATGAGTTGATATCAAAAGCTGATGAGGTAGCCTTCTTTCCTCCAATGACGGGTGGTTAATATGGATATTAATATCACAAAAGATGATTTTGATCTTACTGAGGAGTTAGAAATCTTTAATAAGAATAGTTCTGATCATGGAGCTGTCTCAATTTTCATTGGTAAGGTACGACCTGAGAATGGCCTACAGAGTATGCAGATTGATTGCTACCCAGAAATGGCTCAAAAAGAAATCAAAAATATGGCAGAAATTGCGTGCTCGAAATGGACTCTTAATAACATTAGGGTACTACACAGATATGGTTCATTAAAACCAAACGACAACATCGTTTTGGTAATAACTGGATCAAGTCATCGCTCTGATAGTATGAGCGCTAATCAATTCATCATGGATTTCCTGAAAAGTTCAGCACCATTCTGGAAAAAAGAAATATACCCTGATAAAGAGATATGGGTCGAGCAAAAGGAGAGTGACTTGAGGAAGTTATATCAATGGGAGAATTTTTAGTCTTTGAAATCAGGCGAAAGGTCTATCTATTTACCAGACTTATGTAGTCTTCCATTAAGTTTTTTGTAATCAGACCTGGTTTGAAATCATACTGACCAATTTGTGATACTGGGGTGACCTCAACAGCTGTTCCAGTCAAAAAACACTCAGTAAATTCTGCCATTTCCTCTGGTAATATCTTTCTTTCGACGATTGATAGGCCTCTCGTCTTTGCAAGCTCTATGACTGTTCTCCTTGTTATACCATCTAAAAAACAATCTGGGCTAGGCGTATGAATTTCATTGTCTTTTATAAAGAAAACATTTGCTCCTGTAGCCTCAGCAACGTAACCTTCAAAATCTAACATTAATGAGTCTGCGTATCCGTTTTTCTCAGCGTCATGCTTTGAGAGAGTACAGATCATATACAAGCCTGCGGCTTTAGTATCACAAGGTATGGTCTCAGGCGAAGGCCTTCTCCACTTGGATAGTGACAGCCGAATACCTTTAAGCCTTTCTTCCGGATCAAAGTATGATGGCCATTCCCAAACAGCAACTGCAAAATTGATTTTTGTATTTTGTGCAGACACACCCATCATTTCTGCACCTCTCCAAGCAATTGGCCTTACATAACCATCAATGATCTTATTTTTTTTGACAGTAGAGTTGCATGCTTCATTCACTTCATCCATAGTATAAGGTATTTCCATATCCATCGTATTCGCTGAGTAAAACAGTCGTTCAGTATGTTCATTTAGCTTAAATATTTTTTTCTTGTAGACTCTTTCGCCTTCAAAGACAGAGCTCGCATAATGTAATGCATGACTTAGAACGTGCAGTTTTACATCAGCCCAATCGACAAAATCACCATTGAACCAAATATAACCTTCTCTATTGTCAAAATGTGGTGCCATGAAACATCTCTATATTTGAAATACTTATATGCAGTATATACAATATTGTTAACTTTTCTGGAAGAAAAAAACTATATATTTTTATTTTTAATTGCTAATTTTTCTTAGTCTTTAGTTGCTTACATAATAGATCGTCTAGAATAGCCACCGGTTTGCTGATATAGCTATATATTTCACCAGCTCTTATAAGTTTTTTATCGGTCATAGACATAAGCTCCGATATCTCCTTATTTATTATCCAGGCACGCAATACTTGTTTGTAGATGTATAGAAATCCAGCATCTCTAGATAATTTTTTCAAACTTGTATTATTTTTATTTTTATAAATAAGATCAAAGATTTTTATTAATCTTGGCAATGTTGCTATATATTTTAGCCTAAAGTCAGATTTTCTATCTAATAAATTGAGAATAGAAGCACGACTCCTCTCGTATATTTCCAGTCTATTAATGATGATATTAAACATAATATCTTTGGGATTATTTAAGTCCGAGTCCTCTTTTGCCAAATTTAACGTTTCAATATCAACTTCATTAAGATATTGAAGTGCTATTGAGTCAACATCAAGAAACTCAGACATAATTACTTCTTTTTTGACTTTTGCTTTTCTTGCAATTTTTTCAATAGTAATAGAGCTGTAGCTATTTTTCTTTAAAATATCTATGAAAGCTGCAATGATCTGCTTTTTATTTAAATCTGCCAATTTATTGACCTCAAGATTGATAAATTATTTTGAGAGATTTTTGCTTCTCTCAACTGCACTATTAATAGCTAAATCTAATAGTCCTTTTAATTTATCATCTTCCATCAATATTTTCAATGCCGCCTCTGTTGTTCCACCTGGTGAGGTAACATTTTGACGGTGTTGAGTTGGAGAAATATTCGGAAAAGTTTCTGCCAATGCAGCAGAACCTGTAAAAGTTTGTTCAACAAGTAATGCCGCAATATCTTTCTCAAGACCGCAGCTGCTCGCAATTTCAATCAAACATTCAGTGAGTAAATAATAATAAGCCGGGCCACTGCCAGATACAGCAGTTATTAGATGCATATGATCTTCGTCTTCTATCCAGCAATACTTTCCAATGGCGCTGAACAGAGCCTCGGCTTCTGATCTTATATTTTGGCTCAGAGCGCTATCAGAAAATATTGCTGTCATACCCTTCCCGATTGCAGCCGGTGTGTTTGGCATCGTCCTAATCAATTTAGGTGCCTTTCCAATATAATTCCTAATATCTTTGGTTGAGTAACCTGCAACAATCGATATGATTGTTGTCTCTGACGTTAACTTCTCCCTTAGTGTAATTAGAATATTTTCTACAACTTGAGGTTTTACAGCAATGACTATTGTTCCTTGAGTATAGTCAATTTCTTCGAGACATTTCACACTCAGATCATTTTCGGTTATGAAATCATCATTAATACTTATATTTGGGTCAATAATCTGTATCTTATTAGCGCTTAAACCGCTATTTAACCATCCATATACCATGGACCTGCCCATCCTACCCATACCAATAAGAGATAATTTTTTTAGTGTTTGTAAACTCAAGATTCCCCAGCAGTTGTAAATATTGAATTTTTTATTGCCTCGTCAGCATTGTTTCCTCCCCAAATAACGTATTGGAATGATGGAAAAAATTTTTCACAAGTATCCGTTATATGCCTAAGTAAAGAATTGAATTGAATATCAGTGGGTATAAGGCCTCCAGAAAGCAGCAAATTATACCTAAACACTGGCATTAGTTCGTCACTCCAGATATCAAAATGTCCCAACCAAATTAATTGATTAATTTTTATGGTTAATTTATACACCTCATCCTGTCTATGTTCTGGAATCTTTGTTTCAAAAAAAACAATAATGTGAATACCCTCTAATTTGCTATTCCAATTAAAATTTATTCGAAAATTCGACCTCCTACTTGATATCCACAAGTCCAATTCATCTTGAAATGATCTTTTAAATGTATAGCTCTGCGAGTCTATAATTTCTTCAATTACATCGAGTGGATGCTTTTTTTTATTTAAAAATAATAAATTTTCCATTGCACAAAAAAGTAAATTTACCTATTTACCATTTTAAGCTAAATGATTAATTTTTTATTTACGCTAGCTAGGAGTGTATTTTTATTTCTATATCTTCGTGACTTATCCACTACTTTGTAGAATTTCTTTTTTTTAATTTCTTCTCTATTTCATTTAATTTTTTTTCAAGAAGCGTACTTTTTTCTTTCTCTTTAATGAGCATTTCTTTTATTAAATCAAATTCATCGCGTTGAACAACTTCAAAATCATTCAATAACTTCTCAACTTGAGATTTTACTATTATCTCAATTTCCTTTTTTACCCCACTGGCGGCCCCTGCTGTTTCGGACAATATTTCTGTTAATTTACTAAATAAGTTTGAGCTCGACTGACTCATAAATTCTCCATTTATTGTTAAAAGTATTTTCTTAGGTAATTATGATATATTAAAATTAAAAATTAAAGGTAAATATTGTTAATGTATGTAATTGCAATGCTCGTGCCCGTTATTGACCCCGTGGCGATTCAGATCGGACCAATTAATATTCACTGGTACGGCTTATCCTATGGTCTGGGCCTCCTGCTTGGCTGGATATATATATCTTCTAAATTTATCCATGATTACGCTGCGGATAAATTCATTGGTAGAGAAATGATTAGTAATTTTCTTCCATGGGCTATTGTTGGTATCATACTAGGCGGTCGTTTTGGGTATGTTTTAATATACGATCTTTCTTACTTTTTAGAAAATCTTCATGAAATATATAAAATTTGGAATGGCGGAATGTCTTTTCATGGCGGCCTCGTTGGTATAATCATTTCAACACTAATATTTTCAAAAAAATATAAATTAAACTTCTTATCACTGGCAGATCTATTGGCAATTTCTGCGCCTATCGGTATCTTCTTTGGTAGAATATCAAATTTTATAAATCATGAATTAATTGGAAAGCCATCCGATCTTCCTTGGTCTGTTATATATCCAACTGGAGAACTTATTTCTAGACATCCATCGCAAATATATGAAGCGATATTGGAAGGCTTGGTTTTATTTTTTATATTATTAGTCGCATGTAAAAGATATCGTATTCTAAGAACCCCAGGCAATGCATCAGCAATATTCCTTATTTTTTATGGAGTTTTCAGAATAATATCAGAAATATATAGACTGCCAGATGAACAAATCGGATATATTTTTGGTCAAGTTACAATTGGTATGATTATCTCTATTCCCATGATGATTCTGGGAATAATACTATTAAATAGAAAAAATGGAAAAAAAATTTAGAAATCTAGAAGAAAAAATTAAAGACAAAATTTATCAAGATGGGCTCATTACAATTGAAGAGTATATGACATTATGTCTTCAAGATGAGGATTTTGGTTATTACAAATATAAGAGACCGATTGGTGCAGACCGTGATTTCATTACAGCGCCCGAGGTCAGTCAAATGTTTGGTGAAATGATCGCGATCTGGCTGATCACCGCATGGCAAAATATTGGGAAACAAAAAATTAATATCATAGAATTAGGTCCAGGAAATGGTTTGATGATGAATGATATTCATAGAGTTTCAAAAAAATTTCCAGATTTTTATAAATCAATCAATATTTGGTTATATGACACAAATGAAACTCTTAAAGAAGAACAATCACGTAATATAGATTACAATTTCAAGAGAGTAAGTACGCTGAAGAAAATGCCTGATGGCATAAACTTCTTTATTGCAAATGAATTTTTTGATGCAATACCAATAAAACAATATATTCGAGACGCCGGTAATTGGAAAGAAAGGGCTATCGACTTAGATGATCTTGGTCGATTCACTTACTCTGTTATTGATAAACAAAAAGGGCAGTCAACTGATTTAGACTTTCTAGAACATGAATTAAATGATTATAAAGTTTATGAAATCTCACCAAAGCAAGATGATATATTAAAAATAATTTTTGAAAATATATCTAAAAATGGTGGTCTGTTAATTTTAGACTACGCCAAAATAAGAGGTGGAGGAGGTGATACAATGCAAGCAATCTCAGCACATAAAAAAAGGTCTATTTTTTATGAGCCAGGCAAAACTGACTTAACGAGCTTGATAGACATAAAAAGATATCAAGAAATTGCAAGAACCATGAATATAAATTCATTCGGGCCAATTAATCAGAGTGACTTCCTGCTAAGTTTGGGAATCTTTGAGAGATACAAAATATTGAGATCAAATGCAAGTGATGAATATAAAAATAAACTGGATAGACAGTATCACCGATTAACTGATCCTGATAAAATGGGTAAATTATTTAAGGTTCTATACTTTTCAAATAATAATTCTACAGTACCAGAAAAAATGAAATGAAAAAAAATTTTATAAAATCAAAAAAAAATTACCTAAGTGGCTGTAGCTATGGCTTCTTCACGCGCAATGGAGGATACTCTGAGGGCATTTATAAAAGCCTAAATTGCAGTAGAAGGTCAGATGACTCAGATGTGAATACTAGCAAAAATAGAAAAAAAGTTCTGAAAGAGCTGGGTAAAGAAGGTGCGAGTCTTGTCATACCAATACAAAAACATACAAATATATGCAAAGTAATTACGGAAAATGACTCTCATAGTGTCACAGCAGATGCGCTAGTGACAAAAAGTGAAAAACTTGTTCTTTGTATTTTGACAGCCGATTGTGTTCCTATATTACTTCATGAGAGACAGAAAAATATAATTGGTGCAATCCACGCAGGTTGGAAAGGAGCTAAAAATAATATTATAGAAAATACATTAATGAAGGTGCAGGAATTAGGTGGAAAAATAGAAAATATATCAATAGTAATAGGGCCATGTATACAACAAAAATCATATGAGGTTGGCAATGAGTTTTTGGATAATTTTGTGATTGATGATGATAAAAATAAAGAGCTCTTTATCCAAGTAAATCAAAAATACTATTTTGATTTACCACGATATTGCATAAATAAAATTAAAAATTGTGGCGTTAGAGAAATTGGTAATATAAAAAAATGCACATATGAAAATAGTAATGAATTTTTTTCTTTTAGAAGATCTCTTCATCTAAAGGAAATGGATTATGGAAGACAGGCAAATGCAATCACCATTAACAAATAAATATACGCTATAAAAAGACCTAAATATTTACTTATTTTAATAAAGTGTTATTGTGTAAACAATAAATTCTACGACTTGGTATGAAAAAACAAGATCAAAATATAAAAATCGTGGCCGGGAACTCAAATATGAGGCTTGCGACAGATATTGCAAATTATCTTAAAATACCCCTAACCGAATGCAACGTTCGTAGATTTGCTGATATGGAAGTATTTGTCGAAATTCTTGAGAACGTAAGGGGTGAGGACGTTTTTGTTATACAGTCAACATCATATCCTGCTAATGATCATTTAATGGAATTATTAATACTTATTGATGCCCTAAAAAGGTCATCAGCGCGAAGAATTACTGCGGTAATACCCTACTACGGATATGCTCGCCAAGATAGGCGTACATCGGGTAGAACTCCGATCTCTGCCAAATTAGTTGCAAACCTTATTACAAATGCTGGTGCTGACAGAGTTTTAACTATTGATCTTCATGCTGGCCAAATACAAGGTTTTTTTGACATACCAACGGATAACCTATCGGCTGCGCCTGTTATTGTAGCAAGCATAAAAGATACGCTGGATGTTGAAAAAATTACAGTTGTCTCGCCAGATGTTGGGGGAGTTGTAAGGGCACGACTTATTGCCGAAAGAATTGGTGGTGCGCCATTAGCAATTGTTGATAAACGAAGAGATAAACCCGGCCAATCAGAAGTAATGAATATTATAGGGGATGTAAATGGAAGGTCGTGTATACTCGTTGATGACATTGTAGACTCTGGTGGAACATTATGTAATGCCGCAAGTAAATTACTGGAGTCAGGGGCAAAAGAAGTTAGCGCTTATATTACTCACGGCGTTCTATCAGGTGAAGCAGTTGAAAGAATTAATAGCTCTGATCTAAAAAATCTTGTTGTAAGTGATACAATCTTTAACGAAACTGTTGGTGCTGGATCTAAAAAAATAAAAATAATTTCTGTTGCAAAGTTGTTGGGCGATGCAATTATGAGAACTTCAAATGAAGAGTCTGTTTCAAGCCTCTTCATATAATAATTAAAAAAATCTTTCTTTTTTTCTAAAAATTATTTATAGATAATAATAAAAGAACCTACTAATAAATTCATAAGCAGATATTTAGAATAAAATGGCTGATATACAGGAAATCGAAGTTAAAATTAGAGACCAAATAGGTACTGGTGGCTCACGTGCAATTAGACGGGATGGTAATACACCAGCCATACTATACGGGACCGGTATTGATCCAATAAATATAACAGTTGAAACAAAAGTACTCGTAAAGCACTTCCAAACTGGTAGATTTTTATCAACACTATATGATTTGAATTTGGATGGAAAAAAAACACGTGTAATACCGAAAGATGTACAACTCCACCCAGTAAAAGATACACCACTGCACGTTGATTTTCTATTGCTATCAAAAGAAGCAAAAGTTGTGGTGGAGGTACCTGTATCATTCATCAATGATGATATTTGTCCAGGCATTAAGAAGGGTGGCGTGCTGAATGTTGTTCGCTATAATGTTGAATTATCATGCCCAGCTGATGCGATACCTGAAAATATCATAGTAGACCTCTCTGAAGCAGACACCGGTGACTCAATTCATATCTCAGCAGTAACTTTGCCTGAGGACGTTACGCCTACAATTACTGATAGAGATTTTACAATTGCTACAATTGCGGCTCCAGCGGGTATTACTGAAGAAGCAGATGAAACAGAAGAGGTGGAGGATAGTGATGCACAAGAAACCTCTGATGATGAAGATAGCCAAGAATAAAAAAAAATAGCGCAATGCAACTAATAGTTGGCCTCGGAAACCCGGGGGAAAAATACCAATATACCCGCCATAATATCGGATATATGGCTATAGATAATATTGTTTCTGCACAACAAGATTATAAAATTAAAAAGAAATTTAACTCTATTATTTATGAAACGATAATAGATAAGAATAGAATTATCCTTATAAAACCAGAAACATACATGAATAATTCTGGCGATGCTGTCTTTCAAATTGCAAATTTTTATAAGATAGACTCAAAAAATATATTAGTTTTACATGATGAACTAGATATCCCATTTGGAAAAATTCGAATTAAATCTGGAGGCGGTAACGCAGGCCATAACGGACTGAAATCAATTTCTAATAAAATTGATAATAATTATACAAGAGTCAGGCTTGGTATAGGGCATCCTGGGAATAAAGAGAGGGTTAATGGTCATGTTATGGGTAACTTCACGGGATCTGAGAAAGAGAAACTCAATCAAATTCTGAATTACCTAACAAATAACATCTATGAAATTTTAAATAAAAAAGAGAGCTTCATTGCTAACTTTGAACTCGTAGAAGTCCAAAACCAAGAAATTAATCCATTAAAAAAAATTTTAGGTTTATTTAAGTGAGAGAAAACTATGGGTTTTAAATGCGGTATAGTGGGACTACCGAATGTTGGAAAATCTACTTTATTTAATGCACTAACTCAGACTGCAAATGCTGAGGCTAGTAATTACCCATTTTGTACCATTGAGCCAAATATAGGAGAGGTTTCAGTTCCCGATGAAAGGCTTATAAATTTGAGTAAGATATCAAAATCAATTAATACAATCCCAACAAAATTGAATTTTGTAGATATAGCAGGTTTAGTTGAGGGTGCATCAAAAGGAGAAGGTCTTGGTAATAAATTTTTATCAAATATAAGAGATACAGATGCGATTGCGCATGTTGTAAGATGCTTCGAAAATGATAATGTCACCCACGTAAATAATAAGATAGATCCGATATCAGATATCCAATCGATTGAGACTGAGTTACTACTTGCTGATATACAAAATCTGGAAAATCGTAAAAATGGGCTGGAACGCAAAATAAAGGGAAATGACGAACTAGCAAAATCAACATACGAGCTTATTGATAAGATCATAACTTTTTTAGACTCTGGAAAACAGGCAAGGGAATTCAAAGTCGACGATATGAATAAGAAGATCTATACTGAATTAAATCTTCTCACATCGAAACCAATCTTTTATATTTGTAATGTTGAGGAGGCAGATGCAGCTTCAGGAAATGTATTTTCCAGGGAAGTTCACGACTTTGTATCAAAATCAAACTCCAATTGTATAACTATCTCGGCCTCGACAGAGTCAGAGCTATCAATCCTAGACGAATTGGAAAAGGATGAATATTTGAAAAGTATTGGCCTCAATGAAACAGGGCTAACTAAAGTCATCAAAACAGGTTATTACATACTTGATCTTATAACATATTTTACAAGTGGCCAGAAAGAGACCAGGGCCTGGACCATAAAAAAGAATACTTTAGCACCAAAAGCTGCATCTGTTATTCATACAGATTTTGAAAAAGGTTTCATAAGAGCAGAAACCACATCATATATAGATTTTTGTAATTATAACGGGGAACAAGGAGCGAAGGAAGCTGGTAAAATGAGGCTTGAGGGTAAGGAATATATAGTTCAAGACGGCGATGTTATGCACTTCAGGAGCAATAACTAAAATTCGATCAAGGAGTGAATGTTATTTGCATATTTTGCTATCTTTGTGCGACCATTCAAGTCTTTGAGTTCTAATAAGAAAATTATCGCGCACAACTGACCCCCTAACCTATCGATAAGTTTAATTGCAGCTTCTGTTGTTCCGCCGGTTGCCAAAACATCATCAACCAAAACTATTTTTTGTCCTTCCTCGATTGAGTCAGTGTGCAATTCAATTTGATCATGACCATACTCGAGGGAATATTTTTCTGCTATTACATTATATGGTAGCTTATTCATTTTACGAATTGGGATGATTCCTTTTCCGGTCTTGTATGCAATACTAGAACCTAAAATAAAACCTCTTGCATCAATTGCAGCTATTAAATCGATATCGCGATCCACTTTTTCACAACATAGGTCAATTGCAAGTGAAAAGGCCTGTGGGTCTCTTAAAAGAGGTGTGATGTCTTGATAAGTGATACCTGGTTTGGGATAGTCTTTTATCGCACGTATTTTCTTTTCAAGATAATTTATATTGTTTTTCAATGGATCTATTACTTATTGGTTCTAATGTTCAATTCTGGCCCATATTTTCTTCTTTGAGTAATATAGCAGGCCAGCAAGAACAAATAAAAATATTGCAACCTTGAAACCCATTTGTTTTCTAATTTCTAGCTTTGGCTCAGCAGCCCACATCATGAATGCAGAGACATCTTCTGCCATTTGTTCAACACTTGCTACAGTTCCGTCAGCATATTCAACAGACTCTTCATAGAGTGGTTGACCCATTGCTATCTGGTTACCAGGATAGTATTCATTATAATGCATGCCTGATTGTAATATAAAATCTTCAGGTGGTTCACTATACCCGTTCAAGAGAGCATAAATATAATCTACACCCTGCTCTTGATACCCTGTAAATAAGTCAACAAACCACCAAGGGAATCCTCTAAGTGTACTTCTAGCTTTTGCGAGTACACTGAAATCGGGAGGATATGCGCCACCGTTTGATGCACGCGCTTCATTTTGATTGGCGTATGGGGAAACAAACGTATCACTTGGCTTTCCTGGTCTTTCGAACATTTCCCCGTAGTCATCAGGTCCATCAATTATCATATCCTCTGATGCAATGACTTTGACTTCTTCAACGGTAAAACCTGGGCCGCCTTCTTCAGCTAAATTTCTGTAATATACATAGTTCATTGAGTGACAAGATGAGCACACCTCACGATACACTTGAAAACCACGCTGAAGTTGAGCATCATCATAATGTCCAAATATACCAGCAAAAGTCCAGTCATGCTTCTGAACTCTTTTTTGTTCCCCTGCAGCGAATGCACTTACCGAAAAAAATAAGACAAATATAATTTGGAACAATATACAAAACTTGAAATTATACCCGGATAATTTGAACATTTATTTTAGCTAGGCCTCCGCGCTTTTTTCTTTCATATTCCTTATTTCCATTTTTTCAAGAACAGCTTTAGTTATGCTCTCGGGAATGGGCTTTGGCTTCTCAACCAACCCTAATATTGGAAGCACAAGAAGAAAATGTATGAAGTAGTATGCAGTACATATTCTGGATGCAACTAAAAATAAACCTTCTGGATTCTGAGAACCAAGATATCCAAGGGCAATGCAATTCACTACAAATATCCAATAAAATTGCTTGTACAATGGTCTAAAGGTAGCTGACCTCACTTTTGATGTGTCAAGCCATGGCAAAATGAATAGTATCGCTATTGCAGCACCCATCACTAATACTCCACCAAGTTTTGATGGAATGGCTCTAAGTATTGCATAAAATGGTAGTAAGTACCATTCTGGCACAATATGAGCTGGAGTCACTAATGGATCAGCCATTATATAGTTGTCTGTGTGACCTAATATATTTGGATTAAAAAATATAAACCAAGCAAATAAGATCAAAAAGCAAACCAGTGAAAATGCGTCTTTTACCGTGTAATAAGGAGCAAATGGTACTGTATCCTGCTTTTCCTTGACGCTAACCCCAACAGGGTTATTATTACCTGTAACATGAAGTGACCAAATGTGTAAAATTACTACACCAAAGATCATGAAGGGCATCAAGTAGTGCAAACTAAAAAATCTTTTTAATGTAGCATTATCTACAGCAAAGCCACCCCATAACCATTCAGTGATTGTTGTACCCACAACCGGTATCACAGAAAATAGATTGGTTATAACAGTAGCGCCCCAGAAACTCATTTGTCCCCAAGGTAAGACATAGCCCATAAAGGCGGTAATCACCATTAACAAATATATGACCACACCTAGTATCCATAGGATTTCCCTTGGCGCTTTGTATGATCCATAATACAAACCTCTGAAAATATGCACATAAACGGCTAAGAAGAACATAGATGCTCCAACAGCATGAATGTATCTTATAAGCCAACCATAATTTACATTCCGCATTATGTGCTCAACAGATGCAAATGCGAGTCCTGCGTCGGCAGTGTAGTGCATCGCGAGAACTATGCCCGTAACTATTTGCGTCACGAGACAGAATGTCAAAATTCCACCAAAAGTATACCAATAGTTGAGGTTTCTTGGTGTTGGAAATGCATTTATGTTGTCATGAAGCATTCTTGGTAATGGCAGTCTCTGGTCAAACCACTTCGAGAAGCCCGATTTTGGAATATATGTAGATTCTTTACTCATTATATTACTAACCTATTCTTATCACGTTTTGATTTATAAATTCTGCCGCTGGTATATCAAGATTTTTAGCTGCTGGACCTTTTCTTATTCTACCAGCAGTATCATAATGCGAACCATGGCAAGGGCAATACCAGCCCCCAAAATCCCCTTTAGAATCCCCCAGAGATTGACCCTTTGGAACGCACCCAAGATGCGTACAAACCCCTACCATTACTAGCCATTCTCCGTTTTCATCGAGCGACCTATTTTCATCTGATGCAGCTGAATCAGGGCTCAAATTATAATTTCGGGCGTTATTGTCAGGTAAGCTATCAATGTCCACGCGTGAGGCCATCTGGATTTCTTCTTCAGTTCTCCTTCGAATAAAAACAGGTTTTCCTCTCCACTTGACCGTGATTGCTTGACCTCTCTCAAGTTGACTGATATCAACTTCAATTTTCGATAATGCAAGCGCCGTCGCATCAGGATTCATTTGATCAACTATTGGCCATGCGATGCTTGCAGCTCCTACTGCAGCGAAGGCACCTGTGGCTAAAAAAATGAAATCTCTACGTGATGGTTGCTTTGGATCTTTGTCTGACAATTTGCCCTCTTAATTCCTCTATATATTTATACTGATTTAAAAAAAAATGCTATATATTTATGCATGTTATTAATTGATTTTTTGTTGTAAATTACAAAAACATAAAATTCAATTATATATATAAGAATATTTAATAATTTTTAAACAGACAGGACAGAGAAATTCAGAAAAATAAATTATCTGTGGCCCTCTATCAGCCAGATATTCCTCAAAATACTGGTTCAATTATTCGCCTAGCAGCGTGCTTTGGATTTACACTTCACATAATTGAGCCTGCAGGTTTTGTGATTGATGATAAAAGACTTAAAAGAGTGGCAATGGATTATCTGGAATATCTTGAATTAGTCAGGCACGAGTCATGGGATAAATTCTACTCATGGTCTAGATCTCAGTCAAAAAGGATTTTATTAGCAACAACAAAAGCTAGTCAATCCTATCTAGATATAGAATATAAAACGAGTGATGTGATAGTTTTTGGGAGAGAGAGCTCGGGTGTGCCAGATGCAGTGCATGAAAAATCAGATATAAGAATCAGAATAATGATGCAAAATAACATTAGATCATTTAACGTATCAAATTCTTGCGCTATAATAACGAGCGAAGCGATTAGACAAATCTCAACCTGATGTGATATGAAATATCAAAAAAAAATTCATGAAAACATTCTCGATAATACAAAATCCTTGAGGAAAGAGGCTGCAATAGTTTTCAAGACATTACGTGATAACTTATGTGAAACCCTAGAATCATACGAAAAAAATTCATCAAACGCCGATAGAACATTTCATGTGAATGAGTGGGTCAGAAATGAAGGTGGTGGTGGTGTTTCAAGTATCCTGAGGGGATCTATTATTGAAAAAGCTGGAGTCCACCTGTCAACAGTATATGGCCAGCTACCAAGCGGTGCACTAAATGATCAGAAAAGTAAAGAAAGTGATTTTTGGGCTTCAGGTATTTCAGTAATTATCCATCCTCAAAGTCCTTTTATACCCTCTGCACATCTTAACCTTAGAATGATTGTTACAGATAAATATTGGTTTGGCGGTGGGGCTGATTTAACCCCTATGCTAAAAATAAAAAGGTCAGAAAAAGATAGAGATACAGTTCTTTTTCACAAATATTTAAAGTCTGCTTGTGAAAATTCATTAATCAATAAATATGATGAATTTAAAAAAAATTGTGATACTTATTTTCATTTAAAGCATAGAAATGAAAATAGAGGCACTGGCGGTATCTTTTTCGACAACTACAAGTCAAAGAATTCGAGCAGTGATTTGTCATTCCTTAAACAAGTCGGCGATAATTTTATTGAAGTTTATAAAATTATTATTCAAGACAATATCGATAAAACTTGGACAGAAAAACAAAAACAAGAACAATTACATTTCAGGGGTAGGTACGTCGAATTTAACTTAATGTATGACAAAGGTACATTATTTGGCTTAAAGACCGGTGGAAATATTGACTCAATTTTATCGTCATTACCACCGTTGGTCAGTTGGTAATTATGTGCCTATTATTTCAAGAAGTTCACGTCTAGTCAGCCGACAATTACTTGATAGCCAATTATTCTCAAGTTTTTTGATAATTTGACCCACCTCTTTTCCAGGCTTCACGCCTAATTCCAATATATCTGTTGATTGAACGGGGAAGTTAGGAATAATTTTTTCACTTACACTATTCAATAATTTGACGGGAAATTTATTTTGTATATTTTTTGACCCAATCAACCAAGATACGATAACAGCGTATCTGGTAAATTCCCTCCCATATTTATAAATGTAAGCATCAATATTATCTGAAATTGGAGTCTTACATTGATTAATTAATTCCAAGAATATTTTAATTTGCTTTATCTCGTTATTTGTAAACTTAATCGCTCTTAGAGAATCAAAGATGCTATCTGCAGGTATAGAGTTATCGAGGGCTAGACTGAGCTCAAATAGAGGATTTTGAAAAAAATCATCAAATATTTCCTTTATTGATGCAAGCTTCGGTATATGAGTACAGTCATTTATTTTTAGGTTAAAGAGATCTAAAAAATCTCTTAGATGAAGCTTTGCTATGATATCTGGCGATTTGATTGATTGGATTAACTTTATTAACTCATCTTTTATTTTCTCTTTTGATAATTTGAGTAATAAGGTCTTTTCTGCTAGACATATCTCTAATTCATCACGGTTCATCACCGCCTTGAGACTGGATGAGAATCTGAGATATCTGAGAATTCTTAGATGGTCTTCTAATATCCTCATCCGTGCATCACCATTAAATCTTACTATACGGCTTACTATGTCTGAGTAAGCATTCAAGGGATCATAAATAGTACCGTCAAATGATAAATATAGGGAATTGCAAGAGAAGTCCCGCCTCATAGCATCACTGTGGAGATCATTTGTAAATTCAATGTTAGCGGCCCTACCAAAGGTTTTTGTATCTACCCTTAAAGAGGTCACTTCGTATTTTTTACTACCCTTTACGAAAGTAATGCAGCCATATTTTTTTGCATGATCAATAATGCTGTATTCTTTATTATTCCCAAATCTTTGAATAACTTCATCTGGTGTAGCATTTGTAACAAAATCAATATCGTTTGGTTTCTGGTTTAAAATAAGATCTCGAACAGCGCCTCCAGCAATTAACAAATGAAATCCACTTTCTGAAAATTGAGTATATAACTTTCGAACATCATTATTTAAGATGCTGCTTACATCAATTTTTTTTCGGCTATATTTATCTATTGGTAGGATTTTTCCCATAAATAACTTCTAATTCTCACTTACATTACCTGAAATAATTTTCCCTTCTTCTATATATGGAGGTGTGTAGTTATTATCTCTTGATATGCCTGAGAGTAGTGGGTTTAGATAGAAAATTATTATAGAAATAGATAAACCTAATATGAGCAATTTGTAGCCATAAATTCTGGGTATATTTTTAAGTTCACTGGTTCTGCCACTAAAAATATAAAAGAGACCCATTAATATAAATGGGATTGATACAATTAGTAGATGTAATATTATTAGCCTTGCCATTATTGAAAAAACCTCTCAGATAGTGTTTTTAATATGCGTGCAGTTGCACCCCATATAGAATACTCTTTGTATTGGTATAAATAAAACGATTTTCGAATTCCATTAAATTCTTTATCTACGTACTTCAAATTATTTTTATGCTCTATAAATTCTAAAGGCAGATATATGATATCCTCAACCTCATTTCTATTTATTTTTGGCAAGAAATCTATATCAATGAGGCCAACCACCGGTAATATCATATAATTTGTTCCGGTTGTTGTGATATCTAAATACCCGAGCCTCTTTATGTGTTTCTCAGATAAGCCTATCTCTTCAAAGGCTTCCCTGTAAGCGGTATCAACTGGATTTTTATCCTCAGCGTCTACTTTTCCTCCAGGAAAAGATATTTGACCCGCATGCGAGGGTAGATCATTGGAGCGAATAGTTAGAATAATCTCTGTGCCGTTGGATTTTTCAACTAAAGGAACCAAAACCGCAGAATTTCTATATTTAACCCCATCAATAACAGAATAATATTTTGTACTATCATCCTTTAAAGATGTTTGAGGGGTAAAAGTGGGCATGTCTTTTATTAATTTTTGTGAGTATTTCATAGAGATTTATTATGTGATAATCAATCTTTAATAATGTCAACAGGAAATAATATCCCGTTGCTCCAAAAGCCAAAAGTCTTCCCCCCATTTACTGGATGATAATCACAATAATTTATTAAATCGAGCATGCATGATCTAGAGAAGATGGCTACAATATTTTCTCTGATATTTATGTATGGGATGATTCCTTGGTTTTCTTCATCCACTAAATAACTTAACTGATCTTCTCTTTCTATTTTTATAACCTCATTCACATTTGTCTCTATGTAGAAATCACACTTAACACCCTTACCCTTCATCTGTATATTAATTACTTTAAAAGGAGTATGTTCAACCCCAACGGCAACACACTCATAAGGTGTTACAATATTATACGCACCATTATCATCTCGTTTCAAATATCGCGAGAATAGGCACACCATTGCATGCCTTTTTATCTCAGTTCCCTCATAGAACCAACGACATTCTCTATCAATTTGGAACTTCGCTTTTGGATCTTTATTTTGATAAATATTATTGGTTTTAGACAATCTTTTTAATCTATAAATTTGTTTATTTTAATATCGGTACTATGTTCAATTATACTTTTATTAAACTCAATATACAAGACGCGTTCATAATTTACAGGGCCTTCAAATAAAATCTTTCTCTGCCCAATTCGTTTAAAGCCAACTTTCGAATAATAAGATAAATCACCAACTAAAATTATTAAATTATGGCCCAAGTTTTTACAATTAAGAATACTATCTTTTAAAAGTCTCTTCCCAAAACCCTGTCCTCTATAATCACGATGCATAACGATTGGACCCAATAGCAAAGATTTTTTATTATTTACGAGAATATTCCAAAACCTAACAGAGCCAATTAATTTATTTTGACAAATGAGTACCTGAGAAATATCAATTAAATGATCATATTTTTCTCGATATCGAAAAGCACTCTTTGCGTAACGCCCTGGTCCAAATGAGTTAGTGTATAATGTATTAATTTCAGTGTTATCTATTTCTTGCTCTTTTCGAATAAATATTGAATCATTCATCTTCATATTGAAATTACTCTAAAATAGCGCGGTATAATTAACGTTCTGATGGCATTAATAAAATAAAAATGCTAAAAATACTACAACTAATTATTTTGTACAAGGATGTTGCTTTATGGGCAGATTAGAGAATGGTAAATGGATCGATCAATGGCATAACACGAAGGAGACAAAAGGTCGTTATGTGCGCAAGCCATCAATTTATCGAAATTGGATAACAAAAGATGGTGCAGCAGGGCCGTCGGGCAAAGATGGTTTTAAAGCAGAAAAAGATAGATATCATCTTTATGTATCCTGGGCTTGTCCATGGGCTCACAGAACCCTGATTTTTCGAGCTATTAAGGGATTAGAGGATATAATTTCAATCTCTGTCGTCAATGCCATAATGCGTTCACATGGATGGACATTTGATGATGGACAGGGTGTTATTGCAGATAGTGTGAATAATAAAAAATATTTATATGAGGTATATCTAAAAGAAGACCAAAACTATTCAGGTAGAGTAACTGTTCCCTTGCTTTGGGATAAAAAAACATCAACCATAGTTAACAATGAATCAGCTGATATAATTAGAATGTTTAATTCAGAATTTGATGATATTGGAGCAAATCCTGGTAATTATTATCCCGAAGCAAAAAGAACTGCGATAGACGACATGAATGACTATATTTATCAAAATATAAATAATGGTGTTTACAGATCTGGATTCGCAACAACTCAAGAAGCATACAATGAAGCAATTGAAACACTTTTTCTCGGATTAGATAAGTTAGATGGTATATTGTCCCACCAAAAATATTTAATCGGCGATGAAATAACAGAATCTGACTGGAGGTTATTGCCAACACTATTGAGATTCGATAGCGTCTATCACGGACACTTTAAATGTAATAAGAAAAAAATCAAGGAGTACGATAATCTGTTCAATTATGCGAAAGAGTTATATCAATATCCTGGTATTTCTGATACTTACGATGACGAGTACAGTAAGCTCCATTACTATGGCAGTCATGAAACAATAAATCCAAGTGGTGTCGTTGCAGCTGGACCCGCATTTGATTTTACTCAACCGCATAATAGAGGCAATTAAATGGATAAAAATAATGCGAATATTGTTCTACTCGGTTCAGGATGTTTCTGGCATCCTGAGATGATATTCCACAGAACAGACGGTGTCATAAGCACAAAAGTTGGCTATGCAGGCGGTACCACAGAAAACCCTACCTACGCAGAGGTTTGTTCAGGTCAAACGGGCCATGCTGAAGTTGTAAAAGTTGAGTTTGATACAAATATAATTGATTTTAGTAAGCTACTAGATATCTTTTGGGATATTCATGATCCAACTCAAATCAATAGACAAGGTGTCGACATTGGAACGCAATACAGATCTTGTATATTTACGGATTATGAGCCATACATCGAGATTGCCAAAAATGCCATTAATGCTCTCAACACATCAAAGCGCTACAATAATCCGATTTCAACAATTCTTTACGAAAATGTGACCTTCTTTGAAGCCGAAAATTACCATCAAAAATACCTATTCCGCTAGGACCAAAAGAAGTATACATAAATGTGCATAATATGATTATATCCCACATTTCAGACATACATCTTCCAATCACAGTTCAGCCGAGTTTTAGTGATTTACTGAACAAGAGATTGTTTGGTTTTATTAATCATTCATCAAACAGAAAAAAAATTCATGACATTGAAAATCTCAAAATAATATTCGATGATATATTAAAAAATTCTGATGACCATACAATTTTGACAGGTGATATAGTCAATTTGTCACTTCGCAGTGAGTTCGAGTCGGCCAGTGATTTCTTAGGAAGTTACTTCTCAAAAGAGAAGCTATCGATTATACCTGGGAACCATGATAATTACGTGAAATGTAATTATGAAGACTCAATGTATATGCTGCGACGATACACAGAAAATAACCATGATAATACTCAGGCGTCACCCTTTCCGTATCTAAAATTATTTAACGATATTGCAATCATTGGAATTTCAACTGCTGTCGCGTCCCCACCTCTAATGTCTTGGGGGCGTGTCTCAGAAACACAATTAGACACCATAACCGAGATATTACATTCATTATCAAAAGATAATTATTTCATAATATTACTATTACACCATCCTTTGCATGAATTCGGTTTTCTGAACTTTAAAGGTCTGCTCAATAAGAACTCATTAATTAAAATACTCAGTGGATTTAATATAAATTTGATATTACACGGTCACTTACACACCGAAAGTCAAAAAAAAATATCTCTAAAAGAGGTTAATGTTCCCTGCTTTGGTGCCCCATCAACCTCTCGAGCAAACGGCGGTAAACTATCATTCTTAAAATATGATATTGACAAAGTGAATGACAAATGGAGCCTTAAGGTATATCGTCGCAGTTACATCATGCAAACTAAAAAGTTTAAAACACAAATCTTAATGAGTAGAGCTTATGACTAAGGGATTGACGCCTTTACAATTTAAAATTATATGCGGTGGCCTAATTCTTGCCATTGCAGTTGGTATTAGGCAATCATTTGGACTTTTTCTGGAGCCAATTAGTACAACACTGCAGATCGGAAGAGAGACATTTGCTCTTTCAATTGGACTTGTGAATCTTCTTTGGGGAGCCCTTGCTCCATTTACAGGGGCGCTAGCTGATAAATTTGGTTTAAAAAGAGTTGCTATAATAGGTGCATTATTTTATTCGGGTGGTATTCTGATTTTATCAAATTCAGCCACCCCTCAGGAATTACTACTTGGCGGAATAATTATAGGATCTGGGCTATCCGGATTGGGCTTTACAGTAATTCTAGGTGCAGTTGGAAAATCTGCACCACCTGAAAAAAGAGGTACCGCCCTAGGTTTGACAACAATGGGTGGTTCAATAGGGATGTTTTTAGGCGTTCCCGTTACAGGCACTTTCATTCAATCATTTGGTTGGTCGGGAGCTCTATTGGGACTTGCCGCAATTTCCTTGGTTATGATACCTCTAGTTTACGGACTGGTACAAAATGATAAAATAAGAAACCAAAATAACCAGACGAATGACGCTGGTGAGAGACTAAGTGAGGTACTAAGTCATGCACTGAAATCAAAAAACTTCCTACTGCTAGTATGTGGTTTTTTCATTTGTGGATTTCATGTGAATTTCATTGTCGCTCATCTGCCTGCTTTTATTTCAGATATGTCACTGCCGGGGAATGTGGCTACAACTTCGCTCGCTTTGATTGGTTTTGCAAATATTTTTGGTGTAGCATTAGCTGGTCGCTTAGGTGACAAATACAAAAAAAATGATGTACTTGTCGCTTTGTATGCTCTCAGAGCTCTGGCATTTATAATCTACATAATTACACCGATCACTGTAATATCAACATTAATTTTTACCTTTGTTCTTGGTATCTTGTGGTTAGGTACCGTCCCATTGACAAGTGGTCTTGTTGCAACCTTTTTTGGACCTAAATATATGTCGATGCTATATGGAATTGTATTTTTCAGTCATCAATTAGGTGGGTTCGTAAGTTCGTGGATGGGCGGGTGGATTTTTGACTTAACTGGTGATTATAACATTATGTGGTGGTTTTCCGTTTTACTCGGTTTGCTTGCAGCTGTACTACATTACCCAATAAAGGATCGCCCTGTCATAATATTCGGCACAAGATAATCTAAATCCCATAAACTTTGCTTGCCGTATCATGAAAAATATTTTTCTGATCAGTAATTGGTATATTACGCGTTGCCATTCGGAATGCATTAATCAGATCGCCATAATTACACCAGATTTTCTCAATCGGGAAATTCGATCCAAACAAACACCTATCTGATGGATAGTTTGCTAAAACTTTCTGAACAATATTTGATATAAACTCAGGGTCATTTTTATTAATAAATGTTCCCAATCCTGAAAGTTTAATGAAAAGGTTCTTATATTCAGCAAGGCTTTCCATGAATATATTCCATTCAGCCCAACCAGTATTCGATAAGTCATGCGGCATGCCGGCATGCTGAAGAACAAAAGTTGTTTCGGGAAACCTTTTCAAAAGATTTTTTGTATGACTCAGTTGACTTTGAAAAACTTGTAATTCAAAAATTGAGTCTTTTTTAGCCAAATACTCAAAATTATTATTAAATATTGAATCCTCCATAATATCTGGCGCTGATGCAAATGAATATAATTCACGCTCATGCCAATGAAGCTGCATTCTTATGCCCCTCGTCAGAGGATAGTCAAATAATTTATCGAGCATCTCAGGAGCATTTGGATCTAATAAATTACAATATCCGATAAACGCGTTTGGCCATCCCGAATTATTGAAAGAGTCATCAACAAACTTTGCCTCTTCATAATATTTATCGATTGGCCAGTTGCATTGGATATAAACTGACTGCTCCACTCCAAAATTTACAACATCTTCAATAAAGTCATCGATGAGATAGTCTTTTTTGATTGAAGTATAATCTCCAAATATTCTTGGCTGTATTTCACCTTGGAGCCAATCTAAGTCTGATTGCTTCCATATGTGATGATGACTATCTATTATTGGAAATCTCATAAATGACAATCTTATAATCTTTGTATTGGAGATGAGGAAATTATATAAAATCTTGGTGCGAGAATCAATAATGAACTTATAATTCCAATACCAATTCCAATCCATAATCCAATCAATCCAAAATCAAGTGTGACAGCAAAAACGTATGAAAGCGGTATTCCAAAAATCCAGAAACAGACAGATAATATAATAAATGGCGCCCACACATCTCCAGTACCTCTCAATGCACCAAGTGAAACCGCCATCAAAGTGTCAAAAATAAATAGAAATCCTACAAAAAATATTATTTCCTGAGTCATCAAAATCATCTCTGGGTTATCAAAGAAAACTCGTGCAATCACATCAGGATTAATGAGTGTAAAAACAGATATTGGGAGCGTTATTGAAAAAGCAACCAGCATACCCATTAACCCTGCTCTTTTCGTATCGCTGACTGATTGCTGACCAACCGCAATACCAACCCTGATAGAGGTAGCACCAGCGACTCCAATTGCACTCATATATATTAAATTCACAACAGTGTAAGTTGCATGGTGAGCGGCAAGCGCAGCTGATCCAAACCATCCCGCAATAAATACAACTGCTGCAAAGGCAATTACTTCAACACCTTGCAACAATGCCATTGGAAGCGCTATTTTTCTAAATTTCTTCGATATACTTGATTTTAAAGTAAACATGTTCTCTCTAATTTCTAAAAAGTTTTTTTTCATCTTAAAAACATCACCATTCTTCTTTGATATGTAGACAAGGTAAATTAAGGTCATAAAAAATGCTGTCCATCTTAATATTGATGAGATAACGATCGCTTCATAAGCCCCACCTCCATTATAAAAAGAGCCCCAAGATAATATGAAGATGCCATTAAAAATTACGTTTAGTATATTAACAAAAATCATGACATACATGCCCGCTTTTTGGTAACCCATTGCCTCTAAAATAAGGTTTGTTGTGACAAAAAATAACATCCCAGGAATTCCGTATGCGAACACCAGAGAAACTCGTGCACCTTCCTCTGCGATATTAAGCTCTTGCCCTGTAATTAGAAAAAAATCTTCAAAGAAAAAAGATATAAAGATAGAGATAATTGAAAATAAGATACTATGGATCATAGCGGAGTACCAAATAGAACCAACTTTGTGTCTTTCATTTGCTCCAATTGATTGTGATGCAAGCACGACTGTTGCGTTTAGTGCGCCAATAAAAATAACCATGAGCGCAATTACTGGAGCTAGTCCAATTCCCAGATATGCCAGTTGATCTGGACCGGCCCAGCCCGTCATGATTGCATCAACTGTAACCATAATCAGAATTGAAGTCCTAGCAATAATTATTGGAAAACCCATACGGACGGTATCCATATAATGATACATAAAAGTATTTTTTGGACTAGATTGCATGCTGGGACATATTGATATAAAAGATAATATTTTTGATAATTAAGTCTCGGTAATGGAGCATATCTGGTCACCAACGGATATATCGTCACCAATATTTGCATGAATTTTATTTAAAACACCGTCACAGGGTGCTTCTATCTCAGCAGTTGTCTTATCGGTCTCGATGGAATATAGGGCATCACCCTTTGAAAAACTCTGACCTTCTTTTACATGCCACTCAACGATTGTACCTTCATCAACATTCATGCCCATTCTAGGCATTTTAACTATTCTTTCCATGGCTAATTTAACTCCAATAATTCTTCAATACAATTCACAATATCGGCTACCTCTGGTATCACATGGCTTTCTAAGATGGGCGAGTATGGAATTGCAACATCTTTTACTGTAACTCTTTTTATAGGTGATTTTAGATATTTGAATGCCTTATCTGATAAGATAGCCGATATATGGCTTGCTGCACTACATATGTCACGAGCCTCATCAACAATGATCACTCTTCCTGTTTTCTTTAACGAATTTATGATTGTATCCTCGTCAATTGGCACTAATGATAAGAGGTCAATTAAGTCAACCCCTATACCTTTTTCGTTAAGTTTTTTTGTTGCCTGCAGTGCTTTCAGAGTCATTGAACCAATTGATATAATTGTGACATCATTTCCTTGGTTTATTACTTCTGATTTCCCAATTGGTATTAAATAGTTATCATCATCTGGTACTTCCTCTGGTCGGCCACCACCAGCTGCAGTTAAGTAAAATACTGGATTATCATCCCTGATCGCAGACTTCAATAAGCCTTTGGCTGTTCTAGAGTTTGACGGCACAACAACCTTCACACCACCTAAATTCATCAATGCGGGATAAGGTATATCTGAGTGTTGCGCTGCCGCAGACCTCCCGCCGCCGATAACTGCCATATAAACTATAGGTAATTTTACTTGCCCAGCGGTCATATACTTTAATTTTGCTGCTTGGTTGGCTATTGAGTCAAACCCTGTATATATGAAGTTTCCATACAAAAGATGGCAAATTGGTCGGTATCCAGCTGCTGCTGCACCAACAGCCATACCGGTCATAATATTCTCACAGATTGGCGTATCTCTAACCCTGTCTTTACCAAAATTTTCTTGAAGACCTGTTGTCTGCCCTAAAAGGGAAATACCTGCATCCTCTCCGTAAAGGATAACTTTATTATCTCTTTCCATTTCTTCTTGTAATGCCAGATTTATTGCTGGCATCATTCTTTGCTTGGACATTGCTTATCTCTCAATCATATGATCCATAGCACTGGAAATTTCTGGCTCTGGGCTTTCAATTGCAAATTTTACTGCATCATCAACTTCGTCCTGAACCTCCTTCTGAATTTTTTCAATATCATCTCCAGAATATTTACTATGTTCTATAAAGTATGACTCAAGCCTCAATATCGGGTCTTTGTCATTTGTTTTCCATAACTCAACCTCGCTCTGATCTCGGTAAGTTCGTGACAAAAATGTGTATTCAAATTCAACATGCCCACGTTGCCTGTATGTATGCGCTTCAATAAATGATGGGCCCTCATCATTTCTCCCCCTCTGAACTGCCTGATAGGCAGCTTGCCACACATCAACAGCGTTATTTCCATCAACTTCATATTTTGGAATACCAAAAGGTTCAGCCCTATCAACAATCTTTCCAGAAGTTACCTCCGATGTGTGAGTAAACTCAGAATATTGGTTATTTTCACACATAAATATCATTGGTAAGTTCCACAATGAACATATATTCATGGCCTCCATTAAAACGCCCTGATTTGCTGCACCATCCCCAAAAAAAATTATTGAAACGGCTCCGTTACCATCCATTTTGGATGCCAGGGCTGCACCTACAGCTAATCCCATACCGCCTGCAACAACACCATTTGCTCCAATTATTCCCTTTTTGAAATCAGCAACATGCATAGAGCCACCTTTACCCCCACATATTCCCGTCGACTTTCCGTAAATTTCAGCCATCATTTTTTTTACGTCGCCACCTTTTGCGATGAAATGTCCATGGCCCCTATGTGTACTCGATATCCAATCAGAGTCATTCAACTGATCACACAACGGTACCGCGATTGCCTCTTGACCAATATAAAGATGAACAGCACCTGGAAAGGCTCCATTTTTTGTGGCCTCTCCCAAATGCTCTTCACACTTTCTGATCATGAGCATTTTTTTATATATTCTTTTTAGGTCTTCATCAGACAGATTATTTACATAATTCTTGATGGACATCATTTCATCAATTAATCGGTTATTTTAATAATTTCATTTTTTTCAGCTGAATTAATTATAGATTCTAATATTTGAACATTTGATACTACTTCATCTATATTAATACGATATGTGGAACGACCTGCAACCGCGTCTGCCCATTCTTCGAAATTCAATTTTACGGTATTTACAACCGGGTGTTCTTCAACCACTCTTTTGCCATGTTTATCGCAATAGATAAATTCAGCTGGATCGTCAAAATCAACATTTGATACTTCCCTTATTTCTACCCAACCTTTCTCGCCAAACACAGTAAACCGACCATAAAATGGAGTCGATATCATGACAGCGAGTGACGCTGTGACATTATTTTTAAACCTTATATTCACTGATAATGTATCTTTTTTTGGATGCTCCAAGACTATTGAGCCAGTTTTTGCATAAACAGTCTTTGCCGATCCCAGGAAAGACACAAAAAAATCGGATAAATGTATCCCAAGAGCAGTCATTCCACCGGCTGGAGCAGATTTTGGGTCCAACCTCCAATTATCTCTGTCTAGCTTCATAAAGATATCGTGACTAAAATTTGTCTCCATATGCAAGATTTCTCCAAGCATACCTTCATCAAGCATGTATCTGAGCTTGACCATTGCGGGCTCCCATCGTCGCTCATGGCCGACACCGAGAATAATACCATTTTTCTTGCAAGCGGATGCCATTCTCTTAATACTCTCATATTTTAAGGCAACTGGTTTTTCACAAAATACCTGCTTTCCTTTGTTTGCCGCAGAGATTACTTGCTCTTCATGAAATTGATTTGGTGTTGCCAAAATGACAGCATCAACGGATGGACTGTCTATTATTGCGTCAAAATTTAAACTCGGGTCAACCGAGAACTTGGAAAAAACTGGGTCATCCTTACTTATTTGAGGATCAAAAGCATGCGTTATATCAATTTTTTTGCTCTCATTGAGGCATTTTATTATTTGTTTACCCCACCAACCTAGACCAATTACCGCTGCTCTCATGATGAATAAATCCCCTGTATTTCTTTATTTTGCACATTTATTTTTTTGTTAAATAAATATATATTTAATTATATATACACGATAGGCTTTGTAAATGGGAGATCAAATTAAATTTAGCGCAGGGGAGAATCCATATGCTGTTGAGTATGGGGGGTTCTACAGAAGGTGGATGCCTATGCTAACTGATCTAGACGAACTTGTGTCCGCGGTTAGTAAGATAAAAAGTACGACTGAAGAGTCTTGGATACCAATATGGAGTGAAGTTGCTGATACACATGAAAAGAAGGGTGACGAATTCATTAGGGAAAATAACCAACAGAAAGCATATAATGAGTTTATGCTAGCAAAAACGTACCTATCTATTGCAAGATATCCAGGTGAGATTACCGAGAATAAAAAAAAAATTAGCGCTGAATGCTCAAGGGTATACAGAAAAGCATGTGAGCTACTTGAGCCCAAAGTTGAAATAGTTAAAGTCCGTTGTGGTGATAAGGAAATAACGTGTCATTACAGGTGTCCAAAAGGGGCTGAGAAAACTGCCGCAGTTCTCATCATGTGTGGAGCTGATATGTTTAAGGAAGATAGAGGTTGGGCTTCACAGCATGCCATTGATAATGGTCTAGCATCGCTTGTCATGGATGGGCCCGCCACCGGAGAAAATCCATTTCCATGGGAGCCAGAGTCAGTATCAGCTTGGATGGCAGCTATCGACTACCTTGCATGTAGACCTGAAGTTGATGAAAATAAGATAGGTGCCTTTGGTATAAGCAGAGGAGGCTATTCTGTCGTACAACTTGCAGGATCCTATCCCGAAATGGTCAAAGCTATAGTTGCAAATGCAGGGCATCCCTTCGGTTACAAGATGACAGAAGAGGAAATGAGCAATTTTGTAAAAGCACGGAATGATCGAGCACAGCATGTCTTTGGGCAGATAGGAGACCCACCATCTTTTCCACCTTGGACTGTAGAAAAAGAGCAGATGTTATTTGAAAAATGGTCATTAAGCAGTCTTGGTATACTTGATAAGATAAACCAGCCAATGCTTCTAATTAATGGTAAAAAAGATCATCTTGCACCTATTGGAAATATCTACTTTATGTTGGAGAACGGCCCACCTCATGGAAGAGAGGCTCGCATTTACCCAGATGCTGGGCATTGCGCGTTCAAGTACCAGGATCATTGGGCTGCCGCGTCGTTTGAATGGCTCTCTGAAAAACTATCATAAATTAGTTTGAGGCAAGTATCTTTTCTGAAATCTTTTCCGCAGTCATAAGGGTTGGAAAATTTAGGTTTGCGCATGGTACTATAGGAAAAATTGACGCATCAACTACCCTCAAACCATCTATTCCATGCACTCGACCCTCATTGTCAGTAACAGCCATTTTATCAGTTTTAGCACCCATTCTGCAGGTGCATGATGCATGCCACACACCAACAGTTGATTTTTTAATAAAATCTGATAAAACTTCGTCATCTGACATCAGTACAGATAATTCAGGTGCTTCGATAACAAATTTATTTAGCAAATACCTCCTCAACGCATCCGGCCCATCAAGCATTTTTGAGAAGACCTTTGTGAGTAATTTATTTTGTAAATTGACCTTTCCAACCTGCCTCACCTTATCACCATAAACTGCAGCAAAGACCTCTTTAGAGATCCTCTGAAATGGTTCAGTTTGTTGGATTAAAACCATTTTACGAAAGCCTTCCATCAGACGCATAAGATCTCTCTCATCGGAAAGTAAATTAAACTCAACAATTGGCTCATCATAAGGATCTGTGGTACTTAATCTTACTTGACCTGTCTCAGAGTAGGTTCTATTTACAAATAAAATAAATGCAGCTAGTTGATCACCAATTGAATGCCAAGCCGTCTTTGAACATACCGCTACATACATGTCACCTTTTGGAATATTCTTAAGGCCAGATGAATAACGCATGCCAACAAGTAGATGCCGTCTTGAATATTCATTAATTCGTGCCTCAGGTTTTATAAATGAGGCAATATTAATTGACGGGTGATCCATTAGCCTCTGTCCGACACCACCAAGATTCTTTAGTACATTTATGCCCTTATCTTTGAGATCCATTGCGGGGCCAATTCCTGCCCTCATCAAATGTGCTGGGGAATGAATTGCGCCTGAACTTAATATTATTTCTTTTGCAAAAAATTTTTTATCTTTGCCTTCAATTCTGACCTTTACACCGATACATTTTTTCCCATCAAAGAGAATTTCTTTAACGAATGACTCGGTCATTATTGTTAGATTCTTTCGATTTCGGATGCCTTGTGTCAGATAGCCCATTGCTGCCGAAACCCTTCTCTCGTATATAAATGAGCCAGTTACAGGAAAATAGCCATCCTCAAACTTTCCATTTTGATCTTCAAGGTATTTGAATCCTGCCTCTTCAAATGCAGATGCAGATGCTTTAGCATGACCATTCCAAATATCAGGAAAAATTCGGCTGACAGGTATATTTCCATCATTACCGTGAAATGGACCTTGAAAATCTGTGTCCTTTTCTACTTTCTTAAAATATGGGAGTACGTCATCCCACGACCAACCTTTTGCTCCTCTTTCCTCCCATATACTGTAATCGTTTGGCGCACCCCTATTTGCAACTAACCCGTTTATAGATGAACCACCTCCGAGTACCCTCGCTTGTTCATATTTCCTGAGTGGAATTTGATCTTCATCCTTCATGTTATGAGACTTAACTTCGGTACTAACCTGCAGCTCTGTCCAATGAAATCTTTTGTCAAGATAGGCATAACCAGGATATGTATCTAAAATTTGCTCCGGGACCTTTCCTGGCGGAGTGTCAGGACCAGCTTCACATAATAATACTTTATTTTTTGAATTAGAGGTTAACCTATTTGCAAGGACTGAACCAGCTGATCCTCCCCCAACAATTATATAATCAAACATTCACCTGAGCTCCCAATTATGAAACCGGTGGCCACAATCTCTCTGCCACAGATGGTGATCCTGGCGCATGAACGGTATAGTTATGGATCTTGTGTGTCCATTTATCATCAGTTAAACCCATAGCTTCATGTTTTTCTTCAAAATTCTTTCTTCGATCTTCCAAAGAGGTAAACTCATATAAAACTGAGAATTTGGCCCATCCTGCGGCACAAAGCATTGTCCTAGCAGCAATACATCCAGATAGCCTTGCAATCGCAGGAAGTCTGTGTTGTGTATACCATGAACAAACATCAAACTCATCTTCAATGGTTTTTGTTCTAAAACTTCCCATTTGTATCACGGGACCTGGTGTTGTTCCTGGTGTTTTTAGATTAGTTTCAGGGCCGTCGACTCTTGACACAACTTGAAATAAACATTCGCGCATATCTTTACGTTTTTTTAGTTGGGCTTGTTGACAAATACCTCTATTATTTACAAACTTTTCATTTCCTGTAAGTGTAGCAATAGATGCAGCACCAATCAGCTGTATATATTGAGATCCTTGGCCAATATCGTCATTTGCTCTCGGTAAATTATCTCTTATAGCCTTCATTCCGGTTCCTTCATTTGCTCCAGCTTTATAATGTGCAGCCCACAAGCAGCCTGTTTTTGATTGAATGAAAGGAAGATAATCATTGTGCATCCAATCGAAGTATTCTTGGTCATTATTATCTTCTAAGTCATACCAAATTGCCCATATTGCATCATCCATCACTATTTCCCTTTTATTATATCCAAAAAATGATTAGTGTTTTAATGCTAATGTATTAATAGTAAGATATCAAAATATTTTTTAATTCTTTGGAGGTGTTTAAATGGTTGATAGTACGGAATTCCAGATGTTACATACGATGCTTAGAGTCAGGGATTTAGATAAATCAATAGATTTTTATACTAAATTTTTGGGGATGACACTGCTCAGAAAAAGGGAAGTCCCTGAAGCAAAATATACTAATGTGTTTGTTGGCTACGGACCTGAAGATACGCACGCTGTTTTAGAGTTAACATATAACTGGGAACAGGATGAAGACTATGAAATTGGAACAGCATATGGGCATATTGCCCTAGGAGTAAGAGGCATATACGATATTTGTGATAAGCTTGAGGCCGCAGGAGTCAAAATACCACGAAAACCAGGCCCAGTAAAACATGGCACAACCCATATAGCTTTTATCGAGGATCCTGACGGCTATAAGATTGAAATTGTTGATTTAGATACGCGTAATATATAAGTATTAGCTAATTTTAATTGTTTTTGATGCTGGTATAAGAGAGGCAATTACCAAGGTAATGATGCATACTGCAGATAAGATAATAAAAATTATTGCTAAACCATACCTATCCGCAATAATACCTGCAATCATTGCAAAAAGTGCCGCCGAACCAACTTGCATCATGAATAAAAGACTTATAACACTACCAGATGTTTTGGAAGGTGCAATATCAAGTGCCCAACCTTGGACAACTGGCCGCCCGGCATAAATCGCAAAACCAATTACTGCTGATAATAATATAATTAATATATTGCTACTAATTAGTGGATAAAATGGTACCAAAACTCCTGAAACTAGGAGAGAGGAGATCGCAATAATTTTTCTTCCATGCTTATCCGATAAATAGCCAGCGATGGGTCCTGAAATTAAGCCACCCATTTGCATTGAGAACAACGACGCTCCAATAACCGCTGCACTGGCGCCTTCATTTGCAACAAGATATAGGGGCATAAAAATAAGTACACCATTTTGTGTGACTGTCCTTACCCCTGCAACTAGAAATAATGGGACTAATTGAATATTCACGAGTAAAAGCTTCAAGTCCGCAAAGTAATTATCATCTTTCTCGCTCGTGATTCCTTGATTACTATTTTTCTTATCTTTCAAAAAGAAAATAATTATCAGCACTAATATAAAAAGCGGCAAAGATAAGAGTATTGAGGTTGTGTTCCAAGATAAATTACTTCCATTAATTGTTACATATGTGAGAAAAAATGCCGCAAGAAGCGGCGATAATGCATCACCCAAGCTTGCGCCAATACTATGAATTGATAATACAAAACCTCTATTTTCTGGATAATTTACAGATAAATACGTAATAGCCGCAGGATGCCACAGACTAATACAAACTCCTATCATAGCGACGCTAATAAATAGTGAATATATCGTTGAAGATATACTCATAAGCACCATTGCTATTCCACCTATTAAGAGTGAATATGCTTGGAAATTTGAATATTTTTCCTTCCCACGTAAATCCACTAATGGTCCACTTATTGCGTTTGCAAAAAAAGTAGAGAAGTGAAACACAGTCATAATTAAACCTGCCTGAGTATAGCTGAGACCAAGATCTAAAATAATATAAGGTAACAGAATATATATTGCTGCATTAACCCAATGTGTCCCACCGTGGCCAGCCGCGACTAGAATTGATGGCATTTGTGGCTTTAAAATATTTTTTACAATATCCATTATTTTAACTTTTGAGTCGGTCAACTCTATCTTTTGAAGCGGAGAGTAAGAAACCAATATCCTGTCCCGCTAGAAAGAAATTAGCTCCCATTTCTATATAATTCTTTGCTGCTTTTTCGTCTTTTACGCCTCCAGAACCAAGCCATTTGTTATATTTTTTACACGCTAATGCAGTTTTTTCATAAAATTTTTCTATTTTTGGATTTCCAAAATCCTGCGGACAACCACTCGCCATTGCAAGGTCATTTGTGCCAATCATTATAACATCAATCCCATCAACGGATGCTATCTCATCAATTGACTCAATTGCGGCTGGGGTTTCAACCATAGCAATGAGCATTGTTTCTGAGTTTAACTCTTTGGTTGCTTCTAATAGATCAACGCTACGATAATCATATTGAACGATACCTCCACCGACACCACGTGATCCTTCTGGTTGAAATTTTGCAATGTCAACTAATTTCGCTGCCTCTTCTGGTGTTTCGACATGCGGCAATACAATACCCATCGCACCGTTATCAAGTATTCTCGAGACCATTGTGTATCCATTAATTGGTATTCTGACAATTGGAGTCAAACCTGTCTTAAGCGCCATTGCAGACATTTGCGAAACTGTGTCAGTAGTTAATGCGCCATGCTCCAGATCAAGAAAAAGCCAGTCAAAACCTGCTGTTTTCATTAATGGTACAACTTCAACAACTCTAGACTGCACAATTCCAACCCCAAGTGTAAGCTCATTATTTGCTAATTTATTTTTGGTTTCGTTGATCATAATTATTTAAACTCAAATTGCTCTCTTTGGCATTAGAAATGACAAAAACAATGCTAAGATACTTGTTAGCGTTAATAATACAAAAACCAATTTTAACCCAAATATATCTGCAGTTAAACCTCCAATTATTGGTATCAAGCCAGTCAGGGCTGCCTGTGCAGTAAATAACATACTAATCGCACTACCAGAGGTTTGACCTGCTGATATATCCATGGTCCAGCTATGAATAACTGGCCGTATTGAATAGAGCGAACAACCCGCAAGGGAGGACATCAGTATAAATAAATAAATATTTTCAAGCAGAGGTATGATTATTAATACTATTGCAGAAATTATTAGCGAGTATATAACCACAGGTCTTCTGCCCACACGATCAGATAAAGTACCGACTATTGGTCCTCCAAAAACAGCGCCTAGTTGTATGGAAAACAATGCGAATCCAACTAGTACAGGGCTTGATTGCATTTCACCAACCAAATATAAAGGCAGAAAAACAACAAGGCCATTTTGTGTCATTGACCACAACCCAGCAAGTATACATAATATAAGCATGTCTCTGTTTGATAAGAGACCTTTAAGCCCTTCCCAGTAGTTATATTTGCCAGAAGAATTATCTTCTGTATCCTGATCAGCTCCTATTTGAGGCAGTGACCTCAAAACATAAAAGCCCATGATGGCAACCGGTAGAGCCAATAAGAGCGAAGTTTGTTGCCACGACAGGACCAGCATAATTAGCCCTGCTATTGGTGGCGCAATCCCATCTCCAAGACTTGCACCGACAGTGTGTAGTGATAGGGCTAAGCCTCTATTTTTATTATACAAAAGGGATAAATATGGTATTGAGGGCGTATGCCACCCACTAACACAGATACCAATGAAAACTGCTGCTGTTGCCAGAATCAAGGTACTTGTGGCACCGCTCATTAATAAAAGCGCCAATGCTCCTGATATCAAACATAAGAATTGCGCTAGTATATATTTTTTTGAGATATCGATAACAGGACCACTTATGATTGTTACAGCAACCGCTGCAATAAAAAAAATGGTCACCATGCTGCCAGTGGTTGTATATGAAAGTGATAGGTCTTGCGCAATAAATGGTAGTAAGACAATGAATATTCCATTTACCCAGTGCGTGACACCATGTCCAGCACTAACAATGGATAAAGGTTTAACGTTTTCTATTCCACGTAAATCTTTTAGTATTGAATACATTCACTTAAATAATTAATTTGGTAGCGGAGGAGGGACTTGAACCCCCGACACAAGGATTATGATTCCTCTGCTCTAACCAACTGAGCTACTCCGCCATCACAGTTAGAAAATCTTCTAAATTAATACTTCATTACAGTGTGATTGTATATAAATTTATGAATTTAAATTTTGAGTCTTATCCTTGATTATCCATCCCCCTCCGAGCACCCTTGCCATGTTTTTATGAGATTCATAAATGACACATGCTTGCCCTGGCGCAACACCATATTCGGGATTTTTGAATAATACTTTGGCATTATCTGCATTTTTAATGATAATTGCAGGCACTGGTTCAGATGTTGACCTAATTTTAACGTAGACTGGTAACTCTTTCTCGTCATCCATACCTTTTTCAGGCCCCAGCCAATTTAAGTTTTTTAGGGCAATTTGATTTATTGCAAGAGCCTCTTTTGGTCCAATTGTGACATTATTTCTCTCGTGATCAATATCTATTACATAATTTGGCTCGCCATTTATATACCCAATGCCTCGTCTTTGTCCTATTGTGAAATTCATAATTCCAGCATGCTCGCCAACAATATTCCCAGTCGTATCAATCAGATTACCTTTTATATTCGATTTTGGCTTTAGTGTATTAATTAAATTTACATAGTTACCGCTCTGCACAAAGCAGATATCTTGACTTTCTGGTTTATCAGAGGTGACTAAATCAAGTTCTTTTGCAATCTTCCGGGTTTCAGATTTATTAAGGTCGCCAAGAGGAAATTTGATATATTCGAGCTGCGCCTTTTTTAGCGTGAACATGAAATAGCTTTGATCTTTATTAACATCCCTCGCTCTAAATAAACCTCTTTCCCCGTTAATTAATTTATTAGATACATAATGCCCAGTAATCAAACTTGATGCTCCTAGTTGCCTTGCTGTTTCATACAAATCACCAAATTTTATTTTTTCGTTGCAACGAACACAAGGGATAGGCGTTTGTCCATTTGCATACGACTCAGCAAAATCATCTATTACCTCGGACTTAAATTGTTCTTCATAATCAAGCACATAATGTTTGATACCAACTTTTTCTGCTACTTTTTTTGCATCGTAAATATCTTGCCCGGCGCAACACGATCCTTTTTTTCGAGATACATTATCGCTAGTGTATAATTGTAAAGTTACCCCAACTACATCATAGCCCTGCCTCGCACAAACGGCAGCAGCAACGGAGGAGTCAACACCACCTGACATGGCCACAACGACCCTTTTTGTTTTTTTTATATTAAATAATTTTATATCTTTATTATCCAAAGCTTCACTATTTCTTTTTGGTTAATCACGGAAATTAATAAACTGCAGAGGCAAATCGAAGTTCTGTGTTTTTAATAAGGTTATTGTTTGTTGAAGATCATCTCTTTTTTTTCCACTCACCCTCAATTCATCTCCTTGTATTGAGACTTGAACCTTAATTTTTGAGTCTTTAATAATTTTAATTATATCTTTTGAAATCTCTCTGTTTATACCCTGTATCATTGAAATAGATTGCCGGACAGACTGCCCAGCAGAGATCTCAACTTTTCCCATGCTTAATGCTTTTGCATCAATTCCTCTTTTTGTAATTTGAACTTTCAGCATCTCCTGTAATTGGGTAAGCTTATAATCATCATCAGTTATTATAGTTATTAGATCTTTCTCAAATTCAATTTGTGAATTTGAGTTCTTGAAATCATAACGTTGGCTGATCTCACGCTTTAAATTCTGTATTGCGTTATCAACTTCCGATGGATCAAATTTGGAGACTATATCAAAGGTTGGCATCTACATACTCAGTTGTTACTATATTTATGTATATAGTATTTATTATTGATAATGACAATAACTATTAGAATGACTTCTAATTTCTATTTTTTTCAACCACTTAAGATAGAATTTATCTAATTTTTTTGTTTATATCTGAGTGTTTTTAGTAAAAATTGCACAAAATTCTTGATAGCATTTCTATAAAAGATAACCTTATAGTGTGAATTACTAAAGTGATTCGTTTTTATTATTTGCAAATAAATTAGTGAGATTAACATGAGAATACTTCTAATAGAGGATGATCAGACTACATCACACAGTATTGAACTGATGCTTAAATCAGAAAATTTTAAAGTTGATGTAACTGATTTAGGGGAAGAAGGTATAGATCTTGGTAAGTTATATGATTACGATTTAATCTTGTTAGATATAGATCTTCCTGATATGAGTGGCTATGACGTTTTAAAAAACCTGAGAACGCAAAAGATAGAGACTCCTGTTCTTATCTTAACTGGACACAGTGCTATGGAAAGTAAAGTTAAAGGTTTCGGTTTTGGCGCTGACGATTATCTCACAAAGCCATTTCAAAAAGAGGAGTTAGTTGCAAGAATTAGCGCAATTATTCGACGCTCTCGTGGTCATGCTCAATCGATAATTTCAACTGGGCGATTAGATGTTAACCTCGACTCAAAAACAGTCGAAGTTAGTGGAAAAAGAGTTCATCTCACAGGAAAAGAATATCAGATGCTTGAACTATTATCACTTCGAAAGGGGACCACCCTAACAAAAGAAATGTTTTTGAATCACCTCTATGGGGGCATGGATGAGCCAGAATTGAAGATAATCGATGTGTTCATATGCAAGCTCAGAAAAAAACTCATGCAAGCATCGGACGATGAAAATTATATAGAGACAGTATGGGGTCGAGGTTATGTTTTGCGGGATCCTACTGAGCTGCTCGAGTCAGCCTAATTTGCATTGCAAAATTTAATTAAAGTCTCGTTGTCATCGCCAGAAATTACTTCATATTTTATCCGATAAATGCCAGCTAATTCATTTAGGTATCTGACTTGAATATTTTTTATCTTATCCGAACTTCGACTCTGAAAATCTCCCAATGTCTCAGCGTTTATCTTCCCAGTTGGATTGTTGGCTCGAATTGTGAGAGTATTTACATCAATTAATTCACAATTTATATTGGCACCCTGAGGAAATAGACTCTGAAGAACCATTATGGTATTGGTGAGCAGTATTGCATGCTTTTTATCCAAGCGTTCAAGATCGTTAATATATGTAATTTTGAGCCTTGTAAAACTAACATAATCATTAATTATATTATTAATGAAATTAATTGATACATTCTCATTTTTTGCACTTGTTGGATCTGAATAGCAAAAACGAAAGAATGTAATCTGAGCTGTTATTTTCTTAATACTCATATCAAGAAGTTGGAAAGTCTCATCCTCAAGTGCTTGAGCATCCGTGTTAGCTAAATTATACTTAAGTAATTCCATTCCATTTAAAGCTGCTGATGCAGGATTTATGAGATCATGAAAGATCTTTCTACTGAGCAGTGAAAATAAGTCTAAATTTGACATTTTTAAATTGAATCTATATGCAAATATACATAGTTAATTAATATTGAGATTATACATAGTCTATTAAAATATTAGTATAAAAAATTAATTGTTACCCAATGTTATGAAAAATAGTAATCAAAGTTTACATAAAAAACTGGCTCACGAGCTCATAAACATATCAAAAAAGTCTGCATTGGAAATCATGAAGATATACGACACAAATTTTGAAATAAACTATAAAAAAGATAAATCACCCGTAACTGAGGCAGACAGGATTTCTGAAGATATAATTTTGCACGAAATATCAAAGATTGAACCCGGTGTAGATTTAATTTCAGAAGAAAAATACTTTGAAGAAGAAAATAAAATCAAATCAGATTATTTTTTTTTGATTGATCCTATTGATGGGACACGCGAATTCATTAAGAAAAACGGTGAATTTACAATAAATATTGCATTAGTTGAGAACAATAAACCTGTCGTCGGTATCATAAATGCACCCGCATTCAATGATATATATTTCTCTTATAATAATTTAAAATCCTATAAATTATCAAATAACAATGATGCTATTGAAATAAGAACAAGACAACATGCGAAAACCGAAGTCATGCTGCATAGTAGATCAATTCCTTCAAAAAAAATGCAAGATATTATGAACCAATACAGTATCAATCAAATAAAGCCCTGTGGCTCAGCCCTCAAATTTGGTTTGTTGGCAGAAGGTTTGGCAGATCTGTATATCAGGCTTGAGCCATGTTATGAATGGGACACGGCGGCAGGGCAAGTAATTTTGGAAGGTGCTGGTGGGGCATTCTTTGATATTAATCTTAATGAATTTGATTACAATAAACCCAATTTCTTAAATAGTGATGGGTTTGTGTCGCTGGCAAATATAAGACAAAAAGAGTGCTTATTGAAATAATTTTGTAATTTTTTTCTTTTACTTATGACGGATTATTGTAAAATATTACAAGTTCTAAATTCATGGGTGGCGAAATGAGAAATATTAGAAAAAATATATTAGTTTTACTATTTGGTATTATTTTTGTTACATTCACCTCATTTAATACAAATGCTGAATGGTATGATGAACCAAATTCATCAGATAATTCTGATGGTTTCAAAGTTGGTGAGCTTGTTCTTGCAGGACACGATTTTTTTGGTACGGCGACAGAAGGACTGGGTACAGCTGTTGAAACGTTATTTTCTGCGTTTGGCCGGCCTGACGCTTATATAATTGGCGAGGAAGCAAGCGGAGCTATCATAGCTGGGCTCACATATGGCGAAGGGACCATAACTACAAAAAATCTTGGGGAAGAGAAAATATATTGGCAAGGACCAAGCATTGGAATGGATTATGGTGGCGATGGGTCTCGAGTTATGTTTCTTATCTACAACATGGATAATATGAGTGATGTGCATAGGAGGTTCCTTGGAACAAATGGGACAGCTTATGTAGTTGGTGGCCTCGGAGGAAGTGTCTATAACAGGGGTGGCGTTACAATTGCGACAATTAAAACAGGTGCCGGTCTCAGAATGGGTGCAAATGTTGGATATATCAAATTCTCTGAAAATCCAAAGTGGCTGCCTTTTTAGACACATTCTAAATAAATGGTAGATGCGTTTCTCTCACAAATAACCTTTTCGGAGGTTCTAATAGCCTTTATGATTGTATATGTTGCGTCAAGCGCACAAAGTCTTTTTGGAATGGGATGGGGGATGATAGCGGCCCCTTTTCTGGCTTTACTTGATCCATATCTAATTCCTTCTACTATTGTTTTCCTCGGTTTTTTTGCCGCACTCTTTCCAAGCATCAGATATTTTAAAGATATTCATTGGAAAACATTTAGGCCGTCAATTAGCGGCCGTGTATTTGGCTCTATTTTAGCTGGATGGATAGCGGCATATGTTGTCGCATCAGGAAAAATTGAGATAATTATTGGATTAGTATTACTGGTATCAATTCTAGTCAGTGCTACAACAGTAAAAAGAATTTCTCAAAACTCGCGTAATCATTTCTTCGCGGGAACAGCTTCCGGAATTCTTGGTACAATAGTCGGCGTTGGGGGCGCACCAATGGGAATAATATACCAAAACGAAAATCCATCTATTGTTAGGGCAAATAATAATTTATTTTTCACAATAGGAAGTTTGATTTCTTTTATAATACTGATCTCGGTTGGTGTGATAAAAGAATATCATATCATTTATGGTTTTTTGATGCTGCCACCCCTCTTTTTTGCATCTTACACATCTAAATATTTATTGGCTTATGCTAGCACAATATTGAAGCCATATATTTTATCAATATGCTCTATTTCTTCGCTACTACTAGTTATAAGAGGTCTAGGTTTAATCTAGATTATTTTTCAAATCTTATCGTTGAGATAATTTTATTTGTTTTTTTGTCAATATTATAAATAATATAACTCCCGGATATATCAGTCGTTGTAATTATTAAACTTTTACCGTCGCTTGTAACAGATATGACATCTTGACTTGGTTCAATAGCAATCTTATTATCTAATGGGTGAAATTCTTCATTATTTAATGTGTTATTTGATAAGCGATGCCCAATTGTGATAAAAACAACACAAAAACCAATAATGAGTAACAATGTCATAATGAATATGGCAATCTTGAGAACCCTTGTGGATTTTATGTTCTGATCAGTATTTTCGATCTCTTCCATGGCTAAAGTTGATGGTAAATAATAAATTAATTAATCTTATAACAAATAAAACTGATGGCGGCAAAAGAATAGATCAATTCATCAGCCAAAATTCAGAATTAAGTCGACAAAGAATTTCAAATCTAATTACAAATGGGTATATTTTTTTAAATGATGAAGTTGTAGTCTTAAAGAAAATTAAACTTACTGGAGATAACGAAAAAATTAAAATTACGCTTCCGGAACCTATTGAAGAGACTCTTGAACCGGAAAATATCCCATTAAATGTAGTATATGAAGACGACCATATATTAGTGATTGACAAGCAATCAGATCTTGTTGTCCATCCTGGCGCTGGCATCAAAACTGGAACACTTGTCAATGCCATATTGCATCATTGTGGTAGTTCCCTATCTGGTATTGGTGGACAAAAAAGACCAGGCATTGTTCATCGATTAGATAAAAATACAAGTGGGCTCATGATTATAGCAAAAAATGATTTGGCGCATAATAATCTATCAAGACAATTTATGGATCACGGAAAAAATGGTGACCTTGAGAGAATTTACGATGCCTTAGTTTGGGGTATTCCAAAAATGAGCTCAGGTAAAATCGAAACTAAAATCACAAGAAATGACCGTGATAAAACAAAAATGATGGTAACTAAAAATACTAAAAATGGGAAGCTAGCAATAACTACCTATAAGGTGGTAGAGAAAGTATATAATCACAAAAATGATCCTTTAATCTCACAGATACGTTGTAAATTATATACGGGTAGAACACATCAAATACGAGTGCATTTGGATCATATCGGGCACCCAGTTATTTGTGATCAAAAATATGGTAAAGGATACAATACCAAGTTGAAAATACTCAGTAATGATTATCGGATACAACTTAAAATTGACCGACACGCATTACACTCATCAAAGTTATCCTTTAGACACCCCATAAGTAATGAGCTTATGAAGTTTGAGTCTAAGTTACCTGATGATTTAAATATGTTAAAAAATGTATTGTCAGAAATATAAATTAGTTGTATTTTATTGTGTTCACTTAAATTTTGATTAATAACAAGGATACATATTAAATGTATGGTTCAATACCAATTATTGCTAGTGAAGACAGTCTGGGACTGTACTTAAAAGAGATAAAAAAATTTCCTTTACTTACACTTGAGGAAGAGAAAAGCCTATCCAAGAGCCTCAATGCTGATGGCGATACTGACGCAGCACACAGGCTAGTGACTAGTCATTTAAGACTAGTTGCTAAAATCTCAATGGGTTATAAAGGTTACGGCTTACCATTGAGCGATATTATTGCTGAGGGAAATATCGGTTTGATGCAGGCAGTAAAAAGATTTGATCCTGATAGAGGGTTCAGGCTTGCAACATATGCTATATGGTGGATCAAAGCGGCAATTCAAGAATATGTGCTGCGTTCATGGAGTCTTGTTAAAATGGGTACAACCGCGAACCAAAAGAAACTATTCTTCAATTTAAGAAAAATCAAAAATAACATCCAAGCCTTGGAAGAAGGTGATTTAAAACCAGAACAAATCGCACATATTGCGGAGAACCTTGGCGTGACAGAAACCGATGTTGTCGACATGAATAGAAGGTTAGGCGGTGACTCATCTTTGAATACGCAAATATCAGACGAAGGTGACGGGCAGTGGCAAGATTTTCTCGTTGATGAAAGTCAAAACCAAGAAACTTCTCTTGTAGTCAGTGATGAGATGGATAAAAGAAGAAAACAATTATATGACTCACTAAGCTGTCTGAACGAAAGAGAGAAATCAATTTTCATTTCCAGAAGAATGGATGAAGATTCTAAAACATTAGAAGAACTCAGCCAAAGATTTGGAATCAGCCGGGAAAGAGTACGTCAGATCGAAAGTAAGGCTTTTGACAAAGTCAAAAGTTTCATAAGCCGAGCCAATTAAACTGATTCCGAGCCCCTAAAAGTCATAAGACCTGTCAATATTGTCATATATATTGCAACCACAATTACTTGGCTTTCAATGCTGATATCTCGATCAATAAGATAACCCATTAATCCAGGCGATAATGCTGTGGATGCGATAACACCAGAGGTAACAACAGACTTTATCTCGCCTAAATATTTTGTTCCATAAAGTTCGGCCCAAAGGGAGCCTGCAATAGATGTTGCAAAACCAGAGGTAATACCTGCAAACATCATGAATGTTACCATTGTAGCCTCACTTTTTCCATATGCTAGAATTATGCAGCCTATAACAAGTGGTAATAGGAAAAATTTTGTTAGGTCTTTGGCGCTCCATTTATCAACAGCCCAGCCAGATATTAGTACGAAAATCATTAGTAGTATTGAAAATACCGGCATTGTGAAGGCATATATTTCGATTGACCAATCCTTTACGTTCATCAGATGATAAGAATGAAAAAATATACCAGTTAACACGAATGGAGGCGCTAATACAGCAGCCAAAATTAAATAAAAATAGCCACTCTTTAGCACATCCTTCCTACGATATTGAACGCTCGAGTTTTTATTTTTATCAGATGTATTTTCAATGTCGGGCTCGTAGACTTCTCTGTCTTTTAAAAGATAGAAAACGTATGGGGCAAGAATAAATAATATAAAAATCCCGGTAATAATCCACGCTTGCCTCCAACCGTAAAAAGCAATTAGTAACAATGCTGTTATCGGCATTACCATCTCCCCAAAAGCCCTCCCTAGTACCGTCACGGCAACAGCCTTGCCTCTCATAGTTGTAAACGTCTTTGCAATAAAAGTTGATGATGTGTGCGTTGACATTCCCTGCCCCGTTATCCTAAGAAGATAAAATACTATCAACAAAAAAATAGCAGAATTAACTAATGAGAATGCAATTGATGAAAGGCCTAAAAAGATAAGTACCGTAAAAGATAAGTATCGTACCTTTATATAATCTACCATTTTACCCGTGTAGAGCATCGTAAAAGCACTCATCAAGGTTGCGATAGTATACAATCCACCATATAAACCATGAGATAATGTAAGTTCTTCTCTAATATTTCCTGCATATAACGCAAAATAAAATGTCTGCCCTATGCTTGCTGCGAATGTGAGAAAAAAGCCTGCCTGTAAATAATTGTGATTCTTCCTAAAAAATTCAATCATAATTATCTACTCTTTCAAGAATGGTACCATTGACGACCAAACTCCGTCTCGTTTAATTCTATGAAATAATGCTGCAGAAATATGAATGCCGATTAAAATATAGATCAAATCTATCGATATTTCATGGAGAGTTACAACTGACTCAATTATGAGCCCATCTTGAAGACCAATCCAGAATAACAAACCAATTAGCATACCAGACAAGGGAATAGCTGCCAGTGTAAAATACATCCCATAGTGTACTGTTTTCGCTGCAATTTTTTGCAATTTAGGAGTGTGTTCAGGCAGTGAAGTCTTTTGGGTTCTTTTCATATAAATAAATCTAACCAGAAGTAATATGACGAAAACGAATGCAAAGAGAACTTCAAACCTTAGCAGGGAAGGATTTTCTAGCTGTTCGATATCCTGAACCTGTTTAATAAGTCCGTATATAAACAAAATGACAAATCCCCAGTGAAAAAATTTTGCTATATAGCTATAGTTCCTTTTTTCTGTTAAATCTTCCATATTATTTATACCATTAATTTCAATTTTTACAGTTTAGTTGAATATGCTTTCCAAAAAAATAATGTCTTCTCTGTTTGGACTAGTGGATATTATGCGAATTGGTGTTGAGATTATCTCCTCAATGCGTTTTATGTACGCCAATGCTTTTGATGGAAGCTCATTAAATTCATTAATACCCGAAGTATCAGTGAGCCAACCTTCATGCTCTTCATATATAGGCATAATTTTATTCTGTGAGGGCTCAGATAACGGAAGGTAATCAATCTTTTTTCCGTCTAATTCATACCCGACGCAGATATTAATCTTTTCGAAGGTGTCCAAAACGTCTAATTTTGTTAATGCAATCATGTCAATACCTGAAATCTGCACAGTTTGCCGTACGAGCACTGCATCAAACCAACCACACCGCCTTTCTCTTCCCGTTACAGTACCAAATTCATTACCGATCCGTCCGAGCTTTTCACCAGACTCATCAAATAACTCGGTGGGGAAGGGACCGCTTCCAACTCGGGTCGTGTATGCTTTTGTTATACCAATAATTTGATCAAGATATTTAGGACCCACACCAGTGCCAATTGAGGCCTGACCAGGCATCGTATTTGAGGATGTAACATATGGATATGTTCCAAAGTCAACATCAAGTAGTAGACCTTGGGCGCCCTCGAATAATACTCTCTTTTTATTCTGCCTCATATCGTTCAATATCCGCCATGTATTGGCAACAAATGGAATAATATCTTTTTTTATCTCCAGTAGATATTGGTATACATCGTCTACGCTAAGTGTATCGAGCTCATATGCGTGCCTTAAGATATTGTGATGATCCAATATTAACTCAATTTTGTCTTTTATATTTTCTAGATTATCTAAATCATTCAATTTTATTGATCTTCTTGCAACTTTATCCTCATACGCAGGCCCAATTCCTCTACCGGTCGTTCCTATTTTTGCTTTACCTGCCCTTTCCTCTCGTGCCAGATCTAAATCTTTATGCAGCGGTAATATAATTGTAGTATTTTCAGCGATTTTTAAATTTTTCGGTGTGACTTTTATCCCAATTTTAGAGAGATATTCTATTTCTGATGATAATGCCTGAGGATCTAAAACTACGCCATTTCCAATTATTGTTAGCTTTTTTTCTCGAACAATACCAGATGGAAGAAGAGATAATTTGATTGTTTGCCCATCGATTACCAAAGTATGGCCTGCATTATGCCCACCTTGAAATCTAACTATTACATCGGCTTTATCAGACAAGGAATCGACGATTTTACCTTTACCTTCATCACCCCACTGGGTACCAACAATAACAACACTTGTCATATTATTTACTTAAAAGTTTAATTTTTTAACCTGCACAATGTCTTCTATTTGAGTCAATTTTTCTAGCACTAAGTCATCTACCGCTGAGTCAACTTCAATCAACTCAATAACGTTACCACCAATTTTATCTCGCCCTAAATTAAAATTTGCTATATTCACACCTTGTGATCCGAGGCAGTGTCCAATTTTTCCCACTAAACCTGGTGTATCGTTATTTGTTATATATATCATGTGTTTTGCGAATTTAGCTTCCATATCTATGCCTTTTATCTGAATGATTCTTGCCGAACCATCGGAAAAAACAGCGCCCGCTACAGATCTCTCTTGTCTTTCAGATTCTATGATAAGCCTTATGTATGAGCCATAAATACCACTGCTCTCTTTTTTTATTTGTTCGATCTTGATACCTCTTTGCTTGGCGATTGATAGAGAATTCACCATATTTATATCTTCTAATAAAGGCTTTAATAAACCTGAAATAATTGTTGATGTAAGAGACTCAACGTTCATGTCTGCTATACTGCCAACGTACTCAATCTTTGCACTCTTTAGCGCACTTTCTGTTATTTGCCCCGCAAAAGATCCGAGATTTTTTGCCAAAATCAAATATGGTTCCATTGAGGTTGCTTCTTCAGCCGAGACAGATGGGAAATTTATGGCATTTGTGATTGCACCTGTCAGAAGAAAGTCACTCATCTGCTCTGCAATCTGCACAGCTACCTTCTCTTGCGCTTCAGCGGTAGATGCTCCGAGGTGGGGTGTGCATATTATTTTTTCATTTTCAAATAGTAGGTTATGCTTTGCTGGCTCCTCCTGATACACATCGATAGCAGCACCGGCTATCTTGCCATTTTTCAAAGCTTCAAGGAGTGCCTCTTCATCCACAAGACCACCACGAGCACAATTTATTATGCGTACTGATGATTTCATTTGTTTTATACTATCGGCATTAATGATATTTTTTGTTTGCTCTGTAAGTGGTGTATGAATTGTTATAAAGTCAGACCTTGCAAATAACTCCTTTAATTCGACTTTTTCAATTACCATTGAGTCAGCCCGCTCTTCTGTCAAATAAGGATCATAGCCAATAACTTTCATTTTTAAGCCCTTGGCGCGGTCAATTACTATAGTACCTATATTTCCACAGCCAATCACCCCAAGAGTTTTTCCAGTAATCTCAACTCCCATAAATTTTGATTTTTCCCAGAGGCTATTCTTCGTTGATATATCGGCTTGCGGTATTTGTCTTGCGAGTGACATCATCAGGGTAATTGCGTGCTCTGCAGTTGTTACTGAGTTACCAAATGGCGTATTCATAACAATAACACCATTAGTGGTTGCAGTTTCAATATCAACATTATCTACGCCAATTCCGGCTCTGCCAATTACTTTCAAGTTTTTTGCATTACTTAGAATTTTATCCGTTACTTTTGTTGCTGATCTAATTGCTAAGCCGTCATAGCTTTTGATGATTTCTGCTAATTTTTCTTTGTCTTTTCCGATATCAGGTAAATAATCCACGTCAATATTCTTATCTTTGAATATTTTCACAGACTCTTCGCTGAGCTTATCTGATACAAGTACTTTAGGCATTTTTATGTTTTCCCTTTTTATTTTAGACCTTTTCTATTGCTACAAAATACGCCCAATTAATCCATTCTAGTAATATTGAAATATCTGATGGTTCAATTGTTGCTCCCGTCCATATTCTTAACCCCGGCGGCGCATCCCTGTAAGCCCCAATATCAAAAGCGACCCCCTCCTCTTCAAGCATATTTTGGATTATCTTTGATAATTTTGAAGTATCGATTTTATCACCATTTGGGCTTTTCGATGAAAACTCAAGGCAAACAGATGTGTTTGATATGGTTGACTCTTCTTTTGCTAAAAATTTAATCCAATCTGTTTCAGCGACCCAATTTTTTATAATTTGAAGATTATTGTCAGCGATTTCAATTAACTTATTTAATCCGCCGACTTCACGTGCCCACTCAAGGGCAGCAACATAATCAGCAACACATAGAAGTGATGGCGTGTTTATAGTTGATCCAGAAAAGATACTCTGGTCAATCGTACCAGATTTTTTTATTCTAAATATTTTTGGTAATGGCCAACTGGGATTATATTCATTTAATCTATCAATTGCTTTTGGTGAGAGAATTATCATGCCATGCTGCGCTTCTCCTCCAAGAACCTTCTGCCAAGAAAATGTTGTTACGTCCAACTTGCTCCAATCAACCTTTTGGGCAAATAGACCAGATGTAGCATCACATAATGTTATGCCTTTCCTGCTATCTTTTATCCAATTCAGGTTAGGGACTCTAACTCCTGAGGTTGTTCCGTTTAAAGTAAAAACAATATCACTGTCAGAATTTGCTGACTGCAAATCTGGTAATATTCCGTAATCTGCTTCTATCACATTCGCATCTTCAAGGCCTAACTGTTTGATAATGTCGGTTACCCATCCCTTACCGAAAGATTCCCAAGCAAAAACATCAACTGGTATATGTCCCAAAAAGTTCCACATTGCCATCTCAAATGCCCCAGTATCAGATGCGGGTACAATTGCGACTTTGTAGTCTTTTGGTATCTCAAGTAACTCCGAGGTTAGCTCAACTGAGTAGTTAATAAAATCTTTTGGTTTTTTAGCCCTATGAGATCTACCTAAAATAGATGTTTCTATTTTATTGATTTGCCAATTTGGAAATTTTGCACATGGACCAGATGAAAATAGTGGTCTATTTGTTTTATTTGTTGGTTTCTTTGTCATTTTTTCTACCCTTCCAGATAGTTGACTCTCGTTGGGGAGAGCTGTCCCATTTCTTTAATACTGCAAAACTCTACATTTATCAATTATAAAGTTAATTAATTTGACATGTAATAAATTTAGGCATAATCAGTAAGTTCAGTCTTACTATTTTTTTTATCTTATGAAAAATTCATCTCTTATAAACTGGTTTTATTTATCCCTTTTAGTTATATTTTGGGGCTCTACATTTGCATTAACAAAGTATGCTCTAGATGATTTCAGCCCTTTATGGATTGTCTCACTCAGACTCTCTATAGGGTTCGTGATAATATATTCTATTTTAAAATTAAGAGGCGAGACTTTGCCAACTGGTATTGTCAATTGGGCCTGGCTTGCTTTGATAGGTATGACAGCGTTTTTCCCTTTCTTTCTTATCTGCTGGGGTACTCAATATTTAGATACGAATATTGGAGGTATTCTATTTGGAATCGGTCCCTTGTTTACAGTTCTCGCTGCTCATTTTCTTGTTCCGAATGAGAAATTAAATAGACTGAAGCTCTTTGGCGTAATTATTGGCTTTGCGGGCTTGTATATTCTACTATTTGAAAAACCGAATACTTTAATAATATCTAATGACTTTAAGATGCTATCGCAGATTGCTATATTACTTGCAGCAATTGGTTATTCAATCCAAAACATAGCTGTAAATGTCATGCCAAATATTACATTGATGCAAAAAACATCGGGCAGCTTCTTGTTTGCATCAAGTTTCGCGTTTATTACTGCAATGTTGTTGGAAGGTCCCCCAGTGATTGAAATTTTTGATATTTCATTCATATCAGTATTATTGATGGGGGTTTTCTCAACCGCAATGGCAAGCATGGTTATGTTTAATCTTACAAAGGTTGCAGGCCCAACATTCGTGTCGCTTACACATTATGTTTTACCGGTTTATGTTGTTATTCTCGGGAGCTTCTTGCTAAAAGAAGATATTCATCTTTACCAGATTATTGGAATGTTTGTAATTCTTGCGGGCATTGTTCTCACGAGGATAGGCTCGAACAAGCTTGCTAATTAAAACGCTTTTCGATTAAATCCATCAAATAATCCAATGTCTCATTTAGATATTTTTTATCTTGTGACTCACCCATGACTCTGATGAGTGGCTCTGTTCCAGACAGACGAACCAATATCCTGCCTTTTTCTTTAATTCTTTCTTGTCCTATTTCATGAATTTCATCTATGTCGTTTGTATTAATCTTTTCATAGTCGCTAATTTTGTAATTTCTTTGAATTTGGGGAACAATTTTGATAAGGCGGGCAAGCGCACTAATCTTCTTATTACTTTTTTTCATAATGGATAATATCTGTATGGCAGCCAACAATCCATCCCCTGTTGTTGAGTAGTCCCCAATGATAATATGTCCAGACTGCTCACCACCAATATTATACCCGTTTTCTCTCATAAACTGGGAGACATACCTATCTCCAACATTTGTTCTAAATAGTTTCATTTCTTCTTTTGACAAGTAGGACTCCAAGCCTATGTTTGATAAAATTGTAGCAACGACAGCATTTTTTTTTAGTTTACCTGATTTTTTCCACTCAGTTGCAATAATAGCCAAGAGTGCGTCACCATCAACGATATTTCCCGTCTCATCAATCACGATTATTCTATCTGCATCTCCATCAAGAGCAATCCCAATGTCCGCTTTATGATTACTGACCGCTTTTTTTAAATTACCAAGTGAAGTTGATCCAAATTCGTGATTAATATTCTTCCCATTAGGGCTATCTCCAATTGAAATTACATTTGCCCCAAGCTCCCACAAAGCCAATGGTGCTACCTTGTATGCCGCTCCATGAGCGCTATCAATGACAACCTTAATACCATCAAAGCTAATATCTTTATCAAGAGTGCCCTTGACATACTCAATATAACGAGCTTGAGCGTCGTCGATCCTTTTTGCCTTACCAACCATTCTCGAGCTGAGGTCATAGCTATCGATATTTCCTAATATACCCTCAATTTCTAATTCGTCCCTATCGTCAAGTTTATACCCATCTGGACCAAATATCTTAATACCGTTGTATTCATATGTGTTGTGTGATGCTGAAATCATAATGCCCAGATCTGCTCTCATTGATTTGATGAGCATTGACACCGCAGGCGTTGGCATTGGTCCAAGTAAAAAAACATCTAACCCAACTGACGTTAAACCAGAAGTGAGTGAAGACTCCAGCATATAGCCTGATAGCCTTGTGTCTTTGGCAATTATTACTCTTTTAGCCGTATTATCTTTTGATATGAATAACCCAGTAGCAATTCCAACCTGCAGAGCAACTTCAGCTGTAATGGGATGTTGATTTGCAAGCCCTCTAATCCCATCTGTACCAAAATATTTTTTAGCATTCATATAAAACTATCCCTAAAGTTTAAATAATAATGAATGATTTATGGCTGTGTTTGCGGCTTCATTTTCTGGGTTTTTTTTGCCTTACTTGATGCTTTTTTTTCTGCACTCTCAGTTGGTACAGCAGTTGGATCACTTGGTGGCTCTTCTGTTCCATCTGCATCAGGTCTATCTGGATTCTTCCCCTTTAATAGGTCTAATATCTCATCGCCGGACAAAGTCTCATACTCAAGCAGGCCTTCAGCGATAATTTCGAGTTCCTTTTTATATTCGATGACAATTTCTGTTGCAGCTTTATGACCGCCATCTACAAGCTTGTGTATTTCAGAGTCAACAATTTTTTGTGTTTCTTCTGATAGATTTTGTGTTTTTGCCACAGAATAACCAAGGAAGACTTCATCTTCATTATTGCCATATGAAAGAGGACCTAGAATATCACTCATACCGAATTGCGTAACCATCGCTCTTGCCATATTTGTTGCCATCTTGATATCAGATTGTGCGCCTGAAGTTACTTTTTCGTCACCGAAAATCAGTTCCTCAGCAGCCCTTCCGCCCATAGCAACGGCAAGATCAGCTTTAAGTTTCTCTCTGGTCATAGACAACTGGTCTCTTTCTGGCAAGCGCATGACCATACCCAAGGCTCTTCCTCTTGGAATTATTGTGGCTTTATGAATTGGATCTGATGCTTTTTGCTTTACTGCAACAAGAGCATGGCCTGCCTCGTGATATGCAGTTAATTTCTTTTCGTCATCAGACATTACAAGTGTCCGACGCTCAGAACCCATCATTACTTTGTCTTTTGCGTCTTCAAATTCATCTTGAGTAATTACTCTTTTGCCTCTTCGAGCTGCAAGAAGTGCAGCCTCGTTAACAAGATTTGCAAGATCAGCACCAGAGAACCCTGGAGTTCCTCTAGCTATAACTTTTAGATTTATTTCATCAGATAATTTAACTTTTCTGACGTGTACTTTTAGAATCTTCTCACGTCCAATTATGTCGGGATTCGGAACAACTACTTGTCTGTCGAATCTACCAGGTCTTAATAGAGCTGGATCTAACACATCAGGTCTGTTTGTTGCTGCAATCAATATTATTCCTTCATTTTCTTCAAAGCCATCCATTTCCACCAGCAGTTGATTTAATGTTTGCTCTCTTTCATCATTACCCCCGCCCAGTCCGGCGCCTCTGTGTCTTCCAACAGCATCTATCTCATCTATGAATATGATGCATGGCGCGCTTCTTTTTGCTTGTTCAAACATATCACGCACTCTACTGGCTCCAACACCAACGAACATTTCAACAAAATCTGAACCAGAAATTGTAAAAAAAGGTACACCAGCTTCACCAGCTATAGCCCTAGCTAATAGTGTTTTACCCGTACCTGGAGGTCCGACAAGTAATGCGCCTTTGGGGATTTTACCACCCAAATATTGAAACTTACGTGGGTCTTTTAAAAATTCAACAATCTCTTCAAGATCTTCCTTTGCCTCATCAATGCCTGCAACATCACTAAAGGTGACTTTGCCTTTCTTTTCGTTGAGTAGTTTTGCCTTTGATTTTCCAAAACCCATAGCGCCACGTCCGCCACCTTGCATTTGCTTGAGAAAAAATATCCAAACTGCAATAAGTAGCAACATTGGGAACCATGAAACAAAAATTGAAAATAGCGCACTCTGCCTTACCGGCTTGACATTTATAATCACTCCTTGTTCATTTAATCTCTCTATGAACTGAGGGTCTTCAGGTGAATAGGAATGAAACCTTGAGCCATCATTAAAAGTCCCCGTAATTTCATCACCGGATATTTCAACATCCCTAACATTTCCTCCAGAGACTTCTGAAATGAGAGTGGTGTAGCTAACTTCGCTCACGCCTCTTGTTTCATTAGAAGTCTGGAATACATTGTATAAAGCCATCATTAATAATCCAATGACAAGCCATATAACTATATTTCTAAAACCACCCAATTTTAACTCCTACATAATTTATGAAAATTTTTTTTCATCGCTAATTCTAAATTTAACATCTAAATAACCACTATTATATATATTGTGTGTGTTTGGTAGTAATACAAGCTTATCTTTTATGAATCCACCAGGCAATGTTCTCAATACATACTTTGGCATACTTTGAAAAGATGTCCCATCTATCATTGTTCGAAGATCATCTGCATTTCCAATTTGATCAATGACAATATTTGTTTTGTCACATGATTTAAGATGCACATCAAATCTTCCGTCCCAAGAAATGCGTTCGTTTATTTTTATTTCAGCGGGACTTATCCCCCTATTCTCTCTCACTATAACATATTTATTCTTCTGTGGTATTATTTGACAGCCGTTAAGGGTCTTACATCTCTCTGTTTTGATTAATTCCGTAAACACCGCTTCCAATGATGAGAGGGATACAGTTCCCCCATTAATATCTGTTAAGGCTTTAGCTAATACCCTTAATATTATTTCTTTTGGGTAATTACGTAATTTATCGAAATTGACATCGGCGTGTCCCAACTCACTTAATTCGACTAGCTCTTGTGATACTAAGTTGGTAAAAAAGCTAATTGACTCATGCGCCCTGGTCAGACGTTGAATTGTTTTTGTTAAATTGCCGGACGATATATTAAAAGAAGACAAGGAGCTAATATTATTTCTTATTTTAACTCTCTCGAATCTTTCATCTTCGTTTGTTGGGTCATCTACCCATTCATTACCTGTTGACCTGAGGATTTCAGTTGTTAATGAACGAGATAATGAGAGCAATGGCCTTTCTATCTGAATTCCATCCGCGTGTCGAATTTCATTAATTGATTTAAGTCCATCGAGCCCACTCCCTTTTGCAAGACGCATAATAAATGTTTCTATATTATCGTCAGAGGTGTGAGCGGTCAAAATTGTATCAATATTCTCCTCTCTGGCATAATCCAGCATGAGCTGGTATCTTGCATTTCGTGCTTTCTCTTGAATAGAAGTCTCGATGTATTCATGTTCCCATGTCAGTACTTTATGCCTGAATCCGTAATCTTTAGCAATTTTCTGTACAAATCGACATTCATCTTCGGCAGCCTTCCTGAGATTATGGTTAACTGTGATTACTTCAATCTCAATATTTAGTGCTAAATGGGCTTTCCAACGATACACCAAACACATTAAGGCCATGCTATCTCGCCCGCCCGAGACCGCTAGCGCAATCCTATCATGATTTACATAGCTTGAAAATAAACCACATACTCTAAGATCAGTGAGAGGAAATTTGTTATCATTTACCATAATTAACGAATATCATTAAATTTTTCAAATTAGAGATCATTCCAAAACTAATTTGGTAGTAAATGATATATTATCGTGGCTAAAATATCTAGTTGATAATTTCTAATTACTCAATGATTACTACAGACACAGCTCGTCTGTTTTGTGACCAACAAGCTTCAGATGAGCAGGCTGCAACTGGTCTCTCTTTACCATAGGGAACGGTTTCGACCCTATCCCCAGCTATACCAAGACTTTCGAGGTATGCTACTGCAATGTCAGCTCTTTTAGCGCTAAGCGCGATATTGTACTCTCTGGTACCCCTCTCATCGGCGTGTCCTTCAACAATGATACTAATTTCTGGATACAATTCTAACCAAGAAGCTTGCCTTTCAAGTATAGCTTTTGCATCATCATCTAAACTTGTTGAATTTGTTGCAAAAAATACACGGTCTCCAACATTTACTGTGAAGTCTTGGGAAGATCCAGGAATAGCATTTGAGACTATTTCAGCTTCATTATTATTTCCTCCTCCGAATAAGATCTGTTCAACATTTTTTCGTGTCGATGAACAGCCCGTAAGGATGAAGATTAATAAAAAAGTCACGGAAAGATTAAGTGCTTTTTTATATACCATTGTTAATTTCCTCTTTAAAAATAGTAATGATCCTTAAAGTTATCATGTAAATGTTAACAAATGATGTAATGTTTAAAAAAAATGTAAATCAGATATTTTAGTTCATTAATGCAGACCATGATGGGTCTGACGCATAACCAGGTGTTTCAATCTTTCTCTCATTGTATCCAGTGATATCAACAGAATAAATCATTGGCCCACCATCTTCTCCTGGCGATTCGCGAAAAAACATTAGAACTCTACCGTTTGGAGCCCATGTTGGGCCTTCATTGTGGAAGCCGTCAGTAATGATCCTCTCACCACTTCCATCCGTAAACATCACACCAATCATAAATCGACCCTTAGAAATCTTTGTAAATGCAATGTAATCACCTCTTGGAGACCAAACAGGTGTAGAGTAACTTCCGGTTCCAAAGCTAATCCTTCTTACATTATTTCCATTAGCATCCATTACATACAACTGCTGCGTGCCTGACTTATCTGACTCAAATACAATATTACTTGAGTCAGGAGAGTAGCTGGGAGCTGTGTTGATATCAGATGTATTAGTTAACCTCTTTCTATCAAAATTACTCAAATCCATCTCAAATAAATTCGATCCTACTCCCTCTTGTAAGCTCATGATGATTTTTTTTCCGTCAGGGGAGAACCTAGGAGCAAATGTTATGCCGGGAAATGTTCCAACTACATATGTTTGTTTTGATTGAATATCATAAATATATACCTGAGGTTGACCATTTCTATATGATAAGTATACAAGCTCTTTACCGTTTGGGCTAAATCTAGGAGTCAATACAAGATCTCTACCTGATGTCAATAATACGGCATTTTGACCATCCTGATCCATTATAGCCAGTCTTTTTATTCTTTCCGTCTTAGGCCCACTCTCCGCAATAAAGGCAATTTGTGTATCAAAATAACCCTTCTCATCCGTTAGGCGGGTATAAATTGTATCAGCAATCATGTGCGCCACGTTTCTCCATTTACTTTTTGAAAAGACTAAGTAGTTGGCTTCAAGGGACTTCTCAGTGAAAGTATCCCAAAGCTTGTAGTTTATTCTGTATCTTTCATTATCATAAACAAGTTCCGCGGTGAATAAAGCCTCAGCATTTATCACTCGCCATGAATTAAAATTGGGACTCCTATCCACAGAGTTAACTTCATCCAAGAATGCTTTTGGATTTATAGGATAGAATAAACCCGAACCAGCAAGGTCACTTGCAATAACTTTTGTTATATCGAGACCAAGACCAAGCTGCTCATTTTGTCTATCAATTACCGTGGTTATTGCAATCGGCATTGGTCTGAGGTTCCCCTCTGTAACATCTATTTCAAGGGCAGCTTGTGAGGTGGTTGAATAAAATAATAAGAAAAATAGCAAGAAGATGAATCTGTTCATTCGATTTGTCATATTATCCACCCAACATATTCCTTGGATCAAAGGTAAACTTTATCTCTTTCCATGATTCATATTTTTCAATGGGAAACTCATATGGCGCGCATCTCAACACAGCTCTTACTGCAGCATCAATTGCAACTTCCCTGCTTCCGTTTGAGTCTCTTGTGATAGGCTCTACATTCGATATCGTACCATCTTTGTTGAGTGCAATCATCACCTGTACTCTCTGGCTTGCTGCTCCACGCACTCCCACAGGTGGATTCCAACACATCTCTATTTGACTTCGCATATTTGATATCTCACCAGCAGTGATAATATTATCGGAGGTTAAATTTTTCTCTTGTGGTTTGTTTTCAATCATTTCCCCAATATCTCTTTCATCAGGAAATTTATCGAGTAGTGCTGTGACTTTATCTGTTTCCTTCTTATTCTCATCGTAATCCAAATTGGTTAATAATTTGTCATTAATTTTGTTCAATTCAGGCTTAATTTCCGGTGTGGAGAAAAATTCCATGATATTTTCATCTTCTTGCTGTTTAGCGTTAGTAGTTTTCTCAATTGGCTCCTCATTTTCAAGTACACTCATATTCTTTGACTCTTCGCTTCTCATAGATGGTTTAACGTTGGGTGTCGCGCTATATTTTTTTTTATCGGATGCGGACTCCTCTTTACTGTCATCTTCTATAATTTCTTGTGTAATTGCTGGAAGATTATTAATAAGTTCGATTTCAACAATGGACATCGGGCTTTCTTCAAGCCTGTCGAATGATGGCAGACCTGTTATAATAATTACAACAAATAGTAGATGTAATAAAACTGATATAGATATTGGTTTGGCTAACATATTAAGACTCTATATCTGTAACTAATCCAATTGATGTATAACCGGAAGAACTAATCTTAGCCATTACTCTCATTAAGACTTCATAACTAATATCTTTATCACCATTAATATAGATTTTTTGATCAAAGTTACTCTGCCCGATCGCCTCAAGTTTTTCGGTTAAGTCATCAAAATCTATCTCCATTTCTTGAATATAAATTTTGCTGTTCTTGTCAATTGTGATAGTTAATGGCTCATTGTCATCAGTCATTTGCTTTGCCGAAGTTTTTGGAAGCTCAATTGGAACGCCAACTGTTAATAATGGTGCAGTTACCATAAAAACGATCAGCAGTACAAGCATAACATCAACAAGGGGAGTTACATTAATATCAGAAATCGGGTTATTCTTTCTACTTCTTCTTCTGTTATTTGGTAATGTTTTTATATTTGTTGCCATTATTTTGCAAATTCTTAAAACTCTTCTTCATCAGTTTGGTAGTTGTCATCAACATCTTCAGCTACCATTTGAGCGTCTATTTGACGACTAAAGTAGTTGATAAATTCATCACTAAAATTTTCAAGATTCGAAGTCACACGCGCAATATCGCTTGATATTTTATTATAAAACATAACGGCTGGTATGGCTGCAAATAACCCAATGGCTGTTGCGAAAAGTGCCTCCGCAATTCCAGGGGCTACAACAGTGAGGTTTGTACTTTTGGAAGTGGCAATTGCTGAAAAACTATTCATTATCCCATATACCGTTCCAAAAAGACCAATGAACGGAGCTGTTGAACCCACAGAGGCCAAAAATAATAATTTCTTTTCGAGTTTATCTAACTCAATATTCATCTGCACATTCATTGCCTTCTCAATTCTTCCTTTGACCCCATCAATCGACATATTCTTATGTATTTTGAAAGTCGTATTCCATTCCTTTATTCCAGCATTGAAGATTTTTGCCATAGGGTTATTTCTTGAATTCCGATAGGCAGCATCGATATCATTGATATTACTGCTCCAAAAATCACGATAAAATTTTATAGCATTACGGTTTACTAATTTTATTAAAATTAATTTCTCAAATATAATTGCCCATGAGATTACTGAAGCAATCATAAGCCCGAGCATAACCAATTTTACAACCAAGTCTGCCTCAGAAAAGAGACCCATCAAACTTAGGTCAGTTGTAACTAGTGATTCATCCATTAATTAACTATTTTATCTATGTTTCTATGTAATGCTCTAATAATAATATTAAATATAAATAAAAATCAAAGATAGACTAAAAATATGACCAGATTTTGTCATTTGCGTATTTGATTTAGTCTATTTTTTATATCTTCTGCAGATTTTTTTGACAACAAACGACCTCGAGGTGTCCTATTTATCAGTCCTTTTTGTATCAAATAGGGCTCAACTACGTCCTCTAAGACGTCACGTGCCTCTCCCATTGATGCGGCAATTGAGTCAACACCTGCAGGTCCACCGTCGTAATTTTCTATAATGCACTCGAGGTATCTATAATCAAGCGAATTGAGTCCAATATCATCTACTTCAAGTTCTTGCAAGGAGAGCCGCGTAAGATCAACATTAATACCATCCAGTTTATTGTATACAGAATAATCGTGCACTCTGCGAAGTAATCTATTTGCAATTCTTGGTGTTCCTCTCGATCTTTTAGCAATTTCTTTCGCCGAAGCGTCATCAATTACTATTGCTAACTCATGGGCAGCTTTTTTAACCACCATTGTAAGATCTTCAGCTCTATAAAAATCGAGTGTTATTGGTATCCCAAATCTCTCCCTCAATGGATTGGAAATCAAACCAAGCCTTGTTGTTGCGCCAATGAGAGTGAAAGGAGAAAGCTCAATCCTAACTGACTTTGCCGCGGGACCTTCACCAATAAGTATATCAAGGACATAGTCCTCCATTGCGGCATAAAGTACCTCTTCTACACTGTTACTCAGCCTGTGTATTTCATCTATAAAGAGTACGTCATTCTGTTCCATATTACTAAGTATCGCCGCAAGATCTCCAGCCTTTGTTATAAGTGGTCCTGATGTAACTCTGATATTTACATTTAGCTCGTTCGCAATAATATTTGCTAAGGTTGTCTTCCCAAGTCCTGGTGGTCCAGCCAATAGCACATGATCGAGGCTACTTTCGCGTTCTTTTGCAGATTGAATGAAAACTTCTAAATTTTTTCTGACTAAGTTTTGACCTATAAATTGATCAAGTAACCTTGGTCGATAAATTCTAATATCATTATCCATTAATCGGATCTCCTGAGGGCTTCTTTAATGAGGTCTTCGATACTAGCTCCATCATTAATATCACTCTTTATTTTTTGGATAAGGTTTAATGCTTCCGCTTGGCTATATCCTAGGTTTATCAGAGCTGAATTAATACTATTCCGTTTTGTGAGAGCCTCATTGTCATAATTATTTGATTGATCTGAATAAACATCTTTTAGTTCGGTAATTATCCTTTTTGCAACTTTTGCGCCTACACCAGGAGCTGAACAAATTGATTTTTCATCACCACTTCCGATATGATTTCCAAGTTCTTTAACTGAAAAGAAGCCTATTATGGTCATAGCTAATTTTGCACCAACTCCCTGAACAGTTTGCAATGTTGAGAATGCCTTTTTCTCTTCAAGAGATAAAAAACCATAAAGATTGATTGTATCATCCCTCAAAACTGTTTGAATATATAGTGATATACATTTGTTCTTTTCGATTGCATTAATTGATCTCTCTGGGCACTGCACCTCATATCCTAACCCATTCACATCAACAATTACTCTATTACCATTAACTGCCTCAACATTACCTTTAATTTTTGCAATCATGCAATTGCCTTCGCTATTTTATTATGCATTTGATTTGCATGCGTAATCGCAATTGCTAACGCATCTGAAACATCAGAGGTACCATTAATTTTTTTTGAGAGAAGTATATTAACCATGTGAGCAATCTGGTTTTTATCTGCATGACCTTTTCCAACAATACTTTTTTTTATCTGATTTGGGGCATACTCAAAGCACTTTATGTTCATCATTGACAGTGATAGCATTATTGCACCCCTTGCGTGCCCAAGCTTGAGACTTGAAAGAGCATTGTTATTAACAAATGTTTGCTCTAAGGCAGCCTCATCTGGTAAAAAATTACCCAAAACCAATGATAAATCTCTGTGTAAATCATGGAGTCTATCTGAGAGGTCTTGACCTGTTTTAACTTTTATTAAACCATGATCAATATGTTTAATTAAATTTCCTTCAACAGTTATAAGCCCCCAACCAGTGTGTATTAGACCAGGGTCAATTCCAATAATTTTTTTTAACATTATGTGTATCTTCTTTATTCATGAAATAAAGTCATCCGGTATATCGAAATTAAAATAAATGTCTTGAACATCATCATTGTCATCAAGTAATTCTAACAAGCGATCAATTTTTGTAAAAGCATCCTGATCAATAACAACATTATTTTCAGGCTTCCAAATTATTTTCATTAAATTTGCATCACCAAATTTCTTTTCTAGCTTTTCACCTAATGAGTGTAAATCTGATGGTTGACAATAAATTTCATAACTATCATCGGAAATATCACAATCTTCAGCTCCTTGATCAATCGATGACTCAATTATTTCATCTTCGCTTGACTTAGATCGGTCAAATTCAATCAGCCCTACCTTACTAAAAAGAAAGGATACGGAGCCTGTTTCAGCAAGATTTCCACCACACTTTGTGAATATTGATCTAATATCACCTGCAGTTCTATTCTTATTATCGGTTAGCGTTTCAATAATAAAGCCGGTCCCGCCGGGACCAAAACCCTCATAGCGAACCTCATCAAAGTTTACCCCACCAGCATCTTGGCTTTTCTTTACCGCACGTTCAATGTTATCTTTTGGCATATTTTGCGCTCTTGCGGCTTGAATTGCCGATCTTAATCTTGGGTTCATCCCTGGATCAGGTAGACCCAGCTTAGCAGCAACTGTTATCTCCTTAGCTAGCTTTGAAAACATTTTTGCTCTTTTCTTATCTTGAGCTCCCTTTCGATATTGTATATTTTTAAATTTAGAGTGTCCTGCCATTAAAATATCCTTTTTCCTTACTCTACTCTCGATAAGTTAATTTAATGTTCAAAAATCTGGTAATTCATCATCAAAAACTCCCCCAAATTTAATCGGAGAAATATTTGAGATTAGACCGTCACTATTTGTCTCAAATAATATACCAGAGAATGTACCTTCACCCTTTGCTGGGATAAATCGACCACTTGGAATCCCTGAAATAAATTTTTCGAGTGGGTTTTGCTTATCAAAACCCAAGATTGAGTCATAATCACCACTCATACCAACATCTGAGATATAACCTGTTCCTTTGCTTAATATTCTTGCATCAGATGTTGGAATATGGGTATGTGTGCCAGCTATCATACTTACTCTCCCGTCTAGATAATATCCCATAGCTAACTTCTCAGATGTTGCTTCTGCATGAAAATCAACAAAAATTGCGTCAACAACATTATTTAAGCCATTGTTATCAATAATATCATCAATTATTCTAAACGGATCATCCAGAGGATTCATAAAGACTCTACCCATTATGTTGATGACCAATATCTGCTCACCGTTTTTGGCTTTATACAAAAATGAGCCTTTACCGGGCGTTCCCTTTGGATAATTGGCGGGTCGCAACAATCGAGTCTCTCTTTCAATATATATCAGTGTGTCTTTTTGGTCCCAAATATGATTCCCAGACGTAATCACATCGACACCAGAGTCAATTAAACTGTGCAGAATTTTTTCTGTTATTCCAAATCCTGATGCTGAGTTTTCGCCATTAGCTATTACAAAATCAAGTTTATATTTATCCCGAATTCTTAAGAGATTTTGAGTTACAACTTTTCTTCCAGACTCTCCGACAATGTCACCGATAAACAATACCCGCATTTATATTTCCAGTTTAAGATTATACATTTACTAAATTATATTTCATCTAAATTAACCAGAAAATCAAGCTTTTGATCATGTTCTACACGAGGTAATTTTGGTATAATCTGGGCTGGGTAGCAGATACCAATAAATTTAGTATTATCTTTTTGTCTAAAATGCTGAATGGTCCTATCATAAAAACCACCGCCATATCCTAATCGATGAAGACTCTTATCAAAAAGGAGTCCGGGTACCAATACAATTTCTGGGATTGATAATATCCCATCGACTGGTTCATAAATTTTATATCTGTTCTTCACAAGTGATTTTTTCATATTCCATATTCTAAAATCGAGGATCTTCTTTTCGGTAATACATGGAAGAGCGATTTGATAACCAATTGACGAAAGGAGCTGAAGCAGCGGTAGGATATTTAATTCATTATTGATAGGATAATACCCCGCAATGGTCTGACTTGATCCCAAAAAACTTAAACTCATTTCTGTGAGCTTCTTCTCATAAAATAATTTTTCAGATGGCTTGATTAGTCTCATATCCTCTAGTGCATCAGCCCTAAGTTGAGATTTCTCAAATTTTGTACTTTCTAAACTCAAATTTTATACCCACGATTTCAAGCCACACGACCGTGGATTTGGCAATCCTTGGCTCCTAATAAATAGGTGGGCACCAAATGATTAAGACCACGATCTAAATCAGTGTTAGCTCCCAATTGAATTGCTATGGCGCCAGGAATAGTTATCTCACGAGTCGCATAGCCACTTAAATTATATCATTTAATTTGAAAAATAAAATTTGAATCTATGTTAGGTTGATAATGATTTGCTTATTTCGTTTAATTTATTTGTAAGCAGCTCAATATCTGTTAGAAGTAATTCTTCCAAGGAATGGCTATCCTCCTTAAACATATCATTCTTTTTTTGTAGCTGCTGAACATCATTTTGGATCTCTTCAATTTGCGATAATGCATCGGATAGCTTATCGGCAATCAATAGTCCTGCCATCACATATATTCTGGCATCTCCAATATGGCCGAACCTTCCCTGCAACTGATCAACGTGCCGAGAAAAAAAAGAGGCAAGCTCCTTAAGCCTAGCCTCCTCTCCGTCTTCACAGGCAATTTGAAAAGTTCTGTTATTAATATTTACTGTGACTTTACCCATTTTGAATTATACAAACATTACATACAAACAAATTAGCTATTTTAGAAAATTACGATACATTTTAATCATTTCAGAAATTCTTGTCTCTACCTCTTGATTGGCGCCCTTCAGTTTATTGTTTTTTTGTTTTAATTCTTCTAACTTATGAAGCAGTCCGATATTTTCATCATTAAGTTTCTTTATTTCATCTGCCATATTAGCGGAGTCATTTGCTTGGGACTTTGACAAATCTCTATTTTTTTTTAGTTCGTTAATTGCTGTGTGTAATTTTTCTAATGCAGCTGCAAGTCGTGGGCTTACACCGTCGAGATTTTGATTATTTAAGTCAACTTCATTTTTCAAATTATATTGGCTCATTTATAATCCCATACAATTAGTAATTAACACTGCACTTCTGATGAAAACATTGTCCCCATAGAAATATAATATTAATGAAGAGTAAAAAGCAATAAAAAAAAAATAAGATTTCCAACTAAATCAATGCTTTTCATGGGTATTTTAAACAGGAAATACTAACAAGGATGTAAATATTGTTTGATAAAGTTTTTTATTGAATTATAAAAAAAAGGCAGGTTTTCTTAAAAAAGCATACAAATATGTCAAATCAAATTAATCACCATGAAATGGCTAATGCTATAAGAGCACTATCAATTGACGCAATTGAAACTGCAAATAGTGGCCATCCCGGCTTGCCTCTTGGGATGGCCGATGTCGCAACTGTATTATTTAGTGAATTCCTAAATTTTGATGCAAAAGATCCTGATTGGATCAACCGTGATCGTTTCATTCTATCAGGCGGACACGGATCTATGCTACTTTATTCCTTGTTATATTTGCTTGGATACGAGGATATGTCACTTGATGAAATTCAGAACTTTAGGCAACTAGGATCCAAAACAGCGGGACATCCGGAATATGGTCATGCAAAAGGTATTGAAACTACGACTGGACCTTTGGGCCAAGGCTTAGCCAATGCAGTTGGAATGGCGTTGTCTGAGAAATTATTATCTGATAAATTTGGAAGTGATTTAGTAAATCATAAGACATTTGTTATGGCCGGTGACGGTGATTTAATGGAAGGAATATCGCAAGAGGCTATAAGTCTTGCCGGTCACCTGAATTTGAAGAAACTCACTCTTCTATTTGATAGTAACAATATTTCTATAGATGGACCCATAGCAAAAACTGACTCGACAAATCAAATAAAAAGATTTGAGGCTTCTGGCTGGAATGTCACTGAAATCAACGGTCATAATACAAAAGAAATTTTTAGAGCAATTAAAGACTCAAACTCATCAGATAAGCCCACAATGATTTTGTGCAGAACAATAATTGGATATGGATCGCCCAATAAACAGGGAACCGCCAGTGTTCACGGATCACCACTTGGTCAAGATGAGTATAATCTGACCAGGAAAGAGCTAGGTATTAAGTATTCAAAATTCGAGATACCTCCAGAAATTATAAAAATGTGGAGGAGCATTGGAATCAAAGGGCAGAAACAGAAAAAAATTTGGAACGATAAGCTCCAAAAATCGCCGCCAAGCGTAAAAAAAGAGTTTAAAGATCAAATTGAAAAATTTATACACCCCAGTGTATTTGCAAAATTGAATGAACTCAAGGCAGATCTTAGAGAAGAGCCCCAGAGCATAGCGACAAGGAAAGCGTCGGAGATTTGCCTAAAATATATTAACGATGCTACAGCAATCACTCTTGGTGGATCTGCAGATTTGACAGGTTCGAATAATACAAAAACAGATAATATTAATCCTGTTTCAGCTGAGGCATACGGTAGATATATTCATTATGGAATAAGAGAGCACGCAATGGGCGCAATAATGAATGGGATATCCCTGCATGGTGGATTTATTCCATATGGGGGAACTTTTCTTATTTTCTCTGATTATTGTCGGCCTGCTATTAGATTAGCAGCGTTGATGCAACAACAAGTAATTTATGTATTAACACATGACTCCATCGGTTTGGGTGAAGATGGCCCAACACATCAGCCAATAGAACAGCTGTCAAGTCTAAGAGCAATACCAAATGTGAGTGTATTTCGTCCAGGATCAGCTATCGAGACCGTTGAGTGTTGGGAATTGGCACTAGAAAATAAGACTGGACCAAGCTTGTTGGCTCTATCAAGGCAAAATCTGAATGAATTTAGGCAGAGTCTTGATCTAGAATCAAAATATAACCCCTGTAAAAATGGTGCATATTGTGTGGCATCCAATTCAAAAAAACCTGAATTTTCAATATTTGCATCTGGCTCTGAGGTGAATATTGCGATCGAAGCTTACCAAGAATTGTCTCGGTTAAACAGAGAAGTTAGCGTTTACTCAGTGCCTTGTCTTGATTATTTCAATTCGCAAGATAATGACTTCAGAGAAAATATAATAAGTAACGCTAGTTGTAATATAGTGGTAGAGGCAGGAGTTTCTCAGGGTTGGGATAGAATATTAAGGGAAAATGGAATATTTATCGGGATGTCAACATTTGGAGCGAGCGGGCCATATAAAGACTTGTATAAAAATTTTAATATTACCAAAGAACGCATAATAGATGTAATCTTAAATAGCAAATAAATAGTTGGCTTAAGAAATGACAATAAAATTAGCAATAAACGGTTTTGGTCGTATCGGAAGAAATGTAGCGCGCGCAATAATTAGTGATCACTCTCATGAAATTGATTTGTTAGCAATCAATGACTCAGCTCCGGTTGAAACAAATTTGCATCTGCTGAAATATGACTCAATACACGGGACGTTAGCAGATGAAATAGAAAAAATAAACTCTGATTTATTTAAAATAAATAAAAAACACATAAAAAAATTTTCGTCTAAGGATCCAAAAGATATACCATGGGGCGAACTTGATATTGATTTAGTACTTGAGTGTACTGGTAAGTTTAATGATAAAAAATTATGTGTTAAACATATTAATGCTGGCGCGAAAAAAGTATTGGTATCGGCACCCGCAAAAGGCGTGGATATAACGGCAGTTTTTGGAGTAAATCATTTAGAAATCAAGCCTGATCATAGGGTAATATCAAATGCTTCTTGTACAACAAATGCCTTGGCCCCTCTGGCAATGGTGCTTAATGATACAGTAGGAATTGATACTGCCTTTATGACAACAATACACTCTTACACTGGTGATCAACCTACGCTGGACAGAAATCACAAAGATTTATATCGGTCAAGATCAGCTGCGCAATCAATTATTCCAACAACAACTGGAGCTGCAATTTCAGTTGGTGAGGTGATTCCTCAGTTAAAAGGAAAAATAGATGGAATTGCCATGCGGGTTCCAATACCAAACGTATCCGCGATCGATTTAAAATTTACAGCAAATAAAGATACTAGTATAAATCAGATCAACGAGATTCTTGTCCAAGCTTCAAAAAATCAGTTCCAAAATATTCTAAGTACTACAAATGATAAGCTTGTATCCGTTGATATAAATCACGACAGCCATTCAGCAGTTATCGCATTAGATCAAACTCGGGTTACAAATAAAAAATTAGTAAGGGTTATGGCGTGGTATGATAATGAATGGGGATTTTCACAAAGAATGTGTGATATGGCGAAACATATCAGCAGACTTCTCTGATGATGGATTGATCTTATGCAAATAAAGAGCTTTCAGGATGAAAATCTTAAAAATAAAATAGTCCTATTACGCACAGACTACAATGTCCCAACAAATGATAAAGTCGTTGTTGACACGACCAGAATTGATGAGTCTATTCCAACTATTAATGCCCTCCTTAAAATGGGGGCTAAAATAATTATCATTACACATAGGGGGCGCCCAAAAGGTCAGATAGATATTTCTTTATCAATGGAGCCGATTGCGAGGGAATTAGAGAAAAAAATAAATAGAAATGTTAAATTTATCAACAGACTTGATGAAGACATAACAAGACATGAGGAGGAAATATTTTTATTTGAAAATATAAGATTCTTTCCACAAGAGGAACTAAATGATAACAGGTTTGCAGAAGAACTTAGTAAAATGGGACAAGTATATGTAAACGATGCATTCGCCGCTTCACACAGGAAACATGCATCTCTAAGTGGACTCCCTAAATTTCTACCAAGTTTTTTCGGGCTTTGCATGGAAAAAGAAATTTTAGCACTCGATGATGTATTTTCCCATCCGACAAATCCGGTTGTTGCAATCATTGGTGGATCAAAAGTTTCAACAAAAATCCAACTCCTTGAGAGTTTGATAAGAAACGTTGATAAAATTATAATTGGTGGGGCTATGGCGAATACATTTCTAAGGGCCACCTCAAATAATATTGGCTCATCGCTATACGAAGCGAGTTGTATTGATATTGCCAATGATATCATCAATTCAGCCAAGAAGGAAAATGTTAAATTAGTTCTTCCTATTGACGCTAAAGTATCTAAAAAATTGGGTGATTACCCAAGCGCGAAAAATAAAATTTTGGATGAAATCGAAATCGATGACATGATTCTTGACCTTGGAATTGAATCATCTAGAATTATTATGGATGAAATCTCCGATGCAAATACCGTAATATGGAATGGTCCGCTAGGAGCCATTGAATATAAGCCCTTCGACCAATCAACGGTTGCTGTCGCGAAAGAATTAGCTCTGAGATGCAAAGATAAAAATTCTAAAGTAGTTGTGGGTGGTGGAGATACCATATATGGAATTAATATTGCTGGAACATATGAAGACTATACACATGTTTCAACAGGTGGAGGAGCATTTTTACAGTGGCTTGAGGGAAAGGATTTGCCAGCTGTAGAAGCAATTTTAAATAAGCATTAATGCCAATCGGTATGGGTAATTGATAATGAATGACATTTTACATCAGATTGCTGAAAAATTAGTTCAAAATGGAAAAGGTATTTTAGCCGCAGACGAGAGTACGGCAACTATTACAAAAAGGTTTGATCAAATTAATCTGCAAAGTACGCCTGAAAATAGGAGAGATTATAGGGAGATGCTCTTTCGAACAACGGACGCAATGGAAAGCTATATATCTGGTGTCATTTTGTATGATGAAACAATTCGGCAGGATTGTCAAAATGGAGAGAAGTTGATTGATTTACTAATTGCAACAGATACTTTGATAGGTATCAAAGTTGACACCGGTGCAAAACCTCTAGCACTCCTTGAAGGTGAAACTATCACAGAAGGATTGGATGGGCTGAGAGAGCGGCTTAAGGAGTATGCACAACTTGGTGCATCATTCGCAAAATGGAGAGCGGTTATAAGTATCAGTGATAAAACACCAACAGACTATGCAATCCAAGCAAATGCTGATGCACTTGCAAGATACGCTGCATTATGTCAAGAAAATATGCTCGTTCCAATAGTTGAGCCTGAAATATTGATGGATGGTGATAAATCAAAACACACAATAGAAAAATGTTACGAGGTCACATCAAAAACGTTAGACATAGTATTTGATGAATTAACAAAAGCTAGTGTTGATTTGAAAGGCATCATACTAAAACCAAATATGGTAATAGCTGGTATACATTCACCAAACCAAGCACCAGGATTTGAGATTGCAGAGCAAACACTTAAATGCCTCAAAGATCACATGCCCGATAACGTTCCCGGCGCATGCTTTCTCTCAGGTGGACAAAATGATATCGACGCAACAAAACATTTATCAATTATGAATAAAATAAAAGATTTTGATATCAATTTAAGTTTTTCTTATGGAAGAGCTCTCCAGCAGAGTGCATTAATGGCTTGGGGTGGAAAAGATGAAAATGTAACGGAAGCTCAACAAGCTTTCAGACACCGAGCTTACATGAATAGTTTGGCCACGAAAGGCGAATGGTCAGAAGATTTAGAAAAATAAACAGAGTATTAGACTCAAAAAAGATTTCCCTGATACTCGGTGCCTTCCTTATATGTTTTACTTCAGTATCTGCTGATATCCCAAATGATAAATTCAAAACATTGTTAAATAATAATGAAATCAATGAAGCAATAGAGTTATACAATACTCATGGCGAACAAAAGTGGGCCTATTGGCTAGCAAAAAAATTTATAAAAAATGGAGAAATTGACACTGCAAATGAGTGGTATGAAGAGTCTATTAAAAAAGGTAATCAAAATTCAAAGTTTGAAATAGCAGAAGTACTTTTTCATAATAAAATTGACTACTCAAAATCATATAATTATTTTTATGAATTGAAAAATAGCAGTGATAAATTTTTATCATCTTACGCGAAATATTATCTCTCAATTTTTCATAGGTATGGAATTAATGTTCCACTGAATGAGTCAGTGGCTTATGAATATATGAGTGATGCCAGTAAAGAAATTGAATTAGCAAAGTATTCTCTCATTGAATATAAGCTTAATGGTATTGGAACAAAAATTGATAAAAAAAATGCAGCTCTAATGATGTTTGAATTTGCCGACCAAGGTTACACAGAAGCCGAATATGATTATGCAATGATGATTTTGAATGAGATTGGAATTAAGAAAGATGAAAAAATTGCTATTAGATGGCTTGAAAGATCAGCACAAAAGGCTTATCCACCAGCATTACAACAGTTAGCGACCATGTATTATTATGGTATAGGAACAGTAAAAAACGATGTTAAGGCGTATGAATATTATTTATTAGCAAAGCAACTTGGCGTAACTGATGTTGAATTGGATATGAATATGAGCACATTGTCCTCTGGTCTTAGGAAAGCTGCCGTTGACAAATTTGAAAATTTTAGACCACGTATGAATGATTACAGCATTACTTATTTACGTATGCCAAAGTTTATGAAATAAGTATCAAGACGAAGATATAAATTACTGACAAGAACTGTCGTTAACGAATAGAGGATGGGATGAAAATAAACGGAAATCAAATTAAGATAGGTAACGTACTGGAACATAAGGGATCACTATTTGTTGTCACTAAAACGCAAGCTGTGAAACCTGGTAAGGGCGGAGCTTTTAATCAGGTAGAGATGAAATCTATAATTGATAACACAAAGTTGAATGAGAGATTCCGCGCAGATGAGATAGTTGAGAGAGTAAGAATAGACTCCGAAAGCTATCAATTTTTATACTCAAATGATAATGAGCTAATATTTATGAATAGTAATACATACGAACAGATATCAGTAAATCAGAGCATATTAGATGAAAAGAAGTCATTCCTAAAAGAAGGCATGATTGTTGAGGTTGAGCTATATGAGGGCAGCCCAGTAAGTGTTATTTTACCCGAAACAGTCTCGTTAAAAGTGATTAATACGGAGCCCTCCATCAAAGGTCAGACTGCAGCCTCATCATCGAAGCCAGCAATTCTAGAAAATGATATAAGAGTTACAGTACCACCTTTCATTAATAACGATGACATAATCATAGTTGATACCAATGAAATGACTTATGTAAAGCGGGCTGACTAATTTCATGAGCTATCTACCAAATACAAATGTTCTCGGTTCAATTGTCAGAAATGTTGCAAAAATATATCGCCGTGATTTTGGCGAACTCCAACACTTACAAAATTCTAAAAAATCGATAAACGAATTTGTTCAAAAAAGTAAAAGCAGGGTAGAGTTTTACATAATTGACGAACTCAAGGCAAAATATTCAAAAAATGGTTATGAGTTTATTCCAATAACTAATATCTCAAAAAATGATTTTGAGACAACCTCTTTTCCAAAAAACTCTTTCATAATTAATGCCCTTGAGGGTGAAATGAATTTTACGCGAGGTATCCCATTATTTTGCATAACAATTGCCCACATAAAAGAGGGTATTGTGCAAAATAGCATCGTATATAATCCAATCTCAGACGAGGTTTTTATTGGTGAAAAGGGGATTTCTGCGAGGTATAATAATAAACGAATGAGCATATCTAATGAAGTGAGTGCCGATAATGCAATGATATCAATTGATGAACGTCTCGATCTCTTTAACAACAATATAGATGATATTTTTTTAAAATATTTGAACTCTGTTAATTCAATACGTCAAATGGGTGCAATATCACTTGAGGTATGTATGGTGTCCAATGGTGCATTAAACTGCTTCATTGGTCATAATGAAAGTAAGCACTCGTTAATAGCAGCTCTCCTAATTTTAGAAGAGTCTGGCGGAGAGATTAATAGGCTAAGCTTTAAAGGAAAGTCACAAAAAAATTATTTTATTGTATCCAACCAAAAAATATACGACAATTTAATCAAAGAGTAGCTCAAGAATAGTATTAGGGGAATTTGTAGCGATGACTGATATTCCTGTTTCAAGAAACTTCACGCATCCAAGAATTTACTTATTTCGGATGCTAATCTTCATTTTTTTAATCTTATTTTTCATATTATTAATTCAAGAGGATCTAACAAAAGCATTCCAAACTAACCCTGTTATTAATACAGTTATTAGTTCAGTTCTTGGCTTTGGAATAATATATATTTTGTGGTTGACAATAAGACTGTTCCGCGAAGTAAAATGGGTTAATAATTTTCAAAATGGTGACCACCACGCGGATATTGGCGCACCGCCATCATTACTTGCACCAATGGCAACCATGATGCTTGATCACAAATACGAAATTACTCTCTCCGCAACATCAATGAGATCTATACTGGACTCAATCTCTTTTAGACTTGATGAGTCAAGAGAGTACTCAAGATATATGATTGGTTTGTTGATCTTTCTTGGTTTGCTTGGAACATTTTGGGGTCTATTACTCACTGTTGACTCAATTGGGCAAACTATTAGTACACTTAAAATTGGAACAGGTGAAGCTTCGATAATGTTTGAAGAGTTGAAATTAGGTCTTGAAAAACCCCTGTCTGGAATGGGCGTTGCCTTTTCATCTTCATTATTTGGCCTTTCTGGATCATTAATTCTCGGCTTCTTTGATCTTTTATATAACCAAGCTCAAAATAGATTTTACAATGAACTCGAGGAATGGCTATCCACGGTGACTGAAATTAATGATGAAAGATCTGACAGTAAAATGAATTTCTACCTCAACAGAAATTTAAAAGATATGAACTCAATCCTCGTTGAATTAGAAAAGGCATTAAATAGTGAAAGCATAAATAAAAGTAGCGAACTCAAAACTGTATTAAACTCAATTGAGCAGCAAAACAAAGACATAAGTAAACTATTGAGTGAGCAGAACAAGCTCCAAAAAAAAATAATTGACGAAGTTAAAAAGAAATAGAAATTTTTTTTAACCAGAAAAATCAGTATTAACCATGCCCAGAAGTAGTACACGACCAAATAACAGCAATACAGCAAATTATTGGCCCGGATTTGTCGATGCAATGGCTACTATTTTATTAGTCATAATATTTTTACTTACTGTATTTATCTTATCTCAATTTTTTCTATCAACAGAAATATCATCAAAGGACGATGCTTTATCTGATTTGCAAGATCAACTTAATGAACTGTCGCTTCTATTGTCCCTCGAGCAAACCCAAAATGAAGAATTTATTAACCGAATTCAGGTTCTGGAACAAGATATAATAAATCTTGGCTTAAAAAATGAAGGGTTGAACATCCAGCTTGCGAAAGCCAAAGATGATGTGATAATTCTACAAGATGAAATTATTGCCCTTAAAGATGATTATAATAGCAGACTAATTATCCTGCAGGATGATTTGGATAAGAAAATCGTGCTTTTCGAAGAAAAAAGAGATGAGTCTGCTCTTAGAAGTGAAAAAATAATTAAACTCGTATCTGAAAAAAATCAGCTCGCAACACTACTTAAAATAAAAGATCTGCAACTCAAAAATAATTCAGAGAAGATTAGTAATTTTGAGGTTCAAATAGCTAATCTACAAAATAATGTAGATGATTTAGGTTTAGATCTGGAAAATAAAGAAAAGGTGATTATCGATCTGAGGGAAAAAAATGAAAACCAAAATAACCTCTTGACTGAGCTAAAAACAGATAAATTAAACATGGACATCGCTTCAATAGATCAAGAAAAAGTAATTCAAGATAATGAGCAAATAATTATAGATCTTAGAAATAAAGAAATTGAAAATAGTGAAAAACTTGAAAAATTAAAATCGATTTTATTATCTACAGGCCAAAAAGCAAAATCATCAGGCAATGAAGTACAAATTCTAAATATTCAAATTTCTGAGCTAAAGAAGCAAATACAGGCACTACAAGCCCTTCTTGATGCGTCTGAAAAAAGAGATATTGACCAGCAAGCAAGAATAGCAGACTTGGGGAAGAGATTAAATGTTGCATTGGCGCAAAGAGTAAAAGAATTATCTGAATATAGATCTGAATTTTTCGGTAAGCTTAAAGAAATAATTGGTAACCGGGATGATATTAAAATTATTGGTGACAGATTTGTATTCCAGTCAGAAGTGCTTTTCGATAGTGGGGAGGCAAATATAGGAATTGAAGGACAAAGACAGCTCGCAAAGCTATCCGTAGCTATCCAAGACCTTATAAATGAAATACCACAAGAGATAAATTGGATACTTAGGATAGATGGGCATACGGACAGAGTCCCAATCAGAAATTCCAGATATGAGTCAAATTGGGAATTATCAGCTGCTAGGGCGATTTCAGTTGTAGACTTCCTCATAAAAACGGGGATTCCTCCTAATAGACTTGCTGCAACTGGAAGGGGTGAGTTTATGCCACTTGAAACTGGAGATAACGAGATTGCCTATAAGAAAAATAGACGCATTGAAATAAAACTCACAGAGAGTTAGAATAATTTTGGACTTGTGATGTTTGGTATATTATTGTATATAATCAAAACATAAATGTATGAGATAGTAAAATGAAAAAACAAGGTCATCCAGATTACCATAAAATACAAGTTGTCATGACTGACGGAACCAAATATGAAACGCACTCAACGTACGGAACGGAAGGTGATACTCTAACATTAGATATCGATCCAACTAGCCATCCTGCATGGACTGGTGGTTCTCAGCAAATACTTGATAGGGGTGGAAGGGTGAGTAAATTTAATAAAAAATTTGAAGGCCTTGTAAGTAAATAACCTTATAAATTTAAATCCAGTTTATACCATAAATAACACTTCTAATGAAAGTAATAGATATAGTCAATCATGGTAAGAATAGTAAACTTATTCTGACCGAGAAAGCTGTTCCTGCTCCGAACGAGGGTGAAGTATTAATTGAAGTGCAAGCTAGTGGCGTCAACAGACCCGATATATTGCAAAGATATGGACTTCATCCACCTCCAAAAGGGTCCCCAGATCACCCAGGACTAGAAGTTTCTGGAATTATCAGAGAAGTGGGATCGGGAGTTAAAAAATTTAATAAAGGTGATAAGGTAATTGCACTCCTCGGGGGTGGTGGCTATTCTGAGTATTGTCTGGCAAACCAAGAACTTACCTTACCAATGCCAGAAAATCTATCTTTTGTAGAAGCGGCAGCAATACCTGAGACTTATTTTACAGTATGGAATAATTTATTTCGAATTGGCAAACTGAGGCCCAATGAGAATGTTCTTATCCATGGTGGTTCAAGTGGCATTGGGACAACAGCTATACAGATATCAAAAGAATTTGGTGCAAATGTCATAACCACAACGAGCAGTGAAGATAAGCGCAAAAAATGCTATGAGATTGGTGCAGATTTTGTCGTAAATTATAACAATCAAGATTTCTATGAGGAAATTAAGAACTCCAGATATAATAAAATAGATATAACTCTAGATATCGTTGGTGGTGGCTATACAAACAAAAATTATTCTTTGTCAGCTATGAATGCTCGAATTATTCAGATTGCTTATTTAGAAGGGCATCTGTGCAATATTGATCTTTCCCAAATTATGAGAAAGAGCCTATCTCACACAGGATCGGTCCTACGTCCAAAAAATTTAGAGTACAAAGCTGCTATTGCAAATGATATTGAATCGAAGATCTTACCTTTAATTAATCAAGGTAAGATAAAACCAATTATCTACAAAAGTTTTTTCCTCGAAGAAGCAAATCAAGCACATGATTTGATGAAAAGCGGCGAGCATTTTGGAAAAATTATTCTGACGAAAGAATAAAATAATTTCGAATATCTATAGAAACAAAATAAATATTAGTATATTAATATCTTATAGACCGATAATTTGGAGTATATTATGGCACAAACACCTCTAATGCCCAAAGCAACAGCTGTTTGGTTAGTAGAGAACACGGCGTTAACTTTTGATCAGATAGCCGAATTCTGCAGTTTACACCCACTTGAAGTTAAGGGAATTGCAGATGGGGACGTTGCTCAAGGGATCCGGGGAATGGATCCTATAATGTCTGGTGAATTAACGAGAGTGGAACTCGAGGCCGCTGAACAAAATAGTGAGCACACACTGAAACTAAATCAAACAATAGTTGAGCTGCCAGAGACCACAACAAAAAAACAAAAAAAATACACGCCTTTATCAAGGAGACAAGACAGACCCGCTGCAATTGCATGGCTCGTGAGAAATCATTCTGAATTGAAAGATAGCGAGGTAATTCGGCTTGTTGGCACAACAAAATCAACAATAGAGTCTATCAGAAACAGAACGCATTGGAACATAGGAAATATACAACCTCAGGACCCGGTTGTGCTGGGTCTTTGCTCTCAAATAGAACTTGATAAATTAGTTCTGAGAGCTTCAAAAAGAGTTGAACGAGAGGCGCAAAAAGAAAATAAAACACTTCAGTCGACAGCAGATACTCCTGATTAATTTAAAGCACAAGTCTTTTTAATAAAACTATATATAAGTCTCTCGATGATAATTGATCCATTATTTTACGCTATGGCTATTCCCTCTGTAATTCTGATTGGATTATCTAAGGGGGGTCTTACAGGACTTGGTGTGCTAGCAGTACCATTAATGGCAATCGTTGCATCTCCGATGCAAGCCGCAGCTGTACTAATGCCGATATTATTGATATTAGATCTAGTTGCTGTTTGGACATACAGAAAATCGTATGATAAAATTACTCTATTGATAACAATCCCAACATCAATTATTGGCATCATAATCGGAGCAATCTTGGTTTCACAAGTTAATCCAGACTGGATAAGAATAATCATAGGTTTTATTGCAATATCTTTCACCATGTCCCACTGGAGAAATACCAAGGAGAAACAACCACGAGGACACAGCATAGTGAGAGGAACGATTTGGGGAAGCATTACAGGCTTTACAAGCTTTGTTACATTGACGGGCGCACCCCCATACCAAATGTATCTTTTGCCTCTCAGGCTCGATCAGAGAACATATGCTGGAACTTTTATGATATTTTTCTGGATGAACAATTTACTCAAAATAATTCCATTTATGATGTTGGGTGAAATGAATAAGGTAACAATTACGACATCAGTAATATTATTTCCTATATCACTGATCTTTACATTTTTAGGTATCTGGATTGTAAGGAAACTACCAACAAAAATATTCTATGAAATAATTTATATTCTGTTATTTTTAGTGAGTATAAAACTTATATATGACGGCTTTACGAACATGTCAGTTTAATATGGAGTTTGATAGATGAAAAAGATAGCAATAATCATGGGCTCACAGTCAGATTGGGAGACAATGAAGTTTGCAGCAAATATTCTTGATGAATTTGAACAAAATTACGACACGTTAATCATTTCCGCTCATAGAACTCCTGAGAGGTTGTATAGTTTTGCAAAAGATGCAGAAAAAAATTATTCTATAATCATTGCTGGAGCTGGTGGGTCCGCTCACCTCCCTGGTATGGTTGCCTCTATTACAACATTGCCTGTTTTAGGTGTTCCGATCGAGTCAAACTTATTAAATGGCGTTGATAGTCTTTTGTCTATTGTACAGATGCCTAAAGGCATACCTGTTGGAACTCTTGCAATTGGAACATCTGGTTCTACAAATGCAGCACTATTGGCAATATCGATATTATCAATAAACGATGAAAAATTGGCTTTGATGCTGAAGTCGTATAGAAATAAACAAACAGAGTCGATAGATAAAATCCCTAAATGACCCACAAAAAGAAAACTATCGGCATATTTGGAGGTGGTCAACTAGGAATGTTGCTAGCCGAGGCTGCAAAAAATATTGGCTTTGAAACAAACATTTATTGCCCAGACCATGAAAGCCCTGCCTTTAAATTCGCAACTAATCAAACTATTGCCGAGTATGATGATAAACAAAATTTAGTTAAATTCATAAAGAGTGTTGATTATATAACAATTGAATTTGAGAATATTCCTCAAAACACAATAAATTTTATCGCAAAATCGGGTAAGTTATTTCCTTCTTCGGATGCTATTAAAATTAGTAAAGATCGTTTAATGGAAAAAGATTTTTGTGTTAAAAATCAAATAGCCACAAATGAGTATACTAATGTCGTAAACATCTCAGATCTTTCCCATTGGAATTATGATAAAAAAAGTGTAATTAAGACGCGTCAGCTCGGATATGATGGTAAAGGGCAAAGAGTGATAAATACAAAAAGCGAGGCTGAAGAGGCATTTAAAGAATTTGGTAATAGACCATGTATCCTAGAAGAGTTTGTTGATTTTGCCATCGAAGTGTCAACAATATCAGCGCGTGACACTCATGGTAATGCTTTTACTTACCCCCCTTCTGAAAATATTCATAAAAACCACATTCTTAATACCTCATGCGTTCCTGCATCTATTGATCAGAAGACCGAGAATACTCTATATGAGATATCAACAAAAATGATTAAAAATCTAAATTATATTGGTGTCTTAGCAATAGAGTTCTTTGTATTGAAAGATAATTCTATATTAGTAAATGAGATAGCACCGAGAGTTCATAATTCAGGCCATTGGACCCTTGATGGTTCTGACGTATCACAATTTGAACAACATATTAGAGCTGTATCACAATTAAAGATACTAAATCCAAAATTAATTTTTAAGACAAAAATGCTCAATCTAATCGGTGACGACGTCAATATTTGGAAAGATAAAGATAACTCAAAAAATGAAAAAATATATATTTATGGAAAGACTGAAACAAAAAAGGGACGAAAGATGGGGCATGTTAATTTTCTTGAAGAATTTAAATAATAATAAATATTGAACAAGAAGTTCTATTTGTGTTTACAAAAATATATAATAAGTTATAAGTAATGGAAATATCCAAATAAAAATTTCTAAATTGGAGATAAATTTGCAAGTAACTGTAAGAGATAATAACGTTGATCAGGCTCTGAAAGCATTAAAAAAGAAAATGCAAAGAGAGGGTATTTTTAGGGAAATGAAACTCAGAAATCATTATGAAAAGCCATCTGAAAAGCGCGCGCGAGAAAAAGCTGAAGCAATTAGGCGTGGCAGAAAGCTCGCGAGAAAAAAACTACTCCGAGATGGTTCAAGTATTTTTTAAATAGATATTAACACCCACAAATTATAATTAGGCATTGTATTTAATGATAGGAACCTATTAATCTAGGTTAGCCACTATTGTATGACTAGAAATCAATTAATCTTACTGATTTGTGTTTTAATACCGCTAAACGGCTGTATGACCTCTAAAAATACCCCGCTGCAAAGCCAAACAAACCCAACTTTTTATCAAAGTGAGAGCAAAGAGAAAAGTATTCTGTCAATAAAATCAGCCCTTCATAATGATGAGAAAAATTTAGATATATATATATTATTGGGCAAAGAGTATATGCGGCATAATAATTTCGACGACGCAATTGATAGCTTTAATATTGTACTAAGTCAAGATCCTGGGGCATTCGAAGCTTTCAACTATAGAGGAGAAGCTCATTATTTATTGGGTAACTTTGAGCAGGCTTTATCTGATTTTGATATATCATTGACTATAAACCCATTTTATTCTGACGCGTATTATAGTAGGGCAAAATATTATGATGGTATTAATAAATCAAAATTGGCATTAGGCGATTTAGATAGTGCAATAAAATATAATAATAAAAATTTCTTAGCCTACCAGATGCGTGGAAAAATTAAACAAAGATACAAATTGCACGCTGATGCGATACAGGATTTTGATTATTCTATAAGTCAAAGACCAAATAATGTAACCGCTCTATATTATAGGTCCTTATCCTACCATCAGCTTGGAAGACTGCATAATGCGTTAGATGATTTAAACCAAGTTCTTAACTATGACCCAAGTTTAGTACCTGCACTTTTTATCAGAGCTGACGTTCTCAAGAGTTTGAATCAGATTGAAGATGCTATAAAAGATTATGAAAAGATTTTATCTGAAGAGCGTAACAATGCTAGAGCGAAAAAGGAATTAATAAAAATAAAACGGGCTAGAAGGCTTTAACGATATCCTCTACCATTTTCTTCGCATCACCGAATAACATCATTGTGTTATCTCTAAAAAATAACTCATTTTCAACGCCAGCATATCCTGATGCAAGGGATCTTTTTAAGAATAAGATTGTACCGGATCTTTCAACGTCTAATATAGGCATCCCATAGATGGGACTGCTTGTATCGGTTTTTGCTGCCGGGTTTGTGACGTCATTTGCACCAATTACGAAGGTAACGTCAGTTTGATTGAACTGAGAATTTATATCTTCTAATTCAAATACTTCATCATACGGAACTTGAGCCTCCGCTAATAGGACATTCATGTGTCCTGGCATTCTTCCAGCTACCGGGTGAATTGCATAAGAGACATTTACCCCTGATTCTTTCAATATATCAACCATCTCACGAAGAGCGTGCTGTGCTTGCGCCACTGCCATTCCATAACCAGGCACAATTATTACAGAGCCTGCATTTTTCATAATAAAAGCAGCATCATCAGCAGATCCTTGCTTTACTGGTCTATTTTCTGTACTGCCAGCACTTTCTGAAGAAGTTTCACCACCAAAGCCCCCAAGTATAACGTTGAAAAATGATCGATTCATTCCCTTGCACATGATGTAAGATAATATTGCGCCTGAGGACCCAACTAATGCGCCAGTTATAATAAGAGCTATGTTTCCTAACGTGAACCCAATACCTGCGGCAGCCCAACCTGAATATGAGTTGAGCATTGATACAACAACGGGCATATCTGCACCCCCGATTGGTATAATAATCAAAAAACCAATGAGGAATGATAATAACACTATTGTCCAATAGATTGAATGAGACTCAGTTATGGTAAACACAACAAGAAGTGACACAATACCAATGGCTATAATAAGATTTAGAAGGTGCTGTTTTGGAAATACTATTGGAGACCCGGACATCAAGCCTTGTAATTTGAGAAATGCAATAATAGAGCCTGAAAAAGTTATGGCTCCAATTATTACACCAAGTCCCATCTCAATTAAGCTTGCTAAGTGTATATCGCCAACCGTACCTATGCCCATCGATGAAGGGACATACAATGCTGCAGATGCAACCAGTACAGCAGCGAGACCAACTAGAGAATGGAATGCTGCAACAAGTTGTGGCATAGCCGTCATTGCAATCTTTTTGGCAATAACTAGACCAATTGTACCCCCAATTAATAAGCCTCCCAGAAGCAATAACAAATCTATACCAACGGGTGGTGATATGAAAAGTGTCGTGAAGGCCGCTATGACCATACCAATTATACCAAAATAATTTCCCATTCTTGCAGATTCAGGATTTGATAGTCCCCTGAGAGCTAGAATAAAAAATATCCCTGAAATTAAGTATAAGAATGAAATTAAATTAGCAGACACGTTATTTTACCTTCTTTTTGTACATTGATAGCATTCGATACGTAACAAAAAAGCCACCAAAGATATTGATAGATGCAAGTATAAGGGCAACAAAACCAAAACCCTTTGCAATATAGAAATTTGTAAGGCTTGTTTGACCTTCAATAAATTCTGCCCCAAGAGACAAAAGAGCGCCTACAATGATAACAGATGAGATAGCATTTGTTACCGACATAAGTGGTGTATGTAAGGCAGGAGTAACACTCCAAATTACGTAGTAACCAATAAAAATAGCGAGAATAAAAATTGCAAACTTATACATCAACGGATCTACTGTTCCCATTAATCCAACATTATGCGCCATATCAACGATATCGGTCATTGTCTTTTCCATAGCCATAATTACTCTCCTTTCTGGTACATTGGGTGCACTAATTTACCAGCCCTTGAAATTAGAATTCCCTTAATTATCTCATCATCGTAATTTATTGATAATTGTTTATTTTCATAGTCAATTATTTCATCCAAGAACTTCAATACATTCTGTGCATATAGATTAGATGCATCTGTCGGCAGAAGCCTTGCGAAATTTTCTGAGCCTAGAATTGCAACTCCGTTGTGCATGATATTTTTCCCAGGCTGCGCAATTTCTACATTACCACCTCTTTCGGTTGCAAGGTCAGCTATGACTGAACCTTCTTTCATTGTTTCAACCATTTTCTTGGTAATAAGTATTGGAGCTTTTCTTCCAGGTATCAAGGCTGTTGTTATAACAATATCTTGGTTTTTAATATGTTCTGAGACAAGCTGACTTTGTTTCTCTTGATACTCTTTTGACATTTCCTTTGCATAACCTGCTGCAGTCTCAGCAGCCTTAAACTCTTCGTCTTCAACGGCTATAAACTTAGCTCCAAGTGACTCTACTTGCTCTTTTGTTGCCGGTCTAACATCAGTGGCTGTCACGATACCACCCAATCTCCTTGCTGTCGCAATCGCCTGAAGTCCAGCTACCCCTACACCCATTATAAATATTTTTGCGGGTGCTATTGTCCCAGCAGCAGTCATCATCATTGGAATAGCTTTTTTGTATTCTGCAGTACTGTCAATTACTGCTTTATATCCTGCAAGATTTGATTGGGATGATAGTACATCCATAGACTGAGCTCTGGTAATACGAGGCATTAGTTCCATCGAGAAAAGCTGATGTCCATATTTAGTATATTCATCCATTTCAGTTGGGCTCACGTAAGGATCCATTTGACCAATTACAATCGCACTTTTATTTAATTTTGCTAAGATTTTATCATCGGGCCTTTTGACTGTTACCAAAATGTCTGAACTGAGAACTTTATCACTTATCGTTCTTGTAACATTTGCACCTGCTTCTTCATATTGCTGGTCTGAATAATTCGATTGCTGCCCACAGCCGGATTGTATAATGACGTTGAGGCCATTTGAAACAAGTTTTTTTACTGTATCTGGCGATAAAGCTACTCTTGTTTCTAATTGATCATGCTCGGTTAATACGGAAATTTGCATTATATTTAACGAATTAATATACGAAAGCTACAAGAAAAACTAAAATTAGTATAACCAAAATTGTTGTGTATTTTGTGAACTTTATAAAACCGTTGTAAGTTTTATTATGTTCTTCATAATCCATTTATGTTTTCCAAGTAAAAGTTAAGTTTTGGTATGTTATATTAGTATACAAGATATACCTAATTTTCAAGAGTAAAATGCTGATCAACTTCCATAATCAACACCTGTTTTCTTAAAAATTTTTGACTGTCTTTCTGTTAGCTTCTTCGAGCTAAAATTGTTGATCGCTTCTTCAAATAAATCGTGCAAATTTAAATTTGCGTTTAAATGAAGAAAAACCGACCCAAGACCGATTGCAGCTCTATCCATAAACACAAATTCTCTTGGTATTTCAACAGGACCAATATCTTTAAGTGCTTGATAAACGTTGAAAGCTTCTTTTCTTCCATATAGCTCAGGCTTTATACCATCTGCAACAGTTCTTTTTCTGTTATCCAGCAGTGGCCCGTATATGAAATTCGCCCAAATATTTAATATATCGATTAGTTCTTTACTTAAATTCTTAAATCCCCACTTTTCATATGAGTTAACAACAAGTTCCTGATTATTGTATTTAAGTCCATCATATAAATTGATTACGCCTTCAACAAAGGCTGGGTGAAACCTTCTTACGCAACCAAAGTCTAGAAGATTAATACCTAATATCTCATTTTTTCTTTTAATTATTGAATAATTACCAAGATGCGGGTCACCATGAATTACGCCATACTGTCCAAATGGTATCCACCATGCCCTAAATAAACATTCAGCAATTTTATTTCTCACAGACTGTGTAGAATTCTTGAAATTCATTAGAGGTTCGCCGGGCAAATACGTCATCACAAGAAGTTTTTCAGTGCATAGATCATCCACTAATTCTGGTATTTTGATATCTTTGTAGTCCTTGAGTATCTCACCGAATAATTTCATGTGAGTTCCTTCGCGCTTATAATCTAGCTCTTCACGTAATCTTTCAGCGATTTCTTTTCGTATTTGATCGGTGCCTATTGCTGGACCTAAATTTTTGTTTATCTTAAATATTACATCTAATTGCTTTAAATCCGCTTCTACAGCTGATTTCATATCTGGATACTGTAACTTGCATACAATTTCACGACCTTCATTTGTAACTGCCCTGTGAACTTGTCCTAGTGAAGCTGCAGCAAAAGGACTGTAATCAAAATCTTTGAAGCAATCATTCCAACTTATCCCAAGCTCACTTATCATTCTTCTTCTTACAAACCCCTTGCCCATTGGTGGTGCCATGCTTTGTAACTGAGATAACTCATTTGCGTATTCAGCAGGCACTGCACCGGGAATGGTTGACAGTAATTGCGCTATCTTCATGAGTGGGCCTTTGAGGGAGCCGAGGGCATTTTTTAGTGCTAAGGCATTCCTCTCATTTTTATTATCCGAAATTATTGTGTTAAATAGAAATTTTGTAGTAAATTTACCAAATTCTTTTCCGACACTTGTATACCTTGATAATCTTTTAGTATAGTTATTCTTCTCTGTATACCCGTTGTTCATCAGTTAATTTTCTCAAGATCATCAATCATTCCTGTTATCAGGGAGATTCCATTATTCCAAAAGCTTGGATCAGTAGCATCAAGATCAAATGGTTGAAGTAATTCTTTGTGATGCTTTGAGCCACCTGACGCTAATAGGTCTGTATATTTTGTTACAAAACCACTGCGATCTTTTTCATAAACTGAATAGAGAGAATTTACTAGACAATCACCGAATGCGTATGCATACACATAAAATGGACTATGAATAAAATGTGGTATATATGACCATAGATATTTGTGCATCTTATCTAATTTGATTGAGGGACCAAGACTATTTTTTTGAGTTTCTAACCAAATATCATTTATATCTTCTGAAGTAAGCTCCCCTTCTTTTCTACTTTGATGAACTAATTGTTCAAACTTAAAAAATGATATTTGCCTAATTACTGTATTAATCATGTCTTCAATCTTCGAGGCCAAAAGAACTTTTCGCTCAAATTCATTTTTAGTATTCTGTATGAGTTTTCTATATGTCAGCATTTCACCAAAGACACTTGCGGTTTCAGCAAGCGTGAGTGGTGTATCAGAGAGAAGTGGCCCTAGATCGGATGCCAATACCTGATGTATTCCATGGCCCAATTCGTGAGCTAACGTCATCACATCTCTTGGCTTCCCTTGATAATTCATCAATATATATGGATGAGTATCTGTCGTCATCGGGTGGGCAAAAGCACCTGTAACTTTTCCATCTTTAATTTTAGCATCTATCCATCTCCCATCAAAAAATCTCTTAACAATTTTTGCCAAATCGACTGAAAATTCTTCATATGCATCAATTACAATATCTCTTGCATCATTCCATTTGATTTCTTTTGTTTTTGTATCAGGCAATGGTGCATTTCTATCCCAGCTCTCAAGGTACTTTTTTCCTAGTATTTCTGACTTTATTTTATAGTATCTATGACTAGTATTTTTATAATTCAGTTCTACTGCATTTACTAATGCATCTACGACTTCGGGTTCAATATTATTTGCTAGGTGCCGTGATTGCTCTGGGTATTTATACTTTCTCCACTTATCCGATATAGACCTATCTTGGCAAATCGTATTCATAATATGGGTGAAGAGCGGGATATTTTCTCTTAGCCTCTCTGTGACACTCAAGAATGCCTTTTTCCGATCTTTTTCATGAGGTGACAAAAGGTAATTTAACGCTTCTTCTAAGCTTTTTGATTCACCACCCATATCAACCTTCATATTAGATATTGTTTGGTCAAATAATCTATTCCATGCTGAGAATGAGGTCATACTTTTATCATGGAATATTTGTTCAACTTCATCAGATAGTTGGTGAGGCTTGTATTTTCTTATATTCTCAAACCATGCCTTGTAGGCGGCTAATTCCTTGTCATTCAGTAAATTTTCAAGTACTTTTTCAGATAGACTATTAAGTTCAAGCTCATAAAATATGATTTTATTTGAAATTTCAGTGATTTTAACTTGCGTATCACCATAAAACTTAGTTCTGCCAGGATCATTTGTTGCTGTAACATGGTGCAATGTGGCATATCCCGATAATTTACCCATAGAATTTAAAATCTTTTCGTATGAAACAATTGATTTTTTTAATCTTTTCACATTTTCGCCGATCGGAGCATCTTTGATTAGAATAGCTTTTTTGTATTCCGCCTCAAAATCATGAACACTTTTTTTCAGTTGTTCCAGGTCAGCGTTGAATGATACACTTTCCGGTGCATCGTAGAGATCACTCAAATCCCATTCTGGTAATTTATCAATTTTCTTTTGTAGCATTTTAACCTCTTAAAATATACGTATCGACGCAATCTTCTGATTAATTATAGGTATCTATTTCTGATATTTTTTTTTCCAATCGTTATAGGGCATTCCGTAGATCACTTGCCTTGCATCCTCATACTCGATTAGAGATCCGTGACCAGCTGAAGCTTCCATATACCATTTTGCAAGACAATTACGACAAAATCCTGCAAGATCCATCAAATCTATATTTTGTAGTTCAGTACTTGTTTGTAGATGTGTTATCAACCTATCCAGAACTTCTGCTTTAATCTTTTCTTCATCAGTCATTGCTTCCTCCATTAAAATGATTTCGTTCCATATAGTTTCATATTGCGAAGATTTTTATGTTGTGCACTAATTACTTGGCTTAATTTTTTTGTGAGATAATTTGCAATCTTTTCTTGACCATCCTCATCTGCAATCAGGTCATTTCTAATCTCGATTAAAACGTGCGGCAAGCCCCGTGACGTTGCGTGTGTGAATAAAGTGTCGCCTCTTAAGTAGCCTTTGTATGGCTGGTTATCACCGATGACATAATTATTATCACGTTCTAATAAATCAATAAGTGGCGCCGATATTCTATCATCAGAGTCCCAGAGTATTGATATTTCCCATGGCCGAATTTTATCTCTGAATTTACGAGTAAAAGAGTGAATAGAGATCAAAATAGGCACAATACTGTCATTTAATAGAGATAATATAACATCTTCAATCTTTTCATGATATTGATTATAAAACTCGCTTATTCTCATCTTTGTATCCTGATCAGTAATGCTCCTATTACCGGGAATTATATATTTATCTGCGAAAAGCATTATCGATGTAGGATCATCAACTGATCTATTTGGATCAATCAGTAGGCGTGAAAAATTTGATAAGATGGCTTGTGCATTCATTAAATTAGCCATTTTTTGTGTTAGCCCCGCTGCACCAATGTCATATGAAATGTGCTCTGATAATAATTTCTGAGATAATCCTAAGTTTTTATATTTTGAAGGTATTATGTTAGATGCATGATCACAAATAAAGAGAATATTTGTATTATTATTTTTAATTGTATTGTAGGGCTGGGTAATATCTCGATCTCTATTTCCCATTGGTGTTTTAAATTAACCTTGCCTTGCTTTAAAACGCTTATTGACTTTATTGATTACATATAGGCGACCCCTTCGTCGCACGACTCTATTTGCGCGATGCCTACTTTTCAGTGATTTTAGCGAATTCTTGACTTTCATTTTATTCCCTAGTTACTATTATTTCCCAATTTTAATAAAGTCAAGGAAATGTTTAACTACCTATCTCGGAAGATTTGTTTGCCCCATAAGATATTTGTCTACAGAATGCGCGACTTGACGGCCTTCCCTTATTGCCCAAACAACTAGAGATTGACCGCGTCGCATATCCCCAGCTACAAAAATTTTATTGATGTTTGTCATGTAATCATCTTCGTTTGCTTGAACGTTGCCTCTATCATTTAGTGTAACACCGATTTGCTTCAGCAAACCTTCATGAATTGGATGAACAAAACCCATAGCTAATAGAACTAGGTCAGCTTTGATTTTAAAAGCAGAGTTATCTATTTTTTTAAGATTGTCATCAACTCTTATACAATTAAGCCCCGTTAAAATCCCATCAGAACCTTCAAAGCTTTCAGTTAAGACTGAAAAATCACGCATTGCGCCTTCAGCTTGACTTGATGATGTTCTCATTTTTAGCGGCCAATATGGCCAAGTCATCTGTTTATTTTCTTTCTCAGGTGGTTCGGGCATTATCTCTAGCTGAGTAACTGATAATGCACCTTGCCTAAAAGATGTTCCAATGCAATCTGATCCAGTGTCTCCACCCCCAATTACAACCACATGCTTCCCGTTTGCTGTTATCGATTTTTCATTTTCTGAGATTTCGTATGAGATAACTTTGTTCTGTAAAGGCAAAAAGTCCATTGCGAAATGAATCCCACTCAAATCTCTTCCTTCAATTGGTAAATCACGCGGTTTCTCTGATCCACCTGATAAAATAATTGCATCATAGTTTTTTTCAATGTCTGCCATACTCAAATCTACACCAATATTTTTTTCAAAATGAAAGTTTACACCTTCGGCTTGCATTTGCTCGACTCGCCTATCAATATGATGCTTCTCCATTTTAAAATCAGGAATACCATACCTGAGCAGTCCCCCAGCTTTTGAATTTTTTTCATAGACATCAACAGAGTGTCCTTGTCTTGCGAGCTGTTGAGCAGCAGCAAGGCCTGCTGGTCCTGATCCAATTATTGCAATATTCTTACCGGTTTTCTCAGTTGATACCATTGGCTTTATCCAGCCATTTTGCCATGCTTTATCAACTATTGCGCATTCAATCGTCTTAATGGTTACTGACTCATCAGTTATATTTAAGGTGCACGATGCTTCACAAGGTGCTGGGCATATTCGTCCTGTGAACTCAGGAAAATTATTTGTTGAGTGTAAATTGGCAGATGCTTGTTCCCAATTACCCGAATACACAAGATCATTCCAATCTGGTATTTGATTATTTACTGGGCATCCAGTATGACAAAATGGGATACCACAATCCATGCATCTTGCAGCTTGATTCTTTGTTTCTGTGTCTCCAAGAGGAATCACAAACTCTTTGTAGTTTCTTATTCTATCAGCAGCTGGTTTATATTTCCTGTCATGCCTGTCTATTTCGAGAAAACCTGTTACTTTACCCATTATAATACCTTTTAAAATCTTTGAGTTATTTAACTAATTCCAATTTTTGTTTTTCTATTTCAACCAAAGCTCTTCTATAATCGACTGGCATTACTTTAACAAATTTTGGTAAAAATTCATCCCAGTTATCCAGAATTTTTTTTGCCTTATCAGAGTCTGTGTAATTATAGTGATTCTGGACCAATTTGTATATCCTCTCTGCATCAAATTTTGTCATTGACTTCATAAGATCTACTTTACCCTTTGTTTCAAGGTCACCGCCCTGATGTTGAAGTCTTTCTAACAAGTCATCTTCCGATGTGATTGGCTCTAATTCAACCATTGAAAGGTTACATCTATCACTAAAGTTACCAAACTCATCCAAAACATAGGCAACTCCGCCTGACATACCAGCAGCAAAGTTTCTTCCTGTTTCACCCAATATTACAGCACATCCACCCGTCATATATTCGCAACCATGGTCTCCGGTTCCCTCGACTACAGCGATTGCACCAGAATTCCTCACAGCAAAACGTTCGCCAGCTATACCTCTAAAGTAACACTCACCACTGATCCCGCCATATAAAACTGTGTTTCCCACAATCATGCTCTTATTTGGGTTAATCTTCGAATTTGGATTTGGATAAACTATTAATTTGCCGCCTGATAAGCCCTTACCTACATAGTCATTTGCCTCTCCAATCAACTCCATAGTAATACCGTGTGAAACAAATGCACCAAAACTTTGTCCAGAGGTACCAGTAAATTTGAGATGTATCGTATCTTCCGGAAGACCCTTGTGACCATATTTTTTAGCAATCTGGTTTGATAGCATTGCCCCTGTTGTTCTGTCCACATTGCTTATTTCTTTCTCAATTAGCACAGGCATTTGATTTTCAATTGATTGCTTGGCTAATAAAATCAATTCCTGATCTAGAACACTGTCTAAGTTATGATCTTGATCTTCGCTGTTATAAACTTTCTCGTCTTCATCTGTCTCTGGTTTATATAAAACCCTACTTAAATCTATGCCTTTTGCTTTCCATTGCTCTATAACATCTTTTTTATCTAACATCTGGCTTTGCCCGATCATCTCATTGAATGTCTTGAAGCCCATTTCAGCCATATATTTTCGTACTTCTTCAGCTACAAAAAAGAAGTAATTGACTACGTGTTCAGGCGTACCGGTAAATCTTTTCCTTAACTCTGGATCCTGGGTTGCGACTCCAACAGGGCATGTATTTAGATGGCATTTTCTCATCATAATACAACCAGAAGCAACTAATGGAGCTGTTGAGAACCCAAACTCATCTGCGCCAAGTAAAGCACCAATAACAACATCTCGTCCCGTTCGTAAACCACCATCAACTTGGACTGTAATTCTTTCTCGTAATTTATTGATGACAAGAGTCTGGTGTGTTTCACTGATACCAATCTCCCATGGTGATCCGGCATGTTTGATTGATGTAAGTGGACTTGCACCTGTACCCCCTTCATAACCAGAGATTGTGAGGTGATCAGATTTAGCTTTTGCAACACCTGCCGCAACAGTTCCTACTCCTACTTCTGAAACAAGCTTCACACTAATCTTTGCTTCTTGATTTGCATTTTTTAAGTCATAAATAAGCTGTGCAAGATCCTCAATTGAGTATATATCGTGATGAGGTGGAGGTGAAATAAGTCCAACACCGGGAGTTGAATATCTTACCTTAGCTATGACAGCATCAACTTTATGGCCAGGTAGCTGCCCTCCTTCACCAGGCTTTGCTCCTTGCGCCATTTTTATTTGTATCATATCCGCATTTGTTAGATATTCTGCAGTCACACCAAATCTTCCTGAAGCAACTTGTTTAATTGCAGAGCGCATCGTGTCCCCATTAGGTAATGGTGTGAAACGATCAACTTCCTCTCCGCCCTCTCCTGTATTGGATTTACCACCAATTCTATTCATTGCTATCGCAAGATTCGTATGAGCTTCTCTACTTATGGAGCCAAAAGACATTGCCCCCGTTGAAAACCTTTTTACTATCTCTTTTGCCGGTTCAACTTCTTCTATTGATATTTTTTTTCTTTTATCTTCTTTTGCGTCTTTAATTTTCATCAAACCACGGATGGTGAGCAATCTTTTGTCTTGCTCATTAATTTCGTCAGCATAAGCGTTATATTTATCCTGAGCGTTACCCCTAACGGCGTGCTGTAATGAGCTTATTGTATTATAGCTCCAAGCATGATCTTCTCCACGGGTTCTTTGAGCATATTCTCCCCCAACGTCGAGAGTTATTTTTAATATGTCTGGGCTGTTGTAAGCTAACTCGTGCCTTGCAATAGTCTCCTTAGCGATATCATCAATTTTCACACCACCTATCTGTGAGTGAGTACCAGTGAAATAGGCATCAATTACACTTTGATCGAGTCCTATTGCATCAAATATTTGAGCCCCACAATATGATTGGTATGTTGATATACCCATTTTTGACATCACCTTCAAAATACCTTTATCAACTGCTTTAATAAATCTACTCTGAGACTCTGTTTTTGAAATTTCTTCGTCTAGTGACTGTCTAATTTGTTCGATTGTTTCAAAGGCTAAATATGGGTTTATAGCTTCAGCGCCATAGCCTGCAAGTGTACAAAAATGATGAACTTCTCGTGCTTCCCCAGTTTCTACTACTAATCCGACAGATGTTCTTAGGCCTTTTTTAATCAAATAATGATGAACCGCTGCGGTGGCAAGCAAGGAAGGTATAGGAATGCGTGATTCATTTGTGTACCTGTCAGACAGAATAATTATGTTGTGCCCCTCATTTACGACTCTTTCAGCTTTCATACAAAGCTTGTCTAATACTTCTGTTAGATCAATTTGGGGTTTATCATTTGCGAATGTAATATCAAGAGTTCTTGCCCTGAAATAGTTTTCGGAGAGCTCGCTTACATATCTTATTTTTTCTAAGTCTTCATTTGTTAATATTGGTTGCCTAACTTCTAATCTTTTCAATGATGAGTTCTTGTGAGGGTCAAGCAGATTTGGTCTCGGTCCTATGAAAGACACTAGTGACATAACAAGCTCTTCTCTTATTGGATCGATTGGCGGATTAGTAACTTGGGCGAAAAGTTGCTTGAAATAGGTAAAGAGTGATTTTGACTTATCAGAGAGCGATGATATTGGAACATCATTCCCCATTGAGCCGATTGCCTCTTGTCCGGTTGTAACCATGGGTGATAATAAGAATTTTAGGTCTTCTTGAGTATATCCGAAGGCTTTTTGTAGGCTTAGTATGTCTTTATTTTGAGAGTGATTAATTTCATTTACCTTTGGTAAATCCTCAAGAATAACTTGACTATTTGCCAACCACTCTTCGTATGGGTGGGCATTAGCCATACTTTCTTTTAACTCATCATCCGCAATAATTTCTCCTTTTTGCAAATCAATAAGCAGCATTTTTCCTGGCTGAAGTCTCCACTTTTCAGTTATATTCTCTTCCTTTACTGGAAGCACACCCATTTCAGAAGATAATATTACTCTGTCATCATCTGTTTTGAAGTACCTCGCAGGTCTTAATCCATTTCTGTCAAGTGTTGCACCAATTTGGTTTCCATCCGTGAATGCAATTGCAGCGGGACCGTCCCATGGTTCCATCATTGAGGCCTGATGTTCATAAAATGCCTTCCTATTTTTCGGCATAATTTCGTTGCCAGTCCATGCTTCAGGGATCATTGTCATCATTGCATGCGATATTGAGTAACCACTGTTGACCAAAAGCTCAAGTACGTTGTCAAAACAGGCCGAGTCTGATTGCCCATCAACCACAATTGGCCAAATTTTCTTGATATCATCGCCAAGAAGATCAGACTTTAATGTTGAAAGTCTAGCCTTTAACCAATTAACATTTCCTCTTAGTGTATTTATTTCTCCATTATGGCATATCATTCTAAATGGCTGTGCTAGACTCCAGGTTGGAAAAGTATTTGTAGAAAACCTTTGGTGAACAAGTGCTAGTGCCGATTTAAAAAGTGGGTCGTTTAAATCTAAGAAATATTCAGCAAGCTGATCAGATAGCAGCATTCCTTTGTATAGAAGTGTTTTTGAAGAGAGTGAGCACATGTAAAAATCGTCGAGTGGCTTACTTTGATCACCCAAAAACATGCGATAAATGTTTTTCCGGGTAACAAATAACTTTCTCTCCAGTGCATTCTGATCTGATAACTCCTCATCAGATGCAACAAACATTTGTAGATGAAATGGTTCAGTTGGCTTAACGGAATAGCCAAGCCCGTTGTTATTTACGGGTATGTCTCTTAAAGCAAGAATCTTTAGGTTTTCATTTTTAACAATCTTCTTAATTTGTTCAATGTAATTTTCTCTTTTTTTCTTTTCCTTAGGCAGAAATATATTTCCAACACCGTAACTGCCGAGACTTGGAAGCTCCACACCGAGTTCAGCTGTTACTTTTCTGAGGAATTCATCAGGTATTTGGGTTAGTAAACCACAACCATCACCTGCTTTTGGATCAGCTCCGACGGCACCTCGATGGGTTAGATTTTCAAGGATTGACAGCCCATCTTTAATTATCTGGTGTGATTTTTTATTTTTGATATTAGCAACAAAACCAATACCGCAGGCATCATGTTCGTTTCTTGGATTATATAAGCCTTTATCAATTGTTTCTTTTACATTATTTTCTAAGTGTTTAAACATTAATCACCATTTCAAAAAGTAATATGATAAATAAGTATAACAGATATACGTTATATATAATAATTTATATCAAAAAATCTAGATTATATTACCTAAAAAATAGATTAATTTATTCGCTCTGAGGCTATTTTATAATATGCTCATAAATTACAATGAAGAATCTGACAGAAATATATAAGGGTGAGGGTGCAATATGTGATCCTGCATCTGTATGTGACATATTCAATGGGCAAAAAATGTCCAAAAAAAATTACCCCTTATCAAATTCCCATAGCACATATTGGATTGAAACAGGTATAGATAAAGGTGGTTTATCATCTATAATCCAATACAATTTTAAGTCTGCACAATCAATTAATTTAAGTGGCACAGAATTTAGTGTAAAAAGCAAAATACATGAATATGGCGGGGTACCATATCATGTCGATGAGATGCGAATATTTTTTGTGAACAGCGATGATCAAAATATTTACAAAATTGAAAATAAAAAAATAACTAAAATTACCAATCTTCAAAATGTTAGAATTGGTGAAATTGCATCGTATAAGAATCATCTTTATTTTATTGTTGAGGATGGCAGCTGCGGCAGCAGTAAGTATCCCATCAATTATATTGCATATTTAAATCTTGAGGATGCTAATAATATAAAAAAATTAATAGCTGGGGCATCTTTTTATTCAAATTTGAAGATATCATGTGATGGATTAAAATTATTATGGCTTGAATGGGATCTGCCTTTCATGCCTTGGGAGGCCTCAAAGCTGATCTCAGCAGCTCTTTCAGCCCAGGGAGTCGTCGGTGAATTGCAACAGATAGATGGTGGTCTTGGTCGCTCCATTTTTCAGCCTGAATGGGACGGGAATGATATCATTTATGTTCGTGAAGATTTTGATAGTGGAAAATTATTCAGGTACGACTATCAAGGGGAAGATCTCATCACTGATTTACCGGTTGATCTTATGAAGCCATTATGGGTGACGGGTCTATCAAGTTACAAAATAATAAATGATCAATTGATTTTTGCGTCTGGTTGGAGGGAAGGTCGCATGAAACAGATTGTTATTAATAGAATTGAAAATAAATTTGATGAGTATGACTTTAATTTTATATCTGACCAATTTTGCGTGAAAGATAATTTCGTTATATTTTCAGGTTCGACGGAAAATTCTAGTGATGAAATTTTTTATTTAGATACTGTTATACTTCCCCCCAAAAAAATAAATTTGGGCAGAGAGGTGTATCAAACAGAGTCTGTTAATGGCTGCTATATCAATCATTTTAAACCCCATAGCCGAAAAGAAAATGGCTCTGCAATTATAAAGATACACAGTGGTCCAACTAGTTGCTCAAACTATACTTATTCAAGCGAGAGGGAATACTGGAGAGATAGAGGGTTTGGCTTCATTGAAATAGACTATAGAGGAAGTACAAATTATGGGATAAATTACAGGAAAACCTTAGATGGCAACTGGGGTATTTATGATACACAAGACGTTATTGATGTAATAAATTACTTATCTGGAATGGGTTTCTATGATCCAAAAAAGATCATACTAAAAGGATCGAGTGCTGGGGGTTTTACCTTACTTAATAGTTTATGCGAAGATATTGATATCGGATGTGCAAGTTGTTATTATGGTGTCAGTGATCTTGGAAGTCTATTAAAAGATACACACAAATTCGAGTCCGGTTATACAAATAGTCTTATTGGTGTTAATGAAAATAAATCAAATCTTGATAATCTATTGCAGTCTAGATCACCAATCTTAAAAATTGAAAAAATAAAAACACCAATAATATTTTTTCAAGGGATGAACGATCCAGTTGTACAACCTGATCAAACAAAGAAAATATATGATCAATTGATTTTAAATGGCATTGATGCAAAAATGTACTTATTTGAGAATGAAGGTCACGGTTTTCGAATGAAGAATACTATTGATAAATGTCGCTTTGCTGAAGAGCAATTTTTTTCAAAATATCTTGATATGAATGATGCTTAATTATGATTGATTTTAGAAGTGATAATGTGCACTCTGTGCCAGACCAAATAATTAATGCTCTTGTAGATGCAAATAAGGGGACTATTTCTTCTTATGGTGGCGATCAGTTGACCAAAAAGGCTTGCGATCTATTGTCAAAAACCTTCAATAAGGATTTATCATCTTTTTTTGTTTCAACCGGTACTGCAGCAAACTCTCTTGCACTATCAAATATCACACCTCCCTTTGGCACAATATTTTGTGGTGAAGACAGTCACATATATCTCGAAGAATGTAATGCGCCTGAGTTCTTTTCGAATAGTGCTAAACTATTTCCAATTCCAACTGCGGAAGGGAAAATCATTGCCGAAGATTTAAATAGATATGTATCCATTCATCCCAGTGATAAATTTGATATGGTCGCATCAAGCTTGAGTATATCGCAAGCGACAGAATGCGGAACAATCTATACAGAAAAAGAGATTGACCGTATTTTTAGAATAGCAAAACAGAAAAATTTAAATATTCATATGGATGGCGCACGCTTTGCAAATGTAGTTGCCGCAACAAACAAAAATCCATCAGACCTAACTTGGGGGTTGGGTGTTGATGTATTATCATTTGGTACAACAAAAAATGGGACCTTATCAGCTGAAGCAGTTTTGTTCTTCAACAAAGAGCTATGTGAGAATATGAATCATTATTTAAAGAGATCCGGACATCTGCTATCAAAAATGAGATATCTATCAGCGCAAATTATTGGCTATCTTGAAAATGATCTTTGGCTGGAGCTTGCGAAAAAAGCAAATTATCAAGCAAATAAATTAAGCAAAGAATTAAAAAAATTTGACTTTATAAAGGTGCCCTGGGAAAGAGAGATAAATGAAGTGTTTCTATTAATTCCTAATGAACTGGAAAAATATCTGGAAAAGAATAATATTAAATTTCATGAATGGACAAAAGTATCTTTGAGCAAACAATGTGTCGACGATCAATCAAAGTTTATAAGGTTGGTGACTTCATACAACACAACAGATGACGAAATATATAATTTATCTGAATTAATCACGAGGTATTAATGTTTGTGGTGGAATATTTCTATTCCACCACATTTGAAATTATCCTTCAATTACCTTACTTGTAGATATTTCAATTTTCCTTGGCTTCATTGCCTCTGGTAATTCCCTTACAAGTATGATGTTAAGTAAACCGTTTGATAGGCTTGCAGACTCAACTTCAACATAATCAGCAAGTCTGAAACTTCTTTCAAAGCTTCGGGTAGCAATCCCTTTATGCAGATACTCCTTCTCGTCATTCTTAGAAATATCTCCTTTTACGGATAGTATGTTTTCCTTTACGTCAATATTGAGATCACTTTCATCAAAACCTGACACGGCCATAGAGATACCGTACTTGTTGTCTTCAAGTTTTTCAATATTGTATGGTGGGTAACCAGTTGGAACATCGACATTGATGGTATCAAGCATTTGGGCTAATCTATCAAAGCCTATTGAAGTTCTATATAGTGGTGTTAAATCAAATGTGTGCATCATATCATATCCTCCTTTGAGCAACATGTTAATTTTACGTAGACCCATATAGGCATCTACATTAATAAATATGGTTATCACTAAAAATAATTCAAGTAACATTGTGTTATTTTTATTTTCTGTTAGGATTTTATCCTGTTAATTTTAAATGAGTATTTCATGGAGTCCTTTGATTTTGAAATTGAACGGGAATTTAATCCATTAGTTCATGTTGAAAAGAAACTTGGTTTTTATGATCAAGGAGATGTATCAATTGCTTGCTGGGAGCCTGGCCAAGTTAGCCCCAATCACTGCCATCCTGATGCTGTAGAAATTTATTTTTGCTACGAGGGTGGCGGTATAATGCGAACAGAAAATGAAGAACTGAAAGTAAAAAAAGGTTGTTTTGTTGTTCATCCGAAGGGTGAGCTTCACGAATTCACTACGGGTCAGGAGAGAACAATATTATTCCGAGTTCGTTATGGCAATTCAATGATTTCACGTACAAAAGATTGGCCTACTAACCCTACTTGGCAAGCAACAGATCAGGATCGAGAATATTTTTCTACTTAAGTTTTACACTCGCACACTATTTATAACTTCTAATATCTGAGCATGAACTGACTCATTACAACTTGCAATGATATTCCCATCTGTGTACATGCTCTCCCCATCCCAGTTTGATATGCTACCTCCAGCACCTATTATTATCGGTACAATTGGAACTATATCAAAAGGTTTAAGATTATTCTCAATTATCAAATCAAGATAGCCGGATGATAGAAGGGTATAAAAAAAACAATCCCCACCTGTTCTTGTAAGTCCGACTGACCCATTTACTTTGTCTAGAACTTTTCTGGATCTCTCATCATCAAACATCTCATCCGTTGTGTAACCAAACTTTACGTTTTTTAACTCTTTTTCATTAGAAGTTATTACATCCTCAGACACGCCGTCCTTGATACGTATTGCTTTTTTTAGAGTGTGTGATCCTAGATATCGTTCATTCATACATGGAATATCAATGATCCCTAATTCAGGAACATTATTTACTTCAAGGCCAATCAGTGTCCCCCATAGAGGAACCCCAGATATAAATGATTTGGTGCCATCTATAGGATCTATGAACCATCGGTAATTTGGATTACCATCAATTGTATCAAATTCTTCACCGATAATTGTATGTTTAGGATACTTCTTCAATATTAGTTCACGAATAACTTCCTCTGCTTTTTGATCAGCTATTGTCACCGGATCTATTTTATTTGTTTGTGAATTTTTATTTTCTACATGAACTTTTTGCCTAAAATGAGACAGAGTTATCTTTGCGGCTGCATCAGCAAGTGATTGTAAAAAATCAAAATATTCTAAAACTTCGTTTTGTTCCATTTTATGCATTTCATAATGGTGGGCGCGACAAGGATTGAACTTGTGACCCCTACGATGTCAACGTAGTGCTCTCCCACTGAGCTACGCGCCCTAAATTTTATATTCTAAAACCCTTTGTGAATTGGTACAAGATATTCTTCTAAATTTCAATGCTGAAAGTTTCTCAATAGCATCATTAAGTCTTACTTAAGATGTTTTATATAATTTTATTGTAAGTACGATTAATTTGAGAGAGTTTATGGTATCTGGTGGTAAAAGAATAGGCTCAGGCAGAAAAGAAAAATACTCCCAGCAGGAGAAGTTAATCATTCTTGATGTATGCCAAAAAGTTTGGGAGTCAAAAAACAAAGATACAGATCATGTTGTAATTCACTTTAACCAAGAAATAGACAATGTAAGTTTCACAGAAATTTGGGATGCAGCCGTTGTAGGGTCAGATATTATAGAATTCGCAGCAATTGAAGAGCCAAAAACATCAATGAAAAAAATCATTGATATGGAAATACAACCATGCTTGCAAAATAACTTATTTGAAAGACCAAAAAGTCGTGATCAATGTATCAAATTAGCTCAAATCATTATATCCAAAATTTATCCAGAACGCTTTCATCGAGCAAATACAATTGACAAAATATGGAAGTTAAGAAATAGATAAATTGCTGTTTTTATTATATTTTTTTGAAAAACGTCTCATTTTACAGTGTTCTCTAATTTACCAATCTTATCAATCATAACTTCTACATGATCGCCTGTCTTGAGGTAAATTGGCGGTTCAAAACCTATACCAACACCGGCAGGCGTACCGGTGGCAATAACATCACAAATCTCCAATGTCATGGTTTTCGATATTGTTGATATTAAGGTTGGGATATCAAATATTAGCCTTTCAACAATTGAGTCTTGCCTTATATCTCCATTAACTTTTGTCATCAATTTTAATTTTGTGACATCACTAATTTCGTCTGATGTTACTATTGCGGGGCCCATGGGACAATATGTATCAGGACTCTTCCCGATAAACCATTGCTCATGCTGTTTTTGTATATTTCTGGCAGAGACATCATTGATAATTGTATATCCGTAAATATAATCGTATGCATCCTCAGCTCTAATATTTTTTCCACCTTTCGATAATACAATGCCTAGCTCTCCCTCATAGTCTGTTGTATTTGTATAATCATTCGCAAGGATTATTTCATCTCCAGTAGCAATTACCGATGTTGTTGCTTTTGTGAATATTACTGGAAAATCAGCAACAGCTTTTTTCCCACTAGAGTCAAAGCCAGATCCATAGAATTCTTTTGCGTGATCGTGATAATTTTTACCTACACACATAATATTTCTAAGTGGACGTGGTATTGGAGCTAAGAGATCGATCTCGGACATTGAGAGGGTTTTTGGTTTTGAATCAAGTAATTTGTTGATTTTAGTCAATCCATCACTACCCAATTTCACAATTTCATTCATATCTCTCGGAAAGCCATTATTAGATAGTGAAACGACTTCGGAGTCGTTATTAATTAAAACGCCAACATGCATAGCGCCATCTTCTCTATTCTTATATGTTATTAAACGCATTTTTCTCCTATTTTAAAATTTAAAAAAATTTGAATTATTTGAATATATTACGACTGGATTAAAGATTAAATTGTTATTCCTAAAATATTTATTAAATAAATTGACGCGATGCTTAATATCCCAATGCTTACAGCTGTTATTAGCCCTACATAGAGTGGCTTTAAACCGAGGCTTCTGAGTGAGGATATATTTGTACTTAAACCGACGGCTGCCATCGCAATTGCGAGCAGATATTCAGCTGAAGTTTTAATTAAATCTATTATTTGCTCCCATACTGATATTTCAAAAAGCATAAAGGCATAATTCGTATTTTCAATCCCATAGTCACCAATTGTTCTTAGAATCCCCATCCCAATAAATCCAAATATAAAGAAAGGAAATATATTCAGAATTGATGTTTTATTAGCTTGTGATTTATCTTTTTGGTTTCTGTAATACATATAGCTTACAACTGGTATAACGATTACCATACATGTATTTCTCACAAGTTTTGTTACAGTTGCGATATCCAGCGTTTTAGGTGAATCAAATTGAGTCGAATAAATTAACCCAGATCCTGCAACCTGCGCTGTTTCGTGAATAGATGTTCCTAAAAATAGCCCAATAAATAATTCATCTCCGTCAAATATAAAATGAGCTAAAAAGGGATAGGATAGCATTGCAATAATCCCAAAGACAGTTATTACGCCTATTGCATAGGTTACCTCTTCTTTTTTTGCATCAATCGCTGGCGCTGTAGCAACTATCGCACTTGCCCCACAAATACCCGTTCCAACTGCTATCAATGAGCCCATTTTTGATGAGATATTGAGTGATCTTGATAAATAGTTTGCGATTAGTAAAGCCGATATGATGCATATTGCAATCACAGGTAAACCAATTATCCCAATTTTAAGAATATCTAAAAGTCCTAATCGAATACCTAAAAGTATTATTCCAAACCTCAATATATATTTGATGGAGAATTTAAAACCTTCTTCAAAGCGTTTTGGTAAATTAACTATATTCGCAAGTAAAATACCAAATATTATCGCCAGCATAATTGATGATATGGGACTCTTTGAGAAGCCCAGTAAATTAACACCAATAAAATGGCTTGATTTAGCACCAACATAAGCAATTATTAATGCGAGAGCAACTCCAGGAATGTTTCTGGCTAACATAAAATCCTCAATAGTCTGTATTATGCATAGGCTTATAGTGATTATCTTCACCCTAAGATATCACTTTGCGAATCGGTTTTCAAAATATTTTCAACTAGATTAATTTTAATAAACAAATGATTTTTTTATTAAACTTGTGATGGGTAGACGGTATAGACCTAAGTGATGTCATTCATGAAATTTTATCTATTATTTAGCAAAAAAATATATAAAATGATCCATATTCGAACAGAAGCTGATTGCATGAGGGCTGGAGTGGTGTATTTATAAATTGATTATAGTCTACCATGCTTAAAATTAATATTTGAATGAAGGAAACTATGCAGAGTCAAAGATTAGAGCTAATGATGGATATAGCCGAAAAAGAACTATCAGGGCTAACTTCCATACATAATGAATTATCTAGCACGCTTGGAGAAAAACTTATGGATACCATCGATCTGATTGAGAAAATAGATGGTAATGTAGTTCTTTCGGGTATTGGAAAAAGCGGAATGATTGCCAATAAAATTGCTGCCACCCTTACATCGACGGGTACATCATCATTTTTCCTACATGGTACTGAAGCAAGTCATGGCGATCTCGGTTTATTAAAAGAAAATGACATTTTATTCCTGATATCAAATTCAGGTGAAACCATTGAACTTCGAAACATAGTATTATTTGCGAAAAAAAATAATATAAAAATAATCTCGATAACAGCAAATAAAGATAGTCACATATCACAACAATCAGACATATCCATTGTTTTACCTAATTTTGTTGAAGCATGTCCACATGACCTAGCGCCTACCACTTCTACTACAATGCAACTAGCGCTGGGTGATATAATCGCAATAACTTTAATGACCGAAAAAGGTATTAGTAAAGATGATTTCAAATCGCTACATCCATCTGGAAAAATTGGAGCGAGACTCTCGTCGGTTCAAGATGTAATGCATACGGGTGATGCAATACCACTTGCAAATCAAGATACTATAATATCAGAAGCTCTTGTTATTATGACAAAAAAACGTCTTGGATGTATTGGGCTCACGGATAGTGACGGAAACCTGGCTGGAATAATTACCGATGGTGATCTTAGGAGATGCCTATCTGGTAATATACTGGGTCGCGAATCTAGAGATATAATGACGACAAATCCAATTACAATTTCTAACCAAATGATCGTATCATCAGCTATATCCCTGATGAATAACAAAAAAATTACAAGCTTGTTTGTGCTTGAGGATGGAAAGCCTAGGGGAATTGTACATCTTCATGATCTAATTAATATTTCAGCCCTATAGATTATACCCAACCTTGTAACTCATTTTTTATCAGATAGTCTAATAGGTCAATACCATTTTGGCTGTCATTAAGGCATGGAATTAGGGTAAATTCTTCCCCGCCATTTTCAGTAAATACTTCTTGGATGCCTATATTGAGCTCCTCTAATGTTTCTACACAGTCAGAAAAGAACGCAGGCGACAAAACAGCAAGTTTCTTTATACCATCATTCGCAAGTTTAATAACTGTTTCTTCAGTGTATGGCTTCAGCCATTCCTCTCTTCCAAATCTCGATTGAAACGATAGTATGATTTTTTTGGAATATTTTTTATTCATCTCTTTTAAAAGACGCGTCGTCTTGTGACAATGGCAATGATATGGATCGCCTAAGTCGAGGTACCTTCTCGGAAGCCCATGATACGATGTTAAAATTATATCCGGCTGCCAATCTAATTTTTCTAGATGTTGGTTCATTGATTTATTTAATTTGGCTATGTACTCGTTATTATCGTAGAATGGTGGTAATGTTCTTATTGCTGGTTGCCATCGCATATGAGATAGTTCAGCAAAGACTTTATCATTTACAGTTGCAGTCGTTGCAGCTGAGTATTGCGGATATAAGGGGCAAATTAATAATCTATCTACCCCCTTTTCTCGCATCGATTTCAGACCATCTCGGATTGATGGATTGCCATAACGCATACACCAATCGACTTCAACATTCTTAAGTCTCTCTGATAATAATTGAGCTTGTGATCTTGTGTATGTTTTTAGAGGGGACTCATTTTTATCGTAATTCCAGATTTCTTTATATGCCTTTCCAGTTTTTTTTGGTCGGAATGTTAGTATTATTAAGTTTAAAATTAACCACCATAAAAATCGATTAATATCTATTACGCGGCGATCACTCAGAAATTCTTTTAGGTATCTTCTTATCGACCAAAAGTCTGTGCCGTCAGGGGTACCAAGATTAATAATGAGTACACCAGTTTTACCAAATTTTACTTTCGGATGATTTTCTATATTTTCTAACATGATAAATTGCTCACTATTGATAATTTAATAACTATTTCTCCAATATTAAATCCCAAACTTAGATAAAATACTAAAATTTTCTAATAGATAGAAGGCGCCTTCTTCAACCCAACCAAAAATGAAAGCAAGACCTGTAAATATCATAATTACTCCCATACTAATTTCTACGTATTTATATTTCGATCCAAAATTCTTTATGAATTTGATTAACCCATCCACTAAAAAACTACTTATTATAAAAGGGACACCCAATCCAAAGGAATAAAAGGTAAGTAACAAAACCCCTTTAGTAACGGTTTCCTCAACTGATGCTAGGGTCAGAATTGTTGAGAGAATAGGCCCGATGCAAGGCGTCCACCCAAATGCAAATGCGGTTCCCATCAAAAATGAGATGCCGACACCTTTCTTCTTTGGGCTGATGCCGATACTCAATTGTCGATTCAAAAATTTAAATCTATAAATTCCAATGAGGTGAAGACCAAATAGAATGATTACCAGACCTGCAATTTTTTGTAGAGTTATAATTTGATCAAAAATAATGATGTTGAAATTAAAAATAGGACGTAGCAGAGTCGCGGACGCACCGAGCCCAACAAATATAAGTGAGAACCCCAACACAAAAAAAATAGAGCGCGTAAGTATTGATCTACGAAGATAGATAGTATTTACTGAACGAATTTCCTCTAATGATGATCCTGTTAAAAAACACAGGTATGATGGAACTATTGGCAAAACGCACGGTGATAAAAAACTTAATAGGCCTGCAAAAAAACAAACAATAAAAAATAAATCCATAGCTACTAATATACACTACTATCTGACTTATCAAATTAAATTAGACACCAAAGAATAGACAATTAAAAAAAAATACTTATAATAAAAATCACTCAACGGGGTGTTTTAACTGAGAAGCTATCAAGCTAACCCGATGAACCTGATACGGATAATACCGGCGTAGGGATTGAGTTTTCATAAATTTCAGTCCCTAAAAAATAATATAGAAGGGACAAAAATGAAACTAATAACAAAAACGCTTTTAATCTTATATTTATTACTAATACCCGCACAATCAGAAACTAATAAACTGGTAGTGTACACATATGACTCTTTTGTAGCTGAATGGGGACCTGGGCCTTTATTGGAAGAGAAGTTCGAGGAGTTCTGTATGTGTGATCTTCAATTTGTTGGGCTATCGGATGGTGTTGAGATCCTTACAAGAGTCATGTATGAGGGACCGAATACTAATGCTGATATTGTACTTGGACTAGACTCCAACCTCACCCATAAGGCAAAAATGACCGGCTTTTTTGATAATCACTCGCTCGATCTTCAAAATTTAAATATTAGCGACAGGTTCGAAGATGAAGTATTTGTACCATATGATTTTGGGTATTTTTCTTTCATTTATAATTCTTCAAAAATTCAAAACCCGCCCACCAGCTTTGATGAGTTACTGAATAGTAAAATAAGTATTATCATTCAAGATCCAAGAACTTCAACACCCGGCTTGGGTCTGCTTTTATGGATTAAAAAAGTATATGGAGATGACGCTTCAGAAATATGGGAAAAATTAAATTCTAATATACTCACAGTAACTCCCGGGTGGAGTGAGGCGTATGGTTTATTTTTAGATGGAGAAGCAGATATGGTGTTAAGCTATACGACCTCACCAGCTTATCACATTACCTACGAAAATGATGATACTTACAAGGCTGCAAAATTTACTGATGGACACTATGAACAAATTGAGGTTGCTGCAAAGCTAGCCAATAATGAGAATGATGAACTAGCAGATAAATTCTTATCATTTTTAATATCAAAAGACGCGCAAGACATTATACCCGAGACGCAATGGATGTATCCAGTTATAGATGATGTTAAATTATCAAACGCCTTTGAGCAGCTGATTAATATCGAAAAACCTTTGAGGATCGAAGCAAAAGAAGTAGATATCAATAATGAAAAGTGGATCAGGGAATGGGAAGTAAGTTTGAGCAAATAATTATGAGTTTAAAAGTTTGGCACAAATAAAAAAATACCAGTGGCTATTACCAGGATTGATCGCAACCTTCATAGTTCTATCGTTAATTCTGTTATCTTTAGCTGGTATATTTGAATATACTAATATAAAACTTATTCAGCAGATAATTGGGGATGAATATATTCAAAGAATTATTTTCTTTACCATCTATCAGTCACTTCTATCAGCATTATTAAGTATAATTATTGCCCTTCCCCTTGCTTTATCAGTTCGGAAATACCTGCAATATAAGATCATAAAATTAATTTTGTCTCTCGCATGGCTATCTTTTGTACTCCCGGTAATAATCGGTGTATTTGCAATTATAAAACTTCATGGAGTATCTGGATGGTTTTCAGATATATCAGTTCTATTTGGCTATAGTAAACTTAATTATATTTATGGAATGAACGGGATATTATTAGCACATATTTTTTTTAATGTACCATTCGCAATAAGAATTATACTATTTTCTCTGAATAGCGTGCCGGCAGAATTATGGAGAATTGCAATTCAGAATAACTTTAATCGTTGGAATATATTCACCCAAATTGAGTGGCCCGCGATTAGATACAACTTATTCGTAACTGCCGCAATCATCTTTTCTTTGTGTTTTACAAGCTTTGTCGTTGTTCTTATTCTAGGTGGGGGTCCAAAATATTCAATAATTGAAGTTGCCCTCTATTATGCTTTGAAGATTGAATTCAATATTGATCGTGCAGTATCACTTGGAATCATTCAAATATTTATTGCGAGCTGTATTGTTCTCATAATTCTATCCTTTACAAAGAGTTTTAAAGTTGAGCCCTACACCAAACTCAAACTGCACAATTCAAATATAGAAAACAAAAAGTTGCTTGTGTACGACTTTTTGATGTTAATTATCGCAATATTGATATTTCTTCTACCCATTCTGGCATTAGTAATTTCATGCTTAACAGCGTTTAGCTATGTTACTATATTTGGAAATCCTAGCCTGTTGAATTCGATTTATTGGACGCTTCTGCTGGGTTTGTCCTCCGGTATAATCTCTATCGTATTTTCTGTTATGTTTCTAATTACTATCAGAAAATTAATCGTTACATATCGGATCAGATGGTTGGCAAACCTCATCGAATTATCTGGTAATCTAATATTGATTTTACCACCAGTATTGCTCGGAACAGGTATTTTCCTATCACTAAGGAATATTTATAACATACAGGAAATCGCTCCATATATTATCATTGGGATAAACACATTAACTGTAATACCATTCACATTAAGGATAATTGGTCCAGAATATTTAAGAGTGTCGTATATGTATGATAAGCTATTTTACGCCTATGATATCAGGGGTGTAATAAGATTGCTAAAGTTTGAGCTACCACTTTTGAGGAGGTCATTTGCCACAGCTTTTGCAGTCGCCGTTACATTATCAATGGGTGATCTTGGTGTTATTTCTCTATTTGGATCAACAGAGATCAGGACCTTACCATTATATATTTATCAAAGCCTTGGCTCGTACAGAATGGATAATGCCTCGGTTGGAATATTCATTTTATTGATGCTTGTTATGTCAATAATTTTTATCTCTGAGTATTTATTGGGGGGAAGAGATGATTAAGCTAGAAAACATATCCATAAAGCTAGATAACTTTCGAACTAAATTCACTGTTGAAATAAATAAAGGTGAATGGGTTGGAATAATTGGACAAAGTGGTGCTGGCAAATCAACCTTTTTAAATCTTATTGCTGGCTTTGCGCAGCCTGAAGTGGGCTCACTGCTAATTAACAATACAGAGATGAGAAATCTATCAGCATCAAAAAGATCTATTTCTTCGCTATTCCAAGATAATAATCTATTTCCACATCTCAGCGTTTATCAAAATATTGCCATTGCAATAAAACCAAATCTAAAACTGCATGAAAATGAAAAGGGGAAAATATTTGAAATAATTGAATACTTAAATCTTAGTAGCAAAATACATTCGAGTATTGGCACATTATCAGGTGGGGAACGGCAGAGAGTTGCACTTGGTCGCGTAATGTCATCAGATAAAAAAATACTTTTACTGGATGAACCATTTAGCCAATTAGATCCAAATCTGAGAATTGAAATGCTGGAACTCATCAAAAAAATCAGGGAGAAGAAAAAGATTACAATTATTATGGCGATCCATACACCTGCAGAAGCAATTGATTTTGTAAGCAGATTCCTATTGATTAAAGAGGGCGAGGTTTTTAGAGAGCTAGAACCACAAGATTATAGAATTGATTTATATTGATATTAGGACCCCATAATCTCGCTAATGCTACGCTCGTAATTATTTGAATTAAAAATAGATGAGCCGGCGACCAGAATATCACATCCCGCATTAATACAATCTTGAGAGCACAATGAACTAATACCTCCATCCACCTCAAGGAGAATATCCCTATTAGCAATAAGTGCCTTTATTTTTCCAATTCTATCTATTGAATCTCCAATAAAAGGTTGCCCTGCAGACCCGGGATGAACCGACATCACAATTACCTGATCAATAATATCAAGAAATGGTATAATTGTATCAATTTTAGTTTCAGGATTGATAGCAATACCAGCTTTTTTCCCGAGTGATCGAACTAATTCAACCGCGCCCCGTATGTCATCTTCGGCTTCTATATGGACAGTAATTATATCAGCACCTGCATCAGCGAAATCTGTTATATATTTAACTACAGGATCAATCATAAGATGTACATCGAATGGGAGGTCCGTCTTGTTTCGAATTGATTTTACTAGAGCTGGACCAAAAGTAATATTATTTACAAAATGTCCATCCATAACATCAATGTGAAGCATGTGTGCGCCAGCTTTTTCTATAGTTCGGACTTCTCTCTCAAGATTTGAAAAGTCCGCTGAGAGTATGGATGGCGCAATTTGAACTTTCTTCATTTATTATTCCATGCTCTTATGAGATATTTCTTTTTGATAGTAGTGGAATAATTATCAACAAAATTAATATTTTAAAAATTTCACCATAAATAAATGGCATTAGCCCTAAGATCATGCTTTCTGCGATTGTTTTATTTAATACCAGTGATAACTGCAATAAGCCGCATGAAAATATCGTTATTGTGCCGACTGTTAGTGATATAAATGTTAGGACATAATTTCTATTCCAACCGATATTTGATAAATAAGATAGAATAGTCGCTGCGAGTAGAAATCCAATTAAATATCCCCCTGTTGGACCAAGAAGATAGACGATCCCGCCACCATTGGCAAATACTGGCAGCCCAATTGCTCCCTGAAATAAATATAATGCTAATGTCAATGGGGCTAATATGCGACCATAAGTAAGACCGATGAACAAAACAAGCAGTGTTTGCAATGTCATAGGCACTGGATAAAATGGAACACTAATCTTTGCTGATAGAGTTAATAGAATTGTACCTGTTAATATTAATATAATCGAACTGAGGAGGTTTGATTGATTTTTGAGATAATTGTCAACTAGAATTGAGTTATTTGAGAAGTTCATCATAGATCCATCCATATTTGTAGTAGCGTTTAATATAGCATTATACTACTAGGTTAAAATTTGGATGGAAACAAAAATATGAATTCATGAAGAATTTTAGGCTTATACAAAGTCTGGCAATGTCCTACTCTTCCACGCCTTAAGACGTAGTACCATCGGCGCTAAAGGGTTTAACGACCGAGTTCGGGATGGGATCGGGTTCAATACCTTTGCTATAGTCACCAGACTATGAATAAGCCTAAATTATGAAATAAGATGAATGGGTATGATTACATAAATAATGAGTGTAATCAAGCCAATCGAGCGATTAGTACTGGTAAGCTTCATATATTACTATACTTCCACACCCAGCCTATCGAAGTGGTAGTCTTCCACAGCTCTCATGGGAGAACTAGTTTCGAGGGAGGCTTCCCGCTTAGATGCTTTCAGCGGTTATCCTTTCCGCACATGGCTACCCGGCGGTGCAGCTGGCGCTACAACCGGTACACTAGTGGTGCGTCCATCCCGGTCCTCTCGTACTAGGGACAGCTCCTCTCAAGATTCGTACACCCACGGCAGATAGGGACCGAACTGTCTCACGACGTTCTAAACCCAGCTCACGTACCACTTTAATTGGCGAACAGCCAAACCCTTGGGACCTGCT